>CAZJUP010000036.1:0-2082 GCA_964549275.1 uncultured bacterium | reverse complement strand
CAGAAATGTAACCTGCAGTTCCACTAAATAACGGCACTTTTTCAGAATAGTTTTTTAGACCCAATGAACAATTCTATATTTTTTTGAATGCCAGGTCCTTTGATTGGCGATTATTTTTTATAAATATCAATTTCTAATATCCCCAAACCTGACTTTATTATTCGAAACGGTTAGGAAGTTGCTTTCCCCTGGGCAGCCACTGCCGCAGCTTTTTGGGCGATGACCTTCTCATCGCCGAAATAGTAATGGCGAAGGGGTCTTAAGGATGCATCCAATTCGTAAACCAGAGGGACCCCCGTAGGAATATTGAGCCCCACAATTTCCTCATCAGAAACTTGATCCAAATATTTCACCAAAGCTCGAAGAGAATTTCCGTGGGCAACAATCAGCACTTTTTTCCCAGATTGAATATCTGGCGCAATGGACTCATGCCAATAAGGAAGAAATCGGTCCACGGTATCTTTCAGACATTCAGACAGGGGTAATTCTGTTTCAGATAAATGGGTATATCTGGGGTCTTTCCCCGGGTGTCGATCATCTTCCGGACTCAGGGAAGGAGGAGGAGTATCATAGCTTCTTCTCCAGATAAGGACTTGTTCATCTCCATACTTTTGTGCGGTTTCAGCTTTATTGAGTCCCTGAAGGGCGCCGTAGTGTCTTTCATTCAAACGCCAGTGTCTATATACCGGTATCCACATGAGGTCCATTTCATCCAGAGCCAGCCACATCGTTCGAATAGCCCTTTTTAGAACGGAGGTATGAACCAAGTCGAAAGTAAAGCCTTCTTTAGTTAAAATTTCTCCGGATGAGCGGGCTTCTTTAATGCCTTTTTCAGTGAGGTCCACATCTGTCCAACCGGTGAACCGGTTAGATAAATTCCACTCACTTTCTCCATGCCGAAGCAAGACTAAATTATACATTCCAGTTGTCCTTTTCCTTTTAGCTGTTGTTAGAGTTCATTGGCTATTCTTAGCAAATACTGCCCGTATTGGTTTTTGGCCATCGGTTCAGCAAGTGCCTGTAATTGCTCCTGACTGATATACTCCATTCGGTAGGCAATTTCTTCTATACAGGAAATTTTCAGCCCTTGGCGTTTTTCCACAGTTTGGACAAATTGGGTGGCTTCCACCAGTGAATCATGGGTTCCCGTATCCAGCCAGGCAAATCCTCTGCCCATGAGTTCTACAGACAATTGATTTCTGTGTAAGAATGTTTTATTGACGTCGGTGATTTCCAGCTCTCCCCGGGCCGAAGGCTGTAGGTTTTTGGCAATATCAACCACATCGTTGGTATAAAAATATAATCCTGCTACAGCATAGTTACTTTTTGGAGTTTGGGGTTTTTCTTCGATGGATGTTACCGCACCATTAGAATTAAACTCCACCACACCATATCGTTCTGGATCATGAACATAATATCCGTAAACCACAGCAGAGCGATTCTTTTGGACGGTATTTACACTTCCTCTAAGGCGCGAGGGCAATCCGTGGCCGTAAAACACATTATCTCCAAGGATGAGACAAACATCGTCTTCCCCGATAAAATCTTCACCAAGAATAAAAGCTTGAGCCAATCCTTCTGGAGAGGGCTGCACCTTATAGGAAAAATTCAATCCCAGATGGCTTCCGTTTTTAAGTAAAGCTTCAAACTTAGGTGTATCCTCCGGTGTGGAAATAATCAGGATATCCCGTATTCCCGCCAGCATCAGGGTGGAGAGGGGATAATAAATCATGGGTTTATCATAGATGGGCATGAGCTGCTTGCTGGCCACCTGGGTGATGGGGTAGAGACGCGTGCCACTTCCTCCGGCTAAAATAATTCCTTTCATCGGCTTCTTTCTGGTCGAATTTTAATGTTTAGACAAAATATATCTGCTGAATTTACTTCGCGTGAAATTTCAAATCGAATACTTGTTTACCCTTTCAATTATTGAATGGAATCAATTTTGTTCCTCTAGTTCCCTGTTTGACAATAGTTTTTTATCCACCACCCCATTCATTGGATTAAGCGTAGACCTCGTATTCACACCCCCCTCCTCATATGAGGAGGGGCAGTCGGAAGTCCTGTCAAAAAACAAGCTGG
>CAZJUP010000035.1:0-5784 GCA_964549275.1 uncultured bacterium | reverse complement strand
CAAGAAACCTTAACGCTTCAACTTTTTGGGTATGTTGGGCTAAATAATGAAGATGCGCTTATAAGGCCAAGTTTGACTTATGATGTAGCTGATGGATTGGAAGTATTAGTGGGTGCGAATGTTTTTATCAGAGATGAAGACAGCGAAAATACTGGATTGTTTGGGCATTATGATGATAATGATATGGTGTATTTAAAAGTGAAATACAGTTTTTAACTCATAAAGAATCCAATAGGGGGAATGGATAGTTTGATAAGGAAAACATTAATGGAAAAGACATTTCAAATTCTTAGGTCGTCAATTAAAACACAAAGATATGTTTCCTTTTTAATCTTTTACCTTATTCTGGTTTTAGGCCCACCGGAAATTCACGGACAATCACCATTAAAAGAAGAACCGGTGACTATTGGTCTCGTATTAAGCGGTGGCGGTGCTCAGGGATTAGCCCATATTGGTGTCCTCAAGGCGCTGGAGGAACATCAAATTCCCGTCGATCTCATTGTGGGGACCAGTGCCGGAGCTTTAGTCGGTGGATTGTATGCATCGGGAATTCCCATTGAACAATTGGAGTCTCTGGCCAGAGATGAAACCATCATGAAATTATTTCTCGGCCGTAACGACCTGAGTGATATTCCTGTATGGCGCCGGAATGATCGGGTGTCTGGAAAATTTTCAATTCGAAAATCCGAAGGACAAATCACCGGTCCCCCTGGTTTACTAAATGACCAACTCCTTTGGCGGGATTTATTTTTATTGACGGCACCAGCCTCTCATCTGGCTAATTCGAATTTTGATTCACTTTTTGTCCCCTTCCGAGCCCTTGGGGCGGACGTCGTGAAACAAAAAACGGTGGTGTATGATTCGGGGTCTGTTGCGGAAGCCCTGAGAATCTCCATGTCTATGCCCATGGTTTATCCCCCAATTATTCAAGACGGAAGCATGATAATTGATGGGGGCATATACAATAATATGCCTACGGATATCGCGAGAAAATTGGGTGCCGATTATATTATTGCTGTCAATGTGGATGATGTCCCTCCACCTGTGGAAAACGTGAGTGACATATTTGATTTTTTTGACTTTTTCAACGGGATTCTTTTTTCTCATAGCGATTCAAAGCATATTTCAGATTGGGATTATTTTATAAATGTGGATACGAGAGGGTTTACCTTGTTTGATTTTTCCGCCGGGGAAGTCCTGATCCAGCGGGGTTATAAGGCGGGAAATGAAGCCGGAAAAGATATTAGGGAAATAGTGCACCGGAAGCGAGAATTCAAATATCTAAAAAATCGGCAGCACCAATTTCAAAACGCACTCAGCGGCATTAAAATAAACCATTTTCGGTGGGTGGACCAAAAAACAGAAAAACCCATTCACATCGATTATGAGGTTGATACTCCCTTTGCTTATTCGTCTGATAAACTTCGGGACCTGATTAATGCACTTTATTCCACAAATGGATATGATTTGATTATCCCTGAATTATCCGAAAATGGAGAGGTATTAACGCTAAAAATAAGAAAAAAAGCGTCCATGCATATGGTTCCCGAATTGAGAATTAGTAGTGTTGATGGGTTCAATATATCGGGTGATTGGGACTCCCGATTTGGCCATAATCAATATTCCATGCGATCAAAAGTCGGGTTGGGAAATTATAAAGGGCATATTGATTTTACCCTTTCACCTAACACATTTATTTTCCCTTATGCCAAGAAAAATTCCCATTACCTCTGGGAATTAAATACATTTGGAGATTATCAAGTCCTGCAGAATGAAAACAGTCCGGATAATATTTATATCTTCAGATCAGGAATGGGATTATCTACCCATTTTCTCCTATCCTGGAACCAACAAATAATTGGTGAAGTAGGCCTGGAAACCAGCCAATGGGTGAATATCAATAATATTTTGAGTCTGGATAATATTAAAGCCCTTTACCCTATGATTCGGCTGGACTTTGAGAATAACCACATGCGTAGAACAACCCCCGTACTTGAGGGGTGGTTATTCAAAACAGGATTAATTTTCGGGGTATGGGATTCAAACGACTTTTTAGGCCTCAGGGGACAGGTGAAATTTGGACTCCCTTTACGAAATAAGTATAATGTTTCCATGGACGTTTCATTTCAAAAAACATCTGAAACCGTCCCTTTGGAGATGACCCCCGTGGCTGGAGTACCTTCCGGATTTACAAACACATTTTACGAGGATAACCTAGGGTATTCCTCTACAAATATTTCTTTAGATTTTACCCGAACGATTTTCCGTGAGGATGTGTATTTATCGGTCCGGTCCTACAATACATATTTGGCCGATCGGATTCTAGGGGCTAAAGCAGGTTGGATAAGAGGTGGGGATATTTCTCTAAAGTATAACAGTATCTTAGGTCCCTTAGAATTAGGCTGGTCTTTTTTCCCTGTGAGTAATGATCCAATCCTCTCATGGACAAAACTCCATATTTACCTTTAAAGAATTCCTGTTTACATGGAGTCCCCGTCATGCTTCTTATGACAATTTTGATGTTTAAACCACTTTTATGGGCACAAACAACCCTGGATATGAAATCCGATACATTAACCCATTCACAAAAAATTCGGAACGCAACCTACCAGGCCTTAGGGGTGGATTTCGCTGTGTGGGGATATAATCGTTATCTGGCTCAAGAGCCCTGGGCAAACATCAGTATGCAATCCTTTCAAAATAATGTAGAACATGGCTGGGTCATGGATGAAGATGAATTTGACGTCAATCAATTCGGGCACCCTTACCAGGGTGCTCTTGTTTTTACCGCCGCCCGGGCCCAGGGATTATCGTTCTGGGAATCCATCCCCTATCCATTTTTATCCAGTTTTATCTGGGAAATCGGATTGGAAACGGAATATCCCTCCATAAACGATATGATTACGACACCCTTGAGTGGAGTAACTTATGGTGAAATCACCCATCGATTGAGCCAATTAATTCTCAGTGGAAAACCGGGACCGAGCAGGGAATTCCTGGCTTTTCTCGTTAATCCCAGCCAGGGTTTGAATCGTCTTTTTGGAAACACTCTCCATCCACAGCCCCAAACAGGAATTGACTACGATGGGGGTATTTCTTTAGGGGGAGGTGGTTTTTTGTTGGATAGGAATTCACTTCTATTTCCTCGTCAATTTATGAGATTTCACATTTTCTATGGGAATCCCTTTGAATCAAAGAATGAGAACCCCTTCGATTATTTTACATTCATTGGTATCATAAATTTTGAACAAGATGGTTTTGTCAGTGAAGTTTACTCCAGTGGATTAATGAAAAAACTTCACCTGGTTAAGAAAACTGATTATTCGCGATTGGCGGGTATTTTCAAAAATTATGATTATATGAATCACGATGATTTTAAAGTTTCAAGCACCAGTATTGGCCTTGGAACGGTTCAGGCATTTTCATGGCCGTCACAGATTACATTACATAACGAATTTTCCACGTCCTTAATTATTTTAGGTAGTGCGGGGAACACCTCGAATGAAGATACCGTTCCCAGAGATTACTACTACGGGCCTGGTCTGAGCGGAAAACTTGTTTTTATTTTAGAAAACAGTCAGCATTGGAAAGTTTACTTCAGGCTAAAAAGGTATTTGATTTATAATGTTGAAGATTTGGTTCTTTCAAAATATGAAAATGTAAATTTGGTTACCACCGGTTTCCAGCTTCAAGCATTGCCTCTAATTTCATTTGGTGGAGAGTATAGGATTGCTAGGCGTCAATCCATTGGAAATTATTCTCTGAAAAAGTTTCACAAAGACAGTATTTTCAGATTGCATATCATTTTTAATTTTGGCAAGGGCATCTAATTAAATTTACATCCTTTCCCATACCTAATTCTGTTTCCAAGTATTACACATGGCTTTCAGTATGAAGTTCAACTTTCTAGACACCTAAATCATTGAGATTTAACAATACGGATTCCAAAAACCGCGGTTCCGGAATTCGGTCCTCTTATTTTGCAGCTTTCTTTTCATAAACAGTACTACTGGGGCCGCAGACAAAAATTCCCCTGTTTTCTTCTTGGAGTATTTCTTTTGACATGGTTTCATCCACGGGGCGGCGGTGGGTTTTTACGGTGACCTACCCCCATTAACTAAGCCACATTCCAATTGTCAGATTAAATCGTAACTATTACATATAAGCCCTTCTTCTTTATCCGCATAAAGAATATTAATATGCTTTCCCAGTATATCTTTTTGCTTATACCCAAAAATATTTACCGCTGCCGGGTTAAATTCCGTCAATAATCCGCGGTTGTCGACTGCAATGATCATATCCAAAGAACTGTCAATAATATTATTGGCAAATTTTTCCGATTTTTCTGCTCTTGCTTTAGTTTCTTTTAACTCCTTCTCTCTGTGCTTTAACTCTTTCAGCTGTTTTTCCAACTCGTCAGTACGTTCCCTGACTTTAATCTCCAAGTTTAACTTGATTTCTTTCAATTTTGAAATATAATCGACGACCTGTTCCTCCGCTACATTTTGTTTTTTTTCTCTATATTCGAGTTCGTCTTTAAGGTTTGTTAAACCAAAAATGACCCCATCCAGTTCATCTTCCAATTCAGAAGGCTCCAGATGAGCATCATAATTTCCCGATGCTATTTGCATAAGATAATCAAGGATTTGAGAAATTCTCTCATCCTGTTTTTTAAATTCATGTTTTTCAGTCAATTGATATTTCGCTAGTCTTTAATATATTTTTTGAGCCATGATGATGCTTCCTGTTTTGAAGTAAATATCCTTGTGGGATATGGGGGGGCGTTAACCTTCATAAAAAAACTCCCAATAACCCGGGAAAATATTCCTCCAACCAATATGGCAACGGCTGAGTAAGTATTTTTTACTTCATCGCTATTTCCGTAGTCTTTAGCCTCAGGTGTGGCAGCCCTTAATTCTCTAATATCCGTTAAAAGTGGTATGTCCGTTTTCAAAAACGATTGGACACGAAAGACCTAATCTTATGAGAGTACTTCGGGCATAGTTAACATTATTAATTTACCAACTTATGCGGTCTTTTTCAGGTTGGTATTTTTTCGATTTTTCATTGTTTGTTTTTTGATTTTCTCCCTTCTCTTCTTAATCTTATAATCATTACCATAATACACATCTGCTGGGGTCATATTGTCCAATGACTCATGATACCGTTCATAGTTGTAATAATCTACAAAACTTGCCAATGCTTTTTCAAGATCTTCAACACACTCATAGTTGTGAAGCTTGATTGTATTTTTCATTGTCTGATGATAGCGTTCGATCTTTCCCTGAGTCTGCGGATGTAATGGTTTACCCCTGACGTGCTTCATATCCATCTGTTCAATATAGTCAGCCAGCTCCTGAGATTTATAACAGGGACCATTATCAGATAGTAGCTTAGGTCGATTGTACACCATCACTTTATCTACACCGGATTTTTCCAGAGCCATATCTAAAGTATCCTGAACATCTTGAGCCCTCATTGATCGAAACAGTTTCCAGGCAATGATAAATCTCGAATAATCATCCAGTACAGTTGACAGGTAATACCACCCCCAGCCTGTAACCAGTAGATACGTAAAATCAGTCTGCCACATTTCATTGATACGGGTTGTTGGGTTCTTAAACTTATCTGCTGCTGATATGACGATGAAGGCTGGACTTGGCATAAGTTCATATTCCCTTAAGATCCTGTAAACACTGGACTCAGAGACATAATATCCTTCATTGTCGGTTATATACCAGGCTAACTCTCTTGGCGTTTTCTCAGGATGTTTTAAGGCTATAT
>CAZJUP010000034.1:0-6969 GCA_964549275.1 uncultured bacterium | reverse complement strand
GTGGTGAAACAGCAGAAATGCCCGACACCTATTTACCGGGAGAACACGACCTGGTGGGCGTCATCACCGGCGTGGTGGAAAAAGATAAAATTATTACGGGCGAAAATATTCAGCTGGGGCACGTGGTGTTGGGACTTCCGTCCAATGGATTGCACACCAACGGTTATTCATTTGCACGAAAACTCTTTTTTGAAATTGGCGGATATGATGTGAATGATACCATCCCCGAATTGGAAAAATCCGTTGGGCTCACTCTGCTTGAACCGCACATCAATTATACGAACCATGTTTTTTCGACATTGGATGCTGGGATTGACATCAAGGGCATCGCCCATATTACTGGTGGCGGATTGGTGGAAAACATTCCCCGGATTTTGCCCGATGCTTGCGGTGTGGAAATTCAAAAAGGGTCATGGCCTTCCCTTCCTGTATTTGATGTAATGCAATCCATCGGCAATGTGGATGAAGATGAAATGGCCCGTGCGTTTAATATGGGTATCGGCATGGTCTTTATCGTGGATGAAAATGATGTGAATTTAGTAAAAGATGTTTTAAGCGAATTAACACCTGTATATGAGATTGGAACGGTTGTTTCCGGTGAAGGGGTCAACATTGTTTAAAAAAGATATAAGAGTGTTTATGTGTTCGTGCGTTCACGGAATAGCAAATTCGAAATTATTATGTTTGTAGATTGCGAAATGGATTTTATATAAAAATAGGAGATAGACAATTATGTTAAAAACCAAACTTGATGTAGAAAAAAAAGAAAAACAAAAACATAAATTCGGTGGGGAGCATCGTGTGTATTGTATTTGCCCAATTTGTAAGGGCCGTGGAGGAGAACATTACTCGAACTGTATTTGCACAAGTTGTAAAAAATCAGGTGGAAAACATTATGATTCTTGTAGATGTCAAATATGTTTTTCTCTTACAAAAGAGCATAGACAGACATGTAGATGTCCGGTTTGTCATATGACAGGATAAAGGCAAATATGTCAACTTTTAATCGGATAAAAAGCCTTTAGATAATATGATTCAATCATATTTAAATGAAATTGCTGAAATCATTATTCGTGGTGATTACCGGGAAGAAACATTTTATCCTGCCTTAAAGTCCCTTTTAGAAGAATTTGGTAAATCAATTGGAAAGGATAAAACCGCTGTAACTGTTTTGCCTAAAAAGACAGAAGCGGGCAATCCGGATTTTCGAGTTTGGGATGGTGAACATGAAATTGTTGGTTATGTGGAAGCAAAGCCGCCGGGAACCAATTTGGATCAGGTTGTAGTAACCGATCAGCTTAAACGCTATTTAAAGACATTCCCTAATTTAATCCTGACTGATTTTTATGAATTTCGGCTTTATCGTAACGGTGCGGAAATTGACCGGGTTTTTATTGGCCGTCCATCCCTTGTCAAAAAATTAAAAACGGCCACACCTATAGAACATGAAGACGAATTCAAATCATTATTAGGTAAATATTTTGGATTTGTTTTACCCGCCATTGACAGCGCTGAATTACTTGCAAAAGTATTGGCAGAAAAAACCCATTTCTTAAAAGATGAGGTGGTTGCAGAAGAGTTGAAGGAAGAATCTGAAGGCAGTGGTGAAATTATGGGTTTTTACAACGCATTCCAGGAATACCTGATTTCAGGGCTTACACGAGAAGATTTCGCAGATTTATTTTCCCAAACATTAGCTTATGGACTTTTCGCTGCCAGAACAAGAGCGACGAATGGATTTAACCGAAAATTGGCTTATGAATACATACCTGCAACCATCGGTATTCTTCGGGATGTATTCCGGTTTGTTTCATCTACAGATTTACCGAAACCGCTGGAAGTCATGGTAGATGATATTGCGGAAGTTTTACAAAAAACCAATGTTAAGAAAATCCTGCAGGATTATTACCGGGACGGAAAAGGTGAAGATCCCATTGTTCATTTTTATGAAACATTTTTGAATCATTATGACCCAACTGTTCGTGAAAGACGGGGCGTCTATTACACGCCATTACCCGTGGTGCATTATATCGTTAAATCACTGCATCATTTACTCAAAACAAATTTTGACTTGGAAGACGGCCTTGCCGCCAAGGAAGTAAAATTATTAGACCCTGCCGGCGGTACACTCACTTTTCCGGTTGAAGCTATAAAAATTGCGGTTAAAGAATATGTGAACAAGTACGGTGAAGGCGGCAAGCATAACTTGATTAAAAACCAGATTCTAAAAAATTATTTTGCTTTTGAGCTAATGATGGCACCCTATGCCATTGGTCACATGAAAATTGGGTTTATGCTTGAAGAGTTGGGATACCAATTAGAAGATGACGACCGTTTCAATCTTTTTCTTACCAACACATTGGATATGGAAGATTTAGGCCAAACCACCATCCCCGGTTTGAGTAGTTTGAGCGAAGAAAGCAAGCTCGCAGGGAAGGTGAAAAAGGATGAACCCATTTTAGTCATTTTGGGGAATCCGCCCTATTCGGGAATATCTTCTAACATTAATGAATGGACAGAAAAACTGCTGAAGGAAGATATTGACGGCGCTCAAAGTTATTATACGGTAGATGGAGCACCTTTAGGTGAGAAGAAACTTTGGCTTTAAGATGATTATGTGAAATTCCTGCGCTTTGCTCAATGGAAAATCCAAAAAGCGGGACATGGCATTGTGGGTATGATTACCAACCATTCTTATTTGGATAATCCCACCTTTCGGGGTATGCGCCAAAGTCTTATGGACACTTTTGATGAAATCTATATTTTGGATTTGCATGGGAATTCTTTAAAGAAGGAAACTTGTCCTGATGGAAGCATTGATCAAAATGTGTTCGATATTCGGCAAGGAGTCGCTGTTGCCATTTTTATCAAAAACAAAATTCCTGGCGAAACAAGCGTTTACCATGCTGATTTATTTGGGAAAAGAGATTTAAAGTATAATTGGCTGGAAAGCCATTCGGTTCAAGATGGTGGTTACAAAACCCTAAAACCAAAATCGCCCTACTACTTCTTTATAAAGCGAGATGTGGAAGGAATTCAACATTATCTGGATTGGATATCTATAAAAGAAATTTTTCCAATCAACAATGTTGGAGTGGTAACTGCAAGAGACAGGTTCGCAATTGATATGGATGAAAATTCATTACGAAATAAAATTAGACAGTTCCACGATTTAAGAGTAGATGATGACCTAATTAAACAGGGATTTAAGCTGAAGGATACAACTACATTTAAATTGAAAGAATTCAGGAAAGAATTTGCAAAAACCAAATGGCAAAATGTAATAAAACCTATATCCTATCGGTTGTTTGACTCGAGATTTATTGCTTATTCAAAATGGATCGTTGAGCGACCAATTTATGACACATTGCGTCATATGTTAGAAGGAGAAAATTTGGGACTTGTTTCTACGCGACAAGTAAAAACTGGAGAAAGTTGGCAACATGGTTTTATTACTAATTCTCTAATTGAAAGCTGTTATGTTTCAAATAGAACAAGTGAAATAGGATATATTTTCCCCCTATATAGTTTTCCAAACAATGAAGAGCCAATCGACTTATTTGAAGCAGTACAAACTGAAAAACAGCCAAATATTGCCCCTGAAATTTTAGAAGAACTCAAAACCAATTTTGGCAGAACGCCTGCGCCGGAAAACATACTTTACTACATTTATGGTGTTTTATACAGCAATGAGTACCGAGGAAAATATGCTGAATTTCTGAAAATTGATTTTCCCCGTATTCCATTCACCAAAGATAAAGATATGTTTAATGCGGTAGCAAAATTGGGGCAGAAAATTGCTGACTTGCATTTACTGAAAAGTACGACTCTGAATCGCCCAGTTTCTAAATATGAAGGATTTGGCACAAATGATACCATAGAAAAACCGAATTACAATGAAGATGAAGAACGGCTTTATATCAATGGTGAAAAATATTTTTCCAATGTAAAACCTGAAGTTTGGAATTATCATATCGGCGGATACCAAGTTTTAGCGAAATACTTAAAAGACAGGAAAGGACGACAAATGGATGACCCCCGCCATTATTGCAAGGTAGTGACAGCGCTGGAAAAGACGATTGAATTTCAAACTGAACTTGACGCACTTTATTCAACCTTGGAAAAATCTCTGTGAACTCTGTGGCAATCATCCAATTTCCCGGTTCCAATACGGAGCGTGAAACACTCATGGCCTGCCGCCGCGTGGGATTAAATCCCGTGGAGTTTTTATGGAATGAGCCGGCTGAATCTTTGTCAGACTTTGACGGCTATGTGATTGTGGGCGGATTCTCTTACGAAGACCGATCCCGTGCCGGTGTTATTGCAGCGCTGGACCCCATCATGAAGCAAATCAAAATTGAAGCAGATAAAGGGAAACCTGTTTTGGGTATCTGTAACGGGGCACAAATTTTGGTAGAAAGTGGACTCGTCCCGGGACTTGAAGACGGCCGTGTAGGCGTGGCGCTTACAGATAACAAACGGGTGAAAGGCGGACATGTGGTTGGCGTGGGCTATTATAATACATGGGCCAATTTGAAAATGTCCGTTGAGCCAAACCGCTGTGCATTTACACATCATTTGAATACAAGTGATTTTATCAACATTCCACTGGCTCATGGCGAAGGACGTTTCATTATCCCCGAAGAACTATTAGAAAAAATGATCGCCAATGACCAAACCGTCTACCGCTACTGCAACGATGATGGCGATGTGGTGGATGAATTCCCCACCAATCCCAACGGATCTATGCACAACTTGGCGGCGGTGTGCAACCCCAAAGGAAATGTTATGGCCATGATGCCCCATCCGGAGCGGACGGAAAACGGGGATGTCATTTTTTCATCCATGAAGGACTTTATCGAAAACGGAAATCCCGTAACCGACCATACACTATCCATTGACCGCCCCCATTATGATGTGGAAGATTTTATACCAAACACCGATGCTACAGAATGGATCATTGATATGATCATCACGGACAACGAAGCGGCGTCCGTCCATAATGCCTTGGATCATTTGGGGCACGATGTCACCATCACCCGGCAGACTCATTGGGAAATATCCACGGATGGCGACCGGCATGACGTCCTGAAAAAGATTGACACCACGGGGGAGCTTTATAACTCTAACAAAGAATTCATCAGCGAAATCCATCCTGCTGAAAACACCGCATCCTTCTTGGTGCGGCAAAAAGAAGATATGCACAGCCGTGCGAAGTTTGAATCCCTGACCGAACGATTTGAAATTACCAAACTTACCGAATTAAAGCGCGGTGTCATATGGAATGTGACCGTAAACGGCAGTAATTTTGAATTGGTTATAGGCAACATTTTGGACTCTCACATTTTATTCAACCCATTATCTCATGAATGCTATAGAATCAACTGAACATTACAAAGGCCGCATCGAAGCGGAATTGAACAACACATTAACTGAAACCAATCTGCCCAGCGGATCCAAAAAAACCGGCAAGGTTCGGGATCAATATGATTTGGGCGATACCGTTGCGCTCATCACCACCGATCGCCAAAGCGCCTTTGATCGTGTGCTGGCATCTATCCCTTTCAAAGGACAAGTGCTGAATCTCACCAGCGCATGGTGGTTTGAACAAACCAAGGATATTATACCCAATCAAGTAATTGACGTTCCCGACCCCAATGTAACATTGGCGAAAAAGTGTGATGTCTTCCCCATTGAGTTTGTGGTCCGCGGATATATCACCGGCAGCACCAGTACATCACTCTGGACGGTCTACAACAACAGCGACCGTGAATATTGCGGAAACATTATACCAGAAGGATTGAAGAAGAATCAAAAGCTGACAGAGAACATGCTCACCCCCACCACAAAGGAAGAGCATCATGACCGCCCCATCGCACCGCCAGAAATTGTAAGCGAAGGATGGATGACACAGGAAGACTGGGATTACTGCAGTCAGAAGGCTTTGGAATTATTTGCATTCGGACAAAAGAAAGCGGCAGAAAACGGTATGATCCTGGTGGACACCAAATATGAAATGGGCCGTGACGCCGATGGCAACATTGTGCTGATTGATGAAATTCACACGCCGGATTCCAGCCGATACTGGATCGCTGAATCCTACGATGAGCGGATGGCTGCTGGACAAGAACCCCAGAATATTGATAAAGAATTCCTGCGGTTGTGGTTCGTGGATAATTGTGATCCATACAACGATGAAACATTGCCGGATGCGCCGGACGATTTGGTGGCAGAGCTATCCAGTCGGTACATCTATTTGTATGAAACCATCACTGGCGAGGTGTTCCCATTCCCGGATGTAGGTAAACCGGTTCAGGAAAGAATTAACGAAAATTTAAAGAATCATTTGTAGCCACAGAGATCACAGAGCATAAATGGAAAGGCTTTGTGATAAATCTCTGTGTGCTCTGTGGCAATTAACAAGGAAGAAAAATGAAAGCAATAATAATCATGGGTTCAACCTCTGACGAACCCCATGCAAAAAAAATTACTGACAAATTAGACGAATACGGCATCACCTGGGAACAGCATGCAGCATCGGCTCACAAGCAGCCGTTGAAGGTGTTGGAAATTTTAGAAAACAATAAAGATGGTAAAAATATTGTATATATCACCATCGCCGGTCGATCCAATGCCTTATCCGGATTTGTGGCAGCGAATTCTGAATTCCCAACACTGGGATGCCCGCCATTTTCTGATAAAGCAGATATGCTGGTGAATATCCATTCCACATTGCAAATGCCCAGCAATACACCTGTGCTGACTGTGGTTGATCCGGGGAATTGTGCGTTGGCTGTTAAACGAATATTTGGGGTCTAATTATTGAGCCACAGAGATCACAGAGAAAAATTAAATGAATAATTACAAAAAGAAATAATCAAGGTGGAAATATGAAAAACAATAGATTTATTGAGACCTGGATTCAAGTAGTAAGTGCAACAGTGTCTGATTCTCCAAAAAATACTTCAT
>CAZJUP010000033.1:0-7019 GCA_964549275.1 uncultured bacterium | reverse complement strand
TCTGTACGACTCATTTCCATATTCCCAATATTTTTTTGGCAGCCATTTCACCGGGAGAACCGGTAATGCCTCCACCGGGGTGTGTACCGGAACCGCATTGAAAATAATTCTTGATAGGTGTGGTGTAATCTGCCCACCGAACCGCCGGGCGAAAAGAAAATAACTGCTGTAAAGAAAGTTCTCCGTGAAATATATTTCCTTCGGTAAGTCCAAATGTTTTTTCCATATCCGCAGGGGTTACTACTTGTCTGTGGAGAATGATATCTTTGATATTTGGAGCATACCTGGCAAGAGTATTGACTACTGCATCACCAAATGCCTCCCGTTTTGTATCATCCCAGCCACCATTAATATCATACGGAGCATATTGCACGAAGCAGGACATTACGTGTTTCCCGGGCGGTGCCATTTCCGGGTCCAGAACAGACGGTAATATAATATCCATAAAGGGCTTTTGAGAAAAATGACCATACTTGGCATCGTCGTAAGCTTGTTCTAAATGGTCATAACTTGGACTAATTGAGATTGCTCCTCGAAGATGATGCCCTTCGCCGGGAAGACAAGTGAAATTTGGAAGGCCATCTAAAGCTAAATTAACTTTTCCTGAAGAGCCTCGAATGCGGAAGTTTTTGATATCAGTCACAAAATCTGCCGGTAAATCGTTTTCATCCACCATATTCAAAAATGTTTGTTTTGGGTCCAGACCGGAAATAACAATGTCAGCTGAAAATTCATCGCCGTTTTCCAGAGCAACACCTACGGCTCTACCATTTTTCACAATGACATTCGAGACAGCTTTTTCCGTCATGATATCTGCACCAAAATGTTCTGCTGAACGGGCAATGGCCATACTGACTGCACCGGTACCGCCCCGTTGAAAACCCCAAGCCCGAAAAGCACCGTCAATGTCGCCCATGTAATGATGGAGCATAACATAAGCTGAACCGGGAGATTTTGGGCCCATGAATGTACCGATAATTCCACTGGCAGACATGGTGGCTTTCAGGGGCTCAAACTCAAACCATTCATCCAAAAAATCTGCCGAACTCATGGTCATTAGTTTGGTTAAATATTCAAATTGTTCGGAGCTTAAGGATTGAAAATGGTTCAGCAATTTTTTCAAGGCGCTTAAATCTGACAAACTAGGGCGAATAGCATTAGGCGCAATGGTTTCTAAAATAGGCCGTACTGACATACCTATTTGCCCCATAGCTGGCCCAAAACGCATATAGGCTTCTGCATCTATCCGTGAATGACGAGCAATTTCTCTGTACGTCTCATCGCTGTCTGCGGTACGAATCAAATAATCTCCATCTAATGGCGTCAGCGTACTTTCAAGGGGGAGGAGTTCCAACCCAAATTGTGGTAGCATGAGTTCCCGCATCACGTTCGGTTTCATTAAGCTGACCACATAAGAGCAAACCGTAAATTTGAATCCCGGAAAAACTTCTTCCGTCACAGCCGCTCCACCAAGGACATGGCGGCGTTCTAAAACTAAAACCTTTTTTCCTGCTCGTCCAAGATAAGCAGCGGCAGTTAAGCCGTTATGCCCTCCGCCAATGATAATGGCATCATATTTTTTTACGCCGGGCATGACCGTTTCCTTTCAAGGTCGAAAAAGGGTGTTTTCACCACCCGCGCCGGAGAAAGTTTTCTAAAGTGTTCCACCTTTAATTCAAAATGAAGTTGTGTATTTTCTTTTGCATATTCAGATTTTACATGAGCCAATGCAATATATCGTTTTAAAATGGGTGACCATGTTCCGCTTGTGGCATATCCTACTTGTTCTTTCCCATTATATATGGGTGTACTTGTTCGCCATGCGGTGCATGGAAGCCCTGGAGGCAGCCCTGCTTTTCGATGAAGTTTTTCAAAAGGTTCCCACTCAATTTCGAGACCTACAAATTCCCATTCAGGTTTGCGGGATTTTTCAGCTTCCAATGCTTTTTTACCGATAAAATCTTTTTTCTTTAATTTGACTGCCCAGCCCAATCCCAATTCAAAAGGAGAAGATTTACGAGATTCAATTATAGCGTGTCTGGCCGAAATATAATCTACATCGAGCAGAATGAGCCCGGCTTCAATCCGAGCCATGTCCAAAGCGTGAAGCCCTGTAGGAGTGATGCCAAAAGGTTTTCCCTTATCCAAAAGCAAATCCCACACTGCCAAAGCATCGTCCGGTTTCATCCAAATTTCATATCCCAAATCACCCGTGTAGCCTGTGCGGGAAATGGAAACAGGAATATCACTAAACTGTGTATCCATCATCCAGAAAAATTTGAGTGTATCAAGGGAATCCTTTGCGCAGGCATTCAAAATATCTCTTGAGTTGGGTCCTTGTAGAGCAAGGCTGGCAGTGGATTTTGAATCATCAGAAATCGCAACATCCATCCCTGCAGCATTGTGGTTAATCCATTCTAAATTAGGTTCTGCGCTTGTGATGCGAAACTTGTCTTGTGACAATCTTTGGACGGTACCATCATCTATTTGTTTCCCGTCCTCATCACACCAAGGGGTATACATGACTTGCCCTACTTTGCAGATTTGTATATTCCGCGTAACCAACCGATCCAGAAAAGATTGTGCATCAGGGCCTTCAATAATATATTTATATAATGGAGTAATGTCTAAAAGAGCCGCCTTGGTGCGGATAGCAAAATATTCATTTTCGTGGGTGAGTTCATAATTGGTGGCAGAAAGATATCCTGACCAACGCCGCCATTCCTGGGATTCGTTCAGCTTTGATGTTCGTTCAAAAAATGGAGATAGATTTAACTGTGTTTCTGCGGTGAAATGTTTGGAGGAACTCATTTGGCTACTCTCAAAAACGGTCGTGTAAGACATGTGGGGCCTCCGCCGCCTTTAATTGATATTTCTGTTCCGTCGTAAGTATGCACTTCAACACCATTTGCTTTCAGTCTGTTTTGTGTTTCAGTATTTCCGTCAATCATTATGCATTTGCGTGGTGCAACAGCAAGGACATTACAGCCCATTGATTCATATTCTGCGTCTGGAACTTCTAACAATTTTATATTTTGTTCCAAAAGAAATTGTCGAAAAGGAACGGGAAGGAGTTTTGAATAAACCAAAAATAAATCATGGTCAATTGGGCTTACCATGGACATAAGGTGCAGGCATTCATCAGGGCCATTCCAATGGGGTAGGGGGACTGAAATAACGTCATCCGCTAAATCACCTAATAGGGTACGAAACTGACGAATTCCTTCTGAATTGGTTCGGTAGCCTTCTCCTACAGCTACTGTTCGCTCATTAATCCAAACAACATCACCCCCTTCCAATGTCCCAGGTGTGTGAATATGTCCTAATATGGGTATGCCGATTTCAGTAAAATAGGTCTCCATTTCTTTAGATTCAGGAAGCCGTTCCTTTTTACCCATATTGCAAAGAATGACACCTCTGTTGGTAACAATACAAGGGTCATGTGTATAGATGGAATCAAGTGAAGTCGTTTTGTTTTCAGGGAGAGTATGAATTTTTATGCCAAATGATTCTATGAGTTGTTCAAATGAATTGTAGTCTGATTGTGCCTTCTCAAAATCAGGGGCACTAATGTAGTTGAGCTTGGGAGACTCATCATTTATCTTGGTTTGATTTATATACGCATCAACAGGGCGTTTGATGAGAATTCTTTTTATAGAATCCACCATATTTTGACAACCGAAATTATTCAATATCACCTCCACACCAATTCACAATGAAATTTGCTAGTACTTCTACAGTTTTGAGTACATCCTTAATGTTTACATATTCATTAACGGCGTGGGCATTTTGCACATCTCCCGGGCCGAATAATACAGCCGGAATATTACAGTAATTGGTAAAAAGAGCCATGTCCGCAGCATAAGTAACGCCTTCAATTATTGGTTCATTGTCTGCGGTATTGGTATAGCATTCAGCAAGGGTTTGAACCAGAGGATGAGCCGGGTCTGTATAGCCCGATTCATACTGACCTTCAACCCATTCCACAAGGGGTGGGTTTTCTTTAAGCCATTCATCCTGTAAAGCAGTTTGACGAATATTTTTTTCAAATTCCATTCTGGCTTCATGGTTACTTTCACCGGGGAAAATACCAAAACGTCCCTCGGCTACAACGTTATCCGGTACGGTGGAATGCCAGTCTCCCCCCTGAATAGTGCCAATATTAATGGGCGCCGCCTGGGGGTATTCTTTATAATATTTGTTCTGATAAGCAGCATTGCGTTTTTCTTCAAAAGTAAGTATTGATTGATGAATCAAATTATATTTTTCAATAGCACTGACCCCTTCCCATCGCATGGCTCCGTGGGTGGCTTTACCTGAAATGGTTAACCGGAAATTGAGAGCGCCAGAGTGGATTGGACATAAATTCAAGGAGGTAGGTTCCAGGATAATGGCACCATCAGCGGAATAGCCCTTTACAATATTTGCTAACGTACCGCAGCCGCCAGATTCTTCACCTACCACGGATTGAATCATGACATTCCCAAGGGGTTTATAGCCAATAGACCGGAGAATCTGAACAGCAAAAATACCGGCACTCAAACCTGCTTTCATATCACAAGCCCCCCTGCCATAGATTCTACCATTGTTCACATTGCCGGACCAGGGAGAGTTATCCCAGAGTTCTTCTGCCCCTGTTGGAACCACATCTACATGCCCGTTGAGTATCAGAGATTTTTCGCTGTTCATTCCTGTCCAATGACCCACAATATTATACCGGGAATCAGGAGAGTCCCCATCATCATTGAAAGCAGGATGGTTTTTAAGTTCGTCAAAAACTACGGGTACTTTATGCACCTTCAAATTAAGTGATTGCAGTTTTTCCGCGATGAAATCCTGTACAGGCCCTTCGTCATTTGCCAGGCTGGGAAGACGGATTGCAGATTGGATAAAATCAATTATCTCATCACTATGAGCGTAAACTGCATTAGAGATTTTTGTTTTCAGGTCATTCATTTTTATTCCAATAGTAATATAAGGGCAATCCCAACAATATAATCCCGGCTCCTATTGCGGCATCACGTGGCGCTTCCATGATGGTGTTGATGGTCAGGACAATGGCAAACAATATAAAAATAATGGGAATCCACGGATAAAGTGGTGTTTTGTAAGGTCGCTCCAACTTTGGTTCTTTTTTCCGTAAAATAATAACAGCTCCTGCAGACATTCCATAAAAAATCCAAGAAGCAAAAATGATGTAGGTTATAAGCTGGTTAAATGTTCCTGTAAATGTAAGCAGGCATGCCCATACGCACTGAATGATTAACGCATTGGCTGGCGATTTGAATTTTGGATGCACTTTTGCTGCAGTATTGAAAAAGAGCTTGTCTTTGGCCATAGCAAAATTGATTCTGGCGCTGGTGAGAACAAAACTGTTATTTGCTCCCATTAGTGAAATAAGAATTATAATAGTGACTATAGCCGTTCCATTTTCTCCCAAGAAAACCGCAGCGGAATCTGAAGCAACTAATGATGATGCTCCCATGGCTTCAATACCAAGGGTATAGGTAAAAACAAAATTGATTAATAAATACACTGATGTGACTATTATCATACAAAAGATTAGAGAGAGAGGAATATTACGCCCGGGATTTTTTACTTCGCCGGCTACATAAGTGACAAATATCCACCCATCAAAAGTCCAAAGCACAGCCACCATGGCTAATCCAAACGGTCCAACCATACTTGTGAAGGATTGGGAAGAAAATAATGGGCGCAGGTTAGAACCGGTTCCCCCTTCCATAAACAACCCCAAAACAATAATACCCAGAATAGCGCCAATTTTAAGAAAAGTGAAGACGTTTTGTGCTCTTGCTCCTGATTTTACATCAACGATATTTAGAATGGTTAACACTATAATAGAAAAGACAGCAATTCCTTTAATACCCCAAGCAGAGAGTGGAAAGAAAAAACCCAGATATTCCGAAAATGCAACTCCCACTGCTGCAATGGATGCCGTATTGATAACTGCAATAGCAGACCATCCATAGAGATAACCCCATATTGGTCCATAAGCCTCATTTAGGTAAACATATTGACCTCCAGCCCGGGGCATAGCAGCACCAAGTTCTGCAACAGATAATGCTCCAAATAGACTGATAATCCCTCCCAATATCCATACACTGAAAATTAATGATGTTGAGCCTGTTAACAGGGCTACTGTTGCCGGAACCATAAAAATTCCAGAGCCAATAATACCACCGGCATTGATCATGGTGGCATCAAGTAAAGAAAGGACGCGATCCAGCTTTTGGGATGATTTGGTTGCCATAAAGGTCGGAGATTTTAATTTAATCATACGGATGAAACCAATAAAATAGATAACTTCAGGTTTAGTTACGTTTTACGATTTTAAAAATAATAATTGTTTGAATTGATTTTTAGGATGTGTAAACAATTAAAAGTAAATTTGAAAAGCCGCTGAGGATATTTTATGGCCTGTATCGTTGGGTTTTAATTTTCTCATCATTCAAAGCTAAGGTATCAATGTGGTATAATGCACAGCGTTGCATTTTCGTAGTTAATAGGCTTCAGGATTTAAACGCCTGAAAAGGAAAGATAAATGAATATATATGTAGGGAATATTTCCTATCAAATGTCCGAAAGTGATTTAGAAGCAGCATTTGCAGAATATGGTGCAGTGGATAGTGCTCGGATTATTACAGACCGTGCAACCGGTCGATCAAAAGGGTTCGGTTTTGTTGAAATGCCTAATAAGGCAGAAGGAGAAACTGCAGTTCAAGAAATGAATGGAAAAGATGTAGATGGCCGTGCCTTAAAAGTAAACGAAGCTCGACCACGAGAGGATAAACCTCGCCGTCCGAGATACTAAAATAGTATACTATTTACTTTTCGGCTTTACCTGAAAATGGTATAGCTTTAAAAAGCCCCTGCTATAAGGGGCTTTTTTATTTAGGGAGTTTTAAACGTCTTGTCTTGTCGGAATAAATATAATTAATATCAATCCTGGATTCAAGTAGTAAGTGCAACATTGTATGATTCTCCAAAAAATACTTGGT
>CAZJUP010000032.1:0-8716 GCA_964549275.1 uncultured bacterium | reverse complement strand
CTTAAACAACTTGAAAGGTCTCATGTTTAGTGGCTCTTTTGGTACTTTACCCTAATCTATTATTGGAAGCATTGCACAATCTAGGTGGCTCAAGTTCGAAATTATTTGAAAATATCTAATTTTTCTTTGCGTTCTCTGTGATCTCTGTAGCGAAATATTATTCGAAGTGAGCTAGAACCCCCAGATTTATTTCAGCTATCTTTGGTTTTTGTATTTGGCGGACTGCTTCTTTCAGGGCCTCAAATGGAAACAAGTTTAAAGATTTTGCGAGATATCCGGCAGTCAGAGCGGATATATTTTTTCTGATTTCCTTTTGGGCGTTTTCAGGAAAGTCCAACGGTATTAATTCTGCCTCTGTTTCCATATCTCCAAGCCCATCCAAATAATAGATTGTGTCAGGTTCTTTCATTGCTTTAGTCAGGCAGGATATTTTTGCCTTTCCCTCCGGAGCAATGATGGCGGCAACATCCGGTTTTAACATCCCGGAATAAAGGACAGGTTCAGGACTGATGACAACTTCTGCTATAGAAAATCCTGTTTGAATTGTGATGGGGAAATCTGCCCTTCTGCTGGTCCATAGGCCTGACAGGGTAGCGGCTGATGCCAGCAAATTTCCGGCAGAGACGACTTTTTGTCCTGCTGCTCCGGCAAGAACGATTCGAATTGGTTTATCCAAATCTGACTCAAATTTTGTTTCAAGCACCAATCCTTCCATTGGTTTTTGCAGGCGTGATTGCTCCTGAATATTTTTGTAACTGGTTTGAAAACTCGGTCGGTCTGTTTCCTGTAATATTCCAGACTCCATTTTCATTGCATCCATATACCCCAACATATCTTTCCGGCCAAAGTCGTTTCGTGGTACATAATAAGCCGTACACAATTCCCAAATATCCAGAAGAGCGAATCCATCGTGGGTCATGGCGTTTTCAATAACGTCAGGGAGGTCTTTATCGAAAGCAGTTTTTCTTGCTATGAAGCCACCCCCATTCACTTGTACTGTCCCAGCAATATCCATAGGCGCATCGGTACTGCCTAATGCTGTGGTAGCGGTTATACTGTTCAGCGGTGTGGTAACAGAATGTTGCCCCCCCGTCATTCCGAAGTTAAAGTTATTAAAAACCAGAACCGTGATATCAGTGTTTAATCTGGCTGCATTCAACAGATGGTGACCTCCTATGCCACATCCTCCG
The DNA here is from genome assembly GCA_964549275.1 of uncultured bacterium. Lineage (GTDB taxonomy): Bacteria > Fidelibacterota > Marinisomatia > Marinisomatales > TCS55 > CAZJUP01. Next base: position 7,526 of record CAZJUP010000032.1, on the reverse strand, counting down.
TCACCAATCAAAACCACAACGTTCAAATCCGGGTTTTGCATTTTTATCCCTGATGCATAAGTAATGGCTCTTCCGTGAAGGCCATGAAAAGCATGGGTAATAAAATATTTATCTGAAAGTCCCACACACCCAATGTCAGTAACGAGAACGACTTCCGAAGGATCGAACTCTTGTTGTTTTAAACTGGTACTCAGTGCACCGAGGACTTTTCCGTGACTGCACCCCGGACAAAACTCATAAGGCAGGTTCTCTTCGGCGATAAATGTGTCAAACTTGTCATCAGCCATAGTAAGCCTCAATTATTTCTTCAGGTGTTATCAAAATGGTATCAACTCGATTGACTCCCAAGAGTGTGGTTTCCCGGTCCACCAATCGTTCAATTTCATGGCGGTATTGGCCATGGTTCATTTCCGGGATGATGATGCGATTAATACTCGAGAGACTTTCCAGAATTTTCTTTTCTGGTACGGGCCAAAGTGAATAAATCGTTAGGACGGAGACCTTTTCTCCATTTTTCCTGAGTTGGTTGACTGCCTCTTCCGTAGACCGGGCCGTAATTCCATAACTGAGTATCAATGTATCAGCGCCATCCTGGAGATCAGTTTTGACCAATTCCAATTCATCGGTATGCAAATCAATTTTTTGTTTCAGCCGTTCATTTAATTCCACAATTATCTCCGGATCTTTCGTGATATGCCCCTCTTCATTATGACTTGACCCCGTATAATGGTGAATTGGACCCCGAATGCGATAAGGATCCAGCGGAGCATTAATGGGTTGGTTAGAAATGGTTGGCCAATCCGGTGCTATGTTCATATCGTTGATGGATACCGACTCTGTTGTCATCACTGTATCTTTATCTGTAGCGAGAAAAACAGGTGTGCGAAATCGTTTGGCCAATATGAATGCTCGTTTGGTTAAATGATAACTCTCAGGAATGTTTGTAGGTGAAAGGACAATCATGGGATAGCCTCCGGAAGTGCACCATCGCATGAACTGAATATCGCCCTGGGCGGAGGCTGTGGCAGCACCTGTAGAAGGTCCAAGCCGCTGGGAAATGGCAATGACTAGAGGAATTTCCATCATAATGGCCAACCCTAAATTTTCGGAATAAAGAGAAAGTCCCGGACCGCTGGTGGCTGTAAAAACTGTGGCGCCGGCTGTTGCGGCTCCGATACAATGTCCCAGGGATGATATTTCATCTTCGCCTTGGAATCCGATTCCGCCAACTTTTGGCAATTCACGAAGCATGTGAGCTAAAATTCCTGATGCAGGAGTGATGGGATAGCCGGCATAGAAATTACAGCCTGCATCCAAAGCTCCCCTAGCTATGGCAGCGGCTCCATCTACCATTTCTCGTTTTGTCGTATTCATCATATAATTTGGTTAATTTAAGAGCGTAAAATTAAGTGAAAGCTAGAAGACCTAAGACAGAAAAATGAGCCAATTGTAATGAAAACCAATCAAAAACTGCCTAATTTGAATTCATGAATTTGAACCCAAATATTGAACTTCTGGATTCCACCTTACGAGAAGGAGAGCAAACGCCAGGTGTATCATTCTCCATAGAAGAAAAAATCGCATTGGCAAACCGGTTGGATGCTTTTGGTGTGGACTTTATTGAGCTGGGCCATCCGGCTGTTTCTCCCGATGTTTACGAAGCTGTAATTGCATTAAATGACCTTGATCTTAATGCGTCAAAAGTAGCACACGGGCGTGCATCAATCTCCGATATAGATCATGCCGTTACCATCGGAGTTCCATGGATGGGAATATTTTTCGGTACATCTCCATTGAGTCTCAAATACAAATTTAATGTCAAGAAGGAAGAAGCATTAAGACGAATTGAAAAAGCCGTTAAATATGGGAAGGACAAGGGACTTAAACTTCGATTCACAGCAGAAGATGCCAGTCGAACCGATCTTGAATTCCTGATTCAAGTAGGGCATTTGGTTCAGCAGTCTGGGGCTGATCGCTTCAGTTTGGCGGATACGGTTGGCTGTTTGACGCCATCCAAAACGAAAGAACTGGTGAGCCGAATTGTAAAAGAAGTGGATATACCGGTTCATGTTCATTGTCATAATGATTTTGGCATGGCTACCGCCAATGCATTGTCTGCGTTAGAAGCAGGTGCCCAATGTGTTGATGTGGCTATTAATGGATTGGGGGAGAGAGTTGGGTTGCCTCCGTTGGCAGAAGTTGCCCTAGCATTGGTCAATATTTATGATGTAAAAAATAATTGGGATTTGAGTATGATCCCCGAACTGACGAAAATGGTCCAATCCTTTTCAAATTTGGATTCAAATGCCAATCAACCCATTATAGGGAAGAATGCTTTTTCCCATAAAGCGGGACTTCATGTGAAAGGAGTGATGAAGGATCCCCGTTCTTACGAAGCTATGGACCCGGAATCGTTGAACAGGATCAGGAAACTGGTCATCGATAAATACACAGGAAAAGCCGCCGTTCAAAATAAATTTGTGTCATTGGGAGTTAACCTGAAAAAGTCTGAAATAGATTCTATTTTAAAGCTCATTAAATCTCATCCGGAGAAGGTAGATTGGACGGATAATGAACTCATTTCATATGCTAAATCAATGGGAATTCAAGTGTAATTTTCACCCCAATTTTTAAAGGAAAACCATGAAACAATACGGTCCAGATTTTTATAATATAACCGACCTTCTTTCCGAAGAAGAATTGCTGATTCAGCAAACGGCCCATGATTTCGTCCAAACAGAATTCATGCCTGTGATTAATGAGCATTACGAAAAAGGCACATTTCCCTTGGAACTGGTCCCCAAACTGGGCGAACTGGGATTTATGGGATCATCTCTGCCGGAAGAAAGCGGTGGTGCCGGCGTGAGTAATGTGGCTTATGGACTCATTCTCCATGAATTGGAACGGGGCGATTCAGGCTTACGATCCTTTGCCAGTGTGCAAGGTGCGTTGGTCATGTATCCCATCCACGCTTATGGTTCGGATGAACAAAAAGCCAAGTGGCTCTCCGCATTAGGCGCCGGTGAAAAGATCGGCTGTTTTGGTCTCACAGAGCCGAACTTCGGTTCCAATCCCGGTGGCATGGCCACTCGTTGCAAACGGGATGGCGACGACTGGATCATCAACGGAAATAAAATGTGGATTACTAATGGATCATTGGCTGATGTAGCCGTGGTTTGGGCTCGGGATGAAGAAGGCATCGTCCGGGGATTTTTACTTGAAAAAGGAATGGATGGTTTTACATCCAGCGACATTCATGGGAAATTGAGTTTAAGAGCATCTGTTACGTCAGAACTTTCTATGGTGAATGTGCGTGTGCCCGATTCGGCACGGCTCCCCAATATTGAAGGATTGAAAGGTCCATTGGGTTGTCTCACCCAGGCGCGGTACGGAATTTCATGGGGGATGGTTGGGGCAGCGGTGGACTGCTACAACACAGCCTTGGATTATTCCAAAGAGCGGAAACAATTCTCCAAGCCCATCGGCGGATATCAACTTACACAGGCGAAGTTGGCGGACATGGTCACACGAATCACGGAAGCGCAGCTTTTGTGTTATCGCTTGGGACGGTTGAAAGATGAAGGCACCATGACCTTTCAGCAAGTATCCATGGCGAAACGGAATAATTGTGAACTAGCCAGAGATGTTGCCAAGATTTCTCGTGGAATGTTAGGAGCCAACGGGGTGACAGAAGATTATCCTATTATGCGGCACATGGCCAATATTGAGTCCGTCTATACCTACGAAGGGACCCACGAGATGCATACGCTCATCATAGGTCAGCAAGAAACGGGGATGGCTGCCTACGATTCGTAATTATAAATATCTTTATACCCGACTGAAAGAATATATCCCTTGTTCGGGTATACCTATACAAGGTAATTTTTGATAGTGATTCAATCCTTTTCAGACAAGAATACAGAAACATTTTATGTTTTTGGAATTGTGAGGAAAAAAGTTGGATGGAAAAATCTTACGAAAATTGCAAAACGAAAATTAGATATGATGCACTATGCTAATATTCTTTCTGATCTGAAATCGCCGCCATCCAATCGTTTAGAACTATTAAAGGGGAAATGGGAAGGTTGGTATAGTATCAGAATAAATAATCAATGGCGAATTATTTTTAAGTGGAATTCGCTTGGTCCTTATAAAGTGGCAATTATTGATAATCATTAATTAATAAAAGGAAAAAATTATGATTCAAATTCAAAGAAAACCGACATCCGTTGGTGAAATTTTAAAAGATGAATATTTGGCTCCTTTGAAAATGAGTCAAAAGCAACTGGCTGACCATGTGGGGTGCGATATTAAAGTAGTCAACCGGCTTGTGAATGAACGAAGCGGATTAAGTGCGGTCATGGCTTTAAAATTAGCAGCGACATTTAACACTACAGCAGAATTCTGGCTAAATGCTCAAAAAGCCATGGATTTGTATATTGCTGGGAAAAATCTGAAAAAATTACCAAAAGCTGTCATATCAGATCCGGTAGTTGTTTAATCACCTTACGAAGGTTTGAAACAGAAGATTATTCGCCCATCCGCCACATGGCCAATATTGAGTCGGTCTATACTTATGAAGGGACCCACGAGATGCATACGCTCATCATAGGCCAGCAAGAAACGGGGATGGCTGCCTACGATTCTTGATTTGTGTTAACCTTTTGAATGGTTAACAATTACAATTATTTAGGATTGGCTATTTGACCCCCAATTGCCCAGTCTCCCTTTTTGACTTCTTCAATGGTCACCCATTGTCCTTGTATGGTTTTCTCTCCACAGACTTCAACCAATGCTTCGGTTACATTTTCAAGCATTTGTTTTTTTTGCTCGTCAGTAAATACTTTTTCAATCACTCTTATTGTTGTAAATGGCATCTGTACTCTTCCTTTTGGTTTGATTAATTCCCCAAGGGGAATCCTAATATAAAATTTTTTTTTTTTAAAAAAAACATTTTGAATGGCGTGAAAACAAAATGGGAAACCACTGAAGTGGTTCTCTATTAGTGCCATCATTAACTCCCGGCTTAAGCCAATAGAAAACCTTACGAAGGTTTGGAACCTTCGTAAGGTTTATAAGGGACCGTTTTAACGATATAAATCAAAAATATGAATTCACAGCAAATTCAAATTGGTTCAGGAAAATGTCCTTGAAAGCAGTGATATTATTTTGCTCATAAAAGACTAAAATTGCTTTTTTGTATTCGATTGAATCAATAGTCCGAAATGAAATAGGGCAGTAATGATTGTGAATAAAAATAGCATTACTGATAATTCTGGCTGTTCGTTTATTTCCATCCTGAAATGGCTGGATGTAAGAGATTAACACCAGTAACAGCAACGCTTTTTCAAAAATATTTTTCCGTTGGTTCACAATGGCACACATATCCTGCAACGCATCTTTTATCTGAAATTCATTATCCAAAGGAGTATAATTGGTCCCTGAAATTCCCACACGAGATTTTCTGATATTGCGATCAATATTCATATCTTTAACAAGAATACTGTGAACATCTTCGATTTTGGAAATTGACAGTGGGTCGATATAGGTTGGATTTTCTACTAGGAAATCAATGGCATCCTTGTGGTTCAAAAGCATCGTGGCTTCATCCTTGGTTTTTCCTGGGGCAGTTTCCCTTTCTTTTAATAAGCGTTCAGTTTCCAGGAGAGAATATGTATTCCCTTCGATCTGGGAAGATTTCCAACTCAAATCAATGGCCAGTCTTTCCATTTCCTTTTTGTAAGCGGCAGGAGACAATTGTGAAACCTTTTCCTGAAATTGCTGATGCAGGCCGTTTAAATGTTGGTTTTCACCATTGCTAAAAATGTCAGCCTTTGCCAAAACCCTTTGAATTAGCTCAAAATTGAACTGGGATTTGATTTCCCGTTCGTCCGCTTCTTTTTCAAAATATGATTCTATTTCAAACGGATAGAGTAAATCATAAGTTGGGGAAATAACATATTTTCTGCCGCGCCCCTGTCCAATCGTAACAATCAGATTGTCAGAAATGAGTTGAGTAAGATAGCGTTTTAAAGTTGCATAGGAAATGCCCCAGTCCTTTCCATCGTGAATTTCTTTTGACGAAAGTGAAGGGTTTTCCTTTACAAACTCAAGGATAGATTGTCTAATTTGGTCAGAATTCATTGGTTCAATTTATTTCTGGCTCAAATATAAGATAAATATAGCTCAATATACAAGAAGTATGAGCTACTAAATAATTAATGTTGAGCTACAATATTTTAAAAAAAGTGTCAATCACCATCGATAAACAAAATTATGGATCATATATATTAAAAATAAAGCTCAATTTTATTAAGTAAACCACTGAAGTGGTTTTGGGTATTTTGGATTCATTAACCCCCGGCTTAAGCCGGGGGTTAATGAAAAGAATGGAAAGGGAAACCGTTTTAACGGTTTATTTCATATGGGTGACTTTGCTTGGATCATCCAACACACCAAAACCTTTATCAGATAGATTGGTGAAATTGGGATTATTTGCCAAAGCGCCGGCATAGAGTTCACCACCGCGATAGGCTTCGCAAGCCTCTTTGGATGCCCAAGAATACACACCGCCATAGGTGTTATTGGTCTCATCAGACAGCCACACTTTTTGAATGAGTCCCGGCAGGGCTGCAAAGTTTGACGCCACTTCATTGGCTACACCCATAAAGTCATCATGGGTAATGCCTTCCAAACTGAAGTTCACGACTTGAATGTATTTGATTTGACTCATACTTATCTCCTTTTGGATTTATGATGCGAAAAACGCTATAAAAATGAAAATTGAAAATATTATCATGGGCGGAACCGGTAAATGATCCAGATAACAACGAACCTTTGTTAAAAAGAGTGTGACTAAAAGAACGGCATATCCGATCCCTAACCCGGTTAATAAAGTTCCTGCTTCTTCAGACGGGAGATCTTTGCAGTAAAGAGCGACGATACCCAAAGCCATCGCAAATGCGCCGGTCATGGTTCTTATCCCTGCAGCCGGTTTTACAGCAGCTTCATGGAGGTCTCCCATTATTTTTTGATTCGCTAATTCAGGTATCGCATTAAATACAGACCCGATTAGAAATAAAACAGCACCGATGATTGTAAGCGCTAAACTGGTATCCATTTTATTCTCCTTTTGAAATTGCGTCCAGGGCGGCCTGCATACTCATGACTGGATGAATGTCCGCATCGCCTAATTCCAGCATTGGGTCAAAAAATTGGACAATTTGCTCCATGGTATCCGCTTCTAAAACCATATAAAATGCATGTCCCGGTGGGTCCACATAAACCCCATGGACATTTAATCCAATTTCATCTGCATTTTGAATGGCCTCCATCACTTTTGCTTTTTTATTTTCATCATGTGAATGAAAGGTTTGGTAACTATGGGTAATGGTTGCATGAAATAGCATTTTATTCTCCTTTTGGTTTGCCTACCCCTTTATGGGATAGCTGAATATAGTTAGAATAATTTTTTTGGTAGCGTAAAATTCTTTCTGTAAAAAGGGTTCAGGGTTCTCAAATTCAGT
>CAZJUP010000031.1:0-10846 GCA_964549275.1 uncultured bacterium | reverse complement strand
GAGAACTAACGAATGTTGCTTAACTTTGTGTCAACTTTTTCGTATGAAGTCCAGTTCTTAATCAAGAACATTGAATTCATTTCTAAAACCCGGTTTCCTCTTTAAATTTTGCATCCATATTTCACTTAAATTATTGAATTTGGAACCAATCAAACTCAATTTAGTTTAGATAGAAACCGCCAACATTTAACGCATTTAAAAGGGGAACACTCATGACCAAAACAATCCAAGCCGGTTTACTGGCCTTGATTCTTATTTCTTGCGGAAAACCCACCGCACCCAACATCACTCCCGAAAAAGCCGCTTCTGTAAATCCGGTTCAAAATTCTGATAGAATTAACCTGCCTCATGGAAGTAAAGTTCAACTCCATAAACAACCGGTTTTTTCTACTTCGGAAGCCAAAGAAGCACAAAAACCTAATAGTCCAGATATCCCTGACGAAAAGCTGACCAATACCCCAGCAAAGACTTCCCTCGCTTTAGAACCTGAATTGGAAAGCGCTGTCAATGAAACTATTACTGAAAACCTACCGGGTGTTAAAACAGATACCCTGAATTTAAGCTCTGAGCGACCGGATAAAGTCATACAGGTAGAATCAGCAGCCTTCCCAGATTTTGACTGGGAAAAATATATGGTGCTCCCGGGAGATTTCCTCATTAAAATTGCGAAGAACGAATATGGTGATTTTCGGATGTGGCGAAAAATTTATGAATGGAATCGGGAAATAATTGGGAATAATCCCCATATGATTTATCCTTATCATTTTCTAAATCTGATGAAAGAACGGGAGAAAGTCGTAAAAAAAGACCCGGTATATTTTACGTATAATGTTCAGCCGGGAGATAACCTGTGGACTATTGCCGGTAACCAGTACGGCGATGCAAAATCATGGATAATCCTCCTTTGGGATAATGAAGAATTACTGCAATCATCTAATGGAATTCTATCACCGGGGATGACGCTAAAACTTCGGGAGAAATTAGACCCGACTGCGTAAATTCATTTATGCTGTTCACCCCACTGGTACAGGGGGTTTTAAAGACCCGGTTTGTGGGTCAGCGTATGACCTACCATTCAGAACTTGCCTCAACCAATCTGGAAGCTCAAGCTCAGATAAAAAAAGGGGCAAAACAGGGCACCTGTATTATAACCGATCATCAGATTGAAGGTAAAGGGCGCCACGGCCGAATTTGGAAGACGCACCGCGATAAAAGCCTGACCTTTTCCGTTATTCTCTACCCAAATTCGGAGCCCATCCAAACCGGGTGGTATCCCCTCCTATCTGGATTGGCAGTCGCAGAAGCGTTAGGCACCTTTAAATTTCCTGTCCAGCTTAAATGGCCAAACGACATCCGTGTCCAACAGAAAAAATTGGGGGGAATTTTATGCGAGTCCATTATCCGGGAGAAAAAAATCAAATCGATGATTATGGGCATCGGACTGAATATTAATGAAACAAAATCTGAGTTTGAGTCCGATTTACAGCGAACCGCTACATCGATGTTTTTAGCCGCTAATCGATTTTTCCAGCGAGAACAGATTTTGGCAGAAATATTGAATGCCTTGGAAAAATGGTTATTCAGTTTTGAATCTGAAGGACCTGACACGATTATATCCCATTGGCTGGATTATTGCGAACATCGGGATCAATCAGTTCAATTTCACTCAGGGGACGACATCATTAAGGGTGTATTTCTTGGTCTTGGACCCCATGGTGAGGCAAAACTCAAAGTGGATGGAAAAGAAAAATTATATTCAGCAGGGGAAGTGAATTGATAAAACCGACTAATACCGATAAAGGGGTGAAACCTTTATATTGATGTCAAACCCAGTGAATTGATTTTTTAAATCTTTCTTTAGTTCGTTGTAGCACTCTACTTTTTGTTCCAGGGTCATGCCCTCCTTGGGGGTTAGCCCAAACAAAATTACATTATGTTTGTCAGTTTCCACGATTCGGATATCATGGAAATTCCCAATCCGGCTGTCGTGGGCCCAATTGTCTTCTAAATATGTGTTGACTTTTTGAACCATGGGACTCCCAGGCTTTACGGGGTCTACATGAATAGTGGGCTCTACTCCCAATATAGTTTCTAATTTTGATTCTGCTTCTTCTGCAAGGTCATGAGCCCGTTCCGGGGATTCATCTGCATTAATTTCAATATGAACACTAACAAACTTATCCTGGCCATAACTATGGATAGTAATATCATGGGCGCCAAGCACGCCTTCCACAGCCATGACGATGCGACGAATGTCCTCAACCTCTTCCGCTGTAGGCGGCTTCCCGATTAAATCGTCTATGGCCTCCCGTGCTATGACAAAACCGGTGTACATCAAGAACAGGGCAACCCCCAACCCGGCCCAACCATCTACTGTGGGATATCCGTAATTTCCAGCAATTAAAGCTCCCACAACCAAAAAACTGGAAATGGCATCCGATCTGTGGTGCCAGGCATCGGCATGGAGTGTTCCGGAAGCTATTTTCCCAGATAAAAATTCAGCATAACGGGCTGTTATTTCTTTTAAAACGATTGTTAATATTAATGCAATCACCATCCACCATTGGGGAGACACTGGTTCAGGATTACGAATCCTTTGGATGGATGCTTCGATAAATTCTATCCCCGCCACAACAAGCAGAACGGCAATAATAAGTGTGGCAATATATTCAGCCCGACCATGACCGTAAGGATGCTCTACATCAGCCGGTTTATCCGCCTGTTTGAATCCCCAAATCACTATGGAAGAGGATACCACATCCGATAAAGTGTGTACCGCATCGGCGATAACACTCACAGCGCCCACCATAATACCAATCACCAACTTAAGACCAAATAAAAGTCCATTAACCCATACAGAAACCCACCCTTGGAATATTCCGATTTTATTCCGGTAAGCCTGGGCCGATTCTTTGGTATTAGGAACGAAGAAATGAGTGAGTTTTTCAAACATAACAGGAACAAAATTTATCCCATGTACCAGCAATAGCCAACAAACCTTTTATTTAAATGGAACAAAAAACCCCTCATTCATTATTATCTTAAACTTTGGTAATTTATGTTGATGCAAAATTATAGATTTCTCATCACCATACTCGTAACTGCGATACTCCTGCTCATACACTCATTAGCCATGTTTTTCACTGATGAGGTGAATTGGATTCTGTCTGATTTTATCATTGCCAGTATTTTCCTCTTTGGAGCAGGTTTTCTTGTGGAACTTGTGAGAAAAAAAATAAAAAATAAAAAACACCGTAAAACTATTTATATTTTCCTATTTGTTGTGTTTCTCCTCACGTGGGTAGAATTGGCAGTAGGACTCTTTGGAACACCCTTTGCAGGTAGCTGAATAAGAGTCCTATGCAAAAGGATACCCGATTTTCAAATGTCGTCCTTTGGGCGTTGGGAATCCTATTTATTGTTTTGGGCTTTTTAAATGCATTTTTAGTGCACATTATTCCAGGAATTTTTTACATCGTATTATCATTATTATATTTTCCTCCCTTAAGCGTATTTTTCAGGGACAGGGTTAATATTACCATACCCTATCTTGTAAAAGTTGTTTTAGCGCTATTTGTTCTTTGGGGGACGTTAGCTGTGGGAGACCTTGCAGAATTGTATGGATTATAAGAGCAATTATAAAATGAAGAAAATTATTCAAACTCTACTAGTGATAAGTGGAATTTTTATTTCCTCATCTTGTAAAACTATACACTTCATCCCTGAAAAACTGACCTCAATATTTATCCAACAAAAAATAAATCAATTACAAAATGTTTCAGATTATTTATCCGATAAAGAAAATATCACAATCGTCACCGTAGGTACAGCTTCTCCCATGCCCGGAACCAGAGCCCAAACGGGGACAGCTGTATTCGTGAACGGATATTTCTTTATGTTTGATGCAGGCGCTGGCGTTGTGCAAAATTCTGAAAATTTTCAATTGCCGTTGAATCAATTAAATGGCATTTTCCTCACCCATTATCATTCCGACCATTTTATTGATTTACCCAACCTCATTAACCGGTCATGGGTACTGGGCAGAACAAACGATTTAATTGTTTACGGACCAAATGGCCTGGATTCAATTATGCAAGCCATAGACCAATTATTGCACATAGAAAACCAATATCGTGTAGAACACCATGGGGCGGATATTTTAGACATTTCGAAGGGAAAAGGTATATCGGATGAGTTTAATATTGTAAAAGATAATGAAGTGATTGTTTTTCGGGAAAACGGTATCAAAGTCACAGCGTTTAAAGTGAATCATGAACCTATTGAACCCGCCGTTGGCTATGTCATCGAATACAAAGATAAAAAAGTTGTCCTGAGCGGAGATACAAAGAAAAACAATCTATTGCAGAAAATGGCGAAGGATGCGGATTTGTTAATACATGAAGTCATGCTGATGTCATTACAACAGGACATTGTTACAGGTTTAACTGAAGCTGCAATGCATAGAAATGCACGAATTTTAGCCGATACTCAAGACTACCATACCAGCCCTGCAGAAGTTTTAGAAATCGCTAGGCAGGCGAATGTAAAAATTCTGGTATTAAATCATTTGGCTCCTGCTCCTGATAATATCGTTATTAAAAATTTGTACTTAAAAGAATTAAAAGGATTCAACGGCCCTATTCACCTTGCAAATGATGGCGATGTTTATATTGTAAAATAAAATTATGGCTTATATTACAATAACAGGTTTAAACATACCCATTGGGATTGACGTTCCAATTGGTGCAAGCTAATCGACAGATAGCATGGTAATAAAACGAGGAGAAATAGGGACAACACTTTATAGAAAAGTGAAACATTCTTTCAAGTAGCTAAAAAAAAGTTTTGTGATTAAAGAAATTAAGGAAGTAAAAAGATAACTGAGTTATAAGGAATCCTTGAGTAAATGAAAAGATTACTTGATATTGAGAATTGGGAGCGTAAAGAACATTTTAAGTTCTTTACAAAATTTGAAGAACCATTTTGGGGAGTAACTATCGAAATTGACTGTAGCATTGCATATGAATACTGTAAAAAAAAGGATTTTTCATTTTTTCTATATTATTTACATAAGGCTTTAGTTGCTGCAAATTTGATAGAATCTTTTCGTTATCGTATTTTAAATGAGAAAGTTTATGTCTATGAAACCATTAATGCTTCCCCAACAATAAACAGGGATAATGGTACATTTGGATTTGCAAATATGGATTACAAAAAAGATTTTGTAGAGTTTAATAAATTAGCGAAAAAAGAAATTGACCGAGTAAAAATCACTTCTGGATTAATGCCGGCATCATCAGGAGAAAATGTAATTCATTTTTCTTCTTTACCTTGGCTGAATTTTAAAGCAATTTCGCATGCAAGGAGATTTTCAACCCCCGATAGTTGTCCTAAAATAACATTTGGTAAAATGACTGATATTGAAGGCAGGAAACTTATGCCAGTATCCGTTTATGTTAACCATGCCCTGATTGATGGATTTCATGTTGGACAGTTTATGGATGAATATCAAACATTAATGAATGAAAAGCCTACAACTTCTCATTCTAAATATCGTTAGAATTTTTTTTTATCCTTTATAGCATCCCCTTCACTTTATGCAGTTTATTTACTTCTCCTCTCGCTAAGGCATATTCAAAACCCTTCTTCAGGCAAGCGGATCCGACTTTCCCATCTTGACGAATGGCAATATAACCGATTAGAAAGTTTGGATTACCGTCGTGTTGTTTTATCACCCGTTTTAATGCTTTTTTACACGCCGCTTCGGGTTCGTATCCCTGTCGCATAAGTTCTACCACCAAAAAACTTCCGGTTGTTTTTATGACCTCTTCCCCCAGCCCTGTGGCTGCAGCACAACCCACCTCATTGTCAACAAAAAGCCCCGCACCAATGATGGGACTATCCCCTACTCTACCATGTAATTTATAGGCCCAACCACTGGTGGTGCAGGCCCCGGCAAGATTGCCATTTTTATCCTGAGCTAAAACAGAAATAGTATCGTATGTTTCATGGGGTGTCATTTCCCGGCGATTCTTTTTCCACTCTTCCCAGGATGCTTTGGATTCATCTGTTAGAAGATTCATTTCTTCAAATCCTTGTGAAACAGCAAATTGTCTCGCACCTTCCCCTACCAGCATCACATGTTTCGTTTTTTCCATCACTTTTCTGGCTACAGAGACAGGATGTTTAATATTTTGAAGAAAGGCCACCGAACCGGCATTGCCGTTGAAATCCATAATACAGGCATCCAGTGTCACATTACCTTGTTCGTCCGGGAGGCCGCCAAATCCGACAGAGGTACTTTTTGGATCGGCTTCCGGGATTCGAGCTCCAGCTTCAACAGCATCCAAGGCAGTTCCGTTAGCCTTTAATATATCTATGGCCGCTTCGTTGGCAGGAAGACCATGTTTCCAGGTTGACAAAACGATTGGGTGATTCATTTTCCTTCGGGGATTATCTTTTGAAAATAAGACAGACGGTATTGCTGCAGCCAATGCGCCTGTTTTCAGAAAATCCCTGCGTTTCATACCCAAATTGCTAAAATTGCCCCACTGACCATCAGTCCTACAAATGGATATCCTGTGGTAATAAAATAAAATTGCCAGGATTTTTCTTCGTAGGCTACTGCATTTAAGGAAAATGTGGCAATGTATCCCAACCAAAGCCAAAAGGCAGATGTGAGCCCTACTGTCAAATTGGATAAATCATGATAAACCACTTTCATAAAGTCCACCATATGTGCTGTGACAAAGACCATGACCAATGTTCCGATAAAAGAAATAATAAATGGCCTTGTACCCGGGCCATGTTCTTTCATTTCTTTTAATTGCTCATCGGTGAGCCCCATGCCTTTGATCCATCCTTTTGCAAACATAACCGGGGAATACCAAAGTGCTCCCAACATGAAAAATAAAACTGTGGATATGAGAACGGCGAGGTAGTTAATAGTCGGTTCGTACATGATGATCTCCTTGGTTTTATGGAGTGTAATTTATTAATAAATAATAGTAGGAACACGGAATGCTATTTCACCGGACATAAAATATTTAATTCTTCTTTTTTATTGTTTGAAAATTCTATATTGGTTACTTCTTTTCGGAGACAACCAATTAAAGAGGATACCCCCATGACCACAGAATTAGCATTAACAATAATCGGAAGTATTTTTTCATTTCTTGGAATTCTTTTTATAACACTCCCGAAAGAAGTGAATAAAAAAACAGTGGTATTTCTTGGAGGCGAACCTTCAAACTTTCTTCGTGCAGATTTTGGTGGTGCTGTCCTTGCAATTGGAATAATTTCTCTATTCTGCCGTGAATTACCCACAGAATATGCTCACACACTGTTGACCGCCCTGGGGTCTGGGCTTACCATCGTGGCATTAAATATACTTTCAATGAAATATAGAGGATTTTGCAAACGGGTTCCTGTGTTACCCATTGTATTTTTCGCAATGTTATCAGCCCTGGCATTTTTTGCTTAATCATGAATGATATCATTTCAATACATTTTTTAACAGATAGAAGCCCTCATGAAAGTTTTTAATTCGGTCAATTGGTTCTTGTTTGCATCCGTTTGGTATTTTGCTAATGGTGTATTACATGATATCTTTATCATAAAAGACCATCAGGGTGGATACAATAGAGAGTTATTAAATCTTTTATTAACCGGACATATTCTTATGCTTTCTGGAGCAATTATGTTTTTCTCCTACTTGATGATTTTGAATAAAATTCAATGTGGCATTCTTATCTCTAGTGTCGTGGCAATAGGAATGATCATTTATTGTGCAATGATATTCCCATTTTTGAAATCCATGGGTACACTTTTAATAAGTATTATCATACTCTTTGTAGGCTTCAAAATTTACCCAACTCTCCCTGATATTTATGAGATCATGCAGGATTACAGGGAAGTTAAATGAGTAAAATCATTTTAGTAACCGGTGGGAACAGGGGAATCGGTCTTGAGATCTGCCGACAACTGTCTGATTTTGGTCACATCGTTATATTGGGGTCCAGAGATTTAAGCAAAGGCAAACAAGCCTCGAAAGAACTTTCCGGTAATGTCTACCTTCTTCAATTGGATGTTACCAGCCAGAGGGATATTGAATCATCCGCCAATTACATTAACTCAACAATGGGTAAGTTGGATGTATTAATAAACAATGCGGGTATTTTCAGTTCTGACCGGTCCGCCACTGATACAAAAATAAATGAATTTAAAATAGTCATGAACATCAATGTATATGGTCCAGCACGTTTAAGCCAAACCTTTTTACCCTTATTGAAAAAAAGTGATGGTCCCAGAATTATAAACATAAGTAGTGGCATGGGAGCCTTGTCAGAAATGATGGGAGGGTATGCAAGTTACAGACTGTCTAAAACAGCGTTGAATGGACTTACAAAAATGCTGGCTGCAGATTTATCTGGACAAGTAGCGGTCAATGCAATGTGTCCCGGTTGGGTGCGCACAGATATGGGTGGCCCGACTGCACCAAGAAGTGTTGAAGAAGGTGCTGATACAGCTGTTTGGTTGGCTACTGAAAAAGAGATTCCTACTGGAAAATTCTTTAGAGACAGAACCGAGATAGATTGGTAGTATGTCTACTTAATGGTTCTAACACCTTATGGATCAATACATTTCATTTGAATTTGAAAATAAAGTCTGGCTGTATAATGCTGAAAAAGGTTCATGGCATTTTGTCACTTTACCAGTTTCACTAGGTGAAGAGATTAAGGATAATTATGGTTATACATCCAAAGGGTGGGGATCCATTCCTGTAAAAGTACGGATAGGAGAAACGTCATGGAAAACATCCATTTTCCCGGATAAAAAAGAAAACTCTTATGTTCTCCCACTCAAAGCTTCAGTTAGAAAAAAAGAATGTATATTTGATAAGCAAGCCATTCGAGTAAAGATCACAATTGTTATATAATTTCAAGTGTTTCTGATTAACACACCAGCTGATATGTTGTCTCAACTAATATAAATCAAAAATCGTTGGCAGCCATCCCTGTTTCTTGCTGACCGATAATGAGCGTATGCATTTCGTGGGTCCCTTCGTAGGTATAGATTGGCTCAGTATTGGCCATGTGCCGCATTAGGGAATAATCTTCCGTCACGCCGTTGACGCCAAGGGTTAATGAATCCTTCAAATTGAATTTTATTATATAGCTCAACAATATACTATTTGGAGCTTATAATTAATGAATATTGAGCATTATTTCGATTTCGCTTGAGCTTCAAATGAATATCACAATGGATACAGACACAATTTTGGGGATAAATTTTATTGTATATTACACTTTTTACGGGATACTGCTGTATATTCCCTACACTTTATAGGGGATACTATTGAAGCGATCATTATATAATCAGCTGGAAATTTGGAAAAATGATGACCGGCGCAAACCTCTTTTATTGCAAGGGGCAAGGCAAGTTGGAAAAACATATTTAATAAATTCCTTTGGAAAAAATGCCTATTCAAATTATGTCTATCTAAATTTTGAAGAAGATGCTGAATTAACGACACTTTTTGATGGTAGCCTTTCGTCAGAGAATATTATAAAAAATATCAGCTTGTATTTTGGGATAAAAGTAAATGCTCAAGATACGTTGATTTTTTTTGATGAAATACAAGATTGTCCTGCGGCATTAACCAGTTTAAAATATTTTAAAGAACAAAGCCCAGAGTACCATATCATTGCGGCCGGTTCTTTACTAGGGGTAAGTGTAGGAAAAACAAATAGTTTTCCTGTCGGAATGGTCAACTTCATGACCTTGCATCCAATGACATTTAATGAATATTTGCTCGCGTTCGGTGAAGAGTTATTGGCTTCAGAAATAAAAGATCTCAATGATTCCCTGCCAGAAGCTATTCATGGCAAGTTGAAAGATCATTTAAAAATGTATCTTTATTTGGGTGGAATGCCTGAAGTATTACAATCCTATTTAGATGAAAAAGATATTCAAAAAACCCGAACTATCCAGATGGAAATATTAGAAGCTTACCAAAGAGATTTTTCAAAATACTCCACAGAACAACAGGCCATTAAAACTTCAGCACTTTGGCGATCCATCCCCGGGCAATTATCCAAAGATAACAAAAAGTTTAAATATCGCAATGTTCAGAAAAATGCCAGAGCTGCTACATTTGCACATTCTATAGAATGGTTGAAAAAATCAGGGTTGATCAATACTGTAAACCACATTAAAACGCCAAAGATACCATTATCCGGATATGTTGATTATTCAAAATTTAAACTATATCTTCATGATACAGGATTACTTGGTGCCATGTTAAATCTCACATCTGATATTATAATAAATCCAACAAAATTATTTTCTGAATACAATGGTGCATTTATAGAAAACTTTGTGGCAAATGAATTGGTAGCAAACCACCATAAGAATTTGTATTACTGGACTTCAAAAAGTGAAGCAGAAGTTGACTATATTCTTCAAATCGGCAACGAAATTTATCCAATGAAAGTAAAAAGTGGATTGAGCAGAAATATTAGAAGCCTGCGAAGCTATAATGAAAAATATAACCCCAGGTTGATTATTAGAACTTCCCCAAGAAATTTTATAAGAGATAAAGAATTTATCAACATTCCACTTTATGCAGTTGCCTATATAAATAACATAATAGAACAAAGCACGACAGATACCATATTAAAATCCCCGGCTTAAGCCGGGGGGTAATGAATCCATCAAATCAATAACCACTTTAGTGGTTTTCCATTTTATTATTAAAGCCAATTCAAATTACTATTTTTTTTAAAAAAATGGTTATGCAACCTTTTTTCTGTAAAATTGGTTAACAGGGTTTTCATTTAAGGTT
>CAZJUP010000030.1:0-12216 GCA_964549275.1 uncultured bacterium | reverse complement strand
CTTAAACAACTTGAAAGGTCTCATGTTTAGTGGCTCTTTTGGTACTTTACCCTAAATTAAAAGCCCCTTCTTGCTGAAGGGGCTTTTTTTTAGGGAAAACCCTGTTTATCTTTATTTCTTAAATCCAAAAGAGTTTTACTAAAACAGAAGGGAAAACTGCTGTGTTAAAAAGTTTAAAACACATTCTCATAATCTTCATTGGCCTTTTGGCGATGGTTGTTGTCGCTTTTCATGTTTATTTTGATGTTACACTTCCTCAATACTCGGGGAAAGTTCTTGCTCCTGGAATTCAGGACACTGTGGATATATTTACAGATGAATATGGGGTCCCACATATTTTTGCAAACGGGGAAGAGGACTTGTTTTATGCCGCGGGATATACTGTGGCAGGAGAACGGCTGTTCCAAATGTCCATAATTGCATCGGCAGCGAGGGGAGAACTCTCTCTATTCTTAGGCAATCGATTAGTAAAAAGAGATGTTTACCTCAGGACGTTCGGCATTCCAGAGGTTTCCAAAAGAACGATAGACAACCTGGATAAAAAAACGCTAAATCTGCTTAAAATATATTGTAAGGGAATTAATGACAGAATCGATTCCCTGGAAGGAGATTTTCCTGTTGAGTTCAAACTGTTAAGAACTTCACCTGTTTATTGGAAACCGTCAGATATTATCGGATATCTCAGACTCATGGCCCATGATTTGCAGCAATCTTGGAAAGGAGAAATTGTCTTAGGGGCACTGGCAGAAAAGTTTGGCGCCGAAAAAGTAAAAAGCCTGTTTCCTATGAATGTTGACGAGGTTACCATTGTTCCTCCAATGGCCAACCTGAGTCAGTTATATCATGAAATGAGTTCCCAAGAAAAATTTATCAGAGACCTGACTCAAATGGAAGGGTCGGTAATGGGATCAAACAATTGGGTTATATCCGGAGAACGAACAGCGAGCGGAAAGCCGATACTGGCCAACGATCCTCATTTGGGATACCCCCAACCGGCAAAATGGTATGAAATGCATTTGAAAGGCGGAGATTATAATATAAGCGGCGTTTGTCTTCCGGGGATCCCCTTGCCGCCCATTGGACAAAACGAAACTTGTGCATGGGGTTTTACAAATGTAATGATTGATGATATTGATTTTTTTATTGAAACCATCCATCCAGACAATCCGGATTTATACAGGCATGACAACGAGTGGAGAACCATTCTAACGCGAGAGGAGGTTATTCCTCTTGCTTCGGGAAAAGATACCACAATTACCATTCGCTCAACTCACCACGGACCAATTATTAGCGATATTCATCCGCGGTTAAAAGGAGAGAAACATATAGTATCCATGTCTTGGATGGGGCACAGACTGACGGAAGAAACAACAGCGATGATGCATTTGGCGAAAATTAAAAATTGGGATGATTTTACAGAAGCAGTAAAACTATTTTCGATCCCGGGTCAAAATATTGTTTATGCAGATATTTATGGCAATATTGGTTGGCGTCCCGCTGTAAAAATACCTCTAAGAAAAAACGCAGGCAATTTATTACCGCGCCCAGGAGAGGATTCATCTTATGACTGGAAAGGCTTTGTTCCTTTTAATGAAATGCCGACTATATTTAACCCGAAAGAAGGATTTATTGCAACGGCGAACAATAAAACCGTAGACAGTTCTTTTCCTTACTATATATCAAACCAATGGGCAAATCCCAGCAGAATTACGCGTATTCGTGAAATGATTCTTCAGAAAGATGATATCACAGTTGAAGATGTAAAAGCAATGCATGCCGACAGACTCTCAACAAGGGCTCGCTGGCTAACACCCTATTTTCTGAATGCTGTTACAAAAAATGAAAGGGAACAAATAATAACAGCGTATAACCTGTTAGCCTCATGGGATTATATAGAGAGCCCGGAGTCAGCGGCCGCATTGATTTACCATACAGCCTATAATCATTTATTTCGAAATATATATGGAGATGAAATGGCTGCCCTCGGAGAAGGGTTTCTCGAAGATTTTGTTTCACAGCCCATGGTGCCGTCCAGAAGCCTAAAAGGGTTATTACTAAAAGGCCAGTCTGAATGGTTTGACGACATTTCAACACCTGAGATAGAAACAATGAACGATATGTTGAGAAAATCTCTTTTAAGCGCTGTTGATGAGATAGAAAAAAAACATGGAAAAAACTCAAAAAACTGGGCATGGGGACGGGTGCATACGCTGACCCACAACCACAGCTTAGGCCGGAAAAAATTGTTGGATGTATTATTTGGATTTAATGTGGGTCCTTTCATAAATGGCGGTTCCAGTGAAACTGTAAATAAAGGTGAATATCTGACACTGGGAGACTTTACAACTATTGTAGGGCCATCAATGAGACGAATTGTAGATTTCGAGAACCTGAACAATACGCAATTTGTTCTACCCACAGGGCAATCCGGATTACCCACAAGTCCCCATTACAAAGATCAGGCAGAGCTATACAATTCTGGGGAATACCGCACAACATTGTTCGACGAAGAAACAATTCGTTCTTCAACTAAATTTCGGCATTTAGAGCTAATTCCACAATAGTGGTTTCTCTTTATTTATTAATTTTATTTCTAGTGTTGTTTGGGGGGATTCGATTATTGCGGTGGTCTCCTCTTTCGACAGCTTCGTTTTATAATCAACGACCAATGTGGTTTGCTCATAGGGGAGCATTGCATCAAGCGCCGGAAAATACGATGGCTTCTTACACCAAAGCTCTTGAGGTTGCAATGCCGGCCATTGAAATGGACGTGGTCTTAACCAAAGATAATCGTATTGTATGTTCACACAACCATGATTTGGAACGAGAAACGGATGGCTTTGGTTATATTGGCGAAAAGACTTATGCCCAAATCTCTAGCTTAAATGCAGGGATAAAATGGAAAAACAAAATAGAGCCCATACCTCTAATGGAAGATATGCTGAATATGTTTTCACCTGAAATTCGAATTAACATTGAAATAAAAACCAGAAAACCGTTTGATTTTAAAACTCCGGTCAAGGTTGCAAAAATTATACAGGATAAAGGATTTCAGGGGCGAGTTATTGTTTCCAGTTTCAATCCGGTTGCGATCTGGGCAGTTAAGAGGGTTGACCGCTCGATTATAACAGGGTTAATTCTGGAAAACCCGAGAATGTTTCCTTTTGTTTATTTTTCTCATCCGGATTGTGTTCACCTTGCGGCGGAGTTGGTGACGAGCAGGCTTATTAACTTTTCACGAAAGAAGCATATGGCAATTAACGTTTGGACGGTTAATGCGGGTCCGGCAGCGAAGTGGTTATTGAAAAAAGGCGTGGATGGGCTTATGACCGATAGGCCGGAAATCAGAACCTATGGAGAATTGATATAATGGTTCTGTTGCATTCCAATCGGTTCATTTGAATTATATGTTATAACCAGGTATATTAAGAAGTAGGATAATTCTAAAAAAGAAAGGGGGTTAAATGTTAAGCGACCGGCTTGCATGGATGTTGGAAAAACAGGCAGACCGCCTGACTCAAAGTTGGGTAAAAATGCTCAAGTCGAACACCAATACCCAGTCTTACCATAAAATAGAAGACGAGTCTTTAACCAAGCGTATTCACGAGGTTTACGAAAAACTCAGTTTGTGGATGGATTGGGAGGTTTCTTCAAGGGATTTGGCTCGGTTTTTTATGATGATTGGACAGGAACGAAAAAAAGACTCATTACCACTATCAGAAGTGATTTATGCTGTGATTTTGGCTCGAAGAAACTTGCACGAACATCTGATGGAAGAAATTGTTCTACAGGATTCTTTAGATCTTCAGAGAATGATCGAGTTCAACACGCGTATGAATTATTTCTTCGATAAAGCAACGTTTTTTGTCATTAAGGGTTACGAGGGATTCTCAGAAGAAACAAAAAAGGAAGAAGGGTTGCTGGACAAGGTAATCCAGGCATTTTCTGTTGGGACGAGCCAACAGGCAAAGTCTTAAGAATTTCTTAGAGAAGTTCGAATTTGGTGAATAAATAACCCCAGACCCAACACTAATCCTAATGACAACAGCATCCAGGAATAGCTACCCGGTTGGTGTCCATCCATAAGGTTTTTCCCTGGAATTAAAAAAGAGGATAAAATAATTCCCCCAGCAACCAACTCCCCTACACAAAAGAGAGCTGTCATCTTTAGTGTGTTATTGTTCTGATATATATATAAAATTGTTATACCGGCAACAATCAGCGCCAAAGAGATTAAAACAGGGGCCAAGACAGGCCCCGCCCATACCCAGGGAATTAAAAATAGAACATCCCAAGTAAAAAGGCTTTCTGGCCACTTTAAAAACACTTTCAAAAAAATGTAGTAAAAAATATCCCATATGGCGAAAAGAATTATAAACACGGCCCATTTTTTATTTAACTCATTTTCAGTTAACTCTGCAGTTATCCATAGTAATAAAAGAGTGGCGATCTCTCGGCATACCTCTACAAATAATAGAGACCGATTAAAAGGAAGTGGCGGAAATGTAAAACCGTTGGGATAAAATATTTCCCGTAAGTAAATAACCACAGCTCCTTCAATCATGCCAAAAGAAGCACCCCAAACCAAAAGAAAAACCAGTTGTTTCGTTAGGACAATCATTATACTAATGCTTAAAACACCGTGTACCGGTGAAAATCATGGCGATGCCGTATTCGTCACAGGCGTCGATCACTTCTTGATCCCGGATGGAGCCGCCAGGTTGGATCACCACTTTGATGCCCGAATCTTTAATGGCGTCAATGCTGTCCCGAAATGGGAAAAATGCGTCCGACGCCAACACGCCACCTTTCACATTTTTGCCCCCTTTTCGCAATGCAGTGTGGACCGCATCCACACGACTAACCTGTCCTGCACCAAGCCCCACCGTGGTATTGCCTTTGGCAATTAAAACGCCGTTGGACTTGGCGTGGCGGAGCACCCTCCATGTAAATAAAGCTGTTTCGATATCCTTTTCAGAAGGTTGAGCTTTCGTTACAGTGTTCAGGTGCTCACGTGATAATGTTTTATTATCGGAGTCTTGGACTAAAAGTCCGCCGTCCACATTTCGGACCTCAAGTTTGGGTATCCGTTTTCCGAATGGGCCGATTTCCAACACGCGAAGATTTTTTTTCTTTTTGAAGATGTCCAGCGCTTCCGGTTCGAAGTCTGGCGCCAATACAATTTCTACAAAAACAGATGCAATGGCTTCCGCCACTTCAGTAGAGCATGTACGGTTGAAGGAAATGATGCCGCCGAATGAAGAAAGTGAATCCGTATTAAAAGCGCGAGTGTACACATCCAATAGATCATAGCCAGTGGCCACACCGCAGGGATTGGCGTGCTTTACCACTACGCAAGCAGGATCGTCAAATTCCCTAACGCAAGCCAAAGCGCCATCCGCATCCATGATATTATTATAGGATAACTGTTTGCCCTGATGAATGGTGGCGTTTAAAATATTGGGCTCATTGTTTCCGGGGATTTTATATGACGCAGCAGATTGATGGGGGTTTTCACCATAACGTATGGTTGAATGTTTTTCAAAGGTGATAGAAAAATCATCGGACAAATCTTCATCCTTCAAATAGTTGTGAATGATAGTGTCGTACTGGGCTGTATGACCGAATGCTTTAGCAGAAAACCGCTGTCGAGTATCGAATGAAATTTCACCAGATTCTAATTCATTGGTGATGGTTGAGTAGTCCTCCGGATCAACTGCCACACAAACCCATCCTACATTTTTAGCCGCCGAGCGAATCATAGTAGGGCCGCCAATATCCACATTCTCTAATGCTAAAGCCAAGTCGCAATCTTCCCGGGAAATGGTACCTGAAAAAGGATACAAATTGCAAACCACCAAATCGATCCATTGAATTTGGTTCGCTTCCGCCTCTTCGCTGTGTGCATCACGAAGTCCAAGAATACCTCCTTCTACCAACGGGTTGATGGTCTTCACTCGGCCGTCCATGATTTCGGGGAATTTTGTATAATCGCTCACATCGATTACGGAGATATCAGCATCGCGAAGCGCCTTGGCCGTCCCGCCTGTGGATAGGATTTCCACGCCAAGACTGTGTAAAGATTGGGCAAGTTCGATGACACCCGTTTTGTCAAATACAGAAATGAGTGCCCGGTTAATTTTGATTGGGTTTTGGTTTAATGTTGGTTTTTCTATCATGTTATTTTTTGCCGCAGAGACGCAGAGAACCCAGAGATTTCATATATTTACTCTGCGGTCTTTGCGCCTTGGCGGCTAATCAATTTAATTGCTTCGATGAAGGCTTCACCTTCTAATTTTTGTACTTTCGTTTTCAGTGATTTCACTGTGTCGTCCGGTGTCACGGCACATTTTTTCTGGATCAAGATTGGCCCGCTGTCCACTTCATCTGTGGTAAAATGGATGGTGCAACCCGTTTCTGTTTCACCATTTTTTAATACTTCTTCATGGACGTTGATGTCCATGCCGCTGGCATATTTCGGTAAAAGAGAAGGATGCACATTCAATAATTTATCCCGCCAAATATTACAAAATTCTGCAGAAAGGATGCGCATAAAGCCGATGAGCAAAACCAAGTCAACATCATGCTCTTTTAGAACATCGGTTATTTTGGCGTCAAATTCTTCCCGCATTTTTCCCTTATGTGAAATAAACACCGCCGGCACATGATGGTTTTCTGCCCGCTCTAAAATGTAGGCGTTCTTTCGATTGGAGATGACCGCCGAAACTTCAGCATTCAAATCGCCGTATGCGATGGCATCGAGAATGGCTTGAAGATCCGTGCCGTTGGTTGAGCCTAAAATACCGAGTTTAATTTTCTTGGCCACAGAGATCACAGAGTCTTTATATAAAGGTTAAATCTAATATTCATCTCTGTGTGCTCTGTGGCTATCCACGCAGTTCACTCATATGATCAATCCGTTTCTGAATCACCTCATCCGTCCCAATATCTGTTCTGTGAAATAGTGGACCTTTCACAGCGGATACTTCTTTCTCTGCAATAGCTTCCGCTTCAGAAATGGTATCAGCCATACCCACCACCGCCACTGTTCGACTACCCGCTTCTACCAATTGTCCATTTTGAATATCCACTGATGCGTAGAACAAACAATCCGGATTTGAAATGCCGGATACATCAATGGGTTCGCCTTTTATGGGACTGTCCGGATAACCTTCCGGTACGGCATATTTACAGACGGTGGCTTTGTTGTCGAATTGTACATTTACTTGATCCAACGTGCCATCGGCGATAGCATGACATATTTCAATAACATCAGACTCTAAAAGTGATAACACATTCATAGCTTCCGGATCACCAAAGCGGGCATTGTATTCGATGAGCTTCACTCCGTTTGTAGTAGCCATAAAGCCGCCATAGAGTACACCTTTGTATCCTTCACCAAATTTATCCTTTAACGCTTTGGCTGTGGCTAAGTTGATGGTGTGGGCTTCGGCGATATCCGATTCTTGTAAAAATGGTAATGAATGGTTCGCATCAGAATAGGTGCCCATCCCGCCGGTGTTGGGCCCCGTATCTCCTTCGTAAGCCCGCTTATGATCCTGAATCGCCGGCATGTGTTTCAAATTATCCCCATCGCAAAAACTCATGAGCGAGAACTCTTGTCCCACAAATTTTTCTTCAATGACGAATTGGCCGCCGCTGCCAACTAATTCTCGGCAATAGGCTAACGCTTCATCGTGGGAATGGAGATGGTCGCTGGCGACCTTTACACCTTTTCCACCCATGAGTCCATCATATTTTACCACATAGTTTTCACCCAAATTATTTAAGAAATCGGCCACTCCGCTCATGGAATCGAATGTCTTGTATTTTGGACTGCCGGGGATGCTGTATGCTTTCAACAAATCTCGCGTAAATGCCTTAGATGTTTCCAGTTGGGCAAGTTCTTTTTTGGGTCCCACTACTTTTACGCCGGCATCCCACAGGATATCGGCCACACCATTTTCCAGCGGATTCTCTGGACCAACAATGGCCAGGGTTGCGCTGGTCTCTTGGGCGTAATTCGCCACAAAAGCGGGGTCGTTAATGTTGCCAACCGTCACTTCAGCGCAGAGCTCCGCAATCCCGGGATTCATATAGGATGCAAGACAGTATATTTCTTTTTCTTGGGGTGAGCGGTCTAATGCACGGACAATAGCATGTTCACGTGCGCCAGAACCAATCACTAAAAATATGTTTTCACTAGATCCAAACATCATTTTCAGCCGTGAACCTTCCACTGGAAACACCAGTGTTGACGACATTTTTTAGCTCAACAATCATAATTTGACATTCCTTTTTTGCCGAAGGCCTGTGTTCGACGCCTCTAGGAACAACAACCACCTCACCTTTCTTAAGCGATATGGATTTATCGCGAAAATCAATAGTCAACTCACCATCGAGTACGATAAATGTTTCGTCAGTATCTTCATGAGAATGCCAGACAAATTCACCTTCAACTTTTACCAGTTTGAATTGGTAACCATTCATTTCCGCGATTACTTTTGGCGCCCAGTGATCCGAAATTTTTCCGAATTTTTTAGAAAGATTGATTACGCTCAAGGAAGGCTCTAATGATCTGTTTAGTGTCCATTGCGGTCATTCACACGCATGGTTTCCATTTCTATGATTTTATCTTCATCAATGTCGTTCGCCACATAGTTTCCATCCAGGCAAGCCATACAGGGACTGTCGATGTGATGATTGCCTTTCCGGGTTACTGCCTCTACCAGACCATCGGTTTTTTGGTAAAGCAAAGCATCTACCTCCAAGAATTCTTTAATTTGTTTTGCTTCCATATTTCCAGCAATGAGTTCGTTTTTAGTGGGCATGTCAACGCCATAAAAACAAGGGAATTTTACTGGAGGGCAGGCGCTGGCAAGATATACCGACCTTGCACCAAAGTCGCGCAGCATCCGTACAATTTCACGACTGGTATTTCCCCGAACAATGCTATCATCTGCGATTAGCACGTTTTTGTCGCGAATTTCTGTTTCTTGGGGGACAAGTTTATATCGAACCGATTTTTTTCTTTCTTTCTGTCCGGGCATAATAAAAGTCCGCCCTATGAAAGTGTTTTTATATAACCCCTCTGAATAGCGCACTCCCAATTCATGGGAAAATGAAAGAGCTGCTGTATTGGCGGTGCTAGGTGCAGGAATTACAATATCAGGCGTTTTGTCTGGGTATGTTTTCTTCCAAGCTTGAGCTAAGTTTTGACCCATTCTTAATCGAGATCGATAAACACTAACATCATTTAATGTAGAATCCGGCCGCGAGAAATAAACATATTCAAAAATACACGGATTGAATTCTTTTTTCACCAATCGTTTGTTGAATACTTTTCCATTTTCGGCCACATAAATTAGTTCACCGGGAAGTACAGTGCCCTTAGGTTCAAACCCTAAAGAATAAAACATGGTATTCTCTGATGCAAAAATATAATCTTTTCCACCATTCCCATTAGATCGTTCACCTTTTACCAAGGGACGAATTCCTTGAGGGTCGCGAAAAACAACAAGACCTTTTCCAATCACAAAGCTGGTAACAGAATAAGCGCCCTTCACTCGCTTAAAAATCTTAGTAACTGCATTACACAAGAGGTAGAAAAACTCTTCACTGTCTTCCGGTGGGTTATTTGTATGTAGTAAATCTGAAAAATAATGTAAAAGGACTTCGGAATCAGATGTGGTATTTAAATACCGGCTTCCCTTATTTATTATTTCTTTAGAGAGTTCTTTATAGTTAGTCAAATTTCCATTATGGGCAAGAGCAATACCATAAGGAACAGATGTCCAGAAAGGCTGCACTTCGCCATGGGAAAATCCACCATGGGTAGGATACCGATTATGAGATATCCCTATGTTCCCTGTGAGTAAGGCCATATTGGATTCATTAAAAACTTCTTTAGCAAGTCCCATCCCTTTTTCTTTATGCATACGATCATCATAAGTCATAATGCCGGCGGCGTCTTGTCCCCGATGTTGGAGATGGATAATGCTGTCGTAGAGTTCTGTTGCAACAGGTTTATGGGAATAAATACCGGCTATACCACACATGACATTTTCTTTAGAAGACAGTATTCACGGAGAAATACAAATAACTCAGGAGTTGTTAAAGGTAAAATATTTATTTTTCATTATCTTTCTCATTTTGTATTGGAACCCCCCATACGAATCCAACGGCAATTAGTAAAATACCAACTCCAGCAAAAAAGACGCCCAATGTATGTAATGTGTCCATTTGTTTACCTCATTTTTAAATTGTTAAGAACTATGGTCTTTTGCGATCATAATGAATCTACTAACTTTTTAGCCAACCCGATATAAGATTCAGGTGTTAGGTTTAGTAGTATCCGTTTATCTTCATCCGATATTTTCAACCCCACCACAAATTCTACCATGGACTCTGCATTGATGGATTGTCCCCAGGTCAGTGCTTTCAATTGTTCATAGGCGTCTTGTTTGCCGCTTTTCCGCAGGATGGTTTGGACAGCTTCTGCCAACACTTCCCAATGACTGTCCAGTTCATTTGCCATGGTGACTTTGTTGATGGTGATTCGGCTCAATCCTTTTTGGATGTTTTTCAACGCCAAATAAGAATGACCCAAGGCCACGCCTTGATTCCGCAATGTGGTGGAATCGGTGAGATCCCGCTGCATTCTGGAAATAGGCAATTTCACCGCCAAGTGGTTCAGCAACGCATTGGCGATGCCCATATTGCCTTCCGCATTCTCAAATTGAATCGGATTAATTTTATGGGGCATGGTGGATGAACCCACTTCACCGGCTACTTTCTTTTGTCCGAGAATACCGCGGCTGATATAAGCCCACATGTCTCGGCAAAGATCCGTTAAAATTGAATTCACCCGAACCACCTGATGATAGCTTTCTGCAGCCGAATCGTGGGGCTCGATCTGTGTGGTGATCAAATTGGGCGTAAGCCCTAAAGATTTGATGAATTTTTCAGCCACCCGCGTCCAATTGGTTTTGGGGTATGCCGCCATGTGGGCGGACCACGTCCCCGTAGCACCGCCGAATTTCCCCAACAACGAATGGGATTTGATCTGATCGATCTGCCGATCCAGCCGAGCGCAGAACACCGCCAACTCTTTTCCGAACGTGGTTGGGGTGGCAGGCTGTCCGTGGGTAAGTGCCAGCATAGAAGCATTCTTGTACTTCCGGGCCAGTTTCTTCAATTCTTTATTAACGGACTGAAGTGCCGGCAGGTAAACCTGCTTCAATCCATCCTGCCACATGAGTGTGTAGGACAAATTATTCACATCTTCAGAGGTAATCGCAAAGTGGATCCATGGGTGCAGGGTTTTTTTCACTTTGCCCTGGATGTAGTATTCTACTGCTTTTACATCGTGGTTGGTGGTGGATTCGATTGCTTTGATCTTTTCCGCACCGGCCAAATTGAAGTTTAGATAGATCTTCCGCAGGCGCGATTGTTCACTCTTAGAAAAGGTAGGTAAATTTTTGATAGATTTTTCGTTTCCCAGCGCAATAAGATATTCAACTTCCACTTTCAGGCGATACCGCATGAGCGCCATCTCACTGAAGTAAGGGGACAAATCATTTACGCTATTGGCATAACGACCGTCCAATGGGCTGATTGTGTTCAGAGTGTTCATTTATTTTGGGACACAGAGCTCACAGAGAAAAAAGAATTGGAACCTTTACATTGTTTATGGCTATGAAAGTATTCATTAATTTATTTTAATCTAAAATTAACCGGAATGGAAATCCACACACCCACATTTTTCTCTCTTGCCTTTGCGGGTTTAAATCGCACCTTACGAATCGCATTCATTGCTGCTTCATCTAACCCTGTGTTAGGAATACCTTTTAAAATATGCATTTCCGTTACTCGACCTTTTTCATTAACAAAAACTTGAACGACAACTGTTCCTTCAATTCCTTTATCCTTAGCTGTTTTAGGGTATTTTGGTCGAATTGGGGAAAGTGGAATAGCTGGGTCATCATAAGGGATAAACTTTTCCCGAGGGCTTTTTTCACTAATTTCTTTTTCAGGAATATTTTTTGAAGGATTCATTGAAGATTGCAAAGATTCTAAATCTTTTTCTAATTGATGAATCTCATCTTCTATTTCCTTTTCTTCACTAGAAAACAAATTATCTGTACCAAATATATTTTTTAAGGGTAAAGTACCAAAAGAGCCACTAAACATGAGACCTTTCAAGTTGTTTAAGAA
>CAZJUP010000029.1:0-12549 GCA_964549275.1 uncultured bacterium | reverse complement strand
CTATGCGTAAATCCATTGAATTGAAATACACATCCATATAGGCTTCTCGAAGCCCCAATTGTGTCTCCTGATTAGGATATTGATACACATATGGATTCGCAAAGAAAGACACATTATCATCGGTGCGTTTCAATTTTAAATCGAATGTATTTTGATGTATTGAATAGTCATAGTTATCATTGGTTAAAACACCAAGATACGTGCGCACATATCCATTTATGTCCAAACTTTGAGCAAATAAATTTGCCCCTAATAGTAAAACTAAACTGATTGTAAGTGATTTTTTATTCATTATATCCCCCGCTTCATTATGCGTTCAGTAAATTTATTATTTGGAATACCTTTATCAATTTGCACATCTGAAAATTCCATCATCGTAAATTGATTCTTCTGGATATTCTTCATTATGACTTTGGTTAAAACAATGACATCACCAAAGGATTCTTGTCCATTCACAGTCAATATTTTTAACAATTCATCATCTTCATCATAAAATTCCTTTTTCAAACCAATCCAAGAATCTTTCACCACCCATGTAACAGTTCTGGCATACATATAATCTTCATCTTTTGGGACACTTTCAATGATAATTGTTTCTTTACCATCAATCAATTCTTCCCCTAAGATTGTGTGATTATCATCAGATGGATGTCTATCTCCTAAATCGTCATATGTAAAATCGGATCCCATAAAATAATCTCCTTTACTGTCACTGGTAATTCTTTTTACTTTTTTAAGCGCTGGCAGGTAAATCCATTGGTCGTCACTTTTTGTTGCATCATCATAACTCCAAGTCATAAAAGATGTATTTTTCACATCGGCAGGAGAAAGGAAAAACATTATTTTCTTTTCACCATTTTTGACTGTTTTTACAAATTGTTTTATTTTTCGAATCCGTTGATTTCCACGAGAATTTTCTATGGTCATAATTAAATCCCCAGTCATATCATTTCCAGTTGGACGATCATACACCTTTTGAATCACTTCGAGGCCGCTTAAGTCTTGGGCAAAAATCATCCCTGTGAATAAGATGATATTTATAAGTTTTGATTTGAATTTCATGATCAGCTCCTTTTGTTATTTATTATTGCTTCTTTTGCAAAAAAGTTTTTTCTGTTCTATGATGAGTACCATTACAGTAATCGTGCCGACAAAACTGGTAAACATATTGAGTGAGACCAAAAATCCCAATTCTCTGTTAGGTGGAAAGACAGAAAAAAGCATCACCATAAAACCAGCTATTACCACAGCTGCATTAAAGACAATGGCACGCCCACTGTGATGCATCGTGCGCTGAATGGCTAATTCCATATTCTTTGTTTTATTCGTATTCTCTCGATATCGATCTATAAAATGCACCGCATAATCGATACCAATTCCAATGGAAATACTGGACATAAGAGCGGTCGTTGTACTTAATGGAATATTCAAGAGTCCCATAACGCCAAAACTGATGGCAGCCGTAATGATTATTGGAACTGTACCTGTGAGTCCTGCAACCACATTCTTAAACATAAAACTCAATAGCACCGCTACAATGACTAAAGACATGAGCAAACTGGCAATTTGACCTTTTAATATCAAATCCGTAAACACCAATGCCTTGTAACCAGAACCGGCAAAGTTCAAATCAATATTTAAGGACTGAAATTGGTCTCGATATGACTCAATTCGGTTTATTGCAGAGTTAATACTTTTTGAATCGTCACTTTTTAATTGGAATGTCACATTTAATTTTTGATAATTAAAATCAGTGACCTGCCATAAATTTTCAGGGTCTCCTGACATTTCATACAAAATTATATATTGTGCAATTAAATCAGATGTTTCTGGCACAATGTTATACAATTCGTCATCAGCATGCATCACTTTGTTCATGCGTAATAAATAATCGGTGAGCCCGAAAGAAGAGCCCACAACTTCAATGGATTCCACATCCGTTTGCATTTTATCGACCAATTCCAATATGGCAGGATTTTTAAAAACATCTTTGCCGCTAGATTGTAAAACAAGGTTTAAGGTGGAAGTACCGCCGAAATTTTCATTAATGAATTTGTCCGTTAATACAATATCGCTGTTTTTTTCAAACTTGTCTAAAAAGCTGGAATTAATCCAAACTTTACTTGTTCCGATTATAGATAAAACTATAACGAGTGATGTTAGTCCAATTGTCACCCATTTATATTTTAATAGCCCCGATGCAAATGAATGTGCAAATATGACTGCTTGTTTATCATTTTTGCTATGAACTCTTAAATTTTGTATTTTAGGTAATCCAACAATCATCATACCGGCCGGAATTAAAACCAGCGACAAAACCATGGCGGCTAATACTCCGAATGCTGTAAAAATACCAAAATATTTAATGGGGTAAACCTGTGATGTTAATAAGGATATAAAGCCAATAGCAGTGGTAACAGATGTCATGACCACGGGCTTCCACATTTCTTGAATCATATTTTTGATGGTATCAATTTTTGATGCAGTTGGATTTTCAACTCTAAATAAATCAACATGGCTAAATAAATGAATCCCATCTGCCACGCCAATAGCAATGAGCATCACCGGAATCGTAGTGAACACAGCATATATTGGGATCCCGACTACTGCCAATAATCCAAATGTCCAAATAGTACTAAATGACACAACCAACATGGTTAAAATTGTGTTTTTCACACTTCGTAGTAATACCAACAAGATACCAACAATTACCGTTAGCACAATGGGAACCATTTTTTTCATATCCGCTGGCCCTAAAACAGCCATAGTTCCTTCTACAATAGGACGACCCGCTACATGAATATTTTCATCTCCTTCGTAGGAATGAGCCAGTTCAAGAATTTCATTATAAAATTCCTGAGTAAATACATCATCATTTATTCGGGCAATTATCACCGAAACGGTTTCTTTTTCTGAAACAAGCCGTCCATAAACCATTTCATTAGAGCGGACTTTTTCTTGGAGTTCATCCAACTTTTCTTGTGACTTTGGAACGCGTTTATAAAATGCTTTCACGTCCATTCCATCGTCGGTCCCAACAATATTATCAGCCGTATATAATGAAGTCACATCTTGCTTTTCGATCTCATCCATCTTTTGTAAATCTTTGGTGAGTTGTTTGATTTTTGTCAAGGTGCCAGCATTATATATCCCATTTGGATTTTCCACAGCAATAATAATTCCATCTTTTATATCGAACCATTCGGCCGCTTGGTCACTATAAATAAAAGCAGGATGGTCTTGGGGCATATATTTGTCCAAATCTGTTTCCATCTGTGTATTATCTTTCATTTCCGAAATGAAGAATAGAGTCATTCCGAAGAAAACAATCAGAACCATTATTGGTTGTTTTAATAATTTTTCAAGTATGTTTAGCATTATTTTTCCTATTAATAGTTAATGTTCACTAACATTTATGAGTAAAAAATTTTAGTTGTTTAGCACCTTTTCTATTGCGTTCAACATTTCATTGACTTCTTTTTTGAGATCAAATTCGAAATTCATTATATGCCATTTACTTACTAAAAACCGAAAGCTGCCAATGACCAACAGTGATATTTGTTCCGCTTGAATATCTTTACGAACATCGCCTGCTTCTTGTCCCTTTTCAATCATAGTGATCAATTTATTCTGATTCATTTTCATCATCATTCGAATAGGCTTTACGAGAATACTATTATTATTGAATATTTCTTCGGAAAAAATAATAGCTGTTAATGATGGGTTTTTAATAAATCGATTGGTATGACCCTGGATCATTTTTCTAATTTTATCTATCGTTTGATTATTCTCATTTATTTGAGAAAGATCTTCATCAGTGGAAGATCTCATTGTAGAAATAATTCCGAGAATAATATCATTTTTACTTTCAAAATGGCGGTAAATAGCCGGCTCGGTAATGCCAATGGCTTTTGAAATGTTCTTAATGGTCAAACCCTGAATACCCTTTTCAGCGATCAGTCGGATTGATTCCTGAATTATTTGGTTTTGCCTCTCGGTATATTTTTTCATATTCATAAGAAATGCCATAGCTTGTTAATGTTCACTAACTTAGTTTACAACCATAATTATTTTTAATCAATATATTTATACTTTTTCTGCATATATCCTCATATAGGTGTTGGGATTACCATTCTATATAAAGAGGAATTTTAATTTGTTATCATACCATCAGGACTAAATATCGATGGATAAGATTATCCAAATACTCTTATTATTGTCGTTATCAATTTTTCTAAGATACTAAATGATTAAACATTATAAAGTGTACTTTTCTTTAAGTAATCTTAAATACAAATAGACTCAAAAAACGCAAGTGTCGCCTGCGGGGTTAATTTTATAATTTATTTTGGTACGCCCGGGAGGATTCGAACCCCCAACCTTCTGGTCCGTAGCCAGACACTCTATCCAATTGAGCTACGGGCGCATAAAATCTTGACGTCTTATGCTGGGGTGTAGGGACTCGAACCCCAACTGC
The DNA here is from genome assembly GCA_964549275.1 of uncultured bacterium. GTDB lineage: Bacteria > Fidelibacterota > Marinisomatia > Marinisomatales > TCS55 > CAZJUP01. The sequence continues at coordinate 8,072 of CAZJUP010000029.1, read as the reverse complement.
CAGGGCCAGAACCTGGTGTCCTACCATTAGACGACACCCCAATCACTTTTAAATAAGCATTTTTTCTTTGAAAACGGGGCGAAATTTAATGGATTATCCTCGAGTTCACCAATTGATTTTCACCCCAAAGTGTTAAAAAACCAGCTCTTCTGCCTGAAGAACCTCTTGTGATTGATAATTTTGAACCCAAGCAACTAACCGTAAATCTTTTATGTTCCACGAGAATGAAATAGAATTTTTCCAATTATCCGGGACCGTCCATGAATACGAATAGATTAATAGTGTATCAATTTCGAGAGAAATCTCAGTCCCATGATTCCCTGCCAGCATACCCATCACTGCATGGTGATGCTCAGTAAGTCCATTAGGAGACCCGGGATAATCTATTGTATCCATTGTAGCCGCGACAAATAATCTCAAGTCACTTCCCGGAATCAATTTTTTCATAACAATTTCTATGTCTAAATCAATTTCCTGTTCGCTTCTCGAACCGGACATTTGTATTTCTAAAGGAGAAATTGTATCTAAATATTCTCTGGGATGGCGTGCCCAATAAGAAGTTACAGACTCTGAATCTTTTCCATTGCTGAACATATGTGGTGTATAATTATTTCCATAATAATTATTGCGAGTTTCATTCATTTCATAATCAGCCCAACACATAGGGTCATCTCCATTTCCCGGCCACCAAACATGATACGCTATGGGAATCCACAAAGAATCCAATCCTTCTCCTACATAGACTCCATGATTTGGGTCCAAGTAATTGTTTAGCTTCCGCTCCGCGGAAGCGCAGGGGTTTCATGTACTTGAAGTGAATAGTTCGCTAAGTATTTTTCTTCGGACTGAACTTATAAAAATATCCACGGAGCCGGATTTATCTTCCGCTTTAGCAGTAATGGTCACATTGCCATCAGACTGTGCTGTAACCAAACCGTTCTCCGATACACTTGCTACAGCAACATCACTTGTCATCCATGTAATCGGAATATCTAAGGATGTTTTTGAATCATCAATAGCCATAGCAAAGAGTTGCACAGTTTGTCCCGGCATTAATTCAGGATTTGACGGAGAAACAATCACTTTGTGTACTGAACTTTCCTCGTTTACCGATTCTTCGCAAGAACCCATCATGAAAACAGTCAAAATTCCTGTTCCTATTATGAATAACTTTTTCATAATAATTGTTTTGCCCTTTCTTATTTAAAAGTTCGAGATTAGATTAAATTTAATGCCGTCTTCAAATGGTTGAATATACCGACATACCCCATTACTGCATAAAACGCCCCCACGTTGTGAACCATACATTACCGTCAGTCGATGGTTGTCAGATATATTATATACCGCTTCAAGGCTGGCCCATGTTAAATCCATATCGATAATTTTCATTAACATCTTTTCTAAGGATGATTCCTTTCTTCCTTTTTCTAATATCAGTCTGTCTTCTGTAGAGGTGTTATCCAAGTTTAAGACGATTCCCCATTTGGACGAGGGGCTTATTCCGATACTGTAATGGCGATTAATTTGAACCGGTTCAGGAAAGTTTGATATAAAGCTGTATCTCACATTTTGACTGGTTGTAGAAAAAGTCTGATAAAAATCATATTCTTTTATCATAATTCCTTTTTTTAATTCCTGATACTCTATTTTTAGATCCAGATTCGTCTGATTAAAAACCGGGAATGAAAAGTGCAGGGGGACTGTCCATCCCTTTTTAAACTCAACTCGATATTGATTATCCGGGTGCTGTCCTACATTATTATATATCACATTAAATACGTCAGATATCTCAGAATAACCTAACGTATAATACACATCGTATTTTGGAATCACTCCGTCGAACTGAATAAACATTTCTGAAAAGGGATTTCCTGTTTTTTTCTTGAAAGGATACCATTGTGTTTTTTCAGACACTGTCCAATTGAATTCATCATCTACCGCCCAAACAAACTGTCGCGACGACTGGGAATATTCTGTCAAAAATGTTGTGTTTTGACCTATGGGACCCTCGAGTCGTATCTGATAACCAATTTCATCATTCGGATCAATTTGGTGTGAAATACGATTCAAAAGTGGAGTACTATGTTCTCTAAAAACAGTTGGAGCCTGCTGAAAGGGAATAGCACCTAAATAGTGATTTACACTATCCCATCTCTCTTCTGGATTGAGGTTTGCAAAACTATATTTTTTGTAAGCACTTCCAAGTGTCCACCCTTTATAATACATATTTAAATGGGTAAATAATCCAAAACTATTTTCATTATGTGATAAAGGCTTTGTCGGATAAGTAGCTACTCCTGCTTTTCCAACGATTTCCGTTACGAAATCAAAGGATTCTCCAAAGAATTCAACAAATATACCCTGACTGATATGATGAATCTCTACCGTATCCGGTTCCCAGTCTTGATTAAAAGGAATGGGGTGTTCTTCTAAAACCCAGGCACCTTCAAGCCCAACAGTAAGGGCATTCATCATTGTCTGAAGTTGAGCTGCCCCTATGTCAAAATTTACTTTATAGTTGGGGACTCTTTCGTTAAACCCCAATACTTGATTTGATGACCTCCAGAATTCACTTTTTCCAAGGAGTAAATTGCCACTAAACGAAGGAAAAGATACCCCTGCTGATATCCCTCGGATTCCATTATCAAAATCAATGGACGTATTATCATATTGATTCAGGACTAATCCCCTACCCCAAAAATTATATATATCCCCCACTTTTAAGTGCAGTCGGTCAGACTCATACTCTAAACTAAATTTTCTTAATCCTGTGAGTTCTAATCCCAGCTCAGGTGGGTTTGAGTATTCAAATTGTACCCACCCGCTCCAATTCTTCCAGAATGAATTGAGTGTAAGATAAGATTCCCGGTAATTATAATTATTTTTACTCTTGCCAACTGAAGATTCAAATAGTCCTGATAAAGCCCACTGACTGAAAAGAAATTGAATTCCGAAAAATCCAACAATAATGGATTTTATTAACAGCATTTGAGTCTAATCAGATAGATAGTCGAAGGACATTCTTTATCTGCTCTTCAATTAATTGCTCATCTCCCTGCATATACCCCTGATGACGCCAAATTATTTTCCCATTTTTATCTACCAGTAAAATTGTTGGTAAAAGTTTGGCATTAAGTTTTTTCGCAAGTTGCTGATTGGGATCCACAAAAACTTCAAAACTGAATTGTTTCGATTTAATATAAGACCTGACTTTAGACATGCTTTTTTGAGAGTCTTGGCTAATAGCTAAAATGTAGAGTCCACTGTCTCCATAGGTTTTTTCAAATTGGTCCAAATATATCATTTCCTTTTTACAGGGGGCACACCACGTTGCCCAAAAATCTATGAGTACAGGCCCCTTTTTATAATATGACTCCATCATGACTCTTTCGCCATTAAGTCGTTTCAACTGAATATTAGGAATTTGTTTTTGACCTGCACACAGGGATAAGCCCAGAATAATACCGAGGAAAACCTTATTCATAGTAGAAAAACGACTTTCTATAATATATTACTTAAAAACGCTTCCAGGCTTTTTTCAGGAATAAACTTAAGACTCACCCGATGAATATTTCTTGCATGTTCAAGCCCCAAGTTAAAAGAATATTTTACGGGGATATCAACCGTTTCGAGAGCGACCTGCATCGACCAGCCCCCAATGGTAAAATCAATTAAAGGTGAAAAAGAATGAAATGGTTTATACACTACATTTTTCCCATTGATTGAATGAACTGTAAGTTCAGGGGAATCCACCAGTACAGCAATGGCACTCCCTTCAGAATCTAAAAATTGAATAACCGGGACCATTCGATGATGCCCAAATCGGATTTTCTCTGTTATCTGGTCAGGGAAATTATACTTATCCCTGTTAAAGGAAAAAATCGTAAGCGTTCCATCCTGCTTTAACCCTGAATAAGGTAAAGAACCGAGCATGTCCCTTATGATGTGTCCTTTCAGAGAATAGGTCACAGGAAGTGTAATATTGAATTCTTTTCGGTTGTCCGGGTTATATTCAAATTTTGGTTTAGATAATAATACAGAATAGGGATTGTCCATGAGGGTCCTCAATACATCAACCATCATAGAGGTATTTTGTTGATTTTCCGGGTTATCCTTTTTATAAGGGTCCATAGAAATATCCAATACCCATTCTCCATCAATTTCTACCGGAATGGAAGGGTCCACTTCCCCACGAGCTCCTATGGTTAAATCCATTTTTTCTTCTAATTGGTCTAAAGCTGTCTCTATGGATTTACCCATTGTCTCAACTTTAGAACCATATTCAGGCTCTTTCCGTATCCCCTTTCCTTTGATTAATGCCGGATAAGGACTTGGTTTTCTTTTGGGTAAATACGGTCTTACCATGGTTTGAACCATTTCTGTCACAATCAAATTCAGCGATTTTATATCGTCATATACTCCGGAGACTTTTCGCTTATCTAATTCGTCCCAAGTACTGATGTCAATAAGCTGAGCTGAAACAGATAATTTATTTAGGTTGCGCTCATATTTGCCAAGAAGCAATAGATTTTTTGTTCCTTTTCTTTGCTGTAAAAGCAAAGTTCGGTTTGCCATAACCTCTTCTAATTCGGATTGGTCTTTTAAAAAAATATCATCACTTTTACCCAGCTCTATATTGACCATTTTCATTAGACCATCTGAAAGCCAGGAAATGGCTTCTTCTCCTTGAATATTTTCAAAAGGAATGACATAGATATATACGCCTGATGCTCCTTTTAAAAGACTTGCCGCAAGAAACAGACCGACGAGTTTTACTGGTTTAATCCTCCGCATTGGCAAATAAATTACCCGATTTCACATCCTTTTCATAACGCTATTTTTTAGTTCCTGATTGAAATTGCTTTTCCAACTTCGCCCAGGAATCCCTTAAAGCTACAGTGCGGTTAAAAATAAGATTTTCTTTCATGGAATCCTTGTCAACGCAAAAATACCCTAATCGTTCAAATTGAAATTTTTCTTCCGGTTTTGCTGATGATAAAGAAGGCTCCAATTTACAGTGATTCAATACCGTTAACGATTTAGGATTAAGTGCTTCATGAAAATCTTTATAGCTCCCAGGGTCCGGTATAGAAAAAAGACGGTCATACAACCGAATTTCTGCCTCAATTGCTTTCGAAACAGATACCCAATGCAGGGTTCCTTTTACCTTCCGACCGTCGGGAGCGGACCCTCCTTTTGTTTCCGGGTCATAGGTGCAGTGCAATTCAATAATATTTCCCTCCGCATCTTTAATCACCTTTTGGCAAGTAATAAAATACGCATATCGCAGCCTAACCTCCCGACTTGGGCCTAAACGGAAAAACTTCTTCGGCGGCTCTTCCATAAAATCTTCTTTTTCTATATAAATTTCTCTGGCGAACGGAACCTGTCTTTTACCTGCAGACTCATCTTCCGGATTGTTAATAGCATCGAGAATTTCAATTTTATCATCAGGATAATTCGTTATGACAACTTTAAGGGGATTTAAAACCGCCATAACCCGATTAGCCCGTTGGTTTAAATCCTCCCTAAGACTATGTTCCAGTAAAGCCATTTCAACGACATTATCCCGTTTGGCCACCCCAATCTTATCTGTGAAATTTCGGATGGATTCTGGAGTAAATCCTCGCCTCCGCAACCCAGAAATTGTCGGCATCCTTGGGTCATCAAACCCTGAAACCACCTTTTCATTTACAAGCGTTTTTAATTTTCTTTTCGATGTAATTGTAAAACTTACATTCAGTCGTGCCATCTCAATTTGCTGAGGATGGTAGACATCCAATTCTTCTAAAAACCAATCGTACAATGGACGATGGTCTTCGAATTCTAATGTACAGATACTGTGTGTGATTCCCTCTATGGAATCTTCAAGCCCATGAGCCCAATCATACATCGGATAAATACACCAGTTAGACCCCGTACGATGATGATGGGCATGGAGAATTCTATACATGACAGGATCCCGCATATTCAAGTTCGGATGAGACATATCAATTTTTGCCCGTAGAGTTTTGCTTCCGTCAGGGTAATCCCCGTGTTTCATTTTCTCAAATAATTGGAGATTTTCGTCAATGGTACGATTTCTGTATGGGCTTAATTCACCTGCTTGAGTTAAAGAACCCCGAGTTTTTCTAATTTCTTTTCCGGTTAAATCACAAACATAGGCCGATCCTTTTTTAATGAGAATAACGGCATAATCATACATCTGTTGAAAGTAATCTGACGCATAGAACAATCTTTTATTCCAATCAGCCCCCAGCCATTTCACATCTTCAATGATGGCTTTTACATATTCTTCTTCTTCCTTTACGGGGTTTGTATCATCAAACCGCAGATTAAATTTTCCATTATTTTTAACTGCCAATCCATGATTGAGGCAAATAGACTTGGCATGGCCAATATGAAGATAAGCGTTAGGTTCCGGAGGAAACCGGGTGTGAATACGATTTTCAAATTTCCCAGAAAGATTATCTTCATCGATGATTTTTTGTATAAAATGTGTATAGTCGTTTTTATTATCCATAAAATTAATTTTCCGACTTTAAGGGAAATGTCATTAATGCCTTTTTTAACCTGTTAAGACAGGTCTCTTTTCCTAAAAGATCCATTATGGCAAATAAAGAGGGACCATGTGGAATACCGCTAAGGGCTAATCGAACAGGATGGATGAGTTTCCCCGGGGAGAATCCACATTCCTCCGCTACCATCCTTAACTCATTTTCGATGAATTCTTCTCTCCAATCTAAAGCCCCTTCTAAGCGATTCATGTAACGGGTTATTCCTTCATTAATTGAATGATCTTTCCATCGTTTTCTGGCAGTTTTTTCATCATAAACTTTCGGAGAAGAAAAGAAATATGTTGAATGGTCCTGAAGATCCTTTAGTGATTTTATCCTGATTTTCATGAGTTCAATTATACTGATAAGGAAGGAAATTTCCTTTCCTTTCCCCCATTCAGGATTAAGTGTACGAATCCCATCCAGTAAGAAATCTGTAGGCATTTCTTTCAAATGTTGCCCACTAAGCCAATGGAGTTTTTTTTCGTCCCAAACCGCACCTTTTTTCTGGATATTTTCTAGTTTGAATTTTTGGATTAACTCATCGGTAGTAAATATTTCTTCTTCTGTTCCTGGATTCCAGCCAAGAAGTGCCAAATAATTTATCAGGGATTCAGGCAAATACCCTTCATCACGAAAATTTTGTACCCCCGGCGCACCATGTCGTTTACTTAACCGTTTTTTATCCTGACCGAGAATAAGCGGCAAATGAGCAAATACAGGAGCCGTATACTCCAATGCCTTGTATATCACCAATTGTTTAGGGGTATTTGCCATATGGTCTTCCCCTCGAATAACATGGGTGATACCCATACTGTGGTCATCCACTACAACAACGAGATTATAAGTGGGAGTTCCATCTGTTCTTGCAATAATAAAATCATCTAAATCCTTGTGGTCCACGATTATGGAGCCGTAAATACTATCAGTATATTCTGTTTTTCCTTCAGGTATTTTCAATCGGATTGTGAAATCTTCCCCTCGGTTAAGACGATCCTTGATGTCATCCTTCGTTAATTTTCTACAGGATCCTGCATATGCAAAATGGCCTTTATTTCGCGCTTTTTCCAGAGATTCTTTTGAACAAAAACATCGGTATGCTTTGTCTTTTAAGACTAAAAACTTTATAAATTCACGATAAATATCAGTTCTTTCAGATTGGTATATCAAAGGGCCGTCCCAATGAAGTCCAAGCCACTTCAAAGATTCACAAATCTGTTCAGTGTATTTCTCTTGTGATCGTTCCTGATCCGTATCCTCAATCCGTAAATAAAATTTCCCCCCATTTTGCTTTGCGAAAAGCCAATTGAACAATGCAGTTCTAGCTCCTCCCAAATGGAGCTCCCCGGTTGGACTCGGTGCAAATCTTACAATGACAGGTGTTTTATCCATAATTTAACGACGGAGAAATTACGCAATATTATACAGTAATAAATAAAGGTGATTGATAAATATAATTAGCGGAGGGGGAGGGATTCGAACCCCCGAAGGGCGTAAACCCTTGCTGGTTTTCAA
>CAZJUP010000028.1:0-15975 GCA_964549275.1 uncultured bacterium | reverse complement strand
ACTGAATTTGAGAACCCTGAACCCTTTTTACAGAAAGAATTTTACGCTACCAAAATTACCGAAAGGAAGAGCTATTTGTTTTTGTTTAATTATATTGAGGTATAGATGAATAGTAAATGCAATTCCACAGATGAACAGTATATCTCTAATGACAGTCATGGTAATCAACGAGCCCGAAATAGTACTGTTAATACTGAATAAAACAAGAAGTACAGCAATATATATTTTTGGTGGGAAATATTTGCATGCGGAATAATAGACAGCACAAACAATTCCAAAAGAAATGAATTGAAAAGAGAATGTTTGTAAATTAAATATTTCCGACTGAAAAACGATAAATCCAACAGTTATACTCCCTGTTATACCAAATAGGATATGTAATACGATTTTATTGATTGTCGATTCTGATTTTGCTTTCATTATCTACAAGATTATTTTTGATTATTCCTTGTCAGTCTGCTAACCGTAATGCCCCTTCTCCAAAGCGTAATGCAAGAGGAGGTGTAGGTTGGGTTGAGGGACAGATAGCCATATTTTATTCTTCAAAAACGCCAACTGTTAAAAATCTGTCAATTGATAATTCAGGAAAAAATCTATCAAAATCTCACTGGCATGTATATCATGATTATTAAACCCTATTGATGATATATGATCGTCTCCCATTTTACCACCGAACCATTGATGACCGCCGTTTAATATTTTGTAATGAATAAATTTTGCACCAGTTTTTTCCCCTGAAAATGTCTGTATTTCAATTGTTGTGCTATCAGAAGGATCAATATCATCTAAAGATTGAACCGTAAATTCTGTGAGGTTATTGAATTGTGTCCAAAAAGCAATGTTTTCATTAACCAACAGAGAACCATCATTTGAAAATTCTCCTTCAAATGGGATATCATAGGCAACAAAAGGATCGGATGTACCCTTAAAGTCGATAATGGGTATCAGACGGTTTTGGTCACATTGTTGGTCTGTATTTAGCATGAAATTCCCACCTATCTAACTAAATGCGGCTATTTTATTGGATAATTGGCAAGCCAACTCATAAGCCATGTACCCACCATTTGAATAACCACAGGCATATACTCGATTAAGGTCAATATTAAAATGGGTCGCAACGGAATCAATTAATACATCTATGAATCCCAAATCATCACTTGTATTGTTATCCCAGGGTGTACCTACATTCCATGAATTATCAATACCTTCAGGATAAACCACAGCAATATTGGCACGGAGAGCAAAGTCATCCATTTCGCTGGCTTGTTGAATGAATTTGGCACTGCCATAAAAATTATGCAAAACAATGATAAGCGGGCATGGCTTTGTTGTTTTTTCAGGATAAGATACATAATATTCCCGCAGAATCCCATTATGTGTTAGAGTCAGCGGTTTTTCTTTTCTACTACAAGCAACAAAAATAAAAATTAAGATGAGTAGAAACATTTTTCTGTGCATTTCCCCTATTCCTTTCTTTGAGTTTATTTTTATCAATGAAGCTTTTTACTGAACACGCATGCACTTAACTTTCTGGAGATTGAACAGAGCATCGGCGCCCTCAACATATACCCATCTACCTGTCCTTTCGTAAACGGACCCATGACTGAATCGCGATTCACTCCGTCTTTTCTACCCTTTTCATAAACTAGGATTACACGGTTATCTTCCGGCAATACTGTTGAGTCGACCAATGCCACCAGATCCTGGATATCTTTGAGTATATGGATGTAGTAGATTATGACTTCGACATTTTTCTCTGTCGACTTTACCCCCAAGTCGTAGCTCTCGGGAAAGTTCAGCACCTGAATATTCTTAAACATACCCAATTTTAGTTTATTTAAATCCATTTTGTCCTCCTTTACCTCATGATGAAACACCGAGTTAAACTGATTATAGATTCCTGATATTGGATGGTTTCCTAATCCAAAATTTATAATCTATCATCACTCTTTGTCTCTCTGTCTGCTGTAATGTCAGCTCATTTTTTAAGCCATGGCCTAAAAATCTTACCAAAGGCTATGCTTTTAAACACTTTCATGCGGGAATCCATGAAAGGGAATTTAATTGGTATGATATTTTTAATTGAATTTTACCGGTGATAATTTGTAATTAATAATTCTGAAATACCTCCTCGTTTGCTTTTATCCCGGTTGATCGCCCGGTTAGCACACACGCGATGGATATTGAATTTTCCATATATATTTTCCAAAAAAGTGTCCTTCGGAATACGGTTACATGGGTCAGAATTACTTAACATAAGGTGAGCACCTTTTTTATCCAAGAAAGAGAAATAGTCTCCCAGGTTGATTTGGTCTGTGTCTGTAAATCCGTTCGAGGCATAAGCTGTAAAATCTGCAGTGGGACTCAAAGGACGGTAAGGCGGATCGAAATATACAAAAGTGTTTTGATCAATGCCTTGAGTTATATCATCAAAATTTCTTTGAGAAAGTTTTGCAATAGTTAGGCATTCCGCAGAGCGTAAAATATTTTCTTCAGAAAAGATGGAGGGATGCTTATACCGGCCGAAGGGGACATTGAATTCCCCTTTTTTATTTTGGCGATACAATCCGTTATAACAGGTTTTATTTAAAAAGATGAGCCGGGCGGCACGCTGGGTCCATTCTCTACTAAAAGGGGTAGAATTAATCTGAATTTGACTGTGGTTATACAATTCCCGATTTTCGTAGTAAAAATCTTTTCTTTTTTCTTCATTTAGAGTAAGATATTCCTCTTTCAGAGCTGATAAACGGGCGATGAGAGTTTTCGGATCTTTTTGAACCACGGTGTAAGCGAGAACAATATCAGGATTAATATCCGAAAGGGAGGCTTTTTTGATGGGATAGTTCTGGGCGATATGGAAAAAAACGGCACCCCCTCCAAGGAAGGGTTCAACATAGTGTTTTATTTGTCCACCTTTTAAGACCTTTGGGAATTGTGCCTCTAATTGAGGGATTAACGCTGATTTACCACCCGCCCATTTTAAAAAAGGTTTAGCTTTCACTTCAGAATCCCCGTTCCTTGCATAGAGTATCAATATCCTGCCATTTCATACCTCGGCTGAAGTTGGCCGCTTTATGAGGAGAAAGATCTTCTATTAATACCTGGTAAAGCCCCAAATGTTTTATTCGTTTTTTTAATACAGCATTTTCCTTGTTTTCTTCCGCCACCATTCCGGCGTACACCAGAGTAAACAAATAATCAAATTTACCTGAGTGATTTTTATATGATTTAGATAATAGGGTAATCAGCTGCAAGATATTGGAGTCAAGCTCCCTTGTAGTCCGGTGATACACAGAAAGAAAATCATCATACACTCGTTTCGCACCGAAACGATTCCCAAGGGCCTGTAAGTCAGTAAAATACTCCACATCTTTCGGAGCTATACGGTTTCTGTTTTCCACGAGATAAATGCACCAATTGTCAAATTGCCCTTTGTCATAGGTCAATACTTTCCCGTTGGAGAATGTTTTGATAATTTGCATTAAGATTTTAGGATATGACCCTCCTTGCTGAGGGTAGGGTAGGGCTCTTGAACTCTTTTTAATCTACGACTGGCCTCCGGATAGGCATATTCAAATAATAACCGCTGGTATGTTTCTGTATCTAGGCGGCGCTCATTGTAAAAACCGGCAGCTTTTCGTTGCTTTTGTGCTTCGAATAAAATGGCTGCTGCTGCCACAGACACATTCAGTGACTCTCCCATTCCCGCCATGGGGATATGAATTGTTTCATCCGAAAAATCTCTGGCGGTTTGGGTAACACCTAACAGTTCCTGTCCCATGAGTATGGCCGTCGGTCTGGTATAATCCACCTCACGGAAATCTTTTGCGGTAGTATCCAGGTGGGCTGCACAAATACGGAATCCCAATTCTTGGATGTAAACCGCTAAATCTTTGATGGATTCAAAATACTCCAGTTCTACCCAGTGGTTGGCTCCGCCTGCAGCTTTTAAACGCATGGTAAATTCTTTTGAAGGAGATGTTGCGTAAATTTTTCCTACACCTACGGCATCGCAAGTCCGCAGGATAGCTGCCAGATTTCGGGGTTTATGAACATTTTCCATTAAGAGCGTCAAATCCGGCTGACGATGACGAAGCATCTCTTGTATTTTTTTAAATCGTTCCGGTGTCATTGGTGAAACTTTCTTGGCTGAATGTAATCATGAAACGGTTTAATTTCTTTCTTGTTTGTTGATAAAAAAGGATATTTCAGCTATGCGAACCATTACCGCACCGAGAGGGACAGCCCTTACTTGTAAAAATTGGCAAATTGAAGCGCCATTCCGGATGATTCAAAATAATCTTGATCCAGATGTGGCAGAAAATCCGGATGAATTGGTTGTGTATGGAGGAAAAGGAAAGGCAGCCCGAACCTGGGCTTGCTTTGAGTCCATCCTAAAAACATTAGAAAGACTGGAACCGGATGAAACCCTGCTTGTGCAATCCGGAAAACCTGTGGGGGTTGTCCGCACCCATACTTGGTCACCACGGGTATTGATTGCGAATTCTAACCTTGTTCCCGATTGGGCAAACTGGGACCATTTTAATGAGTTGGATAAAAGGGGGTTAATGATGTATGGCCAAATGACGGCAGGTTCATGGATCTATATCGGGACACAAGGAATTCTCCAGGGAACTTATGAAACATTTGCCGCCGCAGCAAAAACCCATTATGGTAAACCGGACTTAACCGGAAAATTTGTTCTTACTGCCGGTTTGGGAGGAATGGGAGGGGCTCAACCCCTTTCAGTCACTATGAATAATGGCGTTGTGATTTGTGTCGAAATTGACCCCCATCGCATCCAACGTCGGCTGGAAACCCGATACCTTGATATGGCAACAGAATCGTTGGACGAAGCTTTAACTTTGGCTAGAGATGCCGTCATAAAGGGGAATTCTCTTTCTATCGGACTCTTGGGAAATGCAGCAGATATTGTGCCTCAAATTGCCGAAAGGGGAATTATTCCTGATTTGGTTACAGACCAAACCTCTGCCCATGACGAGTTGGACGGATACGTTCCGAATGGAATGACATATGAAAAGGCACTAGCATTGAGGAAAACAAATCCCAAATTGTATATCAAAGAAAGTATGCGGTCTATGGCGGAACATGTAGAAGGCATTTTAAAGCTCATGGATATGGGATGTGTCGCTTTTGATTATGGAAATAACCTGAGAGGGCAGGCTAAAAAGGCCGGTGTAAAAAATGCGTTTGCCTATCCCGGGTTTGTACCAGCCTATGTACGGCCTCTTTTTTGCGAAGGAAGAGGCCCCTTCCGATGGGTGGCTCTGTCTGGAGATCCAGAAGATATTTATATAACTGATCAAAAAGTGTTGGAGTTGTTCCCCGAAGATGATACACTTGTAAGATGGATAAAAATGGCTGGAGAAAAAGTTCAGTTCCAGGGATTACCATCAAGAATTTGCTGGTTAAGCTATACCCAGCGGGCCCGATTCGGGATTGCTTTGAATCAAATGGTAGGGGAGGGAGAAATTTCTGCTCCTATTGTCATTGGTCGAGATCACTTAGATACCGGATCAGTTGCCTCACCTTACAGGGAGACAGAATCCATGAAAGATGGATCCGATGCGGTGGCCGACTGGCCCCTTTTAAATGCATTAACCAATACTGCAAGTGGAGCTACTTGGGTTTCCATTCACCACGGTGGTGGCGTAGGAATGGGATTGGCAATACATGCCGGACAGGTAATCTGTGCAGACGGTAGCCCGGAGATGGAAAAACGATTGGAGCGGGTTCTAACCAACGATCCAGGGTTAGGGCTAATTCGCCACGCGGATGCGGGGTATGAGGATGCCATGACAAATTCGAAGAATTGGGGTGTAGATATCCCCATGATGGATAATAAAATGGACGAGATCAAGTGAAGGAAGACCCCGTAGAATTATGGAAAAAGAAAGGGTTGAATTATGATTAATTCCACATCATCACCCAACAGTCATCATAAAACTCCCCATTCCCTAACATTAAAAAACATAGGTCAGGTTGTGACCTACAATTCATCATCCAGTGGTGTCGAATTTTATTATAATACGGATATGAGGATTGAGGGTGGACTTGTTGCTGAACTCGGGAAAAACCTAAACGGCCCCGGAGAAGAAATTGATTGTAAAGGAAAACTGATAACACCCGGTTTTGTTGACTCACATACTCATCCGGTTTTTATGGGTGGAAGAGAAAAGGAATATCTCATGCGCCTGGGAGGCTCTACTTATGAAGAAATTGCAGACAAAGGTGGCGGTATTCAATCAAGTATAGAGGGGGTAAGGCAGGCCTCAAAAGAGGAGTTAATTATAAAAGTTTTACGAAGAATGGATCGGTTTCTTCAATTGGGAACCACAACAGTGGAAACAAAATCGGGGTATGGTTTGGATTTAGAATCGGAATTAAAATCCCTTTCTGTATTGGATGATGTGAATCGTACTCATCCCATCAATATGGTTCCTACGTTTTTAGGAGCTCATGCAATTCCTCCTGAATTCTCGGATTCTCCTGAAGAATATGTTTCTCTACTTTGTGAAAAAATAATTCCAGCAGTAGCCAAACAAGGGGTGGCTCAATATTGTGATGTATTTTGTGAAGAAGGTTATTTTACCGTACCCCAATCGAAAAAAATATTGGAATCGGGTAAATCATACGGTTTAACCCCCAGACTCCATGCAGATGAATTTATTGATTCTGGAGCAGCAGAATTAGCAGCCAGGGTCCATGCGATTTCTGCTGACCATTTGATGGCAGTGAGTGATGCGGGAATGGATGCATTGGCTTCCGCTGATGTGACAGCAACCCTGCTGCCGGGTACAACATTTTTTCTCGGCAAAACAGCTTATGCACCTGCCAGAAAGCTCATGGGAAAAGGGATAAGGGTTGCTCTGGCTACCGATTTCAATCCTGGGAGCAGTCATATTCAATCCATGGCTTTTATTATGACTTTGGCCTGTATGCATTTGGGGATGAGCGCGGAAGAAGCATTGACAGCCTCTACCTATCATGGCGCTATTGCTTTAGGGTTAGGCCATGAAACGGGTTCTCTTGAACCCGGGAAAAAAGCGGATATCATTCTTTGGGATTTGGATCGATTAATTGAAATTCCATATACAGTGTCCGACCATCCAATCCACCTCGTCATTAAAGAAGGCCAAATTGTCGTTCGATCAGAAGGTTACAGATAAAAAGTTGTCTTGACTCACGAGAAGAACCCTTGTAAACTCGCCACTGTTAAATTTCAAATATGGAACAATGATGCGCATTAAAAAACTAATATTAGTCCTAACATTTTTGATTTTGGGAACACAGGCACTCTATGGGAATTATGCCTTTTATCGAAAAGTGGTTCATACCTGTAAATATTACAGGGTAGATGTAAAAAGTTCCGATATGTCCCTGACAAAATCTTCAGATGGTTCATATAGCTTTTCTATTCAATTAACCAGCAAACGGAATGACTTCGAAATGGTGATGCTGGTGGGATTTATTTCTGTGGGGCAAGCCATAAAACACCAGCAGTCATTTGCCGCGAAAAATCCGGATTATTTCCCGGTGATTCCCCAAAATACTGAAGTCGTGGTTACGGTGCCCGTATCCCGAAATAATATGGTCATATCCGCCAGGGCGAATATGACGGAAATTCTGCTGTTGTCTGAAGGAAAACTCACTACAGCTGAGTTTATGCAAAAAATTAAAAATTCAATAAAAACACTCTAAAAAGGAGGATAAATGTTAGATCCTACGAGTTGGTCAGGCATGTTAGCAACATACGGAAGAGCATTAGGCTGGTCTATTGTGGCTGCAGTTGGTTTTGCATTTGGTGTGGGAATCGCTCTAAAGGTTTTTGACTGGCTGTCAAGTGACATCGATGAATGGGAAGAAATCAAAAAAGGGAATATAGGTGTTTCCCTTATTTTTATTTCCCTGATAGTCATGGTTGGACTGCTGGTTTATAAAGTCATTTAAACCATACCTTTCTACATATAACCCCGATGATTGCCAAACTGTTTTGGTGATGTCGGGGTTTTTATGTTATGAGGCCCGCCAACTTCTCCAGTTGAATTTTATCTGTAGAATCGAAAGCACCGATTTTGGCACTATCTATATCCAGGACTGCAATTAGCGTATTATCCTTAAAAACAGGAACAACAATTTCTGATCGTGTTTGATCGTCACAGGCAATATATCCGGAATAGGTTCTGACATCATCTACGATAATCGTTTTTCTCTCCATGGCCGCTGCACCACAGACCCCTCGGGAGAAATCGATTTTTCCACAAGCAAGGATTTCACCTTGATAGGGTCCAATTTCTAATGTACGAGGTCCGACAGCCCGATAAAACCCACAAAAAACCCATTCTCTAAATTCAATTTTAAGCAAAGCGGAAAGCGTAGCCATTTTCCCGATTATATCCAAGGTATCATTCTTGGAAATAAGAATAGATTTTGCCTTATTGTACAGCCGGTTGTATCGTTGTATTTTATCCGGCAATGATGAATCCTACATAAACAAGAATGGCCCCGGCAAGTGTATTAAGGAGATTCACCATGTCATTATCCACACATTTCCATCCTTTTTGATGTATTGCGGATTTTCCGCAATGAACTCGTCTTTCTGTTAATTTTTCGCAGTGGTTGCACACAAATAAGGATTGTACAGACGCACCGAGAACTGAATCTGCCACATTCCCCAGAAATCCTGCGAAAGTTATAAAAAGAACATGTTGGAGTGACAATCCATAAAAAGCACCGATTCCCGCGAGGAGGAAGGCTCCGGCCAGTCCCCCAAAAGATCCCAAAAGAGTCACTCCACCGGAAGTTCCCTTTTTTACTCGCTTAAACGTCAGAATATTCCGGGGAGGGTTTGCGCTGAAGGCGCCAATTTCTGTTGCCCATGTATCCGCCATTGCTGCAGCAATGGCGCCCAAATACACTAAAAAATAAACCGGATGCGGGGAATAAAAATTTGCCAAGCTGAATAATGCACCGATGCCACCGTTAGCTAAAACCTGAAGAATATCCCGGTTGGAACCCTTCTGAAAACCTGAATCAGAAGAACGGCTAATTTTTGAGAGAAGAGATGCCGTTAGAAAAAAAATGACCAAGGGCAGAATCCATTTCAATCCGCCTGAGCCGAAAACGAATACACCCAATGCAAATCCTCCAATAAATCCACTGGCGGTTAAGGACTTCCATTTAAAAGCAAAACTAAAAATAGTTAAGGAAAAAAGAACCCAAAGCAGAAATTGGCCTAAGTGTCCATGGGTGTAATTCACCAAAAAGAGGTCATAGGATAAAAAGGTAATGAGGGGGACGGAAAGATTGTCTGAACCCTGTTTACTTGTGGCTTCAGCCAAGGTTGCCATTGCAGCGGTAAAAAGAGAAACCCCGACTAAAACGGTTATGGGGAGAAAAAAGGCTGCCTTAAAAAACCATGAAAAAAAATCGGTTCCGATATAAATAATTAATGCCGTAGAAAGAAACATGGCTATACTGCCTTCTACTGATTTTTTATCAGACCAAATTTGGTAATTCCGGACATTTTTAAATCTATTTCCAATAATGGATGCTAATGTGTCGGAAAGAGTCATCACGAAGAGAGATAACATGATTCCTATAGGTTTTTCCCACCAAAAAAGAATTAGGATTAAAAAGGCAATGGGAAAATAGACCGTACCAAAACTTTTCCGTTCCAACCCGGCCATTGAAGAAAACTGCGTAGAGGATATTAAACGAATATTTATCCCGATGAAAAGGATGGACAGGGCAATTAACGGAGCAGGAGTTGAATAATACAAGGGGCTGAAACTGATGAGAAGCCCCACAATTACATGGATGAATTTACGGGATGTATCTGGTGACAGACAGAATTGATTCCTCACCCACTCCATTAACCCAATCAGCAGAACCATGCCGAAAAGAATCAGGAAAAATAAGATCCATTCGTTGGGGAAAGGTTGAAAGAGGGGGAGATTCATAGCCGAATAATACGGCTATCAACCATGCGGTGCATATTAAAATGTACCCCGCATGGTTGAAGAACTAACTATAGATTGTTAGGGTATTGGGTGACCGTTGATATCCAATTCAATCGGGTCGCCAAACCCTAAGGATTTCAGGGGAGACATTTGGGTGTTTTTATCTCCCACCACCAGATAAATCATTTGGTCTGGATTGATGTATTTCTTTGCCAGAATGTTATGGTACTCCACGGTCATGTTTTGGACAATTTTTTCTCTGTCTTTGATGTAATCAAAGGGGAGGTTATATTTCAGTATTGCAGAGAGCATACCGCGTAGAGCACCGATGGTTTCAAAGCGTCTGGCATTGGATTTTAGCATTACATTTTTGGTAAAATCCAAATCCTCTTCAGGTAGAAGTTCTCTGTACTCCTTCATTAAATCCCTGAATAGGGTGACTGATTCTTCCGTGGCATTAGAGCGAACAGCGGAGGATGCGGTAAATAGTCCGGGAATTTTTGATCCGGAAAACCCTGTTCTAGCTCCATAGGTGAACCCCTTTTCTTCCCGGAGTACAAGGTTGACTTTACCGCTGAAGTTTCCACCCAAATTCATGTTCATAACATTTGCCGGATAATAATCGTTATGGGTATAGGCCAGGGCAAGATATCCTATTCTGATTTCAGATTGTTTTGCACCGGGAACGTCGACAAAATAGACTTTTGACTCATTCGGAGCTTCCGGTAAAGTATAGGCATTGAACTCCACAGGTTTAGACTTCCATTTTTTTATAATAGGTTTAAAAGCTTTGACCGCTTCTGTGCGCCGAATATCTCCCACAATGGTAATGGAAGCCATAGAAGGAGAAAAATTTCGATTATAAAATGCTTTTAAATCCATTAGTTCAATCGTTTCAACAGATTTTGTGGTTCCGGAGATTGGGTTAGCTTTGATGTGGTTGCTATAGTTTAATTTATTAAATACGTTTTTAGCGATGGATGAGGGAACAGCGTTTTTCCGTTTAATCCCTTCTATCGTTTCACGTTTTATCCTGTCAAACTCTTTTTCATCCCATCTTGGTTCTAAAAGAATTTCTTCAGCCAGGGCGAGGGTTTCTTTAAACCGAGAGGCCAGGGTAGAGGCTTCAAGGGTAATGGCTTCTGTAGAAGTGTACATCACAATGGATGACCCAAGGTCGTCAATGGCTTCTTCCAATTCCAGGGGTGTTTTATGGGCAGTTCCTTCCATCATGATATCGGTCATGAGATTGGCCACACCAACTTTTTCAGGATTATCCAGAAGAAGACCTCCTTCAAGTTTAATGGCAAAAGTTACAAGGGGTAACTCGTCGTGGCGAATGCCGAGGAGGGACGTTCCTTTTCCTAGGTCATTTTTCCAAATTTTTGGCAGGGTTAACACAGGGTCTTTCCCCAGTTCTGGTTCGATACTTCTGTCGAAGGAAGAAGGAATTTTCGGCACATCTTCTGTGTCTGTTGTTTTCTTTTTAGTTTGTTCAGCCAGCCCGATTTTCTCCTCAAAAACGATAAATCGTTCTGACCCTTTGGCTACTTGGTCCACGGATCCTTTTGGCACAAAACTGGTTAGAATATAGGGTTTATCCTTCAGATAAGTCTCATAGACCCGCAGGATATCTGCTTTGGAAACATCCAAAGTGCGCTGAAGGTCTTCGGTAATATAATCAGGAGATCCGGCGAACACATTGTATTGGGAAAGTTGGAATGATTTGCCCAAAATACTGGAAATCCCCTGGTAAAACCCCGTTTCATATTTGGCTTTAATTCTGTTTAAGTCTTCTTCAGAAAATCCATCCTGTTCAAAGCGGGTAAAGGCTTCGTGAATAGCTGCTTCTACGTCGGTTAAATTAATTTGGGGAAAAGACCGTACTTTTATTTCAAATGTTCCGGTAATTTCTTCAGCACTATTCCAAGACCGAACCGAAGGGGCTAGTTGTTTTTCTTCAACCATCACTTTATACAAGGGGGCTTTTTTCCCGTCGCCCAGAAGTTGTCCCAACAATTCCAGGGCTGGCGCATCTTTATGCATAGAATGAATGGTGGAAAAAACCATGTTCAATTCTGGAGATCGTGCGAAATTGTCTTCGTGAAATACGCGTTTCGTTTCTGGTAGAGATACATGCTGCGGTTTGGGGTCGTCGACATCTGGTCCCCGTTTAATTTCTCCAAAATATTTTTCGATGAGGGGTTTGATTGATTTTTTATCATAGTCTCCTGCAATCACCAGGGTGGCGTTATTCGGACCATACCACTGCATATAAAAATCCCTTACGTCTTTTAACGTTGCATTTTGCAGGTCTTTTAATTCACCAATTGTAGTCCAGTTATAAGGGTGGTTTTCCGGATAGAGATTTTTTCGAATCACATAATTGGTATGGCCATAAGGGCGATTATCCACGCGCTGTCGTTTTTCGTTTTGGACCACTTCTTGCTGATTCTCAAATGCTTCCTGTGTAACGGTACTTAATAGCCAGCCCATCCGGTCTGACTCCAGCCATAAAACTTTTTCCAGAGCATTTTTAGGAACCACCTCATAATAGACGGTTCCGTCCTTCCATGTTCCTCCGTTTAACGTACCGCCGGCATTTTGAATTTTTTTGAAAAATTGATCTTGTCCCACATGCTGGGATTCTTGAAAAAGCATATGCTCAAACAGATGAGCAAATCCCGTCCTGCCCTTCACTTCTCGGTTAGATCCCACATGATACATGATTGCAACAGCAACAATGGGATCGGAATTATCTTCATGAAGGATGACCTGTAATCCATTATCCAAAACATATTTTTCATTATCAATAGAAAATACAGGTCCCGATTGCTCTTGACATCCAGAAATAAAAACTAATATAAGTAGGAAAAGAGTCGAATTTTTTAACATGATTACTCCTTGATAGTCCGAAAATATTTATTCACCAACAAACCAGAATTCAGGTTGTTCCTGCTTAGACAGAAATTACGGAGATTTGGTTGTCAGGTTATACGTATTATCCGGGGATTTTTAACAATTTTGTTCTATATTGGTCTAATTAAGACTAAACGATTCTTTCATTCATTAGCTTATGAACCAAAAATTAGCCACTTTTTTCGTCATTGTTTTTTTGATAAACGGATGTGACGAGGACTCTTCCCCTCAGAATACTGGCTTTGTAGATAACCCTAATTTCGAAACACCGGACTGGACAACAGCTTCCCATGGAAAAAGTGCAGAGCCAAATTTCGAAATTGTTTTTCCTTCTGAAATAGTGAATCGAATTGATATGGTTATTTCTAAAGAAAACTGGCAAAAAATGCTGGATGATATGACGGAAAAATACGGCCCCTTCGGATCCGGAAATTTCGGACCTGACGGTAATCAAAATGCCGAAAATCCCATTTGGGCCCCTTGCGAATTTTACTTTAATGAAAAACAATGGTATAAGGTCGGTATTCGATTTAAGGGAAATTCAACCTTGCGGTATGCATGGAGTAGAGGAAAATGGAAAATACCCTTAAAACTGGATTTTGATGAATTTGAAGACGAGTACCCTCAGATTGACAATCAGCGGTTTTATGGGTTTAAGCAATTGTCCATGTCCTCCAATGCAATGGATAATTCTTTGCTTAGAGAGAAAGTCACTGCAGATATTTTCAGGAATGCCGGTATCCCTGCAGCCCATACCGCTTTTTATGTAGTCTATATTGACCACGGGGAAGGGGCACAGTTTTTCGGACTCTATACTGCTGTCGAAGAGGTAGATGATACCGTCATTGAAACCCAGTTTATCAATGATGATGGAAATCTATACAAACCGGAAGGGAAGGGTGCAACTTTTTCTAAGGGTTCATTCAGTAAGGAATCTTTTACAAAAAAAACCAACGAAGATGATTTGGATTGGTCAGATATATTGGCTCTTTTTGATGCCCTTCATGATGAAGTGCGAAGCGCAGATTCTACCCAATGGCGAACTCAATTAGACATCTCCTTCAGTACAGAGATATTTTTGAAATGGCTGGCAACAAACACCACCATTCAAAATTGGGATTCTTATGGCATGATGTCCCAGAATTATTACCTATACTATGACCCCGCTACGTTAAAACTTACATGGATTCCCTGGGACCACAATGAAGCGCTGATGAATGGTCATGATAACCGGGGTCGTGTTTTATCCATCGGCCTGACTGAGGTTGGGGATGATTGGCCTTTAATTCGATTTTTAATGGATGATGATGTATATAAGGATCAGTACCGACTCCATTTACATGCTGTGGTAGACGGTCCATTTAAAGTGGAAAACATGGTGACGATTTATCAAAAATACCATGATTTGATTCGCCCATTTATTGCAGGCACAGGGGAGGACAATACAGACCCTGAAATCTCCTCTTTTACCCTAGACCAGGGGTTAAATGAACTGATTTATCATGTTAAAACCCGTAACGATGTTGTTGAAAAATACCTGAATTCTGAAGAATAAAATATCTGGTTATAAAATCCCTAAGTCGTGTTTTTAAATTTGTAGAGGAGGGGAGATGTAAAATAACATGTAACAAATAGCAACAATTTCTTATAAGCTATTCCTTATACAATCTATATAAAATAATCCTTGTATGGTATTATTATAAACGGTAAAATCATAATAACAATGAATACTGTGAAAACTATAAAAACTATGATTTAAGAAATGGTTAAACATAAAAAATACTTTACTACCGGGGATGTGGCAAAATATTGTGAAGTAGATATCAATACGGTGAAGCATTGGATCCGGGGTGGTGATTTGAAAGGATTTCAAACACCCTCAGGTCATTACCGGATTACCCGGAATCGATTTATACATTTTATAAAGGAGCAGGGATTTTCCTATGATGCGGTCTATTTCGGGAAGGAAATTGATGCTCTGGATGTTCTTGTTGTTGATGATGACCCCGGTTATCAGGACTTAATGGTATATATGCTGGAACATTTATATCCCACCATTAAAATTCAAACAGCTAAAAATGGATTTGATGGATATATGATTATGCATGAAAAGAGACCTGAAATTGTGTTGCTGGATTTAAAAATGGATACGATTGACGGTGTAGAATTTATTAAAGTGATGAGATCCAATAAGGAATTAGATAAGATTAATCTTATTGTTGTATCGGGTCACATGGATAAAGAAACAGAAAAAATATTAAGAAAATTGAAGGTGAATCATATATTGGAAAAACCCCTTACAGAAAAGGAATTGGATACTATCTGTAATCCAATATTGAACGGTAAAATTAGGAATTAAATAGAGATAATATGGAAAAACAGAAAAAATATTTTTCTACAGGAAATATTGCAGATTATTGTGAAGTTGATATTAATACGGTAAAACGTTGGATCAGAGAAGGAATGCTTACCGGATTTAAAACACCGTCAGGTCATTTTAAAATCCCTCGGGAATCCTTTGCTGATTTTATTAAGGAACATGGGTTTCTATATGACCCTGACTATTTCGGAGATACCAGCGAAAATGTGGATATTTTGCTTATTGATGATGACCCAAATCATCAGGATTTAATGGTCTTTAACCTGAATCGTCAGTTCAAAAATATCACGGTTGAAACTGCCCAAAATGGATTCGATGGTTATCTAAAACTGAATCAGTTAAAGCCAAAATTGATCTTATTGGATTTAGTGATGCCGGGGATTACAGGAATTGAATTTCTTAGAATAATTCGAGCAAAGGAAAAATTGGACTCATTAAATATTATCGTTATTTCTGCCTATTTGGACAAGAAAACAAAAAAGGAATTGAAAGGACTTAATGTTGTACATACGTTAATGAAGCCGGTAGATATGAGTGCTCTCTTCGAATTATGCAGTGAGTTTTTGACACATTTAAATAGCAGTCCATCGTGATTGGGGAAACAGAAATATAGGGGTATAATATGGAGTACTATGAATCTGGACCTAGTATAAAAAAGTGTACATGGAGTTAAGCAACTTTTTAACTTGATAA
>CAZJUP010000027.1:0-17572 GCA_964549275.1 uncultured bacterium | reverse complement strand
TTTATCAAGTTAAAAAGTTGCTTAACTCCATGTACACTTTTTTATACTAGGTCCAATCAATCTTGGTTCAGTAAATCACATATGGGTTGAGGATTGGAGTAGATTAACTGGAGAGGTTAGTGGAACCCAAGAATTAGAATTACACATCTTAAATGGTATGGTAAAAGTATACGAAGGTTTGTATGGTAATAAAGAATACAAACCAGACATTGTTCACGAACGAGTTTTTCAATATATGAAAACTATGATGGGTAGTGAGGTAAAAAAAGATGAGATAAGAAAATCTATCTCCTCAAGAATACATTTACATAATCAAGGTTATTGGATGAAAGGTAAAGTTCCATTCGGTTATAAGAGTGAGGACAGAATCCTCAAGGTTCATAAGAAAAAAAGTAAATGGTTAAAGAAGATTTATGAATGGTATGGTAAGAATGGATTATCTGGTAAGGAAATTGTAAACGAACTTCACTTAAATGGTGTTAAATCTCCAGAGGGAAATGATTGGTGGAGTAAAGAAGAAATACTGAATAAAATTTTACGGAATGAAATCTATATTGGTAAGTGTGTTTATACAGATAGAACAAAAGACCCTCACCACTCTCCTTTTGATAAAGATAGAAATAAATTGAGATATCCATATGAGAATCCATCACTATGGGAATATCATACAACGGATTCACCAAGATTAATTACTGATGATTTATGGAAAAAAGTTCAGAAAAGACTTAACCGAAACCAAACACGACCAACCAAGAGAAACTATCTTCTTCACGGAAAATTGAAATGTGAATGTGGTATGGATTTCGTTGGAAGGTTCTATTCAAAGTATCAGAAACATTATTACAATTGTTTAAGTAGTGAGAGAAAGTATCGTAGGAATGACCCAACGAGAAAGTATATCATTACAAATAAATGTGTTAAACCAAAGAGAATTGATGGAATGACATTTGATGATTATGTTTGGGACAACCTACTATCTACCTTAAGAAAATCATCTTGGATTAAGGAAAGAGTTAAGAAAGAATTGTTAGGTGAGAAATATGGAATCTCTTCTGTAAGAAGAGGTGTTAACAAAGAAATTAAGTTAACAAAAAAAGAACTGAAGACATTCCAACAGAACCGAGTTCAGTTCATCAAAGACAGATACTTGAATCAGTTATCAGAACTTGATTATAAAAACATTCTGAATTCAATTGATGACAAGATTCTTGAGTGTGAATCAAAACTTGAAGAACTAAACAGAAAAACAGATTTAATGAACCAAAGAACCGAATGGATAAATTGGTTAGATGAACACCACAGAAATGTAGATAGATACTTGGAAGTTGAAGGTGTTAAAGAGAAACGAAGAGTGATTGATTTCTACATTGATAAAGTGGTGGTTGGATTTGACCACACTACAAAACAACATAGAATAGATATCACTTACAAATACCCTATTGTGGGAGATAGAATGGTGTTTAAAGGTGGTAAAACCTATTGGGATGAATGGGGTAAGGGTTACAAAATAAAAGAGGGTGAACAAGTGTTCTCCCTCTCTTCTTCAAACTTTTTTATGACTCAAAAGAACTACCGAAGTTTATTCAACCGTGACTGATTTTGCCAAATTTCTGGGTTGATCAATATTACATCCTCGTAATACAGCCAATTGATAAGCCAACAATTGAAGGGGAATTGACGCCAAAATGGGAAAAATACGCGGATGGGTAGATGGAACTTCAATTATATGGTCTGATAAGGCCATCAAATCATTTGTTTTCTTGTCCGTGACTGTGATAACGATTCCTTTTCTGGCTTTGACTTCTTGAATATTTGATACTACTTTTTCATAGGTCCTATCATGAGGTGCAAGAAAAACAACAGGCATATTTTCATCAATGAGTGCAATGGGCCCGTGTTTCATTTCTGCTGCCGGGTATCCTTCTGCGTGGATATATGAAATTTCTTTTAATTTTAATGCTCCCTCCAAAGCAACAGGGAAGTTAACCCCGCGACCTAAATAAAGAAAATTATCCATATTGACCGTATCCCAAGCAACTTTTTCAATGGCATCCGAATTTTTCATCATCCGTTCAACTTGTTCACCAATTCCCTGCATAGCTTGTGCCAATTTCACACCTGACGCTTTTGACATTCCATTTTTACGGCCGAAATAAAGCGCTAACAGATATAAAACTGTGACTTGTGCAGTAAAAGCTTTTG
This sequence comes from uncultured bacterium, assembly GCA_964549275.1. Taxonomy (GTDB): domain Bacteria; phylum Fidelibacterota; class Marinisomatia; order Marinisomatales; family TCS55; genus CAZJUP01. The sequence continues at coordinate 15,370 of CAZJUP010000027.1, read as the reverse complement.
TTGATGCCACCCCAATCTCAGGTCCCGCATGAGTATAAATTCCACATTCAGTTTCACGGGAAATAGAACTGCCTACAACATTGCATATCCCAAGAGTTAATGCACCATGTTCTTTTGCTTTTTTGATGGCGGCTAAGGTATCAGCGGTTTCCCCGGATTGGGAAATAGCAATTATAACCGTATTGCTGTCAATAACCGGTTTACGATATCTAAATTCAGACGCATATTCAACGTGAACCAGAATCCCGGCAAATTCTTCAAGCATATATTTCCCGATCAAGGCAGCATGCCAAGATGTACCACAGGCAGTAATATAGAAATGTTTTGCTCTTTCAATTCGAAGTAAATGGTCCTGAATGCCCCCTAAATGTGCAGTGCCCTCCTCAATTCTCAACCGTCCTCTCATTGTATCAGGAATCGTCTTGGATTGTTCATGAATTTCTTTCAGCATATAATGAGGGTAATTTCCCTTTTCAATTTCCTCAATACTGAACTCAATTGTGGCAATCTTTTTCTGTACCACTTCATTGTCTTTAAGTGTTTTTATACGATGTCCTTCTGCATCGATGATGATACATTCTCCCTCATCTAAATAAATCACATTTCGGGTATATTCGACAATGGGAGAAGCATCACTGGCGAGAAAATAATCTCCCTCACCTAATCCTAAGACAAGAGGACTCCCCAATCGTGCGGCAACCAATTTATCCGGTTCATTTTTGCATAAAACAGCGATGCCATAGGTTCCCACAACTTGAGAAAGAGCAGTTTGCACTGCTTCCTCAAATGAGAGACCATCACTGTGATATATATCAGCAATGAGTTGAACCAGAACTTCTGTATCAGTATCTGACTTAAATAAAACCCCCTTCGTTTCAAGATACTGCTTTAGAACAGAATAATTTTCGATAATTCCATTGTGGATTAATACAAAAGTTTCACTGTTATCCATATGGGGGTGTGCATTTATATCGTTTGGTTCCCCATGTGTTGCCCATCGTGTATGGCCTATACCAATCGTACCGGCAAGTACAGAATCATCTGCTTTTGACTCCAGTTCTCCCACTTTTCCTGCTTGCTTCACTACATGAATATCACTATTGTCCAAAACGGCAATCCCGGCGGAATCATACCCTCGATATTCTAACCGCTTTAAGCCATTCAGCAGAATAGGAACAGAATCTTTTTCCCCATAATACCCCACTATTCCACACATGTCATTTCCCTCGGTTTAATTTGTTTAATTACATAAAATCACAAAGAAAAATTTTGTTCCGAAATATAAGGAGAAAAGCGGGATTATTCCCACTCAATCGTACCGGGAGGTTTGGATGTGATATCATAGACCACACGGTTTATTCCTTGAACTGAGTTCACGATACGATTAGAAATTTTAGATAAAACATGCTCAGGCATTCTAAACCAATCCGCCGTCATACCATCCGCACTGGTCACTGCTCGAATACCCAAGAGGTTTTCGTAGGTTCTTTGGTCCCCCATCACCCCCACTGTTTTAACAGGGATTAAGACAGAAAATGCCTGCCAAATTTCATCATAAAGTCCCTCTTCTATTAATATATTCATATAAATATCATCAGCTTCCCTAAGGATTGACAACCTTTCTTCCGTAACATCACCAATGACCCGCACTGCCAACCCCGGACCGGGAAAAGGATGGCGATGAATGAGGGATTCCGGTAATCCTAATTCTCTCCCAACATTTCTCACTTCATCTTTAAATAATTCCCTTAGCGGTTCTACTAATTCAAATTCCATATCATCGGGCAATCCCCCCACATTATGGTGGCTTTTTATAACGTGTGCCGACTTCCCAATACTGGCACCACTTTCAATCACATCAGGATATAAGGTCCCCTGTGCTAAGAATTTGACCTCACCGTAGGTGGATGCGATTCTTTCGAACGAACGAATAAATTCCTCACCAATAATTTTTCGTTTTTCTTCCGGTTCAGAGATTCCGGATAATTTTTCATAAAATGTTGAGGATTCATCAAGGGTATTTACATTGACACCGAGTCCATTTCTCAAAGTGGAAAGACATTGTGTGGCCTCGTTTTTTCTTAACAATCCATGGTCGATGAGTACTCCAATTGCCTGCTTCCCAATAGCTTTGTGTAACAAGGCAGCCACAACGGAAGAATCCACGCCGCCGCTTACACCCACCAATACATGATTTTCTCCAACTTTCTCCCTGATTTTTTCCACTTGTTTGTTGATAAAGTTTCCAGGAGTCCAATCGGGGGTACATCCCGATATTTCAAATAAAAAATTCCGAATCATCGTTTCTCCATCCGAAGTATGAACTACTTCAGGATGAAATTGTACAGCATATCTATTCTCATCATGATTTGCCATGGCTGCAATCACCCCATTGGATGATTCGGCTAAAATTTGCCATCCATTTGGAATTTGTACCACACGATCCATGTGACTCATCCAAACCCTGGATGAATTAGAAATATCTTGAAACAAATTTTCACTTTGTTTGATTTCGATTTCTGCAAATCCATATTCACCGTGGCCTGTTGATTCAACGCGGCCACCCCTGTGATGAGCTAAAATATGAAGACCATAACAAATACCTAATATAGGAATAGATTGGTCTAATATATTTTTATCGAATTCCGGAGCTTCCTTTTCAAAAACACTGGATGGCCCCCCACTAAGGATGATTGCTTTAGGCGTTCTTTTAATAATTTGTTCCCAAGGAGTATTCGGTGCAAGTATTTCTGAATAAACATGTTGTTCCCGAATCCGTCTGGCGATGAGTTGGGTATATTGGGATCCAAAATCAAGAATCGCAATTCCGCCTGAATGGGTTTTTGTCAATCAATTCTCCAGGTTTTTAATGTATCCAAAAATGCTTGGTGAGTCATTTCAAAATGAACAGGGGTGACACTCACATATCCATTCTTTATGGCATTCCCATCAAAATCAAGAGACGTATCAGGATCAATAATTTCCCCCGTCATCCAATAATAAAAGCGGCCACGAGGATCCTCACGTTTTTCAAATCGGTCATCAAAATAATTATTCCCCTGATGGGTAAATTGATACCCCTTAATTTCCTTCGAGGGCAAATTCGGAACATTTACATTTAACAGAGTCCCTTTGGGTAATTTATAATTCAAAATTTTTTTCACCATATGCTTAGCAACAATTTTAGACCCTGTGAGATCTCCACCGCGTATGGAATCAAAACTAATGGCCATAGAAGGGATATCCAGAATGGTACCTTCAGTCGCGGCGGAAATCGTACCGGAATAAATAATATTTCTCCCTACATTTGCTCCTGCATTTATTCCTGACACTACAATATCAGGCCTGGTTTTTAAAATAGATTTAACTGCGATTTTTACACAATCTGCTGGCGTCCCATCTAAGGCATAACCCTTAAACCCTCCTGCTCTTGTAACCTTCTGGATTCTAATAGGATCGGAAATGGTAATTGAATGACCCACGGCACTTTTTTCTGTATCCGGAGCCACAACAGTCACCTCTCCAATTTCCGACATGGCTTCCCAAAGAGCATAGATACCTTCAGCATAAATCCCGTCATCATTGGCAATAAGAATTTTCGGACGGGAAATCATGATAATAATTGGATTATATTTGATAAAACTGACTTCAAGTTTTCCCGGGGAACGATATGATCCACGAATCCTTTCTGGAGTAAAAATTCAGCACGTTGAAATCCTTCTGGTAAATCTTCTCCGATTGTTTGCTTTATCACCCGTGGTCCAGCAAATCCAATTAAAGCTCCCGGTTCTGCTAAAATAATATCTCCTAACATTCCATAACTGGCAGTAACACCTCCAGTAGTCGGGTCTGTGAGGACAGGAATATATAACCCGCCTTCATCCTGAAATCGTGCAAGTTTTGCGCTGGTCTTGGCCAATTGCATAAGGGATAATGCCCCTTCCTGCATTCTTGCTCCTCCCGAGGCACACACCAAAATAAAGGGAGTTTTTTTATTCCGTGCCATCTCTATGGCACGAGATACTTTTTCCCCCACGACGGATCCCATAGAACCCCCAATAAATTTAAAATTCATTACACCGAGTACGACACTATTTCCATTTATCTTACCGGAGTAGCAATTGATTGCCTCTTCATGACCTGATTTTTCTTTAGCAGAGACAATTTGGTCGGTATATTTTTTCCCTGCCTTGAATTTTAACGGGTCGGCTGGTTGTAAAGCAGAAAATTGTTCCTGAAATGAGCCGCTATCAAGCAAAAGTAATTTATATAATTCTGGAGACACCCGAAAATGATGGCCACAATGACGACACACAGAATGGTTTTTATCCAATTCCGGTTGATAAAGAATCTCTTGGCAGGTTGGGCATTTTACCCATAAACCTGATGGAATATCTTTCTTTCCCTTTTCGGATATTTTATTTTCTTTTCGTTTAAACCATGCCATGGATTATAGCCTGTTTAACCATCAACATTGCATCCTCCCCATCTTCATAATATTTTTCGCAAATGCCTATTTCTTTGAATCCCTGCTTCAAATATAGATTTATGGCGGGGAAATTAGTTCGATTTACTTCTAAATACACATCTATTGATTCAAAATAATTTTTCAATACATTATCAATCAATTTATAACCAAGACCTCGGTGTTGATAAGGAATATCCACTGCTATATTCAAAATTTGTGCTTCCTCTCTGGTTTTATGCAAAAAGATATAGCCAATTACACGATCCTCTTTTTCAACAACAAAGTTCACTGCCGCCGGTTGGGCTTCCAATTCCCATTTGAGTTGTTCTAACGACCAAGGTGAATTAAAAACACGCTGTTCAATACCATAAATTGATTTTAAATCTTCCGGTTTGGCCTTTCTATATATCAATTCTTTATATGAATTTTAAAGGGTGAAATATAATTTGGAACTAAGTCGAAGGGTCTGTTAATCTTCCATTCATCAAAATTTTTATTGGCCAGTATTCCAACTGAAGCCGCCGAAGTTCGGGAAGAAATACATTTTTCATCCGCTCCTGAAAGGTGTCCACATCCCCATTGAATCCAGACTTCTGAATCATGAACCCATTTCATCACCGAAGGCCAATCTACAGGTTCTGCCTCATTTTGGATTGAAAGGATCGACTGATTTTGTTGAATGATTTGATGGTATACAATATCCCTGTGTGAATATAAAATCGCTCTAAAATTTTCTCCATCTACACTGGTATGATGTACCATGGCCATTAATGTTGAAACAGGAATAATCGGAAGATTATTCGTATACGCCAGTCCCTTTCCATAGCTAAGACCAACGCGAAGTCCTGTAAACGAGCCAGGACCAATAGAGATGGCAATACCATCCAACGATTTCACATTTATATCTGATTTTTTTTGCAATTCCTTAATATAAACCGGTAAAACTTCTGCATGTTTTTTAGGGCTATCTTTTTCCACGATAGCCTCACAGATTCCGTCTACAATATGGGCAACCCCACACCATGTAGTGGCAGTCTCTATGGCAAGAATATTCACTTTTCCTTCCTTAATCCGGATAGGGTGACCAGTCGATAAGTTGGTTTAGATTCTATACGTTTAAATTCAATTTTTATTACAGATGCATCAAACAACAGATTAATTCTTTCAGACCATTCTATAATGGTAATTCCATCAACAGGATTTAATAAATTTTCTCCGCCAATATTGAGAAACTCCTCTGGAGATTCAAGCCGATAACAATCGACATGAAATAAAGTTGTTTGGTCACCCTGATACTCACTTACCAATTTAAACGTAGGAGATCCAACCGATTCATGAATCCCTAATCCTTGAGCAAACCCTTGTGTAAATGTTGTTTTCCCTGTCCCCAAATTCCCATATAATGCTAGAACCGTACCTTCCTGAATTTCATTCGCCAAGTGGGCCGCATAATTCTGTGTTTCCCGAACAGATTGAAATTCTTTAATAATCATTTTGCACTCATTGTTAATACGGGGATCAGCATTTCTTCCATCGAAATACCTCCATGTTGAAAACTGCCCTTTAATCGGGATGCATGATGGTGTTGCTGGTTAGGGTAAAGAAAAAAAACGTCTTCCTTGGCGAGAATATAATTTGTTTGATTTACCAATTCAGGTAGTCGGTAATCTATTGGGAGATCGATTTTAAAGGCACTTTTTTCATTAATATTTAAATTCCGACCATATTTATACCGCACACCGGAAGAGGTATCCCTGTCGGCTCCCACAATTGCACCTTTATTTACCATAATGCTGCCATGGTCACTGGTCATAATAATCGTAAAACCAGCATCTTTAATATCCTCCATGAGAGCAGCAATCCAAGATTGGTTAAACCAGGCTTGAACCGCTTGTCTATAACCAGAGTCATCTGGAACCATTTCCTTCAAAACATCCGATTCTGATCGTTTGTGTGCTAATTGATCCACAAAGTTTACCACAATTGACAACAAATCCGTCTGGAGATACTCTCCTATTCTGGTTTGAAACCTTTGACCTTCATCCACATGCCATATTTTATGATAGTGGAGGGATTTTTCTTTGAGATTCAATCTATTCATGAGGTCACGTAAAAATCTTCCCTCAAATTGGTTCATGCTGCCGGAATCTTTTTTTATCAATTCTAATTGCTCAGGATATTTTTGACAAAACTCTTCCGGAAAAAGACCGGAAAAAATGGCGTTTCGACTAAAGGGCGTTGCCGAGGGTAGTATAGATACTGAAGGCGATACCGATATATTAAAATGTTGTGAAAGATAAGGTAACAAGGCCATGAATTGGTCATAACGCATGGCATCAACCACGAGTAAACACACTTTATCTCCCGCCTCCAAAATTGGAGCAACATGCGTTTTTACAATATCCAGTGATAAAACCGGTTTTTCATTCTCTTTAATCCAATTACCATAATTATTTTCAATAAACCGGGTAAACTCGCGATTACAGGATTGGATTTGTTCGCTTAATATGTGCCCCAACCCAATTTCTTTGTGTTCATCAAAATCCAATTGCCAGCGCACCAATCGTGTATACAAGGTCCACCATGCTTCAAAGTCCATCGGTTCCTGAAGCTGCCATTCGATTTCCTGAAAATCTTTTAAATATCCCGCAGTTGTTTTTTCTTCCAGGATTTTATTTTCTTCCAACACCTGTTTGCAGGCCATAAATATTTGGGTAGGATTCACCGGCTTAATAAGAAATTGTTCAATCTTCTCCGAAATGGCTTCATCCATGAGCCACTCTTCTTCACTTTTTGTTATCATGACGACAGGTAATGCAGGGTGAAGATTTTTAATTTCCCTTAACGTTTCAATCCCATCCATCCCGGGCATAAATTGATCTAAAAGTAACAAGTCAAAATATTGTTTCTCGACCAAGGTAATGCCATCCTGCCCATTGGTGCAGGTAGTTAGCGAATATCCTTTTTCTTCTAAGAAAAGGATGTGTGGTTTCAGGTGGTCAATTTCGTCATCAACCCAGAGAATTTTACCGCGTGATTTTTTCATAGTTTTCAGACAGGGAAATTACAGAATAAAATCTTTGCACTGAAAAAAAGAACCAAATAATTCAGAAATAAATGGAGAAATATAAACCGCTTATTTTTTAGTCATCACCCAAACACCATCCCAATCTTTACCCGGTGAATATTTCTTAAAATGATTACACCTTTCTATATATTCGGTAGAGGGTGTTGTTGGACGAAAAGGAAAATCGTCTTCCAGTTTTTTCGCAGCTAAAAACCCTTTTTTCGCACCATCCCAATCTTGTTTCAAATATAATTTCATCGCTTTATTGAATATTTTGACTAATTTTGCTGTATTATCAGTCATTTCTCCCTTTTTCGCAAGGAGTTCATAAACTTTCACCGGTTTCTTTTTTCCTTTAACTCGAACATTATCCATAAACCGCCATTCAAACCGCTCTTTCACAGCTTTATATGTATTTTCTGCCACTAAAATATAAATACCATAATGTTTTGCAGCCGGTTCAAGTCTTGCAGCTAAATTCACGGTGTCCCCCATCATGGTATAATTCATACGCATTGAAGACCCCATATTGCCTGTAACCATATCTCCGGTATTGAGTCCAACTCTATGGCGAATTTCATGTACAATATCCGGCCAGTCGCCTTCACTTGTCCATTTTTTTCTCAATTCAACCAATCGTTCCTCCATTTCAAGAGCAGTAAGACAAGCATGATACTCATGGTCTTCCATTGGAACAGGTGCCCCATAGAATGCTACGATTGCATCTCCAATATATTTGTCTAGAGTGCCTTTATGCTTGAGAAGAATTGTCGTCATTTCAGTGAGATACTCATTCATTAATGCCACCATCCTTTCCGGTTCTAACACTTCAGAAAAAGATGAGAAACTTTGAATGTCTGAAAAGAATGCTGTATGAAATCCGGCTTCTCCACCAAGTTTTGGCTCACGCTTATCCTCATACATTTGGTCAATAAGTTCTGGCGATATATAGGCGCCAAATGTACTTTTAAGAAATTTCTTATCCTTTTGTTCATTCAAAAATTTATAGATCACATTCCCGGTATAAGTCACAATTAATCCTACAATGGGAGCAACAAAAGGAATGACAAGACTGTCACCTATTTCCGGTAGCGATGTATGTAACCAATCTACATTTTTAGCCATAAATGATTCCGGAAGTAATTGTGATAGACTATATTTCCCAAACCATAATAAATCATCTATAAACAATCCACAAACAATGGCAAAATAGATGATACCTTCAATAATAATCAGTAGTCCGGCAAATACGGGATTTACAAGCGATAAAATAATAAATGCCAAGATACTTAAACCTGCAATCAACCAAGTATGACTCAAAGGATAATCATAAATTAAACCGGTGAGACGCCCACCAAGGACTGAGATATAATTATCATCCAAAATGGTTTGAATTGCATTCGCATGGGTTTCCATCCCCGGAGTCAGCTGTTGGACACCCATATAATTATAAAAGGGTGTTTGTTTATAATCATGATGGACTTCAACTGACGTACCAATCACAACAATTTTATTATAAAATGGGGATTGGGTAATATCAAAATCGCTGCCAATACCCATCATTCCCATCATTTCTTTCCGTTCATCAGAATTTTCAATGGCTTTAATCCATTCCGGAATTTCTCCTGGAAGAAACTGGCTCATCCAATCAATATCTTCAGTGGGATCTCGAAGGGTAACATCTTCCGTATCTATCACGTAAGCAAGAGAATATTTCGGATAGGTCCCCCAAGCTGGAAGATTCTCATCACTTCGAATTTTATATCCTGATGGTGGACCGTAATAATTGACCAAAAATGTGTTACCGTATCCATAAGTTTGGATAGTTTTATCTCCATAAAGACATGTTAAATTTTCAGAGTCAAAATATGGTTTTGTCGAATCCGCCATTTCATGAAATGCCTTTACGGCTTTGACAGCTAATGTTAAATAATAGGTATCAGGGTCGTGAGCCATTTGACCGAAAATAGCATATTGGCGAGAGAAACCATCTTCATCCATTTGGTCATTAATTAATCCCATTTCCGGTTTTGCAGCTCTAACGGGTTCCACGGGATAAGCAATATACTGTGGGGGTTGCAGGTTGGATTCGGTAACCATTTTTACGTTCATCACAACTTCCGTTCCGAAAAGTTGTGCTTCAGTAATGGCCTCTCCAAGAATTTTATCTCCATGCCTTGGAAGGAGAAAAGGCAAGGATTCATAAATGAACTTTGCTTCTTCTTCAGTGCGAACCAATGGTGTTTGATCCTTTATATATTCTGGTGATGTTTTCTCAATTAGATCATGAATAGTTTCTGATTTAGTTTCTGGAGCGTCAAATTGAATATCAAACACAATGACTCTTGCACCGGCCTTGTTCAAATTTCGAATAACGCGCCCCCAAACCGTTCCGCGAGGATAGGGCCATTCTTCCGGCATGAGACGCCAAGCCTCATCATCAACTTCGACTAAAACCACATCCGTACCGTTTTTTATATAAGAAGAGTCTCGGGCAGTCCAACCTGTTAAAGGCCCTCTAACACGGTTAAATCGATAGTCATACACCTTTAATTCAAGAATATCGAATACACCAATCCAATGGAAAAGGGATACAATGAGAATCGCGCTGAATGTTATGACCCAGCCCACCCATTGGTCTTTAATTTGTTTTTGAATTAATTGTAGATATGAACTCACGTTCAGAAGTTATACTTAATCGTTAGTATAATTCCTGTGGTATTTACTTGTAAAGATTCGCCTGCTTCATCCACTTTTCCATTCCCATCATTGTCGATTTCATCCGCATTGTAACTCGGGAATCTATTGACCATGAAGGTACCAGAAAATACTGTCAAAAGATTTTGTCGAATTCGATAATCCCCACCCAACCGAATTCCAAATACCTGAGAATGAACAGCTCCTTTACTATTTAGAAAGGAAAAATTTCCGATAAATTTCAACAGATCCTGCCTTAAAACATAATGTCCTGTTAAAGCGGCGGATGTCCATGTATAAGGGATTTTTTCAATACCTTCAAAACTTTGTATTGGAATATAAAGTTCCGTTCGGCTAAAATTCAGGATAGACCTCAACGGAGATGAATATGTTGAGGAAATATTCATAGAAATTGTTTTTGTATCTGTTTTAGGGAAAAGATAACCGCTCCCCCGCTTTCCAGATAATTTATCCTTATTGGTAATACCGCTATAACTCAGCATGGCGGTGTGTTTTACCGTGCCCGCGGAAAAGGGAAGTGTAACAGAAATCATATTATTAGAAGCAGAAGAATACTCTCTTAAATCAACCAATTCTCCTCCTACAGAATCCTTTTCCGTTTTATGATTATTTTTTCCGATAGATTGATAATTTAACATAAAGGAAGGAGCTCCAGGCCCCATCATAAAATTTAGGTTTAATGAAAAAATATTTGTACTGAGAGGATTTACAACTGTTTTCAATATTTTATTATCTCTATGTTTAAACCCTGCTGTTATAAATAATTGGTGGTCTAATAATGAAATTCGATCCTGAATGGAAAATTCTCGGACATTTGAAAACAAAAAGGGATTCCCCAAGGAGACATATTTAGGACCAACTTGTCGATATTCTACTAAAAAATTATTTCGGGCGTAATGCCCTTTTAATTTCAAATTAAATGCTGATGAAGGCATATTAATTATTGTAGAAATCGGGTGACTTTTTATCGAAGTTATATCTATCGGAACAAGCGGAGACATACTCGTATTAATAATAAATAGTTTCTCATATTTAATGGGATCAATAAATATTTTTGATGTATCAATATTTACACCACCGCTGACAGGTTTCCCGTCTTTATACTGGAGACCAATTATACCATCCAGGGAATCATCCAATGCTGTGTCCATTTCTGCTCTGGACATCGCTCCTTCCCAAATATTTCTATTATATAGACTCAAGTTCCAATTAAAATCGAAACTCAACTTTTTCTGATCAAATGTCCTCCCCAAATTAAATCCCATGACCAGATTGTCTTTCGGGTCTCCGCTTTGCCAACCCTTGTCTGGCAGATATAACGAATCTCCTAAATTCATGACGATAGTGTTGAGTTCGTTAAAGGTATAAAAGCCTGATTCTACACCGACGATTGAAGTATCCACTTCAAACGAAATATTAGGAATTTCTGCGCGGATCGAATTACTATTGTCCCTTACCTGCAAAAGATGAATTCCCGCTTTAAATTTGGACCACAAATCAATGGATAATCGTGTAGCAATAATATTCCGCTCAAACATGTACCCTTTTCGATCTAATACATATCGATTCAACCCTGTAGAGTCTGTCGTAGCCATTTGAGGCAATAGTCTATAACCGGAATCCAAACTGCCAGTGTGCTGAACTGCCCTGTTTAATTCTCCACTAATATATTGAAAACGGATAAAATTTAAATCGGCATCGAATGAAAACCCGCGAACTCTTTTACCGTCAATTGTAAAGGGAGTAAATACAGGATTAAAATCTCCCATCTCCATTTTTATAAATCGTCCCAATTGGAATGAGGAACCCAATCGATTTTGAGGTTGGCGAAATTCTGATTCCCTGGAAGTTATCCTGAAGTCTCCCTTAAAAGTAGACCATTTGACATCTAATTCTATATTACCGGTCATTTCTGATACGTTTAGAACCGTATTTCCAACTTTCTCAGTTGAAACCCTCGAACCTAATCGCCCCTTGTACTCGAATATTTCCGATAATTTTTGGTCTTTATATCCGATGGTAAAATTCCAACTTACCGGCATCATTTTCCTTCCATCGGTATCCTGCAATAAACACTCTACCTGGTGAAGACCCTTAAGTAATTCCAATGGATTATAACTGAGAATACCATCTTCAATTATAGCTTTTTCCGTAACATTCCTTCCATCCAGAATTAATTGAATCGCTTTCATATCCACATCGGGTGTATTAAAAAAGGAGAGGGCGATCAAGACTTCTTTTGACCCGATAATACTTTCAGGTTCTGGAGAAAGTATGAGTACATCTGCAGGTTTAATTAAGGAGGGTTGTCCAAATTGTTGAACGGATATTTCCTGCTTTTTGACATTCAACTGATGAGGATTTTTAAAAGGATCCCGATTGGGAAAAGAAGCAAGGCTACCATTTTCAAATCGAAAGGCAATTAGATATTCCAATCCCTCAAGCGTAAGTTTATCTTCGGGAATTATCGTTTGATAATAAAAACCGAACTTTGTGAAATCCTGCTCAATAAAAGAAGAATTTCCCGGTATTCGGTAATACAACTTAGCATCTAATAGCCCCACCTCCGTAATTGGGGCGGCTTTTAAAACAAGAGGGTTTCCTTCAACACCGGAAAATGGAGGGGTGTGGTGAAGAAGAAATGCCTGCCCAATGAGCTGATTCGTGCTAATAATAATAAATAGTAATAACTCTGCAAACCGAGTTTTCCTTCGTTTCCTCATCAAGTGAATAAATCGATTAAAGTTTGATTATTTATATTCTAAAATCAGTGATTTGGTTTTTCCAGATGGGTTTTGAAATTCAATTTCAAATTTAGAAGGTTGATTCAAAGAACCTGTGGGGTCTGTTGGTACCATGGCTGGATCAGTTTTAAATGCTTGGATCGAGCCATCGGACGTAGATAATCCTGTTATTCCCCCGGTAACATCAATACTGTCTCCTGTAATCAAATTTATAAAAGTAACAAATCCATCCAATCCAATAACCTGATCTCCGGATTGGGCATTGGATATCATCCAAAAATCTGTTCCTTTTACGGAGGCAACTGACACTGAAGTCTGAACAATAAAATCTCCTTGGCGCTGTTTGGAAACCTGAGCTCTCATTGTACCACCATCCAGATTTATTTTCTTTGAAATGGCTTCAGTTGAGCGGTAACCTTTTATAACCATTTCTGTATTTTCTTTTACCTTTAAAGCAGATTTATCATCAATAAAAATAATGGCAGCAAACCCATTTTTTCCCGTCCTGATTCTATCACCAACCTCAAGAATTACCCCAGGCTTCATTTTTAAAAATCCAATATCACCCCTTTCAAACTCTACAATACCGGTAACTTTTGTTGCTACCGCAATTTTTTCTGAAGCCATTAATGGCTGGGTCAAAACTCCACTTAAAAGAATAACCAGAAATGTAGATGATATTTTCATAACTATTCCTTCACATGAATGCTAGTGATTTGATATTTTTTCTCAATCAACATTTTTAGAATATGTTGTGCGCTCGCTCCGTCAATTGGTGTATTATTTATCATGTAAGTTCCTGACGGAGTAAACCCCGCTAAGGAACTCCCTTGACTAAAAATTGCATTAAACTCATCTTCTCCCATTGCCGTGCGCAGGGAATTTAAAAAAGGACCCGTTGTATTTCCTTGCGTTCCAGAATTCCCTGGGTTTTTGAGCATAAATGTAAATATAGGGGAATTCAAATATTCAATTCCTGATGTTGTGGATATCATTTTTCTCACTTGCCATACATACACATGACCATATTCCAAAGATTTCGCCCCGGATATTGGGTATTGATATGTACTTACATTTTCAATGTCCAACCAGCCTTCCATTTGGTCAAAGGGTAATACAGTTTCATCATCAAGAGCTTCTTCAGATGTTGAATGTTTAATAGGATCAAACTGAGCGACTCGAATTGATGTTTCACACGCAGTACATCCTGCTGAATACCAATTAAAAACTGGATAAGGAGAGTATACTACATTTTGGAGTGTATCTGCTAACTCTCCACCCGGGGATTCCAAATTAATCCCCGAAGGCGTTTGCACTACTATGGTTTTTGTTTCGTGGTCAGTCATAGAAATATCCAATTGACTATTCCCAGAATACAACTTGATTTCAAAAGTATATTCTCCATCTGCCAGTTGCCCTGTTGTTATTACAGAGCTCAACATGGATTCAAATTCTGAAGCATTTAAAATATCTTGAATCCGAATTGTAATTGATACAGGATTTGGAGGTGAGCTTTCGTCATACAACATAGTGGTTGCGCTTGAAAAATTTCGATTATCCAAAACAATATTGTTTTTCATTTTTATAACGGAAGATTCTAATTCAAGGATTGTCGTTTGCTCATTAACATTCAATGAAGGGGATTTCATTGAAGCTTTAAACCATACTTTTGCCCAGAGTGGATAGGAGTCTCCAACTATTTTATAGCGGAAGAGTGGAACTGTAGATGCACCGGTTTGTACATCTATTCCGCTAATATAATAAGTTGTGTATTCAAAAAATTGCCCCTCAAGATGCGCAGTTTGCCCTTGGGTAATTCCTCCAATTAAAATTAAGAAACTAATTATTAATTTTTTCTTCATAGAGACACCTTTATTTCCGACATAAACAATTTACCCGTTAGACGGAGACGCAACAAGGAATTTTCACATCGTGTGCGACATATCACAATTTATTACGATAAATAAATTCATTTACAATAAATAAAAACCCCACTTCACATGAAGCGGGGTTTTTAAAAGTTCCCGGCGACGACCTACTCTCCCACGCTAGTCACCCGCGCAGTACCATCGGCGCAGCAGGGCTTAACTTCCGAGTTCGGGATGGGATCGGGTGTGACTCCTACGCTATGGTCGCCGGAGAAATATTGGGGAATTGACGCGGTGGCTTCATGCAACAAAAAAAGATTGATAAAGCCCTTCGGCTAATTAGTACCATTCGGCTGAAATCATTACTGATCTTACACCTTTGGCCTATCAACGTCGTAGTCTACAACGAGCCTTATTACCTTACGGTAGGGAAATCTAATCTCGAGATAGGTTTCGCACTTATATGCTTTCAGCGCTTATCCTGACCGAACATAGCTACCCAGCG
>CAZJUP010000026.1:0-18707 GCA_964549275.1 uncultured bacterium | reverse complement strand
GCTCCGCTTCTTTCACAAACAGTCTTTGAGTTGCACTTAAGAGTTGAATTCAAGATTTAGTAAAAATAATTATTAGTAAATAATGCATAATAACATGAATGAGAATTCAACAATAATATCAACAACAAAAACTATTTCTGTTTTTATTGCCGATGGACATGATGTTGTACGAAAAGGAATAAGGTTATTGCTGAATGATGTTTCAAATATTCAAATTATTGGTGAGGCAAAGGATGGATTAACAGCAAAAAATGATATAAATAACCTAAAGCCAGATTTAATATTATTGGACATTAGCCTTAAGATTAAAAGTGCATTCAGCATTACACGTGAAATTTTAAAACAGTCCCCAGAAATGAAAATTATTTTATTATCCACATGTTCAGATGATGAATATATTATCAAAGCACTTCAATCAGGTGCCCATGGGTTTATATTGAAAAGAATTATGGCACATACACTTATACAAACCATAACAGAAGTCGAAACTGGATGCGATTTTTTTTATCGAAAATATCCGCCTACATAAAGTGATGGGATATAATTAATACGGCATTTTTTTAACATATTAAAAATAAATAAAAGGAAAATAAAATGAGTAAAAAAACAATTTCAATCTTTGCAGGTATTGTTATCTTGATCATGGGTGCTATGTTTATAAAACATCAATTTGGGAATCATAATAGCCATGGTTCATCACAAGAAAGTATGAATGAAAAACATGTTATCCATTGGACACAATCTACCAAATCAGCTTTAATTAAAGAGATGCATTCTATTAACCAAAATTACCAAGCATTGGTTTCTAATTTAGCTCAAGGAAACTGGAATGATGTTATTGAAAATAGCCATAACATTCATTCTGCCTTTATTTTAAAACAGGAATTGTCTGAAGAAGATATGGCCGATTTGCATCGAATACTACCGGAACGGTTTTTAGAGATGGACTCAAGATTTCATGACCATGCATTAAAACTCGCAATGGCATCCCAAGCAAAAGATGGTGAATTGGCATCTATGTATTTAGGGAAAATGGCTGAAGGATGTGTAAGTTGCCATCAAGTTTATGCGAAAGAGCGATTTGAAGGATTTTCCACTCGTGAAGAAGTAATGCACGAGCATTAAAATATTCAGTTGGAAGTATTTATTGGCTCAAGTTTAATCTCCAAACTATTATTTCGTTTTAAAGTCCATAAGCTTGGTTCTACATATTGTTTTTAATTATTTATCCATTTTAATTTATTCAGTTAATTGGCCCGTTCGTCTAGTGGTTAGGACACGGGATTCTCATTCCCGTAACAGGGGTTCGATTCCCCTACGGGCTACACATTTAATATTTATGGACATGTGTAAAGAAGAGTCTCCAATGGCTCATCTCTAAAACAATCATTCTTATGTGATCTATCTCATCGGTAGAATTACCCGATTTTTATTATATTTCTATATGAAGATAAACAATTGCCTAACATGAACAGCAAAGAGTATATTTTCAGCAGGACAACGTACTTATTCGAGGTATGTAAGAACACTCTGCAACAAAAAATGCAGAGACAGATCTGTAAACCATTGGATATTCATATGATAGCGGACAAACATAATTTTACTCCGTCTCCATTTTGGGGACAACTTTCTTCTGTAATTCCCTTAACAATCTTTTTCTTCATTGCAGTCCTCCCAACGAGTATACTCGTTGCGCAGGATGAAGGAGGTACGGAAATATTCTGGGGAGAAGAAGATGAAGATTTGGGAGACCTGGAAGGGATTGAATTTGAAGACGATTCAGAAGAGGACTTTGGAGGTGAATTTGGAGATGAAGAAGACCTTTTTGAAGAAGATGTATCTGAAGATTTCGGTGAAGAAGAGTTTTTTGATGAAGGCGAAGATGAATTTGCAGATGCTTTTGAAGATGAGCCCGCTGAAGAAGATTTAACCGCAATAGCTGACCGGATGGGTTATACCATCAATTTATCCGGTTCTTCTCCAGGATTCGTAGGGCATCAACTTAATACTTATAATTCTGGTGTGGACTTTCGAGCTTCATTTGAATTTCCAATGCTTTTAGAAATTGGTCCCATGCGGTTCAGGCTTGGTGCAGAAGTGGGAACATTCAAATTTAAAAATTATAAACCTATCGGCGGAGAATATTCAGGAGCACACATCACGGGTATCATTTCTTTCCCGGCTGGTCCCGGCAATGTTAAGCTGGGTGGTGGAATGATTGGAAGCGGGTTTGGGGTTATCGCAGAAAATTCTTATGGACTTACATTAGGGAATACTTTGGATTTACGGGTAGGGGTACGATCAACTACCGCATTTGGAATAAAAGATTCTGCAAAAAATAATTTGGGTACCGTCTCCTGGTTGGATGGTTTAATTATTTTTGGTGTGACGATATAAGTTTTTCCAGGGGATCGATATAAAACAATTACTGACACTCATCTTTTTTTCCTTCTCAATTGGATTAGGCCAAACAGCCTCGGTTGAGACCTATGCCGATGCAACAGGTGCCGATGACACTCCCAATGGTTATGTTAACCTTACCGCCTACAATCAATCGTATCTAGTCCGCATATCCATTGGGAGTTTTTCCAACGGCTATTATATGATTGAAGTTTCTAATGATGATGCAGATTATCAAGCGTGTAAAATATTTTCTGCAAATCCGGGAGGTGCATCAACATTCACAGTAGATATATCCATAACTGATATTACTTCTACTGCGGGGAAAACGGTTAATAGTGGTGATTTGCTTTATTTTAAAGCCCATGATAAAAATTCAGGAGGTGTAACGCAAAATGAAGTGACTGTTACTGTATCCAGCGGTTATGGAGGGCAGAATCGCTTTTATGTTGATCGGACGGTTCCCGTAGCAACATCTGTTGATGATGCTTATGTTAAGACCGGTGCTACGGTTACCTTGACGGGTTCAGGGTTTGCAACCCCGTCAAATACAACTAATAGTATTTCCGTCGATGGAAATACGTTTTCTCCAACGATTAATTCAGATACTCAACTTACATTTGTTGTCGGTGCCGGTAATTATACAGGAATCATTATTGTAACCGATCTTGCAGGGAATTCAAACACTTCCGGCGCAACATTAACGGTAGATAATTCTGCTCCAGTACTCACTTCAGTTTCACCCAATACTGCAATTAAAAACGGGTCTACAGCTGCCATAACAGGATCTGGGTTTTCAGCATCCCCGGCCAGTCCGATTGCTTCAGTAAAAATAAATAATGCGAGTACAGGTGTGGGGTCTTTCAACGTGGACAGTGATACACAAATTACATTAACTGCAGGGACAGGAGATGTGGCATCTTCAGCTATAACGGTAACTGATGAAGCAGGAAACACAAGTACGGCAACGGATGTAACCATTGCCATTGATAATACAAACCCGACCATAGACTCCATTACGGACACCGGTGGAAATGCAAAGACTCTGGGGAAAGAAGATGATACGCGTGAAATACGGGGATCCGGTTTTGTAACTGCAGACAACCCCACGGTTACCATAGGGGGCAGTACTCTGGCCACATTAGGCATTTCTGCTACCTATACCGATACAAAAATCACTATGACAATTGGTTCTACAGAAGTATCCAATGGGACAGTCGTGGTTACGGATGTAGCCGGTAATCAAGGAACGGGATCAACATTTACCATAGATAATACAAATCCAACAGTAACATCCGTGGCAACCCGATATATTAAAAATGGAGCCACGTCAATCATTACTGGAACAGGGTTTACCGATAATGGGAATGCCACGGCTGTGAGTTTAGACGGTACAGCCATAAATGGGACCAATGCATCAAAATCCATCGACAGTAATACTCAAATTACCATTACCGGGGCATCAACCGATTTTACGGATGCCAATGTTACCGTTACGGATGCTGCGGGAAATGTCAGTGCTGAAACAGGAAGATTGCTCACCATTGATGCTTCAGACCCGGCTATTACAAATATTTATCCTACTGCGAACGGATCATCTGACCCTGATATTGTAAAATCTGGAAATACAATTACGGTCATTGGCTCCGGGTTCACTGCCGGTTCTGGTACTTCCAGCAGTTCTGCTGATTTGCAAATTTTAATTAATGGTAGCTGGCCAACAGGAATGAGTGCATCTGTCGGAGCCACATCAATCGTTATCACTGCAGGATCAGGAGAAGTAAACGGTGCTTTAACAATCAAAGATCGGGCTGGAAATTCAGCAACGAATGCCGGTCCCGTGGTTATTGATAATACAGAACCTACTGTATCAAGTCTGACTCCCGATACGGATAGCGATAAGTTGGTTCATATAAAGACGGGTGGGACCATAACTGTTGCCGGGACAGGGTTCAACAATACTCCAATAGCCAATTCCGATGCCACAGTTAAATTGGGGTCGACAAATTGGACGACCTACGGTACAGTGACAGTTGATAATAGTGGTCAGATCACCCTGGCAGATGGGTTAGGCGGGAATGCCAGCGGAAATTTAGTTATTACGGATTTTGCAGGGAATGAGCATACTGTCTCAGACTATACGGTTTATGTGGATAATACAGCTCCGTCCATTTCCGGTGTAACCCCAAAAGCTATAAAATCAGGAGCTACGGCTATTGTAACGGGATCAGGGTTTAAGAATGGAACAGCCGAATCCACAGTAACAGTTGGCGGAAATAGCTCCGGCTCTACAACATTCACCTACACAGTTGACAGTAATACACAAATAACGATTACAGGGGGAACGGGTGATATTAGTGATGGTCAAATTGTTGTGACAGACCCGGCAAATAATGCTTCTACAGATAATGTAAAGCTGACGGTGGATAATACGAAACCCACAGTGACTTCCATAGGTACAGCCAGTATTAAAAGCGGAAATACATCTGTCATTACCGGTACAGGATTTTTCACAACTGTGGATGGCACAACGGATGGAACAGATGTTGCAGTTACTGTTGGTGGTACCACACCGGCCGGTATGACGATTGTTGTGAACAGCAATACTCAGATTACGATTACTGCCGGATCCGGAGAAGTGACTGAATTAAATGTTGTGGTAACAGACCGAGCCGGAAATTCAAGCACAGAAACAGGGAAAAATTTAACTATAGATAATACGGCCCCTGTTTTGACTGGAGTGTCGGTCGCGTCCATTAAATCCGGAGGAACAACAACAGTAAGCGGTTCTGGATTTCTTGTAGGCGGAGATATACAAAACGTGAAAGTGGGCGGAAGCGTTCCAACTGGGATGAGTTATTCCAGCGTCACCGCATCGTCCCTGGTTTTGACTGCAGGGTCGGGAGAAGTAGCAGATGGGCTTGTCACTATTACGGATGCCGCAGGAAATGTGAGTACCAGTTTGGTCTACTTGACCATTGATAACAGCTTGCCGACGGTAAGCAATGTGGCAACTGCAGTAATCGGAAGTGGTCAAACGTCCGTTATCACCGGGACGGGATTTGTAAACTCCACCCCAAATTCAAGTAAAACAATTGAGGCCATGGAAGTTTATGCTGGGGGAAGTACACCGGCGGGACTAACGTTTTCTGTGGGGAGCGCTACAGAATTGACCATTACCGCTGGTTCGGGGGAAGTCACAGATGCGAATATTACTGTAAAAGATTCTGCTGGGAATTGGAGTACCAGTACGGGCCAAAATATAACCATCGATAATACTGCGCCTGTCATTACAGCTATTTCTGACCGATGGATTAAAAATGGTGAAACCACTGTTA
Organism: uncultured bacterium; assembly: GCA_964549275.1. Taxonomy (GTDB): domain Bacteria; phylum Fidelibacterota; class Marinisomatia; order Marinisomatales; family TCS55; genus CAZJUP01. Next base: position 12,969 of record CAZJUP010000026.1, on the reverse strand, counting down.
TAACAGGGTCCGGATTTCAGACGTATGGGGGGGATGCTTCTGCCATTACTATTGGCGGACTGGATTTGGCGACAGCAGTTGGTTCTGGAGGGTTAGGGGGGAGCTTTGTCGTTAACAGTGATACAAAAATAACCATAACAGCCGGAGCAGGAGAAGTAACCCGGGGTGTAGTTATAGTAAAAGATTTTGTAGGGAATGCCAGCGATAGCTTTAAAGAAATATCGATTGATAATACAGCTCCAAATCCGCCCACTACATTTGAGTTATGGTATGCCGATACGGGAACTGATGATGATAATATCAGTTACGATGATACCCCGTATTTCACATATAAAGGAGTTTCCTCTGGAGATTCTGTGTATATCAAAGTGACAAAAGCCGGCTTGGTGACCAATGGCATTTGGTTGGGGAGAACCTCTACGACTTCAGGGACTGACCAAATCGAATGGGTGGAAAATGCCGATGCAGATGATGATTATGGACTTTTAACCGGAAGTGGTGCACCCACACAATTAACAGAAAACGGGCAGTATACTTTTGCTGCGTTTGTTATGGATAGCGCAGGTAATGAAAGTGCTACAGGAACGAGTTTTATCTACACTTTTGATAATGCTCCACCGGCAAAGCCGGTCATCACTGCTATTGCTTCCGAAACGAACGGTGGTGAGTCCACCACGGACTGGATTACAAATTATTCACAGCCTTCATTTGTAATTTCAAATGTCCCTGTGGGATATCGCGTTCAATTATATTCGGAAGATCCGGACAATTCAGCTTCAGGTGCTTATATAACACTGGATGATGATACAACACGATCTTCTCCGGATACTGTAACGGTGGCTGCTCCTCTTTCACACGATAGGGGCATGAAAGCTGTAGACGGTGTAGATATATTAGAATACGAAATTGATTGGCAGTATCGTGCAATCGCTACAGATACGGCTGGAAATTCAACTTGGGGTGATAATGTAAGCCCCATTGAGATTGATTTAGCCAGAGATACTGCTGCGCTCAGCTATTCGAATAATCCGGTTTGGTACGGAGATAATACAGTAGATATTACAGCTAAATTCAACGATAACATGAATACGGCTGTTAAACCCAAAATCAGTATTTATTGGCCGGATACTACCGCAACCATTCTAAATACGGATATGACCCAGGGAGCCAACGACTCCATTTGGACCTATCAGTTGGTTTTAATCCCCGATAAAACTGGGAATGTAAGAATCAATGTGTCGGCTACGGATAAAGCGGGAAACACGAATGATGCATTGGCCACGACCGATACTCTGACGTTATTTTTAGATAACACACCGCCTGATTCTTCCAATATCGGAACCATTACCGCTTTTGGCGACACTTCCGTAATTGGATGGTTTAACGATTATACCGATTCTTTAAAATTCATAGTTCCTTTAAGTGCATCGGATTCAACACTGCTCAATGGAGGAAAATTGAGGATTGAAGCCAATATTCAGGCTAAAATGGCCGATACTTGGGCTGCTGTAAATAATAATGCCGGTTCAACCTTAGACAGTATTGTGGAAAGAGGGACTTCAGTTCCATTTTATCGTTCGAGAGCAAATATATTATCGTCGCTTACCGGAACTTTAGTGCAAGGTGATACCATGCGGTTCAGGGCAACGGTTTTTGACCGCGCTGGGGCATCGACGAGTGGATTGCCCAGTGAATCGGTTTTTGTATTGGATACCCTGCCACCATCCGGCGGGAGTTTTACTGCGGGAACACAATACACCGTCAATAAAGAAGTGGGAACCGATTCCCTGATTTCTAATGATACCTTGTTTGTCCAATGGAATGGGTGGAGCGACCCTATTGCAAACGGTGTGAACGGTTCTGGGATCAGTCAATTTGATTATGCTCTGAAAGAAGGCTTAACAGGCGATATTAATTCATTCAGAGATTGGCGTCCTATGGGGCAGGTAGAATTACAATCTCATAATCATACCGATTCCTTACTCACGGATACCGTTGCATTTGAACATAACAAATTATATACGCTTTCAGTTCGTTCGGTTGATATTGCCGGAAATCGTTCCACGGTTTTAACAGACGCTACCCCATTTTTAAGATATAATACGGCACCGGGTATTCAGGCCATAAATGATACTACAGCAAAAGAAGATGTGGAATATACAGATTTGGTAAAAGTGACGGATGTAGATATTGTAACTCTCAAGGGGGATGAATTTACATATCAGTTAAAAACGCTCATGATTAATGGAACGGATACGACTCTTGTCGATACGTTAACCGCGGTAATATCAACAGCCGGCAAAATAACATTTACACCAACAAAATGGGATACAGCTACATATGTTTTTCGCGTTATTGTAACTGACAAGTGGACATTGGTGGATTCCATAGATTACCTCTTGACTGTAGAGCCGGTGAACGATCCCCCTATAATAGATTTAGCTGCAGTTGGGAAATTAACTTTTCTCGAGGGAACCAACAGTGATACGGTAAACCTTACTTTTTATTCTTATGACGAGGATGATGATACGACGGCCTTAAAATGGAAAGCAAAAATTTTAACAACACAACCAGATATACCGGGATACCCTACTGGTTTTGGACGCATTAATTATGATTCGAGGTATGGGTATGCTGATGTTGAAAAAGAAAAATTAACATTAGAAAGATTATATCCTCAATTTAGGATTCTTCATGGATATGATGGACAAACAGGGGGGATGTATTTATCTTTTAAAGCCGGAGCCGACAAACTCCAGGTAAAAATTCCTTCCCCGGTAGCAGATACAACCTATGCCTACATCGCACCTATTGATACCAATTATTACTCTACCTCGAATTTACAAGTTGAATTTACTGTGACTGACCCGGGTGGTCTATCTGGACTGGATACGGTTGAGTTTTCCATCACACCCATTAATGACCAGCCGAAATGGACCAATCTTCCTGATACCACCATCATTGAAAATGATTCTATTTATTTAGATTTTGCAAACTATTTGACTGATGTAGATGATGAAACATTGTCTGTAACGATTAAAGCTCTAAATCAGTCATCACAAATGTCTATCATTCCCACACCGGATTATACATCTACAGCGGCCGGTATTTCATATAATAGTTATTCCATTAATGATTCTGTGAAATTTAAACCTGCAGATTTATGGTTCGGACCTGCCGGACCGTGGATTACTTCGAAAAGTGATTCTGTATTATTTGAAATTTCAGCTTCAGATGAAGACACATCAGCTGTGGATAGTTTCGTCGTTAATATCCAGCGGGTACCTCGTCCTGAGATCCGCATGTACGTTGTCCAAAACAATGCGTTTACCAACTACTACGAAATATTTATCGTAGATTCAGTGGAAAAAACCACCGAAATCCAGTTGGAAATACAGAGTAAGAGAGTACCCCTGGATACAGCGGCGGCCTACACCTATGTTGCCCACAATAAATTTGGCGAATCCAAAGGAACCTATACCATGGAGGTTTATGCCAAGGGAGTTGTAGGGGATACGACAATAACAACTTCTGTTGGGCTTATTGCTGCGAAAACCTTCGGTACATGGACCGGGAATAGCCCAGACGGACGATTCCGAGTGATGGGAAGAACGGGCAGTGTCGACTTTGACCAATCCGTACTCATTCTGGATTCTACCATGTTTGAGCCCTGGTTTTCTGACAGAGCTTCTTATTTGCTGGGGAACGAAATATTCAAATTTAAAAAATCCATTGAAGTTTCTTTACCCGGTCGTGAAGATGAATTTGCCCTATATCAGCGTTCAATCGGCACGGGGTGGATAGAACTCCCCTCAATGACTGAAAATGGCCGTGTTAGGGCATATACGGAAAAAATGGGCTATTTTCGAATGGGACCCAAGACATTAATTGTGCCAGGTGCCACAGCCTTGCATCAGAATTACCCGAACCCCTTTAACCCTGTCACGACAATCGTTTATGATCTGGGATTTGTAGATGGCCCCTATCAAAAAGTTAAGATGACCGTATATAACCTATTGGGCCAACATGTAAAAACGCTGGTGAATGAAGAAAAGGGGATTGGACAGTATATGGTGAAATGGAATGGAAGGGATGCACAGGATGTTCCGGTGTCTTCCGGAGTGTATTTTATTCATATGATGACAAATATGGGTCGTTCGCAAACCAAAAAAATCATGTTAATGCGATGACACGATTAAAAACCATTACCGTACTGTTCCTCTTATGTTTATTTTGTTTGGACACCCAAAGCTGCAGAAAGAAATATGCAGCCACAGCTGAAGATATGGCCGAATACGGATGGGTATTATATGAACAAAAGGACTTTGTGAATAGCAATGCATGGTTTACCGAATCCATCGTGGAGGATTCCTCTTGGAAAGATGGTTATAACGGGCTCGGTTGGACTTGGGGGAAACTGAAAGAGGCGGATACAAGTCTGATTTATTTTAATGAAGGAATGGATAAAACTCAATTTGAATGGGATACCACGGATACTCATTCAGAAATATTGGCCGGACTTACCTTTGCGCACCATGCACTTGGACATGAACGGCTGACGATTTATTATGGAGACAGTCTCATTACGCGAACGGACAAACCTCTCCAACCACATTGGACCTTTTCTCATGATACACTTTTAAATCATTTGGATGTGCGTATTACCATGGCCGCTGCGTATTATGCACTCGGAAAATTTGATTCTACTATTATCCAAATTTCTAAAATATTCGAAGATATGAAGAGTAATCAGCTGGCTGTAACAGATACCACAATATTAGGTCGAAAATTAATGGCCAATCAAATTGATTCTCTTCAGGCTGTTCTATTAGAAAAATAACTTTTCTGGGCAGTAAAACATGAAGGATAAACATATCTTCTGGATGGAACAGGCTATGCTTCAGGCTGAAAAAGCTTTTGAGAGTAATGAAGTCCCCATTGGAGCTGTTATTGTTTTACATGATAAAATAATCGGAAGAGGGTATAACCAAAAAGAGCGGCTGAATGACCCCACAGCCCACGCAGAAGTGATTGCCATCACTGCGGCAGCAAATTCTATTAATGATTGGCGATTATCCGATGCAACACTTTATGTTACAAAGGAACCTTGTCCTATGTGCGCCGGAGCCATTGTGAATGCAAGATTGAAAATGGTTGTCTTTGGATGTTACGATGAAGAACAAGGGTGCTGTGGCTCCTTATATCAACTCTGTGGAGACCCGCGTTTTCGGACGAAAGTTTCTGTAAAGGGGGGGGTACTTCAAGAAAGATGTTTGAATATGATGCAGGAGTTTTTCAAAGTAAAACGCATGAATTAATCCCTAATTATTTGTTTTATACTTATCCACTATGGAGAGGTGGCAGAGCCTGGCTGAATGCGCCGCACTCGAAATGCGGTATGGTCTTACGACCATCGGGGGTTCGAATCCCTCCCTCTCCGCCAATCTACGCCCCATTCGGGGTCTTCGATTGACTGGAGATATCAGTGTAATTCAAGAATACTAAATGAGGGGAAGTGTTGATGTGGTATGTTTACGCAATAGAGAATGAAGAGAAAAATTTTGTTTATGTTGGATATACTCATAATATAAAAAGGAGATTTGCAAAGCATTCAGGTGGAAAAGTTCAGTCAACAAAGGCCTACCTTCCATTAAAACGGTTTGGTCAGGAATGAAATTGACCGGATCAATAAAATGACGTGCGGATTACCGGTTGAAAAAGTTCTGTTCTTTGAGCGCAAACTGAGTCCGCCGGGCATATTGAACACAGGGGCTCTGTCATCTCCGGACACCGTTTTCGCGACATAAAGAAAAACCAATCCACAGTACCCATGGAACGTCCGGATAACTCAGGAAGAAGGGCAACTGCTTCATATACTTTGTGTCGTACGGCCCATTCTTCTTCGGCTGAAACTGCGCCTCGGCTTCTTAATTTTTTTTGTAAATCACCATTGATGATGTCAACCATCCCCAATCTTAAATTGGCCCTCATACAATGATAATCAATCACGGGAGGAAGCTGTTCCCTTTTACCAAAAGAAAGAAAATGCTCGGGCCGTTGTTCAAGAATTAATGCCAATAGAGCACTTTTTTTCCGAAGGGGGTCTTCGCGGTAACCTCCCACAAAATCCAAAAGCTGTAAAAAAGTTTTCAGTGGGGTGTCAGATGACTGTGCCATTTGAAGGATGTTTTCCGGAGTCCATCCCAATGTCAACATTGTATTCCCATAGGCATGGGCCATTTCAAGGTGGAGATCTAATGCCGGCATTAAATCTTCGCCATGATCACTTTTAAATAAATCGATCATATCTCCACGGGATTGCCTTGCCTGTTGTTCCGGTGTGAAAAAATCGGGATTATCTTGCAACCGTTTCCAATAAGCTTGAAAAAGGTAAAAAGCCCCTTTCAATTCTTGACCATCCATAGTGCCAATCAATGGGGCCTTGTATTGACCTTTATGTTCTTCCCAGAAACTGAATTGCTGCAGGGTTGTGACAAAAAAGAAATCGAGGGTATGGGGGTAATTTTCCGGAGGAAGGGATGGGCCTATAAAATTATACGGTTCTGCTTCATCTAAATTCGTGATAAGAGAAGCAATGCGTCGGACTTGGTCTTTATTGATGGATACGTGTTTTTCAGAATCTTCATAGGCTGTTTGCGATTTATTCAGGAGTTTTTCAGGGCCTATGCCTTGTATCATTGTGGCTGATAATTGTGCGCCTTTCTTTGCGGACATCACGGGATGATTCCCTTGAGATAGTTCTGCCAGGACTGTACCGCAAAAGGTATCTCCAGCCCCGGTGGGGTCTAAAACATTTGAAGAATAGGAAGCGATGTGAGTATTAAAATCTCCAGTCTGGATTAACACCCCATCTTCACCATGAGTAGTCAGTAAAATTTTTTTTGGAGATTGCGGAGTGATGTTGAAATGATTGGAAAGAAATTCTGCTTCCTGTTGGTTCATGAAAAACAGGTCCGTTTGATTATAGACTTGTTGGACGGCATCCGGATCATTTTCGATAATAGATAATGCGGTACCGGCGGAGACAACACGTGCTCCCCGTTTTTTTATGGATTCTATAAAACGAAGTTGAGTTTTGGCATTGCCCAGCGGAACGCAATGGATTAAACTGAAGTGTGAAAGGTCATGGGGGAGTTCTTTTGGAGAAAGTGTTTCTTCAGCGCCAAAAAATGCTTGGGTATATTTTGTCTCTTTTTTGCCGTGTTGAATATGGAATCTGGGAACATTTTCCGGAAGAATTTCCGGACCGATCCAATGGATGTATTTTTCTATAAATTCAAATTCTGGAGGTAAAGGGTTTGGTTTTGGGGCAAATAATGTCACATGGGCACCGGACTGAACCGCGGCCAAGGCTGTATATAGTCCTGCCCCACCCACAGAATGATGTGTTCTACCCTTAAGTGTCAATTGGTCCAGAGAAGGGGAGCCGATAATGAAAATATGAGGTTTCATGCTGATTCAATTATTTTTCCCATCCATTAAATTACATTAGAACAATGGGTTATACGATTTGGAAATAGCTGCTGTAACAGGAAAGATTATCTTACTGAAGACAAAACAAACGAATTTTCTTTTTCCTGCTTTATAGTTTCAATAAGTTCAAAGGTCAGCTATGAAACATTGGGATTATGGAAAACTTTTAATTGCGGGAATTTTTCTATTCACCCTGCTCCAATCTCAGTTTTATTTTGGACGGAATAAGGTTCAGTACGACACACTGACATGGAGGACACTGTCTACAGCGCATTTTGATATTTATTATCCTGAAAAGTCTGGAGATATTGCCGCTGCGGGAGCGGTATTTGCGGAAGACGCTTTTGTTGAATATGCAGAAAAATTTCGTTTTACACCGGAAAAAAGGATTCCGTTGGTTCTGTTCGGCGATCCCATCCATTTTCAGCAAACAAATGTTTTGCCCTCAAGAATACCCGAAGGAGTTGGAGGATTTTTTGAATTTATTAAAGGACGTGTTGTTTTACCCTATACCGGAAGTATGTGGGAATTCTATCATGTGGTACGGCATGAACTGGTCCATGTTTTTATGAACCATAAGATAGCCCATCAATTGAAGGAAGCTAAAAAATGGAACAGACCACCCGTTCCTTTGTGGTTTTCCGAAGGATTGGCGGAGTGGTGGTCTATAAAATGGGACAGCCAAGCGGAAATGGTCATGCGGGATGCCTTATTGTACAATCGTTTGGTCCCTCTTCAACGGGCAGGAGGCTTTATCGTTTATAAAGAAGGTCAATCATTTCTACGATATTTTGAAGGGAGGTTTGGGGATGACGTTCTAATTACACTCATGGAAACATACTGGGAGTATGATTCTTTTCCCCAGGCCATAAGCAAAATTTGCGGAGTAAAATACGGGGAAATCATCACAGACTGGGAGCAATCCCTGAAAAAAGAATTTTCAGCTTCATTATCTCGGGAAATAACACCCCCGTCAAAAAAAACCACCCTGACGGAGGGAAGAATATCTACATCACCGGTTTATTATAAAGATTCTTCCGGGGAAAACCATGCAGTGTTTCTTTCGAATAGGGAGGGGTACACCCATATTTTCGATGGGAATATAGACAGGGATGTTTCAAGGATACTCGTTCGGGGGGAGCAAACAGCAGACCGGGAATCGCTGCACCTTCTTCAAACCAATATTTCGGTTAATTCAAAACAACAGGCAGTTTTTTCTACTTTGAGAAAGGGGCGAGATGCCCTGGTGATTTGGAATATGGAACGCCAGACGGAGATGGAGGCCCTTCAGGATAAACACCTTGTAACCCTGCGAAATCCCCAGTGGAGCCCGGATGGAGAAAAAATAGTCTTTACGGGTACGGACGAAACCGGCCAGGAAGATATTTACCTGTGGGAGGTTGCATACCACCGCTTAATTCAATTGACTCGGGATATATATTCCGATAGGGATCCGGCATTTAGTGGTGATGGAAGCCGGGTGGCTTTTTCTTCGGATCGATTTAACACCACTCTTTCACCCAACAGGGGAATAGTCCTGATTCATCTTCAAACCGGGGAAATTTACCCTCTTATAATTGATGGCCACGAAAATAGGCACCCGAAATGGGATCCGGAAAACCCCCATATCCTTCATTATATTTCCACCAGAGGTGGAACAAACAATATCTGGCGAATGAATATCGCAAGCAATACCAATAAGATACAGAAGATAGTAAAAGAAACGAATTATCATATCGGTGTTGTTGATTTTTCAATAATGGCTTCGGATTCTGTTTTGGCTACACTCTTTGTGGATTACGGTTTCAGAATCTACTCTTTTTCATTATCCGATTTGGATTCTGTTGAGGTTCAGTTGAATAAACCTAAAAGCTGGTTACGCCCTATAAGTATAGAACCGGATAGTGCATCTCCTTCAAAGCCCTACCGGTTAAAATATACTTTTGATTTGGCTCAAACCATGGTGGCTTACGACCCTTACTTTGGTTTATTAGGTGGCGGACAGGTAGCTCTCTCGGACATCCTGGGAAACCAATATTATCATTTTCTATTCGCCAACTCCACCCAGTCCACTTCAGATTTCTTAAAACGATTTAATATCGCCGTCACAAAAGTGGATTTGACTCGTCGGTTAAATGTGGCGGTGAGTGCCTTTTATTTTGCCAATGATTATTTTGACCCCTACCAGGCCTTTTTCTTTGAACAAAGTTACGGTGTAAGGGGAGGCGTGAATCTCCCAATAAATACGTTTAAACGGGTGGAAATCAGTGCATCTGTATGGCGTTCGGTGAAAGATTTTCATGATAAAAAAATCAATGCTCTGCTCGGGTCTAATACACTTTCTTGGGTGCATGACAATACACTGTGGGGTCCAACAGGGCCCATTGACGGCTGGCGTTCGAGGGTGACTGTTGCACCCGTATTTGATTATTCCCGGGGGAAACTCCATAATTATACTGTTTTTGGTGACATAAGGATGTATTATCGTCCTCTGCCAAAAATTACGCTGGCCCATAGAACCACTATCCTGGCGAATGATGGTGTGGATATTCGCCGGCACTATATTGGCGGAAGCTGGGGACTTCGGGGTTATGCCTTTTCTGGTGTTTTCGGAAGGAAATATATTTTAATGAATAATGAAATTCGATTTCCCATTGCTAAATCCTTCCATGTTGATGGAGAAACTGTGAGCTTGGGATTTGGACCAATCCGAGGTGCTTTATTTTTAGACGGGGGCAATGCCTGGGAAGAAAATTTTCCGGGTTTTATAGGGAGTGCAGGGATAGGGATCAGGGTCAATTTTGGCGGAGCAGTTCTACGCTGGGATTATGGAAAAAGAACAGACTTTAACACCGTTCAGGCCGGTTGGTTTTCTCAATTCTTTTTTGGGTGGGATTTCTAATGCTGAAATGGAATCTTATTTTTTATCTGATTATGGTTATTCCTGTCTTTTCTCAAGAAAAGATTGAATTGCCCCCTTGGGTTGGGTTACCGGACACATTGGAAATTCACCCGGCAGATACTGAATTACAAATGAATACTTATATGGTTTTGTCCGGTACGGGACTTATGATTCTTTCCGGTGCGGCGGCTTGGCATTTTCATCAAAAGGCGGAACAGGGTTATGAAAAATACCTTAGGGAGGGGAATGCCGCCCTCATCAGCGGCCGCTATACTACGGTCAAAAAATATGACCGCTATACCACAGTTTCAATCCTGGGATTTCAGGCAGGTTTTCTTATGGTGATGAAGGCCTTCTTTCCATGAAAATTATTCTTTTAATGTGCGGAGTTCTAACTCTTTTTAGTTGTGAAGACAGGGAAAGACTGAATCCACTGGACCCGGCCAACGAATTGAGCCACGGGGCCCCTACAGGACTTAAAGCTATTACCCAAAAAGATACGGTCAACCTCCGGTGGAATCCTTTTGATGTAAACCATATGGCCGCATACGAAATTTACAGAGGCCAGGATGCGCAGGATTTAGCACTTCACCATGTTCTTTCTTCGGAATTCAATGAATTTCAGGAAAACGGCTTATCCTACAATAGACCGTACTTTTACGCCATCCGAGCGGTAACGGAATTTTCTCAAAGCGGTAGGTCTCGTCCTGTAAAGACCATTCCCGGTCCCTATTCCCTTTGGGTGGCAGACATGTATAATTTTTTTCTTCACAGTATCTCATTCGACGGCACACAAAAACAAAAGACCCTTGAATTCAAATCCCCTAGATCTTTGGTAAAAATCAATAAGGACCTCCTGGTTTCAGATTATTTCGAAAAACGCATATACAAGGTTTCGCCTGAGGTAAAAATTAAGGTGCTTTTTTCTCTGCCGGATAGCCCCATTGATGTGGCATTGGATAACGAGGCAAATCAACTCTACATCCTGCTGGAAGACAGTACCGTGCGAGGATACACTTTAGAGGGGACTCTTGTCTGGACATTGACCTTAGGCCTGAATCCCAACCTTTCTTCAGAATTAGCTTTCGATACCCAAACGGAATCCCTCTGGATATCTTTGAATGAACAGAATAAAGTTATCCGTGTTTCTCCTCTCGGTCAGATTATGGTAGAAATTGAAAATATCCCTAATCCCGGGCCGTTGAAAGCCGATCCCATAAACGGGGGTGTGTGGGTCACCACAGAAAACGGAATCATGAAACAAACGCCCCAGGGGGAGCAATATCGATACCGGACGCACCTCTTTATCCATGATATCAGTATTCATCCCGAAACCGGGGACTGCTATTATACAGGGAGCAGGGGAGGTGTTTCAGACTGGGAGACGGGAGTTCTGCCCTTAGAAAATCCGGAGAATCCTGTCATTATTCTTAACGATTCTGTACAATGGCTGTACAATATTCAGGTGGTGCCGTCTGAAGGGGAGACGGGCATATTTGTTCAACAAGCCTTTGAGTGGAAACTGCTGAGGTTCAATGCTACGGGAGAAAAACTGGGGGAATTGGAGACTTTTAATTCCCGCCTGGATTTTATTTTGTATTAGGAGTCTTAATAACGAATTGGAAGAGAAGGGTAATTCCCTTGAATCGTAACCAAAAACCGGGTATTATTCTTTAGAGTAAAAACAATGAGGAGTTTCAAATGGATTTAAACCAATTGCAAGATTTTTTCTTTTGGTGCATGATTATCAATTTGGGCGTTTATATCATTACAGCAGTCGCGGCATTTTCTATGAAGGGTTTTGTTTGTCGTGTGCAAAAACGATTGTTTAATCTGGATGAGGCCGAATCCTTGAAATATATGCAGTCCTATTTTGCGAACTATAAGCTGCTGGTTACTGTATTTAATTTTACGCCGTGGATTGTCCTTCTGATTATGAAATAACCCGGTCAAAACATTTTCTGGGGTGGTTGGGTCAGGGGACTAAAATTATATCTGGATTTTAACCAGAGGTTGATTTCTTTAAAACTCCCCATTCGCCCTGTTGCGCAAATATGAAACGGCGGTGTATATTCTTTTAGTGCATAGCTGAATATTAAAAACACAAAAACTAATAGGAGGCTGATTTATGTTTATTTCTTTTCTATGGAGAGTGTATGATTGGAGTGAAAATGCCAATAGGGGAAGGTGTGCTCCATTTTGACTCAACAAAGCATCCTCAAGCCTCAAATTTTATCCCTTTGTCGAGAGAGTAATATACTGGAAGAAAAACCCGTACTTCGGGATTGGGGTAAAATTATTGACCCTATTTTTGAGGTATTTGCCCCAGGAGATAATTTATGAGAAAAGATACAAAAATGCTTATACGGCGATTTTTGCAGTATAAACAGAATGAAAATAAGAGTAATTATGGTGATAACTTACGTATTACTAATAAGATAAAGGAAAATAACGAAAATTGTATAACCGGCTGTTTGAGTGCGATATACACTTAAAGCCAAGTCGTATATACATGGATGGAGCTGTCGCTTTGCTCCAGCTCCATCGGGCGAAACTGTTCCCAGTCTGGGCTG
>CAZJUP010000025.1:0-21812 GCA_964549275.1 uncultured bacterium | reverse complement strand
ACCCTAATCTGCAAGGAGCTTCCCTTTTGTTTCAACTAAAAATGATACAACGTCTTCCAGGGGCAAGTTTGGTTATAACAAGAATTAGATATATGAGTCTTTGCATATAAATACTATGAGCCACCTCAAGTCCCATTTTTTATAGTTCTGTTTTTGTTTTCCTGCGAATAACCATCCAAAAACACGACCATAAGAGCATAATAATATATTTCAATAATATACATTATTATTTATATTATGCATATGAAATATGATGCATTTATCCAAAACTTCGCACCAGCACCTTGGGTAGAAACTCAGGATGTGGGGGTCTGGTCTGACAAGCCCCTGCGCCATATCCAGATTCGCCTAGCCCAGTGGGTCCGCGATGGCAAGCTCGTTCAATTGCGACGGGGAAAGTATTTACTTCCGGAAGCCTACCGAAAACAGCAGCCATCGAACTATATTCTGGCCAATCAATTATATCACCCCTCCTATGTGAGCATGGAGTCGGCTTTGAGCTTTTATGGATTAATCCCTGAGTTTGTACCTATGATGCAGAGCATCACCACACAATTAACCAAAAAATGGGAGACGCCAGTAGGGTCATTCACCTATCATCATATGAAACAGGAACGATTTTTTGGTTATGAGTTTGTTCCCTTTTCTACGAGGGAGTCGTTTTACTGCGCCACACCTGAAAAAGCATTGGCCGATTTATTCTACATGAAAAAGGGCAATTGGACCGAAGCCCGCATTGCTGAATTACGCCTCCAAAATGTGGATAAGATCCATAAAAGAAAATTGAAAAACGTGGGAAAAACCATGGCCAGTAAAAAGGTTATGGCTGCCATTGAAGCATTCATCAATATTAAAGATCAATTATGAAGGATCAGGCCCTATCCATCGCAAAAAAGGCTGCCAACCCCCAAAGTGCTAAAAATGAATTGCGGGAATATCTCCAGCACTTGATTCTGCGAAAACTTTTTGAATTAAATCTGAATAAAAATATGGTTTTTCACAGGGGCACGGCTTTGAGAATTATCCATGGATTGGCCCGGTTTTCTGAAGACTTAGACTTTCACACCCGGGGTGCAGATTCTCCATTTAACCTTGATGATACCATGGCAAAGGTGAAAACGGATTTGGCCAGAAACGGATATGATGTATCTGCAAAGGCGCGAACACAATCTGCTGTACACAGTGCATTTATTCGCTTTTCCGGTTTGTTATATGAATCAGGTTTGTCTCCAATGCAAGATGAAAACCTGAGCATCAAAATTGAAATTGATACAAAACCGCCAACAGGATTTGAAATTAACCGATCAATGGTTAATAAATATTTTCCGTTCTCCATAATCCACCACGACCAAACATCTTTTCTTGCCGGGAAGTGCCATGCAATTCTTCAAAGACAGTACACCAAGGGACGAGATTTTTATGATTTCATGTTTTATTTATCCCGCTGGAAAAACACAGAACCCAATTTTACTTATTTAAACAATTGTTTGGCACAAACAGGGTATGGCGGTGAACCCTTTTCTTCAGACAACTGGAGATCTTTATTGCAAAACCATCTTGAACAAATTGACTGGAAATTAGTTCGACAAGATGTGGCCCCTTTTATTTCCAGCGAAACCGATTTACAATTATTAACCTTGGACACATTCAAACAATTATTGGACAGTAAATGACATTAAAAACTAAAACAAAACTTTTCTCATTCTTGGGTCTCCTCCTGATAATCTCCTGTGAAGAAAATGACCTTGGAGAATCTGAACAGCCAAATATCCTCGATAACCGAGACTATATTCTATATAAACCTGTGAATCTGCCTGCAAATGCACCTCTTGTTTTTGTTCTCCATGGATATACAAGCAGCGCTGAAATAATAGAGTGGTACTCCGGTATGAATGACTTGGCAGATGAAAATGGATTTGCAGTATGCTATCCCCAAGGAACGGAAGATTATGGCGGCACTACACATTGGAATTCCCATTTAACAATAAGCCAAACAGATGACATCGAGTTTCTCACAGCTCTTGCCATATTTCTACAAAATAAGCACAGCCTAAACCCGGAAAAAACGTTTGTCTGCGGCATGTCTAACGGGGGCTACATGAGTTATGCTCTAGCCTGCGAAGCCTCCGAAACATTTAAGGCCATGGCCTCTGTCACCGGCACCATGAGTGGCAAGACCTGGGAAAAATGCCAGCCGGAGAATCCTGTCTCCGTTTTGCAAATATCCGGTGTTGAAGATAAGGTGGTCCCCATAGACGGCAGCATGGCTCCGGCAGGAGGCTGGGGAGGTGCTCCTCACATGGATTCGATCATAACCTACTGGTCAAATCAAAACGAGTGCACTTCCGTTGATTCAATATTTTTCCCGTCTAGTACTCAGGCCTACTACTACAAAAATTGCTCGGACAATCACGAGGTTTGGTATTACAAAATCGACAATTGGGGGCATCAATGGCCCACAGAGAAAGACGGAGTCGGAACGATTGCCAATGAAGTCATTTGGGAGTTTTTTGAGGAAATTTCCATTGATTAAATTCCGTGATTTTTAAGAAAAATATCCTCAAATTATTTTTAATTCACCTCACTGTGTTTGGACAGGAATTATTTGATCCCTATACCGTTCACTCTCTGGATATCCTTTTTCATCGTTCCGATTACGATTCAGTCCTCCAGGCCCGGTGGGAGGTAGATGATAAAACCTATGAATCTGCTGATATTGTCTTTAACGGTGATACCTTAAAAAATGTAGGTGTACGATATAAGGGGAATTCCACATTTTGGTGGGCCAGACAAACAGAGAACCCCAAATTTCCCCTTAATATCGATTTTAATGAATTTGATGACAGTCAGGATCTTTGGGGCTACAATAAAGTTAAGCTTTCCAACGCATTATTTGACCCGACTTATGTTAAAGAGACCCTGGGATACCTTACAGAATCGTTTTACCTTCCTTCTCCAAAAACTGGATATATAAACGTCACCCTTAACGGCGAATTACTGGGGCTATATCTTTCTGTGGAGTCTGTAGTAAAACCATTTTTAGCCAAACATTTTAAAAACAAGTCCGGTACATTTTTCAAGTGCGAGCCCCAATTCCATTATGGAGATCCTTATGATGCTTACCCAGATCTCAGGTGGTATGGGAGCGATTCAACGGCCTATGAATACCAAATGGGGTATGAATTAAAATCCGAATCAGGCTGGCAAGACCTTTTAAATTTAATTTATACTCTTAATTTCGATTTAGACCATATAGAAACCATTCTTAATGTCGATCGTGTACTTTGGTTTTTTGCAGCCAGCACAGTCATGCCGGATTTGGATACTTACAACGGACTCTACATGCACAATTTTTATTTATATAAAAATACAAAGAGCGGCCAATTTGAAATAATTCCATGGGATAAAGATCACACCTTTGGCGGCGCACTTGTTATTGCACTCATGGGGATGGGTGGCGACTCCTCCTGGGTATACCAATGGGATCCTTTTCTTTTCGAGAATGACGATGAAAGGCCCCTGTTTAGCCAACTCATGAAAAACCCGCGCTATAAGCAGATATATACTGCTCATATTCGAACCATTATCAATGAAATTTACAGTACAGAATATTTTCAGCCTCTTGCCTATGAAATCCAAAATACTATTGAAACATTCGCTGCCAACGATCCCAACCTGTTTGCACCTTTTAGCGGTGGGGAATACTTTAGGTACAATGTTGATCACTACCTCATCACGCCTGGCGAGGTTCATTTATGCGGAATTTTACCAACAATCAGAAAACGACTGGAGTATTTATTGTCTCATAAAGAAATCCATAAGACGGGACCAGAGATTTTAGATGTTACCAGAGAAATCCACTACCCGAAAGCGGGAGAAGGTGTCGTCATACGTACAAAAGTTACCGGTGCAACACAAGTTGAACTCATGGTTACGGCAAAACCATACCCGGGTCACTTTTTATCCGTTCCCATGTATGACGATGGTCACCATGAGGATGGAGGTGCTGATGATTTAATTTACGGCGCCATAATTCCTTTTCAATCTGCTGGTGACCGAATAAAATATTATATCCGGGCTAAAAATGATGAGGCTTTGGTTTTAAATCCAGAGAAAGCTGAACGAGAATTTTATTATTATAATATAGGAGGTGATGACCTACCGGACTCCACCCTGGTTATTAACGAAATAAACTATAACTCTCCAGATACGTTTGATCCGGGAGACTGGGTAGAATTGTATAACCCAACATCTCAACCCATATCACTGGATAAATGGACAATAAAGGATGAAAACGACGATCATACTTTTTACTTCCCGGACCATACGATTCTGACCCCTAACCATTTTCTCGTCATTTGTGAAGATTCATTGCGGTTCAAATCAGCATTCCCTTATGTCCAGAATTTTGTTGGAGACCTTGGTTTTGGGTTTGACGGAAGCGGTGAATTAATCCGACTGATGAATGAAAATGAAATATTAATTGATACCGTCAATTACGATGACGTCGATCCTTGGCCAGAAAGTCCTGATGGAAAAGGGCCGACTTTAGAACTCATTAACCCTTGGTTGGATAATGCCATGGCTGAAAACTGGTCCGCATCGATTGGTCTAAAATATGGCTCTCCCGGGAGAAAAAATTCAACCGCACTTTCTACAAAACCAAACCCAGAATTACCTCAAAAATTCATGCTCCTGAATAATTATCCAAACCCCTTCAACCCCTATACAACAATTGAATTCAGCACTGAAATTGGTTTAAGTCTTCCTGCCCAATTAACTATATATGATATAAGGGGTCGATTAATTAAAACTCTTGTGGACGGCGTTCCTGTGTCCAATACCGTAGTTTGGGACGGAAAAAACAATGAGGGGGAGACGGTATCTGCTGGGGTTTATTTATATAAACTTGACACCCCTTCTTTTAGCAAAACAAAAAAAATGGTGTTTTTAAAATAATCATATATATCATTTAACTTTTATCATGAACCAACGTCTAAACTCGGAAATAATCTAATTTTATACACCATTTTTAACAAAAACCCACAAATGAAAACAATGAAAAACACAATTTTTATCGTGCTTTCGGTAGTGTGGATTTCCTGCGGAAAAGAATCTGCTGAAACACTGCTTAAAGAAACACAGATCCCAACCTACACCTACCCCATTGTGGATACTGGAATTGAAACTTTCTACAGTGATGATGCTATCATCACTTCCCCTGCTGAAGGTAGCCCTTTTTTCGGGCAGGATGCCCATTATCAATTTCAACCTCCCTCCTACACCGACAACAATGATGGGTCCGTCACTGATAATATCACGGGCCTCATATGGGAAAAAGATATGGGGATAAAGCTCACGTATACGGACGCCTCCCTAAAAGCAGATACCTTAACTCTGGGCGGATTTGATGATTGGAGGATTCCCACGATTAAAGAGCTTTTTTCCCTTATATTATTTACAGGGAAATCCTTAGGAGAAAAAGCCATCGAATCGTATATCGACACCGCCTTTTTTATACAGCCTTTAGGCGATGCCAACAAAGGGGAGCGTGAAATTGATGCTCAGACTTGGACCTCAACAGAATATGTAAGTATAACCATGGATGGAATAGAGACTGTTTTTGGTGTCAATTTCGTAGACGGACGAATCAAAGGATATCCGAAATATGCGCCCCCGACATTCAACGATTTAAACAAAATGTATTTCAGGATGGTTAGGGGAAATAGTCAATATGGCAAAAATGAATTTATTGATAATGGTGACGGAACTGTGAGTGACTTGTCTACCGGCCTCATGTGGCAACAGGCTGATGACGGAACAGGGCGAGACTGGGAGGAATCTCTTGATTATGCTGAATCCCTTGAGCTTGCCGGATACACGGATTGGCGCCTCCCCAACGCAAAAGAATTACACAGTATCGTTGATTATTCTCGATCTCCTGTGACAACCCACTCTCCGGCAATCGATCCGATTTTTACGACAACAGAAATTTCCGATCCCGATGGAGAAAAAGGACAATATCCCTATTTCTGGACAAGCACTACCCATATTAATGGCCCTAACCCTTATGCTACTGCAGCATACATTGCTTTCGGAAAGGCACAGGGAAAAATGCACAACCAACTCATGGATGTTCATGGGGCAGGATCACAGCGCAGTGATTACAAAAGTGGAAACAGAACAAATTATCCAAGCTTTATGGGACCCCAGGGTGATGTTCATTATGTCTATAATTATGTTCGGTGTGTGAGAAATATCGAATAAATATCGATGGAATAATTACTCGTTTTCGTGAATTTCTCTCGCGGCTCGAAGACCGGACGAAAGCGCTCCCTGCATCCAGCCGTGAAAACCAGAAGCATGTTCTCCCGCAAAATGTACTTTGCCTTCTGTCACACCAATATGACTCCCCAGCGCAGCTTCTTGCTCCACTGTTGGTGAGGCCCATGCACCGCCGGACCACCGCTCCAACGCCCAGGCGTGTGACATACCGGATTCAAAATGGTCTTTAACTCCGCTAAAAATGGGCTCCCATCTATTTAACACGCTTTCAATTCTCTGTTTTTTCGAAAAGCTGTCCAACTCCTCCGCGCGATTCCACCTTAGGTAAGACATTAATATCCCCAGATCGCCGTCTCTATCCCAAGTTGGTTGCCAAATCTCTTCTGGCCAATCCGTTGTCCCCCACCCATTCAGTCCTTCCTTCTCCCAAAATCGATTTTTGAATTGAATAAATATACGGGTTGATGGAGCATACCGAAAGCCGCCCTTTCTGGCCTCCTCTTTTTCTTTGGAAAGTCCCGGTTCAAAAACGATACGATGCCAAACTGAGACAGGAACAGTACACAAAGCCCTGTCTCCGGTAAAATCGTTCCCATCAGCTGATCGAACAACAACACCACCGGCATCCTGTTTAATAGATACAATCGGAATTGAATGTTGAATTTGATTTTTCAATTCTTGATAAAAAGCCTGGGGCAGTTTATCCGAACCCCCTCGAATTTTTAAATAGTCTTTGTGTAAAACAGAGCCGGGCCAGGGTCTATCTGATAGAAAATCACTGTTGGACACAATTATCTTCTCCCCATCATTCACTCTTACATAGGATCCAATTCGAGCATAGAACGGATCCAATGGAAGGTTAAAATGTTCCGCATACCCTAAGGTTAAATCATGATTTGGAGGAATTCTCGCTGCACCGGCTTCTGCAAAGTGCCCTTCAGAAAAAGGGCTTCGAATGGTGAAAACCCTACCGCCAATTCTATCTCTTGCTTCCAAAATCACAATCTCATGACCGGCACGTTTCAGTTCATAACCTGCTACAAGTCCAGCCAGCCCGGCACCAATGATGATAACCTTCTTTGGATTTCCTCTTCCTATGAGCTTTCCCGGCGATTCACCACCGGTATTGTCCAACTCATCTTCGCAAGATAAAAAAGCAATTCCTGCTGCTATCAGTAAACTTTGCCTAAGAAACTCACGTCGCGTATAATCAGACAAAACACATCCTAAATTATTTTTACGATATCATCAAACGGTTTTTTTGACAAGAGAGGTACTTGAGCATTCTCTTCTGGGTACCCCACCGGGATGAGCAAAAAGGCTTTTTCATTTTCCGGACGGTTTAAAATATCTTTCAAAAAACCCATAGGACTGGGGGTATGTGTCAATGTTGCCAACCCTGCATGGTGCAAAGCCGTCAGTAAAATTCCGCAGGCAATTCCAACCGATTCATTCACATAATAATTTTTTCTTTTTTCACCGCTCCCAACATCATAAACCTGCTTAAAGACAACAATTAAATACGGAGCTTTTTCCAGAAAAGGTTTATGCCAATCTGTACCAAATTGATTCAGGTCTTCCAGCCACTCATCCGAAGCACGGTGAGTATAAAATGCTTTTTCTTCTTTTTCTGCGGCTGTTCTTATCTTCTTTTTTATAGTGGGATCCCCAATCAGCACAAACGTCCATGGCTGCTTATTGGCGCCCGACGGTGCTGAGGCAGCGGTTGCAATACAATTCTTAATAATGTCTAGCTGAACCGGTTTTTCAGAAAAATCACGAACCGTTCTCCGGTTCTTCAGCTCAGATAGAAATGTTTCTGATCGATGAATCATTTCAGTTTCTGGGTAGGGTGTGAAGTCTAATTTTTTGAATGTCATATTATTTCAAAATTTTTTCAAGATTTAATTGATTATCCTTGTTGTTGCCTTCATAAATTTACATTGCTCTATGATTAAAAATTCCAGCCGAATCTATGTTATTATCCGGGGGGCGTTAGCCTTTGCAATCTTGGCCCTATTTGCCTTTTCCTGCCCCAGGGATGATGGGCACCAACAATCTACACCGCTTATTCTTATTTCGTTTGATGGGTTTCGATGGGATTACTTTGAAAAGACAGAAACACCCCACCTGGATGAAATTATCCAAACCGGTGTTCGAGCAAAAGGACTGGTTCCTGTTTTCCCAAGCAAAACCTTCCCAAACCATATTTCAATTATTACTGGACGCTATCCGGAAAACCATGGCATTATATCAAATCGTATGTATGATCCCATTTTCGACGAACGGTATTATATAGGAGAAGGATCAGCACCGGTTAAAGATGGAAAATGGTACGATGCTGAACCAGTGTGGGTTACTGCGGAACGGCAAGGAAAAACGGCCATGACCATGTTTTGGCCCGCATCCGAAGCAGAAATTATGGGCTATCGTCCTACGGAGTTTTTTGTGTATGATGGTTCTGTGCCAGATCATGCCCGAGTAGAACAGGTTCTAAAGTGGTTAGACTATTCTGATCATAACCGACCGGATTTTATTTCTCTGTATTTCAGCCGAACGGATCATGTTGGACACCAATATGGACCCAACAGCAAAGAATTAGAACAGGCTGTGAGAGATTTGGATTCGGCTATCGGCCATCTGATTAACGGTCTTAAAAACAGGAATATTTACGATGCGGTAAACCTGTTGATTGTTTCAGACCATGGCATGACTGAAATCATGTCCGACTCCGTGGTGTTTCTTGATGACTATATAAATATGGAAAGCGTTGACGTTATTGATTGGTCTCCCGTTGCTGCAATTCGACCCGATTCTTCCCTTGAAAACTATGTTTATTCGACATTAAAAGGAGCCCACAAAAAAATGTCTGTTTATAAACAGGGTGAAGCGCCCGAACAATTTCATTACCGGAAACATAGAAGAATTCCACCTATTACCGGTGTAGCTGCAGACCATTGGTCCATCACCACTCGAGACTATTTCAACACAGATAATAACGCTGCACGGTATACTGGCGGTAATCATGGATTTGATCCTTCTCTTCCCAATATGCGCGGTATTTTTATAGGGAGAGGACCCAACCTTAAAGAAAACTACAAAGCAAAGGGTTTTACCAATATTCACCTATATGAACTCATGTGCAACCTATTAGAAATCTTTCCTGCTCAAAACGATGGTCATCCCGATTCTACAAGGCATTTTTTAAAAGAAAAATAATCAGTCGAATTTTGAATTAAAGGTGTTTTAACACCTTTTTATCAAATTAACTTCCCTTCTCATGAGACCCTTTGAAACTATTCTCCTGATTGTTCTGGCTATCAACCTGGTTCAGCTTTTACGAAAGGAAACACAAAACCGGGAATTTATGTTGGTTCATAAAATAGGGTGGTCAACGCTCCTTCTCAATTTTTTCATTGAACAGTTCCGATGGCAGATGGGCCCGGCATATCTTCTGCTGCTTTTTCTCTTTTTTTTCAGGAGTAAAAACTCGCATGCGGTCATCAAAATAGGCTTCGCTTTGCTTTGGATGGCTGCCGCTTTTATCCCCTATGCTGTTCCGGTGATTTCATTGCCTAATCCCACGGGTCCTTACGCTGTGGGATCCTCCACTTCTCACTGGGTAGATACAAACCGCGCGGAATGGTTTACCAAAGAAGATAAAGAGGACCTTCGGGAAATCATGGTTCAGTTTTGGTACCCCACCGATAAAAAGCCCCGTCGTAATCGCACGCCTTATATTGACCACCTTGAAATCCGGGCAAAAGCCATGGGAGACGCGGGGGAAATTCCCTCCTTTTTGTTAACCCATATTGATTTGACCAAAACCAACTCCACGCTCAATGCAAAACCCATTGCAAAAGCAGCGCCGTTTCCTCTGGTTATTTTCTCTCATGGTATTACTGGAATGCGACATATTCATACAAGCCTAGCTGAAAACCTTGCAAGCCATGGATATGTTGTAGCGGCACCTGACCATAGTTATGATGCCAATATTACTATTTTCCCCGATGGTCACATTGCAGATTATCGGTCTCATATTACCGGTCACCCGGACAGTGTGATTATTAGGCGGAAACAAATTAATACCCGAACGGAAGATGTTCGCTTTATCATTGAGCAGTTCAAGCGCATTCAATCTGGCGATATATCTCATCCTTTGACGGGTTACATGGATTTAGAAAACATAGGTGTTGCGGGACATTCTTTTGGCGGAGCCACTGCAATTCAAGCATCGAAAACCACAGAAACAATCGGAGCCTGTCTTGTGTTAGACGGTTGGATTAATCCTGTGCCCAATTCTACAATTCATTCAGGCATTGAAACACCGTTTTTCTACATAGGGCGCCCTCATTGGAACGACTCAGATTATCCCGACAATTACTCTCACCTAAAAACTCTTTTGGGCAACAATAGGGGCGAACAATTTCACATGACTCTAAAGGGAACCCGCCACATGGACTATTCGGATACTCCTCTATTTTCACCATTTGTGTCAAAGGTTTTGGAAACCGGAACTACAGACGGGAACGGAGTTATTAAACTGACCAACCGTTTATCCCTTGAATTTTTTGATCAATACCTGAAAAAAATCCCAAGCCCTCTTTTAAATAAAAAAGACATTGAACCGGAACTGGTATTTCATGAAATAAGCTGAGTAATTCATCGGCGGTCATGGAACCTTCATTGTAAATTATCATTTGAAATTTTCCTTTAATTCATTTCCGAAAACCATCATGAAAAAAACACTACTCCTGCTTGTCTTTGCCCTTTCGATTGGATGGGGTCAAAGTACCTGGGTACTGTCAGGGCGTGTTCATCCTGAGTTGAACTGGTCTACCCTGACAACAAAGCACTTTAATGTTCATTATCATCAAGGATTGGATACGATAGCCCTCCGAGGAGCTTCAATTGCTGAACAAGTCCGGCCAACCCTGCTAAAACAAATGGATTTAGATTCAATACCAACCATTGATATTATCTTAACATCAGAAGATGAAATTATGAACGGGTTTGCCCTTTGGACGTATACGACATTTATTTGGGTTGACCAAAATGATGCAGCTGTCTGGCTTGAGGATGAAAAATGGTTAGAACAGGTTTTATCTCACGAACTCCAGCATATTGTATATTTGCATACTCAAAAATCATGGCTACCACAACCATGGCACATGCTGATTTCCGGTACTCCCGGATGGGTTATTGAGGGGTTGGCCGAATATGAAACTGAAAAGTGGCGTCCATACCGTGCTGATATTTCTCACAAATACCATGTTTTAAAAAATAAAATGGGTGAAATGGACCCCCATCATGATGGTTTTTCTAAACTCTTATACTGGTCTGATCGTTTTGGAGACTCTACGATTGTAGAAGCTATAAAGTATAGAACGAAGCTTGGCATACATCGGTTTAAAACAGGGTTTAAGAAAGCAACCGGTATTTCCGTAAACCAGTTTAATGAGGACTGGCGACGGCATATGAATACTTATTATTACGGATATAGAGCTCAAAAAGAACTTCTGGAAGAAACCGGAACACCCTTCACACTTCCAATTAAAAAAATGTTAGGGTTCTCGTTTTTTAATGACAGTACAAAAATCGCCATCATTGGCAGAGATGATAAAGCACAGTTAGATGTATCGCTTTTTATAGCGAAGAGAGATAGTACCAAAGAAATAAAACAAAAAGAAAAATGGCATAACCGTATTGAAAAACTGAAAAATAAGAAAAAGAAAACACAAAAAGATTCTGTGGAAATTCAAAAACTGTTTAAACAAAAAACCTTGTGGAAAAAAGAAGAAGTTGATTTTGGCCGGTTCCACAATATATTAAGCTGGTCTTCGAACGGAAAGTATCTGGCTTATTCCAAATATCATTATGGAAAAAACCAAGCTCTGTTGTGGGATATTAAACTGTATGATTCCAACGAAAAAAAATCCCGGTGGTTAACCCATTCACAGCGAGCAACTTATCCCGCATGGGCTCCGGATACAGCCCAAATTGTTTTTGTAGCACATCAGAATAATGTATCAAATCTTTATAAACTGGATATTTCTTCCGAAGAGACCATTCGATTAACAGACTACAAAATAGATACCCAAATCACCCACCCGGCTTGGTCTCCCAACGGAACCAATATAGCTTATGCAGCATCCGGACCAGATGGGAATATGGATATTTACATTCTGAACCTTACATCCGGGGAAAAGGAAAGAATTACATTCAATCCCTCTGTAGACTACCAACCCGTATGGCATCACGATGGTTCGTCTCTTTCTTTTACATCTCACAGCGGTGGTACACCCAATATCTATACGGTGTCCATTCAAGAAAAAAACTCAATTCGTGTTACCGATGTTGGTGATGGAATTTGGGTCCATGAGCGAGTTCCGGGGGACACTTCCCTTTTTGCCAATACCATGACGGATGTGGATTCGGTTCGAATCATAAAAATTGATCCCAATAGAACACCCCAGGTGAAATCGCTTTCAATGAGAGACTCTTTTACAAGGTGGCGAACCACATCTCCTCGGTATTTCCCAGAGAATATTGATCCCAACGCACCAGTAAAATTGACAACCACTCGTCCTTATCGTTTTACACGGCATTTAAAACATATGACGTCTATTTTATTACCCGGGAAAAACCCTTTCGGATATACCCAGTGGTCTGATGCTCTTGGACGGCATCTCATCGGAGTTGCAGCAGAGTACAATAGCGCTGACCAAGAAAAATCTGCGCTGTTTTTCGGATATACAAATGCGGAACACGGCCCTTTATGGAGCATATCATTTTACCGGTATTTTTTCCCCACCATCCGCCCCTATGATGGGTCAAGATATGGATTGTATGACTGGAAAAACGGTTTGCAGGTTTCACTAACCCATCCCCTTAATTTTGGAGAAAGCCTTTCTGATAACCACACGATTACAGCCTCGTTTTCCGCTCTGAGCCATGATGCTTATGCGTCGGACCGCCTTGATAAAACAACTGGCGGATTTGTTCCTAGAGATACAGCAGCCTATCGGGTCATGCCTCCCCCTGAAAATGGTCAAGAAGGTGTTTTTTCTATTAAATATTATTGGACAAAAAAACGACCCCACCGATGGAACAACCTTCATCCGACACAAGGCTACGGGGTTTATACAAGGGTCGATCACGCCAATGATAATATTTTTGGGTCATTTAATTATACCCAACTTACGGCAAACGCCTATGTCAATATCCCGATAGAGAAAACATCTCTTTACATCCGTACAAAAGCCATGATGATTTCGGGAAATCAACCCGATCAGAACTATGTCGGGTTTACAAAAGATGATCCTGTTTATTTAAACCTGCCCCAACCGCTAATTGACGATATATTTCCGGAAAACCATAACCCCCGTGGCTGGAATGAAACCCGATTGGGAAACAGATTAATATTCGGTACGCTTGAATATCGGTTGCCTATTATCCCCGAGAAGGTGTCTTTCGCCATTATTTCCGATTTTGGGAATGTTTGGTTTCACGGGTTGGAAAAAGGACCTTGGGTTTTTACAGCTGGTTATGAAGCGCGACTAGGGTTGGGTCTTTTTGTCCTCTCATATGGTGAGGCTCAAACCATCGAAAACTGGAAAGACAGCAGAAATCCGAGACGCTATTTTCGCCTGGCTTTGATTAACCCTCTTTAAAAGTAGAGAAATAAAAAACCCCCGTTTACTACGGGGGTTTTTTATTATATATCTAATATATTTTATAAGGAATACTGCAATCCAACACCAAAAGCAGTTGTTCCCTTTTTAAATGTTGTAATCTTCGATTTGCACAACCCTTCATCATATTTGGTCACGGACATCCCTGCATTTATAATCATACTGTCGTTCAAAGCATATTTAACCCCACCACCAAACGAGTTTGAATCCAAACTGTAACTCAAATCAGATTGATAATTTGGTGTGGCTCCGCAGTTAGATTTTAAATACCCTGCGCTTGCTGTCAAGACAGAGGATAATGCATATTCAAAACCAACACCCATTTCAAAGCCATTTTTTACATCGGCTTCTTTTCCTTCCCAATCCACTTTTTCATGCATATACATAGTGACGTCGAATTCTGCACGAAGCTTATCAGATTTATTACCTGAAACGCCAACACTGAATATAGCTGGTAGGTCACTTTGTTTTTTCCCTCCATAGGGAAACGTTCCAGAGTCATCTTTCCAGTTTTCCATATCAGTTTTTAATTCTAAGGCCGTATAGTGTTCATATTTTAAGCCAATATTCATTCCTTTTTCCGGCATCAGATTCAAGCCAATAATTGGTGTAAAGGCAAACCCTGTTTGCATAACGTCAACCTCTTTGTCTGCCGTTTGCGCCTTAATGACATTTCCTTTGGCCTGATATACCACAGCTGATTCGAAATCAATATCCCACAATTGGTCAGCCAACCCGTATAAAATATCTGCCGGCTGCATCCATGCGGAACCTGTTTTAACCTGAATATTTTTTAAATATCCTTCGTATGTATTTTTCGCATAGATTCCCCGGGCACCAACTGAGAGAGAAGCCACATCATTCAGACGATAGGATATACCCAATTGTCCGCCCAAAAAGACAGATGACCCATTAAACTGGATATCGGCTTTATAATCGGTTACGCCCAATGGAGATAAAATAGGCACCAGTTGTGCCACGGGTATTTCAAAAGAAGGTAACCCCTCTGAATACTCAGCGCTTCCCCCTCCTCCAATTGGCATGATGGCTCCGGAAACAGTCCACCGTCCTTTTTTATATGCTGCATAAATATCCGGGAAAATTATTGCTTTTGTTTTTCCTTCAAATGTTGAGTGATTGAGTGTAGGATAAACAGACACAATTTCCCTTGATTGAAAGATTGTCTGGTTATTCACCGCAAAGTGAAATCCGTTATTTAAATGGGTTAGGCCCGCCGGATTATAAAAAACAGCATCTAAATCCAAAGATGCATTTCGATTTAAGATGCGGATATACTCTGCACTTTGATTGGAATTTTGTAGTATTCCCCCGGCAAAAACCATGGTGAACAACAAGACCAATACCACGACTTTTTTCATAACATGTCCCCTTTTTTATTTATCTGTTTCTGGCTTTTATCCTATTTTCAGCGAAATATCTTCTGTTTCTAATTTAGGACAAATGAATCTACTTATATTCTTTTATTAAACCAACAAATACCGGTAAATTCAATGGCTTTAATTACAGAGGAAATTTCTATGATTCGAGTTCGTTTTTACTTGCTTATTATCAGCCTAATATTTCAACAAATTGTATTTTCCCAGCCTGATTCGAAAATCACAGGCTTTATAAAATTTGATGCATTTTATGATTCCCGCCAGGTTGTATCCGCCCGTGAAGGCCATTACATGCTTTATCCTGAAATTGATGGGAACGGAAGCCATCTCCCCAGCATAAACTTCGTCAATTTTCAATCTCGGGCCGGGTATGCCTTTTCTGCGCCGGATGTTTATTTTTCAAAAGTTTCAGGGTTGCTGGAGGCAGATTTTTTTGGAACTGCAAATGGGTACGAAAACCTTATTCGTCTTCGTCATGCCCTCATCAAATTGTCTTGGTCTAAATCAGCCTTATTAATAGGACAATACTGGTCTCCCCTTTTTACCATTGATGTATTTCCCAAGGTTGTCAGTTTTAATACAGGGGCTCCTTTTCAACCTTTTGCCAGAATGCCGCAAATTCGTTATACCGCATCCATTGGATATATAAAATTCATCAATGCGCTCACCATGCAGCGGGATGCCTTCCAGACAATTGGAGGACGCATCCTTCAGCAACAATCTGGCTTGCCCGGAATTCATAGCCATATTCAGTTTCAGAAAAATCAATTTATCCTTGGGGGTGGGTTGTATTCCTACACCATTAGACCAACAATTACCTCCAGCATCTCCCGCGCTACATCAGGAACCATTTATGGAAAAATTTCTTCTAAGTCATTCGCAATTCAGGGTAAGGTTATCTATGGAGAAAACTTGTCGGACCATATTATGCTTGGTGGGTTTTTCACAACAGATTCCGGACAATGTAGTTTTTTAAAAACAGGTAGCGCCTGGTTGGATCTTTATACAATATCAGCCCCCTTGTCTTTTGGGCTATTTGCTGGATATTCAACCAACATGGGGTGCAGTTCAAATATAGACGACAACAACGAAGCTTTTGTCCGTGGAATAAATATAGCCGACCTTTGGAGGGTCAGTCCACGCATTACTTATTCTGTGCATAAACTTCGTTTTGCTTTCGAATTAGAGACAACAACTGCCATGTATACAGATTCCTTCACAGAAACCCGTCAACCAGACCCTCAAGCTGGGGATAAGCCTGTCACGAATATCCGAGGATTGCTTGCCGCCTACCTTTTCTTTTAGTCTGTAAATTAAAAAATCTAATTTTTTTATTTGAGGCTTTTTCTTTATTCAAATTTTGGTGTAACCTCGAGCGCTGAATTTTTATGTTTCGAGGGTTAATCCACATACCAAAGGCCAGCCAGCGTTTTCCACATTTGTGAGCAGGGCTCAATCAAAGATAACCGCAATTGTCGGCGCTCAATGGGGCGACGAAGGCAAAGGAAAAATTACTGATTTCTTTGCCGGCCAATCTGATTATGTTGTTCGATTCCACGGTGGAAACAATGCAGGACATACGGTTATCGTCGATGGCAACACGTATAAACTTCACTTAATCCCCTCTGGAATTGTCTATGGGAAACCCATATCCATTATCGGGAATGGTGTGGTTGTTGATCCCAAAGCGCTTTTAGACGAAATCACTTATGTAAAAGAAAAAGGGATTAATCCAAAGCTTAAAATTTCAGATAGAGCCCATGTCATCATGCCCTATCATATTGACATGGATGGCGCTCTTTCCGGACACCAAGGCACACTGGCTGCAGGCAGCACCCGACGAGGCATTGCGCCCGTTTATGCCGATAAAATGTTTAGGAACGGAATCCGAATGGTGGACCTCCTTGAGCCAG
Organism: uncultured bacterium; assembly: GCA_964549275.1. Classification (GTDB taxonomy): domain Bacteria; phylum Fidelibacterota; class Marinisomatia; order Marinisomatales; family TCS55; genus CAZJUP01. Next base: position 4,523 of record CAZJUP010000025.1, on the reverse strand, counting down.
ATGTCTTTAAAGAAAAACTGGATAAAGGATTTGCTTTTGCCAAGGGAATAATTGAAAAGGCTCTGAACCAAACTATAAACGATTCTATTGATGACATATTAAACACCTACCTTTCTTACGGTAAAAAATTAAAACCATTCATCTGTGATACTGCGGTGGAGCTATACAAAGCACACAAGACTGGAAAATCAATTTTATTTGAGGGCGCCCAGGGGATTAGCCTGGATGTTGACCATGGTGTTTATCCCTATACTACGTCATCCAATACCGCGGCAGGCCATATTTCCACCGGCACTGGGGTCAGCTTTAGAGAAATCGACCAAGTTGTTGGTGTAACGAAAGCCTATTTAAGCCGCGTGGGAGAAAGCCCGCTACCGTCGGAAATTCTTGGTGATGAGGCCAATGACCTTCGAAATAAAGGTGCAGAATATGGGACAACAACAGGTCGTCCCCGGAGGGTTGGTTGGCTTGATTTAGTACAGGTTCGTCAAGCTGTACGAGTAAATGGACTGACGGAAATAGCCCTCACCAAACTGGATGTTTTAAACGGGTTTAAAACTCTACCGATTTGTATAGCTTACGATGTAAATGGAAAGCGCTTAACTGAAATGCCTGCCAGCCTGACCCTCTATAGAAAAGCAAAACCTATTTATAATACAATGCCCGGGTGGGGCAACCTTCCTGAAAATATTTGGAATAAGGGATATGAGAACCTTCCCCAAACTCTGAAGAATTATGTCTCTTTTATCGAACAGGAAGTGAATTGTCCAATTAAAATAATTTCTGTTGGTCCCCAACGACATGAAACCATTACCAGGTAAGATCGTTTTGCATCCTGAGCTTCAAAAAATACTTGTGGATGAAAAATCAATTTTACGCCGAATCGATGAGCTGGCAAAACAAATCAATTCCGATTATTCCGAAGTAAATAATCTCATGGTCATTTCGATTTTAAAAGGGGCGTTTATGTTTACCTCCGACCTCCTTAAACGATTATCTGTACCTCATGTTGTGGATTTTATGGCCTTAAGTACCTATGGAGCAGAATCAGAAGCCAGCGGAGAGGTTCGGGTGATAATGGATCTGCGTCACCCTGTTCAACATCAGCATGTATTGATTGTAGAAGATATTTTAGACACAGGACTCACACTCCAGTTTTTAGAAAGAATTCTTCAAACAAGAAATGTGATATCCTTAAAAACATGTGTTCTTGCCCAAAAAGAAGGAAAAGAAACACCTCCTGTTAATATTGACTATTTGGGGTTCACTATCCCTGATGTTTGGGTGGTTGGGTACGGATTAGATTATGCAGACAAGCATAGAACATTACCATATATTGCAGAATTAAAACCGGAAGTTTATACTTGACATAAATGACCTTCTCGCAAGAATTAATCAATTTTTCGGGATTGTCAAACAGTGAAATTTCGCACGTCTTATCTGAATACAATATTCCTCTAACCCCTGAAGAGGCAATTAAAATTCAGAATGATATGCTTGGCCGCGCACCGTCTTTGGCAGAACTCATTTTATTTTCCATCCAAGGATCGGAACACTGTGCCTATAAAAGCAGCCGTTCCCATTTAAAACAATTTACCACAGAAGGTCCCGATGTAGTCCTTGGCGCCAAAGAAGATGCGGGCGTGGTGGCCGTGGCCACGGACAAAGACGGTCATCGCTGGTGCGTGGTCATGAGCCATGAATCTCACAACCATCCATCCCAAATTGTGCCATACGAAGGCGCTTCCACCGGTGTGGGCGGAAACGTTCGGGACGTCATGTGTATGGGAGCAGAAGTGATTGCGGTCACTGATTCATTCCGATTCGGCGATATTAAAAAGAATAAAACCAAGTGGATCCACGATGGTGTGGTGGCCGGTGTGGCGGGGTATGGGAATCCGCTGGGCATCCCCAATATTGGCGGGGACCTTTACTACCACGAAGGATATAATGAGAATTGTTTGGTCACATTGGTGACCTTGGGCATCGTCCGTGAAGACCATATCATTCATTCTTATGCGCCGGAAAATGCAGACGGTTATGATTTGATTCTCATCGGTAAGCCTACGGATAACAGCGGATTCGGCGGTGCCAGTTTTGCATCCCTTGAACTGGAAGAAGAAAAAAAAGAACAGAACAAGGGGGCCGTTCAGGAACCCAACGCATTTTTGGAGCGGCACCTGTTGAAATCATCCTATGCCCTGTTTGACATCCTGAAAGAAAAAGGGCTCATCGACCATATCGGCTTCAAGGATTTGGGTGCCGGTGGTGTGGCCTGCGCCAGTGTGGAGTTGGCGGAAGCGTCCGGCTACGGTTCTGAAGTATGGATGGATAAAATTCATATCGGAATGGATAATCTGCATCCGTCAGTTTATCTATGCAGTGAAACACAGGAACGGTTCATGTGGGTATGTCCTCCGGATGTGACACCATTAATTTTAGAGCATTATAATAAGGTGTTCGACCTTCCCGGTGTGAGTGAAGGGGCCCGCGCTTCCGTAGTGGGCAAGATTCGAAATGATGGCCAATACATCGTCCATAACGGTGATGAAGAAATTGTGAACGCCCCTGCGGCGGAAGTGACTGAAGGATTTTTATATAATCGCCCATACGAGGCGAGAGAACAAAATTTTACTGAACCGGATATTCCGGAGCCATCGGACTATAACCAAACATTGCTCAACATTTTATCCCATGAAAATATGGCTAGCCGTGAACCCATTTTTGAAAAATATGATAAACAAGTTCAAGGAAGAATCCATACAGAAACAGGGTTGGCAGATTCGGGTGTGATGGCACCATTCAATTCAGAAAAATATCCTGAAGAAATTCGTAATGTGGGTGTTGCCCTGTCCACCGATCATAATCCGAGACACGGAATTATCGATCCATACTGGGGGGGTGTGAATGCGGTGGTCGAAGCAATGCGAAATGTTACGGCCGTTGGTGCTACCCCACACGCACTGTCTGACTGTCTATGCTTTGGAAATCCGGAGAAGCCCCATCAAATGTGGGAATTTGTTGAAGGTGTTCGCGGTGTGGCCGATGCCTGTCATGCCATTACACTGAAGAATAATCTAGACCATGCCACGCCTATTATTGCGGGAAATGTCAGTTTTTATAATGAATCTAAAAATGGCGCTATTCCGCCCAGCCCCATCGTCAGTTGTTTGGGCCGGCTCAAAGATGTGAAAAAAACAGTACCGGCTCATTTTCAAAAAGCCGATTCCGAATTATTGATGATCGGCGAACGGAAAAATGAATTGGGTGGATCAGTATATTATTCCCTTCATAATGAGCTGGGGGTCAATGTGCCGAAGCCAGATTTTGAAGAAGTAAAAAATCAAATTTTTGCCCTGACCGATTGTATAGATGACGGTCTGGTTTTATCTTGCCATGATATTGCGGACGGCGGCATTGTATCGGCCATTTCTGAAATGACTTTTGGAAAGGGTGTCGGATGTGATGTGAAAATTGAAAATGACCTTTCTACAGATAAAATTTTATTTTCTGAAACAGGCGGATTCGTTTGTGAAGTATCCCCGGAAAATGTGGAAAGTGTTCAATCGGTGTTTGCAAACTATGGTTTGGGTGCAATTCAAATTGGCGAGACTGGTGGCGACAACATTCAATTAAATGGTGTGGTTGAGCTGTCTGTGAACGACGCAAAAGAAGCGTGGACAAACGGGTTACGTGAAAAGTTATAAGCCACAGAGTTCACAGAGATTATATGTCTGATAAACTTACAGAAGCGATTATTGGTGGTGCCATCGAAGTACATAAAATATTGGGTCCGGGATTGTTGGAATCCATTTATGAAGAAGCTCTCTGCCATGAATTAGAGTTAAGAGGTTTAATAATTGAACAGCAAAAAGAAATAGATGTGGTTTACAAAAATAAAATAATTAAAGGTCAGCGACTGGATATTCTTGTAAACAATGAAGTGATTGTAGAATTGAAATCGGTGTCTGCTCTCCCAGAAGTTGCAATGGCACAAACACTATCGTATTTAAAAGCATCCGGATTAAAAAGAGCATTGCTCATCAATTTTGGTGAAAAGAAATTGATCGATGGAATTAAAAGAATTTCTAATTAAATCTCTGTGAACTCTGTGGCAAATAAGAAAATAAATTACAAATCGGCTGGGGTAGATATTGACGCTGGCAACGAAGCTGTCGATCGCATCAAGGATGGGGTGAAGTCTACCTTTACATCCAATGTGCTCACTGGATTAGGCAGTTTCGGTTCGCTCTATGATCTGAAGCCCATTTTAGAACAGTATCAAAATCCTGTTATGGTCCAGAGTATTGATGGCGTTGGTACGAAAACCATCATCGCCAGAAAACTGGGAAAATTCGACACCATCGGCATTGATCTATTGAGCGCCGCAGCCAATGATATCTTGGTCATGGGTGCCCGTCCGCTCACCTTTCTTGATTATATCGCTAATGACCGGCTGAAGCCGGAAATTATAGAAGAAATTGTTTCGGGAATGGTGAAAGCATGCAGAGATACTGGCGTCT
>CAZJUP010000024.1:0-28804 GCA_964549275.1 uncultured bacterium | reverse complement strand
ATGAAGTATTTTTTGGAGAATCAGACACTGTTGCACTTACTACTTGAATCCAGGATCTAAAAATGAATGATAAAAGAAGAATTAATAATTCACCGGAGATGCTAATGCAGACTTATAGGTTGTCTGGTCTTTTAAAAGGGAAATGACCGTATTTATCGTATTGTCATAATTCAATGACTCCTTCATGCGACCTTCCAATCCCCCAAATAAACCGGCAAATTCAATATATAATAATTCACGAATTTTCTCTTTTTCTTCGGTAAAGAGTTGAGTTTTTTTTATTTCATAAAACTGTGATATGGTGTTAATTGAGTTTTTTAATTGAGAATCAGTTGAATCCAATTTTACCAATTTTTCTTCTAAGTGATTGAGGTCTTTTTCTCCGGGAAGCGTTAAATCTACATCATTTTGCTCCGTAAATTTTCTAAAATTCATTAACAATGTGTCATCATCTTTTACATTATTGAGCCCTGCATATTGATGTTTATGTTTTTGTGCGTACGAAAAGAAATAACCCCTACGCCAGTACTCGGTAGTTAATAACGGGAAAGGGTCAACTGAAAGAATGCTGTCCGGTGTGATTCCACCACCTCCCTGTACTATACGACCTCCAATCGTCGTGAAAATAGAATCTTCTGCCATTTTTTGAGTTATATAATTTTCATTTATATAATCTTGTTTCTGGATTAATCTTCCACTGGGGATATAGTATTTTGCAGTCGTAATTTTTAAAGATCGTTTTTCATCAAGGCCAAATACAGATTGGACCAAGCCTTTACCGAAAGATTTCCGACCCAGAACAATTCCCCTGTCCAAATCCTGAATTGCACCGGAGACAATTTCACTGGCTGAAGCACTCCCCTGATTGATTAACACTGCCAGTTTCACTCTAAGGGGCACCAGAGGCTCTTTCCTTGAATGATAGGATTTATTGGATTGCTCCAATCTTCCCTTTGTGGTGACGAGAAGTTCACCTTGAGGAATAACCATATCCAGTATTGAAATGGCTGCATTTAATAGACCACCGGGGTTATCCCGAAGATCAATGATAATTTCCTCTGCATCATTTTCTAATAAATCATTAAATGCGTTTCGCATTTCGATGGGTGAATTTTTAGAAAAACGACTCAGGCGAACATAACCTGTTGATGGATTTAACATGCCAGAATAAGTAACATCTTTTACTTTTATTTCTCGACGGACAAGTTTAAAACTTAAAGTATCCTCAAGACCGTAACGAAGAATAGATAAATTTACTGAAGTACCTTTTTTCCCACGAATTAATTTGGCAGCTTCATCCAGAGATATTTCACTAACAATTGCATTGTCCACTTTAAGAATGATATCTCCACTAAGTATTCCCGCATCCTTCGCCGGACCACCATCCATTGGAGCAATGACTGAGAGTTTTTTATTCCGCCATCCCAATTGTATCCCTACACCACCGTATTTTCCTTTAGCGAGAATGTTTACGTTGTCGCGTTCTTCCTCTACCATAAATACAGTGTATGGGTCAAGTTCTTCGGTTATTTTTCGGATACTTGCCTTAGTGAAAGCTTCAGGATCTAATTCATCCACATATGAAGAAAACACTTGTTTATAAATTTCATTAATCAATCGTTGAGATTGTCCAATCTTCCGATAAAAGTCGGAACGTGTCATGGCCAATGATGCCGCACCAAACAAAAGGATAGTTAATATTAAAAATTTATTTTTTAGAAAAAATCGTTTCATTAAAATATTTTTCTCCTGGTCAATTCATTGAGAATATTTTTGTGTATATCATCGGCGTTATGATGGCCATCGATATGGACAATACGTTCAGGAAATCGTTCAACCAGTTCTAAATAGGTACTTCTCACTCGAGCTTGAAGTTCTATTCCTGCCCGTTCAATCCTATCCGGCTCCTGTTGTTTTCGCCTGAGAGCTTCCTCAGGTATAACATCAACAAAAAATGTAACGTGGGGTTCCACATTGAATGTGGCAAAGCGATTTAAATCTATTAACCAATCTAAATCAATCTCCCTGCCACCACCCTGGTATGCTAATGTCGAATCCGAATATCGATCTGCAATGACATGGTTACCAGCCTCTAAATTTGGTAAAATTATTTCATGAGTTAACTGCGCTCGACTCCCAGTCATAAGTAAAGCTTCTGTCCTATCACATAAAGCCGTTAAATGCCGGTGAAGCAATATATCTCTGATTTCTTCAGAAATGACTGTTCCTCCCGGCTCTCGAACCAATATACATTTATTTCCTTCGTGATTCAACTTTTCAACCAGTTTTGTAACTTGGGTGCTTTTCCCACAACCGTCGATACCTTCGAATGTGATAAACTTCCCTTCAATCGAAATAGACATTTGGATCATCCTTTCCAATCATAATTACAAATTCACCTTTTGGAGTATGCTGACTAAAATATGATAATAATTCAGATACTTTTCCCCTTTTTATTTCTTCATAAATTTTAGTCAATTCCCTGCTAATCACAGTAGGCCTATTTCCAATATTCTCAAGAATATCTTTTAATGTTCTGACGATTCGCCTGGGACTTTCATAAATAATGATGGTTGCTTTTTCTTGAGAAAGTGCTTTGAGTCGGGATTGCCGACCCTTTTTTGTTGGGAGAAATCCTTCAAATAAAAAACGGTCTGTAGGCAGTCCTGAAGAAACAAGAGCAGCTAATGCGGCAGAAGCTCCAGGTATGGCTTCAATCCGGCATGTATTATCTAAAGCGGCTCTGATTAATTTATAAGCTGGGTCACTAATCCCTGGAGTTCCCGCATCTGTAACAACCGCAAGGGATTGTCCGCTTATTAAATGGTCGACAATTTGAGGTATTCGGGTAAAACGGTTATGCTCAAAATAACTAATGAGTGGTGTTTTTATCTCATAATGGGTTAATAATTTTTTGGTTCGACGTGTATCTTCAGCGGCAATAAGGGGTACATCTTTCAATACTCGAATCGCCCTAAAGGAAATATCTTCTAAATTACCGATGGGAGTAGAAACAATAAAAAGTGTTCCATAATTATTAATCACAATTTTATAAGAGCCTTACGAATCCTTTCGACACCCAAGTCAATTTCTTCATTTGAAATATTCAAATGAGGTCTGAACCGAATAGACTTCAATCCACACCCCAACATTAACACGCCCTCTTCGGCAATAAACCGTAAAGCAGTATCTCTCTGTTGGCCATCCGATAAATCAAAGGCACAGAATAATCCCTTTCCTCGGACATTTGAAACGATTTCCGGAAATTCATCTTGTAGAGATTCAAGTCGATTTAAGAGATGAGCCCCACTCCTTTCTGCTTGAAAGACTAGGTTTTCCTTTTTAATAATTTCAAGGTAGAGAGAAAAGCGAACCATATCTACCAAATTCCCCCCCCAGGTAGAATTCAACCGGCTGGATTCTTTAAATACATGGTTTTCAACTTCATTTAATCGGTTCCCTGCGAAAATACCGCAAACCTGTGTCTTTTTTCCGAAACTGATTACATCCGGTTTTGCTGATTCGATATAATGCTGATGTGCCCACATTTTTCCCGTAATTCCAACACCTGTCTGAACTTCATCAAATATGAGAAGAAATTCATTTTCATCTGCAAGGGTTCTTAGAACACTAAAAAACTCTTCTCTAAAATGGTTATCTCCCCCTTCGCCTTGTATAGGTTCAATAATTATAGCGGCTATATCGTCCGGATGATTTCTAATTGCCTCTTTAATTTGCGAGAGGGCTGTTTCTTCTAGCTTAATCGTTTCAGCAAGTGATTCTTGTGTAAGGGGAAAATTAAGTTTGGGTGTAGTTATTCTGGGCCAATCGAATTTTGGGAAATATAGTGTTTTCCTTTTATCAGGAGAATCAGTTAAGGATAGGGTGTATCCTGTTCGACCATGGAAACATTCGTTAAAATGAATCACTTTTGATCCTAGTGGTTTTTTCCCATTTTGAATATTTTTTCTCACTTTCCAATCGAAGGCAGTTTTCAATGCATTTTCAACTGCTAAAGCACCTCCTTCGATAAAAAAGGCGTAGGGTAAATAATTTGGTTGAGCACATTCGCCCACCGTCCGAACAAATTCGCCCATTTCTCGTGAATAAACATCTGAATTTGTAGGTTTGTTAAGGGCTGCGTTTATTAATCGATCCTTATTCTCGAGAATATAAGGATGGTTATACCCAACAGATAAAGAAGCAAACATAGAAAATAAATCTAAATATTCCTTGCCATCTCGAGCATCTACAAGCCATGAACCGTGACTTTTTCCCAAATCAATTATTTGCGACATTCCATCGGCAAGCATATACTTGCCAATTGTTGGGTATACATCCTTTGGATTTAATCTTTCCATTTCTCTATTTCCTAATTTTGATTAATATTTTGTTGAGGTTTAATTCACAGGTTAGTTTGATAAATCAAATTCAATTCCCTGGGCCAAGGGTAAATCAGAACTCCAGTTTAATGTATTGGTTTGTCTCCGCATATACTGCTTCCAGGAATCTGAACCGGATTCACGGCCTCCTCCAGTCTCTTTTTCACCACCAAAAGCACCACCGATCTCTGCACCGGATGTCCCGATGTTTATATTTGCAATACCGCAATCACTTCCTCTTGAAGATAAAAACCTTTCGGCATTTTGCAAATTTGTCGTAAACATTGCTGAAGATAATCCTTGAGGAACCCCATTATGCAATAACATTGCCTCATCCATGGATTTGTAAGGTATCAGGTATAAAATGGGAGCAAAGGTTTCATCTTGAACAATAGACCAATGGTTTTTCGCTTTGATAATAGTGGGTTCAACAAAATTTCCCTCTAATGAATTTCCACCCTGTAAGATTTCTCCGCCCTCTTCTCTAGCTTTTTCAATGGCACGGGAATAAATATCTACTGCTGCAGAGTCAACCAAGGGTCCCATTAATGTATTTTCATCTAAGGGGTTTCCAATTCTAACCTGTTGATACCCATTAATCAACCGACTAACAAATTCATCAAAAATACTTTCTTGTACTATTATTCGCCTTGTGGAAGTACAGCGCTGACCTGCAGTGCCCACTGCCCCAAATACTGTAGCGGGAATCGCCAAATCTAAGTTTGCTGTTTCATCAATAATGATAGCATTATTCCCACCCAGCTCCAAAATTGTTTTCCCGAACCGTTTTGCCACAGCTTGACTCACATGGCGTCCCATGGCAGTGGAGCCGGTAAATGATACGAGTGGAAGGCGCTGATCATTGATTAGTTTTTCTCCTATGGTTGACCCTCTACCAATAACAACGCTGAATATACCGGAGTAGCCTTGATTTTCTAAAACTTCATTGCAAATATTCTGTACCGCTATTGCGCAGAGTGGAGTCTTTGAAGAAGGTTTCCAAATTGTTGTATCTCCGGCAACAGCAGCAATAAAAGCATTCCATGCCCAAACAGCAACAGGGAAATTAAAGGCGGATATGACTCCAACCGGACCTAAGGGATGCCATTGTTCATACATTCGATGATCGGACCTTTCCGAATGCATGGTTTTGCCGTAGAGCATTCTCGATTGCCCCACAGCAAAGTCTGCAATATCAATCATTTCTTGTACTTCCCCGTCTCCTTCAGCTTTAATTTTCCCCATTTCCATGGAAACAAGACTCCCCAAGGCATCTTTCTTTTTTCTAAGAGCATCGCCCATTTCTCGAACAAGCTGTCCGCGAACTGGTGCAGGTACTTTTCTCCACTCTCCGAAAGCAGAAAGAGATTCGGTGACAACTTGTTCATAGTCAGATTCGGTTGCCTGATATACTGACGCAATAATTTCACCCGTTGCAGGGTTAATGGATTCCAATACCCCCCCCTCTTTTGAGGAAGACCATTTATCCGAACCTGAACAGGCGCCATAATTTATTTCATGAATTCCAAGGTCTTTTAATATTTTATTATGCATTTTGTATTCCAAAAATTTTTTGTTACTCCAATGATAAAAACTAATTTATCATCCTATTCCTCCCTTTTCATTCCTGCTAAACTTAAGGTGATTCTAATACAAGAATACGATCTTTGAAGGAATATTGCCGCGGAATTTAGGATGGGAAATTTGTGATTTGGAAGGAATGGATTCCCATTTTCTGGTTTTTTATTCTGAAGTAAATACGATTTGAATCTACTAAATTCAAATAAAAAATGGGGAGTTTGCATACTCCCCATTTTTTATGGTTAACTGGAATAATTATCCCTCTTCAGATAATGGTTTATTTTTCTTTTCTTTAAAGGCAGCGTATCCCAAAATAATTATCATAGCTGCTAAAACCCATATGGAGGCATGATGATACACACTCCCGGAGTATTTAATCAAATCCACAAACCGACCGATGAGAAGAGAAATACGCCCCATAACTGCAAAACCAAAAGAGGCACCAAAGCTTATCATGAGAAAATAAATCCCTACCTTGGATAATTTTCCAAGAGTCCCTTTATGTTCCTTCGAAAAATAGAAATATAGTAAACCCGTTATCGTTCCGATAAGAATTACAATACTGTTGAATGTTGATGCGGAGGTTAAACTCCAAAACGGCACATTCGGGTCCGCTAAATTTGCTGCTGTACCTTTAATTTGACCAATAACATTTGAATTTAAATATCCGTAGGCCCGCAGACCGGCCGCCATACCCACTGTATACGCAATACCCCATCGGGCAAACCAGTTAATTTTCGGGATAAGACTTAATAACATCATTAGCCCCAAAATTAATGGAAGGATATATATTAAATGCATATCATGACCTTTATCAATTCCTCCTGCTGGAAATACAGATGAGGAGAAGAATCTCAGCCCATTATATATTTTATACCAGAAAGAGGTGGGGTTGAATTCTGATGCCGGCCATAATCGTCCGATTAGATTTGGTTGTATTTGCGTCCAAAAGAATATTGACGTCCAATATCCTGCTGAAATTCCTACGAACAAATGTTCTGCAATCTTATAAAAAGGATTATCTTTATAAAGATAAGAAAAAATACCCAATGTCAAGAAGGCGGCGACCCAGGCGCCAAGTATTACTGTACTACTCATAATTCTTTCTCCTTAATACTTTTTTGAGCGCTTGCGTTCAATAAAGAATGCAGCATTACCTAAAATGATAAACAAAACGATTACAAGATGGGCAATAGATTGAGCATCCATACCGCTTGTAGCAAACCCTTTTTGCCCCACAAGCGCCTCATATTCTGCTGCGCCAGGCATGCCTGCTAAAACGCCCTGCATCTGTCCAGATTGCACATAAGGCATTACTTCATTAACCTGGATGGATGTTACACCGGAACTCATGGGAATTCCTGTGGGGTCCGCAGCATACTGCACCCATTCAATGGTTCCTGGAAAACCAGCAGAAGATGTAAATAAGAAAGCAAAATCTCTAAAATTTTGAATTCCTTCCATGAGCGGGATTTCATCAATTTTTGTCTGATAAACATCTACGGTGTACAATTTTCTTATATTACTTACAATCCCTTTGACAACGGCTTCATTCCCTGGCCTGAAGCCCAAAAATACATAATCTTCTCCGTACACCTTTCCAAACTCTTCATCGGCAACCTGCTTTAAAGCGTCCTGTGCCATAAATTGCCCATCGGGCCATAGGCATGTCACAAATACTTTATGATTATTTCGAAACAAATGCCTCAATACACTTATGGTCATCGGATGGTTTTCTGGTTTTGTGCTGGGACTGTACTCTACTGAAAGCAATACTTTAGATTCAGGTGGCAAATTATCAATAGCTTCATATACAATCTTGGTTGTATCTGTCGCACGTATGGGCATTCCAATGGGAGTAAATAGAGGAATGATGACAACGATTGCAAGAATTAAAAATATCCAGCGTCTGTCAACTTTCCCTATCTTTAAAATGAAATCTGTTAACGTTTTCATAGACTTATTCTCCAATATATGATTTTTCGATACCCAAGATGTATCGTATGGATGTTGCGAAAATACCTAAACCAATGCCGATCATAATGGCTCTTGCTCCTGCCACATTTGGATAATTATATATCCATTCTTGAAGAACAGGTAGATAGAATATTTTAGGTTCGTCTACTGGCCATCCTGTCATAAAACCCGCAAGGGTGATTAGTATTATTCCTGAACCTACGACACCAAAAGTCAATGCATTATTTCTTTTCCAAGTATTGACGAAAATACCCAGTGCTAAAACCAGGATATAGAGAACAAACCACGACGAAATCATACTTCCGATGGGCACACGACCTACCATAATGATTATTCCGGATACAAGCAATAGCGATGCTTCGAAATTTCGAATTCGGAACGCACGGTACGATGCTGACGCCACAAAAAAGGCCAGAAGAGAAAACATGGTCGCCGACATGGGTGTAAACATGAAATCAAACATCCATTTGAAAAGTGTACCCTCTGTGGTAACGTGGGCTCCCCATTGGGCTACGGAATCATCCACACCTTTCACAATAAATCCTGCGGTTACGGCAAAAAGAAATCCTCCCACAGCAACGAGGCTATAAGGCCATCCTTTCTTTTTTCTGGCGACTTTTTGCAATTGAAGCTTCATGAGGTTTAATGCACCTAAAATAATGGCAAAACTGGCCAGAATATCATACCATTGGGTAGCATCGTCGTTAACGAAGGCTTCTATGTTTTTTTGCTCAATAAACCATCCAAAGAGGGTTAAAGCGCCAACCACGGCAACAATAAGTATCGGTATCTGTCTTTTCCAAATCATGACGCTCTCCTATTGAACTGTTAAGAGTTTTATTACATCAAAACCGATTCCCCACGTTTCATAGAGAAACCGTAATACTGTTGCCGAAAGAATGATGGTGATAATGGCCGCTTTTACCATGTCCTGTCCTCTTACGCCACCCACCAATTCCGGTTTTTGTGAAAGGTATGCACTTGCTGCAAAAAATTCTTCCCCGATAAGTGTATAATCACATGCTGTGACAAAGAACGGGATTTGCGCTTGAGAGGCTGTTCCAGCAATTTGAATAGCCCCTATGGAGTTACCCGTTTCTGCTAAAATCAAGGATTCAGCATAAAATTTTCCCATGTATAAACATGCTGCAGGCTTTTCTCGAACCATAATGCCATTCACCCCGGCAGCATACGCAAATTGATCATCGGTTAAATAATGGACCATATCTTCATGAAACATATCCGGACGACCTTCCATCATATAAGACTCCCTGCAGGCTTCCCTTGCTGCTTTCATCACGATAGATCGGGATACGGGCACATTTAAACTGGTTTCATAACGGGCAGTCATTTTTGCAACATGACCTAAAACGATAACACCTGCCACTGTTTCTACCTGGTCCATATCCATAATACCCGGCACATAGAGAACCGGTTTTCCCATTTCTGTGGAGCGACCAACTGCTTCCTCAACGGCTTTGAGTCCAGGAATTGGACGAAGGTAAAAGGAATCACCCCGTTGTGCGATTCGAATATTATAGAGCAAAGTTGCACCAATCGCCATGACGGCAATAAACATGACTAATCGCTCATCGTTGAACATGGGGTGACCGGCTAACCAGAATATTGCAAAAGCGATTGCAAAACCACCAGTAACCATCCAAAATTGTTTATCTTTCACTGAGTTCTCCTTTCTTTTCGGAGTCTAAAGTTTCCAGCCGTTCAATTTCCGAAAGAAGAAATTCAACGGATTCCGGTTCTTCAAATAATTCGGCAGCCCGATAATAACCGTCTGCTTTTATAAAGGCATTGACGATAGGACCAAAAAATACCATGGCATGGCTTCCCAATAATGCCAAGGGTTTTGTCATTTCTAAAAAAAATATTGCAGGAGTAACAAATCCTGATGATTGGATTCGACGGGCAAGATTTGTAATAAAATTTTTATCTGCTTTTGATAAAGAATTATTTAAATTTGAATTCGTGTGTATGGCTTGTGAATTCATTGCGCAGTTCTTTGGAATTTAACCCCCATAAACGATTTCTCAGTCCGTTTCAACCATTTCAAGATTTGCTCTTGGAATTTCAATAGATTCTCCATCAATTTCTATAATCGCCACTCGAACCATGGTTTCTGATTCCATTTTTCTTAATTCCGAAGGCAAATCCAAAACTTTGCCCATTCGCCCAAAATGAGGAGCTCGGATAACCCTAACTAAACTACCGGTTTGAATACCTTCGGAGGCATGAACATCTTTATGATCACCTTTAAGTTCATCTTCACGAAGTGGAATAACAATTTCAGGTCGTATCACTCCTGCACGAATCTGTGTCGCCCCGTTAATAGAGGCAAATTTTCCATTATGCTCACTTAATAAATCAAAAGTTCTGTGACCCATTCGGATTTTCCCATATCCTTCTGTCACAACAAGAGAAGTTACCAAATCTTCTGAGCCGGTTATGGCTACACCTAATGTATATCCTAAAATATCTTCTAAATCATAATAATTAAAACCACCAACTACAACTCCCGCCACCTTCATTTGAATGGCTTTTTTGTAAACATTTAAACTAATAAACGAGCCCCCAATGATTATTTTACCGGATAAATCTGTAGTTATCATTTCTTCGGTAATTTCATCTTCTCTGTCTTTAGTAATAAGGACCAATTCCCCCCTGCTTTCACCGCCAATTCCAAAAATACCCTGAATAAAGACACCTTCTGTTTCAATAACCACCCCTTCGTCAGGTAATACTTCTTTTACCTCTCCGCTCATATACGCATCAATTTCAACAGGAATTGGGGCTTCCCGAATTACAACTTGGCCTGTTGTATCTGAGATAACTTCTATGGTACCATCCACTGGAGAAACTACATTTGATTTGAAAAATCCAAACAATCCTTTTGTTTCAGCAATCATATCACCTTTTTTGACTTCTGTCCCCAGAGGCATAAGCATGGCTTGTTGAACATCAATGGCATCGATATTCAATTGGTTTGCTACATTGACCATTTGAACATTTCCCGGTAAATCCGTCTTGGCTATAACATCATCAGGTTTAACAATTATTCCTCTCTCAACCGTAACAGATCCTTTTAAAGGTAGGCGCCGTTCTTTATCAATTATTGTCTCGTGTAATACTTTAAGTCCTGGAGTGTATGCGTGTGCCATGAATAGTTTAGGAGTTAAGATTTATAGAAATATGTGTTGGTGGAATCCGATTAAGAATTCTAGAGGTGATTAATTTATACATGGTCATTTATATCGGGTATTCTTGGACGGCTGAGGACCATTTTTTCAAATCTGATATCCTTTGAGTTGGATCAGCGGATATGTTTAAGGGCCTTCCTCTACCATCCAAAACGATGCCCACGACCCCGCCATAAATTGTTGTTTCAATCGTTTCATTTTTACCGGCACCAATATCCATCCCCTTACCCGGATATAATTTTACTTTTACAGGTTCATAAGGGGCGTCAACCTTGACCAAATCACCTAATTTTAAATCGATTTTTTTCACTTCCCCCTCTGGAAGCAATAATTCTGCATTTAATACAGTGGCCCCCGGTTTTGCTGTACCCACAGGTGCTATGCATGTTCCTAACCGAATAAGGCAATCTTTCTCAAAAACTTCTACTGCCGCTTTTCTGGCATCTTCAGCTAATCCCTCTTTTTCGATATTGGCCATGACGCCCAACTGTGGCATCATAAAAATTGAATCCACAGCCAATTGGGTGATTCCTTCTGGTAAAAAGCTGTCAATCATCATTCTTGCAGACTGTTCTCTTCTCGGAGCATGAGAGAGAACCCCTCCTGAACCCACCAGAAGATCCAGTTCCATCATATCGACGAGGGACTCTCCAGAGTCCGACTGTTCGAAGGCATCGGAAATGGTTCTTTCTTTTTGAACCCCTTTCAGATTAACAGCAAAAGATTTATGTTGGATGAAGGAGAGTCTCAACGCCTCCCGGGCAATGGCTTGTTCAATCACCAATTCTTCCATACTTTGGGGAACGGTTGTTGGACGTATCATTTTATTCCCGATGCGATTGGTTAATTCTTTTTCATCAATATCAAACGGAACCCAACGAAGAACATTTTTTAATTCGGCTTCCGCCAATACATTACAGATTGAATAGCTCATCCCCAAGTTCGCGCTTACCGTACGATTAAATTGTTTTTGAAAAACCGAAAAAATATCTGTTGTTGCCCCGCCAATATCCACACCAACTACTGAAATATTTTCCTTTTCAGCTATCAGTTCAATGAGAGAACCTACTGCACCGGGTGTTGGCATAATTGGTGCATCTGTCCATGACATGAGTTTTTTGTATCCCGGAGCTTGCTGCATAACATGTTCCATAAATAAATCGTGAATTTTGTCCCGGGAAGGTTTCAGATTTTCCTTTTCCAAAACAGGCCGAATATTTTCAGTAATATCTAAATCGGTGATATGACCAAGCGTATTTTCAATTTTATCAGTCGCTTTATTGTTACCGGCGTAAATAACCGGCAATTTATAATTTTGACCCAATCTTGGTTTGGGATTAGCCGCCGCCAGAATTTCTGCTAATTCAACCACATGTTTCGTTGTTCCACCGTCAATGCCTCCAGATAGCAAAATCATATCCGGGCGAAGCTGGCGAATTCGAGTGATTTTTTCGTGGGGTTTCCTTCCATCGTTTGATGCCAAAACATCCATGACAATTGATCCGGCACCCAAAGCGGCTCTCTCGGCAGATTCACCGGTCATCGCTTTCACGACTCCTGCAACCATCATTTGCAATCCTCCGCCTGCAGAACTCGTGGAGATATAGATGTCCACACCTGTATTTCCATTACTGGGTGTTATAATATTTTCTCCGTCTAAAATCTTTCGTCCCGCAAGTTCTTCTACTTCCATGACAGCATTCAATACACCTTTGGTAACATCTTCGAAAGGTGCTTCTACTGTAGTTGGAGCTTCTCCCCTGACGGATAGACGATATCCACCATCTTTTAATTCTATTAAAATTGCTTTCGTTGTTGTACTACCGCAATCTGTTGCTAATATTGACTGTAATTTCATTTAAACTCAGATAATGTTTTCAACAAAAATTAAAGTTAAGGGACTTGTAAAAATGAGGGAATCAAATCTATCCAAAACACCACCATGCCCTAAAAGCAGAATACCTGAATCTTTAACCCCGGCATCACGCTTGAATAAAGACTCAACAAAATCTCCCATTTGTCCAAAAACTCCTACAATAACAGCCAAGATAATACAGTGAATTCCTGATAAGTCTAAACCATAAAAGTTCAAACCATTTAGGAGAAAGACTGTTCCAAAGGCACCCAGTATTCCCCCTATCGTTCCTGCAACAGTTTTCTTGGGGCTAACCCGTTCCATAATTTTTCTTTTTCCCAGGGTTAAACCAATAACATAAGCTGATGTATCACATATCCAAACGGTTATAACCATGGCGACCGTGAAATTTGAGCTATGGACCGTATCCCAATTCCGCAAAGCAATTATTGCACCTAACATCAATCCAACATATAAAAGTCCTGAAAATAGAACCGATACATTTTCCAGAGGGTTCGGAGTATTCCTAAAAAGTTCTATAGCAAGAATAACAGAAATCATTCCCAGAATTATTTGTACACTGTAAGCTGGATTCATATGTGGATATATATAATAAAACCAAGTAATAGGGACAGCCCCGATTATTCCTAAAAATTGGTTGGGAGTAATCCCTTTTTCTTTTTTTAGGGAGAAAAATTCAAATAATCCCAAAGCGATAACAATACCGATAAACACAGTAAAAGGTTTACCACCTACATGCAATAGGTACAATACGGCCGGAATTCCAACCAAAGCAACAGGCAATCGAGTTAATAGGGTGCTTTTCATAATCGGATTAAAAAAAGAGGACGAAAATACCCTATTTAAAGTGAGAATTCAAGAAGTGGTTTATGCAATCTTCGTGTACTTTAATGTGTTCGAAATAAATATATTATACCAAAACGTCAATGGCTTGGGGTAATACTTTTACATGGATTGGAGTGCTGCCTAACATTTCACCATCAATATTCAGAGTGTTTCTATCTTCAGGTAAAATGGAAAATTCACTCACCTGTCTGTAATCGACTATGGGGTCTCCAACATGCCCTCCACTGAACAGTTTAGGAAAAAGACGCAAGAGCTTAAACCTCCCTGCTTTTCTTGCAATGATGAGATCAATCATTCCATCATCAAGCCGGGCCAGGGGCGCCATTTTCATTCCTTTTCCTGTATGGATAGTATTGCACCCCAATACAAACCCAAAATCCGCCACAAATGTCCTGCCGTCAATAACTATCCTGGCTAATCTCTGTTTATGGCGCAACACTTCTAAAATTGAAGCGATATTATACCGCTGTCCACCCATCCACCTCATTTTTTCTGCCAAGATATTGATATCCGTTGGCAAGCCCCACCCCACAATATTAAAACCATAATAGGTTTTTCCATCTGCGTTGGCTTCAAATATATCTATTTTTCTTCGACGTCCCGTTAAAATCCGTTTAACAGCAACGATGGGGTCAAGACAATCAACATCATGCATAAATGAATTTCCCGTTCCACCGGTAATGAGTCCAATGGGCAATTGTTGACCATCTTTTCTGGTCATAATACCATTAATAGCCTCATGCATCGTTCCATCTCCTCCCACCATGCAAAATCCATCATATCCTTCGATGTCCACTTCTCGGGCAAAATCACGGGTATGCCCGGCATATTCTGTTTCCAGAACTGTTAATTCCGCGCCATCCTTTTCGAACACGGGTTTCACTTTCTCAAGAATGTCTAACCCTTTTTTAACTCCCCCGTGGGGATTTACGGTTACAAAATATTTTGCCATAACACCCTCATGATTTTTTATGTTTCATATACTTTCCATCTCCCCATTCGATGACTTCAATTTTTACTTTGGTTGTACCATGAGTTATAAACCCCAGTTTCAAGGCCGCACCGTAAGAACAGTCTAAAATACGACCTTTTACAAAAGGGCCTCGGTCATTAATTCTTAAGATTAAACTTTTATTATTAGCAGTATTGGTTACTCTTACGACGGTATTCAGCGGTAATGTTTTATGGGCAGCAGTAAGTCCGTACATATCATACACCTCGCCATTTGCTGTTAATTTTCCGTGGAAATCTTCACCATAAAAGGAGCTGACTCCATATATTACTTTTGGGTGATATCCTTTACTTTTTGTACTTAATGACGGTGATTTTCGCTTACCAGAAACAGAGGTATATCTGGGAGCATTGGAACAAGAAATAGCCAGAATGCACATCATAATTAAAATGGTGAGTGAAATACGTCGATGTTTCATGGTGAGTAAGTTACTACTTTTCCCACAACTTCTTCTATACTGTCAAACGATTTCTCCTCCATATAATTGACTAAACCCTGAATAATTTTCTCAGGTATAGAAGGGTCTCGAAAATTGGCAGTCCCCACCTGAACTGCTGATGCGCCGGCAAGTAAATATTCAGCAACGTCACTGCTATTCACAATGCCACCGATACCGATAACAGGAATATTCACCCTGTGAAATATCTTATTTACTGCAGCGATTCCAACGGGTTTAATGGCTGGCCCGGATAATCCACCATAAGTCGTGTATATATTTGATTTAAAGGTATCCGGATTGATACTCATTCCCACAACAGTGTTAATGGCAGAAACAGCGTTGGCTCCTGCAGATTCTGCTGCCAAAGCAATATCCGCGATGGAAGTGACGTTTGGGCTGAGCTTCATAATGAGCAGTTTTTCGGTCCGTTTTCGCAGGGTTTCAGTTAGCCTCGATGTCATGGTGGTATCCACACCGAATTCCATTCCGCCTTTTTTTACATTGGGACAGGAAATATTGACCTCGTACCCGACAATATTGGAAGACACACTTTCAATCATTTCAACGATTTCAATATATTCTTCCATCGTTGTTCCTGCAATATTCATTATGATTTTTGATTTGAACTCCTCATAAACCGGGAGCATCTCTTCCATATATCTCTCAACTCCTATATTAGCTAATCCAATGGAGTTAATCATTCCTGAAGGAGTTTCAATGATTCTGGGTGGCGGATTTCCTTCCCGGGGATTCCGTGTGATAGATTTTGTGACGACTGCTCCCAGTTTTGAGCTATCGGTTAATTCCGGATTTTCAGTCCCATATCCAAAGGTTCCAGATGCCACAAAAACTGGATTGGCAAATGTCACATTCCCTATTTTAATGTTAAGCTGACTCAAATTTCACCTTTTGGGCATCATAAACCGGTCCGTCCACGCAAACCAATGAATATTTTTCATGATAACTGTGCTCTTGCCTAGAGGGATTCTCTTTTTCTATCACACAACCTTGACAAAGTCCCACCCCGCAACCCATATAACTCTCAACAGACAATTGTGCGGGTATACTTTGAGATAAGGAAAAGGATTGCACAACCCTTAACATCGGTTCCGGGCCGCAAGCATACAGGGCAGGACTTGTTGTATTCGGGATAATATGGTTTAAGGCCACCATAACAGTACCCGTAAGTCCTGCACTACCGTCATCTGTTGTTACATAAATGTCCTTGTCTGGCTCAGGCTCAATAAAATGTTCTGATTTGTTTTTAGCCCCAAGAATTAGGGTATGCAAAATATTGTTTTCTTTATATACTTCATGCAAATTCAGTATGGGTGCCAGTCCAACACCACCCCCAACCAATACTGGATGGATCCCGTCGACCCGTGCAGTGAATGTATTCCCAAGTGGACCAAGTACACTTAGAGTATCTCCGCTTTTTTTTTGCTGTAATTTGGATGTTATTGAGCCAAATATTTTATAAATAATTGAAAACGAATTTTCCTCAACAGACGCAATGCTCATAGGACGCCTCAGGGGGTGGGACCAGCTTTCTTCGCCAAGAATACTTACAAATTGCCCCGGGCCTTTATAGGATGCCACTATTTCCGGTGCCGTTAATTCCATTTGCCAAATATTCTGAGCTATTTCGCAATTGGAGTTAATTCTTGCCTCCTCAATAATCACTCGGGGGTTTCCTCCGGATTCAGAATAGCGGATATTGATGATTTTCTTTCAGAGGAAAATTCAGCCTGTTCAGAATCCTGATGATATTTTAATATCCATTCATAATATTTTATAGCGCTGTCCGCTTGATGAAAATAATAATCATATTGATGAGCTAAAAAATAGGCAGCTCTTAGACTAAAATCTGAAACAGTATCACGGGATACAATCGTATTAAAATATCCAAGAGATTCCTCTTCAAACTCCCCCCAGGATTCTTCGGCTTTTCTGAATAATTTTTCTGATTCAAAATATACAGACTTGTTCGTGGAAATGGACTTGGCAGCCACTGCAGCATAATCGGTTTTGGGGTATTGATTTAGTAATATAATTTTTAAACTATCGGCCAAAGATTTTTCCCCTACTTTAGCAGCCAAATAGGAACGAGTGTATAGAGCTTTCGGCCTCCAGTCTGATTCAGGGAAGTCCGATATTAATTGGTCTAAAATTTTAATCCCCTCCCGCGGTCGATTAAAGTGAAATACTTCTAACTCAGCTAAACTGTAAAAGGCTTTATCCGGGTTATCCGCAAGGATATCAATTTGTGATTCCAGGGTGTCCAACGAATCTGAAGGGGCTTCTTTTTTTTCATTCCATGCGGCAACTTTTTCCAAGGCGAGAGTATAGGCTTTTATTTCTTTTATTTTCATTTGAGCAAGACGAGTAAACGGAGATTCTCTATATTCTTTACTTACTTTGTCATATTGCTTTAATGCACCTTCCAAATCCCAGTAATTCCATATCTTATAATTTCCCAAATGGTAAAAGGCTTCTGCTGATGCCCGTGTTTTAGGATAGTCGTTTGTAATGGACTCTAGTCTTACAAAAGCTTCGTCGTGTTTTTCCTGAACTTGGTAAATCCGCACCAGTTCCAATTCAAGGTCCCCATGAATTGTCGAAAAATTATCATCAAGAAGCATGGAACGGATTAATTCGGACACTTTATCATTGTTTTCTTGTTGTCGGTAAATTTGTACCCGTTTTAAGTGGGATTCCTGCACTTGCTTTTTTGATAATGAATATTTGATAACTTGCTTGTAAGCCTCCAGAGCTCTTTCCAATTGTTTAGATTCATAACTGATATTGGCAATTCTATAATATATTTGCCCCTTTTCGCTTCGGCTGGATACCCATGAAGCTGCTTGATCCAACTGATTCATGGCTTCTGTTTTCATGTCTAATTCCATTAATATCTCAGCTTTTGCCTGATGAAGGCGGGATTGCAAATCAGGAGTTAAATCTTCTTTCAGGAGCAGATCCATATTATCTAATGCCGGCTGGGGCTGACCTTTTTTCCATTTAATCAGTGCCAGCCAATACCCCATTTCATCTTTTTCTTGTGCCTCATATTCATTTTGAGTCTGCACAAACAATTCTTCTGCCTGTCGATATTCCCGACGGTAATAATGGGCCTTACCCATTAATGTGAGGGCTTGACGTTTAAATTTGGTATCGGGGTATGTATCCAAAACTTTTAAAGATTTTTCTATCACTTTTTGGTAGTCTTTGGCTGCCGCCATTGGAAGAGATTCTCCCCTTTTTTCCAGTCGAGATTTTTCCGCTTTACGAAAATATTCTTCCGCATTATAGAAGGTATTAAAATAAGCACATGAAAAAAGGAACATGATAAAAAAGAGTGAAAACGCAACAGGGAGAAAAGGATTTGACTTAACTTTTGGCATGATGTCGGCAGAGAAATTCTCTATTAAATATGGTATTTCCAACTGGATTAATCCATAAAAAGAAAACGATTTTTCTATAAATTTAAGTTTAAACTTTGCGCATGATTTTTCGGTATTTCATTTTGGTGTTCCTGAGTTCAGCCTCTCTTATATTTGCAGACCAAGGAGATTCATCAAACATACAGGCTTCTTATCTCCTCATCTATTCTGATACGGATAATGTTCCGGTATATATAGATGGAACCTTGCTGGGAGAGACACCGTTTTTAAAACCTGTCCCTGTCCTTCCCGGTTACCATCGGATTTCCAATATACCCCACTCCATGGAAGGCTTATACTCATCCATCTCCAAAACCACTTCAGTAAAACAAGTTTACCTGGTTCAGGGAGATACTGTTTCCGTCTTCATTGACACTTCCATCCAATCCCAAGAAATTTTACGGCAAAAGCGTGCCAGAGATATAACAATCTATACCGGATTAGGAATTGTTTTGACTTTTGTCGTTCTTCTTGGACTGTTGACGCTTTAAAATTCCTGACGAATCCGTTCAAATTCTAATTCAGGTAAACTTTCCAATTCATGGATATATTTTTGAATTTGCCCGCAGACATCATCCCTCACGCACTTACCTGCAACCTTTACGGCATTCGAAATGGCCTTACTGCTGGACCGGCCGTGAGCAATAATGACCATTTTTTCAAATCCTAACAGTGGAGCACCCCCATATTCGGCATAATCGGTAATTTCTTGAAGGAGATTCAACCCTTTCCGTAAAAACAAAAGACCGAGTTTCCAGGCCATCTTTGCCCGGAAAGCTATTTTTGTCAGTTGACGCAAACTTTTAGCGGCACCCTCCAGTGTTTTGATAACGATATTTCCGACGAATCCTTCAGTAACCACTACATCCACTACGCCCCTAAGTATATCTTTTCCTTCAATATTTCCAATAAAATTCAGGTTGGGCGTTTGTTTCAGGAGTTGAAATGCGGTCTGCATTTTCACTCCTCCTTTGGTAGCCTCTTCCCCAATATTCAGGAGAGCGACTGTGGGATTCTTCACGCCTCGAATATCCCCGACAAATGCAGCCCCCATAATGGCAAATTGCGCCAATTCTTCAGCATCAGACTGAACATTGGCCCCCACATCCAGCATAAGGGCAAGATGATCATCTTTCTTGAATTCATTTAATGTTGGATAAACAGTGGCAATTGCGGTACGCCTAACCCCTCGGATTCTGGGAATATATTTTGCCGAGGCCAAGACAACAGTACCGGTACTTCCGGCAGAGACCAAGGCATCTGCTTTTCCATCCCGAACTAACCTGGAAGCCACCAAAACAGATGAATCCGGTTTTTCATCCAGCGCCTGTCGGGGCTGGTCATCCATATGTATTTTTTGAGATGCATGGATAACCGTAATAGCGTCTTCGGGGTAAGATTCACTTTTCAATGCATTTTTGATTTCTTTTTCATCCCCAACTAACAGGATATGTACCGGATTAGAATTGGCGGCCAATACAGCTCCTTTTACGTTGGGAATGACACCATTGTCCCCACCCATGGCGTCTAATGCAATTCTGATTTGTGGGATATTTGACATCATCTTTCCCCGAAAGTTACTTTAACTGAAATTTTCCTGATAGAGATAATTACGAACCAACTTCGCCAGCGAACTATAGTTTTGCTTTGTAGCACTCATCATACCCACTTCGCACGTTCTGCTTGTAGAGTATCCCTCTATAGGAATGCCTAAATTCGCTATTTCTTGAGTCTCGCCTTTGGTGGCGGATTCAGTTAATTCCGGTCTTAATAAACCTCTATCCCCTGCAAACCCGCAACATTCGGCTTCTTTGGGGAGAGTATAATCTGACGCGCACTGCTTTAAAATTCTTTCGATTATTGCAATATGTTCCATCTTTTGAGATGAACAGGTGACATGCATAGCGGCATGTGATTGTATTGGAGCATGCTTTACGGATTGCAGTACCATTTCCAAAAATGAAACAATATCAATAAACGTAAGGGATTCCCATTGTTCACGATCTGCGCCCTGAAGCACTTCTTGACCATTTTTGAATTGGAATGTACAAGGAGATGTATCGACCAAAATGGGAATACGCCCATGCTGAGATACCGTGTATAGTTCATTGACGGTTTTTGTGAAAATGAATGTATTGGCCTCAGAATACCCTTTTGAACTGAAAGGTGTACCGCAACAGGATTCATTCACTTTCTCCGGGATTTGCACCGTTTTACCGTAAAATTCAGCAATATCTAAAAGAGTTTGCGCCAAGGTGTCCCGATCTGCTGTGGAACTAAATACTCGCGTCACGCATGAGGGATAATAAATATAATCCGGATCCTCATGCTGTATTGTTATAGGCAATGGTCGTGCCGATTTGGGCAAATATCGATTCCATACGGGTATTTTTCTGTGGCTCAATGAATGTAGTCCGTTGGATAGAATCTCTATAAAGGTTTGTCCGGTAAATCGTGCAATCCCATGGATAAGAGTTAAACCCATCCGTACCCCCTTTTGAATGAAAGAAAAATGCCTCGCTGCCCACAAGGCTCCTTTTATTCCCCATGTTGAATGCGAATGCGAGCGCAGCAATTTAACCCATGAGCCGGTGTTAATGTTTACCGGACAGGAGAGTTCACATAAGCCATCCACTGCGCAGGTGTCTTTCCCGGAATATTCAAACTCTTTGATTGCTTTTCTTAATAAAGATTTATCCCCGATTAAAGATAAATCTCTTGCTACGGCGATGCGTTGACGCGGTGTGAGGGTCACGTCTCTGGACGGACAAATGGATTCGCAAAACCCACACTCAATACACAGATCTACAGATTTATCTATGAGAGGAAGGGGTTTTAAATTTTTTATATGAAGTTTTTTATCCTCAGTAATGAGTACACCGGGGTTAAGAATATTCAGAGGATCCGCTTTCGCCTTTACTTTTTTCATCATGGTATATAAATCCCCTCCCCATTCTGTTTCTACAAATGGAGCCATATTTCGACCTGTGCCATGTTCTGCTTTGAGAGATCCATTGAATTTACCAGCGGTCAACTCTACTAAATCATCCATCAGTCCCTCGAAAGACTGTACCCCGGCCGAATGATTTAAATCTACAGAGCCAACAAAATGAAGGTTGCCATCCTTGGCATGCCCGAATATCACCGCATCGTCGAAATGCCACTGTTTAAACATATTCCGCATTTCTGCTATCACAGCAGGCAGATCTTGATAATGATAGCATAAATCCTCCGTAATAACCGTCGTACCCGTTTTTCTGAGCGACCCCACTGTAGGATATAATCCTTTGCGGATTTTCCATAAACGACTCCGCTCCAGTTCACCACGCTCCATCCCGCCTTGGAGCCTGCCCCCCACTCCTTCCATAGCTCCTTTGGTTTCTTTTTCCAACGGCATCAACTCACGACGATGTTCGCGTTGGAATTCAAATAATAATCCGGCTGTTTCTTTCGATAGAGTATGAGGATCATAAGGAGAGTTGGTCACAAATTTTGCGGTACTCAGTGAGGCACTATCCATCAATTCTACAGCATCTGCTCCCGAATCAATTAAAAAGGGTATGGCATCTGCAGCGGACTGAACTGAGTCGAATAAAGATAATCCGGTTGTCTTAAAAGGAGGGTCAGGAACTGTATTCAAAGTGACAGACCGGATAAAAGCAAGTGTCCCTTCAGCGCCTACAACCAAATGAGCAAAAATATCCAGGGGATGATTAAAATCAAGAAACGCATTCAGTGAATATCCTAACGTGTTCTTTATCTTATACTTACGCCTTATTTTATCAGACAGTTCAGATTGGGATTTAATCTGGTCTTTACATAAGAGCAGTTCCGCGGCTAATTCTTGGGCATCTTCTAAGAAGCGAGAATAATCTTCTTTTCGGGCAGTATCATATTCTTGCCCGTCAGCAAGAATGAATTGAATTGATCGCAAGGTGTGATAGGCGTTATTCTTTACGCCACACATCATTCCAGAAGCATTGTTCGAAATAATTCCGCCTATCATGGCTGAATTGATGGAAGCAGGGTCAGGTCCAATCCGACGCGAAAAAGGTGCCAGTGCAATATTGGCTCTTGCTCCGATGACGCCGGGCTCCATACGAATGGATTTGCCCCTCTCCAATACATCCAAAGATTTCCAATCCCTTGTGCACTCTGCAATAATGCCTTCAGTTACGGATTGCCCCGAGAGGGATGTGCCCCCTGTTCGAAAGGTAACGGGAGTTTTTGTTTCCCTGGAATATTTAAGGAGGTCTTTAACGTCTTGAGTATGTCTGGGGCGAACGACTGCCTTCGGCACCAACTGATACACACTGGCATCGTGAGAATAGGCCAATCGATCCACAATGGACTCTGACCAGACGTCTTTAAACAAAGAAACTGATGAATTCATTTAAAAAGGGTTAAACTGTTTTCGAACAAACTCCGGCACCGGAACTGTTTTCTGTTCTTTATAATTAAAACAAACAATTAAAAACGTACCCACTACAATAGGCTCTTCATTACCGTCTTCATAAATCCCGGTTAACAAGTCAAAACTTTTTCCCCCGATTCGGGAAATACGGTGACCAATTTTATAGACATTCGGAAAAGTAGATTGATGATAATAATCCACCTTCATAGAAGCCAGAATCGTACTGAATTCCAAATCCCATCTATCCAGGTCACCATATCCAATGTTTCGATAATACACCACCCGGGCGCTTTCCATATAGGTCAAATAGGCGGCATGGTTAATATGGCGAAGGCCATCCATATCCCGCCATCGAGCCTGTATTTCAGTGAAATAATCAAAATCATTTTGCCTTAAATTTTTATGGGTCATTCGTTTTCCTTTTATTGTCGGGGTTGGAGTTGCGCCCAAGGACTATCATTCAGTAAATCAGGGACTCCATCACTGGTGGCGCGGGAATCTTTTATATACATCTTACCACTGGTAGACGAAGAGGTCCATTCAAACTGAAAAATGATTTTGGAATCCTCTTCGCTCCAATCGGCATACCGTCCTGCATTGAAAAACCGGTGGCCTGTTCCATCGCTGTTAAAAATATAAATATTGCCACCGGACCAATATAAAATCCTTGATGAGTCTTTACTCCAGCGAATATTTTTAAAATATGGAGAAGGGTCAGGAATATTTGATGACACTTTTGTGGCGTTGGATATATCATTTCTTGCCGCAATAAATACCCCCTCTCCTTTTTTTACATAAACCAGGGTATCTCCGTCCCCATTCATTCGTCCTGATGTATATTCAGCAAAATTGACGGCAAGGGTAAGATTTTGAGTATTGCTTCCATCAGCATCCAGAATTAAAATATCTCGCACACCAAGATTATTATTTGACTGATGTTCTGTTTTCCAGCATAAAATTCTATCCCCGTTATCTATAAATTCCGGTTCGCCGTATTTTTCATTATTATCCGGAAAAGTTATCTGATTAAAAATTCTGTTTTCTAAATCCAAGGTATAAAGGGCATCCGTTGTGGTTGAAAAAACAGCCATCGTTTCATTTTGATTGAAGCCTACGTTAAGAGGCTGACCCCCATTAGAAAACTCAGAAAACACTTCAAGTTTTTCTCCATCGGCATCCATAATCATTCCCGCGCTATAGGTATGAAAAGCATAGATTTTTTTACCTCCTTGAATCCACAGGGGGAAATACCCGGTAAGCGCAGGCAGAGACTTTCCTGCAGCTACGGTGGGTGCCAAATTCTGTATATCTATCCCTGCCCCGTCATCCCCTAAAGATGTTTGGACTACTATGGAAGGAAATGATGTAGCTCCCCGAATATTACCCACTGCAGTTAAACCCCAAAAATCTTCTACTGTAATCCGATAAAAATATTCCTTATCCACATCCGTAACAGATTGATAAGTGGTTTGGTTAATATCATTGAATTCTGCTTCAAGTAAAACTACTGAAGAGTCGACTATATTTATTTGCTGGACTTTATAGGATTTAAAATCATGAACTGTGGATGGAGACCAGGATAAAGAAAACGTATTTTGAGTATATAAAATCGTGTCCAGCACCACGGCTTCCGGCGGAGGGTCTACTGTGTGCCCCATTCCACTTCCAGTTGTTTTTTGCCTTGTACTGTCTTCAACCTGGATCCAAAACCAGTTCTCTACTGTGGGGTCAAAATCAGTTAATTCGTAACTCCCAACCTCTCTGTCTTGTGTAGAGTAAATGGAATCTTTTTCCCCTGTTTGTCCACTGGCCTGAAACAAAGTGTATGCAGAGAAATCGTCTTCTGGGGATGGTGTCCATTTCACCGTCATTTTAGTGAAATCATAAAAAACAGTATCCACAGATACAGCTTCCGGAGCACCGGGGACATCCGGAAGAACAGTAACCCCTACAGCGTTGGACACATTTGTATCTGCATAAGCATAAACCCTGTAAGTATAGTTAACCGGGTTAGCCACGACTTCCTTTAAATCAAGTGTATCAGTCCAAGTGTAGACTGAATCCCAAAGTTCGGCGATTTTTTCCAGCCAGGAATTTTCTCCGATTTTTTTATCGATGTAAAACCCGTCAAAGTCATCTCCATTTCGCCGCCAGGTGAGCGTTATCTTATCCGCAGATTCTTGATAAGCGACTAAACTGTCCGGGGCCCATAAACTGCGATCGCTTCTCGGATCGTATGGATTACTCCAGATCCGCTCTTCCAACTCGCAGGCTGAACCGGCTAAAAATACTACAAGAAGTACCCGTTTATAGTTCAATTCAATCCCCTTAATAATCGGCTAAAACCAATGATTTTAAGCTGGTGATACAGGGCAGGAATAATTAATACTGTTCCTATCCCTGCAGCCCAGGGTTTGGCTTTATCCTGTTTTATAATAGTCTCCCGAAGAGAAGCAGGTTTTTCCGGGTCAGCCAAATACAGATCATAATTTTTATCGGCGCTGTATTCCAAATATCCCCTTCCGGTAAAAAAACTGAGAGAAGTAAAAAAATATATGTTACGCTTGAATCGGTGTTTATTCATCTTTTTTTCAATGGTATCCCTTCGGATAAGTGTGGGGTCAAGAAAGGAGGTTTTTCTGGGATGAATTTTAACCGATCCTTCACGAATAACATATCTGTCAGAGTTCAGGGTGTAGGATCCTTTTTCCAAGGCCGTCATCTCCTCTGCCCCTTCCGGAATCAACAAGGACGTTTCTCCATCATCAGAGGTAAGGTAAATACTATCCGGCATGGGAGAGGAAAACTTAAGATGCCCCTGAAAGGCTGTGGGGTCCAACGGTGAGAGTTTCACTTGAATAATCCGGCTGGTTTCATTTTTCGGAAATCCCCGTATCACATAATGATGATACGCCTCCTTAATGATGGTAATGCGCTGGCTTTCTACCGTGACTCTGTCCAGCGCCAGGGGCGTGGTTCCATCCAGGACTTTTCGCCCAACCCGCACACTGGCGCCATCCGGGTTACTAACGATATAAACATAATCTTCTTGTTCATGGGCAGGAATGGGGATTCTTTGGCTCAGAAGCATCAATGCAGCATTTTTCAGACCCACAGTCAGGAGGCCGTCTATAGAATATTCGTGGTCGTAAGTGACCGTATTAATAATCCGTCCCGTATCCAGGTCATAAAGCCGTCCTAAAAAAACAAAGACATCCCCGACTTTCGAAAGATTTACGGAGACAACAAAATCGGTTTCCAACAGGAGTCCCGCAACAACGGCACAGTCGTGGTCGAAACAGGGAGGCGATTCAATGCCGTGGTTTGCCAATTCCTGCCGCATCTCCCCCCCATCCATAACGGCGAGAGTATCATATTGCATCAGTTCAGTCCGAAGGGTTTTTGCCAGTTGTTCTAAATGCCTGTCAGAAATATTTTCTCCCGTGAACTCCAATACGGCAAGAGAGGAATTCCCTAAAAGCAAGCTTAAAGCGGCAAGAGCAGCGATGACGGATCTTTTTAACATGGTTATAGAAATATAAATTAGGGGTTTCTGTTCAATAAATGAACGGGGATTATTCCCTACGACAGCTCAATAAGTTGATTATCGATTCTTGATTATGGATGATTGATTCATTTCCAATTAGAAAGAATGAATTAATAATTTCTTAAACAGTAATAGTTAGGCAGTTTCTCGTAATTTTTCAACAGTTCTTTCAGCATTTGCTTTTCTCGCAGCCTCTGCAACTTCCTTTGTCACGATGGTTTTACCAACTGGAGATAAAGCAACACCAGCCAATTTTAAATGCTGAATACCAAAAGGAATCCCAATTAGGGTAATAAAATTCAAACAGGCAGAAAAGATATGGCCAATAGCTAACCAAATCCCTGCAAAAAGAAACCAAATAATATTCCCCAGTGCGCCAAGAGCACCCGTGCCAATATCATCTTGTCCGGTTAATTCCTTTCGGCTGATGGCTTCTTTTCCGAATGGGAAAAATGCAAATTTCCCAATAACAAAACACGATTTACCCCAGGGAATACCAATAATTGTTATGTACATAATGACGCTGGAAATCCACCATCCAATTCCCATGATGATACCACCTAAAATAAACCAAATAAAATTGCCAATGGCTTTCATGATCTCAACCCTTCTTCATTTTAGTATTTTAGAAACATCCTGACGTGTGATGTAGCGTTCACAATACGTGTGTGATTCATCGTATGACCACATTCTTATTATTTTAACGACTTTTTAACGAATTAGCTAACCTGCATAAATTTTCTTGGCAGGTTGGCCGTAAATAAAGCCGCTTCTTTTCAGTGTCGTAATATTGATTGAAAACCATTTATTCCCAATTCTTCTCTATTGTGTTTCCCAAAATAACGGTAGTACCAAACCAATTCTACGGTACTTTGTTTTTTTTGCTAATTCAATTAAAAAATTTTGTAATTGATTTTGTCGGTCAGCGTTTTGCTTCGGCTCAACACTCATAGTTCCTAATTCCTAATTCTTAATTTTTTCACACTCTCTTCCACAATCTGTATCTCTTCTTCCGTCAGCCCATACAACATTTTAATTAAGAATCTTCAATTAAGAATTACGAATTTTCATTGTTTTAATGATACTGCCCAAAATTTTCAATATTTCATCACAATCCGATAATAAAGTTTTGGTGCTTTCTTTTGATAAATAATCGCTATCTCGAAGTAAACGAAGCCAATAATGGGTTTCTCGTGCTTCTTTATATGCTATTGCCATTTTGGATTTAAAATCTTTTTCGGATTGCCCGCCAATTGCTTCTTCTACATTTGCACCAATGGATGTCCCACTTCGTAGAATCTGTTTAGATAATACAAATTCCTTCTTCTCTTTAACTAAAAACTGATATAACTTTACAATCCGTAGTGCAAAAGCATAACTCTTCTCCTGTATGACATTATCTTTTTTCATTCCTAATTCTTAATTCCTAATTGAAGATTCAACAATCGCAATCTCCTCTTCCGTTAAATCATACAACTCATAAACCAATTGGTCTATTTCTGCTTCAAGGGCGGTGGTGTCTGCTTCTGGGTTGGCTTTTTTGGCAGTGAGAATTTGGTCGGCTAAATTAATGAAGGGGTTTTGCTCTTCTAAACTAATTTTCTTAATTGGTATTTCAGATAAAGGTTTATAATACAATTCTAACATTTCACCTTTCCTTTTACCACGATAAT
This sequence comes from uncultured bacterium, assembly GCA_964549275.1. Lineage (GTDB taxonomy): Bacteria > Fidelibacterota > Marinisomatia > Marinisomatales > TCS55 > CAZJUP01. The sequence continues at coordinate 402 of CAZJUP010000024.1, read as the reverse complement.
AGAGCCAAATAAAGTAAAGTTTTGAGTTTAAAAGAGAGAGTATATATTTTAGATTCAATTCTCTATCCCTTTTTGTTATGTAATAAACATCAGCACTGGAAAACCAATTTGTATTATTGAAGGAAAATTTATTTGAATAAGATCTTTGCGGTGAAATAATCTTCTCACCCATAAATATTTCTTTGTTTCTTGCTGCAAAAATCACCCACCATTTACCTAATTTCAGCGCCGCTTGAATTTCGCCCCTGTCTTGACTTCTGTTTTTAATAACTTTTTGATATTTAATAAAATGATCTCTTATTTTAGGAAAATTTGAAATATCTAAATCTCTTGTTGCATAAATCAAATCTTGGATTCAAGTAGTAAGTGCAACATTGTATGATTCTCCAAAAAATACCTGAT
>CAZJUP010000023.1:0-28842 GCA_964549275.1 uncultured bacterium | reverse complement strand
AGTATTTTTTGGAGAATCAGACACTGTTGCACTTACTACTTGAATCCAGGTAATATTTTTTATTCTATATTTAAGAATCTTTTAAAGACCACTTTCTTAAACTTGTTCAGGTTGGATTGGCGTTTAATCGTCGCTTGTCAACCAGACGGATCAAAGGAAAACCATCTTATCTCCAAGATGTAGCCAGCGATTCGTCGCTGTGTCTTTGTCGTATACTACTACACCATTGGTATATAAATAATCCCCCTGTCCATACACCTCAGGTCAACCGGGGGATTATTCTTACTTCGACAATTTATATAATAATCGAAAATATATTGGAGGCACGCTTCCTAAAAGTGATACTTCCTATTATCCACAATATCCGCTTCTTCTCTCCGTTCAGCCATCCAACTTTGATAGGTCTGGTTTTGCTTCCGGCGCATGAGATCCAAGTGGATATTATCTTTTTGCACTTTCCATTCTGTTGAATCAAACTCTCCCACACTCATGAGGAGAACTAAACCAAACCCTCGGTAAGTTGGTATTGGTCCAAGGAGATCGCCCTCTTTTGCATCAAGTAAAGCCCCTACAAGATGGTTACTTTTTCCTAGTGATTTAAAAGAGCTGTTCAATTTTTTAGAATCTAGGCTAACCAATTCTAATTTTTCATTTTCTTTCAATAAATCTGAAAATACAGCCCCACCATCTAATTGCCCTCTATATTCATAAGCGAGCATTTCTACAGCATTTCGTTGTTTTTCTTTCAATACTTTAGAATAAATCTGTTCTTTAACGGTTTCAAAGGGTAAAATTCCTTCTTCATGAATTGAATCCAATGAAAACACGGCAAAAAAATTGTCGTTTTCGAGGGGATCTGATATTGACCCGATTTCATTATTGTAGGCAAATCTAACCGCACTACGAAAAGTACCGATTTCAGGAAGGAATATATCTTTTTCTCCAACAGATGAAATAAGGTGTATTGAGACTTTGTGGGTATCAACGGCTGCAGAAAACCCCTCTCCTTGGGCATCGTAACTGAATAAGGTAGATTTTCGTCGCAATTCTGTTTTTGTATTCTGTCCTATTTCAATTTTTAATAATATATGACTTGCTCGAATTTTTCTTTCCTTTTTATCTATCTTTGAGCTGTCGATTTTAATGATATGATAGCCAAAAGGAGACAACACAGGTCCAACAATTTGACCGGTTTTTGCGTTAAATGCTGCATCTTCGAAGGGTGGTACCATTTGACCTTTACCAAACCAGCCCAAATCTCCTCCACGCCCGGAGTCAGGATTGACCTGATTGCCAGGGTCCTGGGAATATAGATTAGCCAAATAATTGAAATTTTCACCCTTCTGAGCCGAATTTTTTATGGACAGAGCTTCGTTAAAGATTCGCAGTGTATCTGATTTTGTCGGAGATTTCTCCCATCGAACGTAGGATAAAATCCTTCGCTCTTCTTGTTTAAAATCTTCTTTCCTTAAATTATAGTCCAACAATAAGTCATCGTCACTGGGCTCAATCACTTCATCCTGTACTGCCGCTGTTGGGATATGGAGGGCATTAATAGTATACTCTACATTCCTTTTAATAAATTCATCATGAATATCTTCATCTGTTACTACAGCAGATAAATTTAAGGTTTGCTGTAGTTTAAATCGGGGGATATAATAATCCCGCATCCAAGTCTCAATCGGTGTCCAATCTACGCTTCCAGGTGTATTTAATGCGTTCCGATAGGCTTCTTCATCAAACTGATTTCCCACCATGAAAAAGCGCTGGATGTCGGCAGGAGGATTATTTTCCAGATGATAAAGTATCTCTTCTTCTGTAACAGAGATGTTTAATTCTGCAATGGCTTGCTCTAGAAGTTTTTCTTCAACAAAAGTGCTCCAGATATCTTCACGAATTGATTCAAGGATTTGGTCAGTCACCTCTCGCCCCTGAGTTCTAAAGGATTCTAAACGGGCACTCACTGCTTGATTAAACTGGTTCGGTGGAATAATATCACCATTCACAACACCAATTGCCTCAACTGGACTGATACGTCCCAATAATTGATCAATAATGTTTGCACCGCCAACCAATCCGCCAACGGTCATGCTCAATATAAATAAAATCAGTAATCCCCATAGTACGACATGCATTCTGTCGCGGAGACTTCTCATCATAGCCATTATGAATATTCCTTAATAAAAATGTTTAATTCTTAGATTTTGAAGGGGTGCGAATTTAGGGAAATGCCAGTGTTCTCGCAATGATGATTCCAATTGTATACATAATTGAAGGAAAACAGTTATAAGGATTCTTATTTATTTGAATCATTTTTTGCATTTTCGGATATGGGAATTACGAATTACTTTCCGTACCATTCTAACCCTCGTTTATGAAGGAATCTAATGAAGCAAATCACAATTAAAAAATATGGCTCTCCAGTAAACTTAATTCTTGAAGAAGCAGCTTCAGAATTACCACCCAAGGGATTCGTCAAAATAAATGTAAGCTATTCAGGAGTTAATTTTGCGGATTTAATGTGTCGGTTGGGTTTATATCCTGGTGCGCCAAAACCTCCATTTGTACCGGGATATGAAGTTACAGGTGTGGTGGACTCTGTGGGAGATTCTTCTCTAAATGAATTGATAGGAAAACCGGTTTTAGCTGTCACCGAATTCGGAGGATATGCTTCTGAGGTTATTGTAAACAGAAAAAATATTATACCGCTTCAATCTGAAAATGATTTAAAAAAGGCCGCTGCTGTTCCCGTAAATTATTTTACGGCCTATGGTATGATGGTTACACAAGCGAATATACAACCTGGAGAATGGCTGCTTATTCATGGTATAGGAGGAGGGGTAGGGATAGCCGCTCTTCAACTTGGGAAGAAATTGGGTTCGCGAATTATTGGTACAGCATCCTCCCATAAGCATGAAAGATTGAAGTCTATGGGCGTCGAATATCTTATAGATTATCAACATGAAAATTTTGTGGAAAGGGTTAAAGATATTACCGGAGGCTTAGGCGCTGATGTTATACTTGATCCTATCGGGGGAACAAATACAAAAAAAAGTTATAAGTCCTTAGCACCATTAGGACGACTAATTGCTTATGGGTTTTCTACTGCTGCAACACGCAACAGGCGGATGACTCTCCATTCTATAAAGGAATATATGACACGAATAAAATTTGACCCCCTGAAACTCATGTTGCATAATAAGGGTATTTTTGGCTTTCACCTTGGCAGATTGCAAGCCAAGCCAGATTTCCATGAAAAAGTTGTAACCGTTGTTATGGATTGGTTTAATGATAAAACAATAGAACCAGTAATTGATAAAATATATTCATTTAGCCAAGCTGCTGAAGCCCACCAATATATTCATGAGCACCGTAATTTTGGAAAGGTGCTTTTATCGCCCGATGATTGATTCTCATCCTACGGTAAAATCTCATCCTATGCTTACAGGAAACGGAGATTTATCGGCCCTTTATAAAAAAGTTGTGTCGTGTGAGTTGTGTCCAAGAATTGTTGAGTTTCGAACCAGAATAGCGAGAGAAAAACGAAAAATGTTTATGGAGTGGACCTATTGGGGAAAAGGAGTCCCGGGATATGGCGACAAGAACGGGGGTCTGCTCATTGTAGGTCTTGCACCTGCCGCCCATGGCGGGAACAGAACTGCACGGGTGTTTACCGGGGATAAATCTGCTGATTTTTTGATAAAATGTTTATGCGATGCCGGCCTGTCCAATCAACCAAATTCTGATAATGTGAATGATGGATTGCGCTTATATAATACATTTATGACACCTGTTTTAAAATGTGTACCGCCAATGGATAAGCCGTCTGCCCAAGAACTTACAAACTGTTTTTCTTTTTTTAATCGTGAGATGGAATTACTTAAAAATATAAAAATTATTCTGGCTTTGGGTAAAATCGCTTTTGATGGATGTTTGAAATACTATAGACAACAGTTTACATTGAAAGCAAAAGACTATCCATTCGGTCATAATAAATTCTATGAAATGCCGGACAAAAAAATACTATGGAGTTGTTTTCATCCCAGCCCGAGAAATGTGAATACAGGCCGACTAAATTATGAAATGATGATTAACCTATTAAGCGAAGTACAAGGGAATCTATAATCATGAAAAATATTGGAGTAGCTTTTCTGGTTTTCTTCTCCTTGGCAGTAGGAGAAAATAATAAACGATTAACAATAGAAGATGTAATAGGACATCCACCTTTTAGATCAGCCTCTCTTGGAAGATATTTGTGGTTTCCAGGTGAAGATGCAATTTTAGTAAAAGGAAAGGATTCCTGGAATAAGATTGACTTCATAACCAATGATACGACTGTATTTTTAACTCGAGAAGATTTCAATATTATTCATTCAGGGAATAAACCAAATTCTTCGGAATTAGATTTTCTTCCATCGCACATTATTTTTAATAAAACCGGTAATAAAATTTTATTTAGGAAGAATGCAAAAAGAATTTGGAGACATTCTTCCGCCGCTACCTATTTTGTATTGAATTTGGACACAAAAGAGATTATACAGGTTTCTAAAAACAATATCAATTTAAGGAATGTAAAATTTTCTCCGGACGGAAGGAAATTAGCTTATGTTCGGTCAGATAATAATTTGTATGTGTTTAATATGGTAAATGGAAAAGAAAAACAATTATCAAGGACAGGTTCAGATCATATATTAAATGGTCATTTTGGATGGGTTTATGAGGAGGAATTTGGTTCCTATGACGGTTATAGATGGTCACCTGACTCAAAATCCATTGCTTTTTGGGAGGAAAATCAATCTGAAGTACCTGTTTTTACTATGGTGGATGAGTTGGACCTATATCCAAAATTGACAACTCTTCATTATCCAAAAGCCGGTCAAAAAAATCCTAAAATGAAAATTGGTGTTGTTTCTATTTTTGGTGGAAGAACAAAGTGGATGGATATATTATATAACAGTGATAGTTATTATCCTTGGATGAAATGGACTGAAAAAAATGAACTGGTCATTATGCGAATGAACAGACTGCAAAATGAATGGACATTTTTATTAACCAATCCAAAGAGAAGTAAATCGAAAATTGGATTAAAAGAATCAGATGAACAAGGATGGGTAGATTTGCATCGGAATTATTATTTTCTTAAAAATGGGAAAATACTTTGGATATCGGAACGGACCGGGTGGCAGCATTTATTTATCCATTCTAAAGATGGGACCGAAGAAAAACAAATTACTTCAGGAAATTGGGAAGTGACTAAAATCGTTCATGTTGACGAAAAGAAAAATATCATTTACTTCATGGCAAACAAAAAGGATATGTCCGAAAGCCACCTGTATTCAATTCATATGAACGGTGAAAACTTGAATCTACTTACTCCGGAAAAAGGTTCTCACTCTATTTCTTTCAGTTCTACTGGGAATTGTTTTATAGACTCCTATTCCAGTTTTACCCAACCTCGTAAAATCGTTTTAAGAGATACGACAGGTAAAATTGTAAATCTTTTAAAAGAGACCAATAGAGAACAATATGATGAATATAACTGGTCATTTCCGCAACTCGTTCAGTTTAACTCAGGAGATGATGCAGTAAGTCTTAATGGTGTCATTACATTACCTCCAGATTTTGTTAAAGGGAAGCCATATCCCGTTATTGTTAATGGCTACGGGATGCCCGGAACACAAATTGTTAGAAATTATTGGGGAGGCTCTTTAAATCAGTATTTTGCACAAAATGGATTTATTACATTCTCTATGGATTCGAGAGGGATGAGTGGACGAGGAGAAGCCTTTAAGAATTTGAGTTATGGAAATATGGGGCATTATTTAGCAAAAGACCATGCTGCGGGAGTTAAATGGCTTGTGGAGCAAGGCTATGCGGACCCAAATCGGATTGGGGCATGGGGGTGGTCCGGAGGTGGGTACTTTACAGGGTTGATGCTAACAAAAAATGCGGATTATTTTCAAGTTGGTGTGGCTGTTGCCCCGGTGATGGATTTCCGACTGTATGATTCTATTTACACGGAACGGTACATGGGTTTGCCGGAGGATAACGAAGCCGGATATGATTCTTCATCCGTATTTTCTTATGTGGACAGATTTAAAGGAAAATTACTCGTGATGCATGGAACAGGAGATGATAATGTCCATGCGCAAAATACCACGCAGTTAATTGAGGAATTTGTAAAAAAAGATAAATCCTTGGATGTATTCTTATATCCGAATCGTCCCCATAGTATGTCAGGAGGAAATGCCCGAAAACATTTATTTAGAAAACTGATTCAATATTTTGAAAACAACCTTTAGGATAGCCTTGGACAAGGTAAAAGAATCGATGTAATTTCTTGCCCTTTTTGGGGCCGTAGCTCAGTTGGGAGAGCGCTTGAATGGCATTCAAGAGGTCGTCAGTTCGATCCTGATCGGCTCCACTGCTTCGATTATAGATCATTTTAAAATCATGGTATGTAAAACCTGTCTTGTAATCTCTGCCAATGTTGCTTAAGATTCACAGATTGGTTTAATCGTATTCGTTATCATTATAAAGGCTAAAAAAGGTTAATACTTATGGAATCAAAACATATTAAAAGTGGAAACGCGCCGATTTTTCAAATCTTGGCCAGTGAACAGCAAATACTCCAGCGCACAGATCAGAAGGCATTTACTTTAATGTCAATTTTAGGAGTATTTATGGTCTTTTTTATTGTCCATTTTTTAAAAGTTCAAATGGATTGGTTTAAGTTTGTGATGGTTGTTATTTATTTTATTGCAGCTCTTTTGGCTATCATTAATCTTATGCTGGTTATTGTTCCACGAGTAAGGAATGAAGATACGCCGGATGAAATACCTGATATTAATGTTACATTTTTTGGGGGGATCAGCCAATTCAATTCACCTACTGAATATGCAAATTATCTTGAAGATGTTTCTGAAGATCCTGAAAAAACGTATAATATGTTTGCCACACAATTGTTTGCATTGGGCAAAATAAATGCCTATAAAAATGCAGCCATGAAGCGGGCAATTATGTTTTTTGCTACGGCAATCATTTCTGAACTACTTATCATTATGTCCATGGCATGGGGCAGGGCTCTGCCTTATCTGTTTCCGGCAGGATAAATGAAGATTCAGTTTCTCACAATTCTTATTTTGGCTGTTGGATGTACTCCTCAGACAGTTCCGGGACCTCAGGGGCCTCATGGTGAACAAGGTATTCAGGGAATACAGGGTGAAAAAGGGGAAATGGGAGAACCGGGATTACCCGGCAAACAAGGACCTCCGGGGAAATCTGTACCCAATGACCTTTTGTTAAAACTGGAAGCATGGTCCAATAGTCAAAAATCTGGAGAGAAAAACGAAACGATCGTTTCAGTGATTCATTATTCCTTCGGTATAGCTCCTCCGGAAGTTGGATTTGTAGGTCTTTCTAATTTTGGAAATTTATATCGAATGCGAAACAAATCACCTCTCCTTATTGGAGATACTTTTGAGTTTCTAACCAATATTGACCACGAGAACGATTTTACTTCTCTTTCCATTTTACCCGGTTCCGATGGCATCGAAATGTATTATTTGGCTGTGACAGCTTCCGGTGGACACTATGTTTCAAAAAACCTTGAAATATGGACAAAACAAGGATTAATCCCCTTAAAAAGGAATTAGAAATTGATTGCTAAGCGGTTCATTATTAAAAAATACTCCTGCGCTATAAAATGAAGGAATTAAGAAAAGAAAAAACTAACATTGTATTTTCAACACAACCAGATTGGACCATTCAAAATGATGAATCTCAATCTGGTAATATCCATAACCCAGCTGAACAGGACTTACGAATTCATTTAGAAAGAAAAGGTGGGGGTAAATATGTAACTGTAATCAAAGGATTCAGAGGGAGTTTGCAAGAAATGAAGAGTCTCGGACAAGTTCTAAAACGTTTTTGTGGAGCAGGGGGGACAATCAAGCATAACAACATACACATTCAGGGAAATGTTCGTAATAAAGTTCTGGAACTTCTTTTATCCAAAGGATATCATGGAAAATTATCAGGAGGATAAGAATTCTTGAGCTTTATTTAAAGAAAGAATAAATTCAATCAATGAGAATCATGAAACATATTCTGCTTTTTGTACTACTGTATGGATTTTGGTCCTGCGATCAATCCATTGATTTACAAAAGACAACATTATTGGTCACAACCAATGTCAGGGGTCAACTTGACCCCTGTGGCTGAAAGACTAATCCACTGGGCGGTCTGCCCAGAAGAGCAAACTATGTTGATCAAATTGAAAAGGAAGGGATTGTCCCTTTACTTTTAGATGCAGGTGATGCTTTTTTTGAGCACCACTATCTTGTACCAGGCAAGGAAGAGTCTGCAAAATTAAAAGCCAGGGCAGTCATTAAAGGATGTGACCATATCGGTTATGACGTTTTTAATATAGGACAGAATGATTTTGCCGCTGGGTATGAGTTTTTGAAAGAATTGAAAGCCTCTTCTCAGGCTGAATTTATTTCTGCTAATCTTATAGATAAAAAAACAGGGAGGTTGGCTTTTAGATCCAATGTTAAGATAGAGAGAGGCGGTCTTAAAGTCGGTGTGATCGGACTTTTGACACAAATTCCAAGATCGGTTGAATCTCTCGAATTGCTTAATTATCTTGATGCAGGAAAAAAAGAAATTGAAATAGTAAAAGATAGTGTAGATATTATTGTTATTTTATTAAACTCAACGCGAAATGAATTACAAAAAGCCCGAGAACAGTTCACCGGGGCTAATTACATTTTTGCAAGCCGGGAAACTGCTCGAACTCGACCAGAAAAACCGCAGAAAAAAGAATCTCCGCTTGTTTATGCCATGAGTATTCAAGGGAAATATATAGGAAGAATCGATATTAAAATTGAGGATAAAGAAAAGCCGATACAAGATATCACCGGTGCAAAAATGGCATTGATAACCTTAGGCAAACGCCTTAACAATCTTCAAAAAAGAGATCCGAATAAATCTTTAGAAGAAATCTATGAAAGTAACCCCAATGTTTTAAAAATGGTTGATTCTTATCAGAAAAACTTAAGAGAATCTGAAAGTAAATTAAATGATGCGGTGAATACTTCGTTTTATTCTCTCATTCCACTTAATCGAGATATTGGAGATGAAGAAACATTACTCGCTTATGTAGATAAGACGTTGAAAACCTGTTTATCATTGGAACAAAAACAACTTTAATATCCCAATGATTTGCACATTGAAATCCCCATTATGTCAAGCCTTATTATTAACGATTCTGTCTATCATTATTGGGATTAGTGCAAATATCATTAGAGTAGATCGCATTCCATGGCTTGCACCCAAAATTGAAAAAACAGAATCAGTGTCAGTCAATAATTCATCCGAGCCGATAATTGCAACTATTTCCTTAAAACAGGCAAAAGAATTATTTGATTTGGGGGTGTTATTCATTGACGCTCGAGATGAAGAATATTATTCAAAGGGACATATTGAAAAAGCTTGGAAAAATGGGTTTTTGTTAGAACTGGTTTTTAATATTGATGCAATTCAAGGGAAAAATACCCCTATAGTTGTGTATTGTGGGGATGAAGGATGTGGTTCCAGTGACGAATTAGCCTATGAATTACAATCTCAGGGATTTAATCTGATTTATGTGTTTAAAGGGGGGTGGATGGAATGGACGAAAGCAAATTATCCAACTGAAATTGAACAATGAGAAGATATTTTAAAGTCCAAGGTGTATTTTTTGCAAGGATGATCGTTGGTGTCATATTTATATATGCGAGCTGGGATAAAATCATGCATCCTGCTGCTTTTTCAGAAGCCATAGGGAATTACCACATGCTTCCTTTTGGTTTGGAGAATTTAATGGGTCTCATCATGCCATGGTTGGAATTATTTGTCGGCATTTGTTTAATTGCGGGGATTATGGTGGACGGTGCAGCGGTGATGAGTGCAGTTATGATGGTCGTTTTTATTGTGGCAATTTCGCAGGCTCTGGCTAGAGGGATTGATATAGATTGCGGATGCTTTTCGGTCAGTGAAGGTGGGGGCGAAACTATAAGTTTTCGCAGATTAATAGAGGATTTTATTTATTTGGCATTGTCCTTAGTCATTTTATTCAGGGAAGAACGTCGCCTGGAATTTTTTCCAAAATCCGTTTGACCCATTTTTAAACACCTTTAAATTCCCAATGCTAAAAAGATATAATTATTTGATTTAAAGATTATTGCGAGAGTAGCTCAGCTGGTAGAGCACCACCTTGCCAAGGTGGATGTCGCGAGTTCGAACCTCGTCTCTCGCTCAAATACAAAACCCTGCTTTTTGCGGGGTTTATTATATTGAACACAATTAAGAGAATTTCGGATGGTTTGAAGGAAGCCTCATCGAGATGAGTAAAGGAATCTGTTTATTTTATGTAAAATAAAAGATGATAATAATGCTATATCCACCTATTCAAAGGAGAATCTCCATTGGGAAAACCGAAATACCTCCTGTATTTTCTCGAGCGAATTACAAAGGTAAAATTCACTTAATAGTTACCACGTAATTAACTTCGTTTTCTAATAAATAATCTTAAGGCTCTCAAAAAAAATGATTAAGAATACTTTTATCACAACCACAATCGTGTTTGGTTATTTATATGGCGGCATACCCGGGAATGCAAGTTTGAAACATATGGGTTTTACTGATGACAAGCCGATATTAAAGAATGAAAGGAACATCTGTGGATCTCCCAATAGTTCATTAGAGAAAGAGCAAGCTGTAAACAGATATATGGAGAAAAATCATCCTGAATTATACAAAAAAATGAAAATGCCACTCATTCGTCAGAAAGCTTATACGATTGGAGAGATAGATTTATTTTATGTTTTACAATCCGATGAACAGGGAAATTCCGTCCGCAATCAAATTGGGGCAAAATTACTTGCAAAAGGAGACCATGTTGCTATTTGGGCAGATACAACCATACTCCATAGTGCAAATACTATTTCCGATGCTTTAGCTGAACAGTATAAATCATTATTGGAAACAAAAACACCAATAGGATCCATCGATACAACAAAAGGAGTATGGGATATTGAATTAGAATATTTTGGCAATCCGCCTGATAAAGATGGCGATGGAATAGTTGATTTTCTATTTGCAGATCTATATTCTGGAGTTGCCGGGTATTTCTCACCATGGGATCAGACAAATTATGAAGGGAGTAATCAGAGAGATATTGTCTACATTGACATAGGTTCTACAATAAGTTATACTGAGGCTACCCTCAGTCATGAATTTCAGCATCTTATACATTATACTTATGATCCAGATGAGGATACCCAGTTCAATGAAGGATTAAGTGAAATGGCGACTATTTTGTGTGGAGGTGAGTACATTTCTCACGCATATTACCTGCAAGATCCTTCAATAAGCTGGAAGTGGGAATCGGATATACAACATTACGCCATGGCCTCATTATTCACGCTCTATTATGTTGAGCAGTTTGGTGTTGAAGTTATCAAAGATGTTATGACGAATACTTCAAATGGGTTTACAGCATTTAATACAATTCTCTCTAATAAAAATACAGGTCTTGACCATAAAGGATTTCTGAAGAATTGGTATATTGCAAACTATTTAGATGATATAACCGTTGATAGAAAATATGGATATGAATCTTTCATCCCAATGAGAGCCAAACCTCAATTTACGTTTAGACTAGCGAATCAAAATGTTCCGAACAATTCAATATTAAAATTATCACCTAATTACATTGAATATTCTTCTTCCGCCGATTCGATGGAAATGACACTTACAGCTCAAAATTCTACACGACCTGAATATGCTGTTATTGAATACACTAATAACTCAATTTCTGTGAAAGATATTGTAGATGGTGCCACCCATTTGGTTGACCATGATACAGAAAAAGTAGCTAAAGCTGTATTTATCGTTGCAAATACAAAAAATACTGCTTCGGTGTATGATTTTGTGTCTAAAGGATATGATATATCAGAATACTCTGAATATGATGAAATTGCCTACGATGATGGAACCCCTGATGTTTTTTCTTATGACGGAGGCAGCTTTGGCTGGTTAGGCTGGGGAGGGGGAGAAAGTAATGTTGGAAAAGGTTGGGCCATGCATTTTAAGCCGGCAATGGCTCAAAACCAACTCGTTGAATTTAAAGTTATGGCAGGGTTTGAACAGGAGTTTTCAGGGAGTACTACACCTTTGGACGCAGAAAAAGATTTCGAAATTCATGTTTGGAAACCCATTGGAACGGATGGTACAGTGGAAGATGTAATCACTCCATTTATTTTTTCACCTACCGTCAGCAGTATAACTTCATCAGAATTTTTAGTTGTGGACTTATCTCCCTATGCTGAACAATTAAAAGATTTACAGGAAGTATTTGTTGGTTTTGTGGAAGATGATTCCATAGGAACTTATTTGGCAATGGATCGAAATGCTGATGGAAAAACTTATACATATGCATTTAATTATGGTGGTGAAAAAGAAATGGCAAGCCTTTCGGACTTTAATGTGAGTGGTAGTTCTCTTGATGGATGGAATTATATGATGAGGGCAACTTTCTTTTATTCGGATACAACTAAACCCGTATTTACATCAGGGTTTTTTCAGAATCCGGTTTTCACAGATGAACTGGACCTATATGCTTTAGGGTCATCATTAATGGCTCCTAATAAAATAAAAATTACTGCAACAAATGGAGGCGAAAGCAAAGAAGTGGTTTCTCAAATCCTACCGGGGAATGACAGTATTCTTGTGGCTCATAATTATCGATTAAAATCCAGTGGAACCTTAGACATCAATCTTAAAGGTAAATTGAGGTATGGACAAACAGAGTTGGATACATCATTTTCCTATAATGTGACTTACACTGAAGGTAGAGTCGGAGCGACTTTATTTGCTGATAATTACAATTTTCGTATGGACATCCCTGGAAATGCTTTAAGTGAAGATATATTTATTTTAAGTGGGAAAGGAAATCTAAATAAACTTGATAATGCCCCTAATACGAATCTTCCTCTAACTTCGAGTGAGATATATACGGTGAGCCCTGTAGGGAAAGCATTGAATTTAGTTGCGCCGGTTACCATTGAGATCCCATCAAAATTGTCGGATCAAATCCCACAACTTTTAGTGGTTGGATTTTGGGACGGGAACTCGTGGAGAGAGTTACCAACAAGAGTATCTCCAAATGGAAACAGTTTAGTTGGAATTGCAAAAACTTTGGGTCATTTTGTGATTATGAAAGCAGGGAGTGGACAACCATTAGCAGTAGAAAATACACTTCTGCCAAAAGAGTTTGCTTTAAGGCAAAATTATCCAAACCCGTTTAACCCCGAAACTTCCATTCAATTTGAACTCCCTCAGGACGGGTGGATAACCCTCACAATTTATGATATTTTAGGACAATCTGTATCAATTCTAAAAAATGGGTATTATCCGGCAGGATATTATCAAGTCAGTTGGGATGGTCACAATAGATGGGGTGCACCGGTGGGGAGTGGCGTGTATTTTTACCAGCTTTCTGCAGGAAGTTTCAGACATACAAAAAAAATGATATTAACAAGGTGATGAAGATGAAGAGGCAATATTTAAAATCCGCAGCACTGGCATTTATTTTTCTTATTTCATGTCAAGAAGATACGGTACCCAGTTTTGATATAACATTTACTCCAGCTCAATTGGATTTTGGTAAAGTTGAGAAAGGAACGACCATAGATACCCTAGTAACTCTAACGAATCCTGAATCTTCTACGGGTGATTTTTCAGGGTATCTCGAGATTATGGATTCACCGGGATTTACATTTGATCATTCAACAGATATACAACTTTTAAAAGGAGAATCAAAATCGATAAATGTAAGTTTCAACCCAACAGCTAATCAAAAGTATGAAGGAAGGTTTACTCTAATCAATCAAGAGAGAGATTTGGATTATTTTTATGTCATGGCTATTAAGGGAGAAGGGGTTGGGCCTGTCAAATTTTCTTTAAGCGATACTGATTTAAAATTCGGTTTAGTAACAGTGAGTAAAGACTTGACTCTCTCTATAAATAATTATTCAAATTCAGGGTTTGCGCTTGAAGTTGTATTATCGGGAATAGAGGGTGAGTTCTCTCTTCCGGACCAAAAAACTTCTTACTTGATCGATATCGGTCAATCTGTGGATATCCCTATTCGATACACACCCGAATCCAGAACTGCAAACTCCACATTAATCGTTCACCATAATTCATCAGTTGAACAAAATCCGATCTTGGTAACACTATCAGGTAACAAAGATGAAACGGAAGCTATTCAATTATTTATCAATGATGGGTGGAATTTGTTTCAAGATCAAGATTATGAGAATGCATTAATCCAATTTAATGCTGCTCTAGAAATTGTTAATTCCAGTACTTTTTATGATAATATTCATGGTGAAGTACTGTTAGGAAGAGGATGGGCAAATGCGTTTAATAGAAACTATGAGGACAGTCGCGAAGATTTATCTTTAGCATACAACACATATTTTATTGATACTAATCAGTCCAAATTAGACGTTGCGACGGGACTAACCCTGGTTGAACTCATATTAGGACGATATGAAGATGCTATCACTCATGCTAGTTATATTTTAAATGAGAGCAGTAATTTTCAGTTTACCTATAAATCTGATATTGATCATAAGGATGTGAGATTAGCCAGAGCACAATCCTATTTTAATTCAGGAGATTTTTCTAAAGCAGCATCGGATTTAGATATATTAGATCCGTCAAATGCTCCACATTCATCTGATCCCAGAATATTATTGGAAGCATTGCAATCCTTGAGTGGCTCCTTTTAATTGAATTTTTCCGGTAAAACAGCTCTACTCACCGGAGCTTCAAGAGGAATCGGACATTATATTGCAAGGAGATTGGCCAAAGAGGGTATAATCATTGCCGGTGTCGCTCGTTCAGAATCCGATCTAAATACATTAAAACAAAATATGGAAACTCATGGACACCCGTGTAAAGTATTTCCATTTGATTTAACTCAAACCCATAAGTTGAAGAAATTAATCAATCACGTTGAAAGTACTATGGGTCCGATTCATTTTCTAATCAACAATGCTGGAATTGAACATTATGAATATTTTCATCGGGAGTCTTATTCCACTTTTGATGGCATGATAAAAACCAATTTGATGGCTCCTTTAGAACTATCCAGAATATTATTGCCAAAAATGTTAGATAGAAATGAAGGGCATATTATAAACATTGCTTCATTGGCCGGGAAAAAAGGTGTTGCTTATAACAGCATTTATTCAGCTACTAAGGCAGGAATGATCATGTGGGTAGATGGTTTACGTCAGGAATTAAAAGAAAAAAATGTTCATATTTCCGCAATATGCCCTGGATTTATTTCGGATGCAGGGATGTTTCATGATGGGCAAATTGATCCACCCAAACTTTTAGGCTCTTCGAAACCTGAAAAAGTCGGTGAAGCTATTATAACAGCATTGCAATCGGGATCATCTGAATTGATTGTCAATCATGGTCCCATCAGACCCCTTTTGGCATTGGGTCAGTTGTTCCCAAAATTTGGAGATGCAGTCGTTCGCTGGTTTGGAGTTCCGGCATTAAGCAAGAAAAGAATTAATTCTTAAACGCCAGGTTCAATTACATCTTCATTTTTTCTTTATTTTAAAATAATTAAATAAAAATGAGTCTGCTATAGGGCTAATAACCGGATTTAATTTCTCCATAGTCCACTCCGATAATGAAAAGACAAACATATTTTTAGGAAAAGGACTTTTTTGGTGTTGGGGTAATATATAATTAGTGCGCTTATCGTTGTAAAAATCATAGGTAACCCAACTAAGGGTTAATAATGGTAGAGTTAAAATCATTGATTGATATTGTTTGCCGCTTGGGTTTACAAAAGGATAAGGAAGCACACTTAAAGCAGGGCGAAATGATTTTTCATTAATCATGCGATAACCGAGATAACCACCAATAAGACCAACTCCTGTCCAAAAACCACGCTGAACAGAATTTTCAATATAGCCTTCTCCAGTACGAATAAGGTAAATATCGAATAATGATAGAAATAGTGGTGAATGTTCTGAATTATAAATAGCAAGTCCGGGATTATTCATTTCTTCTTCAAATTCTATGGAATCATAATGAAGAGTATCCTGTTTATGGGTTATGAGATAGCCATCCCGTTTCCCCAACTCTTTTAGTCTGCTTTTGAATGATCTGCTTTTATAAATAAGAAATCCATAATCATTATATGCGAAATACAAGTTATCCAATTTCAAACAACAAGTTGAATCAATATCAAGAGACTGAAAATACAATGAATCGTTTGAAATAGAGTCTACCCGACCTATAGAGGTATTTCCATCAAGGTCAACGAGAATATGTTTAATGTTTATTGAATCTCCAGGAATCAAATCTGTTGAAATGGAGTCAATGAATATTAGTAGGGAGTCTGAAAAATCAGGTAGAACATATTGAGGAAGTTCCATTCGGGGTCGTAATTGACCCAAATCTAGATGCTCATTTGAAATGTGGATTTTACGACTAATTTTTAACGGAGCACCTGTTTCTATTCTCAGGTCATAATCTCCAGCTTTTACATTATCGAAAACAAATTTTCCACCTCCATACCGTTTTAGAACTTTTTTAGATGTGTTTGTGTGATAAACAACTTTACCAGTAGAGTCTTTCAAAACAGCTCGTTTATTCTCTAGTAGAATTCCCACAGAGTCAACGGCAATACCCCGGATTCGATAAGATTGTGAATTCAGGGAAATAAGAGGAGTTATAAAAAGTATAATGGGGAGAATTTGTCTAATGTTCATTCGCTAATTTAATTATACATTTCGCAAAATTCACCTTGAGAAGAAATGCATTTAGCTGCAATTCGTTGTAATTTTACAGTTAATAATAAACATTGATAATGCGAGCTAAATCATTATTTGTCCTATTAATTTTGTTTAGTTTGGGCTATGGACAACCAAAATGGAATGGATATATCGGCGGAGGGTTTTATAATCCATCCTTAGTAGGGTTGGACTCAGATTCTAATTCTGTCATTCCTTCTTCAACCACATTTAATAAAAATATTTTATTGAATTGGGGATTTCAATATCAATTTTATCCCAATGCTCGAATAGGCATTATGCAATTCCATTCATTTCATTCTGGGGAATTGGGATCATCTACTTTTAGCAGAACTCTTACATATAGAATGTTTCCAATTGAAACTTTTTTTTATTTACGAAAAAGAATAGAACTGAATTTTACCTTGGCTCCTATGTGGAATAAGGGTACCATTAAGCTCACAGCACCAAGCTCAAATACGGATTGGGATAATATTCTTGACAGTTACGGAAATGCCTCTGTGAGTTATGATACGGAAAGTTCTATGGTAAAGCGATGGTTTGGTTTTTCCAGTACAATTGGAATCAAATATTATCTATTTACATGGATGGCTGTTGATGCAAAAATGGGATTTATTCAAAATTTTTATAGCGAAAAAAATTGGAAATTTGCAGGGAAAAAAGTAACTGGTCCAAAAATGGATATAAAGGTACTACCCGTTTTTAACCTACATTTGGTTTTTGGATGGTCATAAAAATAACTTTTAGCGGAATCTTGCTGATTGGCAATTTGCTCATGGCTTATCCTGAAGACATTACTGAATCTTGCGAAAGTAAAACAATTCAAATTGTAAAGGAAAAAGGCTTAAGATCTTTAAGGGGATTTCAAATTTTTAAATATTTTTTAGAACTTAAAAAATGTCCACATAAGGAGACGGTGAAAAAAATAACACACGAAGCAAATCAGATCCAACTTGAAAAAGATGCCGTACAGTCTAAGCGTATGCAGGGATTTACTTCTGGTTTAGCTTACTTCACAATTGCCTACATCCTTTATTTAGGGCTTAATTAATTCATAATACATACAAAGAAAGAAACTCATGAAAAATACAAAACTCATTCTATCTTGGCTCACAATATTATTGACAAGTTGCGTCTATTTTTTAGCTGATGCAGGGAATGAAACATCCCGTATTGTTCCAGAACAAAAAAACCCATTATTAGTCGCGTTTAATGAGGTTCATGATTTTGCTAAATTGAATCCGGGCGATATTTCTGAAGCTACTCAAAAAGTTCTTGAGTCTGCTGATAAAATTAGAACAGAAATTCAGCACCTTTCACATGTCGAAAGAACCTTCAAAAATACAATGGTTCGATTGGATGATATATATTCAGTGATAGAATCTGTATGGAGCCCGGCATATTTAATGGGGTCTGTGCACACCCAGGAAGATATTCGCAATGAGGGTATGGAAGCCAGTCGGAAAATCCAAAAATATATCACAGCCTTATCCTTGGATGAATTATTATATGAGGCTGTAAAATCCTATAGTGAGGGTTCTGAAGCCTCACAACTCAAAGGCTACAAAAAGAAATTTCTGGATGACACCTTGCTTGATTATAAACGTAGTGGTTTTGGATTACCGAAAGAGCAAAGGGATAAAGTAAAAATTGTTTTAAACCGATTAACCGATTTAGGGTTGGCGTTTGATAAAAATATTCGAACAGTCCAAGACACCCTTTTTGTTAATGAAGAGCAAATATTAGGACTTTCAAAAAATTATAAAAAAGAGAGGAGACAATCAGATGGGACCTATGCCATTGACATGTCGTATCCGTCATATGTGCCCTTCATGGATTATTCTGAATCTGATATTGCAAGGAAAGAACTACGATATAAATTTAATAATCGTGCAAGCGATAGTAACATCGATGTACTTCATGACATTTTGAGAGCAAGAAGGGAATTGGTTGCCTTGCTTGGATATCGTACCTATACAGAATATCGCACTGAAGATAGAATGGCAAAAAATCCAAGTAATGTCTGGAATTTTGAAAATGATTTAATGACTAAAGTTCGTCCAAAAGCCTTGGCTGATGTGGATGAAATGCTTCGAATAAAATCTCGAAAAACAGGAAAACAAGAAGGAGTGATTCATCCATGGGAAGCGGGATATTATGAGCAAAAAGTTCTTAAAGAAAAATATAGTTTAGATTCTGAAGTTATTCGACAATATTTTGAATTTAATACCGTAACACAAGGGCTTTTTACGATTTACCAAAAATTATTTGGAATCACATTCAGAGCAGTAGATAACCCATCAGTATGGCATGAAGATGTTCAAATGTTTGAGGTGTATGATTCAAGCAGTAAAGAGTTAATTGGAAGGTTTTACCTGGATATGTTTCCGCGTGCAAATAAATATGGACATGCGGCTGCTTTTAGTGTTACTATGGGAAAACTCACAAAAAAAGGATATCAAAAACCGGCCACATCCTTGGTGTGTAATTTTCCGAAGCCAACTGCAGCACAGCCTTCCTTGCTCTCTCATGATGAAGTAGAAACATATTTTCACGAGTTTGGTCATCTGGTGCACGGTGTATTAACAAAATCCCCATTATTATCGTATGCAGGAACTTCTGTTGCAAGAGATTTTGTAGAAGCGCCATCTCAAATGCTAGAAAATTGGGTTTGGAAAAAGGAATCACTTGCACTTTTTGCTAAACACTATCAAACAGGAATAGTAATTCCAGATTCCCTTTTAGAAAAAATGATAGCCGCAAAAAATCTGAATTCAGGTACAAAGGCACTTCAGCAAATATTTTACGGTGTACTGGATTTCACACTAAATGATGGATACGATCCTGACGCAGGGAAGGGCTCAACTGAAATCATTGCTGAATTACAAAACAAAATTACTTTATATCCTTATCAGGAAGGAACCCATCAGCAAGCATCATTTGGTCATTTAAATGGATATGGTTCAGCATATTATGGATATAAATGGTCAGAAGTATATGCTCTCGATATGTTTTCAATTTTTGAAAAAAATGGCATTCTTGATGAAGAAACAGGAATGCGGTATCGAAAAATAATATTAGAAAAAGGAGGGACGGAAGATCCTTTGGAATTGGTCAAACAATTCCTTAATAGAAAGCCGAATTCGGAAGCTTTTTTGAAGAGTATGGGGTTATAGATTTGTGATCAAAAATTCTGTTATAGTACTGGTATTAGGTTGTGTACTATGGGCGAATTCCTACGAATTCAATCACCAGACAATAGAACTTAGAATAAAAGTAACCCGGTTAAAATACGAATTCATTTATCATCCTGTCCTTTATTTGGATGAGCCTAAATCAGGAAAAATGAGTAACATCATCACAATGTGTGATAAAATATTAGATGAACTCAATGAAAGAAATATTCAAAAACGAAAAATAGAAAAGCTAGTCAATAGATTGAATAAAGAGATGAAACAGCTAAAAGAAATAGAGTATAAATCCTCATTGATGGATAAAGCTAAGTCGAATATCCATTATAATTATTTTTCATTGACGGAGTTTTGATTTAGGTCATCCTTAATTTCAGTAAAAATCATTGTGGCTATTTCAGAGGCGATCTCGTCTCCGCTCATTCCTGCGGATTCTAACTCTGACCAAGATTTTAATAGGATGGTAGTATCTTCGTCATTTGAAAATATTTCATCTAAAATTGGAGCGGGAACTTCAAAGTCCCGTAATCGCTGATAAATATTTATTTTGTTCAATTCCATATTGTAAACTACGAAACGAAAATAATTGACTAAAAGGAGTAACTTGATGGATAAGCACACAAAATTTCAATATTTTCTCATCATCGTCGGGTTTATAGCTCTATCCGTACAAATCTGGATGCAGGGAGAAATCCTGGAAGATTTAATCACAAAGATGGAAGCCGTCCGAGAATTATTATTTCGATTCTCTTAATTGTTCCGCATGATAGTTCGGGTTTAAATTGCCGGGCTTTTTAAAGAATTAATTGGCGTCGTACCCAAGCGGTCTAAGGGAGCGGTCTGCAAAACCGTTATTCGCCGGTTCGAATCCGGCCGACGCCTCTAACATGCACACCGCAAATGCAGGGTCTTCGGTTAGCAGGCTAGAACTGTAAAATACCATTGCCCGGGTGATGGAATTGGTAGACATGACGGACTTAAAATCCGTTGGCTGAATAAGCCGTGCCGGTTCGAGTCCGGCCTCGGGCACACCTCGAGAAACCCCATTTCTCCTCCGTAGATTTGGGGTTTTTCTATAATATATGTATTTCAAGTAATTATCTTAACTAATAGCCTATTATAGAATAATAGAGGTAACCGGTATAGGGTGCAAGTGGAAACCAATGGTGTGATTCTTATCACAAGCGTGAAAATAGTGTTTGATTAGATATCTTTCTAAAGTTAAGTTTCGTTGGACTCACGATTGATTTGGAAATTCAAATAATAAAAAAGGAGAATAAAATGAAAAAGCTATTAACTTACTTTATTACAGTCGGACTTGTTTTTTCTACTATTTCTTTAATTAGTGCACAAGAAAAAGTAGAATCCCCAAAGTCAACAAAAAAGAGTCTTTCTAAGACTGAGGATTCAGATAAGACTCCTGGTGTAAGAAAGAAATTGAAATCTAAAACTCTAGTAAAACAGAAGGATGATAACAATTCAGGTTCAGCTTCGAAAGAAAAAACCACCGAAAAAGCATCTAAAAAACAAATAGGATTCTTTAAACGATTATTTAAATCGAATGAAAAGAACACGAGCACAGAAAAACCTAAAACCAGCGCTCCTGAATAAAGTCTAAATTATTCTTAGCAAAAAAAATAGGGCGATACTTTCGCCCTATTTTTTTTGCTAAGAATTCCTTAAAATAATATCTGGGGATTCAATTAGACATTTACCAAAAGGAGAAAAAATTGAAAAGGGTTTTGCCACAGACTTTATTATTCATTTCTTTATTATCCTTCCCATTAATAGGCCAAGGATTTCATCACACATTTGGAGGTTCGTTTAATTCAAGTAGTGGAAATACTGACTATAAATATTACCATTTGAATTACCAGACAGAAGCATTGGGGAATGTAAAGTTTGGAAATTTTTCTTTAATCGATACTGAATTCTTATTTGCTGTAAATCGCAGTATATCTGAATGGAATAAGCTTCCTTATGAGAATGATGCAAATGGTATTCTGAAAGTGGATTTATGGGCAAACGGTAAAATATCACCTTTTTTATTCAGTGAGGTTTCTTTTGACTCGACGCAAGGACTTGATAACCGTACAAATATAGGAGCAGGATTTAAGTATAGGGTATGGGGTAATATATTATCTGTCAGTTATGCCATTATGTACGAAAATGAAAAGTACACAGGGTGGCCCGGAGAAAGTTTTACTCGACACTCTATCCGACCAAAGTTCAAAAAGAAATTTGAAAATGGGTTGTTTTTTCAATCCCAAATATTCTATAAACCGACCACGGATAATAATCAGTATCTTTTAGATTGGAGAAATAATATCGCCATGGCGACTAAAGCCGAGTGGCTTAGTATAACTCTTGACTATTACTATCAATTCAATAGCAATCCTGCTATCATGGAATTTTATTATGACGAATCCAATAATATTGTACCTGTGAGTTACTACAAAAAAGAAGATACAACTCTTGCTGTTGGAATTTCGGTTACTCTTTAATACTAAAATGAGTGTATGGATCAAATCATCCGGTATTCTGTATCTTGCTGTATTCCTTTCAGGTTGTACATCCTTTATTCCTTTAAATCCGTCTATTCATCATCCTGCAAAATCATTTCCTGAATTAACAAAACGAAATAAACTGATTGGTCGGTTGTCCCCAGAACGGGAATGTTACGATGTTCTTCATTATTCCATTAATATGACAATATATCCTGAATCAAAATCTTTGAGCGGTTATGTAGATATAAAAGCTATGGCAGTAGATTCTTTTACTACTCTTCAAATTGATTTAGCCTCCAATATGAAGTTGAAAGATGTTAAATACCAAGATAAATCCTTACAAACTCAGAGGGTAGAGGATGCAGTATTTATAGAATTTCCTCAGATTTCTTTAGGAGAAGAATTCTCATTTCGTGTTTTTTATTCAGGAATACCGGCATCGGCAAAAAGACCTCCCTGGGATGGCGGTTTTGTCTGGGAAAATGATGAACTGGGCCGCCCATTCATTTCCGTTGCTTGCGAAGGAGATGGTGCGAGTTTGTGGTGGCCCTGTAAAGACCACATATCAGATGAACCCGACGAGGGGGCTATAATGAAATTCACAGTGCCGGAAAATTTATTTTGTGTCAGTAATGGTCAATTAATTGGAATAAATGAAAAAGATAATTCAGCACAAAAGACTTATACCTGGCAGGTGAAAAATCCAATTAATACATATAATATTTCCGTTCAATTAGGACATTATGTTTCTATACAAGATACACTTAAACGGGATGGAGAAATTCATACCCTGAAGCATTATGTTTTGGACCATCATGCTGAAGTTGCTAGAAAGCATTTTAAACAAGCGGGTGAAGTCATTCATTTTTTTGAAAAATATTTTGGTCCTTATTCTTGGTGGAAGGATGGATATAAATTAGTCGAAGTATCCTATTTAGGGATGGAACACCAATCAGCAATTGCATATGGGAATCATTTTAGCAACTGGG
This sequence comes from uncultured bacterium, assembly GCA_964549275.1. Taxonomy (GTDB): domain Bacteria; phylum Fidelibacterota; class Marinisomatia; order Marinisomatales; family TCS55; genus CAZJUP01. The sequence goes on along the minus strand of CAZJUP010000023.1, from coordinate 5,263 downwards.
GGAAAAATCGTTCCTGGACAAAAGATTTTTATGGAATAGTTGATGGATTACTCTTTCATGAAACCGCCCATGAATGGTGGGGTAATAGCGTAACAGCACGGGATCCTGCCCATATTTGGATACACGAGGGATTGGCTGTGTATTCAGAAGTTTTGTATATTGAAGAAAAACTGGGGTATAATGTTTCCGTTGATTTTTTGATTCGGAAACGCCGCAGTATCCAAGATAATCTACCCATTGTTGGCCCAGAAAATGAAAACTATTGGGCATTTGGTGATTCGTATAATAAAGGGGCGTGGGTCATGCATACGCTTAGAAGTGTAGTCGACAATGATTCGCTTTGGTTCGGTTTGTTAAAAACGTTTTTTAATCGTTATGCAAAAGGGTTTGCGCATACGGATGATTTTACTGATTTAGTAAATGAATTGACGGGAGAAAATTTTGATTATTTTTTTAATCAATATATGTATGATAACCGTCAGCCAGTTTTAGAGTATTACCAATCTGACGGTGAATTATTTCATCGATGGAATAATGTTATTTCAGAATTCAATATGCCCATAGATATAATCATAAATGGAAAAGAAGTGCGTTTATATCCCTCGACAAATATCCAAAAAATTCCCATAGCAAAAGGAGCTGTCATTCATATAAAGGATTGGGAATTCTATATAAAACCTAAAGCGGAACATCAATTAATCGGTTAGCTGTCTTCTTCTTTCAAATAAAACAGCGCTGACAGCTGCAGAAACGTTTAGGGAGTTACTTTTTCCCTCCATGGGTATTGTCCCTAGAAAATCACAGGATTTTAAAACTAATTGTCGAATTCCTTTTCCTTCGCTACCGAAAATAATTACTGTTTTGCCTTTCATATCTAATTGATGCCATGGTTTTGCATCTAGGCTGTTTTCCATACCTAATATCCAAAATCCTTCCTCTTTTAATCGAGATATAGATTGATTGATGTTATTCACTTCATATAAAGGAATATGAACAAATGCTCCCTGACTGACTTGTAAAACGGTTTCAGTGAAACCGCAACTATCGTATTTAGGAATGAGAATACCATCAATACCGGCACATTCGGCAGTCCGAATGATTTGTCCAAGGTTTTGTGGATCCTCAATATGGTCCAAAATCAATAAACACATATCTTTATTTAATTCTCCGAAGGACGGGAGCTTTTCAGAAATAGTTCCTTTAAAGTGGAGAATAATCCCCTGTGTTCTTAAATGACCCCATTTATTTTTAAATTGAGTTTTATCTAGAATTTTAATTGAATTATTTCGAGATTGACACAAATTAACCAATTGTTTATCCCTCATAGCATAACCGTCTTTTTGTAGATAAAGTGTTTCAATTGTGTGCTTTTCAGATTCTAAAATAGTCCTGCAGCCATTAATTCCATATATAGAGTAGGTATTCTGAGCGCGTTGTTGATTCTTCATGACAATAAGAATTTAAATGGGAATATTAGAGAAACTGATAAAAAAAGGGGGAAGTATGCTCCCTCTCGATAATCTTGAGTTTACATCGATGATTTATGAAGCATAAAGTTTACAGGGATGGATATCCATACCCCTACATTTCTATCTCTTTGTTTTGCGGGAATAAACCGTGTATTACGAATAGCTTCTTGTGCAGCTTCATCTAAACCTGAATTGGGAACACCTTTTAAAACAATTGTTTCTTTGACTCGTCCCTTTTTATCCACGAAAAACTGTACAGTAACCGTTCCTTCAATTCCGGCTTCTCGAGCAAGTTCTGGATAAACAATATTTTTATGGATTGCCGTATAGCCGCCTATGGGTTTTGGAGGGTCATCGTAGGGAATAAATTTAACTCTCGGACCCTTTGAGTCTGGAGGAGGAGGTGCTTCATCCCATGGGTCAAAATCTTCCAGAGAAAATTCTTCCAAAGTTAAATCATCGGCAATTTCTTCTGATTCTGAAGCGATGGGGATTGAAGGTCTTGCCGGAGGAGCAGGGCGCTCAAATTGCTGGGTCTCAGGTATATCTACCTGTTCAATGACTATATCCGGTAAATCGTCAATCACATAGGTATATTCAACTTCTCGCGGGTACAATAAAAACAAGATAATAATTAAAAGAATACCCACTAAACTTGCGATCCTGAAAATAATTGGGTTTTGAAGCTTTAGCTGATCCGAAGGTTTATGCAAAGATAACATAAAACAGCCTCTCTTTCATAAATCGTTTTTTCATTAAATAAGACCTACATATCCTAAAAGAGTTTACCACTAAGAATTAGTACGGTTCAAGATATTATAAGAAATTATAATTGTATTAAATTAACGGTCAAAATTTGAATGCTAAAAAGGTTGGGATAAGTATGGCAACAAAATTATATAACGCAATTTCAGAAGAACATGGTGGAGCAGCTGTTGGGAAAAAAGTAAAAATGAAGTCCGATCATTATGAGGCGGGAAATCGTATTAAAAAGAATTCACAACTCATTTTAACTGGCATTGTTCATTTTCCGACACGCTATTTATTGGAGGATGAAGAGGGGAAGAAGTGGACTGCTCCCATCCATTCGGTTGAATTCGATTAAAAATAGGAAAATAATCCACGATATTTTCTCTTCAAATTTTGAGAGGCAAACTAGACCTTTTGGTTCAACACGAAATCATACACCCATTTTCACCTTTATGGTGGCAAGCCACACTTATTTCAATCATGGTAATTGTTGGTATTTTTGGCGTCGTTCATTTTATTCCTAAAAAAAAGATAAAATATTTTTCGTTTTTTATCGGAAGTATTATTCTAGTACGAACAGTTTGGTTTCACCTATATGTTGCTATGCTTGGGAAATGGTCCCTTCAGAATAGTCTCCCTCTACACTTATGTGGTCTGTCTTCAATTATTGCAGGTGTGATATTTTTTTATCAAAAGCAATGGCTGTATGAGCTGTTATATTACTGGGGAATCCCTGGGGCATTGCACTCCTTTTTAACGCCGGAATTCACTCAAGGAACAGAAGGAATGCTATTTATCGATTATTATATTTCTCATGGCGGAATTCTGTTTAGTGCTATATTTTGCACATTATATTTGGGGTTTAGCCCCAGAAAAGGGTCTTGGTGGAAAATTTTTGTAATATCTCAATTATTATTGCCAACCATTGGATTTGTAAATTTGATTTTAGATGCTAATTATATGTACATCTGTTCGCCACCAATTGTGGATAATCCCTTCGTCATGGGTAAATTTCCTTTTCACCTCATTGGTTTTGAGATTGCCGGGATCATTCACTTTTTTGCAGTTTATTTACCGTTTGGATTTAAATATCATCGGGAAAAAACGTTAACACATCCAGACGTTCTGGGATAGTTTATTATGGCAACGAATGTAGTGATCGAGCATCCAACTTTTGGGACCTCACATTTAACCTATGTGTCTGTTTGTTTGATTATTTGGATGCTTATCCCGTGGATTGGGACTAAACTAAAAAATAATGCATTAAAATTTAAAATAGCTAAAATTTTAGTAATGATTACGCTTGGTCAGGAGTTCTTACTTGATATATATCAAATCTTTATGAATGACTGGGTCCTATCAAAAGATTTGCCGCTTCATATGTGTGGGTTTGGACTCTTTTTAACATCCTACGCTCTGTGGACAAAAAATCAGACAGCGTTTGAGATCTCATATTTTTGGGGACTCGCACGATCATTCCAGGCTATTATAACACCAGATCCAACCCGATGGCCTTATGGGGATTTTTCTGTGTTTTGGAATTATCTTTCCCATGGTATTATAATCCTTAATGTTTTGTGGCTTGTTTTTGTGGATAAAATGTCTTGCAGAAAGGGTATTTTTTTAAATGTAATATTCATCACAAATGGAACAGCATTTATAGTAGGTGGATTAAACAAATTAATTGGGAATGGCGCCAATTATTGGTTTTTATCGGCAAAACCTCAAGGAGATAGCCCATTTTTGATTGGAGAATGGCCTTTGTATTTAATTTGTTTTGAATTAGCCATGTTTTTGTTTATGGGTTTAGTGTATTTGCCAATGGCTATAGCCAGATTCCGGCAAAAAATGCAATTACCAACGAATATCCCATCGTAAATTCTCAGGACAAATGTCCACATTAATCGCTTATTTCTTCCTCGCCTTGGGCGTATCCTTTATATGCTCCACCTTAGAATCAGTGATCTTATCTGTCACCCATACCCATATAGGCACATTGGTGAAAACAAACCATCGGAGCGGCCGACTCCTTCAGCAGCTGAAAGATGACATCAATCGTCCATTGGCAGCCATCTTGACCCTGAATACGGTGGCTCATACGATTGGGGCGGCCGGTGTAGGTGCCCAGGCACTGCATGTTTTTGGATCTGGCGCTGTTGCCATAACCTCAGTAATACTGACATTTTGTATCCTTGTATTTTCCGAAATTATTCCAAAAACAATTGGCGCTGTCTACTGGAAAAAATTAGCCAGTCCTTCCGCTTATTCTATTCGCTTCTTAATTTATATCACATTGCCATTCGTTTGGTTAAGCCAGGCTCTGTCGGCAAAATTGACACCGGACGAAGATGAAATGAAAAAAGTCAGTCGTGAAGAAATTACAGCTATGGCTGAAATGGGCGAAGATGAAGGGTCCATTGATGAGCATGAATCGGATATTATTGAAAACCTTTTCCGATTAAAAGAAATGAACGTGGATGAAATACTTACACCACGTTCGGTCATTTTTGCTCTTGAAGATAACCGAACTGTGGGGCAGGTCATGGATGAATATGAGGACATTAACTTTTCTCGGATTCCCATTTTTCATGAGAATATTGATGAAATTATCGGCATTGTCTATAAAGATACTTTATTAGAGACCATGGCAGATGATTATTTCGAAAAGACCATGGCCGAAATTGTCGATCCAGTAGAATGGGTGTACGAGGAGCAAACGGTAGAATCAGTCCTGAGTAAGTTTACCAAAACCCGTTCTCATATGTTTATTGTAAAAGATGAATTTGGTGGAACCACCGGGATTGTTACTTTAGAAGATTGTATCGAAACGCTATTGGGTGTGGAGATCATGGATGAGTCTGATGAAGTAGCTGATATGCGGGAATTGGCGAAAAATCAGCTTCGTCAGAAGCGCCGCGCTGAAGAAAACAGCGAATAAAATATAATATTTCATCCTACATTATACGTAGGGGGAAATTTAAAAAGGGGGCTTGAATTCAACTCTTAAGTGCAACTCAATGACTGGTTGTAGAAAAAGCGGAGCC
>CAZJUP010000022.1:0-29196 GCA_964549275.1 uncultured bacterium | reverse complement strand
AACCTTAAATGAAAACCCTGTTAACCAATTTTACAGAAAAAAGGTTGCATAACCAGTGTTAATGCGGTTTGTGATGCGCAATGCTTTTTTTGGTGTGCTGTATAAAATACAAAAACCAAAAATAATGATGATGAAATTTTTCATTGTGCTTCAAGTCCTTTGTTAAAAAACATTGCTTTCGTGGATTTCCCGAGCTGCTCTGATCCCTGAAATGAGAGCCCCTTGCATCCATCCATGGTATTGAGATGTTTGTTCACCTGCAAAATGGATATAGCTTTCAGGTTTACTAAAGTGTTCCTGAAGTGCATCATATTGTTCTGTTGTCGGTGTAGACCAAACTCCTCGAGACAGTGTTTTTCAATAATTGTTGATTATTTATGACAACTTCTATTAAGGCAATAACTTGTAATCAGTAATTTACACTGTTCGGCATTTTAGATTTGTAAGTAAATAAAAAGGCATTATTAATGGCCCCGAACAATTTCATTAATTTTATTCGAAAAAGTATTTCTGAATTTGTGAAGTAGTAAATTTTAGATGAGTGTCCCCTTTAATGGGGCGGACTGGGCACCCTTCTTTCGAGGAATCAGGTTTGGGATTCACGCTTTTTAGGCTGTCTCAATTCTTTTTCCAACTCTTTGATTTGATTTTTTAACTCAACCATTTTTATTTCTCTGTCAATTGTTATTTTTTCCCAATCCTCCAATTCTTTCATTCTCTTCTTCAGTGGGGATATATCCACGATAGAAGATCTGCATTGGAGAGAGTTGTTTTTACCAATAGCTTTGGTACTATTGAATTGGACATAAATAGTATCTGTTTTACCTGTTAATCTTATTTCGGTCGTGTTTGATTCCTCATGATTAAGGACATCTTTTACATACAGGTAAAACGCATCCTGGTCTTGTGGTGTTATAAAAAGAGAAAAGTGTTTCCCAATCAGATTGCTTCTTTCAACACCCAGCATTTCCGCAATTGTCAGGTTTGCTTCTAAAACCTGTTGCGATGTATCCAGGGTAATGTAGCCGCAGGGGGCAAAATCATATAAATCCAGGTACTTGGCCCGTGCTGTTTCCAATTCACCCTGAATATTACGCAATTCATCATTTTGCATCTCTAATTCAATTTGATGAATTTGAAGTTCGTGGATCAACTCGCGGATGTCTTCTTCTGTTAAATTATCGATGGATATACTGCTTAAGGGTACTTTATCTTCCGCCTTTTTTCGAAGTATTTTTTTCTTATTATTCTTTATCACATCGATTTCTTTCTAAATCAGTTGGATTTGGTCAAGCACATTTATGTCACGATTTAATCCCTGTGAATTTTTCAACCTCCTTTTGAGACTTTTTATTAAGGATGGTTTTTTGTCGTTTCAAGCGATCACCTTTTTCATTAAAAAGATAAAGGGATATCGATTGAGCATGGTACAGGTCAGTAAACGCATCCATGACCCAATCAACCACTTCAGGAAATTGGTTTCCGGAATGAGAAATTTTATGAATTTGACTCAGCAACAACTACTCCTACTAAGAATCAGCCAGTTTCTGTTCCAGTTCTTTTTGGGGCGTAACGTTTATTACAGTACTGGTAACGATGTCATCATGCAGTTCCATATTGACCAAAAGATATAAAGTCTTCCCTGCTTTTGTTACACCATCTACTTCGTATTTTTCAATTGTGTCATCCTTTTTCAGTTTTTTAACCAAATTTTTCCACTCATTTAGGTTTTTGTATTTAAAAACTGAGTTTTCCTGTATCAGGGCCTCAGGTGTGTCATACTCGAACATTTTGACCAAGGCCGGATTGGCATAATTCAATTGACCTCCTATCGTACTTTTGAAAATCCCAATAGGGGCGTTTTCAAGCAAAAGTCTATAGTCACGTTCACTGGCTTGCAGCGCCTGTGCTGTTTCGGAAATTTGGGTGATATCGACTAAAGTGACCACCACACCTTCAATGACATTCTCTACCGTTCTGTAAGGCAATATCCGCATTGAATAACGCCTGTCATCGGTAGAAATAACCTCTGCCTCTTTTTTAGCAAGGGTCTTCAATACCTGTTCTGCGTCTTCTTGGATATTCTCATAATCAATTTTAGACGTAAAGTGACCGATTGGCCGCCCGACATCTGATATTCTTAGGTTGAATACTTCGGCCACGGATGGTGTAAAGCGTTTGATTTTCATTTCCAGGTCGAGAAATATAGTTCCTACTTCCGTACTGGCCAACAGGTTGGATAAATCATCATTGGCGTTGGACAATTCTTCGATTTTTTTCTGGTGTTCAGAGTTAATCGTCTCCAATTCCTCGTTGGTGGATTGCAGTTCTTCTTTTGAAGTTTCCAGTTCCTCGTTGGTGGATTGTAATTCTTCATTGGTGGATTGCAATTCCTCATTGGTGGACTTCAATTCTTCATTGGATGCTTCCAATTCTTCTACCGTTGTTTGGAGATATTCCTTGGTGGATTGAAGTTCTTGCTCCAAGGCAGCCACCTGTGTATCCCCTATTTTTTTCTTGGGAACCGATTGTTTTTTCTTCTCCTCTTTCAGGTGTGTAGGGACACTCTCCTGAAAAACAACCAGCATCAAGTGGTCCCCTATCGTCTTATCTTCTATAGGCCGAACAATCAGGTTTAAAGATTTCACGTGGCTGTTGAATATAGCTTTGATATTTTCAACTGTTTCAATTTTTGATTCCTTTATCACTTTGTGGAGCATCACACTGAGTGTGTATTGCAGTGATTCATGAGCCATTCGGACCACATTAAAATCAGGGATGCCTACAGGTGGACTTAAAAAGGGGGATGTTTCTCCGTTGAAATAGAGAATATCAAATTTTTCATTCACCAGCACACTCGGGGGTGCGTAATATTCCAGAACCATGGAGTCCGCTAATTGCTTGGCCCGATTCCCCGTCAATGGTTTTCCATCTACAGGATGGGATTCCTTTTCAATGGGATCTAAAAGTGGCACCCTGGGCATCGCTACCGGTGGTTCTATAATTACACCCTTGCGTCTGAATACTTTCCATTTATTATTCACAATACTGAAAAAGTCTCCAAAACCGCCTACACTTTCTGAGGGTCCTAAAAACATGATGCCATCTTTATTAAGGGTATAGTGAAACAGGGGTAGTATCTTTTTCTGCAGGACCGCATCCATGTAAATGAGCACATTTCGGCAACTCACCAGGTCCAGTTTAGAAAAGGGGGCATCTTTGATCAGATCCTGAACAGCAAACAGAACCATTTCGCGAATATTTTTACGGACTTTGAATGTTGTATCTTCCTTTACAAAGTATTTCTTAATTCGCTGGGCGGATACATCCCCGACAATTGTTTCAGGGTAAACACCCAAACGGGCGAAATCAATGGCGTTGGTGTCAATGTCCGTAGCAAATATTTGCACCTCTACGTGCTGCTTTAATTTATCCATCAGTTCCCGAAAAAGAATAGCGATTGAATAGGCTTCTTCGCCGGTGGCGCAACCGGGTACCCAAACCCGGACACTGCTGCCACCCATTTTATTCTTGATTATTTCCGGGATGACCGATTTTTGAAGAATGTCAAACGCATCCGGATCACGGAAGAAATTTGTGACACCGATGAGAAGGTCTTTGTCCAGTGTTTCCACTTCTTCTTCATTTCTCCGTAAATATTTGACATAATGTTCAATTTTATCAATCTGGTGTACCGCCAGGCGTCTTTCCACCCGTCGCCTCAGGGTATTGCGTTTGTAGTGGGAAAAATCATGCCCCGTTTTGGTTCTAACCAGCATCAATACTTTGCGTAGGTTTTGTTCAAACTGCTCCTTGATTGTGGGAGCTTTCTTGGGGCCCTCAATATAGGGATGGGTGACATACTTGATCAGTTGGTCAGGCATTTTTTCCACTTCTAAAATATAGTCCACCATACCGGTGGCAATGGCGCTGTGGGGCATACCGTCATATTTGGCCTGTTCCTCCTCTTGAACTATAGCCAGGCCGCCCTCACCCTTTATCGCCCGCAGGCCCAAGGTGCCGTCTGTACCCGTCCCGGAAAGAATGATGCAAATGGCTTTTTCACCTTGGTCTTCCGCTAAAGTTCGGAAGAATTGGTCAATGGGCAGGCGGGTAGCGTGGGTGTTTTCCGGGTCAATCAATTGCAAAGTCCCGTTAAAAATAGCCACATCTTTGTTGGGAGGATTGAGATAAATGGAGTTAGGCTCGACGGTCATGCCTTCTTTGACTTCACGCACCTTCATTTTGGTTCGCTTTTCCAAAAGTGAGGCCATGATACTTTTGTGCTTCGGGGCCAAGTGTTGTATGATGACCATAGCCATATTCGCGTCAGCAGGCAGGTGCTCAAGGAATCCTTCCAATGCTTCCAAACCTCCGGCGGAGGCGCCAATGCCTACAATAGGAAATGATTCTTTTTCGACGGTAATCCGTTTTTTCTTCGTCTTGCTACTTTTTTTACTCGATTTATTTTTGTTGGATTCAGTTTTCTTTTTTGCCATGATAAACTTCCGATCAGGTGCTAGGGGTTGGAATAATATAAATTACCACTTGAAGACATGATTCCATATTGGCTGTGTGGTAATGAATTTGCATAGTCAAGCAATATAGTTTACCCCCCCCCCCCCCGAATAATTCAAGTCATTTTAAACGGATTGGTCAATTCAGTTCATTATCATGAAAAACCTTTTGAAGGACTTTACCCTTTGGATAAATTCAAATGTGTTAAGGAATTTTTGAAATAGTCTATTTAATAAATTGCATAATTCTTCAATCAAGTTGGATAAATTAAACAATGGACATCATTTACATTATCAGAGAGACAGAAGGATTATTATAAAGTTCATTTTAAATTTCGCCATGAATGTAATTTCATATATTAAATATTCAGGTCAATGATAATGAATAATCAGATAGCCAACTACAAATTTCATGGCATAATACCGCCAATGATTACTCCATTATTAGATTGGGATACATTAGACGAAATAGGATTAGAATGCTTGATTGACAATATTTTGTCTGGGGGTGTACATGGTTTATTTCTTCTCGGTACAACTGGAGAAGCCCCAAGCTTAAGCCATAGTTTGAGAAAAAAAATAATTAAAAGAACACTAGAACAAGTTGGGAAAAAAGTACCTGTTCTGGTTGGGATAACGGATACATCGTTCGTTGAAACTATCAACATCGCTGAATATGCTGCAGAACAGGGAACGAGTGCTTTAGTATTGGCGCCACCATATTATTTTCCGGCAGGACAGGCAGAATTATTAGAATATCTTGAACATTTGGTTCCCAGACTTCCATTGCCATTATTTCTTTATAATATGCCTAGTCATACCAAATTATTTTTTAAACCTGAAACAGTTAAAGCAGCTTCAGAAATTCCAGGCGTAATCGGATTAAAAGATAGTTCAGCAAATATGGTATACTTTCATCAACTTCAACAATTATTTAAGGATAATGAAGATTTTCGTCTCTTTGTTGGCCCGGAAGAATTATTAGGAGAAACTCTTGTTCTTGGAGGGCATGGTGGTGTATGCGGTGGAGCAAATTTGATTCCAGAATTATTTGTGAATTTATATAATGCATCTGTCACTGGTGATTTGAAGAAAATGGCATCACTACACGAAATAATCATGCAAATAAGCACTACTATATATTCAGTAGGGAAATATAAATCCAGTTTTTTAAAAGGATTGAAATGTTCATTATCATTAATGGGAATCTGTAATGATTTTATGGCAGAGCCATTTCACAAGTTTAGAGAATCAGAAAGGAATTTGATTCGTCAATATTTGATTGACTTAGGCTTAAAGCCGGTTAATTAGATAATAGTTTATCCAATGCTTCTTTATTAGGAAGAGAGGGTTCAGCGCCCAATTGTGTTACGGCCAATGCACCTGCAGCATTAGCTATTTTAACAGACTCCTCAATATTTTTTCCTTGAGATAATGATGCTGCTAATGAACCACAAAAAGCATCCCCCGCAGCAGTAGTATCGATCACATTTACAGAAAATGCAGGAATGAGTATTTCATCATGCTCATTTAGTAATAATGATCCTCTGTTTCCCAAAGTTAGAATCACTGTTTTTACACCTTTTGATATAAGTCTATGAGCAGCTTCAATTGCTTGTTCATTTGTATCTGTGGGCATTTCTGAAAGTATTTCCGTTTCACTTTCATTGGGGGTTATTATGTCCACTAACGATAATAGAGAATCTGGGATTTCTCGGGCCGGTGCCGGGTTAAAAATCACCAACGTATTATTTTCCTTGGCAATTTCCGCTGAACGAACAGAAACATCAATGGGTACTTCCAACTGCAAAAGTAAAACATCAGCTTCTGCAATTGGATCATAAGCTCGATTGATATTATCAATTGTAAGTGCCATATTTGCTTGAGGGATAATTACAATGCTATTATCACCTGATGCATCAATCAATGGCATACCTACACCAGTACCATTTTCTATATCTTTAACAACAAAATCCGTATTAATGCCTTCATCAGAAAATTTTTCTAAAAATTGATTTCCAAATAAATCATCACCCAACCTGCCAATCATTGTTACAGATGCATCAAGCCTGGAAGCTGCAATTGCCTGATTAGCTCCTTTACCTCCAAAAAACATTCCAAAAGAATCACCAATGAGTGTTTCTCCCGTTTTCGGACGTCTAGGAGCTGTTGCAACAAGATCATACATAAAACTGCCTACAACTGTGACTTTCCCGTTCATTTTTTCTCCAACAGTTTTCCCAGTGATCCACCAGGATGTAATCGGTGAAAATAGTCAGATGTAAAACCTTTTTTCTCAGACACGGCTGAAGCCAACGCATCTCCAAGTGCAGCCATTGCTGTGGTAGACGAAGTAGGAGCCAAGTTTAAAAAATCTGCTTCTTCTTGGATATTAATATCTAAATGAACATTACTCAGTTTTGCCAGTTCGGATGTAGAGTTTCCTGTTATACCGATAATGAATGAACCATTGTCTTTTAAATAGGATATGGATTTGATTAATTCCTCTGTGTATCCACTCTTCGAGAATACAAGAACAACTTCGTCTTTAGAAACCATCCCCAAATCCCCATGGAGAGACTCACCAGCATGAATAAACATAGAAGGGAGTCCCAAACTTGAAAATGTTGTAGCACATTTTCTAGCCATATGCCCGGATTTTCCTAATCCTGTAAAAATGATTTTCCCCTTAGAGTTATAAATGACTTCAGCTGCTTGATTGAAAGTATTCCCCAGCGATTCTTGCAATCGGCTCAATGCAGAAATTTCTTTTTGAATAACTCTTTTCCCTGACTCAAGAAAGTCCATGACCACTCCTCATTAATTTTATTATATATTCGACAATTTATGGTTTGGAATCTATAGAAGAAAATAGTCATTTGACTGATATACCTGAAAACGATTAAAATAACTGGATGATTAGAAAACACATTTCTTCTTTCTCTGTACTATTATTACTGAGTCTAAATCCTTTTTCACTTTGGGGAAAAAATACCGTTTTAAGGGACTACGTATTCCGAGCAGACAGTACCTACAAATATCAGATGAAAAATACATTTACCGGGAATGGGTATTCGGTTCATGTATTGGAGGTGTTTTCTCAAACATGGCAATCTATAGAAATTGTCGACCGGGCTCATTGGCAGCATTGGGTCAATATCATCATCCCGGAGAACTTAACTCAGAATAAAGCATTACTGATTATTAGCGGAGGCAGTAACGGTGGTGCACCGCCATCAGATATTGATGAAGAAATTGCCAGTATTGCCCTCATGTCAAATTCAGTTATTATTGAGGTTAAAATGATTCCAAATGAACCGGTGATGTTTTCTGATGAAACATTCACCCGTTCTGAAGATGCCATCATTGCCTATACATGGGATAAATATTTAACCACCGGTGATTCTGATTGGCCTCTTCAACTGCCCATGGTTAAAAGCGTTGTGAAATCTATGGATGCGGTCCAGGATTATTTCACAAATAAATTACACCAGGGAGATTCTGTAAGTGAGTTTGTCCTCATTGGTGGGTCGAAACGTGGATGGACAACATGGCTCACTGCTGCAGTAGATGATAGAGTCCACGCGATTATTCCTGTTGTTTTTGACGCCTTAAATCTGGTTGATTCTTTTAAACACCATTTTGGTGCTTATGGGTTTTGGTCTTCTGCAGTTAGAGATTATGAAAATGCGGGAATTTTTAACTGGTTTACTGAACCGGAAATATATGACCTCATGGATATTGTTGACCCTTTAAATTATAAAGAGCATCTAACCTTGCCGAAATTTTTAATCCATTCGGCGGGAGATGAGTTTTTTGTTCCATCATCTCAATTTTACTTTGATCAATTATTGGGAACAAAATACCAACGGTATGTTGCAAATACCGGGCATGGTATGGCAGAAAAAATTGAAGATGTACTCGTGAGTGCGGTTGCGTTTTATCAAGCTGTAGTGAACGATTATGAACTCCCGGAATTTTTCTGGGATATTAAGGAAGATGGTTCAATCCGCTTTGAAACAGAGACAAAACCCCGCACAATTAAACTATGGACAGCCACCAACGAAAACGAGTTTGACTTTAGGTATGATACCATGGGGCCAATTTGGGAAGAAACAATCTTAACTGAAACCCAAAACGGTGTCTATAATGGGAGTGTACCCATACCGGGTTCAGGGTATACGGCCTTTTTTGTTGAAGCAACCTATTATACAACACCGCCATATCATTTCACTTTTACTACAGATGTGAGTTTTTTACCAAATGCGTTACCCCATGCTGCAACAGTTACTTTTACCGTTTCTGCAAAAACTGAGGATCCGATTTATATTCAAGGTGATATGACAAGTAAACTACCCATAGAAATGTATAATGATGGTCTCCATGGCGATGGAAGTGCAGATGACGGAATTTGGGCTGTAACTCTTAAACATATCATTGATGGAAATTATACCTATGATATTTACACTATGTCTGGGACAACACCCGTAATTCAAAATAGTTTTCCCTTGACATTTACAGTATCAAATGGAGTCGTAACCGGGACAACAGACTACCAAGTGGGTACGGTCGGGGTAAGTTCAGAAACCGTGGCGGATAAATTTAATCTCCATTCTGTATATCCCAATCCATTTAATCCCAAAACAATTATTTCTTATTCTGTTGGGGATTATTCTAAAACAAGAATCGATGTATTCAACATGAATGGAAGGCGGATAGAAACATTAGTTAATGATTGGAAAACTCCGGGGAAATATACTATCCAGTGGACAGGAGAAAATTATGCATCAGGAGTTTACTTTATTACTATGGTAGCCGGAACTTATACAAAGACCCAAAAAGCTATCTTCTTAAAATAACGATAATTTTTGTATCCTTCTTTCTCCAGTGAAATTAAAATTCAGGCTCAAAAGCTCGGGTTTCAAAAAACAGGAATTGCACGAGCCAGCTCCACGCCAAGAGAAAAAGCTGATTTAGACGAATGGTTAGCTCTTGGAAAATATGGAACAATGGAATGGATGAAAAAACGACAGAAGGAGCGGGGCAATATTTTCCATTATTTTCCGGAAGCAAAGTCTGTAATAGCTCTTGGGATGAATTATTTTTCAGGGTATACGCAGGAGGATTTACCGTCAGCATTCAAAATCAGCAATTATGCTTGGGGTGATGACTATCATCTTGTCATGAAATCTCAGCTGTTTAAATTGTTAAAATGGATTGAAGAATCCTCTCCAGGAATTAAAGGATTGGTGTGTGTGGATACTGCGCCTGTCATGGATAAAGTTTGGGGAAGTGCCGCAGGATTGGGATGGATAGGGAAACATACTAATCTTATTTCAAGAGATTATGGAAGTTGGTTGTTTTTAGGAGAGCTCATCCTCGATATTGAACTGAAATATGATTTACCTTTTAGCGAAAATCTTTGTGGTTCCTGTTCGGCATGTATTGATGCATGCCCTACTCAGGCGCTTGAGGACTACAAAATTGACGCGAGGAAATGTATTTCTTATCTATCCATAGAGTTTAGAGGTGAGATAGATCCAGATAAGCAAGATTTTAATGGCTGGATTTACGGATGTGATATTTGCCAGGAAGTGTGTCCGTGGAATAAAAAATTTGAGCAAGTGACGGATAAACTTGCATTTCAACCCAAACGGGAAATATTAGAATATTCGAAAAAAAATTGGCAAGAATTAGAAGAAGAGGAATTTCGTAAATTGTTCAGCAAATCTGCCATCAAACGAACAAAATTTGCGGGGTTAATGCGAAACATCAATCTTAATACGAAGCATCAACAATGATAAAATGCATCGAATACAGACGAAAGGAGTTTTATCATGGCTAAAATTGGAGTTGTTCTTTCGGGATGTGGTGTCAATGATGGCGCTGAAATTCATGAATCAGTTATTACAATGCTGGCCCTGGATAGGGCAGGGGCAGAGATGATTCTTATGGCACCGAATATTGATCAAATGCATGTCGTTAATCATTATACCGGACAAGAAATGGATGAATTTAGAAATGTCCTTGTGGAGTCCGCACGAATCGCCCGTGGAAATATTAAAGATATGGCTGAAGTCGGTGGAAATGATATTGATGCTTTGATTATTCCAGGAGGGTTTGGAGTTGCTAAGAATTTATGTGATTATGCCATGGCAGGGAGTGAGTGCTCAATAAACCCCGATGTATACCGACTGGCCACGGAAGTCCATTTACTGCAAAAACCCATTGGTGTGATTTGCATTGCACCGGCTCTTCTGGCTAAAATATTGGGAGAACAAGATATTAGCGCGAAGCTAACCATTGGTTCAGATGAAAATACGGCAAAAGATATCAATGCTATGGGTGGGAATCATGTTACATGTCCTGTGGATGAAATGGTTGTAGATACAGACCTTAAAATTGTCTCGACTCCTGCTTACATGGAGGCAAAATCGATTAAGGAAGCGGCAGAGGGAATAGAAAAACTTGTGAGTGAAATTTTATCGATGATTGAATGAAAAAGATCGTTGACCTGAATGACATTCCTCTGAATGGCAGTAAACTGGTGATGGTGGGTGATACACCGGTAGCCCTTTTTAATATTAACGGTAAAATCCATGCCTGGGATAATCGATGCCCTCATCGCGGCGCTTCTTTATCAGATGGGAATATTTCCGAAACAAGGATTCAATGCAAATTTCATTTGTGGGAATTTGATGTTAAAACTGCTTGTGCTGTTGAAAATGAAACGATAAAAATAAAAACCTATCCGGTAAAGGTAGAAAACGGGAAAGTTTTTATGGAAAATTTATAAACCTGACCATTTTTGTATTGAGGCTTTCTCTTTCCCAAAGTGAGCCACCACCTTATTCATATCTTAATTTCTTCAGAGAATAGCTGGCAAAATCTTTTCCATTGACTTTGGCATATTTAAAATCAGTATCCCCCTGAAATTTTGTTCCTTTTAAGGTGAGTGGTTCGAAAAATTTCGTATATTTAAAATCCGCATCATTTAAAAAAACAGCATCTAAAAAATCAACCCCTTCCGAAAAATTGGTATACTTAAAATTGGCATCTCTTTCGAATATTGCTCTGGAAAATTTCACAAAATTTCGAAACTTAGTATATTTAAAATCTGCATCCTTTTTAAATCTGCATTCACTGAAATCTGTCTTTTGCTTGAAAGTGGCATATTTAAAATTAGCCTCATTGTTAAACTGATTTTGATTAAAACCAGTTGATGCTTTAAAGGTGCTATATTTAAATAATGCTGTTTTATTAAATTCATTTTTACTAAAATCAGTTTTCTTATAGAAAGTGGAATATTTAAAAGAGGATTCTTTTTTAAATGTGCAATTTCTGAATATCACTTTATTATAAAATTTTGCGGAATAGGTTTCTTTATTATCCTTATCATGGTATTAGGCAACGACATTCCCGTTGAAAGTACAATTAATAAAAACAATCGGGACCTTGACTTTACAGGAATATTCTCTTAATCCAAACAGTTTCCCAGAATCCAAAATTTTATTATCAATTTCAACAAAGTTCAGATCTCCCATTATAGTCGTATTTTCATAATGGATAGATATTCCATTATCAATAGCAGAAATAATGGTTGAACCGCTTACCTTGTTATCTGCAAAAATAACACTGGAAAATCCAAAGAGTAAAATAAGAATAAATGAATATTTTATGTTTTTCATAGAGTGTTCCTCCAATATTAATTCCTGAAACTTTGGATGATTAGATTAATCTCTCAAATCAATATCAACAGAACCGAGGCCGACGCTTACATCCAATTCAACAGTTGGGCGGTCATCATTCCAATCTACCGATAGATAAGAATCTCCCTTTTTAACCAAATCATCCACATCGACAGTTGAGAGAAAACTATAGTTAATTTTAGCTTTGATATTTACACTCTTAGGGAGGGTGATCTCCATGGAGCCTAATCCCACATCCACATCTAATTCTATATCATTTAATACTCTACCCCGTAAATCAATGTCGGCGGAACCTAATCCGACGTCAATATCTATTTCTTTTGCCCGTAAATTTCCTAAACCGGAAAAAGAAAAAGCTCCCAATCCACTATCAATATGAAGATAGCGGCAGGAAATGGGGTTGGCTGTATCCATTGTCAACTGGACATTACTCATCCCACAATCTAAATCGACCTCTAAAAGTGTTAATCCTGTAAAATCAACATGAGCATCTCCCATCCCAAAATCAAGATTAAGTTCCGTTTCAACCTCTATTGGGAAGAAAAATTCAAGTTCATTATTGAAGTGATTTTTTGATGAATTACGAAAGGACTTAAACTCATCCCAAGTGATGGAAAAACCATTATGACCCGCGGATTCCAAATCAATTTCAAATTGGGCATGATCCCCTATTTCGAAATAATCGACTTCCGGCGTTGCAAATTGTTGATAGTATCGAATACTGCCTTCAATCATCTGGCCTCTCGGATTGGCGGATAAAATCAGTTCTCCCATACCAAAGTCAATTTCGGCGTCCAGTCGAGCGATGGATTCAGTATTGTAGTGATAATAATCTCGAATCCACCGACCATTATCATCTTCTCCTTCCTGAGGTTTGGCAATGTTTTCTCCGAATAGAAAAGATGAGGACAGGAAAACCATCCCCGCTACAAAAGTCATTTTATTGATACGATGTAAGCTCATATTAAAACCGGTATCCTAGCCTTATGGTTGTTTCATAAGGACCTTTTTTATTCAGGGGTTTAGCAATGTTAACCATCCAATCCAGACCATCGTCGTCAGTATCTCCAACGCCTATCCCTGCAGAAGAAATACCCTTTTGTTTTATTGAATCAAAGTCAAACTTATAGTCCTCTTTCATCCATGCATGACCTCCGTCAGCAAATAGAGTAACCAACCAATCATCATTGATAAATTCAGGTGTAATGAGAAGAGCAAGGTTTAGTTGTGCCATCATATTGCCAGATTGAGATTTATAACTCTGTGCAGCAACACTGCCCAAACCTCCAATTCCAAAATGGCGATATTCTGGTAATTGGGATTGAGATGCCCCGCCCATGAGTCTTGTCCTGAATACTAATCCTTCTGAAAACTCCCAATTAAGTGTCACAAAGCCAAAGTTTCTTTTAATTGCTTTTCGGGTATCCATTCCGAAAACAGAAGCAGTATCTTCTGATGTCTGAATAAATTCTGATTGGACGTAAAGGGCAGCACCTGATGTTAGCGCATTATATCGTGGCGTTCGAGATGCCAGTGTAATTTCATAATAATTGACTTGCTTATTGTCAACATTCAGGTTGGGTCGAAGCGCTCTTTCTTTTTCAAAAAGGCTCCAAAGATCTAAAAGTAAAAATGTATCCTGTTCTGCCGACACAGTTCTTACTTTTAATCGTGTGAAGGGGGCAAAATCCAATGCTAATCCCAATTCCCATCCTTTCTCTTCCCACCGGTCTAAAAAATCCTGGCGGCCCAGAATACCGGCCATAGAGTTTTCATTCCTGGAAAGCCTGTAACTGTCATCAGTACGACTTTCCTTAAAAATACTGGTGTAAACGAGAATATTCCTCTGGGTAAAAAACGATTTTTCCAGAGTAGCTCTTCCCAAATAATCGGGTCGATATCCTTGATGCCACCGTACGCCCAAAGACCAAGTAACACGAAAACTTGAATGTGAGGCACGATCCCATCGAGCATTAAAAGGTGTAAAAACCAGACCCTCATTTCGATTGTACTGAAACATGGGCCATTTGGGGTGAATCCAGCTTTTTCGGTTTCGTTTAGATCTTCTATCCAAGTTGAATTCTGTTCTCCCCTGGATTTTATCTTCGCTGTCTGTTTCCCGGTAAATCAGACCTTCCTGAAGATTTGATTCTATCACTTTTCCCCGATTGGTTGCACCGGGATCAGTATAAAGATTGCCACCAATTGTTGCAATTTCTCCATTGAGCACAGACCCGGATTTGAGGTAGGCATCTCCGCCATACAAGGTCACCTTGCCATTCACGGTTCCGTAAACAGTAAAGTTTCCACCAATGATGGTGATATTTTTATGCACAACTTCACCGGAATCGATTACAACATCTTCACGAAATAATATTTCATCCGTCTCTGTTGCTGGTTCTTGAAGTTCATCCTTTTCATTGTTTAATACTTGTTCACCTTCTTTTATGACCTCTTTTCTTTCTTCTATGACCTGTTTGCCCTCATCTGCCACAGAATTTTGCCCCATGGCTATAACAGAAAAAAGAAGATAAAGTGTGAGTTGTCTCATGGCTCTAATCCTTTTCGATAATGATGGAACGGTATTTCGTTCTTAATTTTACACTGTGAGTCCCTTTTAGAAAGGTCCCTTCGCCGTGAACCTCGTTCTGATAGAGAAAAATATTGAGTGGAAATTCAGAATCGATGGCCCCTGTCGATCGGCGGTCTTTTACCACTGCATCGATACGGGATGAAAAATCACCTGGAAGGGTTAAGGATATATCTCCGTCACTTGTTTTGAGAGTGATGTTGTGATTCTCCAAACTTGGATTTACATTTTTTTCAATTTCTATATCTCCATGGCTTGTGTTTGCTACAACAGACCCGGAAAGGTTTGAACCCGTGATATCCCCACTGCTTGTAGTCACATCAACGCCACCGTTTATATTGGTTAAATTAATGTCTCCTCCAGAAGTTTCTGCATCCACGGAACCGGTGACTTTTTCAATCTCGATAGTTCCTCCAGATGTTGAGATATTCAAATTCCCATGGATATCCACAATATCCAAATCTCCCCCGGATGTGCGTCCATGAATTTCCGGACCGCTAATTCCTTTCAATTCAATACTACCGCCACTAGTAAAAACAGATAATCCACCTCTGCAATATTCTGCTTCAATATCACCGCCGGATGTGGTTCCTTCCAACTTCCCTTCGCAGTCGGAAAATTCAATATCACCTCCGGATGTCTTTACATTCGCTAACCCTTTTATATCCTTAAGAAAAATATCTCCTCCTGATGTTTTCCCCGTTATTTTACCTTGAGCACGTTTTGCAGAAATATCTCCACCACTTGTACGCATGAATAGTTCCCCTGCTATATAGGATAAGGAGATATCGCCACCGGAGGTTTTAGCTCTGATATTATATTTGCTCGGTACGGTAATGGCGTAGTTATACCATGTTTTAGGCACTTGAAGACGATTTTTTCCCTCCATTATAATATGTCCCGGGGTATTCACAGTTACAGTGGCGCGGTTTTTATTAAACACATCTTTGGCTTTTCTCTCAGAAGAACTTTTTACAGTCATACGTTCAATAATGGTTACTGAAGAACCGGGTTTTCCTTCGACTTCTATGTCTCCATTGAGGATAATAATTTCTAACGTTCTATTTTCAGGCGTGATGTCACTGATATCAAATTCATAAGTCGTTTTCCCCACATATCGATTTTTCCCTTCCAGTTCAAACGAATCAAAAATATCCTGGGACAGTAACAGGGGGAGGTTCAGTAAGATGAATATTAAGGATTTCATTGTACGCCCTCTATCTGTTCCCCGTAAGTCAGTTCATTAATGTTACTTAATATTTCCCGGGCTTTATTTTTAATGAATTCATTTTGATCCATTAAACTAACAACTCGGAGTGCAGGAATGATATTTTCAGTTGGGTTTTTAGCCAAGATGCCCAAGGCTCCCATTCGAACGGCTTCATTGGAATCTTCCAACAGAAGTTTCAAACAAGCGTCTAAAATTATTTTATCCGGTTCATAGTTGGTCAATTGCTCTAATGTTCTTAAACGAATTCCGGGATTTGATTCAGTTAAAATGGATGAAATCAGGACCAATTTTTTATTATCATGACTGGGAATTTTTTTTATAAGGTCTGCGGCTTTTAGCCGTTTTCCGGGATTTGAATCATTCAGTAGCATAAAAAACAAGATTTGTTGGATGGCTTCGTCATGGTAGCCACCGGACACATTAACTTCGTCCTTTGTCTCCAAGGCCAACTGAATAATGCCTCCATCAGATTCTTCCAGACTAACATCCGATAAACTTCCGGCCTGAATTAATTCAATGATATCTGAGGATGTAAATCCTGCAGAGGTCGGTTCGAATTGGTTAAAGGTATTCGTAACTGCAAATCGTCCGATAAAAAATGCAAGAAGAACATAGGCGGCAACAGCCCAGGCGGGTTGTCGAGTTTTAAATATGGCAAAAATATTTTCCCGTATTATTTTAAAGAGTATTGAGCCAATCAGGGACTGGTGTTGCTCTTTATCCAGTTGTTGAATCCTTCCCATTAATAAATTTCGTTGTCCCTGAAGTTCCGCTTCATCGACTTGATAAGAAAGAGCGGATTCTGATAATGTTAATGTTCCAGACAATTCTTCAACATAAGACTGCAGTGCTTTAGAACGATTTAAGGCCGTTTCAAATTCCTTTTTTTCAACGGGACTTAAGCTATTTAAAACGTACAAAGCTGCCAAAGATTTTAATTTTCTGCTCACGGTATCAGGCATATCGATACTCCTTTAAGTCTTCTCTGAGTTTTTCCATGGCTCGAAATAAATATTTTTTAACTGTACCTTCAGCAATATCCATTATCCCTGCGATTTCCCTGATTTTTAATTGTTGAAAATGTTTCAGAATAAATACGGATTTTTGCTTTGCCGGAAGTCGGGAGGCAGCAGATTTTACTGCTTGTCGAATCTCATACGACTCCAGGGAAGAAAGAGCCGGGTCAGGGGCAGCATCCATATGATCTGAAGATCGGTTTTCCTCCGGTTCAACATATTTCATTTTTGCCGTCTTCCGCTTCATATTATAAAAAGTGTTCACCGTAATTCTGTACAGCCAAGTATAAAACTCGCTTTTGAATCGAAAGCCTCTAATATTTTTATATGCACGAATGAAAACCTCTTGATAAAGATCTTCAGCATCTTGTTTGTTTTTGGTTAATTGTAGTGCAAGTGTCATAATTTTTTCATCATGTGTAGCGACCAATTCGTGGAATGCGTTTGCATTTCCACCTTGGGCATCGAGGATGAGTTTTCGTATGTCGTCTTTCAATTTTTTGATTTGTCACACAGGATTTGACACCTGATGGTCCAAAAAGGTTGTCTTTAGGGATTCATTTTTTTTCTAAATGGAATTTACTCCGAATTTGCACGAGAGAATAAAAATCCCCGTTCATTATTGATTCAGATAGAATCGCAAATGTCGGGGATTTTTATAAGGGCAGGATTTCTAAAATTAGAGTCCTGTTTCTCCCACTGTCTTTTTGACGGCTTCCAAAGTATGATTCAGAGCGGTTTTTTCTTCCTCCAAGAGGTCAAATTCTAATATATTTTCAATACCGCCTTTTCCGATTACAGTGGGTACACCGATAAAATATCCATCAATACCAAATTCTCCTTCACAATATGAAGCACAGGGAATAACCCGTTTTTTGTCTTTTAAGTAGGATTCAGCCATTTCAATTGCCGATTGAGCGGGTGCATAAAATGCGGACCCATTCCCAAACAATTTTACAATTTCGCCCCCTGCAAAGCGGGTCCGCTTTACAATTGCGTCCAATTTGTCTTTAGAAATCAGGTTTTGAATTGGTACACCACCAACAGTGGCTAATCGGGTTATGGGTACCATTGTATCCCCATGGCCGCCTAATACCATACAGGTAACATCCTGAACGGAAAACCCTGTTTCCATGGCAATGAAGGTGCGAAACCGAGTGCTATCCAAGGCTCCGGCCATACCTACAACCTTGTTTTTCGCAAATCCGGATACTTTATAAAATGCATAGACCATAGCATCCAGTGGGTTGGAAATCACTATGACAAAAGCATTTGGAGCAAATTCTTTAACATTTTTGGCAACATCTTTAATGATCCTCAAGTTGATTCCAAGCAAATCTTCTCGATTCATCCCTGGTTTTCTGGGTATTCCCGCAGTTATGATAATGACAT
The DNA here is from genome assembly GCA_964549275.1 of uncultured bacterium. Taxonomy (GTDB): domain Bacteria; phylum Fidelibacterota; class Marinisomatia; order Marinisomatales; family TCS55; genus CAZJUP01. The sequence continues at coordinate 10,741 of CAZJUP010000022.1, read as the reverse complement.
CGGAATCTTTGATGTCTTCGTAGTTAGAAGATCCTGATAGGGTAACATCATATCCATCATGAGGGCGTAATTGCATCAGGTCTAATGCTTTCCCTTTAACCATACCTTCAGCTTTCGGAATGTCAAAGATGACGATATCGCCCAATTCTTTTTGGGCGGCAATTAATGCGAGGTTTCCTCCAATTTGGCCCCCGCCGATGAGAGATATTTTTGGTCTAGACATATATTCCCCTTTGTGATTTATTTTAATAAAATTTCGATTAGAAATTTACAGAGGATTCTTTATTGATAAATAAAAAAACCCCGATAAATAACATCGGGGTTTAAGAGGAGGATAAAAGATTAATAATCGGATTTTTAAATAACACTCACAATTTTACGAGTACCACCTTTGGTCATAAACCTAACAGTGCCGTCTGCAGTAGCAAAGAGTGTATCATCTCCGCCACGTTTTACATTAACACCAGGATGAATTTTAGTTCCACGCTGACGAAGAATTATTCCTCCGGCTAAAATCCCCTGACCATCTGTTACTTTTACACCGAGGCGCTTTGCATTGGAATCTCGTCCATTTCTAGAACTTCCTACACCTTTTTTATGGGCCATAATTAAGCTTCCTTTTCTTTCTTAACTGATTTTTCCTCGGATCCACTTTTCTTAGCCGGTGCTTTCTTTTTGGCAGCAGAAAGAGAAATTTTATCAATTTGAACCAGTGAATACCCCTGCCGATGGCCATTTTTCCGTTGATAACCTTTCCGGCGTTTTTTCTTATAAATCAGGACTTTTTTATCTCGTCCATGTTCCAACACTTTTCCCGTAACTGAAGCCCCTTTTAAACTTGGTGTACCCATGGAGACATTTTTACCATTGTCAACCATTAAGACATTATCAAATGAAACGGCCTTACCGGATTCAGTTTCTAAAGACGGAACTTTAACTATATCTCCGCTTGAAACGCGGAATTGTTTTCCTGATATTTTTACGATTGCGTACATTTTTTCTCCAAAAAAAGCCCGGGAATTTAAGCGGAAGATTTCTTTGGTTCAACGTCTACTTTTTCTGTGACATCAATTCCGCCTTTTGCCGTCAGGAACCGGAATTCATCCCGAGGAACATCTTGCTTTGCTTCTGTTTTGATATGGACAAAATTTTGCCACATGAGACCGCGAAGTGTTTTTTTCTTGTTCTGTTTTAAATAATCCGCAATTTCAGGATGTAGCTCCAGCCGAAGTCTCAGATTTCTGTGCTTGGTTTTATATCTTCGGAGCCAATGGTCTATCCGGGTAATAAGTGTTTCTTTAGACATGATTCGTCCCGCACCATGACAGGTAGGGCACTCTTCGCTCATGGAATCTAATAGAGAAAGCCGAATTCGCTGACGGGTCATTTCCAATAGACCAAAGTCTGAAATGGGGGAAACCGCAACTTTTGCCCTGTCTTTCCTCAGTTCTTTTCTTAATTCATAATAGATTTTTCGCTGATTCTCTTCCTCTCTCATATCAATAAAATCTATCACAACTAGTCCAGAGAGGTCTCTTAACCTCAACTGCCGAGCAACTTCCCGAGTGGCTTCCAGGTTTATTTTCAGTGAATTGGCTTCATGGTCCTTTTTACCTATAAATCGACCACTGTTCACATCAACTACAACCATAGCTTCCGTTTTTTCGATAATAAGATAAGCACCGCTTTTCAACCAGACTTTGGGCCGTAACAGTTTATCCAATTCTGCTTCAATACCCATACTTTCAAACAGCGGCTGCTTTAATTTGTATAATTCCAACCTATTTATCATGTTGGGTGAAACGTCCTCCAAATAGCTTTGGAGCTTTCTGTATAATTTTTTTGAATCAATGACAATTTTATTAATATCCGGAGTGAATAAATCCCGAATAACGCTGGATGCTGTTTCTAAATCTTCATAGACAAGGGTGGGTTCATGGGAGCGGGTTTTCTTTTTTTCAACATTTTCCCACTGCTCGACCAGCATTTTATAATCGTTAAGAATCAGGTCTTCACTTTTACCCTCAGCCACGGTTCTGACAATTATTCCAAACCCGTTTTGTTTTACACTGGAAACTATTTTTTTCAATCTTCGCCGTTCATATTTGTCCCAAACTTTTTTCGAAATACCGATATAATTTGCACCGGGGACCAATACCAAGAGACGCCCGGGTATAGCAACTTCTGTTGTAACCCTTGGGCCTTTTCCAGCAAAAGCTTCTTTAATCACTTGGACATAGATATCTTGGCCAGTTTTAAGATCAACGGTGATATTGTTGTTGCTTTTTCTTTTGCTTCTTGAATTGAATTTGGATTTTCGGCTGGAGTTTTTGCGGCCGTTTTCTTCATCAACCTCACTCAGGTATTCGGAATTTTCAATTTCTGAAAAGGGTAAAAACGCATTGATATCATAACCAATATCTACGAAAGCCGCCTGCATACCCGGGAGAACATTCTCAACTTTCCCTCTATATATATTACCCACCATTCGCTGATGGTCTTGTTTTTCGACGTAGATTTCTACGAGGACATCATCTTCAACGATAGCAATACGGGATTCCCCCATGCTCTCATTGATGTAAATTTCTTTCTTCATTACACCTCTCCGCAATGATATGATTGCAGGTTTTTTTACACAGGAGGATGATTGATGATATGAGAGGGTGGTTTGGCCTTCAGCCGAGGAATAATCTTCAGATTCTTTTCAAAAGGATTTCTGAAGGAAAAATTTATTTTTATGTTTTCAGGGTGACCTCAAATCGAGATCGGAAAAATCTTTTCTTAATACGCCTTCAAACCATCTTCATCCAAGTTGGAAACTACGGAATTGATATCAACTCCTCAAGTACTTTAAGAATGACTTTAAGTTGGAATTTCTGGTAGCGATGATGTAAGTTTGACCGTCGTGATTTGAACCCTATTGCCGCGACTGAAAATAAGAATGCTAAAACGGTATAGAGCCCTGATTTAGCATCGGGGTTTTTTATTATGAGTCAGATAAAAGATAGATTAAAAAATAATATTCTTGTTTTGGATGGTGCCATGGGTACGATGGTACAATCGTATCAATTATCTGAGGCGGATTTTCGAGGAGACCTATTCAGGACTCATTCTCATGATTTAAGGGGGAACAACGATATCCTTTGTCTGACCCAGCCAACAATCGTTAAATCTATACACGAAGCTTATTTTAATGCCGGTGCTGATATTGTAGAAACAAATACTTTTAACGCCAATAAAATTTCTCAATTAGATTATAGAACCGGGAATTATTCTTACGACATAAATGTAAAAGCTGCGCAACTGGCAAAAAAAGCAGCAGAAGCTTACTCTGATTTTCCTCGGTTTGTAGCAGGGGCAATGGGGCCTACAAATCGAACGGCATCTATAAGTCCCGATGTAAACAATCCTGGGTTTCGTAATACCTCTTTTGATGATTTAGCATCCGCCTATAAAGAACAAGCTGAAGGCCTATTAGATGGCGGTGTTGATATCTTATTGGTGGAAACAGTATTTGACACCTTAAACTGTAAAGCAGCGGTATTTGCTATTCAAACATTATTTGATGAAAGAGGTTCATCTATTCCTCTAATGGTTTCCGGAACGATTACGGATGCCAGCGGACGAACGTTATCAGGACAAACCGTGGAGGCCTTCTGGAATTCGATCCGTCATGCTCAATTGACGGCAGTAGGGTTAAACTGTGCTTTGGGTGCAGAACAAATTCGGCCATGGCTTGATGAACTGTCGCTTGTAGCTGACATTCCTGTTTTTGTTTACCCGAATGCAGGGCTGCCGAATGAATTCGGTGAATATGATGAAACCCCGAATATCATGAAAGAAACCATTAAAGAGTTTGCGGATAGCGGTTTGGTCAATTTGGTTGGGGGATGTTGTGGAACGACTCCGGACCATATAAAAGCGATTTCTGAAGTTGTTCGTTCCATAAAACCAAGAGTAATCCCCCAAATAGCTCCATTTACAAAACTAAGCGGATTGGAACCGGTTGTGATTCGTCCGGAAAGCAATTTTATCAATGTTGGTGAAAGAACTAATGTAACCGGGTCAGCAAAATTCAGGCGGTTAATTTCGGAAGATAATTATGAAGAAGCTTTATCTGTGGCCAGGAACCAAATCGAAAACGGTGCTCAAATTATTGATATAAACATGGATGAGGGATTGTTGGATACTGAAAAAGCTATGGAAAAATTTCTACGGCTAGTGGCTGCTGAACCGGACATATCCAGGGTACCTGTCATGATCGATTCCTCAAAATGGTCTGTTATTAAAACAGGTCTGAAAAATATTCAGGGCAAAGGAATAGTCAATTCTATATCCATGAAGGAAGGGGAATCGGAATTCATTCGCCAGGCAAAGATCATCAGAAAGTATGGGGCAGCACTCATTGTAATGGCATTTGATGAAAAAGGCCAGGCAGATACATACGAACGAAAGGTGGAAATCTGTACACGAGCCTACAAGATTCTGACTCAACAAGTTTGCTTTCCGCCGGAAGATATCATTTTTGATCCGAATATATTCGCTGTAGCCACAGGAATTGAGGAACACAATGAATACGGAAAAGCATTTATTGATGCGACCAAGACGATCAAGGACACTCTTCCTGGTGTGCACATCAGTGGTGGTGTTTCCAACCTGTCCTTTTCCTTCCGTGGGAATAATGGTGTTCGTGAAGCCATGCATTCGTCCTTTTTGTATCATGCAATCCAGGCCGGGATGGATATGGGTATAGTTAATGCAGGACAGCTCACCGTTTATGATGATATTGCTCCGGATTTGAAAGGCAGAATCGAAGATGTTCTGTTTAATTGGCGGGATGATGCCACTGAAAGGCTCGTGGAAATTGCGGAAGAGTACCGAGGTTTCAAACGGTCAGAAGTGAAGGATCTTGCTTGGAGAGAAAATTCAGTGGAAGAACGATTGGGTCACGCCCTGGTTGAGGGCATAATTGATTTTATTGATGAGGATACAGAAGAGGCACGGCAAAAGTATGATCGCCCAATTCATGTGATTGAAGGTCCGCTTATGGATGGGATGAATGTAGTGGGGGATTTATTCGGTGCCGGGAAGATGTTTTTACCACAAGTCGTGAAATCTGCCAGAGTAATGAAAAAAGCTGTAGCACATCTTATACCGTTTATTGATAAAGAAAAAGATGAAATGGGCCTTTCCGACAAATCCAATGGTAAGATAATTCTGGCTACAGTGAAGGGTGATGTCCATGATATTGGTAAAAATATTGTGGGTGTGGTATTGGGATGTAATGGGTATGAAATTGTGGATTTGGGTGTCATGGTTTCTTCAGATAAAATATTATCAAAGGCAAGGGAGGTCGGAGCAGACATTATTGGACTATCAGGATTAATTACCCCGAGTTTGGATGAAATGGTCCATGTGGCTGCTGAGATGGAGCGTCTTGAATTTGATATCCCCCTTTTGGTCGGTGGCGCCACTACCAGTCGAAAACATACGGCATTGAAGATAGAAGAAAATTACTCTGGACCAACCGTTCATGTGATTGATGCGTCTCGAGCTGTGGGTGTTGTAGGGAAACTGGTAAATGAAAAGGAAAAGCAAGTCTTTGTTGATGAAATAAAAGCTGATTTTGAATCTATTCGAAAGGGATTGGCACAGTCTAAAAAATTACCGCACCTCGACATTGATACTGCCCGAGAGAGAAAACCGATCATTGAGTGGTCTGATTACCAAATCCCAAAACCCAAATTCCAAGGTGTAAAAGTATTTACTGATTATCCGTTGGATGAATTGGTGGATTATATTGATTGGTCTCCATTTTTCCATGCTTGGGAACTTAAAGGCACCTATCCTAAAATTCTTTCAGATGAAAAATACGGGGAAGAAGCCAATAGATTGTTTGACGATAGTCAAAAGCTTTTGACAAAAATTGTTAATGAAAAATTGCTCAAGCCTAAGGGAGTTATGGGGCTCCATCCAGCCTACTCAAAAAATGAGTCCGTGATAACCGAGGGTATTGAATTCCATTTTCCACGGCAAATTGTAGATAAAGGAGAAGGAAAACCCAATTATTGTCTGGCAGATTTCATCGCTCCAAATGATGATTTTATTGGTTCCTTTGCTGTGACGACTGGTCATGGGTTGGAAGTAATGGTAAAAGAATTCGAAAATCAGCATGATGATTATAATGCTATAATGGCAAAAGTATTAGCGGATCGTTTAGCCGAAGCTTTTGCGGAGCGGTTGCATGAAAGAGTCCGAACAGAATTCTGGGGATATGCTGCTGATGAATCGTTAGATAATGAAAATTTGATTAAAGAGAACTTCCAGGGCATTCGTCCTGCCCCAGGATATCCTGCCTGCCCGGAGCACGCTGAAAAGGATAAGATCTGGAAGTTATTAGATGTGGAAAAACACACGGGGATTTCCCTGACTGAAAGTCGAGCTATGATTCCGGCATCCTCGGTAAGCGGTTGGTATTTCTCTCACCCAAAATCCCGGTATTTCAGTGTAATTAATCAATGATTTCTCATCCTGAAGATGATGCACAATTTTGGGAGGATATATATTTAGAGGATGATGCCGGTTGGGATTTAGGTGGGCCTACACCGGTATTTGAAAGTGTTGTGGATAGTTTAACTCCAGGTAAAATGTGTATCATGGGCTGTGGTAAAGGGCATGATGCCATCATGTTTGCTCAAAAAGGATTTGATGTAACAGCAGTTGATTTTGCACCGTCAGCCATTCGCAATGTGAAAGATCTTGCGGTTCAATCCAACCTTAATATAACCTCAATCCAAACGGATTTATTTTCATTATCGCCTGAAATAAATGGACTCTATGATTACGTAATTGAACAAACGTGTTTTTGTGCTATCAACCCCAACAGGAGGGCGGAATATGAAAATGTTGTTTATAGGCTTTTAAAACCGGGTGGACAATTAATCGGACTTTGGTTCCCTTTGGATAAATCATTAGATGAAGGAGGACCTCCATGGGGAACAACAATTGAAGAAGTAAAATCTCTCTTTTCAAATAGATGGGTAATTGACATAGAGAAGTACTCGGAACAGACTATTTCTCCGAGATTAGGGCGAGAAAAGTTAATGGTCCTAAAAAAATTTGTTAGTGGAATATAATTGTTCTTTGGTTGTGTAAAATAATTCTATGCTCAAGATGAGCTTTTACAGCGGATGTCAGAACTCTTCTTTCGATGTCCCTGCCGGCTTGGATCATATCTTTAACTGAATGGTGGTGAGTAACGGAAACAACATCTTGGGTAATGATTGGGCCTTCATCTAAATCTTCCGTGACATAGTGGGCAGTCGCACCAATTATTTTCACTCCTCTCTTCCAAGCTTGGTGATATGGTCGCTTACCCTTGAAAGCGGGCAAAAATCCGTGATGAATATTAATGGCGGTATATCGGGTGACAAATTCAGGCGATAAAATTTGCATATATCGTGCTAAAACGATTAGATCAATTTCTTCACTATCTAAAATTTTTTGGATTTTAACTTCCTGTTTTAATTTGTTTTTCGGTGTAATCTTAAAATGGAAAAATGGAATGTTAAATTGCTTGGCAATACCATATAATTCATTATGATTACTGATGATACAAGGAATAGTGCAGTTGAGTTCTCCAGCTTGATGTTTAATGAGTAAATCATAAAGCGGTGCAGCTTCTTTTGTAACAAAAATAGCGATTCTCATAGGGGTGGAATTATCAATAATAGTCAGTTTTGCATTCAAGAATTCACTTGCTTTTTCCAATTTTAAAATACAACTATTTCTGGATTCCCCTAGTGAACCATCATCGATTAATACTCTCATAAAATAGAGGTTTTTATCAGATTCAACATGTTGTTCCAAAAATAGAATATTACCTCCCTCATCGGAGATAATTCCGGTAATCTTGGATACTATACCCGGTCGATCTGCGCACGAAAGTTGAATAACCATTTAATCCCTCATAGATTGATGAAAATATAGATACGACGCAACAAAATCTAAATATGATTAATCCAAATATAATTGATTAATTGGAGATGGGCTTTTCAATCCTAATTGAATTAGATATAACTTTAATGCTATGAATTCAGAATTATCTATAGCAATTGAAGCGGCAAAAGAGGCCGGTGAACTCATCCTAAATTATTATAAAGCAGATTACGAAATCACAGATAAAGGGTACCATAACCCTGTAACCACAGCTGATTATGCTGCCGACACCTGTCTAAAAGATATTCTTACGGAAGCCCGACCTGATTATGGATGGCTTTCGGAAGAAACGATGGACTCCCCTGAGCGATTAAGTAAAGCGCGTGTTTGGGTTGTGGATCCGCTTGACGGGACAAAAGAGTTTGTAGATGGCATACCCCATTTTGTGGTCAGTGTGGCTTTAGTTGACTATGGTGAACCTATCCTAGGCGTTTTGTATAACCCTGTAACGAAGGAGATATTCACAGCTGCCAAAAGTGAAGGTGCCTTCTTAAATGGTGAGCCCATTCGATGTACTACGAAAAATGATGTGGAAGAGATGGTGATATTGAATAGCCGTTCGGAAACACGCCGTGGGCTGTGGACTCAATATGAGGGTACTTTTGGTGAATTACGAGCTATTGGGTCTGTGGCTTATAAACTGGGACTCACGGCAGCTGGACAAGCAGATATTTTTGCATCACTTCGTCCTAAAAATGAGTGGGACATTTGTGCCGGGAATTGCATCATCAACGAAGCCGGAGGAAAGCTCATTGACCTAAGTGGCAATCGTGTTAGTTTTAATCAGGAAAAGACACTCATTCAACCTGGTTTAGTCGCGGGAGACAAGGATGCAGTGGATAAAACAATTAAAATATTAACAACCAATAAATAATATGACAAAAATACCAGAAGATGCTATCAAGTGTTTAGACAAAGGATTTGTCCGTTTGGTGGATTCCATGGGCGGGGACGATGCTATTGTTCAAGCTGCCAGGGTGAGTTATGGCAAAGGAACCAGTAAAGTAACCCAAGACCGGGGACTTATCCGATATCTTATGCGCCACCGTCATACAACACCTTTTGAAATGGTGGAATTCAAATTTCATTGCAAGATGCCCATTTTTGTAGCACGGCAGTGGGTAAGGCATCGGACAGCAAACATCAATGAATATTCTCTTAGGTACTCTGAAGCACGGGATGAATTTTATTATCCGAATCCGGAACACATTCAATTTCAATCTGCGCTGAATAAACAGGGTAGATCTGGAGAAGTTCCTGCGGATCTTAAGCAGAAAGTATTGGACTACTTCAAAAAAAATTCTGACCGGAGTTTCGCTCTCTATCAAGAATTGAATGAAGCCGGTGTTGCCCGGGAACTGGCTAGAGCATTGTTACCGGTGAATATCTATACAGAATGGTATTGGAAAAATGATCTTCACAATCTCCTTCATTTCATTGGATTGAGGTCGGATAATCATGCCCAATACGAAATTCGTGTTTTTTCGGATGCTATGGCATCCTTCGTAAAAGAAAAAGCACCATTTGCCTGGGAGGCCTATCAGGATTATGTTGTTCATGGGATGCGGTTTTCTAGGATTGAGCAGGGTTTACTGGAGAAGAAGCTTCCCTCGAGGGTTGTGGATGATATTCTGGAAGATACCGCCTACCAAATTACCGCCACTCTTCATAAAAATAAACCAAGAGAAGACAGAGATTTATATTCTCTATACCTAAAACAAGGAGGTTCCGATTCTAAAACGGATTTTAAGCTTAAATGGGAATCGGGTGAAATCGAGTTCGGGAATGTTAGGGAATTACGTGAATTCAAATCCAAGTTGGAGAGCTTGAGAAACTAATTGATGAGCCAAGAAGCACACAGAGACATGGTCAATTTTATATCCTTTAGACTCTGGCTTCTCGATGGCTAATTCAAACGAAGGACACCGCCAGCGTCTCAGGACTAAATTCCTTAAAAGCGGGTTGGATAGTTTCCATGATTACGAAATCATTGAATTGCTGCTTACCTTTGGAACACCTCGAAAAGATTGCAAACAAATTGCCAAAGATGCTTTGATAAAATTCGGTTCCCTAAAAGGTGTATTAGAAGCAAATATTAAAGAGTTAACAGCTGTGAGAGGAATAGGTGAAAATAATGTTTTCGGGCTGAAAATCGCTCAAGCAGTAGCGAGAAGGTATTTGGCTGACAAAATAGTTGATAAAGATTATATTCGATCCTCTGAAGAAGTTATAGACTACCTGAAACATAATCTCAGGGACAAAACCCAAGAAGTGTTTTTAGTTATTTATTTAAACGGGAGGAATCAGATTCTTAATATGGAAGAAATATTCAAGGGCACCTTGCATACATCAATTGTCTATCCGAGAGAAGTTGTTAAACAGGCACTGGACAATGATGCAGCAGCTTTAGTTTTTGTTCATAATCATCCCAGTGGAAATCCCAATCCAAGCCAGGACGACTTAACCATGACAAAAAAATTAGTTGATGCGGCGAAAGCTATTGATATAACGGTCCATGACCATCTCATCATTGCTGGGAATGATGTCTATTCATTTGCAGATCATGGATTGATTTAGTAGCCACAGAGGACACAGAGAATTTTATATTTTATTCTTTAATTATTTTGTAGTTCGGAGAAAATTTCATGGAGTTTTTCAAATCTTGGATTCAAGTAGTAAGTGCAACAGTGTATGATTCTCCAAAAAATACCTGATTGGGCGTTTTATACCCAAGTCTTTTTCT
>CAZJUP010000021.1:0-30488 GCA_964549275.1 uncultured bacterium | reverse complement strand
CTCCGCTTCTTTCACAAACAGTCTTTGAGTTGCACTTAAGAGTTGAATTCAAGTCTATATTTAATTGCGTTTCACAAAATAATTAAATCGGAAAGAATAAATGGCACTGGGTAGTTTAGATTTTTCTATCATCATATTTTACTTAATCGGAACCGTCCTCTTGGGCATGTACATCGGACGAAAAATGAAATCGGGAAAAGATTATTTTTTAGCCGGGAGGCAGTTGCCTTGGTGGGCAATCGGTATGTCACTTGTTGTAACAGATATTGGTGCAGTGGATATGGTGGGCATTGCCGGTGCTGCATATTTATATGGTATTGTTTTGGGTAATTATGATTGGCTCGGTAGTGTACCGGTAATGATTGTTGGAGCATTCCTTTTTATCCCTATGTTTTGGAAATCAAAAGTGAGTACGATACCAGAATGGTTAGGGGAACGATATAATCAAAGTGTTCGTACTATTTCTGCAGTGATTTGGGGAATTGTGACTGCGTTTGGTCTGGGGGTAACTCTATATGCAACCGCACTTATGTTTAACCTTCTTTTAGATTTAAATCCAAAGATTGTTGTTGTAACAGATTCCCAAACTGTAAGGGAAAAAGTAGTGAAAGTAACTAATGCAGGTAAAACACATGACTTTATTTTTCTTCCAAATAAGCAACAAATACGAGAAGTGATTGAAGAAAAAAATCCTAATTTAGTCCTTATTCATCAAGATTGGGATGGTGATTTATCAGATGAAAGTAACCTTTTTTCATTTGATGAAAATGAGATAACACCTGTATGGGGAGCAACGATGATGAGAAAGGCCAGGCCACCCACTTGGACCGTAATGTACTCCATAATAATGATGAGTATTTTAATTGGTGCATATACCTTATTTGGTGGATTAAAAGCCGTGGTATATACAGACGTATTACAATGCATAGTGATGTTGGGCGGATCCTTATTTGTTCTCTTTTTCGGCATTTACAAATTAGGAGGGATTGGAGAATTTGTAGCAATAATTCAATCATTAGGAGATCGTGCTGAAAATCATTTTGAATTAATCTTACCTGCGGATACGACAACACCTCATCCATGGTCAGGTATATTCCTGGGGCTTGGTTTAGTTTTAGCCAATGCCTATTGGTTTGGGAATCAGAATATGGTTCAGAGGACTTTGGGTGCCAGGTCAGAAGGAGATGCAAAAGCATCGTATGTATTTGGCTCAATACTGAAAATTTTAATTCCTTTTGCCATGGTCGTACCTGGGATTATTGCCTTAGCTCACAACCCAAATATTACGGATGCAGATAAAGCGATGGCTACTTTAGTCAAAGATATATTACCTGCAGGGTTATTGGGGGTTTTCTTTGCTGCTTTTTTAGCGGGCCTTATGTCATCGGTGGATTCGGCTCTAAACTCCGGGGCAACTATTTGGACAAAAGATGTATACCAGAAATTTTTAAATCCAAACGCCTCAGAAAAGCATTTATTAATTATCGGACGCTGGATTACGGCTGCAATGCTAGGGATTGCGATCTTTTTTGCTCAATTTGCCACGCGATTCGAAAGTATTTACGATTTAAGTCAGACCATCCTTTCACTGTTTCAAGGTCCAAGTCTGGCTATCATTGTTTTAGGTATGCTTTGGAAAAGAGCAACAGGTAAAGCTGCATTGATTTCCTTATTATCAGGAGTTGCCTTTGCTGGTACTTTGATGTGGGTAAATGCAAATGCAAGTCTTCCATTATTCCAAGTTTCAGAACCATTTTTGTATGTGGCATGGTGGTCATTTGTTTTCTCTGTAGTTATTGTTATAGTAGTCAGTATATTGACACCTCCTGAATCGAAGTCAAAGTTGAAAGGGCTGGTTTACCGGTATGAATAATTTATTATTAAGTAGTACCGCTTTAGCGGACACTATCGCAAACCTGTTTCGTGGTGCAGGAGATTTGATGCGTGGTTGGGTTTTGGCTATTCCCATGAGCGTTGCAAAAGGTGTCTTTATCGTATATTTTATGGTTCTTATTTTTTGGATTATCAAACTCCCTGAAGATGAAGTCACCCTAAATGTAGCCAGCGGAAAAGTGATAAAACTTCGTCCCTTTGCCCTTTTTTCATTAATTATTACAGTATTGATTTACTTCATTTTTTAAAATGTCAACAGCACATTTTATTTGTGGAGCCTTAGAAGGATTTTATGGAAGACCATGGAATCATCATCAAAGGATTCAGCTTTTTCAATGGTTGCAGGACTGGGAAGGAATGAATACCTATATGTATGCTCCAAAGGATGATGTATATCATAGAAGCCAGTGGAGAAAATTATATCCCAAGGATAAGGTGAATGAGTTAGAATCTTTGATCCAATCGTGCAAGTTGAAAAGTATTGATTTTATTTATGCTATTGCTCCCGGGCTGGATATCACCTATTCAAACAAATCAGATTGGAAATCATTATATAATAAAATCGAACAAATTCAAAACTTGGGATGTACACATTTTGCGATTTTGTTTGATGACATTCCTCCAAAATTATCTGGGGTCGATAATCCAGTTTTTTCATCATTTGCTGAAGCGCAGACTCATATAACAAATCGACTATATTCTGAATTAAATGAATCTACCTTAATTTTTTGTCCTACAGTTTATTGTGGCCAAATGGCAATCGATAATATAAAAGGAAACGATTATCTCAATGAATTGGGCGAAAATTTAGACCCCAATATTGATTTTTTCTGGACGGGTCCGAAAGTTGTTTCTAATCATATTTCAGTGGAGTCTATTAAAGAACTTAGTTCTGTTATAAAGAGGAAACCTATTCTATGGGATAATCTTCATGCCAACGATTATGATATGCAGCAAATTTTTTTCGGCCCCTATGTGGGTAGACCTTTGGAATTAAAAATGGAGATTAAGGGAATTTTAAGTAATCCGAACTGTCAGTTTTGGGCAAATTACAATCCATTAAGAACATTAAGTTTCTTCACTGTTGAAACTGATACCTGGAATCCAGAACAGGCATTAATAGATTCCACAAAGGAGTGGCTTCACTATTTTGGTCATGATGAAATATTGTTAGACGAAATTCTGGTTTTAAGCGAATGTTTTTCTGCACCTGGCCATAAAGGAACCAGGGGGAATCAATTGACAAAAAGTATAAAAACTATGTTGAGTAAACCTCCGCAGGAGTGGGGTCCTCAATTAGGTATTTTTAAAAAAATCGAGCTCACTATTAATTCAATTTGTAAAAAACTGGCTGAATCCTCTAACCGAGATTTACTGTACGATATTTATTCCCATATATGGGAATTACGAGATGCGTTGGGAATTGTTTCTCATTGGATTACAGTAAAAGAGAGTGGAAAAGGTGAATTTTCCCCTCAAGTTTCTATACCGCGAGGCACAGGGTTTCTAAATGAATTGCATAAATATATTCATTCGAAAATCCTGACTTAAGCATGGCTATAGAAATACCAACAATTCAGGATATTGAAATTGCACAAAAAACTGTATATCAGTTTATCGACCCAACACCATTATACCCTTATGTTACTTTAAGCGATTTGGTGGGGACAAAGATTTGGGTAAAACATGAAAATCATCTCCCGACAGGCGCATTTAAAGTTAGGGGAGGCCTCCATTTAGTGGCCCATTTATCACAGGAGCAAAAGGCCAGTGGATTATATACAGCTTCAACTGGCAATCACGGTCAAAGTATTGCTTATGCCGGCAAAGTATTTGAGGTTAATACATTTATTGCCGTCCCAAAAAATGCAAACCCTGGTAAAGTAGCAGCCATGAAAGGACTTGGAGCGAATGTTTTGTTTTATGGGAAAGATTTTGATGAAGCAAGAGATTGGGTCAAACAATTATCAGAGAAAAAAGGGGGCAAGTTTATTGGCCCAACGGATGAGCAATTAATACAAGGGGTTGGGACGTATGCACTAGAAATTCTAAAAGATTTACCTATTGCTAATGTTATTATTGTACCGGTTGGAGCCGGTAGTGGTGTATGTGGTACAGGGATAGTTGCAAAAGCAATTAATCCAAAAATAAAAATAATCGCAGTTCAATCTGCACAGGCACCGGCCATGCAATTAAGTTGGGAAAGCGGTAAAATGGTTGAAGCTGAGATGAATACTTTTGCAGAGGGAATTGCAACAAGGATTCCCTTTTTAAATACACAACAAATTATGAGAAAGGTCGTAGACGAATTTATCTTGGTTGAAGATGAGGAAATCAGAACAGCAATTTTGATGATGATGAAACATACGCACAATCTTGTTGAAGGTGCAGCAGCAGCACCCCTGGCTGCAGCTTTGAAAATGAGAGAGAAATTAAAAAATAAAAATGTTGTGCTTATTGCCAGTGGAGGAAATATATCTATAAAAACATTGAAGGATATTCTGAAAGTTTCAAGGGAATCATGACCAATTATAATAAAATATATCAAAAAAACTTGGAATCGTGCGGTAAACCCTATCCGGAAATATTAAATTTTTTTTATACTTTTAATTCTTCTCCACTTCAGGTGTTAGACCTCGGATGTGGTCAAGGACGTGACGCTATTCCCATTGCAAAATTAGGGCACCATGTTCTTGGTGTGGATATATCCAAAACAGGAATATCTCAGATGATGACAGTCGCAAAAAAAGAACATTTGGCGATTAATGGAATCATTGCAAGCGCTTTAGAATTCAAATGGCACAAAAAGTTTGACATTGTTCTCATGGATAGATTGATTCATATGTTCAAGACAGATGCTGAGAAGTTATCCCTGATGAATAATGCCTGTGGATTGACTAAAAGAAATGGGTATGTTCTTATAGCAGATACCCCAAAAAATAAACAGATGATTTTAAAAATTTTCAAAAGTTCTATCTGGAATTCGGTGTTTAATAAAAACGGGTTTACTTTTGTAAATAAAAGGGACTAAATGAAAAAACGACCTCTTCTGATAGGATTCCTATTATTGTCTTTATGTAGTTCTCAAACATCTGATATCCCAGAAAAGTGGATACCGTTCAATTATTTTATTGGAATGTGGATAGGAACCGGAATCGGAAAATTTGGACAATCCATTGTGGAACGAAAGTATGAATATTTTATGGGGGCAACATTTATACTGGCTAAGAATAAATCAATCTATCAAAAACAGGCCCAAAATCTCCATGGAGAAATACATGATAATTGGGATATCATCAGTTATGATAAAGACCAATCAAAGTATGTACTTCGACAATTCCATGCCGAAGATATTATCAATACCTATTCTGCGGATTCATCAAAAATAGCTTTGGGAATCTATTCATTCGAGAGTGAATCTATAGAAAATTTTAGATTAGGGTGGAAAGCCAGGGAAACCTATAAAATATTAAATGAGGATGAATTCATAGAAATATTTTATTTATCTCCACCAAACGGCGTGTGGGTCGAATACGTCCGAAATCACTTCAAAAGAATTCAATAATTCTCATGAGGAATAGCTTGTTTTTTTAACCGGCTTTCCTCGGCAGCAAATGCCATGACGTGACTTTCTATGGAGGCTTCTAAATTTGAGCTAAAAAGCGAGCTGTCTTTTCTGCGCACTGCTTTTAGGAATTGTTTTATTAGCCCAAAATCACCGCCACCATGACCCATTTCGTCTTCTTCTGTTTTTTCCCAGATAACTTCCTTTGTTTGCCGGCGAAAATTGCTCAAAGTAATAGTGTTAAAATCTCCAATAATTTCACCCATGGTTCCCATAATTCGGGTTCTTCGTTCACCTTCGGTAAAAGCTGACATCGTGAATGAAGCTTTTACATCATTCCTAAATTCAATACTCACTAATTGATGATCGACCACATCATTATCCGATCGATAAACACAACGGCCATATGGACCATCTTGCAATGCTTTTTCTCGTCCTTCTTTAGATAAATCTCGAGTGATTACCGAAACGGGCCATCCTGTCAAATCCATGTTCATGTATAATTTTAGGGCGGAGTAGGGGCAATCATTTTCTACTGCACAATTAGAAATGCATCTTTCTGTACTTCCTTCCGGTGCATTTTCCAATGTGAAATGCCGCAACGATCCCACAGAATAAATACTTTTAAATGGAGCGTTTGCAAACCAACTGATTAAATCTAAATCATGGATGGATTTTGCTAAAATAATAGGAGAAGACTCATCTATTCGTCTCCAATTTCCACGAACATAGGAATGGGCCATATGCCAATAATTTACAGGTTCCAAATGTTCAATATTGACAACATCGCCAATAGTTCCGGAATCTATAAGATCTTTGATTTTCAAATAATGGGCCGTAAATCTAAGTACATGACATAAGCCAATGATTTTATTGTAATCTTTAGCCTCGTTATAAAATTTGAGACATTTGTTTTTAGTAGTTGCCATGGGTTTTTCCAATAAAATATGGTAGCCTTTTCCCAGGGCTGCTAAAGCAGGATCTACATGCATTTGATCTTGGGTGCAAAGGATTACAGCATCCGCAATTCGATTCTTGTTCAATGCCTCTTCCCATGAATAAAAACAATAATTGGAATCAAATCCGTATTCTTGAGTGAAAAAATTTCTTTTATCTTCATTTGGATCTGCTACGGCTACGACTTGCATTTCATCGGGGAACTCTTTACTATAAGAAGCATAAGTTTTCCCGCGGTTTCCTGCTCCAACAATCATTATTTTAATCGGGGTCATAAATAGGTCTTTTTTTCGATGTTGAAATTTGTGAACTTTTCATTAAATAAACCAGTATGAGAATGACATTTCAAAAATATGGATATATCTTGATTTTAATCATGAGCATGAGCAACGGGCAAACCCTTCCCGTTGATTGGTCTTCCTACTGGCAAAAATCAACCCAAAGCATACTATCCAATCAGAAAAACAGGTGGATATTAGGTGCGGCAGCTCTCGCTGCTCTGGGGGCAACCCAGATTGATATGAATGTAAAAAATTATGCACAGACTAAAGGACTATTGTCCGAACAGGTTTCTCACTTTGGAGATAAATACGGCGGTGACTGGGGGCATTGGATTTTATGGGGTTCAATTCTGTCATCATCTTTGATTTCTAAGGATAGTCAGGACATCATTCAATCAAAAATGCAGGTTTCTACATTTGCCATGCTAACGAACGGATTGATTACCTATGGAATGAAACGAGCCTTTGGGCGCGTAAGGCCTAATGGAGGATGCTGTAAATCTTTTCCTTCAGGTCATACTTCTCATAGTTTTACAATTGCAGCTATTGCTCGTGATTTATATGGAAATGAAATTGGCGCTCTGACATATGGAGTGGCTACTCTGGTTGCTGTGAGTAGAATTAACGATAATAAACATTATTTAAGTGATGTTATTTTTGGTGCTGCTCTTGGAACAGCAATTGGTCGAGCCTTCGTACTGAATTATAAAGATTTCAGATCTAATACGAATGAAAGAGTAATTCCCCTGTTTAAATTCAATTATACGTGGAAGTTTTGACCAGAATGAAAAAACAATTTTCTACTTTAATTATTTTTTTCACCTTTGTTCTGGGACAGGGTTCTCAAAGCATTCCCGATCCTCCAAAAGGATATGCTAATATGACTTTTTTAAAATGGTCTATTAAATGGGGATGGCTTGAGAGAGTTAACCTGAATCCGGAGATTCCGGATTCTATCGAAGTGATTCGAGACATTATTTATAAAGAAACACCCCAAAGAGATTTGAAACTTGATTTGTACCAAAACAGATATTTAAGCCAAAATGCTCCGGTAATTATTTTTATCCATGGTGGAAGTTGGACGAAAGGAGATAAAAATGATTATCTTGTATATTGTTTGTCATATGCTCAACGGGGGTACGTAACGGCCTCTTTGTCTTATCGGTTTTCACAAGAATCACTTTTCCCCTCTGCAATAGAAGATGTCATCTGTGGTATTAAATGGATTAAACAAAATGGTGATAAATATGGAATAGACTCAAGCAGAGTGGCTCTTGTGGGAGGATCCGCCGGAGGTCATTTGGCTATATTAGCGGCATATACAAGTGATGAATTTGTATTTGAAACAGATTGTCATAATTATGAAACAAGTGCAACTGTTCAAGCTGTTGTGAATATTTATGGTCCATCTGATCTGACAACAGATTATGCTATTTCTGTACCTGCAACACAAAAATTTATTGGAGGTCAATTCCACGAAATGCCCGAAGTTTATAAAAAAGCGTCCCCCATTCAATATGTATCTCCTTCAGATCCTCCGACTTTGATATTGCATGGAACATTAGACAAGATTGTACCGGTTACTCAAAGTGACAGTCTCAGAAATAAATTAATTACAGTGGGAGTCCCATCTGAATATCACAGATTAGAAGGATGGCCCCATACGATGGATGCGGCTGTACCCGTAAACAACTACACTCAAGCTGTGATGAACCAATTTTTTAAAACTTGGCTAAAAGGAGAATCACATTGAACAAATTATATCCCATGCTGATTAGTCTTTTGTTAATTTCATGCAATAAAGATAAAGTTCAATTACTCACCGGAAAAACCTGGGCAGAAAAATTAGGATGGCCTAGAGAAAGCCGTGTCGTGATTCTTCATGCAGATGATGTTGGTATGTGCTATGAAGCAAACCAAGCTACAAAAACTTATTTACACCACGATGAAATTCAATCCGCATCTGTGATGGTTCCCTGCCCATGGTTTAATGAGTTTTCTGAATGGGCTATTGCAAACCCCGATAAAGATATAGGGCTTCACTTAACCCTTACCAGTGAGTGGAAACATTACAGATGGGGTGGTATAACCAATCCCAGAGATATCCCGGGATTGATAGATAAAGATGGATATTTATGGCACGAGGTAAAGGGTGTTGTAACTCATGCTTCTTTAGAAGAAGTAGAAAAAGAAATCAGGGCGCAAATAGACAGAGCAATAAAGATGGGGATGAAGCCAAACCATATTGATACTCATATGGGGACACTTTTTGCCCGGACAGATTTTGCAAATGTATTTTTTAAAGTGGCAATGGAATATAACATTCCCGCAAATGTAATTGAATTTACACCCTCTAGAGTTGAAAAATTTCGAAGCCAAGGGTACCCAATCACAGATGAAATGATAAAATATGCTGAACAATATACTCTACCGAAACTTGATGATTTTTTTTCTGTACCCAGTGGAAAAACTTATGAGGAGAAAAAAGGTAAATTCTTTGAATTGATCCAGTCTTTGGAACCGGGAATATCTGAGATTATATTTCATCCTTCTATTCAGACAGAGGGATTAAAGAAAATTACGCACTCCTGGCAACAGCGCGTGTGGGAAGCCAAGATGTTTTCGGACCCTGAAGTTATCCAGATGATGAAAGATGAAGATTTATACTTTACCAATTGGAAAGAGATGATGAATCGATTTAAAGAAAGGTCTACAGGGTGAAACTCGTAATACGCATCATATTATTTATTGGAATTATATTTTTTCTTGCGTTAGGATTTTTTTATGAAAATTTATCAGACAAACATCCGGGATACTCTCTGGACTTAAATATTATCTCAAATCGAGAACCTGATAGAATTTTTGCTGGTTTTTCAAAAATTTCTCTCACACCAAAAATAGAAGATACGTGGAATGATGTGGATGGGAATTCAAAATATGAGCCTGATAAGGGGGATACTTATACTGATTTAAATCAAAATGGTAGATTTGATCCGATTTGGATTGCAGGATTTCATAACCGCCGACCTGCTCAAGGAATTCATGATGATATTTGGGCAAGAGTTATGGTCCTGGATGACGGGAACAGTCGAATAGCCATAGTTGGTTTAGATGTGGTAGGATTTTTGCACGATGATGTAGTTGATATACGTAAATCATTAGGCAAGGAATTAAATCTTGACTATACTATTATTTGCAGCACCCATAATCATGAAGGCCCTGATTTGATTGGGATATGGGGGGAGAGTTTTTTTAAAAGTGGTGTCAATGCATCCTACATGAGAGAAGTGAAGTCCAAAACAAAAATAGCCATTACAGAGGCAATCCACAACCTCCGCCCTGCACAGTTAAAATTTGCTCAGGAATTAGAATTGGGAGTTAATTATGTGATGGACTCAAGGGATCCACAAGTCATGGACCCAGGTATCAGAATTATTCAAGCCATTGATGCAGAGTCAGATACAACATTGGGTTCATTAATTTCTTGGGGAAATCATCCGGAGACGATGTGGAGTGAAAATTTATTGATTAGTTCTGATTTCCCTCATTTTGTAAGGGAATCCGTTGAAAAAGGGGTGCATAGAGGTGATACAGTTTTAGCTAAAGGAATAGGAGGGGTCGCTGTTTATATCAGCAGTTCAGTTGGAGGGTTGATGACAACAAGACCATCCTTTTCTATTCCCGATCCTTTTACCGGTGTCCCGCTTACCGGTGCTACATTTAATAAAACACAAGCCCAAGGAGAGCAAATAGGATTGTTGATTCTAAAAGCATTAGATCGTAACTCAGCCACTGTGGTGAATAAAGCGAATATAGAGATTAGGGCAAAAACGATTTCTATCCCTTTGGCTAATAGAAATTTCAGGTTGGGATTTGCATTGGGTGTAATCAAACATGGAACGACAGGATGGATGAAGATCAGGACTGAGGTCTCTGCCATTCGCATTGGTCCTGCAAGTTTTATAACAATTCCGGGTGAAATATATCCAGAAATTGTCAATGGTGGAATTGAATCTCCTTTTGGGCAGGATTATCCTATATCTCCGTTGGAAGTACCCCCTTTAAGATCATTTATGGAAGGGGAGTATACATTTGTATTTGGGTTGGCAAATGATGAGATTGGATATATTATACCAAAGAGTGAATGGGATGAAGAACCACCATACCTTTATAATAATGACAATTCTCCATACGGTGAGGAAAACTCTGTAGGCCCTGAAGCAGGCCCCATAATATATCATCAGTTAGTAAATTTGCTGAAAGACATTAACTATGGACAATAAATCGCGATTAAAAATCTCTTCGTATGTGGGAGAATTTGGTGTAATACAATTTATTATTCTTCCGTTAATTGCAATGCAATTTTATGGGGGTGGCACACCTTGGAATCATTTAGCAGAAGGATATACTTTTTGGCAAAATTTCTTTAGTGATTTAGGGCGAACAATTTCTTACAATGGAAACGATAATTTTATAGCCAGTTCTCTGTTCAATATTTCCTTGGGGGTTTTTGGTTTGGGTTTGGTTGTGATGTATTCTTCGGCAAAGTATCTTTTTTCGGGCGCACATGGACAGTTTATTTCTTTTGTGGGAATGTTGTCCGGTATTGGGATGGTTATCATTGCCTCTGCTCCAGATAATTTGCTTCCTGAAATACATATGATTGGTGTATGGATTTGGGCTTTTAGTTTAATGATACTGGCGTTATTTATTTTTTTACATGACCTTAAGTCAGGATACACATCCACATCGTTTTTTGTTTTAAGTGGAATTTTAATTGTTGCAGTCGGGTATCACATCTTTCAAGGACTCATAGGGATGAGTGGTCCGATTCTTCCTGCGACACAGAAAATAGTGGTATACTTGGATTGTGTTTGGCAGTTTGCTATTGGAAAGCGAATAACAGAATTAACTTAGAATTGAATAGTGATATACGGATTTTGATTAGAGAAAGGATGTATGATGAGGCAATTTTCATTTTCCAAAAACTCCCAAGAATGATTTTGAACTAATTCTGTATCTCCATCAAAAACTTTTGATGGAACATCCTCCATAAAAACCCTCAAAATAACTTCGGGAAAGCTTCCCTTAATCGATACAGTCATCCTGTCCTTATATTCTAATAGTACTGAATACCGTTGGTCCGAATTTGGCTGAATGAATTCTCTAAAAGAATATAAAGCTGGATAAATGACAAGTGTTGTTTTTCCGCAATATAATGAATTACCAAAGCCACTATAATCCCGGCAAATATTCATGGGGATGACCCCACCTTCTCGAACAAAGGCAGGAAATTCATCCAAGGGGATCATCATATCAATCGTTTCCGGTCCTTGAAAAACTTCATGTTTCCCAAACAAATAGCGCCATTTTCCTTTAGGCAGTTTAATGCGTCTTTGATTTGTATATTCATGAATAGGTGCGCACAGGATATCGTTTCCAAACATATACTGATATTTTCCCGGAACAGACTTTATGAGGCTTTGTCCACCGTTCCGTTGGTTTTCCAGTGAACTATAGATGTAGGGAATCAACTCTGTATGCAGCCAGGCAAATTTTCTGATAATCTCCAGTTCTTTTTGATTTCTTTGCCATAGTCTGCGTTCACCGTGACCGCCATTAAGAAATAATCCGCAAAATGCCGAAAACTCAGCCCATCTTATATATAATTCAGAGGGTATCTCTCCACCCGAATATCCTCCGATATCTGATCCAACGACTCCATATCCTCTGTCTCCACTTCGTATGATATCTCTTATCGCTTCTTCAATTCCTTCCTTTTCTAAACTCCATTCATGATCCTGGTCGCCAACCCAGGAAACAGGAGCAGCATCCAATGGAGCAAAGCCTTCTGGATGCCCAAACCCGTCATAAGATCGAGATAAAGTAATAAAATCAGGATTTTGTTTTAGTCCGTGCTTGTATTCTTTTCGGTAATATAAATCCATGTACCGGCGAGTCGTCATTAATCCGCTAAAGGTCCATTGGTATGGGATAGGGATTTTCCCAAGCTTTGATGAAAATGCCGTAGCTGTACCATCCAGTTTCCAGCCATCAATTCCAAGGTCAAATACATTCTGCTGAAGACTTTGCCACCATTCCAGAGCTTTTGGGTTTGTATAATCAATGAAGCCTCCATCTCCTTTCCACCAATCCCATATATATCCATTTCCTACAAGATATCCATTTGATTTTGCATCATAAAACCAGTCATGCGAGCGCTTAATCTGTGTATCTTTAGAAAAGGCATTTACCATTGATGTCATCCAAAGAACTACCCGATATCCATCTTCGTCTAACGATTTGAAAAAAGACTGGGGGTATCGATTAGTATCCACGGTGAAATCATTATATCGGGTTGACCAAGGACTGTCAATTAAAATGGTTCTGACGGGGAAATCATGTTCTTTATAGCCCTCTAGAAGCTCCTGGACACGATTGGCATTATTAACATCATCTTCCCAGAGCCAGCATTCTAAAGCCCAAGAGGGTGTGTAGGGAATTTGAGTATGTCTTGACGCATTAAAAGGAAAGCCCCAAAATGGAAAAGCCCATATACCCCAAAACAAAAGGAGAGTTATAAAGATTGTGAATAAAGAAACTTTAACTGTTTTATTTGACAACAGCCAACGTTCCTCTTTGTATTTGGCCTCTGCTTTCAGGAACTAAAGATTCTACGACCCAATAATATATACCGCTTACAATATTACCGGAAAATGTAATGGTTTCTTGTCGCCAAGCAGATTCACCTGATGATTCATCCAGATGCTTTTTTTCAAGGACCAAATCACCGGATACGGTGTACACTCTAATGATACATCTTCGAGGGAGGTTTATAAATCGCAGTTTATAGGGGTCCCCTGCATCAGGATACATATGAAGAGGATCCTTAAAATCTAATCGGTAGGGATTAGGGACAACGCGGATCGGTTCAGACATTTGATCAAAGATAGAATTTGACCCTTGGTAAGGAGTGACAGCGATAATATTTTTTTGTTCTGGGGAAGCCATACCACTTTCTAACGGCGGAATAGGACCATGATCAATTCCATGTTTATCATACCAGTGTTCGTGACCGGAATCTACCGTCCTTACGCTGTAGTAGTAATTATATCCTGAAAACGATTCAGTATCCGTAAAGGAATAGGTCCCATTTTCTACTTTATAATAATTGGGATCACCAATCGGAATTTCAATAACAAACTCCCAAGGCCCATTATGCCAAAAATGAGAGGGAGGCCAAGATCGATAAATTTTATAGCTTCGAACATCTTTCGCTTCGTCACCCTGATAATCAGGATCTAAAGCTTTTTCAGCTTTATCAGACCAATTGATTATAACCTCCCCGCGAATAGAATTACCAAACCAGATTTCTACATCAGGAGGTGCATCTGGGACATCAAATCCGTTTTCATATGCAAATTTTGCTTTTTCGAAATTTCGGAAAAGGGATCTTTCTCCGAGGGTATGCTCCTGAATCGCTTCTGGAGTTAATGACCATGTAATTTCATCCTCATTTAACCAGTCTGCGCCAGACCCTCCAACAAAAGCGATAACAATTTTCGCCTTCTGTCCCGGTTCGAGCCTGTAAGGGCCAAAGATCAAAGCATTTTCACCTAAATCATCTATGATCGGTGTATGAGTAATTTCATGATGATTATCTAAAACCATTGAATGAAACATTTGCATGTCATTATGAGCCAGGGGATTTGGATCGTCAAAATCTAATTCTTCAATATTTCCAGATTTCCACCATTTTGCACTTATAGGTTGATCGGATACTTTGGGATGTATGTAATCTCCTTCCGGTAAGTAATCAATCACGCCCAAACCGATATATTGATAGGCCAGGAGTTGATTTTCTTTTTGCCCCTGGAATTCATTTTCATGCGTATTGGCTACTTCCAACTTGTAGGGTTGACCCGTATCATCCCAGTTAGTTCCTAACCAATCCCCATCTCTCTGATACACCATTATGTGTTTTTTATAGTCATCAATATATTCGGGTAAATCCGGTTTAAATGTGTCAGATTGAGTATAAAAGAACACATCATCCTGAGTTTGTTTTCGATTCACTCTCCAGTCGCTCCACCCCATACCAAAACCGTCTGCCCATCCATGAGCAGCAGCATTAACATTTAATCCTGTTTTCAATGAAAAATAGACCGGATCAAGTATCTGGGACCCTATGTTTTCAAAAATGAGCTCCTGAAGAATAAAATCATCATAATCGGGATAACTCCAACCATAGGCTTTTCTTGTCCCTTGAATACCGGACTTCGTTTCCCACTGGCTAATGATAATTTCCTCCGGGAATTCATCATTGAGGATATAGTCGTGGTATTTATAATTGTGGATTTCTATGGGTTCATTTCCCGTAATATTTTTGTGGTTTGGAGAATAATTGCTTCTCTGGGAGTTGGGCCACTCGTTATTGCCTAAAATCGATTCAACTGCGTTATCAATATTATAAGGCTTGGATTTAATATCGTAGGTTAACGCACGGGTTCCAGAACAGGAGACCAATGTGTCTGTTCCATTTGACACAGCTAAAACCCAAATTCCCTGTCCTTTAGAATTTTGGGAAATTGTGACGCGAGGTGGATCAATTACATGAGGGTCTCCATTAATATACGCTTCCACATCAGCAAAATATTCAACAAAATCAGTGAATTCTCGGGCGATATTTCCAGGGTATGTCAGGCTCTCCTGACTATGACTACTGGAATTATTTCTATCACCGCCTCCGTCTAATCCATTATTGCGGTAAGCTGACCACATTTTAGAACGAGTTAAAATTCTAGGACGGTATTGCCCCAACATATCCTGTTGAGCGAAGAGGAGTATGGGCATCAGGAATAGTATAAACAGTTTATTTCTCATGAGAGTAGATTGGTAATCCTTCGGATTAAATAAATGAAATATTGCCCATTATTTGGCCCAAACCAATTCATTGTCATTGTTTCATATTCTTCTAAATCATACCATGCATCCTTGGTGATATACCCAATATATCCTCCATTAAAACTTGTAACTATTAATGGTTTATTTTTCCGGTTTAAACCGGATTGTATTTCCGGGATAAGTTCTCCAGAAAAATCACAGGGTGTTCCCGCAAAGACAATGTCACCAATGTTTAAAAAAGAGATGTAGTGCGGTGTAGGTTCGTTCAATATATTGAACACCCAAGGTCTAAACCGCCAATTTAAACTAATTCTCCAATGGGGTTCTCTAAGTGGAATTTCAAAGTTCAAAGATAATATGTTTGTTTCTTTTCTCATAGAAACCCCATGATACTCATCTTGAATTTTCTCCGATAGTCCTTTGGCCATCCATGCAATACGATTGTATTTATCTCGACCTCCACTTTCAGGTCTATGACTACCCACTCCTCCAGCGCAAAAGGCAGCAAAATCTATTTCAGGGAATTTCTCTAACGAATCAACCAATGCGCCTGGATAGTCACGCGAATAGTCCATATCCTCTCCTGCAAGGCATGTGGCATGGGCTGAAAATGTTGTGATAATTGCAGATTCTCCGGAATATTTCTGAATTCTCACAAATCTTAAATAGGGGTCAACACTACCATTTTTCCCTATAAGTCTGTTTGAAACAAATTCTTCTGCATTGACAGCTTTGAATCCAATGAGAGCTTTTTCTGTATTTTGAGCAGCCAACTGAATCGTGAGAAGAATTTTATCGGTTAAATCTTTAACAATTTGATCGTTATAATCACCGGCAAATAGGTTGCCTATCCAACTATCAGCCCAACCTCCTACGGAGGTATGTGTATGGGTGGCCGAAAGAAAAACTTGGTTCAAATTAAAACCAATTTCAGGGAGTCGCTTTTGTAAACGGTATGTAACTGATGGAGGAACCAGCAAGGCATCGAGAGTGATTAGAGCCGCTTTTTGAGTTCCATTATCAAAAACAAATCCACGAACATATAAGGAGTCATGAACTCCAGTGGCTAATTCGCCTTTGCGGCTTCCATAGCCGGATAATGGTAATGGATAAGAGGGCGTAATGTTTATTTTTGCCCAGCCCACATTTAAACCGTAAAAATTCGTATTAAATGGTGTAAGAGCTAATGAATTAATGGCTTGGTGCGCAGATTTAAAATATTCTGTTTCAAAAACATGTGTTCTGTCCACTGGAGAAAATAAAATAATAGCAACAGCTATCATTACAAAGAAACCGTACGATAGGTGTTTGACGATTCTTTTGGATTTCATAAAGTGTAGTCTAAAGGAAAAAACATTATTGCCAAAGGGTTAGTTTTTTAAGGTTTTTACGGTGGTCAGACAATAGTATTGCTATAAGAATTGTAAGAGCAAGCATAAGAATATTCCCAATTAAACCGGTATAATAAAGATCGAAGGGTACATTCATCCAATCGGGGACAAGATTCCTGCTGGAAAAAACTGTCCAGGATGTAAAAATAAATGTAATGATAAGTCCTATCCATACAGATTTGGTGTTTCCATATTTTGTGAAAAATCCTAATAAGTAAAGGCCCAATAATCCGCCCCCGGTAACGGACGTAAGGATAGTGGCTGTATCTTGGAGAGTTTTTGTTTCAGATGCATTTAAAATAAGAGCACCTGTAATCATAATAACAGCTGCTCCGGCTGCAATTGCCCACGCAATTTTCAAATAATGTTTATCCTGTTCACTTTTATTAATATGTCTTCTGTAAATATCGACAACACCTACGGTGGAAATCGCATTAATGCTCGAATCTAAGGAAGACATTGCAGCAGCTAAAGCAGCTGCAATAACCAACCCTGTCAATCCTGGTGGGAGAAAATGCAGTATGAAATAGGGAAATATTTGTTCAGCTTTTCGAGTACCAGTCAGCATTTCTGTAGCTTCAGGTGTTGGAAATACTTGGAAGAATACATATAATGATGTTCCGATAAACATATAAAAAGCCCATATGGGGAGGCTTGAAGCCACACAAACAAACATGGCTTTTCTCGCTTCAAAAGTGCTTTTTGCAGCCGCATAACGCTGGACGGTATTTTGATTTGCGCTATATTCTGTTAACCAGTTGGTTAGCCCTACCAGAAAAAGCATTGTCCCTGTTTTCTTGGTTAATGATAATCCCCATCCAATTGATCGAAATCCGGACGATGTCATTTCGGATAAGGATAATTTTCCATCAGCAACAGCCACTGAAAAGATTTGTTCCAATCCACTGGGTAAATGACCAACGATTACACCAAGTGTAAGTAAGCCACCGAGAACAAGGACTATGGTTTGAATAACGTCTGTCCAAATTACAGCGTTGATTCCGCCAATGATGGTATAAAAAGCAACAAAGATTCCACTGATTAAAATACTGGAAATAATTGAAAATCCGGTGATTTCATGCATCAATAGAGATACGAGATACAGAATTATACTGATACGAACAAGTTGAGCGATGATAAAGGTAAGTCCCCCATATACTCGGATGGAGGGACCGAATCGATCTTCTAAATATTCGTAAGCTGATGTGATATTGCCTCTTCGAAAAAAGGGAAGAAACATATAGGCGGCAACTAAAACCCCTAATGGCATAGACCACGTTGTAATAAATCGGATCCATGTTGTTTTATAAGCGTCTGCGGGAAAGGATAAAAATGTTATAGAACTAATGGAGGTACCCACTAAGCTTAACCCCACTATAATCCCCGGAAGAGATCGTCCTCCGACAAAATATTCTTCTGTACTGACATTTTTTCGAGAGAAATAATATCCCATACCTGCAACTATCAGGAGATATCCAGTTAATACTGTTGTATCAATCCAGTGAAGTGTCACACCTTATCCTTCATAATAAGGTTTTGAAATCTTTGAGCAAAACGCACTGACCGCCCCATGGGTGAAGTATTGAGTATTGATGCTGATTATATTTTTATTCCCCATGAGCCTGTATTGGGCTGATATTAAAATGAACCAGTGAGAGATAATCGAAGAGGAGGTGAAAAATATTCAGAAAAGTTGGAATAAGCTAAATCAATGTTAATACGGCTTCCTTTGAGATTTATCTTAAACCCAGCGCCCAGAGTAAAATCTTCTGTGTCGTAAAAAAACTTATACCCTCCCCTAAGAGAAAAAGCATTAAACAGATTTAGTTCAGTTCCAAGATGATACCGATCCCTGTAGTCTGTGGCAAATGCACTTTCTATAGACACCAATAAATTAATCGAGTCATTTCTTTTACCTATTACACTCATAGCCGTATTCACATTGAAATAAAGGGGCAGTTTAAATTTATCAGAAAGATATTTTGCCTCTGGACCAAAATTTTTCATGATCATCGCAATAGATAAATCTCTAAACCCAGTATAATAGTGAGTGGAAAAATCAACAGAGATTCCCTTGGCTTTATCTTTGTCAATCCACTCTTCAATGAGTTGCCCTTTAAAACCAAAAGAAAGTTGATTTGTTAATTTTACAGCGTAGGCTATTGCCACGGATATATCACCCACAGATACAAGTCGTCCAGTTCCAGTTGGTTCAAGAATCGTCGTTTCCTCAAATGCTTTTGGGGCAAATTGGATAAAGCTTAACCCTAAAACGGCTCGGTTGCTAATGGGTCTCGCAATGGCTCCTGAATACAATTTAGAATCCACAAGCCACTTGGTATATCCAAAAGTGAAATCTGTTTTAGTAATATGAGTGAGTCCCGCCGGATTATAAAATATAGCAGTAACGTCGTCAGAGATTGCCGTAAACGCATCACCCATCCCCGCTGCTCTTGCAGAAGGACTAATTTTTAAAAATGAAAATCCGGATTTTCCTACACGTTTAAACTCATTCTTTCCAGTTAACACATGAGGTACGGCTAAACCCAGAATCAAGAAAGCCAATGTAGTTTTTTTAATCGTTTTCATTATTTTACCACAGCCAATGTGCCTTTTTGAATTTGTCCGTTACTTTCTGATGTTAGAGATTCAACGACCCAAAAATAGATACCACTGACAATTCTACCAGAAAAAGTGACAGTATCCTGTCTCCAGGAAGATTCTGCAGAAATACTTTTTTTATGTTCTTTTTCTAAAACTAAATCGCCTGAAGAACTATACACACGTATCATACAGTGATTGGGAAGATTTATAAAGCGAAGTTTATAGGGATCCGCAACATCAGGGTACATATGAAGATTATCTTTAAAGTCCAACCGATAAGGATTGGGAACAATTTTAATTGCTTTTTCCATTTGATTATATATGATATTTGATGGCTGGTAGGGTGTATGTGCGATCATATTTTTTTGTTCGGGAGAAGCCATTCCGCTTTCCAGGGGAGGAATCGGACCATGAGAATTACCAAATTTATCCACCCAATTATCGTGCCCGGAATCCACCGATCTGACGCTGTAATAATAATTATATCCTGCGAAAGATTTTGAATCAGTGAATCGGTATTTCCCTGTTTTGGGATCAAAGTAGTTTGGGTCTTTTACAGAAATCTCCTGAACAAACTCCCAAGGACCCCAATGCCAATCGAATGAAGGAGGCCATGATCTGTATATTCGGTAGGCAACGACATCTTTTGCTTCTTCTCCTGTATAATCGGGATCGATTGCGGATTCAACTTTATTATTCCAAATAAGACCAATTTGGCCTAGCGAGCTATTTTCAAATGTAAAGTTTACATCAGGAGGGGCATCCGGTATATCAAACCCCATATTATATGCAAACTGAGCTTTTCTAAAATTGCGGATTAGAGAATATTCTCCCAATTTTAATTCGTTTTGCGCTTCTTTTGTTGTTGACCATGTAAATTCATCTTCTTCTAACCAATCAGCACCAGAACCGCCAATATATGCCATAACAATTTTTGCCTTTTCTCCCGGTTGAAGAGTATACGGCCCATAAATAAAGGCATGGGTACCTAATGTGGAGCTATCCGGATTTTCGCTAATTGATTCTTCATTGCTTTTTATCATCATCTTGAACATTTCTGCAGGGGTGTGTTTTGCTTGTGAGGGTTCATCATAATCATCCTCATCCAAACTACCATTAAACCACCAGCGGAAAGCAAAAGGTTGTTTTTCAGATTTTGGTGATACATAATCGATTTCAGGATCATTAACGAATGGAGGAAGAACGTCAAGTTGACCACACCCGATATAGGGAAAGGCCATGAGTTGTCCCTCGTGTTGTCCCTGATATTCATTATAGGCATTCATCCGAGCCATTTCTTCCTTAAATGGAGAACCTGTATCATCCCAAGGCGTTCCAAGCCAATCATCATCTCTTTGGTATGCTAAAACTAAATCTTTATATACTTGGGTGCTTTCGGGATTATCTGCTACATAGTTGGGAGCCTGGGTATACAAAAACCAATCATCTTGAATAGGGAGAAGATTCCCACGCCAATCTCCCCATCCCTGACCATGACCCGCAGCCCATTGTGCTCCCATACTGGAAATGCTGAAACTGTTCATTACAGAGAAATACGCTTCTTCCAATATTTTTGAACCGGAGTTTTCAAAAATTATTTCTTCGATGATAAAATCATCATATTGAGGATAACCCCAAGCATACGCTTTTCTCGTAACGGTGACCCCCATCTGTGTTTTCCAATTTGTAATGATGATTTCTTCGGGAAACTCATCATTTGGAATATATTTGCCATGGGTGTAATTATGGATTTCAATTGGCTCATTTCCGGAAAAATCAGTATGATAGTATGAATAATTGCTTCTGCTCATATTGTAACCGGAAGTGTCTCCTAAAGTATGCTCGGGTACATTTGGAGAGGTGATAGGGTATCTCTCATCATTAATGTCATCTGTTACACCACGAGGTCCAGAATGAGAAACCATCGTATCTCCATCTGCCACGGCAAGCACCCAAATCCCACTACCTTTTGAATTTTGGGGATTCGTGACTCTTGCAACATCAATTAAGTTAGGGTCGCCGTTTAGATATGCTTCAACATCGAGCCAATATTCCATAAAATCATTCATAGCCCTTGCAGCATTCCCCGGGTATTCCAATCCCACTTGATCATGGTTAGAATAGTGGGCCCTGTTGCCCCCCCCTTGGAGGCCATTGCTTCGATATGTCGTCCACAATTTTCCCCGAGTTAAAAAACGAGGCTGATAACTGGATATCATATCTTGGGATACAATAAAACCCGATAAGGAAATACAGATAAGTATGAAGGATAGTGATTTCATGGGTCATCAAAAAGAAGAACGAATCCCGAATCGGATTTCCCTCGGTCTTCCATAATATCTGGAATTGACACCGGGGTCACCATACATGATGTATTCCTTGTTGTCTGGTCTTGGTTTGTCCAGCCCCCATCGAATAAATTCTGACGGGGAACTTGTGACATCTTTTTGGTTAAACAAATTTTCGATTTCCATAAAAAATGTAGCTTTAGCCAGTCCCTTTCTTAGGAGTTGCTTTTCTATACTTAGATCTGTTCTTGTCACCATGGGAGCATGTCGCCATTCCAGAGGTTTGCCGATTGGAGAATATTCAAAAGCACTGCCCGTGGACATTCTGTAGACTAGATTCAATGTCGTGTTTCCCAAAAGTCCCCACGGTCCGAATTTATTCGGAGAGGAAATATAAACTTGGGCTTTACCATAACTTCGGATATCAGAGTCAGGTTTCGGCTCTTCTTCTGTCCCGCTCCAAAATTCCACATAGTATAATCCTGTTTCACCATATTCATTGAGGTCTAATCCCAGGGTTTTTAATGAATCTATAAACTGGTTGGCTTTGATTGCATATCCTTTCCGGAGTAGAGAAAAAATTGAAGTTGGTGATTCTGACCCATCTTCATTAGTCACGTAATTCATCCACCATTTTGTATCCATGACAAAGGCAGAATCCGGAACCCAGAATTG
Organism: uncultured bacterium; assembly: GCA_964549275.1. GTDB lineage: Bacteria > Fidelibacterota > Marinisomatia > Marinisomatales > TCS55 > CAZJUP01. Next base: position 7,930 of record CAZJUP010000021.1, on the reverse strand, counting down.
ACTTCCTGCTCCTGCAGCGCCTTGTTTAGCCCACTGTAGATTGTAAGAGACATTAAATCCAATATAGTCCTTGAAACTTTTCTTTAAACTGAATTCAAATCCCTGAATATCCTCATGGATCCCATTTCCTGCCCGATAGGTGAATTCGAAGTCAAACATTTGTTTAGCCGGATCCCACCACTGCAATTGAACAGCGCCAGGACTGGAAACCTGGTTATTGGAACTTTTGTAAAAAGTAGAGAGAGATAACACATAATCTCTGTAAAAATTCCAATCCATTCCCAGTTCAAAACTAATTGTTTTTTCAAATTCCAAACTTGGGGTACCAAAAAAATCATCCTCAAGGCGATTATATCGTTCTGTTTCAGAAATGTCGCCGCTTTTATTCAGGTCAGCATCTTTTTGCCCGTAGTTGTTCCAGGATTCAGAAAATAGTGTGTAAAAACTAGCAGCTTGATAAATATGCCCATAAAAAAAATGAATCATAGATTTATCAGTTATAGGGTGGGCAATTCCTATTCTGGGGCTCCATACAGTTTTAGGTTTGATTTTCTCAACCAATCCGAACTGTTTTAATGAATCCAATTCAAACCGTGTAAAAGAATTCATAAAATAATCTGAAGCGGTAAATGCATTGGTGATGGGCCACTCGGTGTTGGGGGTAAACCGGTCCATCCTGATTCCTGCATTTAGAACCAATCCTTTATATTCCATTTTATCCTGGATATACCAAGCCAGTTGTTTTGGTTGGACTGATGCTTTAACTGTGTGGTTTTTTCCTATGAATAACAACCTTCGGGTATTTTTATAGTCTCCGTATTCGAGGGCCCACACATTAAAATCCGTATAATCAAAACCGGTTTTTATTAAATGATGTCGATTAAATTGAGTTGAAAAGTCGAATTTAATTCCCAATCGCTCTCTGACACCTTCTCGATAGGAAACCACGTTTCTGGGTAAGTTAAACCATCCATCTTCATCTTTGCGGATTTCAGTGGTAGAATCCGGTATTCCTTCTGGTGATTCAGACGTAACAGCTCTGGATATTCTCAGTTCGTAAAAGGTTTTTGGTGTAATCAAATGATTCAACGCAAAATATTCCATATGGTTTTTATTTACCGTTTTTCCTGCTGAGGATTCTCCCATGGGAAGGAATATATTTTTACCGGAATCACCCATACTTTTAATACCGCCTACACCACTCCCGGAATTAAAATTCCAGTTTGTGGAATAAACTCCACCTACTTTTAAAGAAACCTTTGGATGAAAATTGAAGGAAAGTTTCCATGTTCCCTCAAAATTATCAGTTTGATTTTTCAAGGGACTAATACCATAAACTGCAGAATTATTTGTGCGTCCACCTGAATAAAATGAAATCTTTTTAGGGATTAATGGTCCGGACAAATTCCACTGGTAAGACAGACCGCTGTTTTCCCAATAAGGGACGATGGTATGGATTTTTTCACCGGTCAGGGAATCGGTTTCGTTTGCCCAGTTTTCATCATCCCATTTCATATGTCCGCGATGGACCGGTGACTGATAGTAATCTGGCCCCCAATGATGATTCCCGGGGAGTTCATGGGTTAATTCAAAATTACCATGGAATGCGTTTTCACCTTCCCGCGTAACGATATTTACAACACCAGCTTGGGCATTTCCATATTCGGCACTGAGTCCTCCAGTAATAATTGATATGGATTCAATATCATATTTTCCGACGCCTGTATAGTTATTTAAATTTAATCCATCATTGGAGACCATTTTAACTCCATCAACATAATAGACGACATCTGCGGAAATGCTATTCATGTCCCCACCGCGAATCCTACCGCTACCGTGAATATCCATTCCCGGTTCAAGTGAAATAAGATCCGCCACATTTTTCACCATAACAGAGCGTCCAATATCTTCAGAAGAAATTGTGTATTCGCTGAAGGTTCTATCTACTTCAACTTTTGGTTTTTCTGCATAAACCTTAACCTCATCCATCCCTAAAACTTCCGGAGTCAATACAAAATCCACCGTAATCGTTCGGTCTGGGATCACTTTTACATTTGTCTTTGTAAGAACACCATATCCAATGACATTGGCAGTAATAGAGTAAGTTCCTGGAGAAACCGAGAGAAAGATATAATTACCATCGTTGTCGGTAGCTGTTCCCCGGTTTGTCCCAACAATCATAATATTTGCACCAGGCAGAAGTATGCCGTTTTCGTTTTGAACTGTCCCCTGAATTTTTCCGGTAATTCCCGCGGACAATAATTCCACGACAATCAGGAAAATCGGTATGATTGAAATTAATTTATGAAACATGGGATGATGAATTAATGACGATGGCAGAAGGTATCCACGTGGCGGATACCTTCTGCGAGTTTATTCTTATTGGCCAGGTTCCATATTATAATAAATATCATCAATCATAATTTTTGCTTCTTTATCATCACCTGTAAATGCAAGGATTAAAGCAGCCATGGGATTGGCAACATCATCTGTAGTAAATGACCAGGAAGGATCAACAGTAGGTTGCTCTCCATCGGCGTAGGTCCAAAGAGAAACATCATTCCCGGAAGCCGTAATTTTCATCCAAAACCATTTGTCATATTCAGCGCCAGGTGCAGGTGCAGGGCCGCCATAAGACCCCGTTTGAAAATGAAATGAACCCGAAATTCCTGCAGGACTGGCAACCGCAGTATATACATTTAAATTACTGAGAAAATTGGGGTCTGTGGCGACACAAACGTGTAAAGCATCTCCCGGACCTGTTAAATCAGGATTGGGAGAGGTGAACTTCATTTTAATATACATGGTCACATCTTCAGGTGTTACACCAATTTCTTCATCTGTGTCCGGATCGGTTTGAATCCAGCATGTAAATTCTCCAAAAGGATCATCTGCCGCAACCAATTCCATGGCGCCGTTGGTAATTTTAGCATTGCCCCAACCCCACCAGGCCCAATTATGGTCACTCACGAGGATTTTCTCATTATTTGGTGTTGCGGCAGTGTTGAAAGATTCGTGCCATTCGTTGGTGGGTTTGGTTACCGTAAGAGATGCATTTCCACTTATACCATCTGCTGTCGCTGTAATCGTCGTACTGCCTAATCCAACACCAGCAGCTAATCCATTATCTATGGTAGCAACTGAAGCATCACTTGATGACCAACTTACTGCTGTTGCCATGGTTTCGCCAAACTGGTCAACAACAGCTGCGGTAAATTGTTGGGTTGAATCTCGCACAATACTTACCTCCGAAGGGGAAACAGTCACAGTTGTGACTTTAGGATCTTCCGCTTCTTCTTCACAGCTTGCGATAAACAATCCTGTTAATGAAAACAGGCTTACAAGTAGGGTTCGTTTTATCATCTTATCTCCTTTATCCTAATATATTTTTGTCTCAAAATGAATATCCCAATGCTAAATCAACCGATAAATATTGAAGTGGGAACACTTCATGAATTCCCCAATCTTCAAATGGGCGAAGGTATCCAATCGCAACATGATATTCCATATTTAAAATGACGTGGAGGTGATTATTTATCGTTTTTTCTCCTCCTATTCCGAATGTTGCTCCCCATGCAACTCTTCTGTCAGTAACAGGGTCCATGATAAATGAAGTATTTAACGGTGTTGTCGATTGCCCGGGATAAATGAGACCACTCACTCTATGGGAATAATTATAAAAACCGAATCCATACGAAAAAAATGGTGAGAGACTTTTAATGGGTATAATTTCCAATTCCAGCGATTGATATACTTTTAGCAAAAAACTGTTCCAGCCCATTTTTGCACGGGCTTCAGGACTACGGTAATAATTGTAATCAATTTGCCACTGAAATTCTCTGTCTTCTATATTGCCATGGTGATATAGTTGAAAATGTGTTTCGTACAGAATCCTGGTCCCTGCTCTGGGGGTTGTAAAATAAGAAAAGGTAAATTTAGGTGCAGTCGAGTACCAAGTGTTCAGTCCACCTAAAGGAACAGCAGCACCTCCGCCAATAAGTATTCCGGAATTTCCAGCATTGAGTTGTCCTCCGAGAAATGTGATAACCCAGAGAAACGATAAATTCTGAATAATGCTATATATTAATTTAATAATCCTCAACCTCATAAGGTTCAATGTAAATTCATTTTATTTTATAATACAATCATTTAAAATACCCTCATGTCATACGTATCCGGAATTAGATTCTCTCAAATAATGGAATAAAATGTTTAATCCTTGCTCCGGGTTCGCTAAGGCTATACAAGAATTGAAAGATTTTGAACTGGAAGGGGGTCTTAAGAAATTTGTTACAATATTGATTGTGTATCAAAATAATATAATACTTTAATCGATAGGGTTTGAACCTGAGGTTCATTAAGAATGTGTTTCAAATTATTTATATATGAGTTTCTACCAGAAGTCGCCTTTTCTTGAAAGGCATCTTTTATGGCGATATTCAGTTCGCTTAACGGTAAAAATCGCCAAGAAAAATTGAAATCCAGATTAAATGCATTATAATTAAAATCCGAAGAACTTTCCCAAGAAATTTCACGAAGGGAACCATCTGTATTAAGAAGGTAATATTGCGGATAGGATCCTTTCGTCCAATAATGCCTTATTCGAATTCCCACCGACATATCTTTAGACACCATATATCCAATTGAAAGACTATTTTCAATGGTTTGGATATTTCTGCGGCCAAAAACAATAGAGTCATTCATGGTCGAAACCCATCCATGGTCATTTTTTTCATGGTTAATTCTTAAATTGTATCCCATTGAAGATTGGTCAGATAATCTTCCCCAAGGAGAGACCCAAAAAGAAAGTCCTGTTTCTTCAAATTCTGTCCTTTTTAAAAAATATAATCCACTGGAAAATCCGAATTTTTTTCGTCCATCTGAATTAATGTGTGCACTAAGTTGATAATAAGGGGGGACTATCCATTTCCGGTCTCGATTCTCTCTTCGTGATTCTTCATAGTTATGAGCTTCGGTGGGCTGAAGTTCAACTCCAATTGAAGTTGATAAATAATTCTTAAATGTTCCGGAAGCTCTAATATTGAACTTCCAATCCGAGAAAATCCGAGGTTTATATAATTGTTTATATCGTCCCCAAATTCGAACAGAACCATTTAGCAGAATTCCCCGGGGTTCGAATAAATGGAAACTCAAATTTCCATGAATAGTGGATTCGTTATTTGCACCGATATGGCCCAAGTCATTTGGATTGTAGGTATGGCCTTCCTGATACTGTCCTATATTGAACTGGACTCTCCCGCTGTGTTTACCCAATCCAAAGGCATTATAATCCCCCGGTATGGTTGAATGATCCTCGGTAACAAAGGTTTTTTTCAAATCGCCATGAATGAAATAGGTATTGGAGGAATCAAAAAAATTAAATTTGATGCCCGAAGAATTCGCCTGTCGAAATGCTGAATTCATTCGAGTTGTATTTGCGTTTATCAATGTAATAGATGAGTTGTTCTTTATGGCTTGATCCAATACCAGTACATTATAATTCACATTAGGTTCGGTTAAAACTTTTCTTTTCATTCCTCCTGCATCTTCTATTACAGCATAAGTTTTTGATGTTACAGCATTAAAAATGCCGATGCCCAAATCATGTCGATTGCGTCCGGTGATTTTTAATGCATTTAATAGGAGAGCTTCTGAGGGGTTTTCAACCAGGATCTCACCGTCCGCAATTTGATTGTTAACTTCGCTGTATTTAGAGGGTGTTCCTCCGATTCGACGGGTATAAAACAAACCACTGGAAAATAATTCCATTCCTTCATTAAAAAATGGTCGATGTTCGCCATATTTTACTTCACTATAGCTCAGGTTTAATATTGTATTATCTGATTGAACTTGTCCAAAATCCGGAATAAGGGTCATGTCAAAAATAAAGCTTTCATTTAGACTCATTTTTAAATCCAATCCTCCGCGATAGGCTTTTGCTATCCCATTATTCACTCCGACCGTTGAGGGGTTATGTTCAAGTGCGGAAGATAGATAGGGTGTTAAAATAACCTTTCGTTGAGTCTTAAGTTGGGGTAGTCCGGAAAGAACCCCCATTTGAGTCAACTCACCGGAAATCTCAGGGTTAATTGGGAACCAACTTCCTGATTCTGCTTTTCGACGAATTGTTCGATGTAGATTTAGTCCCCAGGTTGGGTGTTTTGCTTTAGGAAACCGGATCGCAGAGAAGGGGATTTCCATTTCAACAATCCATCCAAATTCAGTAATTCTTGCAGCGGATTTCCATAAAGCATCCCAGGATGCATCATGACCACGACTCTGTGTGATCCTCAAATCTCTTTGGGTACCGGATGCAGTTACGCCAAACTGATAGGCGCTCTGCTGGTTGTTATACGTATCCAATGTAATGCTAAAAAAATCGGAGTTGCCAATACCATCTCGCCCAACAATTTGGCGGCGGATGCTGTCGGGATTTGAATCAAATAGCTTTGCTCCGATGTATAGGGCATTCGGGCCATAGGCGATACGGATTTGTGAAAACTCTGTCATTGGCCTTCCGGGCAGGGGAGATGCTTGAATAAATTGGGTTGCGACTTGACAATTGGACCATAAGTCATCATCTAAAATTCCATCAATAGTAGGGACCTTTTTTGCAAAAGAAATAGTGTAAATATTATTTTCACTATTTTGGGCAATCCCAATTGCTATGGAAAAGAAAACAACCAAAAGCCTAGACTTATATTGTCTACGCATACTTATTTTTGAATCAAATTCTTAAAAAATGTTTTCATAAAGATTAATGATGGTTTTTATTTCGGTAATAGTTTCTCCAAACGTATTGATAATTGTTCAATCGACAAATTTTTATTCAAAATTATCCCATCAGGGTTTATAAGAAAATTTTGAGGAATTGCCATGACTCCATACATTTTCGACACATCACCCCAACCGTCTAGTTTAGATAAATGTGTCCAATCTAGTTCGTCTTCGTCAATCGCTTTCAACCAGCGATCTTTATGTTCATCCACTGAAGCACTCACAATCGTAAAATCACGATCCTTGAATTGCTTATGCAGTTTCACAAGGTCGGGACTCAATTTTCTGCAGGGACCGCACCACGATGCCCAAAAATCCAGTAAAACTGTTTGCCCACGGAAATCACTCAAACTGACATGTTTTCCATTAACATCCGGTAAGGTAAAATCCGGCGCTGGTTTTGATGAACTAGTGGCTTCCAAGGTGAAATATAAAGATGACACATGTCGATAATAATCTGATTTTTTTACTTCATTCGAAAATCCATTCATGATTAATTGCATGGAATCCAATGAAATGTGATTTACTTGAAATTGGTAATAAGCAACGAATGCAGAAAAAACATAATCATTTTTATTCAACATCAAATCCATTCCCGTTTCCTTTTCAAAAATGGCATCCAATGATACGGAACGGAACAGGCTATCTTCCCTGGATCCTGAAATGGCGACATTTTCTAAAGAATCAATGTTTCCTGTGATTTGAATATCTGAATTGTCCAGGAAAATATGAATACGCCCAAGAGAATCATTGATAAAAATAGAATGGAGATATGGACTTTGTACTCTCCCTGAAAAATAAAATGAACCATCAATAATTTGACACGAATCTACTATTACTTTTTGATTTGTGTCTAAATCCAATTTGGATAAAATCGCTCGCCCTTTACTCACTCCATTAATTTTGGCATGTATAGAATAATTTTTTTCTTGATGCGACGTGCAAGTAAACAATAATAAAAATATGAAATATGATAGAAGAAGTTTCATTTACTATTTACTTTATACCCTTTCTAACGATACCCATGTTCTGGTAACATGCGAGTGAGTGTAACATGTTTATTATCTTTGATTACTTTATACATTGGCCAAGTGTTAAGGTAGCGTAAAATTCTTTCTGTAAAAAGGGTTCAGGGTTCTCAAATTCAGTTGAG
>CAZJUP010000020.1:0-37857 GCA_964549275.1 uncultured bacterium | reverse complement strand
ATGCGGGTGTTCAAACCATAGTATGGGGTGGTGGTAAATAATTGAAACAGAACTTCCGAATTCATATTATTAGATATCAAGACTTGCAGGAAGAATAATTCTTTTTAAAACTTAAAACCGAAAAAAGATTGTCCGAAATCATTGTATTTAAAAGGTCAATATGAAAAAGTATATACGAGTCACTCTGAGAGAAGCGATATCAGGATGAGAGTTACCAAAGGAGTCCTTAAAATTTTGGCTGGCCTCACATGGTATACCGGAGGAGTTGTTCTGGCATTGAAGGCCGGTTCTCTCCTGACTGAGGCAAGTCAACTCTCCCCAAAACAGGAATGGATATGGCTGGCGGCAGCCGGCGGGATCTCCCTGGGAATATTGAAGGCGCGATATATTTTCATTAACAGCTGCAAGAAAAATCTAGACAGAATAAATTCTTTGCCAGAACCCGGGCTCTGGCAATTTTATAAACCAAGTTTCTTTCTGTTTTTGGCCCTTATGATCATTGCTGGAACCACCCTATCAGCCCTATCTCAGGGAAACTACAATTATCTGCTCACTGTAGCTGTTGTGGATATCAGTATTGCAACTGCACTTTTGGGAAGCAGCTATATTTTTTGGAAATGATAAAAACAACTCGATTACTATTAAATTAAATGAAGGAATATTTTTTTCGCCTCCCCATAATCCTAGCCAGTTTTTTAACAAGACTTCAAACTGCCCCTCCTCATATGAGGAGGGGGGTGTGAATACGAGGTCTACGCTTAATCCAATGAATGGGGTGGTGGTAAATAATTGAAACAAAACTTTCAGAACCATTTTATCAACTACTCAAACTTATGGAAAGAAATGGGAAGAATAATTTTCCTAAATAAAAACCATCGGTAAGCAGGAATATGACTGGCGAAGAAAAAGATTAATGGTCATCGTACTTTGAAATACTATTCTGAAAAAGTGCAGTTGTTTGATGGAACTGCAGGTTAGATTTCTGAGATTAAACAAAAGAGAGAGCTTAAAAGAACATGAGGATATCTTTTTATTCCCACCTCCCCTTATCCCCTCCTCATATGAGGAGGGGGCATTTGGCCACATGCGGGTATTCAAACCATAGTATGGGGTAGTGGTTAAACAATGAAAGAAATAACAATTCTTCTAAAACCCTACCCAAATGAAACACGGATTATAGGCAGTATAACTTTCCTAAAAATACTATCGCAAAGCAGGAGGCAGAACAGATAAAAATGATTCATCTTGTACTTTATGAACCGGAGATACCGCCTAACACAGGCAATCTGATTCGGCTTGCAGCTAATACAGGGTTTTTTCTCCATCTTATCGAACCCTTAGGGTTTAACCTTTCTGATAAACAGCTGCGGCGCGCCGGGATGGATTATTCTCAAAAAGCTTTTTTCAAGACCTATTCATCACTGGATGTATTTCTGGGAGAAGTCAAACCTCCTCGAATCTTTGCCGTCACCACAAAAGGCAAAACCGTTTATTCGGATTTAAACTATGAAAAAAATGACGTTTTTTTATTTGGTCCGGAAACCCGGGGTTTACCCCAAAACCTCCTCGATGATTACCCCATGATTACCCTTCCTATGACCTCAACCAGCCGAAGCCTAAATCTTGCCAATGCAGTCTCTATTGTCGCTTATGAAGCGTGGCGCCAGATAAATTTTGAAGGGTCTACTCAGATACCATAGATTTCGATTATGCGGAGGCAACCAATCCGGAAATATATTCTCCAATTGATAAAGCGCTCGTGGCGGCGGGGGAAGGGGTATTCAAAACATGAACCATGTTTTTTTTCTGAATAATCGAAAAATCATCTACCAGTTGCCCGTGAGGCATCAAAGCTTGGGCCCGGACCCCTGAACCGCCGGAGCTTAAATCAGTACTTTTTAATTCCGGTACAAGCTTTTGCAGAGCTTTGACAAAAGCCGGCTTATAAAATGATCGGTAATATTCCCCCATAGCCGTTTTCCAGTATTTTCCTGCCATGGACCAAAAACCACTATACATCATGTAGTCTTTTATGTCCCTAAATTTAATATCTGATTTTCGATATCCTTCTCTCGCCAAAGCAAGAACAGCATTGGGACCGGCTTCTACCGATCCGTCCATCCCTGTTGTAAAATGAACTCCCAAAAAAGGAAACCGCGGATCCGGCACAGGGTAAATGAGGCTATTAACAAGATATTTACTGTTATCCTTAAGTACATAGTATTCCCCGCGGAATGGTACAATTTTCAACCTCGGATTCACCCCGGCCAGTTCTGCAACCTTATCTGAAAAAAGACCGGCGCAATTGATGAGCTTATGGGAGCTAAAATCTCCTGCTGTTGTTTCAACCATTAATCCATCATACCGGGTATCGATATGAAGCGCCTTTGCCCCTGTAACTATCACAGCCCCTTTTTCTCTTAAGCACTGGGCCAATCTATGGGCTACCTCCGTATAATCTATGATGCCCGTTTCAGGAGAATGGATGGCTCTTATCCCCGCGGCGTGGGGTTCTATTTCATTTAAGGCTTCCTTGCTTAATTTCTTCAATCCGGGAACACCATTTGCCATTCCCCTATGGTATAATGAATCCAGCATGGGAATTTCATTTTCGGAAGTAGCAACAATCACTTTCCCACAAAGGGTGTAGGGAATATTCTGTTCCCGGCAAAAAGACAGAAGCAACTCCACACCCCTTCGGCAGTTTTTTGCTTTCAGAGACCCGGGTTTATAATAAATGCCGGAGTGAATAACACCGCTGTTATGTCCTGTTTGGTGAATAGCCGGTTCGGGTTCCTTTTCTAAAATGGTGAGAGACAACCCGGGGTTTTTCTTTAATAGCTCATACCCCGATGCGAGGCCTACTATACCTCCTCCAATAATGATACAGTCTTTTTTCACACTAGGTTTGTCTCGCTGCAATCAGCTCCTGGTTTAACTGCCCATGAACCGTAAAAAATTTCCGGGAAACAACCATGAGTGTCATGATGACTGCAAGGGCGGATACGGTAACCCACATATACATAATCATGACCTGATACCGAACAGCGATAATGGGGTCCGCTCCAGCCAGGATTTGTCCCGTCATAACCCCGGGAAGTTGAACAAGGCCCACCATCATAAGAGCATTAATTGTAGGGATAAGAGAGGCTTTAACGGATTCACGAAAGGCATCCTGTGCAGCATCTTTCGGTGAAGCTCCGAGAGAGAGAAGCATTTCTATTTCATCTTTTCGCAAAGTCATTTCTCCTGAAAAACGATTAATCCCCAATGTTGCGGTATTCAACCCGTTACCGATAATCATCCCTCCAATGGGAATCATGGCATAAGGATAATACCAGGGTTCCACGTCAAGGATGAAAGTGAGAATAGTTCCTAACACAATCAATGTTGTTATCCCCAAAGAAGCCGTTAGAATCAAAAACAAGTTCGGGATGCCCAAATTCTTTTGGCGACGTGTTCCCTCAAAAGCGGCAACCAATATCATTAGCGTCAGTAAGCAGACCATAAAAATCCAGTTGTCCCTGGAAAATATCCAGTTCAGCAGAAATCCCATGACGGTAAGTTGAACGAAAGTCCGAAGAGTGCCAATGACTAATGTTTTTTCCAGACCAATCTTCCACCAGCGTACGAGCCCGACCGTAAGCACAATAAACACTGCAGAGGCCAGTACATCGGACCAAGTGATTTCATACATGGGTTTTGGATTCTCCCTGTGACTGTAAAAATTGCCGAAGCGCCCCGCTTGGCGGGGTACTTAATATCTCCGGTCCGCCAAAAGCATCAATTTCTCCCTCTTTCAAGAAAAGTATTTTATCCGCTCTGTTTTCAATTAACCTGGGGTGGTGAGTCACCATGACCACTGAAAGACCTATTGAAGCTTTGAGCTTGAATACCCGCTTAATCATGCGCTGAGCTAACTGGGGGTCCATTCCCGTAGTAGGTTCATCCAGCAGAAGAACTTCCGGTTTATTTAAGAGGGTCCGGGCAATGGATACCCGTTGTTTTTCTCCCCCGGATAATGACCCTGCGTCTCTCTGGAGAAATTCTTTTGAAAGACCGGCTTCATTTAAAGCTTGAATCAGCGTTTCTTCATATGGATTAAATGCAGGGTTCCAGCGGGCAGCCAGGGTGAGGTTTTCATACACAGTTCCATTGACCATAATCGGCTGCTGAAACACCATCCCGATTTTTTGTCTCAGCTTTTTGAAATTTAATTTCCTCACAGGTTTTCCTTTATACAAAATTTCTCCTTCGGAGGGTGATCGAAGCTGGTTCATGAGTTTCAGCAATGTCGATTTCCCGGAACCGGAGGGTCCCATAATGATAAAGCTTTCGTTCTCCTGAATCTCAAAAGATATATTTGAAAGGAGGGTGGTTTCCCCCGCAGAACAGCAAATAGTATTAAAAGAAAAAACCGGGATACTCACTATGAGGATTTTTCCATTAATTTTAGAAGTAATCGGGCTGAGTATATCCCTGAATCATGACCATCGGCCCATACCGGTCGCAGACCATAATACCCTACAGGCTGCAGGGATTGCAATCTGTAGCTGGCTTCAGTTTTAAGCTGTGCCGGACCTTTATAAATATTTCCGAAGACATCGGTTTCACCGGCACAGGAGGCGCAGGGACAATGGTCCCGAAGATATTTAAAGGAAATCATTCCTTCTCTGCCATGGCTGAAATTCACGAGAAGAAAATCGTTAACTGCTTCGAAACTCTTCAGGGTTATATCTTCTGTTTTTTTGGTCATGGTCGTTGTTTCGGTTTTTATACGCCCCTAAATTTGCCCCACTTCCAAGGGAATTAAAACTGTTTCTTGGGCGATTAGCTCCCGCCTGCCCTATCCTAAAGGATGTACGGCGGACTGGCAGCTGGAACCAGCTTCGCTAATCTTCATTTTTTAACAATGTTTCTTGGGCGATTAGCTCAGCTGGTTAGAGCGCTACGTTCACATCGTAGAAGTCGGGGGTTCGAGTCCCTCATCGCCCACTTTATTGATTTGGTGATTAATAAGCCCTGTGTGTAGTCTCTCATATGAAAAAATCACACATAATCACAATTCTCTGTATATTTTTGTTTACTGCAACTCTTTTCGCCCAGAAAAAACGCCCCAGATCAATGGGCCTGGAAATCGGACTTTTTCAACCGGGAAAATGGAATGCCATCACGGATGTGGAGGGCGTTTCCGTAGGGCACGAAACCCTTATTATCAGCGACAGTGTTCGTACAGGAGTTACGGTCATTCTCCCTCACCAGGGAGAACTTTATAAAGATAAAGTTTCTGCTGCAGTTTATGTGACCAATGGGTATGGAAAAGCTGTTGGGTTTTCCCAAGTGGAAGAATTGGGAACAATTGAAGCCCCCATTGCTCTCACCAATACATTGAATACCTTTTTAGTTGCTGATGGCATCCTGGATTATATGCTGTTTCGTCCCGGTCACAGGGGAACGGTTAACCCTGTCGTCGGTGAGACCAATGATGCCCGTCTCAATGATATGGTAGGGCGCCACGTCAAAAGCCGTCACGTCAAACATGCCGTTGAAAAGGCTAAAGCCGGACCTGTGACAGAAGGTGCCGTAGGAGCCGGAACAGGAACACGGGCATTGGGATTTAAGGGAGGTATCGGAACGGCTTCTCGTGTACTGCCTCAATCTGCAGGTGGATATACCGTGGGTGTTTTGGTCCAAACAAATTTTGGAGGTTCTCTCATGATTAATGGAGCCCCTGTGGGGCGGGAACTTAAATCCTCTCCCTTTGCTGACAGTATTCCTTATGACGAGGATGAAGGGTCATGTATGATTGTCATTGCCACAGATGCTCCTCTCTCAACCCGAAACCTGAAGCGAATGGCTAAACGCACAGATCATGCCTTTGGACGGGTGGGCTCCTATTCTTCAAATGGAAGCGGGGATTATACCATAATTTTTTCCACACACCCGGATGTAAGAGTCACGGGAGGTACAGGACAATTTGGAGGCCCTGATGAAGTCGAATTGATAAGAAAAGATATCCGAAACCGGAATATGAACGGCTTATTTATGGCTGTTGTTGAAGCCACAGAAGAGGCCATTATCAACTCTCTGTTTATGGCAGAAACCGTCTCCAGCCGATATGGAACTATCGAAGCTCTACCCGTAAACAAAACCATGCAAATCCTGAAAAAATATAAGGCTCTGCACTGGAATAAAAAGCTGTATCCGTGGAAAAAATAGTGACCATGCCAAATAAGCTAAGCCGCCTGAGGTGGATCCATCGCGCCTGGCGATATCGAATACTTACAGAAAAACCTGAAATTAAATTTCTGCTTCAGCATCTAAAACCGGGGCAAACCGCTGTAGATATTGGCGCCCATAAGGGGGCCTACACCTATTGGATGTACCGACGAGTTGGGGCTACGGGAAAAGTCTTTGCTTTTGAACCCCAACCTCAACTCTATGGTCGATTAAAGGATTTATTTTCCAATATAATCCATGGAAATATTCACTTGGATGACCGAGCTTTATCCTCTTCCTCTTTAGAAACAGTGATGTCCGGATCAGTCCATGCACCAACTCCCAGTGCTTCCCTCACGCCTGAACATTCTCAAAATGGAGAAACAATCCCTGTATCCACCACAACATTGGATAGCGTGTTCATGGCCGAAACCCCCGTGCCGGTTCATTTTATTAAATGCGATGTGGAGGGCCATGAACTGGATGTTCTTAAAGGGGGTATCAATCTCCTTCAGCGCTTTCAACCTATTCTTTCTATAGAATGCGAAGCCCGTCATAAAAGCGTTAATCATGTGGAAGACGTTTTCCGTTTTCTTGGTACACTAAATTATTCCGGCACTTTTTTCGACGGACATGATTTTTGTTCATTGGAAACTTTTAATTTGGAACGATATCAACTCAACCCAAATAGAGATATTTATGTAAACAATTTTTTCTTTAAACCCAACGGATTAAGAAAATGATACAGGTTGCTGTAAATGATTTTGTCAGGCGTCAGATTAAAGGATCGGGTAAATCATATTCCCCAAGCCTTTCTTTTGAAGAAATAGCTTCCCATGCAGAAGTTCAGATGGAAAAAAATTATTTTAAGGAAGGGTATAGGGATGGTGTTCGGATCGTGGCGGCGGGTAATGAGATTTCGGAGCAGTTTGTTTGTCCTTTTGTTAAGTTAACAGCAACAAATACATTGAAAGCAAATTGGGTTCGGCGTCAACCGAATGAAGCTCCTTACATTCAAATCAGGGCGGTAAATGGACCCCCTGTAAAAGCAGGAAAAGTTGAACTGATTTTATATCGTCATGATGTTTTAGCTGAAAACAATGAACATACCACTGATTCCCCATGGGAACTTATCAGTATTCATGCCCTACCGAAAGGACTGGATTCCCTGCCCATGGGACCTGTGACCATGATGAGAAATCAACTGGGACTCCCGGGAGGAACCCGGGCAGTTTACTCTTCAGATGAATGGGCAAATTCTGTTCAATTCTGGCAAGAATATGCGGCGTTGGAAGATGCGTGATCTGTCGTATATTCCCCGCTCAATTTTCACAAAAAATTATCATATCAGGGGTTGAACAGGTCATATGAAACTATTAATCACAGGAGGTGCAGGATATATTGGCTCCCACGTTGTTCTTGACTGCTGTGAAGCAGGACATACCGTTATTGTTCTCGACAATTTATCTTCGGGCCACCGCGAAGCGATAGATCAAAGAGCATGTTTTATTGAAGGCTCTACCTTGAATGAGGAAGATTTAGCAGAGGCTTTTTCCCACAATCCGGATGCAGTTATTCATTTAGCCGCATTCAAGGCTGCGGGAGAATCCATGGTCTATCCGGAAAAATATTCCACCAATAACATTAACGGAACCATAACCCTGCTTAATTCCATGGTAAAATATGGCGTGTCTCGCTTCGTTTTTTCTTCTACCGCAGCTGTGTACGGTTATCCTGAATATCTTCCTTTGGATGAAAACCATCCCACGGTTCCCATTAATTATTATGGATTTACAAAACTTGAAATTGAGCGGATCCTTCAATGGTACGATAAACTAAAGGGTATAAAATTTGCAGCCCTTCGGTATTTCAATGCTGCCGGGTATGACCCCAAAGGCAGGATAACATCACTGGAAAACAATCCGGCGAATCTTTTACCCCTCGTTATGGAAACGGCCGCAGGGATGCGCCCATCTCTGGATATTTTTGGGCATGACTATGATACGAAAGATGGAACGGGGATTCGGGATTATATTCATGTGAGTGATCTGTCATCCGCCCACATTTTGGCTTTGGACTATTTGAATAAAAATAAAGAATCCCTGACGGTAAATCTAGCCACTGGCGATAACCACTCTGTGCTGGACGTCATAGAAGCTGCAGAAGCCATTACCGGCAACTCCATTCCTCACCAATTTGTTGATCGGCGCCAGGGAGATCCCGCAGAGTTGTATGCAAAGACTGAACGGGCAATGGATACACTGAGGTGGAAAGCCCGATATTCCAATTTAGAAACTTTAATCGCCACCACATGGGCCGTGTATCAACCATGAAAAATCCATTTGTTGGCCTTGCAGGAAATATCGGTGTAGGAAAAACAACTTTTACAGAGAAAATGTCCCAAACTCTGGGATGGTCTCCTTTTTATGAATCCGTTGCAGATAATCCATATTTAGGTGATTTTTACGGTGATATGAATCGGTGGAGTTTTAACCTCCAGATTTATTTTCTTCATCACCGGTTTAAGGCGCAAAAAAATATTTCTGAATTAAAAGGGGGCGTGGTTCAAGACAGGACTATATATGAAGATGTGGAAATCTTTGCTCGGAATCTCCATGAAATGGGAAAAATGGATAACAGAGACTGGGACAATTACAAAAACCTCTTTTCAATTATGATTCCCCATCTTCGGCTTCCCGACCTCATTGTATATCTTCGTGCCGGTACGGATACCCTTCAAACCCGAATACAAAACCGAAGCCGGGATTTCGAAAAATCAATTGCCCCGGAGTATCTCCACCAGCTAAATATCGCTTATGACAAATGGATCCATGGGCTGAAAGATATCCCGGTTTATATTATTGAAACCGACCATTTCAATATTCACGAAGAACCAAAGAAATTTCAAGGGATGATGGAGGATATCCAAGCCAAATTGAATTCCAGATCCTAAAGAAATAAACTCTCGAGAATCCCCCCTATTTTAGATTAAGTATTTTTCCTATAAATAAAATCGTGCCGGAATGATTCTCTCGAATAGCCAAAATAAACGGCCGGTTAATCACAATGTTGGGCGGAGCAGAGGTTATACCAATCCCAACGCTGGTGACGGCCGCCGCTTCTGTTCCTT
Source organism: uncultured bacterium (assembly GCA_964549275.1). Lineage (GTDB taxonomy): Bacteria > Fidelibacterota > Marinisomatia > Marinisomatales > TCS55 > CAZJUP01. The sequence continues at coordinate 28,508 of CAZJUP010000020.1, read as the reverse complement.
CTTCATCAACTTTAATATATGTTTTATGCTTTACTTCGCTTATAAATAAATTTTCATGACCATTTAGAGGCATGATACGGGAAAAGTTAGCCTTGGATGGATCAAAAGCAATTTCCATTCCCAATTCTGAAAGAATTTCATTTAGATTTTTTTCCCATTTTAAAGAAAATTTAGGCAGGGTTAAATGAAATGTGTTGGATGACAAATGGTTAATGTATTGGTCAAATTTTTCTAATGTCAACTGCTTCCCAAAATTATTAATATTTCCGTTGGGAAGAAAAATCGTCATGGAAAAAAGAGAATCTCCATAGGGCAAATCAATGATGGCTCCATCTGCAGCCTGATAGATTGGGACAGTAATTTCCCGCGTCATTAAAGGCAGAACCGGTTCTGCACCATCTTCATTATAAAAAACACCCTCTTTTGTGTCTTTTTCATCGAACTCATAGCGCCAGTTCCCTTTAAAGTATATAGCATTGATGAGATACATGACCATTTCCGGTGGTATGTAATCAAGTATTTTTTTAATGACACCGTTCGTATTATGGTTCACCCATTCATTGATAGTGTTCACTGCTTCAGGAGAGTTGAAGTCCAGCCCATCAACTTCTGCATTAAAGTAGGTTTGATTGGTTTTAACAAATTCATCGTAAACAGGGAGTCCTTGTTTAAACCAGAGTGAATTGGCAATAGAAAAGATGACTTCCGGATCCAAGCCTGTGAGCAATTCAATTAAGCTTTGATAGGATTCATTAATGTCTTTCTCGGATAAACCCTGCAACTCCAGAGTACTTTTCATGGCCTCATAGGTGGGGCCATCAGCGCCATTCAACGTCATACCCAATGCCATGGAAATCGATAAAGGAGAAATAAAAAGATTACTGTCCGGCTCCGCTTCACTCAAAGCTTGGAAAAGCTTAACACCAAAAGCATTGTCTGAGCCCACAAGAGATTTTTCTACAACCGTTAAATCCCGGGGAGGAGTACGTTCATTTTCTCCGTCAAAGTAATCACAGGCAATACAAGTAAAACCCAAAAGTATGGTGATTGTTTTAACCCATGGTGTCATAGAATTCCCCAATTTATATTCACAAACATATTACCTGAATTTCACCATATTACCCAAGCATTTCAATACCTGGGAATCGTGGCACCGCTAGTGGCGTTTTAATTCAATATGTAAAAATATTAAACAAAAAACCCGTGTTTCAGGCCTGACCGCCCAATCCGACAAAATGGTCTATGTCAATTCCAAAGGTAGCTGCTGCGGCTTTCCACAGGTTTTTATCCGGCGTTTCAAAAAGAAATTTGGGCGTTGTCTCCTGTAGCAGCCAATCTCCATTTTCAATTTCTCTTTCTAACTGCCCCGAAGACCATCCGGCATGACCCAAAACAAGTCTGTATTGATTTGGCCCTTCATCTTTGGAAATGTCCTGAAGAATGGTTTTGCTGCTTGTCATAGAAAATTCTTCTGAAATGGTTACAGTTCCGTCTGACCTATAGTCTCCGGCATGGAGAACAATTCCTCTTTCCACCATGACCGGTCCGCCAAAATAGACCTTGGGGACAATTTCCAATATATTCTGCTTCTCTTCAAAAAATCCTGTAAACAAAGATTTCAATTCCGGATCCTCAAATGGTTTATTTATGATGACCCCCATGGCACCATCCTTGTTGTGTTCGCATAAAAAGACAACCGATCGTGAAAAATAGGGATCCTGGAGGTGAGGCATGGAAATGAGAAGATGATTTTTAAGAGAATTCATGGCAAAATGTACGACGATAAACCTGTGGATGTCCATAAAAGGAAACCTCTAAGATTTCAGTAAATCGTTTTTTGAATGGGGCATGAAAAGTCGTAAATTCTGTGACGTTCTGTTTCAAGGTAATTATCATCAAATTCATTCATTTTTAAATGACAACACCAGCAAATAAAATCACAATTAAAGGCGCTCGCCAGCATAACCTAAAAAATATTGATGTAGAAATCGAGCGCAATAAACTGGTTGTCGTCACCGGGTTATCCGGGTCGGGAAAAAGTTCTCTGGTTTTTGACACCATCTATGCTGAAGGTCAGCGCAGGTATGTAGAATCCCTTTCGTCCTATGCGCGGCAATTTCTCGGTCTAATGGAAAAACCGGATATGGATACCATTGAAGGACTCTCTCCTGCCATTTCCATTGAACAAAAAGCTACTGCAAGAAACCCCCGTTCTACGGTGGGAACCGTAACCGAAATTCATGATTACCTCCGATTGCTTTTTGCTCACATCGGTAAGCCCCATTGCTGGATCTGCAGTCGACCCATTCAGCGACAAACCGTACAACAGATTGTCGATACTGTTATAAAGTTTGGAGAGGGCTCCCGTATTTACATTATGGCTCCTGTGGTACGGGGTCGAAAAGGCCAGCACAAGGGTGTCTTCGAAGAAATTCGCAGGGAAGGATTTCTCCGGGTTCGTGTGGATGGAAAGATTCATTCCGTAGATGAACCCCTGAAACTGGAAAAAAACAAAAAACATTCCATTGAAGTGGTTATAGACAGGCTCGTTTTGGAAGACGATTATCATGAACGGCTCACAGAATCGGTGGAATTGGGATTAAAAATAGGGTCTGGTTTAATTCTCGTCCATGAACTACCGAATAAAGACCATTTGTTCAGTGAGCATTTTGCCTGTCCGCATTGCGAAGTATCCATGGAAGAATTGGCACCGCGGATGTTTTCGTTTAATTCTCCATATGGGGCTTGCCCTCATTGTGACGGATTGGGATCCCAAATGGAAATTGACCCCGAACTGGTGGTCCCGGATAAAAATAAATCCATTATTCAAGGTGCAGTGGCTCCTCTTGGGGAGCAACCTCGTGGAAACTGGTACGGCAGCATCCTTAAGAGTTTGGCCAGACATTACAATTTTAATTTCACAACATCCTGGATAAAATTAGAGCCAGGTATTCGCGAGATTCTTCTTTATGGAACCGGCTCTCAAAAATTGAAAATGAAATATACATCTGACCGCTGGTCGGGGACATATTCCGGCGGATGGGAGGGAGCCATTCCAAACCTGATGCGCCGATACAAACAAACCAAGTCTAACCATATTCGAGATTGGATTGAACAATTTATGAGTATGCGGGCCTGTCCCGAATGTGACGGTGCACGACTCAAAAAAGAAAGCAGAGCGGTTACCGTCGGACAAAAGAGCCTGGGAGAAATTTCTGCCTATTCTATTAAACAATCCCTGGTCTTTTTTAAATCCGTTAAGTTAGGTAAAACAGACGCCATTATTGCGGATCAAATTTTAAAGGAAGTCGTGGAACGGCTCACTTTTCTCGTAGATGTGGGATTAGATTATTTAACTCTGGATCGTTCTGCCGCCACATTATCCGGGGGGGAAGCGCAGCGCATTCGTTTGGCCACTCAAATCGGCTCTCAACTGGTGGGTGTGTTATACATTCTTGATGAACCGTCCATTGGCCTACATCCCAGAGATAACGGACGGTTATTGGGCACGCTAAAAAAATTGCGGGATTTGGGAAATTCCATTATTGTAGTGGAACATGATCAGGAAACCATGGAAGCTGCGGACCAACTTATTGATCTGGGCCCCGGTGCCGGAGAACATGGGGGTAAAATCATATTTTCCGGTAAACCAAAAGCCATTTTAAAAAATAAAAAATCTATTACGGGGCAGTATTTATCAGGAAATAGAGAAATTCCTATACCGAGGCAACGGAGAAGTGGAAATGGACGATCCCTGGAGATTAAAGAGGCCATGGGGAATAATCTTAAAAAAATTAATGTGAATTTCCCACTGGGGAAAATGGTCGTGGTCACCGGTGTTTCCGGGAGCGGAAAAAGCACACTTGTCAATGAAACGCTTTACCCCGTTTTACATAAATCTCTCCATGGCGCCCGAGCCTATCCCTTGCCTCATAAAGAAATTGCAGGAGTGCAATATATCGACAAAGTTGTCGACATCGACCAAAAGCCCATCGGACGAACACCCCGGTCAAATCCGGCGACATATACCGGTGTTTTTACGTTTATTCGGGATTTATTTTCCCAGCTTCCTGAATCTAAAATTCGGGGGTATAAACCTGGACGATTTTCATTCAACGTAAAGGGAGGACGGTGTGAAGCCTGCGAAGGGGACGGCATTATTAAAATTGAAATGAATTTTCTCCCCGATGTCTACGTGACCTGCGAAGTCTGTAAAGGAGCCAGATATAACCGGGAAACACTTGAAATCAAATACAAGGGCAAAACCATTGCAGATGTTTTGGCTATGTCCGTAGAAGAAGCTTTGGACTTTTTCAAAAATATTCCACCGGTTAAAAAGAAACTTACCACTTTATTTGAGGTGGGGTTGGGGTATATCCGTCTCGGGCAACAGGCAACAACACTATCCGGCGGTGAAGCTCAGCGTGTTAAATTAGCCACAGAACTCTCTCGTGTAAGTAAAGACAGGGCATTCTATATTTTGGATGAACCTACAACGGGCCTCCACTTTGAAGATGTTAAAATGCTGCTGGCCGTCCTTCAGCGTTTGGTAGATCGAGGAAACACGGTTGTTGTTATAGAACATAATCTTGATGTAATAAAAAGCGCAGATTGGATCATAGATTTAGGACCGGAAGGTGGAGATGACGGGGGAGAAGTAATTTTTTGCGGATTACCGGAAGATTTAATTCATAAAGAGGCGTCGTATACGGCTGCCTATCTCAAACAACTCATTCATAAAAAACAAGGGGGTTCTCTTGAAAACAGTATCTGAATTAAAACACGTATTTCCCCACTGGGAAAAAACAAAAGACCTGATTGACCAGTGTATTGACATTATGTTAAATCTAAGGCAGAGCGGACATCCCGGAGGGTCCCGATCCAAGGTACATGGTATGGTGGCCACGCTTCTTTCCGGCGCTATGCGCTGGGATATTCGGGAAGCCGGAAAACGATTTGCCGACAGATATGTTCTCGTGGCTGGTCATGCCAATCCCATGGTATATGCCACATTGGCTGTTCTTAATGAAGCGCTTCGAATTAAACACATACAAACAGGAGATGAAAAATACGCTCACTTCAAAGGTGAAAAATTCCAACTGGTTTGGGAAGATTTATTAACACTCCGTCAAAACGGCGGTCTGCCCGGCCATGCGGAAATGGAAGGAAAAACTCTGTTTTTTAAATTTAATACGGGTCCGAGTGGACATGGCTCCCCTGCCGCTGCCGGCGAAGCCCTGGCCCTAAAATTGGCTCATGTTCCTGAGACAAAAGTATTTGCTTTCGAAGGAGAAGGAGGCTTTACTGCCGGCGCATCTCACGAAACTCTGAATTCTGCCTATGGTCTTGGCTTGGGAAACCTAGTTTATTTTATGGATTGGAATGATTTTGGGATTGATGACCGGCCATTCAGCGACGTGATGTATGGCACACCGGAAGACTGGTTTGGTTCCCACGGCTGGCATGTAGAAGGCACTCTGGATGGGGAAGATTGGGAATCCCTAACAGAAGCATATTATCGGCTTTTAGTGGAAAAGGCAAAACCGGACCAACCCAAGGTTTTATATGCAAAAATGAGAAAGGGCCGCGGTTACTATAAATACGATAATGTCAGCCATGGAGCCGCCCATAAACGAAACTCTGATTTATTCTGGAAAACGAAACGGGATTTTTCTGAAAAATATGGGATAGAATTCGAAGGGATTGGCCAGCCTGCACCGGAAACATGGGATGAGCAAGTTTCTCAGGCCTCTTCCTTATTTAAAACCGTTTTTTCTGTGATGGAAAAGGATCAAGACCTTGTGGATTACTTGGCACATACCCTTATTGAACTGGGAGAATCCGTACCGGAAAATATTAATGGATGCAGAGTAACAGAAAAAAATCCATCTCTGGATAAAACTCTGTTCAATGTGGATGCACTTCCGGATGAATTATTCGCAAAACCGGGAGAAAAACAGCCAAACCGTGTGGGCTTTTCGAAATATGCCAGTTACATTAATTCACATTCTATTAAAGAATATGGAAGGCCGTTGGTTATAGCCATGAGCGCTGATTTGGCAGATTCCACAAATATTTCCGGCTTTGCCAAGGGATGGAACGGACAACCGGACCTGGGAATGTACAACCGAAAAACAAATCCGGACAGCCCACTTATGCCTCAGGGAATAACAGAGTTTGCTAATTCCGGAATGCTGGCGGGCCTTGCCAGTGTAAATTTCAACGAAAATACCTATAGAGATTTTAACGGATTTTATGGTGCCATGAGTACTTATGGTTCCTTCAGTTACCTAAAGTATGGTGCCATGAGGCTGTTCAGTCAAATTGCACAAGATTCTGATTTTAAAGTCGGAAAAGTAATTTGGGTGGCGGGCCATTCCGGTCCGGAGACCGCCGAAGACAGCCGAACACATTTTGGAATATTTGCACCGGGAGTAACGCAACTGTTTCCGGATGGACACGTAATCAATATCCATCCTTGGGAGCACAACGAAGTGGCCCCTGCCTTGGCAGCGGCTTTAAGTACAGATGCCCCTATTGTCGCCGTACACCTGACAAGACCTCCTGTGGAAATTCCTGATCGCAAAACTTTGGGAATGGCTTCTTTTTTAGAGGCAGCGAAAGGCGCATATCTTATAAAAGACTTTGAGGACGGGAAACCCAAAGAAGGGGTCGTAGTAGTAAGAGGAACCAGTTCCACCGAATCTGTGGTTAAACTGCTTCCAAAATTGATGGCAGTAGGCCCCAATGTCAAAATTGTGGCGGCTGTTTCCTGGGAACTCTTCCAGCGCCAGACGGACACTTATAAAAACAGCATCATAGACCCCAAAGAATGGAACGATATGATGATTATTACCAATGGTGCCCGTCGTCTTATGCATAAATGGATGGCCAACCCTGTTGTAGAAGAGTATTCCCTTTCTTCTGATTGGGATAATCGTTGGCGGACGGGGGGTTCTGTTGAACAAATTGTAGCCGAAGCGCACTTGGACCCGAACAGTGTTTGGAAAGGAATTCAACTGTTTGCCGATGAAAGGAACCAACGCCTCTCCGTGTTACAGAATAGTATACCGAAAGAATAATTCATTTAAAAGGCAATGAGTAAAAATGATTGAGGGGGAATTCTTCTCTAATAAATTTGACGACCCCCCTCTCATTTTTGTACCTTTCACCCGCGAAAATGCCCACTTAATTCTATTTTGGCACCTGCATGACTGAAATCCATATAACAGATCCTACCCCCTTCGAAGAAGATATTGTCGTTGAAAAGTCTCTTCGTCCTGCACAAATGGATGAATTTATCGGCCAAAAAGAAGTGGTGGACAGCCTTAAGCTTTACATTGAAGCAGCAAAAAACAGAAATGAAGCTTTAGACCATGTTTTGCTTTTCGGTCCTCCCGGATTGGGAAAGACTACCTTATCCAACATTGTCGCCAAAGAAATGGGAGTTAGCCTGAAACAAACTTCCGGCCCTGTGTTGGAACGGGCAGGCGATTTGGCGGGTATCCTGACCAATCTTCAGCACAGAGATGTCTTTTTCGTTGATGAGATTCACCGCCTTAATTCCGTTGTTGAGGAATACCTATATTCCGCCATGGAAGATTACAGAATTGAAATTATGATTGATAAAGGACCCAGCGCCAGAAGTGTTCAACTCAATGTTGAGCCCTTCACCCTTGTGGGTGCCACAACTCGCCTGGGTAATCTTACTTCACCCCTTCGGGATCGTTTTGGTGTGGTGTTGCGGGTAGATTATTACGATCCGGAAGATTTATTTCAGATTCTGTCCCGCTCTGCAGATATTTTAAATGTAGAAATTGATCATGATGGCGCACGGGAAATTGCCCGCCGCTCAAGAGGAACGCCCCGAATCGCCAATCGTATTCTCAGGCGAACCCGAGATTATGCCCAGGTAAAAGCAAATGGAAAAATAACACTGGAGGTGGCAAAGAGTTCTCTCACAACTCTCGGAATTGATGAGCATGGACTGGATGACATGGATCGCATAATTCTATCCTCCCTAATTGACAAATTTAACGGCGGACCGGTGGGCGTAAGTTCTCTGGCAGTGGCTGTAAGCGAAGATGCCACAACAATTGAGGACGTCTATGAACCGTTTTTGATTAAAGAAGGGTTTATTCAACGAACAGCCCGGGGCCGTATTGCACAAGAAAAAGCCTACACACTTTTAGGCAGAACCCTTACAGAAAAACAACAAAGGTTATTTGAATGATAAATAAAAAACCCAAATTCAAACTGGCAGATTTTGATTACGCCTTACCAGAAAAATATATCGCGCAGTATCCCTCCCAAAGACGAGATCACGCCAAACTTATGGTGATTCGAAGAGATACGGGAGAAATCGAACATAAAAAGTTTCACAATCTGCCGGAATACTTTAGAAAAAATGATTTAATCATGATGAATAACACCAAAGTTTTTCCGGCTAGACTTTATGCCAGTAAAGATCGGACTGATGCAAAAGTTGAAGTTTTTCTGCTCAGAGAATTGGAAAATGATTTGTGGGAAGTTATGGTTAAACCGGCTCGGAAAGTTCGAATTGGCAACAAACTCATGTTCACAAAAAAAGTACACTGTGATGTCATTGACAATACCATTTCCGGTGGACGGGTTGTTCGATTCGAATATGAAGGAGAAAATATTTATGACATGATTGATCGGGTGGGGATTTCTCCCCTCCCACCTTACATCAAGCGTGAATCAGAACCCAGCGACAAAAAAAGATATCAAACTGTTTATGCAGATCGCCGTGGTGCCGTGGCCGCTCCTACCGCAGGGCTTCATTTTACTGATGGTCTTATAAAACGTCTCAAAGATAAAGGAACAAAAATTGAATTCACAACTCTCCATATCGGGTTAGGAACTTTTCGCCCTGTTCAAGTGGAAGATTTAAACCGGCACCAAATGGATTCGGAATATTTTGAGGTGTCACCCTCAACAGCGTTGGCCATTAACGAAACAAAGAAAAAACGCCGGAAGGTTGTCGCAGTGGGGACCTCCACAGTTCGGTCGCTGGAAACCGTAGTCGTTTCCGGTTTCCAGGTTTCTCCAAAACGCGGATGGACAGATAAATTTATTTATCCCCCTTACGATTTTAAAATGGTGGATGCGCTCATTACAAATTTTCATCAGCCCAAAAGTACACTTCTTATGATGGTGTCTGCTTTTGCCGGTCGAGACCTCATCATGAAAGCCTACCGTGAAGCAAAAAAGAATGACTATAAATTTTTGAGTTATGGTGATGCAATGCTCATCCTGTAAGCAGGACAAATTCACTTTAAAAACAATTTTTAATTTTTAGGATTCGATTAACATGAAAATATCTGCTGTTTTCCCTGCGGCCGGCTCTGGGCTTCGTTTTGGCGAAAAGAAACAACTGAAACTGTTAGGGAACCGCCCTCTTCTGTTTCATGCTATTCGGCCATTTTTAGATCTAGACCCTGTTTTAGAAATCATCGTTGCTGTTCAAGAAGAAGATGTCACTCAAACTGAACGGGAACTTAAATCACTTATATCCACAAAACCGGTACAGGTTATCCCCGGAGGGGCCCGGCGACAGGATTCAGTTTCAGAGGGATTAAAAGCCGCTTCGAATGATGCAGATTATATCTGTATTCATGACGCCGTTCGACCTTTCGTAACACCCGCTATTATTCAATCTGCCCTGGATGCCTGCCCTCGTCACGATGGTGTTATTGTTTCTGAACCAGCAAAAGACACCATAAAACAAATCGATGGAGACCAAATTATTGCCACCCTCCCACGGGAAGAAATTCACCATGCCCAAACTCCACAAATCTTTTCTAAACCCGTACTAAAGGAAGCTTTGGACCTGGCGATAAAAGATGACATATATGGAACTGACGAAGCTTTCTTGGCCGAACGGCTAGGGTATCAAATTGGAATAGTGAATGGTTCTCCTCTAAATATAAAAATCACAACAACTGAAGATTGGCTTTTCGCCGAGGCAATTTACAAGAGTAAATTCTTTCATGATTAAAACCGGCATTGGATTTGATGTTCATCAGCTAGGAAAGGAGTGTAAACTCATTCTTGGCGGTGTGGAAATTCCAAATGCTCCCGGTGCCATAGGGCATTCAGATGGAGATGCCTTAATCCATGCCATAGTCGATGCTCTTTTAGGTGCCGTCGGACTGGGAGATATCGGCCAGTATTTTCCCAGCAACAGCACAGAATGGGAAAATGCGGATAGCCGCCATTTTCTTACGGTTGCAGCAGAAAAGGTTAGAGCAGCAGGATTTGAAATTGACCATATTGATTCTATTATCATTCTCCAGAAACCGAAACTCGCTGATTTTATCCCTCAAATGAAATACCAAATTGCCTATCATATGCAAATCGACGAATCTTCTGTATCGATTAAAGCGACTACAACAGATTTTTTAGGGTACATCGGCGAAGGCAAGGGTATTGCCGCTCAGGCAATTGCCACGATTAACACCGCCTGAAAGTGTCCCTTTCTCTACAGTCTTTTTCCAAAGTTAATATTGGATTAAAAATCACAGGCCGGCTTGAAAGCGGTTACCATACATTACACACCATATTTCAGGAAATTCAATTTGGCGATACTCTTGAAATAAAAAAAACTGAATCGGGCTGCACCCTGTCATCAGATAAAAATTGGGTCCCAACAGATTCGTCTAATATTTGCTATAAAGCATATATTGCATTAAAAAATGATTTTCCAACCCTTGGCGGTGTTTCCATTCATATAAAAAAATCAGTGCCTGCGGGGTCAGGTTTGGGTGGTGGTTCAGCCAATGGCGCAGCGACTCTAAAAGGAATAAATACTCTGTATCATTTAAATTTATCCGAAAATGAAATGGAAACCGCCGGGATATCCATAGGAGCTGATGTTCCTTTTTTTATTCGAGGTGGTACCCAGCTTGGAGAAGGAATTGGGAGTGATTTGACTCCCTTGCCCTTTTCAATCAAAGGAGTCTATTTACTGGTAATCCCCCAGATTTCAATCAATACTGCCTGGGCATATAAACAAATTAAAAATGAGTTGGGTTCAGCGGTACAATTTCCTAACTTCGCTGGCTATTTTAACGGGGAATTTTCTTCGTTTGAGTTTTTTGAGAATGATTTTGAACGGATCGTGATTCCAGCATATCCGGAGATTGGCACTCTTAAAGAAACATTGCTCAAGTTGGGAGCAAAATTCGCCAGTCTGTCGGGCAGTGGCTCGGCTGTGTTTGGGATATTCGACGAAGATGCTTCCGCAAGGAAAGCTGAGTCTGTTATTCGCCCCACGCACAAGACCATTCTCACCCACCCGACCCATCCCTAATCTTATTACTGAATCACTATTCAATTTTCTCATTACAATTATGTAATGGGGCGTCGTCTAACGGTAGGACACCGGGTTTTGGTCCCGGCAGTCGGGGTTCGAGTCCCTGCGCCCCAGCAAGATTATGAAAGATACAAGTTTAAAACTTTTCTCGGGCCGTAGTAACCCATTATTATCCCAACGGATTGCAGAATCCCTTGGCGTTGAATTGGGTAAAATATCCATAAAGAATTTTTCTGATGGGGAACTTTGGGTCAAGTTTGAAGAAAATATTCGCGGTTGCGATGTTTTTATCGTACAAACAACCAACAGTCCAGCCCAAAATATACTTGAACTGGTTCTTATCCTGGATGCAGCAGTACGGGCATCCGCCAATACTGTCACAGCTGTAATTCCTTATTTTGGCTATGGAAGACAAGACAGAAAGGACACCCCACGCGTACCCATTTCTTCCCGAGTTATGGTGGACTTATTCACCACATCCGGAGCAGACCGTATTATAACCATGGATTTACACTCAACACAAATTCAGGGATTTGCGACTATTCCTTTTGACCATCTTTACAGTCGAATGGTCCTTATTGATGCGATCAAGGCCTTAAACCTTATCCCGGAAGATTCAACAGTATTATCACCGGATGTGGGGTCGGCGCGAATAAGTCAGGCCTATGCAAAACGCCTCGGGATGCATTTTGCACTCATCGACAAAAGACGCTATGCTCCGAATAAAGCAGAAGTTGTTCATCTTATTGGAGAACTCAAAGATAAACATGTTTTGATCATTGATGATATGATCGACACGGCAGGAACAACAGTGAATGCAGCCATTACTGCCATGGACAACGGAGCGAAAAGCGTTACGGCCATAGCAACCCATGCAGTGTTATCCGGACCGGCTGTAGAGCGACTAGAGAATTCCCCCATTAAAAAATTAGTTGTTACAGATACTGTGGCAATACCTGAATCAAAAAAAATGAAAAACATGGAAATCATTTCAGTAGCCCATGTATTCGGAGAAGCTATTCGCCGTGTATATGAAGGACAATCCGTTAGCGCACTGTTTGATTTTTAACAAAGGAAAATATCATGTCATATTTTAAACTGGAAATCGAAGATAGATCCCAAGTGGGAACCGGTAAGGCTAAAGCTCTCCGGCGCCTTGGTCTAATCCCGGTAAATTTTTATTATTCCGGTCAGGATAACATCAATCTCTCTATAAACAAAAAAGCTCTTTACCACGCCATTCATTCCGGGCAACGTGTATTTGAGCTTTCTTTGAATGGCGAGACAATCTATGCCATGATTAAAGAATTGCAGTATCATCCGGTAACGGAGGATGTGATCCATGTCGATCTTATGCGTGTTCGTCGATCTGAAAAGATGACTTTTACGCTGCCTGTTATTTTAGAAGGTGAAGCCGCCGGAGTGAATGAAGGGGGAATTCTAACCCAAGTTTCTACAACTGTGGATGTGGAGTGTCTCCCTACAGATGTACCGGAAAATATTGTGGTGGATGTTTCAGGTTTAGAAATGAATTCCGCTATGACTGCATCAGAAATTTCACTAGAAGGTGATATCACTTTAATTACAACAGAAGACACAACTATTGCTACTGTTGCTCCGCCAAAAGCAGAGGTTGAGCCTGAAGTTGAAGAAGAAGTTGAAGGAGAGGTTGCAGAAGAGGGTGAAACTCCTAAAGAAGGTGAATCTGATGAAGAAAAAGACGACTCACAGGAGAACACTGATCAATAATTATGATTACCTTTATTGGTCTTGGTAATCCCGGTGATGCCTATACAAACACAAAACATAATGCTGGTTTTTGGGTTATGGATGAATTATCCCGAAGGTGGAAAACACCATTTAAACCGGGGAAGGGTGACTATTTGTTTGCCCAATCAAAAAACGGAAAGGCACTCTTAGTGAAACCCACAACAGGAATGAATGCCAGTGGAATAGCTGTACAAGACATTGTCAAATCCCGAAAATTGAATCTGGAAAACCTTTTCATTATTCTGGATGATGTTGATTTGCCTTTGGGTACTATGCGCATTCGTCCCAAAGGTGGAGATGGATGCCATCGAGGCATGGAATCCGTTATTTACCGACTGGGAAGTACCCACTTCCCCCGTATTCGCTTTGGAATTGGAACGGAAGAAAATATGCGTCCTGCTGAAAAATATGTTTTGAAAAAATTTCGAAAAAATGATCAGGCTTTAGCCAACGAAATGGTAGGTACTGTTGCTGATGCAGCTGAATCTGTATTTTTCCGGGGGTTAAACCATACAATGAATGTTTATAACCGTTGAACCCATTGAAGTAAGGGAGAACACTTGATATGATTTCATTTGAAACTTATGGAATGGCAGCTGGTCTTTTGGCCATGATTTACGCCTTTTGGAAAACCGGCTGGATAAGCAAACAAAACCAAGGGACAGAACGAATGGAGAGAATCGGAGCAAACATTGCTGACGGTGCCATGTCCTTTTTAAAAGCAGAATACAGAGTGCTGTCTATTTTTGTATTGGTCGTTGCTATCCTCCTTGGATGGGCAAATGCCGGTAAACCGGAATCCAGCGCCTTAATTGCCTTGTCTTTTATTACAGGTGCACTCACCTCAGGTCTGGCCGGGTTTTTAGGGATGCGTGTGGCAACCAAAGCCAATAACCGAACGACCCATGCCGCCAGAACAGGGTTGGCTTCTGCATTAAACGTTGCCTTCACGGGGGGATCAGTTATGGGACTTTCTGTTGTGGGTCTCGGTGTTTTAGGACTTATTATTTTATTCACATTTTATCAATCCCAATTCCAGGTGAACGGCGTTGTGGATTACCAAAGAGTTCTTACAGTCATTTCCGGTTTTTCACTTGGGGCATCATCCATTGCATTGTTTGCCCGTGTAGGTGGAGGCATTTATACCAAGGCTGCTGATGTTGGGGCAGACCTCGTGGGTAAAGTTGAAGCCGGCATCCCGGAGGACCATCCTCTAAACCCGGCAACCATTGCGGATAATGTGGGAGACAATGTGGGAGACGTAGCAGGAATGGGTGCGGACCTTTTTGAATCTTATGTTGGGTCAATTGTGGGTTCAATGGTATTAGGCGCAAGTATTTTAGCTGCAGGAATATTTGATTTAAACTTTGTCGTACTCCCTTTAATGATCGCTTCATCCGGCATTGTCGTTTCAATCCTCGGTACGCTTATGGTATCTGTTAAAGAAGGTGGTAGTCCTCAAAAGGCCTTAAATAGAGGTGAATTTGGTTCATCTGCTGTTATGGTTGTTGTCATGTATTTTCTGATTACTAATATGCTGCCAGCTGAATATTCTCTTAATGGAACAACTTTTACCAGCTTGGGTGTCTTTATAGCGACAACCATAGGACTGATTGCTGGTCTAGGAATTGGAATGATTACTGAACACTATACGGGGACTCACACCACACCCACAAAATCTATAGCACGCCAATCCCTCACTGGTGCAGCGACAAATATTATAGCCGGCCTTGGTGTGGGTATGCAATCCACAACTTTTCCCATTTTAATCATCGCAGCAGGAATAATGGGGGCACACTATTTTGCAGGTCTTTATGGTATTGCCATGGCTGCGTTGGGTATGTTGGCCAATACTGGAATCCAATTGGCTGTTGATGCCTATGGACCAATTTCTGATAATGCCGGTGGAATTGCAGAAATGGCTGAACTTCCTAGCGAGGTGAGAGAACGGACAGATAAATTAGATGCTGTTGGCAATACAACTGCTGCCATAGGAAAAGGGTTCGCTATCGGTTCCGCTGCTCTGACTGCTTTGGCCTTATTTGCCGCTTTTATGGTACAGACAGAAATCAATTCTATCGATATTTCTAACCCCCAAGTGATGGCCGGATTATTCGTTGGAGGAATGTTGCCCTTTTTATTTAGCTCTCTTGCCATGGGTGCAGTGGGCAGAGCTGCCATGGCCATGATTGAGGAGGTTCGCCGTCAGTTTAAAAATATTCCTGAATTATCCGCGGCTTTGGCTGTAATGAATAAATATGGTGAAAATGAACCTTGGAGTGATGAAGACCAAAAAATATTCAGCGCCGCTGATGGAAAAGCCGAGTACGGAAAATGCGTTGAAATTTCTACCCAATCTGCCATTAAAGAAATGGTGACACCCGGTTTGTTGGCTATCTTAACTCCGGTGATTGTGGGATTTGCATTTGGTCCTGAAACACTCGGTGGTTTATTAGCTGGTGTTACGGTTTCTGGTGTTTTAATGGCAATTTTTCAATCCAATGCGGGAGGCGCATGGGATAATAGTAAAAAAATGATTGAAGAGGGTCTCGTCATTGATGGAGAATCCTATGGCAAAGGATCCGAGGTACACAAAGCCACTGTCGTTGGAGATACTGTAGGTGACCCCTTTAAAGACACTTCAGGCCCATCATTAAATATTTTAATCAAGCTTATGTCAGTAGTTTCACTGGTCATTGCGCCGCTGATTGCCTAATCAAAAGGAGAAAGAATGAGATATTACGAATCATTGTATATTGTCAACCCAAACTATGAGCAAGACCGTCTGGATGAAGTTATCAAGACCGTTGCAGAAAAAATAGACGAATATGGGTTCTCAATTATTAACCATCGGTTATGGGGTAAAAAACGTCTCGCCTACCCCATCGAAAAGCATAAATACGGTTCCTACGTTTTAATTCATTTTGAAACAGACTCTTTGGATAAACTTTCCAATTTTGAACGATTTATGGAATTGCAAAAACCAGTATTACGAAATCAAACTGTTCGATTAGATATTCGTCCGGAGATTATAACTGAAGAAGAATCTGTAGAGGAATTAACAGAAAATAGTCAGTCCGCTATTAAAGAAACGGTGACGCCAGCGGTTGAAGAACCTACTCTGGAAGAATCAGAAAAATTAGAAGAAACACCAGATTCGGAAAAGGAAGAAACCGCTCCGGAAGAATCAACAGAAGAGATAGAAGTCATCGAAGAGACACAGGAAGAAAATCAGGAGTAAACCATGGCCTTTCAAAGTAGAAGAAAATTTTGTTACTTTAAAGAAAATAACATTTCCGAAATTGATTACAAGGATGTAAAACTGCTGCGTCGTTTTACAACAGATCAGGGGAAAATCATGCCCCGGCGTGTGACAGGAACAAGTGCAAAAATGCACCGGAAACTGGTTCGGGCAATTAAACAGGCAAGAAATATTGCATTAATGCCTTACACAAACACCAGTACCGAAAGTTAAATCGAGACGTAAAGCAGGAAGGATTTATTATGGAAATAATTTTATTAATGGATGTGGAATCCTTAGGTGGTGCCGGAGACATCGTGAAGGTCAAACCGGGATTTGCCAGAAATTACCTTTTCCCCAGAGGGTTGGCGGTCCGTGCTTCAAAACGAAACCTAGCCCTTTCTGATGAAAAGAAACAGGTTGCCAAAGCAAGAGCCAAGCGGGAAGCAAAAAGTTACGATGAACTGATGAACGCCCTGAAAAAGACTGAAATTACCATTGAGGTACAAGTTGGAGGAGAAGATCGATTGTTTGGTTCTGTAACTTCACAGGACATTCAAAAAGCCTTGGAAGAAAAGGGTATTTCAGTCGAAAAGGCATCCATTCTTTTAGAAGAACCTATAAAAGCACTGGGTATTTATCATGTCCCGGTTCAAATTACAAGGGGCCTTAATCAGGATGTAAAACTATACGTTATTAAAGCATAACTCTTACTTCCAATTTGCGCTAAAACCCTCCCGTTTGATTATTCTTTCGGTGAGGGTTTTTCTATTTCTTTCAGTAAATTATATTGAAACAACATGAATAAAAATGTTCTGAAATTTTTCGGGTTTCCCTTCCTCTTTTGGATGATATATTTTACCGTGGGGAGAATGTTATTCTTACTCTATAATGCTGAGAGTAATGTGTCAATCCTCGAATTATTTTCAGTCTTTTCTCATGCAATACACCTGGATACAGCAACAGCATTTTACATGCTTATCCCCCTTTTCCTTTATTGGATCACCTCTTTGTTTATTCCTCTAAATCGACCTCTTAAGTTTTTAATTATTTACTTCGCAATTTCTATTTCCATTTTGACCTTAATTACTGTTACAGATTTAGAAGTATATAACATTTGGGGAGTAAAGCTAAACGCAAATGCGCTATCTTATCTCCAATATCCCAAGGAAGCATTCGCTTCCAGTTTGTCTTCTCCTTTAGCTGCGTTATTTTTCTTTTGGGTAATTCTTGTTTGTGGTTTTTTCTGGCTGTCAAAAAAAATAGCCCTTCATATTCCCGGTTTTTCTGAAATCACTTCCGGCCTGCGTTTCAAATCAATCATACTCAATATTGCTGTTGGCATATTCGGATTGACGGTATTTATCATTGGGATGAGAGGAGGAACTCAACTGACTCCTATAAACCAGAGTTTTGTTTACTTTTCTGAAAAGGCGATCCTTAATCATGCTGCTGTTAACACGGGATGGAATCTGCTAAGTAGTTATACAGGCCAAAATGGAAAAAATCCATACACCTTTTTCCCGGAAGACACAGCGCTAGTTCGGTTCCAATCTTTATATCACAACAATGAAAAATTTACTCCCCAAAAAATACTGACTGTTAACCATCCCAATATTGTTCTTATTCTATTGGAGGGCTTTGTTTCTGAAATTTTTTCATCCATGGGCGGGTCGGAAAAGCTCACACCTAACCTTGATAACCTTGTAAAAGAAGGACTGTCGTTTGAAAATATTTATGCCTCTGGAAATCGAACCGACCGAGGCTTAGTGGCCATCTTAAGCGGGTATCCCTCCCAACCTAAGTCATCAATTATTAAGGAACCGGATAAAACAAAGTCTCTTCCCTTTCTCTCAAAAATATTGAAGGACACCGGTTATTATACTTCCTTCTACTATGGCGGTGAATCTGAATTTTCAAATATCAAATCTTATCTGTATCATGCCGGTTATGATACCATCATAGATAAAAATCAATTTTCCACAGCCCAATTAAATTCAAAATGGGGTGTGCATGATCATATTCTGTTAAATAAAATTTTATCCGATTTATCTGACTTTAGAGAACCTTTTTTTACAACGATTCTCACCTTGAGCAGCCATGAGCCCTATGAGGTTCCCATGGAAACAGTTATCACAGGAAACAGTCGTCGGTCAAAATATAAAAATTCGGTGATTTATACCGATCAATCCATTGGACATTTCATGGATAAAGTCCGCCAAACACCCTATTATAAAAATACAGTATTTATTTTTATATCAGATCATGGATACCATTTGCAGGAGGGGGACACCTACCGGTGGCCTCGACATTATCATATCCCGTTCTTTATTACTGGAGAACCGCTCAACAAAAAGTGGCAAGGTAAAAAAATCCCCAAAGTAGGGAGTCAAGTTGATTTAACGGCAACCCTTCTTCCGCTTCTCCATTTAGATGCTTCACAGTTTAAATTTGGTAAAAATTTGTTTCATCCGAAAATTAATGGCTTCGCATATTATTCTGTGAATGAAGGGTTGGCGTGGGTGACACACGATCAAAACCTGATTTACGATTACCCTTCTAATAAAACATTATTCTTTAATTCTTTGATTACAGATAGTATAAATCAAAATTATTTAAATGATGGAAAAGCGTTTCTACAAATTCTGTTTGACGATTATTTAAACCGATAGAAAACATTGTATTGCTACGGGTTAAGTAGTTCTTCTATTTTCCCAGGTTATGTTTGCAGATGTTGCTTTCCCTATCTCCAGTTTCCAGACATTTACTTATAAAATTCCGGAAGAACTGAAATCTCAATTAAGTGTGGGAGTTCGTGTTCGCACTCCTTTTCGAAACCGATTGGTGCAGGGTATTGTTGTTGGACTCCGGCGAAAGTCAGATTTTAGCGGTAAAATTCTTTCGATAAAATCTCTCGTCGATGACCAGCCTGTTTTGGACACCTATTTATGGAAACTCATTCAATGGGTATCAGAGTATTATTATACACCACTGGGGCAAGTCGCTCGGACGGCTCTCCCATCAAATTTATCTACCCGTTACCAACCTCCTGTACGCTTGCTGGTTAAAACAACGGGAATTTCTCTAGATATCAGCAATTTTAAAAAAAGAGCTCCAGTACAAGCTGCGGTGTTAAAACATTTAGAAAAACAATCGGATTTTATTTCTGTTGCCGACCTAAAGCCCTTGGCCTCAAATCCCACAGGATTGTGTAAAAAAATGGCTGAAAAAGGTTGGGTAGAAGTCAAAGAAGTTCTTCTTCTTCCTGATGCTACAGGTTTCACTTTTGAACCAATTCATAAAAAAATTAGGTTGACAAAATATCAGGAATCCGCGATTAAATCTATCGGAAAAGTTCTTGAAGAAAAAGCATTTTCACCTTTTTTAGTCCATGGTGTTACCGGAAGCGGTAAAACTGAAATTTATATAGAAGCTGCGAATCACACCCTTAAAGAAGGGAGAACAGTGATTATGCTTTTACCTGAAATTGCCCTAACGCCTCAAATCGCCGGACGATTTAGAGCTGTTTTTGGAGATACAGTAGCCTTATGGCATTCTAAGCTAAACCCTGCTGCCCGGGCATGGACTTGGAAAAGGATATGTTCCGGAGATTTCAAAGTTGTCATTGGAGCAAGGTCTGCCATTTTTGCACCTTTAAAAAATCTTGGACTAATTGTAGTAGATGAAGAACAAGAGCATTCATATAAACAGGAATCTCCCGGTCCCCGATACCACGCCAGGGATGTCGCACTCATGCGTGGAAAATTACATAAAGCAGCTGTGGTATTGGCCAGTGCAACACCCAGCATGGAAAGTTACTATAATCAGCTTCAGGAAAAATTTAAGTATATTCACCTCCCAAAACGATATGGTGGTGCAAAATACCCTCATGTTCATGTGGTAGACATGTTAAAAGAATCGGAAGAGACAGAAAAGTATGGGCAGGTTTTTTCGCGGTTATTGATAGATAAAATTGAAAGGCGTCTTTCCGATAGAGAACAAATCATCTTACTCCAAAACAGAAGGGGATATGCTCCTATTCTCCGGTGTAATGATTGTGGAGAAATTGAAATGTGCCCCTCTTGCCAAGTGGCGCTTACTTTTCACAGAGTCGGCCGGTTCCTAAGATGTCATTTTTGCGGTCATACACAGAAGGCTTTATCAAACCAATGTTCATCCTGTTATAGTTCAAATTTAAAATTAGCCGGGACGGGAACACAGCGGGTCGAAGAAATTTTAAAAGAAAAATTTCCAAACGCAACTGTCGACAGGCTTGATGTAGACACAGCTAAGTCCGGAACAAATATTAAAAATACTTTGCAAAGATTTTCAGACCATAAAACGGATATTCTCCTAGGGACTCAAATGATTGCTAAGGGACTCGATTTTGCCAATGCAACCCTTGTGGGAATCATCAATGGTGATACGGGATTATATTTACCAGATTTTCGTTCAGGTGAAAAAGTATTTCAATTGATATATCAGGCTGCAGGCCGTGCAGGAAGAGGGAAAAAACCGGGAGAAGTCATTGTTCAGACATATAACAAAGATAATTCAGTTATAAAGTGTGCCACTCAGCTGGATTTGAAGAAATATTATAATATTGCACTTAATGAACGCAATGAACTTCAATATCCGCCATTCAGCTGGATTGCAAAAGTTGAATTATCCAGTTTATACAGAGATTCCCTAGAAAAAACAGCAACTAAAATAAGAGGCCACATGAATCACCCGTTCAAAGGGTTGGGCATTTTAGGACCGGCTTATTGCTACCGGGAACGGTTACGCAACCGATATCGCATGCAAGTGGTTCTAAAATCCTCAAAAACCGTGGATCAAAACGGCACGCGCCTCCACCATTTTCTATCCAAACGGCTCATAAAAAACCCCGCTCTGAATATCCCCAATTCTGTACGAATGCATATCGATATAAATCCGGTTTCGCTTTTATGAAAATCAAGATAATTGGAAGCATAATTTGGGGATTATCCTTCCTGCTGGGACAATCTTCTTTTCCCGGACTAAACAGCTGGTACCAGGCCGAAAGTGTCATGTTATCCGGAGTAGGGCAACTGCTTACCACAGGTTTAAGCGCTTTTAATAACCCCGCTCTACTTACTGACCTCCCTCCCCGATTTAGTATTAACCTTGTCCGGTATCCTGCCGATATCAGTGCTGAATCTTTTTCTATAAACGGGAAAAAGGGTGACCACTTTTTCGGTCTTAAGCTCCTACATTTAGGATACGGGGTTTTTAAAGGAAAGGATGAAAATAACCAAAGTACAGGAGACTATACTTCCGGAGACACCCAATTAAGGATTTCTTATGCCAGGGGGCATCAACTTTCCATTGGGCTATCAGGCGGAATATTTTTAAGCCGCTTGGAAAAGACAACAGCGGCAATATTTACTGTATCACCCGGGGCAAAACTTCGATTGAAAAACAACTGGGGCCTTCTTGGGTTTAGTTTAGAAAATATAGGATGGCTCCTTTCTAACTATGGTGATACCCAAGAATCTATTCCCACCGTACTTTATTTTTCCTATAGTAAATCTTTATCAAACCTCCCCATGGAAATTGCCCTGGATTTATTTTCAGAAAAAGGCACCCCCTACCTCCATGGTGGCATCAGCGGTATTTTACAAATAAGCAGGGATTTCCGAATAAAGTTTGGTTCGACAACACGAAAATGGGACCAACAAACCCATATAACTCCCCTTAAAGACATGTTAGGGGATACGGGTATAGGCCTGAGTTATGTCTATCAGGATATCACCCTTGACACAGGGGTTTATTTCTATGGCCCAGGAGGAATAATTTTCGCTATTGGATTTGGGGTTAGATTTTGAGGAATTAAAAAATTATAATCGGTAAACAATTACACAGGATAACCTTTAAAATTTAAAAGAAAACCAGCCCTTTCAAGAAAATTATTTCGGTGATAATTTTATATATCATAAAAAAGGTCCTAAAGAATGATTGATAATAGAGATATTCAAATCCTTGAAATTTTACAAAAGAACGGTCGTTCAACAGCAAGTGATATTGCAAAAGAAGTTCATTTATCTATACCGGCTGTTGGGGAGAGGATTAAAAAGTTAACTGAAAAAGGGTTAATAAAAAATTTTGCGGCAATCCTCGATCATAAAGAAGCTGGATTGGATGTTACCGCTTTTGTTTTTATCGTCAGCGAGCATTCAGACCATTACGATGATTTTATAAAAAAAGCTGGTGCTTCAAAATTTGTTTTGGAATGCCATTCCATTACGGGGAGTGGTTCGCACATATTAAAAGTCCGTGTCAAAAATTCACAGGCTCTGGAAGATTTACTATATAAAATACAGAATTGGCCAGGTGTATCTAGAACACAATCTAACCTAGTCCTTTCTTCTTATAAAGAATCATTAGATATAGACTTAAATACATTAAAGGCCATTCATAATATAGCTTAAATTTTAAGGTTTATCTTGTAATAATATTTAATCTTATTTAAACTGTTCGGGGCATAAATACTGTAAAAATATAAAGGACTACAAATCGTAAGTACGGTTTAAATCCTATTTCCCCGCCAGAGCACACAAAAAGGTTCTTTTTTCACAGACATTTGTTGCTCCCTCTATGGGCTGGAGAATTTTTACACCTGTAACACGATAAATTTAATACATGATTAAACAGCAAAAATATCCTTTGGTAAATCCAAACAACTTCCACGACGCCTGTGGAACGGGATTTATCGTCGCCCTATCTGGAAAACCTGAAAAGAGGATTCTGCCCTTAGCTCTTTCTGCTCTTCGGAGACTTGCCCATCGTGGTGCGGTTTCTGCAGACAAAGAAACTGGAGATGGCGCTGGTATATTGGTGGATATTCCGAAGGGATTTTTTAAAGATGTTCTAAAAAATGAGCTTGGAATCAAGCTGTCGCTTAGAAATAAATTTGCCGTGGGGATGGTCTTCACAACACCAAGAGAATATCGTTGGCTTGGAAAAGCTGTAAAAAACATATCCGAAAAAAATGGATTCCATCTCACTGCTATTCGAAATGTCCCGGTAAATGATAGTGTGCTTGGAGTCACGGCAAAAAAAGCAAAACCCCTTATACAGCAAATCTTTTTGACTTCAGCTGAAAAAAACAGTCGACCACTGGAATCAAGATTATTTTTATTACGTAAAGCCCTGGAAAAAGAAATACAGTCTAAGAAGAAAAAAACATATATCTGTTCTTTGTCGTCAGAAACAATCGTGTACAAAGGATTGATGACTTCTTCCCAATTGGACTGTTTTTACTCGGATCTCACCCATAAAAAATTTGTTGTAAAACTAGCCCTTTTTCATGAGAGATTTTCAACCAATACTCAATCAACTTGGTCTATGGCACAACCCTTTAGAATGTTAGCCCACAATGGAGAAATTAATACCATAAAAGGAAATCGATTGTGGATGAAAGCACGAGAGCGTGAAATCCAATCGCCTTTTTGGCAGAATGATTTGGACATCCTGAAACCCATTGTAACCCCAGATGGAAGTGATTCTGCCAGTTTAGATAATATTTTGGAATTTTTAACTCGAAGCGGACGGGATATATTTAGAAATATTATGATGCTCATTCCCGATCCGTATGAAAATAATTCTATTATTCCCCGGTTTATTAAAGATTTTTATATCTATCATGAAAATTTCATGGAGCCGTGGGATGGTCCAGCAGCATTGATTTTTACCGAAGGTAAAATCGTTGGAGCTAAAATGGACCGGAACGGCCTTCGCCCGTTACGATACACAGTCACCAGAGACGGGCTGGTTATCATGGCTTCTGAAGCTGGTGTTGTGGATGTAGATGAAAAAAATCTTCTCGTACACCACCATATGACATCCGGAGAGCTTTTTGCTGTTTCCCTGGAGGGAAAAGGCATCATGCGAAATGAGTCAATCAAAACAAAAACAGCAAAAGAAAAACCCTACTCATTAATGTTGAAGAACAGACTGGCAAAAATTAATAGAAAATCAGTCCAGGATGAGTTTGGAATATTTGGTCTTCCTGAAGAGGGGTTTGATCGGCGCCTTCGAACTGCCTTTGGGTGGTCAACTGAAGACCTTACCCGTTACCTTATTCCCATGGCAGCAAGCGGCCGTGAGTCGATTGGATCAATGGGAGACGACACACCTCCTGCGGTTTTATCTGCTCAATACAGACGGTTTTACGATTATTTTAAACAGAGTTTTGCCCAAGTAACAAATCCTCCTATTGATTCCATTCGTGAACGAAGTGTCATGGCCTTATTTAAATATCTCGGCTCCGAAAATAGCTTGCTGGAAGAAAATCCTACATTTGGCGGTGCGCTTCGAATAGAAAGTCCTATTCTTTCTCCGTGGGAGGTCATTGAACTCCATCGTATGAAAACAGAATTCCCGTTTAAACGAATACCTTGTCATCTTTCTATCGACCGCGATTTGGACAGGTGGATATCCTCCATAAAAAAATCATGTAAAGCTGCAGTGGAAAACGGGGCAAAAATTATTTTTCTTACTGATGAAAATTTATCCGAAAACCTTCTTCCAATCCCCATGCCACTCGTGGTATCAGCAGTTCATCATTATTTGGTAAAAAATAAAGTACGAAGCCAAGTCTCCTTAATCTGTCTTTCCGGAGATGTTGTTGAGGATCATCATGCTGCTGTTTTAATTGGATTGGGTGCCAGCGCTGTTTATCCGTATATGGCCTATGAACTGATTCGAGAACATTTTGCCGACAACAGAGAATGGCCTGAAAAAATGGCCAATTATAGGTACGCCCTTGAAAAGGGGTTATTAAAAATTATGGGGAAAATGGGTATATCGACTTTAAGCAGTTACCATGGGAGTATGCTGTTTCATTCCTTAGGGCTAAACAATGAGTTCCTTAGAATATATTTTCCGTCTATTGATGGACAAATCGGTGGTATCGGTTCCGTGCAAATTCGCGAAAAGCTCCTCAGTCGAAACCGAAAAGCCTTTCATTCTGAACTTCCAGAATTGACTGAAAAGGGATTTTTTCGATTTCGTAAAGGTGGTGAAAAACATGGGTTTTCTCCATCTTTATTTAAAGCCATTCAAATGAGAACTAAAAAATTTAGTTCTGAAATTATTGATACTAATGGCCCTGTTTATATCAGAGATCTTTTTGCTTTAAAAAGTCATCGTAAGCCTCTACCTATTGAATTAATAGAATCTGCAGAATCTATCCTCAGAAAGTTTGGATCCGGTGCTATTTCTTTTGGGGCAATATCCGAAAGTGTTCATAGAGAACTGGCAAGAGGAATGGCATTAGCGGGAGCAAGGAGCAATACCGGAGAAGGGGGTGAAATGGAGGATCGGTACAGCAGAACAAACCCTGACAAAACTGTAAACTCATTTATAAAGCAAGTGGCCAGTGGACGATTCGGAGTTACAGTAGATTATCTTTCTGCAGCACAAGAAATTCAGATAAAAATGGCCCAGGGAGCCAAACCCGGTGAGGGGGGGCAACTTCCCGGCCACAAAGTAACGGCACAAATTGCCCATGCCCGATCTTCAACCCCTGGTGTACCACTGATCTCGCCACCACCTCACCATGATATTTACAGCATCGAAGACATTAAACAACTCATTCACGATCTGAAACAGGTGAACCCCAGAGCTCTCGTTTCCGTAAAACTGGTTGCTCAACCGGGCGTGGGAACCATTGCCTCAGGTGTGACTAAAGCTGGAGCAGATATTATTCTCATTTCAGGTGGAGACGGAGGGACAGGTGCCAGTCCACTAGGCTCGTTAAAACACACTGGATTCCCCTGGGAGCTGGGATTAGCTGAAGTTCATCAAACGCTTACTGAAAACCATTTAAGAGAAAGGATTATTCTGAGGGTAGATGGCGGATTAAGGACAGCAGAAGATATTATAAAAGCCGCTCTTCTCGGCGCTGAAGAATTTGATTTTGGGACTTCAGCGCTCATCGCTCTAGGGTGCGTCATGGCTCGTCAGTGCCATTTGAATACATGCCCCGTAGGCATAGCTACCCAAGATAAAGCTCTCATGAAAAAATTTAAAGGTAAGGCCGAAAATCTTGCGCAATATTTACATACTATTGCAAAAAATATACAAAATATATTATCCGAACTCGGTTTCCAAAATTTGTATGATTTAACAGGAAGAACAGATTTATTAGTAAACAATAAAAAATATCGATCCATTATTACAAGAAACGAACTTGATCTCTCTCCAATTTTAAATCCGGAGTTCAAAAAGGGAACCCCGTTAAAAAGTCCTTTAAAAATGAGCCTTCATAAAATGGGAGAAACTAAAACCTTTGATGATGAAATATTGACTGAAGTTCATCCCGCCATCATGACCCATGGGCATGCGGTTGTTATTAAAACCATTAACAATACAATGCGATCTATTGGTACACGCCTTTCTGGTGAAATTTCTTTTTTATATGGTCAGGGCAATTTTAATGGAAATATTCAAATTCGCATGGGTGGAGCCGCGGGTCAAAGTTTTGGAGCCTATCTCACAGATGGTGTTGAATTAAGATTGAAGGGTGTTGCTAATGATTATGTGGGGAAAGGTCTCTCTGGCGGGATAATCTCCATTCGTATGCCCCGATACATACGAAAGAAAAAAGGGGAACATAGCATTATTGGAAATGTCTGCCTTTATGGTGCTACAGGAGGCATGCTCTTTGTGGCCGGCCGCGGAGGTGAGCGATTTGCAGTCAGAAACAGTGGCGCCGCTTCTGTAATTGAAGGGATTGGAAATCATGGGTGTGAATATATGACTCGAGGAACCGTTGTAGTATTGGGTAAAATCGGTTCAAATTTCGGGGCAGGAATGACCGGTGGGCATGCTTTTATTTATCATCCCAAAAAACAGAAAATTAAAAACTTAAATACCGAATTTGTCAAAGAGACTGGTTTAACAAAAGGAGATGTCAATCTCTTATACCGTCTTCTAAAAAATCATGAGTTCCACACTGGTTCTATTATCTCAAAAAAGATCATGTCAAACTGGAACCAACACCAGAAATTTTTTCGGAAAATTACTCCCCTGACCTTGGATATTGTTGATTTCCAAAATATATACAATATGCAAATAGCCGACAGATTTGGGGTGATGCTCAACGAATAATTTCTCTTTATTGCAATCATTAAATTATACCGTTTTCCATCCGATTCCCCAACATAAATAAACCTTTATAAATTATATACTTAATTATTTATTGCACAATACGTGTAAATTGTTTATTATTACGTATGTTACTCAATAAATTATTATGTGAATGTGTGATTATTGTTAAAAATATTAAGGGATAATAAAATGAAACCAAGTGTGTTGTGGATTTTCTTATTGCTCTGGCAATTGGGATTAAGTCAGTCAAATATTGGAATTGATATTTATAACCGGTATGTATGGCGGGGTACAGATTTCGGCAATGCGGCGGCTCTGCAACCTCATGTTGAATTTAAAACCAACATCTTCACCGTTGGAGCCTGGAGCTCCTGGGCTATCCATAGTGGAGAGGCCAACGAAAATGATATTTACATCGCTGCTGAGATAAAAAATGTTACTCTGACACTTACAGATTATTTTTTCCCTTCCTATAGCGGAGAAGATAATTTTTTTAATTATTCAGAGAAGACGGGCTCACACCTTGTGGAACTGAGTTTAGGAGCCTTACTGGGACCCATAAGCATTACAGGTGGATATTTTTTTATTGACCCAGATAAATCGACTTATCTTGAAACCAAGTACGGACCCTTTTCCATCGGAGCCGGCAACGGTATGTATACAGTAGAAACCGATGAAGAAGCAGATTCATTTCAAGTGGTTAATATGGGCCTTACAGCCAGCCAGAATCAATTTACTGCATCTTATATTATTAACCCTCAACAAGAAACTTCTTTTCTTGTTTTTGGCATCACTTTTTAACCACAAGTAAGGAAAAATCATGATTCTTTTCAAATTTATTATCATTTCATTGATTTTTGGGTGGGGCCCTGTAAGTGCAGAGTCGGGCAATATAGCACTTTTCACTGTAAACAACACCTGGATGCTGATATCTACGATATTGGTATTTATAATGCATTTGGGTTTTGCAACTCTAGAATCAGGTTTAACGCGTGCGAAAAACACCGTCAATATTTTATTTAA
>CAZJUP010000019.1:0-42047 GCA_964549275.1 uncultured bacterium | reverse complement strand
AAACCTTAAATGAAAACCCTGTTAACCAATTTTACAGAAAAAAGGTTGCATAACCGTAATTTTATTGTTTTTGCGAGTTTTATTACGATTTTGTATATAGCAAACACATTTATTCTTTCAATAATCTTTATATCTACAAATCTCAGACAGGAATTATTTATGAATATAAATTTAGGGTTTTTATTAGGTCTTGGTGTAGGATTGGGTCTTGAATTCTCTGAATTTCTCATTGATAAAAAGATTAAAGTCAATTGAAGATAGTGCACTTAAAACTTACTCTATTCGGCTGATATTAATGACAGTTTTTAAATTATGGATTCGGGATACATTTAATATCCAAAATCAAGAATTAAGCGTCAGTCTGATCTGTGAACTATTTGTAAGCCGAATCAAGAGTCAAAACCAAAATAGAGAAATCACATGAGAAAAATACTCATTTTATTATTAGCGTTTGTCATATACCTGATCATTATCCTCATCAATGAACAGTTATTTATCAAGCACTTAATTTTACCATTATTCCCTAATGGCTTTATAAAAGACCACTTTTGGATTAGACAACATATTCATCATTTTGGGCAAATGATTTTAGCCTTAGTCTTCATCACAATCATATTAAGAGGACGGTTCTATGATTATGGTTTTAATTTGAAAAATTGGAGATTATCTCTGAAATATATTCTAGGGTTCTTTTTGATTTATGGGGGTATAACAGTATTAAACTATTTGCCTAATTTTTTGGAAGGTAAACCTCATTCTTTCGGATTCTCACACACAACATTTAATATTTTAGGATGGATTTCTTTTCAGGCGATCATGAGTGGAACATCTGAAGAAATATTCTTTCGTAGTCTACTGCAAACATTTTTAACTCAAGTTTGGAAGGGTTCTTTTAAGATAATAAAATTAAATGTTCCTTCAGCTGCTATTATCGCAGCAGTCATTTTTACTTTTGCGCATGTTGAAATTAATCTTACTCCTTTCTCTATTAACTACAATTTACTTCAAGTCATAATGGCTTTTGTCTTAGGAATATTTTATGGGATAACCTACGATAGGACAAAAAGCTTAGTGGCTCCAATCGTAACTCATAATTATGCAAATTTCATCATGTATTTTGTTGGATACTTAACCCTAATATTCTTCTCTTAAATTTTGGAATATGAAAATCCACAATTGGTTGGTAAACAACGTGGTTTTGCATTTGTGTGTAAGGGTTGTGATTGAACGGGTTGGCTTGGTGTTTTCGTAAAGTTTTGTTGGTACTCGAGGCTGTTCGGTTCTGCAACCCTTGCGCCACTGAATTTTGTCGTTTGAATCAAACTTTTTTTCCGGTATACTTTCTTAATCAATAAAAACGTCAAGGATAAAAATGGATATTAGTCGTCGAAAATTCATAAAAGTTATGGGGACAGGAGCTTTGATTTTTGGTTCTAATCCAGTAATGGTGAGCTGTAATAAAATGCCTCCTAAAGCTATCTTACCATGGCAACCTAAAAAACATAAAGATGATCGTATCACAATGCTTTCTTATGCGATTCTTGCACCAAACCCTCACAATAGGCAACCATGGAAAGTGGATCTATCTCAACCTGACAGCATTATTCTTTATTGCGACTCTAATCGTCTGCTACCTGAAACTGATCCATTTTCCCGACAAATCATGATTGGCCACGGAACGTTTTTAGAGTTATTGGATATTGCAGCCAGCCATTTGGGTTTCCAGCTTAAAATACGCTATTTCCCAGAAGGGGAATTTGATCCAAAAACAGTCAAGGATCGACCGATTGCAAAAATTGCATTGAAAAAAAATCCACAACGAACTACAGACCCATTATTTTTAAATCTTTTGCAACGCCGAAGCACAAAGGAACCATTTGAAACAACTCCTTTAAAATTAACCCATCAGAAAGAACTGCAAATTGAATTAAATCAATCTCCATTTATGTCTAAAATTTTAACGGACAAAGACTTAGTGAGATTGTTGAGAGAAATCACATTAAAAGCATGGAAAATCGAATCATATACTCCCCGTACCATGAAGGAAAGCGTAGACTTAATGAGAATTGGTTCTTCCGAAGTCGAAGCCAATCCCAATGGAATTGATTTATTAGGTACCAGTATTTGGTGGGGGAAATTTTTTGGTATTATTGACAGGAAAACTTTAATGGATCCTATGTCGTCCGCGTTTCAGACTGGTGTCGATATATACACAGAAATGCTGCTGAATACACCTGCATTTTTTTGGTTAGCTTCCAAAAACAACAGTCGGGCGACACAATTACAAATTGGCAGAACCTATGCACGACTTGATTTGAAAGCCACACAATTAGGGGTACGCATCCATCCAGTCAGTCAAGTCCTTCAAGAATATTCGGAAATGCAAGATTTACAAATGGAATTTTTAAAAATGTTGAACATTCCAAATACTCACACGGTACAAATGTTAGCTCGCTTAGGATATGCCAAACAACCCGGTCCTTCACCGAGACAAACTGTTGATACTTTTATTCAGTCGTAATTTTGCTCAATAGGCCAATATTATCAACTTTTTAAAAAGCGGTTGTCAAGATCTATAGTGGAACAAATAAAAATGAATTCAAATCCTAGTCCCAAACCTGTTGTCGATTGGATGACGGTTATGGCCATTGTGCCCATTTCAATTGCCGTGGTGTTTCTTTATGTTATTGTCTTGGGACCAACACTGTATTTTTAGGATTTGCCGTAAGACAAACTCTATAAAGTACGCAGGTTACCCCGATTAGAACAGACGGGGATAAGGAATAGGAGTAAATCATCCGTATTGGTTCATCCCAGATTTGTAAAGATAAAAATAATTTCACCAACGAATAGGACTCAAAACAAAAGAATATACTTTCAATACCTTTTTTGACCACTCAAATGAAATTTGGTAATAATTTCGGTGTATAATATCAAAACATAACACCACACAGAAGCTCTAAATCAAAGGAGTCAGGTTATGAATAAGTATTGTCAAAGCTGCGGTTATCCCCTGAAAAAGGATAAAAAAGGTGGCGGCTCAAATGCAGATGGCACACTCAATGAAAAATATTGTTCCATGTGTTATGAAAACGGAAAGTTTCTCAACCCTCCTGACGTGGATACAGCGGAAAAATTTCAAAAATATTGTATTCAGGAAATGAAAAAGGATGGAATGAATGGTCTTTTAGCCTGGATATTAACCCGAGGAATTCCAAAACTTGAGCGATGGAAAAATCAATAATCCACCTTTAACACCAAGAATAAATATCTTCTGATTGCCATATGGACAAGCAAAAATTAAGATAAACACAATATGAGTAAAGTACGCGATAAAGATACACGATATTTTTTGGATCTGGATGTTAAGACAGGAAAAATTATTCAAATGGGATTGGGAAATCGTTTCAAACTGGATCAGGAGTTATATGACCCTACTCACCATCGAATATTTCTGACAAAAGGCCAATTCAATAAGTTGGAAAAGAAACAGAAAGCACTGGAAAAATGGTCTTAAAATGAAATTATTGAATCCTAATTTCATTTTTCTATTCGTATTGTCCTCATTTTTATATGCAGTACCACCGGAACACAATCCCCAGCCCATCACATTTTCTCAATATGAAATCATGTTGGGGAAAGAAAAATACCAAACTGTATTATCTGGAAATCTATTAGGCAATTCCCATTCAGAATTTGCCGTTGTTTCAAAAGATACTTTAGGGAAAATTTCCCTTTATGTGTTTGTATTTAAAAAAAATACTTGGAAAGAATCGATAGAATTAGAATTACCGCCAAATCTATTATTTGTCGATATAGCAAACATTGCCGGGCAGGATCGTTTCATCTATTATCAAGAAGGAGTTTTCTCATGGCTTAATTTAGAGGATGGAACAAGTCATGTCCTGCTATCTATCAATTTTGATTACAGCGGTACGTCTGAAAAACAAATTCCGCGAGTCAATATGACAAAAGATTTAAACGGGGATTCTTTAGACGACTTTATCATTCCCGGTTTAGAAGGATTTTCCCTTTATATCCAAAATAATGAGGGTACGTTTTCTTCCCCCTTTACCTTGGGGCCACCAGAACCATTTCTCGATTTGAAAGCCACAGGAGATACCCGCACCTATCGAGAAGTGGGACTGAATGCATTAACCATCCCCTGGTATTTAAGTCGTGTCCATTTTTATGACCACAATCTGGATGGCAGAAAGGACCTTGTTTTTAGAAACGGAGACCATTATGATGTATATATCCGGACAGAAACGGGGCAGTTTGATTCAATACCTATACCTTTTAACACGATTGTAACAACCGGAACAGATGCACCCTATTCTCTAGCCTTTCAATTCAGTGGAAAGAGCGGTCTACCTTTAGTGCTTGGCCTTAGAAAATCATCCACCCATATCTACATGAAACAATTCAGTGATATTAATGGTGATGGTGTTGCTGATATGGTCACACACACTTTAACCGGAAGAAGCCCATTAAAAATGAAGAGCAAATACACGGTATATTATGGAACTCCCGCAGAAAATTGGACTCAATTTACGGAAAATAATAGTTCAGCAGTTTTCCCTTCCGGGAAGGCGGGAATTGGCGAAACTGCAGGATATGCCTTCTATTGGTTTCATGATTTTAATAATGATAATACAAGAGATCTTTTCAGGTACGATGTCCGAATCGGCATTGGCTCAATAATTCGTACCCTTTTATTTAAGACTGTTTATATTGAATACGAATATTTCCAAAATGAAAATAACCATTTCCTTAAAACACCACATATAACGGGATTGTGGAAAGTAAACTTTGATTGGGATTCCGGTTTTTATCCAGCTATTAAAATTGGTGACATAACCGGAGATGGGAAAACAGAAATCGTTGTATCCTTGAGCCCGATAAAATTGCATGTATATTCATGGGATTATGAGTTAAACATGTTGTCTCAGGACCCTCACATTGTTTCGACTTCGGTCCCCGGTAGTGAATTAAACACATGGTTATCAGATTTAAACGGGGACTTTAAGAAAGACATTATCATGTACCATCCCTCTGATTCAAGCCCACATCGCCTGGTTGTATTAATTGCACAATAATTACTAAATGTCAATCCTATGTGTAATTTGACATTTCATACTATGGGTCGCTTAATCCTTCTGGTACCCACCCTATTGTCAAGCCAGGGCGATACCTTTGATATTGAAAAAAATATGGTCCTCATTCCAGGTGGAATATTCATCATGGGACGTGCTGATGGTAATCTTCAGGATGATAATTTCCCTGCCCATTCTGTAGAAATTGACAGTTTTTATATGGATAAATATGAGGTGACGGTTGGCCAGTTTAAGCAATTTTTGGATGAAACAGGATATGAATTTAATTGGTCAATTTGGGAAAAATATTTTGTCGCTCCAACTCAAGAACACCCTATGGTCAGTATCAATTGGTATGATGCATCCTCCTATGCGAAATGGGCAGGAAAACGTCTACCTACGGAAGCAGAATGGGAATATGCTGCCCGGGGAGGATTGGAGGGTATGCGTTATCCCTGGGGAAATTACATCACAAAGGATGATGCCAATTTTCATAAATACTGGAAAGAGGATAATGAATACAAAAACCGTTTGTTGAAAGGAAAAGACAAATGGAGATTATCTTCACCTGTAGGTGGTTTTTCACCAAACGGTTACGGCTTGTATGATATGGCCGGGAATGTGGCAGAGTGGTGCCAGGATTGGTACCAATGGGATTATTACCAAGTATCACCAAAAGAAAATCCACAAGGGCCCAAAACAGGAAAAACAAAAGTTACAAGGGGCGGCCATTGGTACAGCTGGCACAAGGGATTAAGGGTTTATAATCGCGGAGATAATCCGCCTGACGTAAAATGGTGGCAGGATGTTCAGGGATTTAGGTGTGCGAAAGATATGAAGGAATAATTCATATTGAACACACTTCATTAAATAACCATTACTCAAAACTGAAAAAAATCTATTTGAAACCGGCGATTGTATCCCTTACGGCTTTAGACCATTCTTCCGGTGCCTCCAGCATAGGATAATGCCCCACACCCGGTAAGGTGATTAACGAACTATTTAAACTTAGACCATGAAGTGTTTTACCCATATCCAATACGGCTATCGGGTCATCTTCCGCCCATACAAATCCTAGAGGTAGTTTATGGCTTTGCAATGCACCAATCCATCGGTCTTTGTACTTTACCCTTTCTTTTAAATATTGTGAAACTTTTGATAGTCGATGTCGCCCTCGATTAATCTGCAACAAATTCCATAGCACTTCAATATCTTCTTCATCAATTTTTGATGAATTTGACCACAGCTTTTTCATACTTTTTTCAAAAACCCATTTGGTGCTTAATCTGCCAACTATTGGGCCTATAATTTTATTTCTGAGAGCTTTTTGTACAAGCTGCAGTTTGGCCAAGTTTAATAACATACTTCCATTCCCCAAAACTGCTCCATGTAATTTGAGAGGTAACATGCCATCTTTTTCTCTCGCAAGGATTTCAGTGGCGACACTGCATCCGTAATCATGAGCTATTAAATATACACGATCCACATTCAACGTCTTCCACAGGTCCAACGCTGTGTCTGCCTGTTCAAATAAGGAATAGGAATACTCTTTTGGCTTTTCTGAAAGACCAAAACCAATTTGGTCGTGAATAATCACCCTGAATTTTTTTGAAAGTATGGGCAAAACCTTCCAATAATCATAACTGCATGAGGGAAAGCCATGAAGAATGACCAGTGTATCCTTACCACTCCCCTCATCTATAACGAATATGTTTTTCCCGTTAATATCAACACTAACTCCTTTATTTGACCAGGTATAATAATCCATCAATCAGGTAAAGTTAGAGTGTGAGGGCAAATAGTAATGCAATAGTAATATGGTGTTTCTCTTTTATTGTTATCATATTATGCGGATTCTTGTGACTAAACATTTTGGAAAGATTCATTCTCATGCGCAATTACAATGAGGCTGAGGTCAAGAGGTGATAATATCAATATTTCTCACATGAAAATCAGCATTCCCCGATAGAATATCCCGTTTATTTCCAATGGCAAGTTGATTTATGTTACCTCCCGGGAATTTTGAAGCAGTTGTAAGCTGAATCTCCTCATGGGTATGACCCCACCCGTGGGGGATACTGACCACACCCGTACTAATATCTTCAGTTATTGACGCTGTAACTTCAAATTGAAACTGATCACTTTTAATAGTAATCCGTTGTCCCTCTTTAATATTCTTTTTTTCTGCATCTACAGGATTAACGAGCATATTAAACCGCTCTTTACCAGTCATAAGTGAAGGACAGTTATGCATCCACGAATTATTACTTCGAAGATGCCTACGACCAATGAGAATAAATAATTCCCTGTTTTCAATGAAAGACTTCATTCTCTCCCGAATTCGCTTTAAATCATTCATGAATATTTCCGGGGCAATGTGAATTTTTTTATCCTGAGTAAACAGACGCCCAGGTAATTGAGGCTTTAAAGGCCCAAGATCTACACCATGAGGATTCTTCTTTAATTTTCTCAGAGATAATGTATAAGGTCCTGATCTTAAACCAACTTCGATGAGCCATGCCGGTCCGAACATTTTTGATAGTATTGACTTAAGACCTCCAGAGGAACGATTTCTCTTTTTGGCTATTCTTTGTGCAATCTCCTGAAAGATTTCCCAATCAAATTTTTCGTTCGATTCTTTTTTAAACACAGCTTTTGAATATTTCGCAGTATTACGAACCCCAAATGCATGCAATATTAAGTCATAATGTGCTGTATTAAGATTAAAAACAGGGGGTAAAATGATATCTGCGTGACACGTAGTTTCATTGAGATAATAATCTATGGATACCATAAAGTCCAGTGCCTTAAGGGCCTTTTCCATATTACCGCCATTGGGTACAGAAATAACAGGATTCCCTGCAATCGTAATGAGACTGCGAATCTTTCCTTCTCCATCTGTTAAAATTTCATCCGCTAAAGCCACGACAGGTAATTCACTCCCGAATTCCGGATATTGCTTTAGTCGGCTTTGCCAAACATTGTAATGACCATTCATTCCCGGTGTTTTTAATACATCAACGGCAGGCAGAGGGAACATGGCACCCCCTTCGGCATCCAGATTCCCAGTAACAATATTTATCATATTCATCGCCCAGTGAACAGCCCCTCCAAACTCCTGAGCTGAAACGCCTAACCGACCATAACAGACTGCTGATTCTGCTTCATAAAATTCACCGGCAATTGCTTTTACTGTTTTTGCATCTATTCCGGTAATTTCAGCAGTTAATTCAGGAGCAAAAGATTCAACTATGGTTTGCAAATGTTCTGTCCCATTAATATATCCCTCTACCCTTCCCAGTCTTATCCCGTGGTTCTGAAGAATTTCGTAAAGGATTGATAATAAAAAGTAGACATCTGTACCGGGCCGGATAAAGTGATGTTCCGTGGCAAGTTTTGCCGTTTCAGTGCGCCGGGGATCAATAACAACTACTTTTCCCCCTCGATTTTTTATCTTATTTAACCGATCTCTTACTCCTGGTGCTGTCATAATACTTCCATTAGACACTACAGGATTTGCACCCAGCATCAGCATATACTGAGTCCGGTCAATATCCGGTATGGGGAGTAGCAACTGGTGCCCAAACATAAAATAAGCCGCAAACATATGGGGCAACTGATCTGCAGATGTTGCTGAAAATCTGTTCCGGCTTTTGATTTGTCTCAACAGAGTTGGACCAAAGGTCATGGACCCAAGGTTATGCACATTGGGATTTCCTTGGTAAGTTGCTACAGTATTTAATCCGTACTCATCTTGGAGGGTACAGATTTTTTCAGCCACTTTATCAAATGCTTCTTTCCAGGAAATTTTTTCCCATCCATCGTTTGTTTTACGAACCGGAGTTTTTAACCTGTCAGGGTCTTCATAAATATCTTTTAAAGCAAAGGCTTTCGGACAAAGATGCCCTCTACTAAAAGGATCCTTTTCGTCTCCTTTTATTTCCAAGATTGAATCGCCATCCGTGGTGATTTCTAAACCGCAGATGGCTTCACAAAGATTACAACTTCTGTAATGCACCCTTTGCATTACATTTTATCACAACGGATGAGAAGAGAATTGGTAATGGCATCTTCTCGTATTTTCATGATATCCTGATAGTCTGGATCTTGAATAAACGTACTAAACACCTCCCAACTGGGCCATTTCACAAAAAAGATCATATCAGCATCAAATTGACCTATAATTTCATCCTGAGGAACATAAATATTTGAATGAACTCTACCATTGTATTTTTTAAGCATTGGGCTGACTTCTTCCATATACTGCTTATATTTCTCATAACCTCCATCCGGTTTAAACCAAAGTGCATTTAACATATAAATCGGTTTCTTATCATTCAATTTTCTTTTACTCCGCTTGGCTTTAGCCATTAATAAATTAAGTGTGATTTTTTGTTTCAGCTTACCCATGGAATTCCTTGTTTTGGTTAATTATGAATCAAATATAAGTTGGAATTAAACAAATTTCGTTTAAATCTGAAAAGATTTTTTGTAATTTAAATGCGATGGAAGTCCCACAATCATTACGAAGATGGATGGTGTTTCACTTTTATGTGGATTATGCTTTTGCTATTCCATTCTTCTTCTTCCCAATTCAACTGGCAGAGTTTCTCGGTTACGAACCTCTTGATCCTCTGGCTGCACGTATTGCTGCTGCTGCCTTATTCGGCATTGGATACAGTTCAAAGGTCGCAGCTAAATTTGATTTGGAAAAAATGCGGCTAAAATTACGATGGGCCGTGGTTTGGGCCGGGTCAGCGACAATTGGACTTTTCTGGTCTGCTCCTACCGTTAATCATATTTGGGGTTGGATGTTTGCTGTGATATTCCTTCTCTTCTTTATTCTATGGTCCACCTATGCCTTTAAACTCAAAGCCTTTAATCCTTCGCCCTGAATAAAGTATTTAAGCATTCCGTCATTCCTGTTTTATTGGGGATTATCTTAGGTATAGGTTCCTTTTACCCTTTAACCTACACAAACCCGTTTTCTCTTAACTTAATCGGCGGAATAAAAAATGGAAACTGGGTCACTCATTTTGATCCTTCCATGAAAGAACAAAACCCCTGGCTGCGAAATTATGTCGCCTTCATTGGTTTATTAGGCAGTATTCGGCCGGAGATTATCTACATGGAAACTCTGTGGGATAAAGACGGCATACAACTTTCAGGAAAAAACGATTATATATTAAAAGGAATTCCACCAACATGCAGGTATTGGAGTTTTGTTATATACGATTTCAACAACCGACGAATGGAACCTTTTGAAGAAACTGTGGCCAGTTCTTACAGAACTCCCCTTCTAACTGATGGGACTTATGAAATAATATTAACGGCTCATCCTGAGAATTACCCTGGAAAACAAACCATTAATCATGGGGGAAATGATTATACCATAACGATGCGAATTTATGGTCCGGAGCAATCCTATTATGAGAATAAAGACTCTATTCCTATTGGCACTATCAGTAAGGTAAACCCCTGATGGTTAAATGGTTTTTAAAACTTTTGGCTACTGCTATAATCCTTCATAGTTTGTTACTTTGGCTAGGACCTGAACTGGTAATGCGGAAACTGGATAGAGATCTAGAAGCAGCTAAAACTTATATTGAAGAATGCGGTGAACGATGGGTCCATGGGGTAGTTTATGTGAATCCAATTTGTATGACAGAAAAACAATCCGCTCGTAAACCCAATCCGGACTTTCTTTATTTTCTAATTCCATATGACCTAAGCCAGGGTGACCTCTATATATCTACACCGGTGCCGGAAAATGATCGATACTGGTCCATCCATGCTCACAACAGAAATACAGATGCCTTTTTTCGTATCACCAATACGGAAATAGAAGAGGATCGATTTGAATTTCTCATCACACAAGATAAAAGCAAAAAACATGATATTCCAGTCGCATACGCATCCAGTGAAAAAGGCGTCGTTTTAAACCGTCTTGTCATGAAAGACTTCTCAGAATATGATAATCTTGATGCTTTTCGAAGAACAACCATCAGAGAATATCGGTAGATTTTGAAGGTTTACGGAAAAATGGAGGATTATTTTTTATTATCTTAGTTTTTAAAAGGATTAACTATTTCCTTTTAAGGGTAAAGTATTTTTTTCAGGGGCATAAAATACCGTGGATTTTTCTCCATGACATTATAGCTGAATAATGATATCTCTTTAAATCGTGTTACCCGTGTATATTTTATTTTATCTACCACTTCTCTCGAAGATTGATTATAGGTCGCTATTCCTATAGCAATATTTTTACGATATTTTGAGGGAAGATTATCATAGATAATATCAATATTCGCCGCAAAATCTCGCAAGTTTGGTGTATAATTCATCACAATAGCTTTATCCAAATACCCTGCAGCTAACCAAACATCCCATTCCTGATAATAACGCTCTCTTGCTTGGTATAAATTAGGTTTTACAGCTGCACTGAGTTCACACTCTGGCTGGATTTCCAATAACATATTTTTCGTCTCTCGAACCAACTCAGTAACAGAATTCCGTCGATAATCACTCCATTGTCCCACAGAGGAGGTTGCATTGTTTCCAGTTTCTGATTCGGAGCCACTTGGGTCTATATTTATTCCTTTTTCTTTTCTATATAATGTAGTGGCGACCGGATTATAACCGAAATCTGAATCATGATACCGAATATAGTCCAGGTGAAGCCCATCCAATGTGTATCGAGTAACCAGTTCTTTAAATACTGAAAGCAGATAGAGATTTACTTCGGGATGATGCGGAGCAAGGTATAAGCCTTCGTTACCGTTCTTCCCGCCATTTAATTTCTTCAGTTCTGTATCAATATTAAAGGGTTGAGGATTATTTTGATCTAACCAGGATTCGTTGCTATAAAGCAAATGGTTTTGTTGGACTGGCTTAATTCGTGAAGACCAAAGTAG
Organism: uncultured bacterium; assembly: GCA_964549275.1. Lineage (GTDB taxonomy): Bacteria > Fidelibacterota > Marinisomatia > Marinisomatales > TCS55 > CAZJUP01. Next base: position 30,037 of record CAZJUP010000019.1, on the reverse strand, counting down.
ATAGGCATTTACCCAGGCATGCACCTGAATGCCTTTTTCCTGTGCCTTGGGAATCAGGTAAGCCAGAGGATCAAAATCCTGATTTTTTATGAGATGAGATTTTGGGACTATATCAGATTGATAATAAGCATCACCTCGCCCTCTCACTTGAACCAAGATATGATTAAATCGATTTTCTGTTGCAAAATTCAGCATTCTATCGATTGACGAAGCCTCTGCCAGGGTATTTCTGACCACCCAAAGATATCGCCGGTCAAACTCCCCCCTTCTGAGACTTAGAGAATCAGATTCTGCTACAGAAAAAATAAGGGCAACGAAAACCGCTGCCCTTAAACCAAATGATTGGAGAAGTTTCAACGTTAAATGATTATTCAGATTCCTTAACGGGTTTTGTGTCTTCCGCTTTTGTTTTCCGACTTTTCTTCATTGTCTTGGGTTCCTCGGTAGAATTATCTGAAACCCCTTCCATATCAACCAATTCTATCAAAGATACCGAAGCACGATCATTATCCCTGAATCCCAATTTAATTATTCGGGTATATCCGCCTGGCCGGTCTGCAAATACAGGGGCAATATCATGTATAAGCGTGTGGACAGCATCCTTATGGGGTAAAGACCTCAAGATCTGCCTTGTTGCATGCATACCGCCTCTTTTTGCCTTGGTAATCAATGGTTCAATAAATGTTCTCAATTCTTTCGCGCGGGCATCCGTTGTTTTGATACGTTTATGCTGAATCAAACTTAGGGCGAGATTTCGAAGCATGGCTTTACGATGAGAGGGGTTTACACCAAGTTTTCGACCTTTTTTCTGATGTATCATAATTGATTTATACTTCTATTTTTAAAAATTTATCTACATCCATTCCAAAACTGATGCCCATTTCATCCAATTTTTCTACCAGCTCAGTAAGTGACTTGCGGCCAAAATTCTTATACTTCAGCATTTCACTTTCCTCTTTACTGACGAGTTCATAGATGAATTTAATTCCCGCCGCTTGCAAACAGTTATGGCTTCTGACAGATAACTCCATTTCATCAATTGTTTGATTTAATAGCTTTCGTATATGCAGTGTTTCTTCTGTCACAGTTTCGGTTACTTCCAAAACTTCTGGTTGTGCGATAGCCTCCACCAATTTTAGGTGGTCAATCAAAACAGTTGCGGAATAACTAACGGCATCCTGCGGTGTAACAGACCCGTCGGTCTCCACCTCAAGATTCAAAATTTCAATAGGGTCTTTCGCACCTGGGACAGGTTGAACATTGTATGTTACTTTCGTCACTGGATTAAAAATACTGTCAACGGCTAGCGTTCCAATTGGAGCATTTGGCAATTCGTTTTCTTCAGAAGGAACGTACCCTTTGCCAACTCCAATTCTTAATTCAATTTCTAAGGACCCTTTATCATTAAGTTCTGTAATATAATGTTCAGGATTCAGAACTTCAAACTGGTCTGTTGCTTTTTGAATATCTGCACCAGTAAAGACACCTTTACCGGAGAGCTGAATTTTAACATTATCCACATCAGAATCTGATAATTTGAACCGAATTCCCTTCAGATTTTGAATAATATCTGCAACATCTTCACGCACACCCTTTATGGTGGAGAATTCGTGCAGAACATCTTCAATTTTTATATTGGTAATAGCTGCCCCTGGGAGGCTGGTGAGCAAAACACGTCGCAGAGCATTTCCTACCGTAATACCATATCCTCTCTCCAAGGGTTGAATACTGAATTTCCCATAGGTGTCAGTGAGGGATTTATCTTCGGTATTTACTTTTAATTCTAATCCTTTAGTCATGGAGTTTTTTCCTTACCTTTACTTTGAATACAATTCGACGACAAGCTGTTCATTGACTGTCAATGCCATTTCATCCCTTTCCGGGACGGCCAGGAATGTGCCGGTCATTTTTGCTTTATCCAGTTCCAGCCACGGTAAATCGATATCTCCTTTAATCCGCTTCATGGATTCTAGTATAATATCCATTTTTTTGCTTCTATCCCTAACTTGGATGATATCACCGGGCTTAACAGATGCTGAAGGATAATTGCATTTTCTACCATTTAGCATAAAATGAGCGTGGCTGACCAACTGCCTTGCCTGACTTCTAGTGGATGCAAAACCCATGCGATAAACCACATTATCCATGCGTTGTTCCAACAATTGGAGCAAATTGGTTCCGGTCTCGCCTTTCATTTTTTCAGCTTTGGCAAAATAATTTCGAAATTGACGTTCGAGCACGCCGTACATATACTTAATTTTTTGTTTTTCTCTTAACTGAATTCCATAGTTGGATAATCGACGGCGACGGGATGCTCCGTGCTGTCCCCCTTCATAGGGTTTTTTACTTAGTAGCCGATCAAATTTGGGATTACCAAATATATTTTCCCCAAACTTTCGGACCAGTTTTCCTCTTGGAATTTGTGATTTAGCCATAAATTATTCTCCGAACCTTAAACACGTCTTCTTTTTGGTGGACGACATCCATTATGGGGTAATGGAGTAACGTCTCGTATGGATACAATTTCTAATCCGGCAACTGCCAATGAGCGGATTGCAGATTCACGCCCCGCTCCCGGTCCCTTAACCCTAACTTCAACAGATTGGAGTCCCATAGATAGTGCTTCTTTCGCACAATTATCGGCAGCCTGTGTTGCTGCAAAAGCCGTATTTTTCCTTGCTCCCTTGAACCCACTGGTTCCTGCTGTTGCCCACGCAATCACATTTCCCAATTTATCAGTTAGCGTTATGTGAGTATTATTAAAGGTTGCCTTAATGTGGGCAATCCCTGCTGGTTCAACTGAACCTTTTTTCTTTTTTTTCTTTTTATCTTTTGACGGATTTGCCAATTGTATTATCCTCGATTACTTCCCCATCCCGATAGTACGTTTTTTTCCTTTTCGCGTACGGGCATTGGTTTTGGTTCTTTGGCCATTTGCCGGTAAACCGCGGCGATGCCGCAGTCCTTGATAACAGCCGATATCTTTTTTACGTTTAATATTCATTGAGACTTCGGTTCGCCGTTCACCTTCAACTTTTAAGCCAAGGTCAGCAATCGCAGTTCTCAAAGCAGAGACCTGATCCTCCGATAAATCATTTACTCTTAGATCACGGTCCACTTTGGCTTGGTCACAAATTCCCTGTGCAACCGTTAAACCGATACCATGAATGTAACGAAGGGAATAAGGTACCTTTTTATCTCGTGGAATATCTATTCCTGCAATACGCGCCATTTCTGTCTCCTACCCTTGTCTCTGTTTATGTTTTGGATTTTCGCAAATGACTAAAACTACTCCTTTTCGGCGTATAATTTTGCATTTTGCACAAATCTTTTTTACTGAAGAACGAACTTTCATAATTTATTATTTGTTTCGATAGGTTATTCTGCCTCGGGTTAAGTCATAGGGTGAGATTTCTAATTTCACCACATCTCCCGGTAATATTTTTATAAAATGCATCCGCATCTTACCACTCACATGAGCCAATACTTCGTGAGTCTTTCCACCAATTTCTATTTCAACACGAAACATGGCGTTTGGAAGTGTCTCTTTGATAACACCTTCAACACTAATTGGTTGTTCTTTAGCCACGGTCTTTCTCTCCCAAACTGAGGATTCGATTCCCACCATCCGTTATGGCAATGGTGTGTTCAAAGTGTGCAGATGATGCTCCATCTGCCGTGCGAACTGTCCATCCGTCCTCATCTGTTTTAATATCTTTTTTCCCCATGTTAATCATGGGTTCAATAGCCAAACACATACCCGGACGTAGTCGGTATCCTTGTTTAGGTGCACCATAATTTGGGACCTGAGGTTCTTCATGTAACTGTGTGCCAATTCCATGGCCAACTAGCTCTCGGACTACAGAATATCCAAAAGATTCAACGAAAGTCTGAATGGCGTGACCAATATCAGATACATAATTCCCGGGTGTTGCAGCCTCAATACCCTTAGCTAAGGATTGTCTTGTAATATCCATTAATTGCTGTTTATCCTGGGTGATTTGACCCACTGCAAAGGATCGGGCAGAGTCGCCATAATACCCATGTTTTTCCGCTCCGCAATCGATACCGACAATTTCTCCGTCTTTTAGTATCCGATCTCCGGGAATACCATGGACAACTTCATCATCGACTGAAACACATAACGTAGCCGGAAATCCCATATATCCTTTAAATGCTGGGCGTGCGCCACGTGATCGAATGAAATCTTCAGCCAAGGAATCTAACTCTTTAATAACCGCTCCCGGTTTAATATGGTTGGTCAGCATATCCAAAGTATCGGCTACAATTTGACAGCTTTCAGCAATCATATCAATTTCACGATCTGTTCGAAGCCTGACCATTACATTCTCCTCCGTCCCCGAATTTTTCCCTTTGTTAGGAATCCATCATAATGGCGCATCAGCAAATGAGATTCAATTTGCTGTAAAGTATCCAGGGCGACACCAACAATAATAAGCAGGCTTGTCCCTCCAAAAAAAGAGGCCAAGTCATATCCTACGTCCATAGCTTTCATTAAGATGTACGGAAATATGGCTACAAATGCGAGAAAAAAGGAGCCCGGAAGCGTAACACGGGTCAAAATATTATCAATATACTCTGCAGTTTTCTTTCCAGGCCGAATGCCGGGGATATATCCTCCCTGTTGTTTCATCTGGGTGGACACTTGAACAGGGTCAAAAGCAATAGCCGTATAAAAATAGGTAAAGAAAACAATCATCGTTCCAAAGACAATCCAATAGAATGGATGATCGAAAGAGAACCATCTCATGACACCCTGCATAAATTCATTTTCACTGAAATATGTAGCAATAGTACTTGGAATAAACATAATCGATTGTGCAAAAATAATCGGCATGACACCTGCAGTATTCACCCTTAGCGGGATATGGGTTGATTGCCCCCCATAAACTTTTCGCCCCACAACACGTTTGGCATACTGAACGGGAATTTTACGGGTCCCCTGTGTCAGAAGAACCACAAAAGCAATAATAGCAAACATGATACCCATTAAAATGACTTCACTCAACAAGCCACGAACTTCTTCCTGAATTAAAGTAATTTCACTCACGATCACATTGGGTAACCCCGATACAATTCCAATCATAATAATTAGGGAAATTCCATTACCAATACCCCGTTCGGTAATTCGCTCACCCATCCACATCATGAGCATTGTCCCTGTTACCAGACTTACGGTTCCCACAAAAATAAATCCAAACCCAGGGTTTATAACAACAGATTGTCCGTTTGCTGTCATTGAAGGTAAAAATACTGCAACAACGCCATAGGCTTGCATGGCAGATATCAGAACAGTTCCATACCGGGTAATCTGGGTAATTTTCTTTCGCCCTGCTTCACCTTCTTTCTGAAGGCGTTGGAAATACGGAACAACAGTCCCCATAAGTTGGATGATAATCGATGCGGAGATATAGGGCATAATACCTAAAGCAAAAAGTGTCGCCTTTTGAAATGCACCACCGGCAAATAAATCATATAACCCAAATAGTGTATTTTGAAAATTTTGGACGGCTGCGGCCAATGCCTCAGCATCAATGCCCGGAATCGGAATATGCGCACCCGTTCTAACTGCAATGAGAATACCTAGCGTAAAAAGAATCCTTTTACGCAATTCGGGGATATTAAATATATTTTTTATTTTATCAATCACTGGACGACAGCCGTTCCACCAGATTTTTCTATTTTCTCTTTAGCGCCTTCACTAAATGCAGAAGCTGTTACAGTAATAGACTTGGTCAGCTCACCATCTCCTAATATTTTTATAGGTTTAAAGGCATTTCTTACAAGGCCATTGGATTTCAATACTGCTGCATCAACTGTATCCACCCCGAGCTTCTCTATATCCTGGAGATTTACTACCTGAAAATATTTCTTAAATAAGAAGTTGGAAAACCCCCGCTTTGGTACTCTTCGATGTAAAGGCATTTGGCCTCCCTCGAACCAAGGACGATGTTTACTTCCTGAACGAGAATGATATCCTTTTTCTCCCCTACCAGCTGTTCTTCCCCATCCTGAACCTGGCCCTCGACCTAGACGCTTTTTGCTCTGTGTAGCTCCTTTGGCAGATTTTAAATCACCGAGTTTCATCAGCTTTCCTCTACTTTCACTAAAAAGTCCACATGTTTTAACATACCGCGAATTGCAGGAGAATCTTTTTGTTCCACCGTTTGATGTAACTTACGTAATCCCAGAGCTTTCAATGTTTTTTTGGCTTTTTGTCTGTAGCCTATTCCACTTTTAATCTGGGTAATTTTTAATGTCTTTACTTTTGCCATAATTAATTAAAAACCTGTTTTACCGTCATGCCTCTTTTATTAGCTACTTTTACAGCATCGTTCAAATTTACTAGTGCCTTTACAGTGGCTTTTGCTGTATTTAGGGCATTATTCGACCCAAACCGTTTAGTCAAAATATTATTAACACCTGCCATTTCCATCACAGCACGAACTGCGGCTCCTGCAATAATTCCTGTCCCCGGAGCAGCAGGCTTAAGCATGACCTTACTCGCCCCATATTTGCTGATGATTTTATGAGGAATCGTTCCGTTAATGACTGGGACTTTTACAATATTCTGTTTTGCTTTTTCCTTCGCTTTGGAAATAGCTGCAATTACTTCTCCAGCTTTTCCTTGTCCAAGTCCAATATGGCCTTTTCCATCTCCCACAACAACAAGAGCACCAAACCGGAAGTTTTTCCCCCGGGAAGTCACTTTCGCAACACGGGTAATTCGAATGACAATTTCTTCTTTTAAATCTAATTCAGCAGGGTTGATCATAATTTTCCTTGGTTTTCCTAAAATTCAAGACCGGCTTTTCGAGCTCCGTCTGCTACAGCTTTAATCCGTCCGTGGTACGGATAGCCATTACGGTCAAAAACCACTTTATCTACTTTCTTTTTCAAAGCTCGTTTAGCAATCGTTTCACCTACAAGATGACTGGATTCAACTTTTGATTCAGTTTTATTAACATCTTTCAAAAGGTCTTTGTCTAAAGAAGATGCAGAAACAAGAGTGACCCCTTTAAGGTCGTCAATAATTTGTGCCCGAATATGTTTATTAGAGCGAAAAACAACCAGACGAGGATGTTTTCTGCTAATGCTATTCCCCTTGCTTCGATTTCTACGCCGCTGAAATCGAATTTCTTTCGCACTTAGTTTTCGCATTAGCTTCCTCCCCCTACAGTTTTGCCTTGCTTGGATCGTACATATTCACCTTTATAACGAATTCCTTTCCCTTTATAGGGTTCAGGTTTTCTGAAAGACCGAATTTTAGCAGCAACTTCCCCTACCAATTGTTTATTAATCCCTGAAACTTTTATACCATTTTTACTGGCTTCAATAGTAATACCGGCAGGCGGCTCAAAATAAATGCTGTGTGAGTATCCCAACTGCAAAACAAGATATTTGTCCTGCATTACAGCTTGATACCCCACGCCATTGATTTCTAATTCTTTTTCAAACCCTGATGCCACACCCTGAATACCATTGGCGATTAACTGACGGGTTGTCCCGTGGAGAGATCGATGTATCCGACTGTCAGATGGCCGTTCAACGAAAAGTTTTTCTCCATCCTGCTTTACACTCATGTCTTCATGGTAGGCTACTTCGGCGGATCCTTTTGGGCCATTAATTCCAATTACACCCGGATTGAGAGTCACTTTAACACCGTCAGGAAGTTCTATTTCTTTTTTTCCGATTCTTGACATATTTCTACCAGACCCTGCATAAAATTTCGCCACCCACACCCAAATGATTTGCCACTTTACTGGAAACAACACCTTTTGATGTTGATAGGATTGAAATACCTAATCCATCTAAGACACGGGGGATTTCTTTAGAACCAACATACACGCGTCTTCCCGGTGTACTGACTCTTTCAATCCGCTCAATTACGGCATTCCCCTGATAATCATATTTCAGAAATATTCTGATCAAAGATTTTTCACCGGATTTCACAAAAATAAAATCCTTGATATATCTTTCTTCTTTTAAAACAAAAGCAATTCGTTTTTTCATATTGGATGAGGGGATATCCACCCACCGCTTTTTGACGGCCATACCATTCCGGATTCTGGTCAGCATATCAGCTATAGGATCTGTCATTGACATCTGTGTACCCTCCTTACCAACTTGCCTTGGTTACACCGGGGATTTCTCCCTTCAGTGCCATTTCTCTAAAACAAATACGGCAAAGACCAAACTTGCGCATATATCCATCAGGACGTCCGCAATTAAAACAACGATTGTACTCACGGGTACTAAATTTCGCCTTTCTTTTTGCCTTAACAATTAATGCTTTTCTTGCCATCAGGCAGCCTCAACAATTTCATTTTCTGATTTAACTGGTTTTTCTCTCAATGGAAAACCAAAATACTTTAATAGCCAATAGGCTTCATCATTAGAAGCCGCTGTCGTGGATATGGTAATATCCATCCCCCGAATACTATCAATCTTATCATAGTTAATTTCGGTAAAAATAATTTGCTCCTTTACGCCGAAAGAATAATTTCCTCGTCCATCAAATGACTTAAAGGACAATCCTCTAAAGTCACGAGTACGCGGTAAAGCAATGCTGATTAACCTTTCCAAAAAATCATACATATGATTTCCCCGAATTGTTACCTTACATCCCACAGGAAATCCTTTACGAATTTTAAAATTTGAAATATCTTTTCTGGAACGGGTTACTACAGGTTTCTGTCCTGCAATTGCAGTTAATTCAGCGAGAGCACTTTCTAGTTTCTTTGGATTATCCTTTGCATCCCCAATTCCCATATTAATAGATATATGAGTAATTTTCGGCACTTCCATTTGATTGGTATAATTGAATTTTTCTGTCATCGCTGGCATCACATCATCAGAGTATTTTTTTCTTAAAGTAGGGAGATCCCGATTCATTATTTTATTTTTCTCTGTGGCCATTATTATATCCCTAATTCTTCACCAGTTTTTTTTGCAATTCGAACCTTTGACCCATCTTCTAGTCTTTTGTATCCTATCCTTGTTGGTGAACCTCCGTGGAGAACCATCACATTCGATACGTGGACCGGTGCTTCTTTTTCTACAATCCCTCCCTGCGGATTATCCTGACTGGGACGGGTATGACGTTTAATAAAATTCACACCTTCCACCAAAATTCTATCTTTTTTCGGGAAAACAAATAACACCTTTCCTTCTTCACCTTTATGATTTCCACTGATCACTCTTACGGTCATCCCTTTTTTAACATTCATATCTAGAGGACCTCCGGTGCCATTGATACAATTTTCATATAACCCTCATCACGTAACTCACGCGCCACTGGACCGAGCACACGAGTTCCTCTTGGTTCACCAGCGTTATTTAACAAAACAACAGCATTGTCATCAAAACGAATATAAGAACCGTCATTTCGGCGAACTTCCTTATTGGTCCGAACGATAACAGCCCGTGTAACATCTCCTTTTTTAACCATTCCACCGGGAATAGCCTGCTTTACCGTCACCACAACGATATCACCGATAGAAGCATAACGACGACGCGTTCCACCTAAAATTTTAAAACACAGGACTTCACGGGCACCTGTATTGTCTGCGACTTTTAATCGTGTTTCTTGCTGAATCACTGTATACTATCCAATTTTTACTGATTCACGGATGATTTCACTAACCTGCCAACGTTTGTTCCGACTCATGGGACGGACAGCAGATATTTTTACAATATCCCCTTCTTTTGGAGAAACTGCACCGGCATGGACCATATAATTTTTAAATCGTTTTACATATTTATGGTAAACAGGATGAGGTATTCGTCTTGTCACACGGACAACCACTGTTTTTTCCATTTTATCACTAACGACCTCACCCGTGAGGATTTGTCTTTTTCTACCCTCAGCCATAATTATTCTTCCCCATCCTTTCCGGTCCGTACGCCTAATTTATATTCGCGAATCACTGTTTTTAACTGTGCAATTTCCTTTTTCAAGTGATTGATTTGAACAGGATTTTCTAATTGTTGAAGTGCTTTCTGAAAACGAAGATTTTGGAGAGAATCCAAATCATCTTTCAGTCGGAGTTCCAGTTCAGCTGGAGTCATGTCATTTAATTCTGTTCTTTTCATTTAATTATATTTCCCTGCGACTTACAACTTTAGTCTTAATTGGAAGTTTATGGGCTGCATTATGGAAAGCCTGTTCGGCCATTTCTCTGTCCACACCTTCAACCTCGAATAATATACGTCCTGGCTTGACGACAGCAACCCAATATTCAGGGGAACCTTTTCCTTTACCCATTCGGGTTTCAGCCGGTTTCTTTGTAATCGGTTTATCCGGAAAAATACGAATCCACATTTTTCCGATTTTTCTAACAACACGTGTAATTGAAATACGACATGCCTCTATTTGACGTGAAGTAATCCAACCCGGTTCTACAGCTTTTAACCCGTAACTCCCAAAAGCAACATAATCCCCGCCTTTGGCCATTCCTTTTCGGTTTCCGCGATGATGACGTCTAAATTTTATTTTTCTCGGTTCTAACATGATTTACCTAGATGATTCGCCGTTACAAATCCATACTTTAATGCCTATTACACCGTATTGAGTATGAGCTTCGGTTAAGGCATAGTCAATGTCAGCACGAAGAGTGTGGAGAGGAACTCTCCCTTCAGAAAATTTTTCGCTTCTTGCTATTTCTGAACCTCCTAACCGTCCGGCCACATTAATTCGAATGCCTTCCGCACCCATTCTTATTGTGGATTGAATTGTTTTATTCACCACACGTCGATAAGAAATCTTCTTAATGAGCTGATGAGCGATGTTTGACCCCACTAAGGCAGCATCTAACTCCGGACGTTTCACTTCGGATATATTGATTTGAACATCCTTTTTTGTGAGCTGATTAATTTCATTCTTTAAACGGCCAACTTCTGACCCACCCTTCCCAATCACAATTCCCGGGCGGGCTGTGTGGATGGTAACGGTCACAACTTTGGAGGTTCGACTAATTTCAATACGGGCTATTCCAGCATTTGGCATTCTGTGTTTTAAATATTTTCTAATTTGGACATCTTCTTCTAATTCGCTGACGAATGTGTCCTTTGCGAACCAATTTGAACGCCAGTCTTTATTCACTGAAAGCCTAAATCCTACTGGATGTGTTTTTTGACCCAAACTATACTCCTAATTCTTTTGATCCGTAACAACAATGGTTAAATGACTGGTGGGTTTATTCAGTCGGGAAATACGCCCCATTGATGCCGCTCTAAATCGCTTTAAAAATGGTCCGCCATTCACAAAGCATTCTTTGATAGTAATATTATCAGGGTTTATATCACCTTCTTCAGACTTTTGCATCAAATTTGCAACTGCAGACCGTAATGTTTTTTCAATTTGAGTCGCAGCCTTTAGCGGTGAAAAATGTAGATAATTCAACGCCTCATCTACCTCTCGCCCACGTACCTCATTTAACACAACCCGAATTTTCCTGGGAGACTGTCTGATGTAACGGGTAATTGCCTTGGCTTCCATAACTATTTCTTTCTATCTCCTGAATGCAAACGAAATGTTCGAGTTGGAGCAAATTCACCTAATTTATGACCTACCATATTTTCTAACACGAACACCGGAATAAATTTATTACCATTATGTACTGCGAAAGTATGTCCCACAAAATCCGGCGTAATTAATGACCGGCGAGACCACGTTTTTATGACTTTCTTTTTGCCGCTATCACTCATCGCCTCAATTTTTTTCAGCAATTTAGGATCGACATAGGGACCTTTTTTTAATGAGCGGGCCATCCTACTTTCTCCTCTTCACGATATAATCATTGGATTTTTTATTTTTCTTCCGGGTTTTATACCCCTTTGTGGGAACACCCCATGGGGAAACAGGATGACGTCCACCTGAGGATTTTCCTTCACCTCCGCCATGCGGATGGTCAACCGGATTCATGACCACACCTCTTACAGTCGGTCTTTTACCCAGCCATCGGGATCGCCCAGCTTTTCCTGAAACAATTTGCTCATGGGATTTATTCCCTACTTCTCCGATTGTAGCATAACAAGTTTCCCGCACTTGCCTAATTTCCCCTGAAGGCAATTTTAACGCTGTAAATCCACCATCATGTGCCATGACCTGTGCTGCAGCACCCGCACTTCTTACCATTTGTCCGCCTCTCCCTGCCTCTATTTCGATATTATGGACAAACATACCTGTTGCAATATTTTTTAACGGGAGGGCATTTCCTAATCGCAAGGGCGCAGATTCACCAGAAACAACAGAATCGCCAACTTTGATACCAAAGGGTGATAAAATATATCTTTTTTCGCCATCGGCATAAGTCAACAATGCGATATTCGCTGAACGGTTAGGATCATATTCAATGGCTGTTACTTTAGCGGGAATGTCATATTTATCGCGCTTAAAATCAATGAGACGATATCGCCTGCGGTGACCACCACCTCGATGCCGCACCGTAATTCGGCCCGTATTATTTCGCCCTCCGCTTTTACGCAGGGCAGACGTCAATTTTTTCTCCGGTTCTCTTTTTGTTATTTCAGAAAAATCAGACCGTGTGGCAAAACGATTACCGGAAGTTGTTGGCTTTATTGTTCTAATACCCATGGCTATTCTATAGCCTCCCCACGAAATAGATCAATCGTACTTCCTTCTTTTAAGGTAACAATAGCTTTTTTCCATCCAGACCGATGCCCTTGAGTTCTAATAGTACGCCCACCGCTACGGACGGACATTTGCTTTTCTTTTCCCTTGCGATTCATCGTGGCTACTTTTTCCACTTCCACATCAAATTTGGCTTCCACTGCTCTTTTAATTTCGATTTTATTTACACCGGACATAACTTGGAAAGCATATTTACGCTCGCCCTCTTCCAGCCGACTCATTTTTTCAGTAAATAAGGGTCTGATAATTGTTTTTTGGTAGTTCGCCATCAGGATTTCACCATTAATTGTTCATTTAACATGGAAAGGCCAGCTTTTTCTGCAACCAACAATTCGCAATCCAACATATCATAAGCGCTGGCTTGAGTTGCCTGGACCACATAAACATTGGGAATGTTTCGAGCAGCAAGAAACATTTTTTCATCTACAGCAGCTACCAAAATAGTTAACTTTTTATTTGATAAACCGAATCCTTCCAATAATGCAGAAAATGCTTTGGTTTTCGCTTCAGGGACTTCAATGGACTCAATAATAAATAATTCTTTTTCTTTGGCCCGCTGAGATAACACAGAACGACGCGCGAGTTGTTTTACCTTCTTCGGGACTTTTTGGGAAAAGTTTTGAACCTGTGGCCCGAATACAGTACCACCCCCACGCCAAATAGGTGATCTTGATGTTCCAGCTCTCGCAACACCTCGTCCCTTTTGCTTCCATGGCTTTTTCCCACCACCTCTCACCAGTGCACGGTTTTTTGTTTCACGTGTACCTTGCCGACTATTGGTTAATTCCGCGACTACAGTTTGATGGACAACACTTTCATTGGGTGTGATACCAAATACAGAATCGTCTACGGTCATAGTACCGGTTTTACCATCTAATTTTTGAACATTTAGCTTCATGTTTATTTCGTAATGTAAATAATCCCATTATTGGCTCCGGGCACTGCTCCCTTAACCATTATTTGGTTTTTATCCTGATTAACTTGAACTACTTCTAAATTTTGCGCAGTAACGCGGACGTTTCCATATTGTCCGGCCATTTTCATCCCTTTGAATACTCGAGATGGGTCTGAAGCTTGCCCGATGGAACCAGGTGAACGAGGATGCTCTCTTTGCCCATGTGTTTTTGGTCCTCCCCCAAACCCATGGCGCTTCATCACTCCAGAGAACCCTTTTCCTTTAGTGGTACCTGCAATATTGACAAATTCACCTTTTTTGAATAAAGAAACACCAAATTCCTGCCCCGTTTTGTACTCAAAGTTCGGAACTTTATCAAATTCTGCTAAAATTTTCTTTGGAGTAGCACCCGCTTTCTCATAATGACCAGCTAACGGTTTGGTGGTGTGTTTCGGCTTTCTTTCTCCAAATCCAATTTGAACAGATTCATATCCATCTTTGCTGGTAGTCTTGACCTGAGTCACAACACAAGGGCCAACTTCCAAAACTGTCACAGGGATTAAACTTCCGTGGTCATTATAAACCTGGGTCATACCAATTTTTTTTCCGATAAGTCCACGCATTACTAAACCTTAATTTCAATATCTACACCAGCCGGTAAATCCAACTTCATCAATGCTTCAACTGTTTTTGGAGTTGAGTTTAAAATATCAATTAATCGTTTATGGATTTTAGTCTGAAACTGTTCTCGTGATTTTTTATCAACAAATGGAGACCGCAAGACTGTATAAACTGTCCTTCTCGTTGGCAGAGGAATGGGTCCAGATATGACTGCACCCGTGGACTTTGCTGTTTTGACAATCTTCTCGGTTGACTTATCAATCAAAGAATGATCGTAGGCTTTAAGGCTGATGCGTATCGTTTGTTTTGCCAATGGTTAATCCTTTATTCAATAATCTCAGTAACAACACCGGCGCCCACAGTATGACCGCCTTCACGTATGGCAAACCGAAGTTCCTTATCCATCGCTATCGGGGTGATTAACTCAACCTCTAACTCAACATTATCCCCGGGCATGACCATCTCTGTCCCACTGGGAAGCGTCGCTACACCCGTTACATCTGTGGTCCGAAAATAATACTGAGGACGATATCCGTTAAAAAACGGCGTGTGACGTCCACCCTCTTCCTTCTTCAACACATATACGTTTGCCTTAAACTTCGTATGAGGTGTAATCGAACCCGGTGCAGCCAATACCATACCACGGCTCAACTCTTCCTTATCAACCCCCCGAAGCAGTAACCCGGCATTATCACCAGCCTCACCCTGGTCCAACAGCTTCCGGAACATCTCTACGCCCGTAACCACTGTCTTCTTATTTACCCCCATTCCTATCATCTCAACTTCATCACCAACTTTTATAATACCGCGCTCTATTCGACCCGTCCCTACAGTACCACGCCCCGTAATACTGAAAACATCCTCAACCGGCATCAAAAACGGACGGTCTACATCACGCTTGGGCTCAGGAATAAAACTGTCACAAGCCGCCATCAATTCCCCTATACACGCTGTGGCCTCTGCGTCACTGGGTGCATTCAATGCATTCAAGGCTGACCCCTTTATAATGGGAATATCATCCCCAGGAAAATCATACTCATTCAATAAATCCCGAAGCTCCATCTCAACCAACTCCAGCAATTCCGGGTCATCTACCTGGTCTGTCTTATTCATAAATACCACGATAGAAGGCACGTTGACCTGACGAGCCAGCAAAACATGCTCACGGGTCTGGGGCATGGGACCATCGGCTGCACTGACTACCAATATCGCACCATCCATCTGGGCAGCACCTGTAATCATATTCTTGATGTAATCCGCGTGACCAGGACAGTCAACATGTGCATAATGACGGTTCGCCGTCTCGTACTCCACATGGGCCGTCTGTATCGTGATCCCTCGCTCTCGCTCCTCCGGGGCATTATCAATACTGTCAAATGAACGTACCTCACTCAAACCCTGTGAACTCTGCGTCAGCGTTATCGCTGCCGTTAACGTCGTCTTACCATGATCCACGTGACCTATGGTCCCAATATTAACATGGGGCTTCGTACGTTCAAATTTTTGCTTTGCCATAATTTTTGCTCCTTAGATTCCCAACTATTAAGATGCTTTACCGTGCACGCGTTCGATGATTTCATCACGAACAGACGCGGGCACCTGCTGATAATTTGAAAATTCCATATGAAAAACCGCTCGACCTTGTGTTATAGACCTCAGGTCAGTAGCATATCCAAACATTTTGCTCAATGGGACATTTGCATTTAAGACATGAGCGTCTTTCCGCTGCCCCATACCTTCTACTTTTCCTCTTCTAGAGTTCACATCTCCCATAACATCCCCTAAATATTCTTCAGGGACCACAATTTCTACCCTCATTATAGGTTCCATTAAAACAGGACCGGCTTTTTTACAAGCCTCCTGAATCGCCATGGAGCCTGCAATTTTGAAGGCCATCTCAGAAGAGTCGACCTCATGATATGAACCAAATACCAATTCTACGCGAACGTCTTCTATGGGATAACCAGCAACAACACCATTTTTAATGGCCCCTTTCATACCTTCACCCACAGCAGGGATATATTCCCTCGGAATTACACCGCCAACAATTTTATTCTCAAAATGGAATCCTTTTCCAACCTCATTCGGCTCAACATTAACAACCACATGGCCATACTGCCCTCGGCCTCCAGACTGACGTGCAAATTTCACATCAATTTTTTCAACCCGTTTTGTAATGGCTTCTGTATAAGCAACCTGAGGTGTTCCCACATTTGCCTGTACTTTAAATTCTCTTAATAACCTATCTACTAAAATTTCTAAATGAAGTTCACCCATACCGGCGATGATGGTCTGACCTGTATCCTGGTTGGTCGACACCTGAAAAGTCGGATCCTCCTCTGAAAGCTTCGCAAGTCCTTTCGAAAGCGCATCTTGGTCTGCTTTAGTTGCCGGTTCAACAGATACTTCTACAACCGGCTCAGGGAAATCCATCGATTCGAGTAAGATTGGTTTTTTCTCATCACAAAGCGTGTGACCTGTATGGGAATTTTTCAACCCTACCGCAGCAACGATTTCTCCAGCAGAAACTGACTCCAACTCTTCCCGTTTATTAGCATGCATCAGTAGAATTCGGCTTATCCTTTCCCGCTTACCCGTATTAGCATTATAGACATAGGATCCTGCCTTCAATTCCCCCGAATAAATACGCATATAGGTCAGTTTTCCCACATAAGGGTCTGTCATTATTTTAAAAGCGAGCGCACTAAACGAGTCAGAAGAATCCGGTTCGCGACTCATTTGAATATCTGAATCGTCAGGGTCATAACCTGAAATAGATCCAACATCCAATGGAGAAGGTAAAAAATCATTAATTGCATCCAATAAACGCTGAACACCCTTATTTTTAAAAGCGGAACCGCATAATGTCGGAACGAAAGTATTGTCCAGGCACCCTTTCCGAATAGCCGCCTTTATTTCTTCAACTGTAATTTCTTCTTCAGCTAAATATTTCTCCAGCAAATGCTCGTCATAACTAGCCGTCTCTTCAATGAGATGATGACGCCATTCATCAGCCTCTTTTAGCATATCCTGCGGGATTTCTCCATATTCAAAATGCGCACCCAACGATGAATCATTATATAAAATGGCTTTCATCGATAGTAAATCAATAATTCCGGTAAAAATATCTCCTGCACCAATAGGAAGCGCTAAAGGCAATGGGTTTGCCCCAAGGCGATCCTTCATCATTTCAAGCACATGATAAAAATCGCTGCCAGTTCTATCCATTTTATTTACAAAAGCAATGCGAGGAACGCCATATTTATCGGCTTGACGCCAAACTGTTTCACTTTGCGGCTCCACACCTCCTACAGCGCAGAAAACAGCAACAGCTCCATCTAAAACCCGAAGAGAACGTTCGACCTCAACCGTAAAATCAACATGGCCGGGCGTATCAATAATATTAATTCTATGGTCGTCCCAAATAGCTGTTGTTGCAGCAGAAGTAATGGTAATACCCCTTTCCTTTTCCTGCTCCATCCAATCCATCGTTGCCCCGCCTTCATGGACTTCACCTATCTTATGTGTCCGGCCGGTATAGTATAAAATACGCTCAGTCAGGGTGGTTTTCCCCGCATCAATATGGGCCATGATGCCAATATTTCGAACGTCTTTTAAATTAATTTTTTTCATGAGATATTATAAATTAACGAAAGTGAGCAAAAGCCCTATTGGCTTCTGCCATACGATGCGTATCATCTTTTTTCTTAATGGCTCCACCCTCATTATTTGCAGCAGAAATAAGCTCTGAAGCTAACCTTTCAGCCATAGGTTTACCGGACCTTCCACGGGCAGAATTAATAATCCAATGAGAAGCTAAATAAAATTGCCGGTGTTTAGGAACTTCAATAGGGACTTGGTAATTAGCGCCTCCAATACGGCGAGATTTAACCTCTAACATGGGAGAAACATTTTTAATGGCAGATTTAAATATTTCGACGCCTTCTGTTTTCGTCCGGGACTTAATGGTCTCCATTGCTTGGTAGAAAATATATTCTGCCGTTCCCTTCTTTCCACCTTTCATCAAGTAATTAATGAATTTGGCAATTTCTAAATCAGTGTAAACCGGGTCGGGTAAAATTTGACGTTTTTCTGGTCTTCTTCTTCTCATTAATTAATCTCGAAAAAATTATTTTGGTCGCTTCGCGCCATAACGCGAGCGACTGGTTTTTCTATCAGATACACCGGCAGTGTCTAAAGTTCCTCTCACGATGTGATATCGTACCCCAGGAAGGTCTTTAACACGACCGCCCTCTATAAGAACAATTGAGTGCTCCTGCAAGTTATGCCCCTCACCGGGGATATATGCCGTGACTTCATGTCCATTAGTTAACCGAACCCTCGCAACTTTTCTAAGCGCAGAATTTGGTTTTTTTGGCGTAGTTGTATATACTCGAGTACATACACCCCGTTTTTGAGGATTCCCTTTTAGGGCAGGTGTAGCGTTTTTCTTCAAAACGCGTTTTCTACCCTTTCTTATTAATTGATTTATCGTCGGCATTTCAATTCCATAAAAGCTGATAAATTTAAAGAAGAATTGAAATTCGTAGCAATTAGTTTTTCCAACATTTCAGTATAATTCCTACCCACTAGCTAATACTCCTTCTTCTTCTGGTTGAAGATCCAATTTATTGGGATCTGTTACAATCATATCGCTGAGGTGTGGAGAACCTGTGCCCGCAGGAATAAGCCTGCCCACAGCAACATTCTCTTTTAACCCTCGGAGGTAATCTGTTTTTCCTGAGGTCGCTGCATCTGTCAGCACACGGGTTGTTTCCTGAAAGGAGGCAGCAGAAATAAAACTTTCAGTATTTAGAGAAGCCCGAGTGATTCCCATTAACAACGGTTCAAAAGTTGCAGGTTTAGCTTTTCTGGACTTGGCGATATCATTACCTTCCTCTTTTAACTGTTTGTTCAAATCGTTCAACTCAGTTTTTTCAATAAGATACCCTTCCTCTAAATCAGAATCACCAGCGTCTGTAACAACAACCATTTTAGTCAATCGGGTGTTACTTTCGAAAAATTCAGCTCTGTTCACTCTATCTCCTTTAAGAAATTGAGTATCACCTGAATCTTCAATGCTCACTTTTTGCATCATTTGGCGTACAATCACCTCAATATGTTTATCATCAATCTTTACACCCTGTAATCGATAAACTTCCTGAATTTCATTGACCAAATATTCTCTAACTTTACTGGGGCCAAGTATTTTCAATATATCAACCGGAGATGTAGCACCCTCACACAGTGCAGTTCCGGCACTGATTATGTCACCTTCATGTACAATCACATGTTTCCCATAAGGGATAGAATAGGTCCGGACATTACCATCAATATCCTCTACAGAGATTTTCCTCACACCCCGCTTAGTTTCGCCAAATTTAACCGTACCACTAATTTCACTTACAACAGATGGGTCTGCTGGGTTTCTTGCTTCAAACAACTCTGTCACCCTTGGAAGACCACCTGTAATATCTCGTGTTTTACCAATATCTCTTGGAATTTTAACCAGAGTTTGGCCTCGTTGAACTTTTTGGCCTTTTCTTACGACAAGTGTAGCCTTAACTGGCAATATGGTTCCTCCAGCTAGAATCGTCCCGTTTTTATCCATTATTTCTACATGGGGACTAAGGTTTCGGTCTTTTGATTCAATAATGACCATTTGTTTTTTACCGCCTTCAACTGCTTCAACCTGATATGTTTCATTTTCAATAAAATCTTTCAATTCCACAACACCTGAATGGCGGGCTAAAATGACATCAGTATACGGATCCCATTGAAACAGTATAGTCCCAGCGTCCACTTTTTCTCCATCTCCTACATTCATATTGGATCCATAAGGCACATTATATTCTGCTCTAGGACTATTATTTTCATCCAAAATAAAGACTTTGGCATGGCGCACCATACACCGTGTAACCTTTATGCCAGCTTCATCTTTCGCATCTGCCACATCCATATTGTCGGAGTACTTGACGGTACCGGCTCTTTTTGTCCGCATTTCAGATTGTTCAATAATACGTGTAGCCGTACCCCCAATATGAAATGTCCTCAATGTGAGCTGGGTCCCAGGCTCACCAATACTTTGGGCAGCTTGAATTCCAACGGAGGTTCCCAAATCAACCAATTTATGACTAGAAGGATTCCACCCGTAGCACTTAGCACAAACTCCTCGTAAAGATTCGCATGTTAACACCGAACGAATCCTAACCGCTTCAATATTGCTATTGTCAATAATATCTGCTTCGGTTTCCCGAATCATTGTACCAGCTTTTATTTTCACTTCACCGTCACTGATAAAATCTTCCAACAAAGTTCGGCCTAGAATTCTATCGGCTAAGGGTTCAATAATGTCCTCACCTTCTTTCAAATCTGTGGCAACAATTCCATTGATAGTTCCACAGTCATTCTCAGAAATGACAACATCTTGAGCAACATCCACCAATCGACGGGTTAAATAACCGGCATCAGCTGTTTTCAGTGCTGTATCTGCCAATCCTTTTCGTGCACCATGCGTCGAAATAAAGTATTCCTGAACAGATAATCCTTCTCTGAAGTTGGAGGTGATGGGAGATTCAATAATTTCCCCCTTACTTCCCTTCATTGATTTTTGCGGTTTTGCCATTAATCCACGCATACCGGCCAACTGCTTAATCTGGTCCTGACTGCCCCGAGCTCCGGAGTCTGCCATCATAAAAACTGGGTTAAATCCTTGGTCATCTTCCTGAAGACTATCCATCATATTAGATGCGACATTATTTGTGGCATGCGTCCAAATGTCTATAACCTTATTATACCGCTCCCCATCCGTGAGAATATGACGATTAAATTTATCTTGTATCGAAGAAACTTCTTTATGAGCTTTATCGATAATTTCATATTTAGCTCCGGGAACTTTAATATCGCTTATAGCAATTGAAACGCCAGCCTGGGTAGCGATATTAAATCCAAGGTGTTTGAGGTCATCCAAAAATTGGACTGTCTTATAATTGCCTGAGATTAAATAGGCTTCATTAACAATTTTTTCGAGTTTCTTTTTGGTAATGATTTCATCGATATATCCCACTTCTTCTGGGAGAATTGCATTCAACAACACTCGACCCACTGTTGTATTTTTATGCCATTCATTATTATGTCGCACATTAATAATAGCGTGCAAATCAACAGACCGGTTTTCTAATGCCAATCGCACCTCTTTAAAAGATCCGAAAGTTTTTCCCTCACCTTTTGCCCCCGTTCTTTGACGAGTCAAATAATAGCAGCCCAAAACCATATCCTGAGATGGAATCGCAATAGGTTTTCCGTTCGCAGGATGTAAAATATTGTGGCTTGAGAGCATTAAAATACGAGCTTCCATTTGAGCCTGCACAGATAAAGGAACATGGACGGCCATCTGGTCACCATCAAAGTCCGCATTAAATGCTGAACAGACCAAAGGATGGATTCTAATTGCTTTTCCGTCAACCAGCACGGGCTGGAAGGCTTGCACACCCAATCTATGCAATGTGGGAGCCCGATTCAATAGGACGGGGTGGTCTTTTACCACATACTCCAGCACTTTATAGACTACCTGGTCTTTCGCTTCAATCAAGAGTTTTGCCCCCCTAGGCGTGGCGGCGTATCCCCGCGCGATGAGTTCATTGATCATATGGGGCTTAAACAATTCAAGTGCCATATCTTTGGGAAGCCCACATTCATGGAGGTTTAACTCCGGGCCTACCACAATAACTGAACGGCCAGAATAATCAACACGTTTTCCAAGTAAATTTTGACGAAATCGCCCAGTTTTTCCACGAATCATATCTGAAATGGATTTTAATGGACGGCGAGTCCCGCTTCTTATGGCCGTCTTACGCCGGCTATTATCAAATAGAGCGTCTACTGATTCCTGAAGCATGCGTTTTTCATTACGAAGAATTACATCCGGTGCTTTGATTTCAATCAATTGTTTTAGACGATTATTTCGAATAATAATTCGACGGTACAAGTCATTAAGATCACTTGCAGCAAAACGACCACCATCTAAAGGGACTAAGGGGCGTAATTCCGGTGGAATAACCGGCAATATTGAAACAACCATCCATTCGGGACGATTCACTTTTTTCTGAATGCCATCAAGCATGAAGGCTTTCACCACTTTTAATCGCTTCAATGCATCAGCCTGCTTTTGCTTCGAACGAGAATTTTTCAGTACATCTTCCAACTCTCGCTTCAATTCCACCAGATTAATTCGTGAAAGTGTTTCTTTCATCGCTTCCCCACCCATGGCGGCATAGAAATAGTCTTCATTATCCCGCTCATCTTCCCCAACGGCATCAAATCCATAAAGCTGTTCCAGCTCTAAGTATTCAAATTCATCGAGCAATTCAAGCTTTTCTCGGCCACTGGCACCGGGTTCAATAACGATAAACTTTTCGTAATAAATGACCTTTTCCAAATCTTTAGTACTCAGTCCCAACAGATAACTCAACTTACTGGGTATAGATCGCAAATACCAAATATGGACAACCGGTACCGCGAGGGTAATATGCCCCATTCTATCTCGACGTACTTTCTTTCGAGTTACTTCTACACCGCAACGATCACAGATAATTCCACGATATCGTATACCTTTATATTTGCCGCAGTGACATTCATAGTCTTTGACGGGTCCAAATATTTTTTCACAAAATAAACCGTCTTTTTCTGGTTTATAAGATCGGTAGTTAATTGTCTCCGGTTTTAAAACCTCTCCATAAGACTTTGCCAGGGTCATTTCCGGAGAAGCAAGCCCAATTGTAATTGCAGAAAAGTTTTTAGAGGTATCGACTTTGGTTGATTGAATGTAAGTCAAGATTTTTCTCCCTTAGTCTAAGTCTATGTCTAAGCCAAGGCCCTGAAGTTCTTTTATCAGGACATTAAATGATTCCGGCACCCCAAAGGAAGGTAAATCCTCTCCTTTGACAATGGAATTATACACTTTGGAACGCCCATCCACATCGTCAGATTTGACCGTGAGGATTTCCTGTAAGGTATGGGCAGCGCCGTAAGCTTCCAGGGCCCAGCATTCCATTTCACCAAAACGCTGTCCACCAAATTGAGCTTTACCTCCAAGAGGTTGTTGCGTAACTAGCGAATATGGTCCGGTAGAACGAGCATGCATTTTATCATCCACCATATGGCTGAGTTTCATCATGTAAATATTGCCAACGGTCACCGGATTGTCAAAATATTCTCCGGTTCTTCCATCCACCAAGTTCGCTTTCCCGGAAAGAGGTAAATTAGCTTTTTTCATTTCCAATTCAACTTCTTCTGGCGTAGCACCATTGAATACGGGTGTTTCATACCGGACGCCTAAGACATCTCCGGCCCAACCCAACATGGTTTCATACAACTGTCCCAAATTCATTCTGGAAGGTACACCCAAAGGGTTCAAGACAATATCAACCGGTGATCCATCTTCCATGAAGGGCATATCCTCTTCTGGGACGATTGTAGCTACAATCCCCTTATTCCCATGTCGCCCTGCCATTTTATCGCCGACCTGGATTTTCCGTTTATTGGCAATGAATACTTTTGCCAACTTCAGAATCCCTGGCTGAAGGTCATCTCCAACGCGAAGCTTAAATGTTTCCTTTTCAAGCGTTTCCTCAATCAATCGCCATTCTTTCCAGTAAGAACGCCAAACTGTCTTAATGTTTTTCCAAACTTTTTTATCTTCTATCCAGGAGGAATCTTGGGCGAATCGTTCTAAATCATAAGTCAACAAACGCTTGTTCGTTAGTCTTGTGCCTTTTTTAATTAATGTTCTACCAGAAGAAATATCACGAATACCGTCAGATATTTGATCTTTTAGAAGGCCCATAAGCTTTTCATCTCTCGCAGCTTTCAGCCCCTTTTTCTTTTGGACGGACTCTCTCTGGTAGAGCATGATTTTTTTCTTTTCTTCGGTCCGTGCTGTTTTACTGCGCTTTTCAAAAAGTTTTGTATCAATCACGACACCTTTTACACCAGGGTCAGCGCGCTTGGAAGCATCTTTTACTTCACCGGCCTTTTCGCCAAAAATGGCTCTAAGCAATTTTTCTTCCGGCGTCGGGTCCGTTTCCCCTTTTGGAGTCACTTTTCCGATAAGTATATCACCTTCCCGAACTTTAGCACCAACGCGCACGATTCCATGGTCATCCAATTCTTTTGTTGCATCTTCACTCACATTAGGGATTTCTGCAGTTAACTCTTCTTCGCCTCTTTTAGTATCCCGAACTTCCAATTCAATTTCGTTGATGTGGACACTGGAAAAAGAATCTTCCTTTACAAGACGCTCACTGATAACAATCGCATCTTCAAAGTTATATCCACGCCATGGCATAAATGCCACTTTCACATTACGCCCTAAGGCTAATTCACCATTTTGTGTAGAAGTTCCATCCGCAATTGCTTGACCTTTTTTGACTTTGTCTCCCTGCTTCACAACAGGACGCTGGTTTTGACTCGTGCTTTGATTTGTCCGATGATATTTACGAAGATTAATCTCGATTAAGTTTCCACCTTCCACAAGGTTTAAACTATCAGAAATTTCTTGAGTTTTAATGACTATTTTTTCTGAATCAGCGTACATAACCGTACCCCCCATGGGAGCTGTAACTGCTGAGCGTGAATCCACAGCTACTTTGGCCTCTAACCCAGTTCCAACAATTGGTGCTTCAGGATTCATGAGCGGAACGGATTGCCGCTGCATATTGGATCCCATCAATGCCCGGTTTGCATCATCGTGTTCAAGAAAGGGAATCAACGCTGCGGCCACACTTAATATTTGGACAGGGCTTACATCCATATATTCAATCTGATCCGGTGTCACCACAGGGAAATCGCCGCGAATTCTGGCCCGTACATTTTCGCTCGTAAGCCGATTCTTTTTATCCATTTCTTCATCGGATTGAGCAATCATTACCCGGTCTTCATCATCCGCAGAAAGATACTCCACCTGGTTTGTTGCATAGGCATTTCCATTTTTGGATTCAACAACCCGATACGGAGCTTCGATAAATCCATGTCGATTAACTCGAGCCAATAAGGCCAAGGAAGAAATCAGCCCGATATTCGGACCTTCCGGTGTTTCAATTGGACAGAGTCGTCCATAATGTGTGTAATGGACATCCCGAACTTCAAATCCGGCACGCTCTCTCGTTAGCCCACCCGGACCCAATGCAGATATACGCCTTTTATGCGTGACTTCTGCCAATGGATTTGTCTGGTCACCAAATTGGGAAAGCTGGCTTGTACCAAAAAATGTATTAACTACTGTGGTTACAACACGAGCATTGATGAGATCTTGAGGGGTTAAACTTTCCTGTTCCCTCAAATTCATTCTCTCATAAATCGTTCTCAACATACGGCTAAGCGCAACAGAAAACTGGTTTGTCAACTGCTCACCAATTGACTTTACACGTCTATTCCCAAGATGGTCAATATCATCAGTTCCTCTTTCACCTTTTCTCATCCCTACCAGAACAGTCAATACTTGAATAATATCATCCATGGTCAAGACCGTATCTGTTACCGGTATGTTGAGGTTAAATTGCTGATTCAATCGATATCGTCCAACTTCCCCTAAATCATATTTCTTCGGGCTAAAGAATATCCGCTCGATAAATTTCTGAGCTGTTTCTAGGTTTGGCGGTTCACCAGATCTCAGAAGCTGATACACCACGTTTAGTGCTTCTTCCGTGTTTTTAGCCGGATCTTTTTGCATCGTATTCCACAACATCATGGCATAGAAATTTTTATTCGTATCCACAACATTGACCGATTCTATCCCTGAAGATTTTAATGCATCCAGCACCTCTGCGGTAACTTCCGTACCTCCTTCATAAAATATTTCACCAGTTTGGGTATCGATTACATCCTGAATAATGACAGAACTAATAGATTTTTCAGCATCCTTCCCTTTTAGTTTGACTTTTTGGATACATCCAAAAGCTTCAAAAATATCTGAATTAGTGGAATATCCCAAAGCGCGTAACAACATCGTGACAGGAAATTTCCTGCGACGATCAATAATCGCAAACAGACAATCATTGATATCGGTTGTGAAATCAACCCAGGAACCACGAAAAGGAATTATTCTCGCTTGAAAGAGACGCGTTCCGTTTGGGTGAATCGACTCGTCAAAGAAGACACCAGGAGACCGTTGAAGCTGAGATACAATCACCCGCTCAGCACCATTAATAATAAAAGTTCCTTTATTCGTCATCCGAGGGATATTACCAAAATAGACCTCCTGCTCAATACTTTGAGCATATTTACTCCTATCATCCTCGTCGGTGATATGAAGCACAAGTCTTACTTTTAATGGTACAGAATAGGTTACTCCCCGGTCGATACATTCCTCAGGATCATACTTAGGCAATCCTAAAAAATAGCTTTTATATTTCAGGATATAATTACGATGTGAATCTTCTATGGGGAAAACATTTCGAAAAACTTCTTCTAATCCCATATTTTCCCGTTGATCCTCAGCAACAAATTCCTGAAGAAACTGCTGAAAAGCATCAACTTGTACAGATAATAAGTCTGGTATCTCTACTTCGGACGCAATCTTAGCGAATGATTCCCGCTCGGCGTACTGATTCCTTATGGCTCCCAATTAAGCCTCCTTTATAAAGGTGTTACTGCGAAAAAGATGTGTTGAAATGGTCGCGTGATCGTCGATCTATTTAAGTTCGACGGTGGCACCAGCTTCTTCCAGCTGAGCTTTAAGTTCTTCGGCTTCAGCTTTGGAGGCACCTTCTTTTACTGCTTTCGGCGCAGAATCAACCAATCCTTTGGCTTCTTTCAGTCCAAGACTAGTAATAGTGCGAACGATTTTAATCACGTTGATTTTGGATTGCCCTGCTGCAGTTAATACAACATCAAAGCTATCTTTTTCTTCAGCAGCAGCCTCTCCACCGCCATCCGCCGGTGCAGCGGCTACAGCTACCGGTGCAGCAGCAGTTACACCGAATTTTTCTTCGATATCGCTGATGAGATCGGAAATCTCCATCATATTTGCATTTTCTAAATAAGATAACACATCGGCTCTGGTCGTTTCAGCCATGTTTTTTCTCCTTATCGTATTATTTTAAGACTTTTGTTCTTTCAAACTGGATAAAGCATAACCCAGGTTGCTCATTGGTGCTTTAACTGTTTGTGCCAATTTTGTCATTGGCGATTTAAGCATGCCCACCAAAGTAGCCAACAACTGGTCCTTGGTTGGAAGAGAAGCAATTCGTTTGAATTCGGTTCCCGCGAAGACTTCTCCATCAAAGATAATCCCTTTCACTTCCGGAAGATCATGATCTTTAGTAAACTTTTTTAATACACGCGCAGGACCCGTTGGGTCCTCGAAAGAAATAGCGATTGCGGTTGGTCCAGACAAAAAGTCATCCAACCCATCAATCTCATTCTTTTTTGCCGCAAGCTTTATCAGTGTATTTTTTGCGACGGTATAATCAACATTTTCTTTAAAGAATTCACCTCGCAATACAGTAATATCATCCACATTTAATCCGAGATAATCCGTAAAATAAACCGCTTTTGCTTTACTTAATTTTTCTGTGAGCTTATCAACAGCTTCAATATTTTTTTGATTTGGCATGACTTTACCTTATTGATGAGTGATCAACCTTAATTCCTGGACCCATAGTGGATGAAAGCGTCATTCTCCTGAGATAGGCTCCCTTCACGGACGCTGGCCTAACTTTCATAATGGTATCATAAACCGAGCGAATATTTTCCACGATGTCATTTTCTTCGAATGACATTTTTCCGCAAGAAGCATGAATAATTCCATTTTTCTCCACACGCAGTTCAATTTTCCCCGCTTTAATTTCCTTTACCGCCTTGGCTACATCCATCGTCACCGTACCGCTCTTTGGATTAGGCATTAACCCTTTTGGTCCTAATATTTTTCCTAATTTTCCTAATTCTGCCATCATATCCGGTGTGGCAATCATTTTATCAAACTCTGTCCATCCACCTTTGATTTTGTCCAAATAATCTTTATTCCCAACAAAATCAGCCCCCGCATCTTTCGCCTCTTTTTCCTTTGGTCCCGAGGCTATGACTAATACCACCACTTCTTTTCCTGTTCCATGGGGTAATGCCGTTGTGACACGAATATTTTGGTCCGCATGTCTCGGATCGACACCTAAGTTTATGGCCACATCCACAGATTCATCGAAACGAGTAAACTTTACATCTTTGAGCATCTTGACAGCATCTTCTAATGCATATTCTTTTTTTCGGTCAATTTTGCCCTCTAAAATTTTTCTATTTTTTGTCATTTTCATTCCTATGCCATTACCTCAATGCCCATACTTCTGGCAGTCCCTCTAATCATTTCTACGGCGTTTTCGATAGTATTAGCATTTAAATCTTTCATTTTCATTTCAGCGATTTCTTTTAAATCTGCTTCTGATACTTTTCCGACTTTTTCCCTATTTGGTTCACCGGATCCTTTTTCCAAGCCCGCCTTCTTTTTAAGAAGCACTGCTGCAGGTGGAGTTTTGGTAATAAAAGTAAAACTCCTATCAGCATAAACTGTTATCACAACCGGGATGATGAGTCCGGATTGCTCTTGAGTTGCCGCATTAAATGCTTTACAAAATTCCATGATGTTTACCCCATGCTGCCCAAGGGCAGGTCCAACAGGTGGTGCCGGGTTTGCTTGTCCGGCGGGAATTTGTAATTTTATAAATCCTGATACTTTTTTTGCCATCGTCTAATGCCTATTTTTCTAATTCAACTTGTAGAAAATCCAATTCAATCGGAGTGGGACGGCCGAAGATACTTACTGACACTTTTATTTTTTGTTTTTCTTCGTTCACTTCTTGGATAAAACCAGAAAAATCCATAAACGGACCATCCACAACTTTTACAGAATCACCGACTTTATAAGGAGCAGAAACCTTTAACTTTCCGTCTTGTCCTTCAACTTCTCCTAAAATACGAGTCACTTCTTCCGGCTTTAAGGGCTGTGGTTCATTTTCAGGACCCACAAAACTGAGAACACCATTTGCATTCTCCAACAGATATCGTGCTTCCTTACTCATTTCCATCTTCACTAAGATATACCCTGGGAAATAGACTTTATTTCTAATTTTCTTTTTCCCGTCTTTCATTTCAACAATATCTTCAGATAACACGAGCACTTCAGCCACACTATCCTTCAGAGAAGCATCTTCAACTTCGTAGAGAATATTATCTCGGATTTTCTTTTCCTTCCCGGAAATAACCCTTAATGTATACCAGTCCATGCCTAGAGAATAATCCTCATTATTGTTGCAAGTATCCGATCAATAAAAAATAGAAAAACACTTACGAGAAGAGACAATGAGATGACAACAAATGTTGACCCTTTTAGCTCATCCCAAGTAGGCCAAGACACTTTTTTCATTTCAAACTGAACGTCTGAGAAGAAATGGCTCATCTTCTTAATCATAGATTATATCTCTCCCCTGTATTTTATCTTTTCTATCTTTTATTCCTTCAGCAGGAGTGGCAGGAATCGAACCCGCAACCCCCGGTTTTGGAGACCGGTGCTCTACCAATTGAGCTACACTCCTATCCAGAGCTAATTGATTGCACTTTTCATTCTGTAGAACTTTCAGACCTTTATTTTGTCTCTTTAAATATGACGTGCTTCCGAACCACCGGGTCATATTTTTTGTATTCTACCCTTTCGGGATGGATCCGCTTACTTTTTGTAATCGTATAGCGATATCCTGTACCAGCAGTACTTTCAATATGAATGATTGCGCGTTTACTATTTCCAGCCAATGGTTAATCCTTTATTCAATAATCTCAGTAACAACACCGGCGCCCACAGT
>CAZJUP010000018.1:0-51259 GCA_964549275.1 uncultured bacterium | reverse complement strand
ATTGTTAATGTCACCCGGAGAACGTTATGAAATTCTGGTTGATTTAAATAATATGTCTGGCGATACAATAAGCATTATGAATTATGGCTCGACGATTCCAAATGGTGTTTATGGCGCAGAAACAGTGGGCGGAATGGGTGGTAGTTCTATACCCTATTATGCAGAAAACCCATTAAATGGAAACGATTTTACATTATTGGAATTGCACATTATAAGACCAACGGACAACCCAATTACATCTAATCCGTCAACACTTGTGACTGTTTCTTCTTGGAATCCTGAAGATGTGGATGAAATTAGAACTATTCAATTTTCTCCTGTAAGCATGGGACCCAACGGAGCATTGAATGGACCATTCCAATTTAATGGACAACCCTTTAACATCAATGTGATTAATTATGAAATTCCGTTAAATAATATTGAAGTTTGGGAACTTATAAACCAATCTCAAATTGCTCATCCATTCCACATACATGATGTCCAATTCAATATTTTAGAAATAAACGGCCAAACACCTCCAGCACATATGCAAGGGTGGAAAGATGTGGTTTTGGTGCCACCGCAAAATGGAACAGCAAAATTCATCACAAAATTCGAGAACTATTCTGATACAACTGTTCCGTATATGTATCATTGCCATATCTTAACCCATGAAGAAACCGGAATGATGGGCCAGTTTCTTGTCGTGGATATGCTAGCCGGGGTAGATGAGTTTCCATTGATAGCTAATAATTTTTTACTCCATCCCTCTTATCCAAACCCTTTTAATCCCAAAACATTCATCCAGTATGAGTTATCTCAACCGGGAAAAGTGGAGTTAATTGTTTATAACATTTGGGGTAGAGAAATTGCTAAACTGGTAGAAGAGTATCAACCAAAGGGAACATATCAACGAATATGGTCAGGTGTAGATGACTCTGGCCGAGATATGCCATCAGGTATATATTTATATTCGTTAAAAATGAATGGTGAATCTCGGACAAGAAAATTGGTGTTAATGCGATGAATTATCAAATTGGGAAAAATATAGAAGTGAGAGCATGAATCAAAAAACAGTTATTATTTTATGAGGTGGGGTCGGCGGTCTTGTAACTGCTCATGAATTAAAAAGAACATTATCGAATGATCATCGAATTATTGTTATTGAAAAAAGTGAAAAACATACCTTTGCTCCATCATATTTATGGTTAATGGTCAGTGACCGTAAACCTGAACAAATTACCCGACCGGTGAGAGACCTGATATCAAAAGGAATAGAACTGAAACAAGGAGAAGTAGACGGAATTAATACTAAAGAGCAAACGGTAGTAGCGGATGGTGAATTACTGTCGTATGACTATCTTGTTATTGCGCTCGGTGCCGTTTTAGTCCCAGAAGCTATTAATGGACTGAAAGAATCAGCACATACTTTTTACACTTTCAATGGTTCAATGAAACTACGGAACGCATTGGAATCATTCCAGGAAGGAATTATATCTATTGTCGTTTGTGGAATGCCCTATAAGTGCCCCGGCGCACCTTATGAAGGAGCCATGTTAATTGCTGAGCATTTCAAACAGCGTGGTATACACAAACAGGTAAATATTAATCTCTATACACCAGAACCTCAACCTATGCCGGTTGCGGGACCAGATTTAGGGAAAGCAGTTACCGATATGCTTGAGTCAAAAGGAATCAGCTATCATCCCTTTCATCAGCTATTATCAGTTGATACTCAAAAAAAAACTATTATTCGATAATAAAAAAATTGTGGATTTTGATTTACTGGTTGCCATTCCTCCGCATAAATCACCAGATGTTGCGAAGATGTCGGGATTGACCAATGAAGCAGGCTGGATCCCTGTGAATTCTGAAACACTTGAAACAAAGCAGAAAAACGTCTACGCAATTGGTGATAGTACCTCCCTACCAATTAATGGCCGCTGGAAGCCAGATAAACCGATGATGCTTCCTAAAGCAGGTGTTTTTGCTCATGGGCAGGCAAAGATTGTGGCCCAAAGAATTGCGGCAAATATTAAAAGGGTAGACACTGATGCTGTGTTTTGTGGTAATGGTTACTGTATGCTGGAAGCCGGTGAAGCAATGGCAGGATTTGCATTTGGTGATTTTTTTGCGGAACCGACTCCCCAAGTGGAACTCGAAAAATAGGAAAAACTTGGCACATGGGAAAAATACTATTCGAAAAATGGTGGCTTACTCCAAATGGAGTAAAACGTTACTTATGGGGCAGCTTACTCAAATTGGGCGGAAAAATATTTGGAATTCCAGTAGATTTATGAGTGCAATAGTGTTGTTGGAGGTTAAATGAGAATAAATGGCAAATAAACCCATAAGAAAGGATTTACATGATAACATTCATATTAAACAATGCGCCCTATGGAACAGAAAAATCAAATAATGCATTGCGTATTGCTTTGGCATTGGTAAAGAAGAAAGAACCGGTAAGAATCTTCATGCTTGACGACGGAATATTTAATGCAGTTAAAGGTCAGAAAACCCCAGATGGATATTATAACATAGAACGCATGATAAAGAGTCTGGTCCGTGGGGATATGATGTATATACTTGAGGATCCTGCTGTGATGCCCGTGGAGTATCAAAAGACATGATGATAGACGGTGTAATAAGAAGTGGTATGGATACAATCGTCGAATGGACCATTGAAAGTGATAAAGCCCTTACGATCTAATCCATTTTAAAGACGATTGGGAAAAATGAAAAATGACGAGTAAACTTGTGTTGATTATATCATCCAATATAGAATTTTTCAATACTCAAAAAGGAGAATAACATGAAACGAATATTTATGTTTGCATTCATACTCACTATGGTGGGATGTGGCGGAGAAAAGCAAACGGCGGAAATCAATCTGGCAACCATGCAGTGTGGAATGTGTAAAGATAAAATTGAAACTGCGGTTACAGCCTTGAAAGGTGTTACTAAAGTCGATATCAATTTGGGGACAAAAACAGGAAAAGTGACGTACAAAGCAAGTCTCATAGATTTGGCATCCATAGAGGGGGCAATTTCTGCTGTAGGATATGATGCCAACGATACAAAAGCAGATCGTTCTGCCTATGAGGGATTAGCTGCCTGTTGTAAAGTCCCTGGTTCTCAGTAATAATCAAATATGTATGGCAGGACAATATCTTATTGTCCTGCCATTACGGTGAGCAGAAATAACCTCTTTCACAAAAGCGGCATTGTTGTAAATTTATAATATTATCATGCATCATTTTCTTCATTGGACGACCCGAATTATGGTTTGTTGTATTTTAGCAGGAAGCCTACCTGTTCATGATTCTTACTATTTATATGCACAATCCAAAAAGAAAAAATCTTCAGTTAAAAATTCATCTGCCAAAAAAGCCCAAGCATCTAAATATTCTAAGAGGGGGGCATCACGTGCTAAAAAGAAAGATTATGCTGGTGCACTAAAAGATTATAAAAAAGCCTATAAACTCGTTCCGTCAAAAACGATTAAAAAACGTATCCAACAGCTTCAGAAATTGACAGCTAAAAGGGGAAGTCCTAAACAGTCAAAAAATAAAAAAGCGTCCCAAGCCAATGCCTATGTTAAAAGAGGGACAGCTAAAGCAAAGAAAAAAGATTATGCCGGTGCATTAAAAGAGTTTAAACGGGCCTATAAATTGAACCCATCCCCATCAAACAAAAAGCGAATTCAACAATTGACAGCTCTCCTGAAAAAATCAAGTTCAAAACCAACTAAAGGAGGAATGCCCGTAAAAGCAAAAATTCCACAAGTGAGCGATATTCCCACCCTTAGCCCTGTTGCATTCGCCAATGATATTTATTCAATAACTGAAGCATTTGAAATCAGTTCACGGCAATTGTCACAAGCCACAAGTTATTTGGACCCTCCTGAAGGTAAAAAGATATCCAGTTTGTCGGTTTCACCGGCACCAACTACAAAAGAATTAGAAACTTTTGCTCGGACTGAACCTAATGATTTGCGCCGCCAAATTGATTTAGCGAGACATTACGAATCCGTTGGACGCTTTGAAGATGCGAAAAATATATACTTACGGCTGGTGACAAGAAATAAATTTAATCCGGACACCCATTTTCACCTGGGGTCTTATTATGCACGGTTTGGCCAAATGAATAAAGCCAGACAATCTTTTGAGGAGGGACTGGATATACAGCCCTCACACCAAGCCACCTTAGAAGCCATGGCCACTCTATTTGGGACTGAAGAAAAGACCTTGCTTAGTAAAGAAGTTTTATCTCATTCGGCTGAAAAAAGTCCAACAGGTCCGGCTAGAAGAATTCAAGCAATTCGGAATGCATTGGAAGATGGGCGATACAAAACTGCGGCTAAGCTGGCTGAAGGGGGAGGAGAAATGTTTAAACATAACAGCCGGTTTATTTATCTAAAAGGTCTGGCGTTTATCGGGCTTGGAGACAAAGAAAAGGCAAAACAGGCTTTCCAAGAATCCATAAAAAAGGACCCTACCTTAGAGGAAGCTTATCTGTCTTTGGCCGACTTATATTTTAATTTGGGAAAGTACGTCTATGCAGCTCTTTCTTATGGAGATATCATTCGGTTGAAACCTGCCAATGTTAACGCTAGATTTCAGCAGGGATTGAGTTATTACCGTGCACACGAATGGGGGCGTGCGGCCTCCGCCTGGGAAGATTTACTCCACTATGAGCCTCATCATAAATCCGTACGAAAAGTGCTTCCGCAAACATATTATATTCTAGCGGTAGAATATAACCGTGCGGGAGAAGCAGGCCTTGGGCAGGAAGCCTTCAGGAAAGCCTTAAGTGTCAATAAAGATTCCGGGGATTGGTTATCCGGTTCCATGGGCACTTTGGGTGAATATTACCGGGGAAAAGGCATGTTTCGGGAATCACTAGCAGCTTATCAGGAAGTGATAGAATTAGAGCCAAGAAACGCTTCCGCCTATTTGGGGTTGGGCATTACCTATTGGAAGATGAAGGAAAAAGGAATGGCTATGGCAGCTTGGCAGAGAAGTATGGAACTGGATCCCAAAAATAATGATGCAAGAGGTTGGTTGCTCTTAGCTGGGAAAAGTTCAGGTTAATTTCCACATACGTTATACTTTATCGATCCTATTTTTATGCGGACTTATAAAAGATGGAATACTTATTGAAGAGCCTGCGGAATATTGCTGAGTAGGTCTTTCCACTATTTGGTCAATTCGAGATTATCAAAAAGATACAAAAATAAATTCGCTAATAGCTGTCACTGTACGAATTAAGTGGGTTTGCACCCAATTCATATTTATTCAAAGTGATAATTTGTTCCTTTAAATATAAAAATATTGGATCATCCATTCCTGGTCACAAAGTGTATCCTAATTCACTTGAATCGGTTGATTTAAATACGTAGGTTTGTTAGCAACCAGAAGGAGAGAATGCCATGAAATTATTTACAAAATTTATCATTGGAGTATTCATTGTTTTTATTTCGGCTTGTGAGGATAAAGATGACACGCCAAATCGCCCAGATGAATTGGTGGGGAATTGGCAACTTTCAGAGACAGATGCATCTTTGTTAATTGGATCTCGTGTTGCTCAAATAGGTGCAGATATTTTTTCTAAAGGTGAAACTTCCATTCAAGTGACAGGCACACCTAACGCAGAATTATCTTATATGTTTGTCATTCCGCCCGAAGAAGGTGCAGGAAATGCCCCAGAAATCATGCTGATGAATAGACCAATAGTTGAAATGGAAAGTGAAGAAGGGCCGGATCTGCCAATATTTTCACTCATGGTTGGAGGAGATTCACCTCAGGAACAGGTTGCATTTCTAATGGTTCAAATCAGCGTAACAGAAGGTGGCTTCTATGCAAATATGTCTGATTTCGTATTGGATGAAAGCAATTATTCTTTAACCATGACCCATGACACCCTTTTCTCCATGGATTTTAATACGGGTGAAATAGACTCAACTCACTATTTTATAGTTAATGGTACATTTAAGGCGTCAACAATTCCTTTCGCTGCATCTGATTCCAATGAGGTGGATTTCCCCTTGCTGGGCGCAGAATTATTGGATGAAAACCTGACGATATCCATGGAAAAAGAGGGTGTAATAACTAGTACCTTCACCGACGAATTTGGGTTCACCGAAACAGAACAAGGCGAATGGTATGCCACAGATGACAATGTACTGATTGCTATTTTTGAGTATGAGGATGGTGAGGTTGATACTACAGTTATGCCTTATTCTATTTTGGGTTCTCAATTGCAACTAACCATGTATAACGATTTTTGTGAGGAGATTGATGAGGGTTCACCATTATCCAAACAATTTCGTTTGCAGCAATCAGATCCTTGTTATGCGTTTATCGAACAAATGTACTTTTTGGAATCCAACTCTGTGACCAGCGCTATGAGTAAAATTAAAATGAGTTTTACTCAAGCCATGGCTAAACAACGGACCCGGGTAGAATGGAGGGCACTGTCTAATAAGGATTGGAAAAAGGCGCGTAATATTTTACTGAAATAGTAGACATTAATGTATAAAATATGGGGACGCCGTATTGCGCGTCCCCATATTCATAATAATCTACTCTACATCAATTTCTCCCTTTGATGTAGAATTTATAATGAAACCGTCGGTGGTTAAGAACAAAACGCCCTAATTTATAGACCTATGAAACGTCTGCCAATTATCATTCTTACCCTAATGAGATTATGGGGACAGCATCTCGGAGACGATGTGATTCGCACCGGGGTAAATGCATTTTATAATTATGAATTTGATAAAAGTATTAAAATACTGTCTCAATCCAGGGTGGAATTTCCAGAGAATCCCGTAGTTCATGTGAGTTGGGCAGCGGCTCGCTGGCGGCGGAACGAAGCCTATTTACCCCAAGAAGAAATCTATGAAAACCTTAAGAATGATTTAGAGCAAGTAGAAGACATCTATGAATTATTACATGAAAAATACCCCGGTAATGCTGAATATCTGTTGTACTTGGGAGCGGCTAGAGGGTTAAAAGCCAGAATTCTTTTAGGGCAGAAACAATGGTTTGGAACACTTTCTGCGGCATATAAAGGATTTCGACTCATTAGAAAAGCATGGGCAATGGATCCAAATTTAAAAGATGCTGCCCTTCCTATTGGAATTGTGGAATACTATGCGGGTTTAAGTAATCCTCTTGTAAAATTTGGCGCAACTCTTTTTGGTTTAAATCCTTCCAAAGAGGAAGGAATCAAAAAAATGATAATATCTGCCGTGGAGAGTGAATGGGCAGTGACAGAAGCTAAAAGTATTCTATCGTTTGTATTCCTTTGGGTTGACACCGATTTAAAACAAGCGTTAAAAATCAGTAAAAGTTTGGCGTATCAATATCCGAAAAATTTTGATTTTCAAATTCATTATGTGGAAAGCCTCCTGCAGAACGGACAACTAAAGACTGCTAAAAAACGGCTAGTACAATTAACCGAAGAAATGACACGGTTAACGCCTCAGCAGAAAAAATGGTACACCAGTTACCTTAATTATGAATGGGGCCATTATTATTTTTTAACAGGGGAAAATAAAAAAGCGAGTCATCATTTAACGATTTGTACAGTGAACTATAATGCAGAATTGGATGCAATTCTGGCTTTTGCATACTTGCGCAAAGGAATGGTGTTGGATAGGCAAGGACATAGGGATGAAGCGATGAATGCTTATAAGGCTTGTATTGAAATTGATAATTACACAAGTGCCATCACTCAAGCAGTAGACTATTTTAAAAACCCATATCATCGTGAAGTCGTTGTACCTCATTCATCAAAACCATAATTTCCTGGTAATAAAATATGATTGAACGTAAAAAAACAAGACAAGTACAAGTTGGGGATATTTTTATTGGAGGTGGATTCCCTATTTCTGTTCAATCCATGACGACAACCAAAACACACGATATAACCGCCACATTAAAAGAGGTAGAACGGCTGGAAGAAGCTGGATGTCAACTCATTCGTATCACTGTACCGGATCAACCGGCAGCTGATGCACTTTATGACATTAAGAAACGCATGAATGTGCCCTTAGTGGCGGATATACATTTCAATTATCGTATGGCCTTAGAAGCGGTGGACGCTGGAGCAGATAAAATCCGTATAAATCCAGGGAATATAGGGGGAAAACATCGAGTGAAAGAGGTCCTCGAAAAAGTGAAAAGTGCAAACCTTCCTATTCGGATAGGGGTGAATGCGGGTAGTCTTGAAAAAGATTTGATTGAAAAATATGGGTATCCTACAGCGGAAGCCATGGTTGAAAGTGCCAAACGCCATATCGACATCTGTAATGAACATGATTTTAACGATATTATTGTATCCTTAAAAGCATCCGATGTTGCTCTCATGATGGGTTCGTATGAATTATTTTCTGAGCATTATGATTACCCAGTTCACCTTGGAGTTACTGAAGCCGGTCCCACAAAATCGGGTACAGTGAAATCTTCTGTGGGTATAGGTACATTACTGGCAAAAGGAATAGGGGACACGCTCCGAGTGAGTTTAACGGATGACCCCGTGGAAGAAGTTCGTGTGGGGTTTGAAATATTAAAATCATTGGGCTTGGCCAGCAAAGGAGTGACTATTGTTGCTTGCCCCACTTGCGGTCGTTTGGAAGTTGATTTGTTTAAAATCGCCAGTGTTATGGAAGAAAAACTCCAAGATGTAAAATCACCCATGACAGTTGCACTCATGGGATGTGCGGTAAATGGCCCGGGAGAAGCCTCACATACAGATTTAGGAATTGCCTTTGGAAAGGGAAGCGGACATTTGTATTATAAAGGTGAAAATCGTGGGCGCGTTTCTGAAGAAGATGCCATTACTAAATTAGAAGACCTTATTCAAGAATTTGAATCCGAAACAAAAGGAGATTGAATTGAAAACTATTCTTGCCCTCATAATAACCCTGTCTCTTTTACCGGCTCAAGAGAAGAAAACTCCGGTCCCTAATGCAATTTCCGTCTATTGGAAAACCCTATCTCCGGGCGAAAAAGAAATCTTTTTATTTTCATATCTCACTCAGGTTTTTGATACCCATCAGAAGTTGATTAAAGACCGGGGATATGGAGAATTGACGACATGGTATTACGATAATAAAGCAGAATTAATTTACGGTATTTTTGACCATATCGCTCAAGACGAAATGCAAGCATATATTGGTTGGATTGACGAGTATTACAGTAACAAGGAATTTTCCGGACATTCTTTTGATGATGCTCTTTCATTTGCATATCGATTCCATAAAGCAGCAGGGGCAACGATTTGGGAAAAGTACGAGAACCTGCAATTTGAAACGATTAAACCTGAAAACTAATGTCAATTTATCGTCCTCAATTTATCAATGAATGGAGAGAAATTA
The DNA here is from genome assembly GCA_964549275.1 of uncultured bacterium. Lineage (GTDB taxonomy): Bacteria > Fidelibacterota > Marinisomatia > Marinisomatales > TCS55 > CAZJUP01. Next base: position 41,895 of record CAZJUP010000018.1, on the reverse strand, counting down.
AGCGGGAAGGCGGCTATAAACTTTTGTTTAAAAAAAAAGGCTGGACAGTTTTCTTTGCCTTCATTTTATTTTATTTAATCCGGGATTCCCTTCTCTATATCATCATTCCATATCTGGGATATTCCACACTGACAAACTGTTTTTAAATGCCGGCTAGAGTTTTAAGCAGTGCCATTCTTGGCATAGATGCTTATGTCGTGGAGGTTGAAGCCCATCTTACCGGGTCTGATTTACCAAAATTTATTACTGTAGGGTTGCCGGAAGGAGCGGTCAAGGAAAGTAAAGAGCGAGTTATAGCTGCGATTAAAAATAGTGGTTTTCGGTTCCCGATAAAACGTGTAACGGTAAATTTAGCGCCTGCGGATATTCGAAAAGAAGGGTCTGCATTTGATTTGCCTATCGCCATTGGGATTTTAGCGGCAATGGGACTTGTACAGTCGGATTATTTGGATAATATTTTATTAATGGGAGAATTAGCCCTGGATGGTTCTCTTCGTCCTATTCGGGGTGCACTGCCTATTGCGATTTGCGCGAGAGATAAAGGTATAAAAGGGATTATTCTACCAAAAGAGAATGCACAGGAAGCCGGTGTTGTGGATGAGGTTAAAGTTGCAGCCGTGGGTTCTTTGCAGGAAGTGGTAGATATCTTAAACGGATCGGAATCTATTAAACCAACAGTGGTAGATAGAAAAGAACTGTTTGAAAATAATCTTCATTATCCGGTGGATTTTTCCGATGTTAAGGGACAAGAACATGTTAAACGCGCCTTGGAAGTTGCTGCTGCAGGCAGTCATAATGTTATTTTGATTGGACCACCTGGAAGTGGAAAAACCATGCTGTCTAAACGGGTCTCAACAATATTACCCGATCTATCATTAGAAGAATCGCTTCAATCCACTAAAATTCACTCTGTAGCGGGTCTTTTGCCCAAAAATCAGGGTATAGTTGCCACGAGACCTTTTCGGTCGCCTCACCATACAATTTCGGACGCTGGACTTATTGGCGGAGGAACAATTCCGAAACCGGGAGAGGTTTCTCTAGCCCATAATGGTGTATTGTTTCTGGATGAATTGCCCGAATTTAAAAAGAATGTTCTGGAAGTCATGCGCCAGCCATTAGAAGATGGAGTTGTAACTATTGCAAGAGCGGCCGTCAGTCTATCCTATCCTGCCAGATTTATGCTTGTTGCAGCTATGAATCCATGCCCTTGCGGATATGCCACTGATCCTGCAAATGAGTGTTCTTGTACATCCCAAATGATTCAAAAATATATGAGCCGAATATCCGGGCCACTCATGGACAGAATCGATATTCATATTGAGGTTCCTGCAGTTCCATTTAATGAATTGGCTGAACGGGAAAACGGGGAGCCTTCGGCAAAAATAAAAGAGAGGATTCAAGGTGCAAGAACCATACAGCAGGATAGATTTTATGAGGATGGATTATTTTCAAACGCACAAATGGAATCCAACGATCTAAAAACTTATTGTGGTATTGAAAAAGAAGGTATAACACTGTTAAAAGCAGCTATGGATAAATTAGGTTTATCCGCTAGAGCATATGATCGCATTTTAAAAGTGTCTCGTACTATTGCAGATTTGGAGGGAGCGAGTATCATTCAATCCCGTCATCTAGGTGAGGCTATTCAATACAGAAGCCTGGATCGACAATTATGGTTGGGGTAATCTGAAACTACTTAATGGAAGTCATGCAGTAATATTGAAGAGCGGTAGTCATGAGTTCTTCGATTGAAAAAATTTTATCAAACAGAATTCATGGCTCAACTGTATTATTTAATCGATTCTTAAAATATTGTCTTACTCTCAAAGATGAATCTATTCTAGAAGAAGTAAAACAATCGGCTAAACATTTAGCATTAGAATTCCCAAAGATGGGGTTGTTTCAGAAATTTTACTTCGATATACAACAATTGTCTGTTTCCTCAGAAATTATCTCATATATTGAGTCTGTTAATTCAAAATTGAATTTGATAAAGACAATGGTTAATAAGGAAGCTGAGGGATTTATCTGGAAAAAGAGTACGGTATTAACTATCAGCCACTCCGGTAGAGTAAAAGATGTGCTGTTATTCCTCCATCAGAAAGGGCATATCCAAAAAGTATTATGTATACGGTCTGCTCCAAAAAACGAGGGGGAAATATTTGCGAGAGAATTACAATTAAACCATATATCCGCTATCATTGTTGATGACGAAACCTATATGAAAAAGGCACACTCTATTAATATGGTCTTACTGGGAAGTGACCTTTTTACCTCCAATTCATTTGTGAATAAAACAGGTTCAAAACAATTGGTGGGGTGGGCAATTAAAAATGAATTCCCCGTTATCATTGTCGGAGATATATTAAGGTATATTCCACGAATAGAATTGCACTTTACTGAAAAAGATTCATTCGAACGAATATCGTATTCAAATTCTTTAAAAATTTTATGTGAAAAAGGGGTGCTGTCTCCTTCGGAATTTCTCAATTACTGTTGAACTATAAAATATAAACATTGCCATATAACAGATAAAATTGACTAAAGTATTTTACAAGAAGTGAATTAAGTTCCCCGACTATTATGAGGCTAATTAAAGAAGAAATAAATGCTTTAAGAGAGTTTTTATCGAATCATTCCCTTGAGCATAATCCTGTATTAAAAAATTTATATACTAAACTCTCTCCGGAGGTAGAAGTGGATTTGTTTGTAGATGGAGCGGCAGACCTACACTCAAAGACTGCCGGCATTGGGGGTATCTTTTACTGTAATGGAGAAGAACTTTACTCCTATTCGGAATATCTTCATGATGCGACCAACAATGAAGCGGAATATCACTCACTGATAGCTGGAATTAAAATAGCGCATGAGCTAAATCTAAAATCCCTAGCAATATATGCAGATAGCGAATTGGTTGTTAAGCAAATAAATGGGGTATACCAAGTGAGAAACTCACGGATGAAGGAATTGTATCATCAGGTGACGAACGAATTGAATACATTAACTCATTGGACTATTTCTCATATTCCTCGAGAAAAAAATAAAAGAGCAGATGCCTTGAGTAAAGAAGGCCGTCAAAAAGGAATGAAGTCTTTTCATGGGAATGAAAGAGATAAAAATTGAATTTCCGATCCAGTAATATCGTATGCACATTTTCCTCAAAGATGGTTAAGTTTAGTGCTATAATTCCGAGGTACTAAAACAATTTTATAAATCTATGGGCTTCTTAAATAATTTTACAAAACCGCTTTCTTGGATTTCAGGTGATATTGCTATTGACTTGGGAACAGCCAACACTCTTATATGGGTAAAAGGAAGGGGAGTGCTGATCAATGAGCCATCCATTGTGGCCCGTTCCGTCCATGATGAAAAAATTATTGCTGTGGGATACGAAGCCAAAGCCATGGTGGGAAGAACTCATAGAGAAATCGAGACGATTCGTCCATTGCAGGATGGCGTTATAGCAGATTTTAATATGACGGATGGTATGCTTCAGGGATTTATACGAAAAATAAATCTCAATAGGCTTGCGCGACCTAGAATGGTGATTTGTGTTCCGTCGGGTGTAACGGAAGTTGAGAGACGCGCTGTTAAAGATTCAGGTGAAAGAGCCAATGCTCGCGAAGTTTATCTTATTGAAGAACCGGTCGCCGCAGCCATTGGTATTGGTCTAGATATTAGTCAACCCGTGGGTAATATTATTGTTGATATAGGAGGAGGGACAACTGAAATTGCTGTTATTGCTTTAAATGGTGTTGTTACAAAAGAGACCATACGAATCGCAGGGGACGAAATGGATGAGGCAATCGTGCAATGGTTTAGGAATGAACATAAATTAGATATTGGAATTGGCACCGGAGAGGCAATTAAAAAGTCAGTCGGCTCAGCTATGAGGATGAAAACGGAAATGATCGCTGTAAAAGGGAGAGATCTGGTGTCCGGAATTCCAAAAACTATTGAAGTTTCCTCCGATGAAATTCGACAATCTTTAAAGGATCCTGTGAATGCTATTGTTGAAGCGGTTAAAAGAGCCTTGGAGCGAACACCACCGGAGCTCTCTGCAGATATACTAGATAGGGGTATAATTATGGCTGGCGGAGGGAGTCTGTTAAATGGAATAGACCAAATTATTCGTGAGAGAACAAATGTTCCAGTAAATATTGCTGAAGATCCTTTATTATCCATTGTAAAAGGAACCGGAATGGTTCTGGAGAATGTCAATAAATATAGTTCTGTCCTGATATAGAGACGGAATGCGTTTTCTTTATCTCACGCTCCTAAAGCAGAAAGATCATATTTTATTTATCCTGGCGGTTTTTTTATCCTATTATATTCTGATGAATAATGATTCTCCCGATGTTACCATACTCCGGGGGAAAGCCAATACTCTGTTTGCACGGATTTCTGCACCAATCACTTATGTAAAATCATTATGGGTTCTTGAAGAGGAAACTCAGTTGTTACGGGAAAAAAATATCCAATTATCGTTAGAAATTGAATCACTAATTCATGCTGCTGAAGAGAATAACAGTTTGCGAAATCTTTTAGGATTCAAAAGGGATAGCCGATTAACTCTCGTTCCGGCTAGAGTGATGAATTTTGGCGTGTCAGCAAATATGACTTCTATGGCAATCGATGTGGGAACAATAAATGGTGTTCAACCGGATCAACCCGTAATAGTCCCCGGAGGGATTGTTGGAAAAACCATAATAACTGATCAAAACTTATCCCTTGTGCAAATGCTCAATGATGTAAACTATAGATTATCCGTTAGGATGCTTCCATCAGGTGCCGTCGGAATTCTCCGATGGAAAAAAGATGATATATGTGAAGTATGGGAAATCCAAAAAAATGCAAAAATCCAAATTGGAAACCGAATTGTTACCTCAGGGTTTAGCGGAATTTATCCCGGGAATTTATATGTAGGTGAAGTTATTGGAATTGTCAATGAGCGCGGTAGTTTTCAGAAAGTGGCAATTGCAAGAATTAAACCCAATCTTGGGGCATTGAGGAATGTATTTGTGATTACGGAGAAGATTGATGAAGTGGACTAATGGACTTTTGATAGGGTTAAGTATATTTTTTGGACAGTTTTTTCTGGCAGAATTAACGACTATACGTTTGGTTCGTCCGGATTTTGTGGCAATTGGTGTCTTGTATATGGCGATACGATATGGAAGGTTTTTTGGTGTTCTTTTTGGGTTTTCTCTGGGATTGGCAGTGGACTTTGCCGGTGTAGGATCCTTTTTTGGGTTAACACCATTAACATGTTCACTTACGGGATATTTAGGCGGATATTTAAAAGGAAAATATGAACGATTCGTTCCCCTTCGGTTTTACGCTAGCATTGGTTTAATATTTTGTATGCATTTTTTAATATTCACTTATGTAAGATATCAGTCATTAATTGAATCAGATTTAGGCGTGTTTTGGTCAAAGTGGTTTTTCACAGCTTTGTATTCTTCTATTGTTTTATTGATAGTGAATTATTTTTATCCTTTGCGGGAAGCAGCCCGTGCTGAGAGCTGAAAATCTAATTCCCCGTTCAAGGTTATGGGCGGTTGGAATTGTGGTTATTTTATCGATTGCAATTTTGATTATTAGATTTTTTTATTTACAGATTTATCAACACGAAAGTTATTCTTCTCAATCGGATATTAACCGAATTCGGGCTATTACAATACCTGCCCCCCGTGGACTAATATTGGATAGAAATGGTATAATTCTTGCCGACAATTATCCCACCTATATTTTATACGGTATATCTTCTGAGATGGAGAATAAATCCTTTAATTTTCAAACTATAAGTCAAACAACAGGGATTGATACGGCAATCCTGAAAAAAAATTATAAAAAATATTATCGCAATCGATTTTTACCTACAAAACTGGCAAAAGACCTGACCATTACCCAACTGAGTCGATTAGAGGAGGAAAAAAATATTTTACAGGGTATCATTTATAAACAATTTCCGGAGCGTATTTATTCTTCACCAGTAAGGGCTTCTCATGTCCTTGGGTATCTTAAAGAAATTGATTCTGAGTATCTAGCCAGGAAAGATAAAGACAGTGGTTTGGAATTTGGGGATTTAATAGGATGGAGCGGGCTTGAAAAACAGTATGAGGATCTCATGCGAGGTTTGAAAGGTGTTGATTACATACAGGTGGATGCTTTAGGTCGAGAAGCAGGGCATCTCAAAAGTCAGGAAAATCGTTTCCCTCATCCTGGGAAAAATCTCCAGACTACCCTTGATGTTGTACTACAAGAGGAATTAGAAAAATCGTTAAAAGGGAAAACTGGAGTTGCAATTGTTTCCAATCCAAAAACAGGAGGGATTCTGGCCTATGTTAGTTCACCAGACTATCCACCAGATTTGTTTAGAGGTCTCATGGAATCTCAAGAGTGGAATTCCACTATTCAGGATACAAACCGTCCCTTGTTAAATCGAGGAACAAATGGAACCTACCCTCCAGGTTCAATATTCAAGATGGTTGTTGCAATTGCGCTATTGGAAAAGAATCTTATCGACCCTCATTGGACGGTTCATTGTGTTGGTTCTTATGAATTTGGGGACAGGGTATTTGGATGCTGGGATGAAGATGGACATGGGGATGTTAATATAGAACAGGCAATTGTTCAATCTTGTGATGTTTATTTTTATAAAGCTGTTCAGCGGTTGGATATTGATGACATCTTTACCTATGCATTGCGATTTGGTTATGGTTCTGAAACCGGAGTTGATTTGCCGTCAGAAATGCAGGGTAGGGTTCCCAATAGAAGTTATATGAACCGTCGATATGGACGGTGGGGATGGGCAAAGGGAAATTTGCTTAATATAAGTATTGGTCAAGGTGAGCTGTTAGTGACTCCATTACAAATGGTTCGATATATTAATTATTTAGCCATGAAAGGGATAATGTTTCAATTACATTTTCAGCAAAAGTCTCAATTGATTCCGGATTCAGAAATTAGACTCCAACCAAAAACCTGGTCTCGAATTCATCGATATATGGAAAAAACCATATCGGACGTTAAAGGGACAGGTCGTGCAGCTGACCCTCGCATTCCGGGGCTAACCCTTTGGGGTAAAACCGGTACAGCTGAAAACCCACATGGTGAACCTCATGCATGGTTTGTCGCTTTTGGTGAAAAAAGCGGAGAAATGATTTCAGTTGTCGTCATCATAGAAAATGGAGGTCATGGGGGTTCGGTAGCGGCACCGATTGCGCGAAGAGTTTTTTCTAAGGTCTTCAGTCCGAAAGTTGGGATAGCCGAAAAATAATGTTTCAAATTCTCTGGGTTAAATTTAAAAATGCCCCTTTTAGTATTTTTCTTATTGCTGTAATGTTAACAGCGTTGGGGTTGGTGACCCTATACAGTATTGTTTCTGTAGGGGGTGGCTCCGGTGGAAATGTTTTTAATAGACAATTGGTTTTTCTTGGTGTTGCATTATGTTTATTTCTATTGATGTTTTTGATTTCAATACAAGTATTGCATGAATATATTTATATTGGATATGGATTGATACTCATCGCGGTATTTTTACCTTTTTTAGGAAGTAAGATAGCCGGAACATATCGTTGGATTCAATTTGGGCTTCCCGTTGGTTTTCAACCTTCCGAAATTGCGAAGTGGGTTGTTGTGATTACTCTAGCGCGATACCTTTCAGACTACAATTTACACCTCACCCGATTCAGGTCAATTTTGATTCCGTTTTTTATCGCAATAATCCCAACTATTATTGTCCTAAAACAACCAGATTTAGGGACAGCAGTCATATTAATGACACCCGTAATTCCCATGCTGTATTGGGCGGGAGCCAGACCTTTTCATCTATTTTTGGTTATTGCTCCATTGATGAGTGTGTTGTCGGCATTTCATGTAGTTTCTTTCTCTGTTTGGGCCGGTGTCATGGGGGTCATATTGGTTTTGTCAAGACCTCCATTATGGCAGGGGGTTGTCCTCTATTTTTCCAATATATTTTTAGGGTTATTAGCCCCCTTGATATGGGGGGGGTTAAAACCCTACCAACAAAAAAGAGTTTTAACTCTTTTCAACCCGGATTTAGATCCATTAGGGTCTGCCTACCAAATTATACAGAGCAAAACTGCTCTGGGTTCAGGGGGGTATTGGGGAAAAGGGTTCGGACAAGGAACGCAAACTCATTTAAAATTTCTACCGGTTCAGGAATCAGATTTTATTGTAAGCGTTATCGGTGAAGAATTCGGATTTTTCATATTAGCGGCAATGTTGATACTATTTTTAGTGTTTATTCTGAAAACAGTAAAACTTTCTTTTGACACAAAAGACAGATTCTCTGGATTGGCATTGATGGGTATTGCCACATTATTTCTGGCGCATGTTTTTGTGAATTCTGCTATGACGGCGGGTATGATTCCGGTAAAAGGATTGCCCTTGCCATTTGTTTCTTACGGAGGATCATTTCTTGTATCGTGTTATATGATGGTAGGAATGATTTTAAATTTTGGGAGAGAAGAGCAAACATAAAGTTTATGGTCATATAGGGATACATAAATATGTTGATAAGAAATAGTTGATGTGAATTTTTTTCAGAGGGAGTAAATTCCCCGGCACTTATTCGCCCATAAAATTAAAAAAGATGCTTATGATTAAACACCCGAAACGAATAGTTAGCTTGATCCTGGCAGGAGTGATTTTTAGTGGAATCCTCGTTGCGCAAACTGATGCAACCCGAGAGTTAAAAAGACTCAATGCAAAAATTGATCGAGAAAAAGTCCGGGTAGATTCTCTAGATACTCAAATACGATTTTTACTTCCCGATTTAAAGAATGCTCTAGAAGCAAATTTAAAAGCAAAACAACAAACGGATTCTGTTGCTATTTTACTAATTAATCGAATTAATACAATCCAGAATAAAATCCGATTGATGGAGGATAAAACCGCTTATATAGATAGTGTAAATTTTGAAATTCTCGCCCAGTTGGTCCTGATTGAAAATAAAATTGTAACCTTGGCAAATAGCTTTACGGAAATGTATTCTTTGAAATCAAATAGGGGAGAATCAAAGACGTTTTCTAAAATCAGTCCCGCGGAATATAAAAGACAGTATATCCAAGCATTGACGGATTATCAAAATGGAGAATATAAAAAAGCCATCCAGGGATTTGCAGGGTTAGTGATTGGCGATACCCAAAACGAATTAGCAGACAATAGCCAATATTGGTTAGCGGAATGCTATTATTCGCAAAAAAACTACAAAAGGGCTGTGATAGAATTTGAAAAAGTGTTCACCTTCCCGGGTTCAGATAAAGATGATGATGCACAATTGAAATTGGGGCATGCTTATATGAGTATGAATAATCTTGAAAAAGCTAAAGAAGAATATCAGCGGCTTGTAGATTATTTTCCCGGCAGTGAATATTTTGAAAAAGCCAACGAATCGTTAAAACAGCTTAAAACGAATTAATACCGCCTATGTCTTTAAAATTATTTTATCTTACAACAGAAATAAGTCCGTTTGCCAGCACGTCTCCTTTAGGTGAATTTTCGGCAAAAGTCCCATTGATACTTCAAAACATGGGGCACGATATTAGGACGATGATTCCCAAATTTGGATTTGTCAGTGAGCGTAAGTATATCCTCCGTGAGGTCATACGCCTCAGGGAAATCCCATTTGAATTTGATGGGGGTGAAATCATCTCATCTGCCAAAAGTGCTTTTATCCCAAAAACTCGAGTTCAAGTTTACTTTTTAGAAGATAAAGGATGGTTCAAACCCCTTACAAATTTGTTATATAAATCCAAAAATGGTCGTGTACTTTCAGACAATGATAATCGCTATGCGTTTTTCAGTAAAGCGGCTATTGCCACCTTACCACATTTGTTCTGGAAACCTGACATTGTGATGTGCAATACATGGAGTAGTGCATTTACTCCCGCAGTCTATAAGCAACTTTATGAGAGTAAGGAATTTTATCAAGGCATTAAAACTGCTCTATTGGTTCATAAGGTGGATGATTATGCCAAATTTTCTCAGGATTCCTTTAAAAAAGCCGGTATTGAATTACCAGAAGAATCTAAAGGCGACACGATTAACGGATATGAAGCGGCTGCTCCACACGCCGATTTAATTATTGCATTGGATACACCGAAAAATAATGTGACGGAAAATTTATTGAAATTGCCGGGGGTTGCCAAGCATAAAAAGAAACTTGTCACCATTCAATTGTCTGATCATGATTCCCCTGACCACGATGCCATCGCAAGTGCATTAAATGATCATTTGGTGAAACTTTACGGCTGAATTGTAGTAGATAGTTTTTAATCTATGGTTACCTGGTTTAAAAAATCCGGCCTTTGGCTGTGGGGTTTATCTCTGATTATCTTAGTTTCTTGTGAAGAATCAGCCATTCCCCATAATTTAGATAATCTGTCTTTGAATTTAGATACGGCTTCATTTGCTGTTACAGAAATGATTTCTTATCAGAGTTCTCCGGAAATGGGTAGTAGCGACTATTTATATTTCGGGAATGAAGACGGATTCCAGCATCCATACTCACTCATTCAAATTAAAGAAAAAGATATTTCCAATTCTTTAGCATTTCACGAATTAAACGATTCCCTTTTAACGATTGATAGTGCAGAATTCTTTTTACACTTTCAGTGGGATTCCACTGTAGAAAAGGTTGCATTTCAATTAAGATATTTTCCGGACGGAGGAGACTCAGTTTTTAGTGAATTACATACACATTTTTCAAATTTTGATCCATCTTCAGCCTCCAGCATTATAAGCTTTGCTACAATGGAAACAGATTCTTCAGACACGAATTATACAACCTTACGGTTACGGTTTTCCATTGCTGCTGGTATTTTCAAGTCCTTCATTGACACCGTCAAAACAGATTTTAATCGATCCTTTCTTGTTGAATCCGTTGAAACCCTTACTCGACGCTACCGTTTTATAAGCCGTGATAATAATATTGATTCTGGTCCTGAATTAATTCTTCATGTTCGTCAAATGGCATCGGATTCTTCTTCTATTGATACAACTACAGTAATTTATCATACCCAAATGGATTTGTCGGTCACTCTTCCGCCTCAGTTAGGGGCTCAGGACTCAGTATTGTCGGTTGGGCAGGCCATGGGACTAAAAGCACTAGCGCTTGTGGATTTAAGTACTTTTTCATTGCCGGATAAGGCAGTCATTAAATCAGCGGATTTAATTTTACACAAAATAGATAATGATTCTCTTCCCAACTATTTGCTGATATCGTATCCTATTATTGGAGAAGGTGATTTTTCATCCTTCAAATCTTTCACAGATGACCCCTATGAAATGGATTTGAACTATTTTGTGTCAACGCCTGTGAGGAATAATGTATTTAAGGTAAACGAACGATCATTTGTTCATGATGTTGCGAGGGGAAAGGTGAGTAATTCAGGGATTAAACTATATTCGAGTATAAACAATGATCCCTTTACAACAGTCTATTTTCATGGTGTAGAGAATGATTCACTTTATCCTGTTATGAGGATTCAATATGTGGTACCTTGATTTGAAAAAGGGCTTGCTTGGCCTCATGGTGAATATAGTCTTCAGCCAGTCTATTTTTCATGGTTATGGACTCGGATTGTCGAATAACGGTAACCATGCTTCTTCACTAGGAATTGGAGGGGGACACCTGGTCCCAGTATTTCGTCAGAGTGTATCTTTAGAAAATCCTTCAACGTGGCAAAATCTGAAGTTTGCTTATTTAAACGGATATGTTATAAATAAAAAATTATCCTATAATTCAGGTCCAGTAAATAATGGTGTATATTTAGGTGGAGTTCAATGGGTAGTTCCTATTCAAAATAAATATGCTTTGGGGTTTTCATTAAACCCTGTAAGCAGTCAAAATATATTTCTCTCAGCAGATTCCACATTACTTCATTTTGAAGGAGATTCAATCTATTATAAAAAAGAAGTAAGAACAGGGGGTGGAATATCCGCCCTTTCAGCAGCATTTTCTGTACCATTATCACCGTCTTTACAAGCCGGGATTAAGGGTGAATATCTTTTTGGTTCATCGAGAGATGATAATATGCTTCAGGTTGATGGAATTGATTTTAGAAAAATTACGCTCAAAAGTTATACCGGGGTACTGTTCCACGGCACCTTAAACGGAACGGTTATACGAAAAGATTCATACTCATTGCAGTTTTTCGGATCTATTGGTGGTACCATTAAACCCATCAACATGAACGTGTATTCTTTTATTCCATTTGAAGATTCAAATGACAATTATTTTCATGACATCAGTGATTTTCCGGATTCGGTAATTATTGATACCTCAGCGGTTCGCTATGTATACAGTCCAAAATATTATGGTGGGGGATTTGATTTAAACATGAAGAATGGATGGCACATCCTTGGGGAGGGAAAGTGGTGGACAGATGAAGCGCAATCCGGTTCAGATTACTCGTTGTTCTCGGATCATGTTGGTCATCAAAACCAGTTTAATATTGGTGTGGTAAAGTATCCAAATCAAAGGCCGCGTGACTGGGCAAATAAATTATATTACCGAGGAGGAATATTTAAGACAAAATACACCTTGTATTCGAGTAAGAAAACAATAAATGAAAGTGGATTGGCAATAGGCCTTGGCATTAAATTTGGGGTTACTGATAATCAAATAGATATATCCTACAGAACGGGGAAAAGGTCTCTGGATAACGAAAACTCAGAAACAATTCAAGAAGTATCTATTGGTTTAAGTCTGGGGGATTTATGGTTCCTAAAAAGGAGAACAAGATAGCAATGAGTAAAGCAACAATTGGTAAATTATTCATCATCAGTATTTCGGCTGTGATTATGACGATGTGTACACCGCCTGAAACTACAGATGCAGATTCAGATGCTGCGGAATTGGCAAGGCTGGATTCGCTTAGGGAGGTTCGTTGCCCCCGGTTATTCAGTAGCGCGGCAGAATATTATAAAAATCGTGATTGGACTTCGACAGTCAGAGTCTATGGGGAATTGGTTGATTTAGGTTGTGATAGAGAAGACCCAGAAGAAGTATATCAGTATTATGCCATTGCTTTCGAGTATATGGGGCAATATGATAGTTCAGAATATGTCTTATTAAAGGGGCTTCAGCTTCTGGATGATAACGTGAACCTAAGGAAACGCCTCGTATATTCTTATATGAAACAAAATAAAACTGAGCAGCAGATCAACGAACTTGATCGGCTGTCGTTTCTAGCGCCGGAAGATTTGGAAATTAAAGCGGATTTAGCAAACCTCTACGGTGAACAAGGTCGATATGATGACCAGATAACCGTATTGAAAGAATTGTTGGATCTAGACCCAAATAACGAAGGAGCACAAAGTGATTTGGCCAATGCTTATGAAAAAAGCGGCCGTGATCCTCTGGATGTGTATAAAAATAGATTTGAAAACAATCCGGATAATGTTTCCTACGGCATGGATTATGCAGATCGTTTGGTTGCAAATGATCGATTGGGAGATGCCATTGATGTATTAAAACAAGTGTTGGATGCTGACCCTACCAGTAAGGTTGCACATAGAAAGTTGGCTTCAGTTTTGGATAAATCAGATCGACTTGATGAAGCTTCAAGAATTTATGAACGATTATTTAAATTAGATCCTCGTGATTTTCGTGTCGCAATTAAACTTTCTGAGGTTTTTATAGAAAATCAGGAATTCGGGTCCGCATTTAACTGGGCAGATAAAGCTATGTCATTATCGGGGAACGGAGAAGCAATGGGTGCGAAAGGGAATGTCTATTATAAAGCCTTTCAAAATTGTCGAAGTGCCGATATATCCCTGGATGACCGTGTGGTGGCTTCCTTAGCTTATAAATATTTTGAAAAAGCGGAAAATAAGGGATTTAATCGGTTTAACCGTTCTGGTGATTGGCTGAAAGACAACGAAGTTTTATTTGGGAAAGCCCAATGGTTTATGATGGATGCTGACAAAAAGAATAAAGGATATATTTTACCAGAGGGCAATTGCTACAGTTGGATTACTGAAAAACTGAATAAAGAAGCCGATTGGTAGGGCTCACTTGTCCAATTCGGTTGATCATTTTAAATATTTAATTAATTCTGATCCCGAACTATATAGTATTCTTATGCGAGAAGTGGTAAGGGAAGACTATACCCTTGAACTTATTGCATCTGAAAATTTTGTAAGCTATTCAGTGTTGGAAATGGCCGGTGGCGTGATGACGAATAAATACGCAGAAGGCTATCCCGGAGCACGTTATTATGGGGGATGTGAACATGTTGATGAGGCTGAAAATTTAGCCCGAGATAGAGCCAAATTACTTTTTGGTGCCGAATATGCTAATGTACAGCCCCATTCCGGCTCTCAAGCCAATATGGCAGCCCTGATGACATTTCTAGAAGTGGGAGATACCATTATGGGACTGGATTTAGCCCATGGCGGTCACTTAACCCATGGAAGTCCTGTCAATTTTTCCGGGAAATTATATAATGTTATTTCTTACCAGGTTAATCAAAAAACGGGCCGAGTAGATTTTTCTGAAGTACTTCGTCTGGCAAAGAAACATAAACCCAAAGTAATTATATGTGGTGGAAGTGCTTATCCAAGATTTATTGAATTTGAGCAATTTAGGGAAGTTGCAGAAAAAGTTGGTGCCTTTTTAATGGCTGATATAGCACATCCTGCAGGCCTTGTAGCAACGGGAATTCATCCGTCCCCAATGCCCTATTGTGATGTGGTAACAACAACGACCCACAAAACATTACGCGGTCCCAGGGGGGGAATGATTCTGATGGGAAAAGATAAAGCAAATCCTTGGGATATTGTAGCGCCAAAATCGGGGCGAGTAAAAAATATATCAGAATTATTAAACTCCACGGTGATGCCCGGGATTCAGGGAGGACCCTTAATGCATATCATAGCTGCAAAAGCTGTAGCCTTTGGAGAAGCGCTTAATCCTGAATTTAAAACATACACCCAAAATATCGTCCAAAATGCTCAGGTTTTGGCAGAAAATTTTTTATCTAAGGATTATACTTTAATTTCCGGAGGGACTGATACACACGTCATTCTGATTGATTTATCCAATAAAAATATTACAGGCAAAGCGGCAGAAAAGGCACTGGAAAAAGCGGGAATTACCGTAAATAAAAATATGGTACCCTTCGATTCTCGCAGCCCTTTTATCACAAGTGGAATACGAATAGGGACTCCAGCTGTTACAACCCGAGGTATGGGAAAAGAGTCCATGCTCGCAATTGTAGATTTCATTGATCAAATCATTAAAAATCCGGAGGATGACCAACTCCAATTGACTGTAAAATCAAATGTTAAAAAATTATGTGAGGCATATCCACTTTATCGTGAAATCCACGGATAAGTTTTTTATTTCTATTAAGCGTGTTCTCGTCTTTTTTTATGTATTACTCAATGTATTTTATATATGGGGCTGTACATCGGCAACTGTTTTAGATCTTAGTCCTGAATTGGCCGGAGCCATTTACCACAAGCAAATTAAAGTTAATGAAAAGAAAATTGATCTAGATTCAGCTAATAATATTCCATTGATAAAATTATGTGAAACTCACACAAAATATGCCTATGGATTTTTGTTGGAAAAATCAGATAGAGCCTCTATAAATGATTTTGTATTGAGCCGGGAATTAAAAGAGGAAGCCCTCAAGCATTTTATTCAGGGTATAATGTATGGAGAACTTGCATTGTCCAAAAAATATAATTCTTTTGAATTGTGGATAAAAGATTCTACCGCAAAAAAACCTGACTTTGTTCGAGAGGATATCCCTGTTTTGTATTGGCTTGCTGCGGCTTATGGGGGCGCGGTTAAATCAAGTTTTGCCCATCCGGATTGGTTAATTAAATTACCTCGTATTGGTCGTTATTTAGATGAGGCATTATATTTGGAACCCCATTGGAATTATGGTGCACTTTATACGGCAATGATATCATATACGATGAGCCGTCCTGATGCTCCAAATAATAAAATTGAAGTTGCGCGACATTATTTTGAATTGGCCAATCATGCATCCGGCGGATACGACAGCAGTCCTTTTTTAGCTTTGGCTGAAAATGTCAGTAAAGAGGTTCAAAATAAGGAAGAATTTATTGTCATGCTGAACAGTGTTTTAGCGGTTGATAAAGACAAGGTACCGGACTTACGTTTAGGAAATAGGATTAACCAAAATCGAGCCAAATGGCTCTTAAACCACATTGATGAATTTTTTTATTAAATACGCAATTTCAATATGAACAGACGAAAATATATAATCATTTTGTTACTCTTAGTATCGAATTTGGCTGGGAAAAAGGTTGTGGTCAAAATGGCAACCCTCGCACCGGAGGGATCGGATTGGCATGGTCAATTGGTCGAAATGGGCCAAAAATGGAAGGCAGCCACCAAAGGGCAGGTCATTCTTCGAATTTATCCCGGGGGAGTTGTAGGCGACGAAAGGGATATGATACGGAAAATGCGTATCGGTCAAATTCATGCTGCAGCAATTTCCTCTGAAGGTTTATCTGAAATAAATCGTGATTTTACGGCATTTTTTATGCCGTTGTTATATGAAGATTGGGATGATGTAGATTATATCCGCGATCGAATATCTGAGGATTTAGAATCGGGATTAATAGAAAACGGGTTTAATCTTTTGTATATGGCCGATGTAGGTTGGGCATACTGGTTTACCGATGAACCTGTAACCTTGCCGGAGGATATGGAAGATAAAAAGATATTTACTTGGGCAGGAGATTATCAGACGGCAGAATTGTGGAAAAAAGGGGGATATAATCCCATCCCTTTGGCTTCAATCGATATATTATCTGGATTGCAAACCGGTCTCATTAATGCTGTAGCGACTCCGGCAATATATGCCTTGGCGCAACAATGGTTTGGCATAACAAATCATATGCTTAATATGCGATGGGGGTTATTATCTGCAGGTATTGTCATCGATTCAAGAACATGGAAGAAAATAAATCCAAACCATCAAAGAGAATTATTACGAATATCCGGGGATGTGGGACAGAAAATCCAGAAGAAAAACAGATTTGAGGAAAATCAAGCCGTCGAAGTCATGAAATCCTATGGATTAATTGTGCACGAACAAACCCCTGAACAATATACCAAGTGGAAAGAACTGATAGAAACTTGGTATCCTCAGATTAGAGGAACGGTTGTTTCAGAAAAGATATTTGATAAGGTTGTTCAGATAAAAGCTGAAAAGGACAGCTTGGATAATTTGTTCCCCAAATAAGTGAATATTAATCATAAACGTAAGCAATTTTCAGATTCATTACATTGGGGAGAAGATGTATTGGCGCTTACCGTTTTTGCGGCACTCACTTTTCTTCCTGCAATTGAGACTATTTCACGGATATTTGGAACGATTGGAATTCCTGCATCACCTGTTCTTGTACAGCATCTTACTCTTTGGATTGGGTTTATAGGTGCAGTATTGGCTGCACGCCAAAATAAATTATTAGCGCTAACAACAACCCCACTATTTGAACCTGAATCCAATCTCCATCTGGGACGATGGTTTGCAAAAACGATATCGTTTATTGTTCTCATTGCATTAACATGGGGGAGTTTTGAATTGGTAAAGGTTGAAACTGCCTATCCAATAGAGATTGCTCCAAATATTCCCCGTTGGCTCACCCAAGTAATTATGCCGTTAGGATTTGGTTTGATTGCCGTCTTGATTTTTCAGAGAAGTTATGAGAACAGGTTGCATAGAGCTTCTATTTTAGCTGCAGCATTACTATGGAGTATGTTTTCGTTGACCGATGCTATTCAGGCATTTACACCGGTAGTATGGGTGGGTATAATATTATTGCTGGTTTCTCTTTTTTATGGCGCTCCAATCTTCGTTGGGTTGGGAGGATCGGCTGTATTGTTATTTTGGAGCGATTTTACACCTATTTCAGCCATTCCTGCTGAGACTTACAGGATTGTTGTATCGCCGACATTACCCACCATACCACTCTTTACATTAGCGGGTTATATTTTGGCTGAAAGTGGCGCTTCTCAGCGTATGGTTAAGTCATTTAGACTTTTGTTTGGATGGATACCAGGGGGCACTCCAGTAGTCATTGTTATTTTAAGTGGCTTTTTTACAGCCTTAACCGGAGGTTCCGGTGTGACAATATTAGCCTTAGGTGGTTTATTATTTCCTTTGCTCATTCGAGAAGGATATTCAAAAACATTTGCTTTAGGACTTATCACCGTAGCCGGTTCATTAGGATTATTGTTTCCTCCGAGTCTACCGGCAATTATTTACGGTGTTACAGCCGGAGTATCGGTAAAATCTTTGTTCATTGCCGGTATAATACCCGGGACGGTTTTAGTTGTGTTGGTTGCGGGATGGTCCGTTTGGCAGGGGAAAATTCAGTCAATAAAAAGCCATTCCCCAGACTTTAAAGAGATGGTTAAAATCCTATGGGAAAGCAAGTATGAAGCTATTATTCCTATTCTAATTCTATTAGGTGTTTTTGGAGGATTTACAACTCTTGTTGAAACAGCCGCATTTTTAGTAATATATGTGTTTATAATCGAGGTGTGGGTTTATAAAGATTTATATATTAGGGCTCTTCCTGGGATTGTCATTAATTGCGCCACTTTAATTGGAGGGGTATTAATCATTTTGGGTGTTGCCATGGGGTTAACAAGTTATTTGGTTGATGCCCAAATTCCGTCTCAACTTCTGGCATGGGTCAAAGCAACTGTGAGTTCAAAATATACTTTTCTTATCATGTTGAATATTCTTCTTTTATTGGTCGGATGCCTCATGGATATTTTCTCAGCGATAATCGTTGTTGTTCCCTTAATTGCTCCTTTAGGAGCTTACTTTGGCATAGACCCCGTTCACCTAGCCATTATATTTATTGCAAATCTTGAACTGGGATTTTTAACACCGCCAGTGGGAATGAATCTTTTTCTCGCTGCATACCGTTTTGAACAAGATATGCCCACCATCTACAAGGCAACATTACCATTTTTTATTGTCAGATTATTGGCCGTCCTTGCCATAACCTATTTGCCTTTTCTTTCCCTGGCTTTATTGGGATAGATATTTAATTTAAATGCGATATAATTGAGAACGACGAAAAAAGCAAAAAATATCGATAAAAAGAAGTACTCAGAATTATCAGGTTGTTAACCTAAATTTTACCCCGATAGGCCCCAAAAAAATCCCTACTTGTTTTACATAGGATTCAAGGGATAGATTAATAAGTATTTAAAAACAGGAGTATATATTTAAAAATCGCTAACGGTTTAATCAATTTTCAACACATTAAATGTTCCCATGGGGAACAGGGAGAAAACCATGAAGCGAATCTATAACCTGTTTTTTGCGCTTCTGCTAACAGTTTCAGCTTCTGCTCAGAGTGAGGCAGGAGCTATATTCCTTCTTATTTCACCGGGAGCTCGTGCCGGAGGCATGGGGGAGGCACAAGTAGCCATTGCAAACGATGCCTATGCCAGTTACTGGAATCCGGCTGGATTAGCATTCCAGGAAGGATCGGAATTAGCACTCATGCATGTGAACTGGTTGCCAAACCTCGTGGATGACTTGTATTATGAATTCTTGGCATTTCGGCGTCACTTCCCAAACTTAGGTACTTTGGGTGGTCATATGATATATCTAAATCTTGGTGAGCAGGTCAGGATGGATGAATTTGCTCAATACCAAGGGAAATTTACCTCTTATATGATGGCAATGGCTTTGTCATACAGCACTAGATTATCAGATAAATCTTCATTGGGGGTAAATGCCAAAATTTCTTATCAGCATTTGGTCGAAATGGGAACAGGAAGCGAAAAAGGCAAGGGGACATCTACAGATTTTGGTTTTGATGTTGGTTATTTAAAACAAAAATTTATAATTCCGAATTTAACATTAGGGCTTACCTTAACTAATGTTGGGCCAAAAGTAGACTTTATTGACCCAGATCAGGCAGACCCACAACCCACAAATCTAACTCTTGGGTTTAATTATGAATTATTTAAAAATACCTATAATCGATTAAGTCTGGTTTATGACGTAGATAAAATGCTGGTAACATCCTATCCGGATATGGATTGGGATGGGGACGGTATAGTTGGCGGATATGATTCCGAAGGAAATCAAACTGATAAACATCCGGATTATAATAAACATGGACAACAGGAAACTGCCCATAAAGACCCGGTTTATTTGGCCTTATTCACATCCTGGGTTGATGATTGGCTTCTTGGTGGAGACATCGACCGTTCAATAGCTGGTGAGGATAATGATAGACAAATAGGCGGATGGGAATGGGTTGGTGATGCGAACGGAAATAATGAACGCGATAAAGAAGAAATGATCGATACAGAAAAAGAGTACGGAGCTAAGTATGGGGATGATAACTGGGGAATATATAATGAATGGGGCCAAAAAGAAGTTGGATCTGCCGATGATCGAACACTATCTGATGAATTAAAAAAACTAGTTCATAATTTTGGGATGGAGTATTGGTATTCTAATTATTTTGCCCTTAGAGCAGGTTATTATTTGGACCAAACCGGAAAAATAGCAAATCCAACATTCGGGGTTGGACTCCGTTTCTCAAATTATGGTTTCGACTTCGGATATACTTCAGGACCGGCAGGTCATCCTTTGCAGAATACCATGCGTTTTTCTTTAAGCGTCCAGTTTTAATATTATTATCGTTTAAATGGCCCGGTTTTTAATAGCCCGGCTGGGGATTGTCTTTATAGTTATTCCCCTGACGGTAGGTAATGCCCAAATTAATGGTCATTTAAAAATAGCCGTTATTCGGGTTTCTTTCAAACCGGATTCATCTCCCGGTACCACTGGTGATGGTTCCTTTTTGCTCACTTCTGGACAAACTGACTGTGGAAAATATACGATTGATCCTCCACCGCACGATAGGTCGTTTTACCTTTCTCAATTAGAAGCGGTTGATTCATATTTTTCAGCAGTTTCTTACGGAGCTTTTGGAATTGATTTAGAAGGGTCAGATATTTTTCCAAATGAATCTGATCTGAGTTACACCCTGATAAATCCAATGCACTATTATCATCAACTTGGCGATGAAATAAATCATGAAAAACGGCTAACAGAGTTGTTTAGGGATGCAGTAACTCTAGCCGTGAAAAAGGATAAAATAAATTTATCAGAGTATGATATTACCATTATCATACATGCAGGGGTAGGTCAGGATTTTTCTTTACCCTTTTTAGACCCAACACCTGAAGATATACCGTCTGTTTACATTGATAGTGATATGTTATTGAAATATTTAGGAGGTCCGATACAAATAGAAAATATGGTATTAACTCAGGGCATAATTTTACCGGAAACTCAAAATCAAGTGTTCTACGAGGAATCTCTTTTCTCTGAGTTATCCGCACCATGTGATGCTCAATACGGTCTTACCGGAACTTTTGCTCTCATGGTTGGATTTGCTGTCGGGTTACCTCCTCTATGGGAAACAGAATCAGGCCGTTCAGGTATTGGTATTTTTGGTTTAATGGACCAGGGTTCCAATAATGGAAGAGGGGTGATTCCTTCTCCACCAAATGCTTGGTCACGGATCTATTCAGGTTGGGAATCTCCTATTGAAATTAAGAATAATACCTTTGTAGAAATACACGATGCAAAAAATCAAATTGCGAAAATACCCATTAATCAAAATGAATATTTTTTAATTGAAAATCGTGTTAATTGGTTACGCGATGGTGTGAGTATTGATTCTTTGAGATATGCAATATGGGAGATCTCAGATACTCTGCCGACATTTACGAACACTTTAATGGATTCAGTAAATATCAGCATTGATTCCAATGGTGTGATTGTGAAGATTCCAAACTATAATTTAGGTATGCCGGCTTCCGGATTGCTTATTTGGCATATAGATGAGGCAAGAATATATTCTGGCATCCAAAACTACAGCGTTAATGGCGACAGAGCCTTTCGAGGAATTGATTTGGAAGAAGCAGATGGCGCCCAGGATATGGGTTATATTTCACAAGTAACCCCGGACCCATCATCCGGGTATTTTGGAGATATGTGGTTCGAAGGGAACAGGGAGTATGAACGGGCAAACCCTGAAATGAAAGAACAAATGCCGGTTTTTGGACCATTCTCTTACCCGGATACACGATCTAATGACAATGCTTCTTCATTTCTAAGTGTAGAAAATATTAGTCCTCCGGGTCATATCATGACTTTTTCTGTAAGAATTCAGAATAGAGTTAATGGGATTCACAGTAAACTATTCCCTTTGAGATTGTTGACCGATTTAAATCAAGATGGTATCCAGGAAATTATTGGGGGGAATGATAGCTTATGGATTGGGAATACAAAGCAAATGAAAAATATAAAATATTTTTACAATCCCATCGGAACTATTCAATCTCTATCAGTAGATCGCTCTGAAATAAATAAGAGGTTTCTCGTATTAAACGAAATTATTAGCGAAACAACATTAATTACTCATTTCGAATTCAATTCGACTGGAAATGAATTTGTATGGTATTCCGATACGACTTTGAATGTTGCACCTGTGGTGTTCGTCGATAAACCAAATGCTTTTTCTTCAAGTTATCTTTATGGGGAGGAATTGAACTCATTTAAACACCTCGTATTTACTGAAGATAGTTTTAATCACTTAGACTATTTTTATGGTGATGCGTTGATTGATTTTAATTTAGATGGTAAAGGGGAAATCATTAGCCTGGACTCATCCGGAATGCTTCATGTATTTCATGAAAATAATATTTCATACCCGGGATCACCGGTCAAGACAAATGCATATAAAGACACACCCGTACTCGTTGGACAACTATTTTCAGAACCCTATCCGGAACTTGTTTTGCAGGATAATGAAACTAATCTAGTTATTTATAATCATCTGCTGAATATTGAGTCAAAACTTGCCGTCCAAGGGGAATTAGTGTCTTTGGGTGTTATCAATGGAATAAACTGTATATTGACAACAAAGGAGATACTTTTATTTGAAGAAAAAACAACTGCAAAGGGAAATCAATGGACGCATAAAAACGGTGATGAGGGGAATACACGAACATTGCGCCTGGAATATCCTGTTTCGGATCCTCCGAACCAATTGCTTAATGATATCGAGACTTACGCTTACCCAAATCCTGCCTATGATGAAAAAGTCATCATTAGGATTGGATTGGGGATTGCAACCGGCTATAAAGTAGATATCTATGATATTTCCGGATTGTTAATAGCTCAATCCGGTGTTATTAATGCCTCCTATGGAGATCTAAATGAATGGGTATGGGATATCCACGATATGGATTCCGGCGTTTATTTTGTAAAGGTAAAAGCAATTCAGGGGATAAAATCTGAAGAAAAAATCCTTAAAGTCGGTGTCATAAAGTGAAACGTACAGCATTAATACTTTTTGTATCTTTGAGTATTAGCCAAGTGCGTTATAACCATCCAGAGTTGGATTGGAAAACATTTGAAACTGACCATTTCGTTATCCATTATTATGATGATACAGAAACTTCTGCAAGGGAAGGGGCCGACGTTGCTGAAAAGATTTATCCCTATGTGACAACACTTTATGGCTTCAAACCTTTAGGTAAAACCCATATTGTTTTTACGGATACTGATGATATATCTAACGGGGCAGCTTATTACTATGATAATAAAATAGTCATTTGGACTTCGCCTCTTGAGTTTGAATTGCGCGGTAGTCATCGATGGCTGCAAAATGTGATTACCCATGAGTTTACACATATCGTTTCCATTCAGAAATCCATGAAATTCGGCAGAAAATTTCCGGGAGCCTATATTCAGGGTATGGGGTACGAAAAGGAAAAAAGAAAAGATGTTTTATATGGGTATCCGAATGTGATGATAAGTTATCCAATACCGGGGACTACGGTTCCACCATGGTTGGCGGAAGGCTCTGCTCAATACATGTATGACGGAGCGAGTTGGGATAATTGGGATACCACTAGGGATATGATTCTCAGGGATCGTGTATTAAACGGGCGTTTATTATCCTGGGCAGAAATGAATACCTTTGGGAAAAGTGGAATTGGGAATGAGTCTGTCTATAATGCAGGATATGCATTCTGTCGTTACATGGCGGTAAAATACGGACCAGAATCACTAAAAATAATTATGGAAGCTCTTTCATCGCCAATAAACGGGTTTGTTAATAAGGCAGTTAAAAAGGGTACTGGGGTAGACGGTCCAAAATTATATAAACAATTTAAATCCGTTCTTCAAAAACGATATGAGATATTAACAAAAGATATTGGTGAAAATGAACTTAGAGGTAAAATTATTGAGGAGAACGGAACAGCGAATTTATTTCCAAAGTGGTCGCCGACTGGTGAGAAAATCGCATTTTTATCCAATCGAAATCATGATTATTTCGGTAACACAGATTTGTTTGTTCATACTTTAAAATCTAAAAAAACACAATCCATTACAAAGGGAGTATATTCAAAACCGTCCTGGCATTCTGATGGGAATATAATTTATTATAGTAAAAAAAATAAATGGCCTGATAAACAGGGATCAAAATATTACGATATTTACCAATATGATTTGAATACCGAAAAAGAAAAACAGTTGACCAAAAATGCCCGGGCTTTTTCTCCAGTATTTGTTTTTGAAGATAGCTCCATAATCTATATCTCCACAAAGGATGGAAGTCAAAATATTTTTCATCTAAATCTGAAAAATATGATCACCTATAAATTGACAGATTTTCAAAATCATAGAATTATATCAGGACTGACATTTGATTCAAACAGGAATTGGATCATTTTCGAGGGTACGGATAACCACTTTAGAAATATTTATTATATTTCTTTAGTTGATTCTAGTATGGGTACAGTATTGGGTAATTTGGAGTGGGATGAAAGAAATCCATCTGTTGGGGTAAATAGTACGATGGTTTATTCCGATGACAGGAGTGGAATTTTCAACTTGTACTTAATAAGCCCGGATCAGCAGGGATATATAACGAATGTCCACGGTGGGGCATTTATGCCTGATCAATCCGGTGATGGTAAAATTGTTTATTCTGTTTATGAAAATGGCGGGTATAAAATTGCCATCCTAGATTCAATTATTTTTGCTGATGAAAATATTGTAGGATACAGCCCTACATACTTTAAACGAAATAGAGTGCTGAATGACCCCATCACTTCTCAAAATACAGTTAAATTTTACCCCCATAAGGATAGTTTTCCCCCAATGTTCATTATGCCGAAAATAATGATGGATTATAAAACGCTTAAACCCGGTTTTTATTTTTATTCGTCTGAAATTTTAGATAGAGTGTCTCTTTTTGGCGGAGCATCTATGAATAAACATAAAGATATGGATTTATTTTTTATTTTTGAATTTCGCCGGTTATTCCCAACTCTATTTTTTGAAACTTATTTTCAAACAAGGAACACTGAAGAGGAATCATCATATACAGTTTATCGTTTAGATAATAATTTACGATTTCAATTACTTCAGTTCCGTGGAGGATTAAGGTATCCTTTGTACGGTTCTGAGTTGGAGGTTTATTCTTCCTGGAACCGCTATCGGGCATCCATAAAGGAAAAAGTTATAGGACAGAATATAGAATCAGGGATTGGTTATGATTATTTCCAGGGTACTGAATTTGGAATGAAGTGGGAATTAAAAAATATTAAAAATCGTGTGGATAAAAATATTAATCCTTCTGGAGGATATAGCTTGAATGCAGATGTGCGCGCGGAAAATAATAATTTTATCGAAGGGTTAAACTTATCAGATGCAGGGACCTTAGTTCCTGAATTTTCCAATTATAATTATATTCGTACGACTTTTAGGGGCAGTGTTCATATAGAATTGCCCAAAACTAGGAGGTGGACGGTGTCCACTTCAGCGCAATTTGGTTGGTTATCTGATGCAAAAATCGATTCATTCTTTTATTTTTACGGCGGAGGGATGCCCGGTTTGAAGGGGTATCCATATTATAGCTTTGGAGGTACAAACAAACTGGGATTAGAGGGTATTCTTCGAATCCCACTTTTTAGAGAAAAACATATTCCTTTAGGTTGGTTCATCTTGCAGAATAGCGCATTGGGCTTTGTGTATCAAATGGGAGATGCCTGGGACAGATCTGTTTCTAAGCGAAACATTAAAAGATCAATGGGTCTTCAATTAAGATTAAATGGATTTTCATTTTATAATTATCCCACAGCCATAAGTTTTGAATTGTTTCGAGGACTGGATATTTTTACAGTTTCAATCCAGGAAAAAAACCTAACGTACGGAGGAGAGAACAGATTATACTTTACTTTGCTGTTCAATTTTTAAGATGAAGTGTTTACCAGTGTTTCTTATAGCCATATCGGGAGTATTTAGTCAGAATTCTATTGATGTAATGAAGTTTCATATCTCCGATGTAAATACGGTAAGGTGGGGCATGAAAAATATAGATGTTATCCAAAAAGATTCTGTAAAGACCAAAGAGAAAAAGGCTGTGCTATATTCATTGGCAATACCGGGAGCAGGGCAATGGATCAAAGGTGATCCATGGTGGAAGTCTGCTTTATTTCTCACCATTGAAACCCTGGGAATTTATGGGACAATAAAGTGGGATAAATCGAGTGAAGATATCCGTAGAAAATTCGAAATGTTCGCTGATGAGCATTGGGAATTGGAAACATGGTATAAACAAACACAAAAAATATTTCCGGAAAATTGGGACAAGGTACTGATTGGAACACATAAACTCACTGTATTGATTGATGGTAATTATTATTACTCCGATCAAATATTGAATTTAGCTAAGGATTATTCCTGGCGGGACATGCAGGTTATACGGGATAGGGATTTTTATGAAAATATTGGAAAATATGACCAATTTGTTGGTGGATGGGATGATCCTTATGATAATCCTTTTGATGATTTGGGAAATTGGTATACCATAAAAAAAGGCAATTCGGATGAGGAGATAATTCTTACAAAACAAAAAGACATTTATAGAGAATGGCGTCATGATAGTAATACGGATAAAAAATGGGCACGATACGCAATAACAGCCGTATTGTTTAATCATGTTGTTAGTGCATTAGAGGCAAACTGGTCTCAACATAATTCTTCATCAAAATTGTCAGAATTTTCCATTAGAATAGACGTGAATAGAAATTCTTTAAATTCCATGGGAGCAGGGGGTGTAAGAATGGTCTTCGAGTGGTAAATTCCGCGACTAAAAATTGAATGGTAACGAGAAATACATGAAAAAAAATCTAATTATTTTAACAATATGCATTCTTTATTTTGTAGGATGTGCTTCAAATAATACTGTAAAAGATATCAATTATGAATCTTTGTTTGAAAAGGGACAGATAGCACTCCAGAAAAAAAAATATTTAAAAGCACAGGAATTATTCAATTCAATCGTTATTGGTGCTTCACATACTGACTTAGGAGATGATGCTTTATTTTATTTGGGCGAATCCTATTATTTGAATAAGGAATATATTCTGGCTACAGCTGAATATGATAAATTAATTCGAAGAATGCCTTTTAGTGAATATGTAGAACGGGCACGGTATAGAACTTGCCAAGCCTATTTAGCAGAATCTCCGAAATATTACAGAGATCAGACCTATACCACAAAGGCATTAGAGAAATTTCAGGAGTTTTTAGATGATTACCCTGGTTCTGATCATAGAAAAGAAGCCGAACAAACCATAATGGATATGCGAAATAAATTAGCACAAAAAGCATATGAAACGGGTATATTGTATATTAAACTTGAGGAATATCGTTCGGCAAAAATCGCCTTTTCAATTGTGACTGAATCCTACTATGATACTAAATTTAACGGCTTAGCTCATGCAAATATTATTCGATGTATTTTGGAATTAGGACAAGCAAAAGACGCGCGGGACTATTACCAGAAGAACCGAAGATTTATTGAAAAATCTGGACAATCAGAAAATGTAGAATTATGGTTGAAAGAAGGCCACTACAAAGAAATTATAAAAATAGACTGATTTTGGGTTTTTTATTCAATGCGTCAATTGAAAGAAATAATCGAATAGTATTAAAATGAAAACCTGTATTTTCGGGGGTACATTTGACCCTCCACATATTGGCCACCTTTTGGTCGCGCAAACTATTTTTGAAGCAGAGCACTTTGATAAAATCATTTTTGTTCCGGCAAATATACCCCCTCACAAAAATGGAATAAAAATTACTCCGGTTAATCTTCGGTTGGATATGCTGAATATTGCTGTAAAGGATAACCCCAATTTCGAAATTTCTGATATTGAAATTCGCAGAGGGGGTGTATCTTATTCTCTGGATTCAATAGTTTCTTTAAAAAATCAACATCATTTGGACAAGAAAAACACTTTCTTTCTGATTGGAAGCGATACTTTAAAACAGTTTCATACGTGGTACAAACCACAAAATATACTAGAGGAGTGCACCGTAATTGTGGCGATTCGCCCCGGGTTTCGT
Organism: uncultured bacterium; assembly: GCA_964549275.1. GTDB lineage: Bacteria > Fidelibacterota > Marinisomatia > Marinisomatales > TCS55 > CAZJUP01. Next base: position 13,396 of record CAZJUP010000018.1, on the reverse strand, counting down.
CCAAGTGATATCCCAACATGGATATTGAAAAACATTCAATTTGCAAATATTCCCCGAATTGAAATATCTTCTTCACAAATTCGCAAACGATGGTTAGAGGATAAAACCATTCGGTATATGGTCACTCAACCTGTATGGGAATTTATCAATAAACATAATCTGTACTAAATTATGATTCAAAGTATAGGCTATTTAATTATCGGTACTGGCATGCTGTACTATGGTGCTGAATGGATTGTTAAAAGCGCTTCTCATTTTGCAGCAAAAATGGGAGTCTCTACAATCATTATTGGCCTAACTGTCGTAGCGTTTGGGACGTCTCTTCCGGAATTAATTGTAAGTATTATCGCCGCATTTGAAGGCGCTTCATCCATCGCAATTGGAAATGTTGTTGGCTCAAACATTGCTAATGTGGGATTGGTGTTGGGGATTAGCTCACTCATTTTCCCAATTTCAATTCAATTTCGTGAAATTCGAAGGGATTTCTATATTTACCTTTTTATTTGTGCGATTTTCTTATTATTTATATTTGATGGAAGATTAAGCCGATTTGAGGGGTTTTTTCTATTTTTGTCTCTTCTGTTTTATATACTTTACAGTTTGAAAAATCCCAATGGAGAAGTCTCAGAATTCGATGAGACTGAGAAGAATAGCTTTCTGCTTAGGATCGGTATGCTCATTGGCGGAATCCTCTTGTTAGCTCTGGGTGCTGACCTATTTGTGGATGGAGCAATATTTTTAGCCAGAACATTAGGAGTCAGCGAAGTGGTGATAGGGATGAGTGTTGTTGCATTTGGCACTTCTTTGCCTGAACTTGCAACATCAGCGATTGCTGCTTTCAGAAAGGAAAGCGGTATTTCAATCGGAAATATAATTGGGTCAAACATATTTAACATATTGTCGGTTCTTGGACTAACAGCAATGATAAAACCTTTAGATTCGCCACGGTCGATTCTGTCCTTAGAAATTCCTTTCATGATTGCATTTGGCTTGATATTAATTCCTATCGGAAAAATGAAACAACCCATTCGTCGTGTTACCTCTTTTATTTTACTGGTGGGCTATGTGCTCTTTTTATATTTGTTATTTTAGGGATATGAGAGACGATATTCAGTGAGATCCCAAAGATGATTAAATTAAAAAATGTCTCCTATACGTATAAAAAGGGTATGGGAATTTCAAATGTTGACCTGAATATGGCAGATGGAGAATTTGCTTTTATCATTGGACCAACCGGTTCTGGGAAAACAACCTTGTTGAGAATGATATATATGGAATTGCTGCCTCAAATGGGAACGGTATCTGTGGCAAACTTCCATTCTGATAAAATAAAGAAACGGCATATCGCGAAACTTCGAAGGCATATTGGTATGGTGTTTCAGGAATATCATTTATTAAATGACAGAAATTTATTTGAAAATATAGCCCTTCCCCTTCACGTTATAGGATATACCCGCGAAGAGGTGTTTGAAAAAGTTGAAGAAGCCATAGATTTAGTAAATTTAGTTGGAAAGGAAAAACATTTCCCTTACGAACTCTCAGGTGGAGAACAACAGAGAGCATGTGTTGCGAGAGCTATTGTTAAGGAACCGGAAGTGATATTAGCTGATGAACCTACAGGAAATTTAGACCCTGTAACTTCTTTCGAGCTCATTAAGTTATTGGAGGAAATTAATCGTGATGGTACAGCGATCCTTATGGCTTCCCACAATTACAATTTAATAAAGGGAAGAGGACATAGAATTATAGAAATTCATGATGGGAAGGTTCGGCAATAAGGTGGATAAAGCGATTTTTCTGATTTCAGAAGGAATAAAAAATCTATGGAGACATAAACTTACAGCCTTTGCCGCCATTTTTTCAGTATTTCTTTCTCTGCTATTGGTAGGAGTTCTTCTTATTGCCGGGCAAAATACGAATAAAATCATCGAGTATTTCCGAAGTAAATATAAGATAGAAGTGTTTTTTAAAGATTCGGTATCTGAGAAGAAAGCGAGATTCCTTCTGAAGGAGATTCGATCCATTCCCGGGGTAAGATCCACGACTCTTATTACAAAAAATGATGCCATGCGGATATTTAAATCACAGGTCGGTGAAGATATTTTGGAACTCGTAGGATATAATCCTCTTCCTTTAAGCTGTGTCGTAAATGTGGTTAAAAAAAGACAAGGACAGCTTAAGGTTGACCCGATAATAGATAAAATAAAAGCGTATAAAGAGGTGGATGATGTAAAGTTTCTCGGGAGTCTGATTTACAGAATTGAACGAATGTTCCAGAAGTTTCTGAAATTAACGGTAATCCTATCTGTGGCTGTTGTGATCATTACCGTCATAATTATTTCAAATACACTACGTTTGACAATATATTCAAAAAAAGATTTAATCGAAGCACTTCAACTTGTTGGAGCCACAAGGTCTTTTATAAAAACTCCCTTTATTTTTGAAGGTGTTTTGCAAGGACTTATTGGAGCAATAATGGCAGCCGGGGTCCTCACAGGAGGTCTTTATTTTGGAAATAGATTTATTGCATCTATCGTCTCTTTTGAAATTCAGTATAATCCAATTTCTCTCCTGTTGTGGCTTTCTGGAATTGCCGTTTTCATAGGATTTTTAGGTAGCAGCAGGGCTACATCCAGGTTTTTAAAGTAATGGGCTTTCATTCTTGACTGCCTTTTTTCCTTACCTCTAATTTCCCGGGTTATGTCCAAGGTTAAAACAGAACATTTGACGAACCGTGAAGCGCTAATACTGAAACATACAGTGGAAACTTATATCGATTTTTCTACCCCCGTTTCTTCTGGATATTTAAAGCGCCAATATTCATATCCATTTTCTGCGGCAACAATCAGGTCGGTTTTGTCGAATTTAGAAGAAAAGGGTTATTTAGCTCATCCTCATACTTCCAGCGGGAGAATACCTACAGATGCAGGATACCGGCATTACGTCGACACATTAGAAGAAAGTGAATATACAACTAATTTTCTAACATCTGAATTATCTGAAGAGTTATTTAAAATTGCATCAGATGTGGATGATCTGCTTGGTGCAACAGCGACGATGTTATCGAAAATCAGTCGATTATTTGGAATCGTAATGATATCAAGATATGGAGACAGTATTTTATCTGATTTAGAATTAGTTCCCATCCATTCCAATAGAGTAATGCTTGTCCTGGCGATGAAGTCTGGGTTCGTTCGCTCGGTGGTCCTAAATCTAAATGTGGATGTAAAAAGTAAACACTTGGATTTTATAACTATTATTCTGAAAGAAAAATTGGTAGGTCTCTCCCTGTCTGAAATACAATCCACCATAACTGAACGATTAAATGATACAGAAATTTATGAACATGAAGTCGTTCAAATTTTGGTAAGAAACCCCAAAAACCATTTTTATATAAAGCGCAATAAATTAATATACACTTCTTCACCTAAAGAATTGCTAAAGCAGCCGGAATTTCAAAACACTGACTTAATCCACCGTGTACTGCCTGCTTTGGAGAAAGGGTACCTCACCGATTTTTTTAAAGAGAATATCTTAAATAAAAAACCGGGAGTTCTTATAGGTGAAGAAACTGGAGACTCTTTATTAAATGATTGTACCATAATGACCACCACATTTAAATCCCATGCAGTGCGCGGGCGTTTGGGCATTGTAGGTCCAACAAGATTGAGATACCCAACGGTTCAAGAATTATTAAATAACTTTGCGGAGATAATACCTAGTGTCATCTAAAAAAACACAAACTACTGAAAAAAAGAAAAAAACTGTTCCAAAAAAATCTGCGGCAGTTCGATACAAAAAAGAAATTTCTGATCTAAAAGAATCGGTAGCAGTTCAGTCAGACAAAACTTTAAGACTAAAAGCAGAATTCGAAAATTTTAGAAAACGTAAGGAAAAAGAAATTATAAATCTTCTGACCTATGAAGGAGAAAGTGTAGTTAGGTTATTTTTACCTATTTTAGATGATTTAGAAAGGCTGGATCTTGCTTATGATGAGAATGGTAATACGGGCGGAGAAAAGTTTAAGGAAGGCATTACATTGATTCTTAATAAAATTCATAAAAGGTTTGATGAACTTCAAATTAAATCCTTTGCTGAACCTGGAGAAACTTTAGACCCAGACCTTCATGATGCACTCATGATGAAACATGATGAAGGAAAAAATGAAAATGAAATCCTGGAAGTGTTCGAAAAAGGGTATAGATATAAAGACAAAGTTATTCGTCATGCCAAAGTAGTGGTAAACCAAACACCCTCATGAGAGATTTATATGACATATTAGGGGTTAATAAAACCGCATCGAAAGATGACATAAAAAAAGCCTATCGTAAAATAGCCATGAAATTTCATCCGGATAAAAATCCAGGAAATGAGGAAGCGGAAAAAAAGTTTAAGGAATCCGCTGAAGCCTATTCTGTTCTAAAAGATTCTCAAAAGCGTGCACAATATGACCAATTTGGTCATGCAGGAGTTGGGTTGGGAGATGCTCCGGGAACAGGGGCTGGATTCGGACATATGTCAATGGATGATATATTCAGCAATTTTGGCGATTTATTTGATGGAATGGATCCCTTCGCAAGTTTTTTTGGTGGTAGAAGCAAGCGAAGCAGAAAACCGAAGGGAACCGATCTCCGTGTAACGCTAAAATTAGATTATGTCGATATTCTTTATGGGACAGATAAAACTATAAAGGTTAAACGGCTGGAATCCTGTGATGTGTGTAAAGGTAGCGGCGCTCGAGAGGGAACAAGAGCATCGTCATGTAAGCAATGTGGAGGAGCAGGACAAGTTCGCCAGGTATCTCAATCATTTTTTGGTCAACAAGTCGTGGTCCGAGAATGCCCGGTTTGTGAAGGTACAGGAGAAGTTATTGAAAATCCCTGCCATTCTTGTGGAGGCAATGGAGTGATGCGAAAAACAGCAGAAATAAAAGTGAAAGTACCTGCAGGTGTGGCAGATGGGAATTATATGACCTTGAATGGGCAGGGAAATAAAGGACCGAAAGGAATTGCGCCCGGTGACCTTATCGTCTTTTTTGAAGAGAAAAGAAATCAGACATTCTCTCGTCATGGTAGTGATGTATTTACTGAAGCAAATATATCAATTTATCAAGCAGCACTCGGTATGAACTTAGAAGTACCTACAATTGAGGGAAAAGCAAAGTTAAAAATTCCATCTGGGATTCAATCTGGGCAAATGTTGCGGATGAAAGGAAAAGGGTTTCCAAAGCTACGGGGGTCATCCAGGGGAGATCAATTGGTTAGAATTCAAGTCGAAACACCGAAATCCCTATCAAAAAAACAAAAGAAATTATTAGAAGAGTTGGCGTCAATAAATGGACGATCTGAACCTGTTTTTAAGCGAATGGAATTAGATTGACTGTATTTACTACAGAAGAAAAGATGATTATCAAATTTCTGTCCGGGATGATTTTATTTGGAGCAGGGGTTGCCGGATATCGTTCCATATTTCCCTCTGAGATACCACCCAATGATATCGATCTTCAGGAATTTAGAACCCTGGCAAATGAACCATGGATGGAGGTAAAAGATTCTTCGGAAAACAGGAAGAATCAATCCTTAAAAATCATTAATATTAATACTTCAAATAAAGCGGATTTGATGGCTATCCCCGGCATTGGACCTGTCATGGCAGAACGAATAATTCGTCACCGTGAAGATTATGGACTTTTCAATTCCAATGAAGACATTCAAAATGTTAAAGGAATTGGGGCAAAAACATATATTAAAATTAAACCTTATTTAAAGACTGAGGATTGAGAATATGACTGAGCAATTTGAGAAAAAAAGAAAACTGTACGGTGACCTCTTAGAAGTTTTTATACTTTTTGCGCTGATATTTATGACCATTAGTATATATGTTCCCCGTGCAATTTGGGACGAAGAAGAATCATTCGAAAGCCAAAGCCGATTTAACATGGAAAATCAATACCATATACAACAATTTTACCATAGTTTATTGGATCGGTTTGACACCGATGGTTTATGGGCAATGAAAGTTGTTAATTCTGTTCGGGATTCTTTAACAGGAGATTCAACTTACTTGGGAGAACAATCTATCACACTTGGGGGGAAGGATTTTACGGTTAATGTACCGAAAGGATATGATATAGATTTCGACACAACTTTTGGGTTTCCGATGATGAGAAGAGATACCATTCTCGATACTACAGTAACTGTGGTGATGTTTCTGGAGGAATTATCCAGAAATGATACGACGTATATTCAATATAAACATTTACATAAAAAACAAGCTAACCCCAATTTCATTTCTGCGTTGGAGCATGTAGAAACTGAAAGGGTAGAAGTCGTGAATTATTACGATTCCTATATGCCGGATTCTTCAATGTATTTTTGTCCTGTTTCCGACCAGTCTTACCTCATATCCATTAAAGAAGAGGATAACATAGTTAGGGTGGATAGTCCTATTGAAGTTCCTGTTGTCGAACCCCGATACCTTGTGTTTTCTTTTGAAGCTGAAAACCACGGATTTATCAATGACGGAAGTCGAAGTTGGGACCGATAAATTATCTCTAAGTGATTCATCTTGCATTAACAGATTCCCATCTCTATTGTGTTCAATGGACCAAGACTGAAGCGGATATATTTTTAACTTCACTTGAGGTTATTTCTTTTCAACATCCCTTAGGGGACGCATTGCAATCGGAAACTGAATTCGTTTCTGTTTTCAGTTCTGCATTAAACCAACTCAATGAATCTGGTTTGTTGGAGAGTGAGGATGTATTTGTTACCCTTCCTGACCATTGGACAAAAATTCAAATTTTATCCCTTGATAGAGAGATGTCTGAAGCGGATGGGTTGGATTTGGCAAACTGGACAATTCACCAGCGTTGGGGGGAATCCTATTCCAAAAATTCTACACTATTCGGACGATTTTTTAATAAAAATAAGCTAAGTATATTCTCTCTATCATTGCTATCAAAATGTATTGAGCCTGTTAAACTATCTTTAATCTCGGCAGGCGCAAACCCAATCTGGATGGGTACAGAAAGTAGCGTATTTTACGGAATGTCACCCCAAAATGGGTGTGTGGTATTAACCCCTGATACCGGACTTTACTTGTATGCAATTTATGAAAATGCTGATTTCGGCTTTGGAAAATGCAGAATGCTGAAAGGGGGATGGCATTACTCGAACCAAATTGGACAAAACCCAGAAGAAATACTCAAAAATAAAACTATTTATATTTCTGATATATTATCTGGGAAGAGAAAAAAACATTTTGAAAATTCGAATTTCGTAGAAATAACACCATTTATGGAGATGATATCCGAAGGAATTATTATCCCAAAAGAATTTTCAACTCATATCCAAATTGTATCGACAGCAGTTATTTTGGGTTCAGTACAAGAAGTGACTTTGAACTTGTTCGATTCCCCGGGGCTTCAACCATATTCCTATGAAGAGAAAATAGTAACTCCAACAAATAGAATAGAGAAAAAAGAAAAACGCAGGAGAAAAAAGAAAAATTTCTCTCTTAAAAAGTCCAACTTTCAATCTTTCTTCACTGTATTGATAACTCTGATTATATTGCTGGCGTTTGTAGGGATAGTGTACTATAAAAATGTGGGTTTAAAACCTTCAATATCGGAAATGCCTTCCACACAAGATTCTTTATATGAGCATACAAAAAATCAGGACTCAAAAAAAATTAACCTTAAATCCCCTGAGGTGATTGATAAATATTATGAAAAGTCGCAGTCAATTTTAACCAATGTTATTCGGGTTTTTCAGTTTATTCCAATAGAGAATATAGTTTTTCTTTCCTTAAGTAATGGTACACTAAAATTAGAGTTAACCGGTGGAGAAGTTATGGATGTATCACTCGATTCCATTGGACAGGTCTCCAGCTATAGTTTAACTGAAATCCCATGCTGTGGCGGTTATAAGCACGGGTATCTCATTGATACAAAAGATTTTCCTGAATTATATTCATATTTGATAGCTGATGTTGATTCGATTTTAAAGTATTTCGAATCAGATTCAACATTATTAAGCTTAAAAACGTACAGGATAAGGCAAGTTGAGAATTTTTTACAGCATCCTGTTGTTCTGAGAGTATCTACTTTGAGTAAAATAACGGAGTTTTTAACATTATTTAAAAATTTACCGAACAATATTGCCGTGGAAAAAATCTCCTATTATTCCAAAGTTGATAAACATATTGAAAAAGCAACATTCTATATATCTTTATTCGAACCTGCGCCTAAAATAAATACAGAATAACCTATTGCGAATACTGAGCGGCCGATATAAAGGAATAAATATTAAAACAGAGTCTAAGGGAGGATACAGACCTACGAGTTCCCGAGTAAGGAAAAGTATTTTTGATATTCTTGGTTCTCTGAGTGATTTTACTGTTCTTGACCTTTTTGCGGGCACAGGAATATTAGGGTTTGAAGCTGCCAGCAGAGGTGCTGCTCATATTACATTCGTAGAAAATAACAGATTAGCCGTGAACGGAATTAAATTGAATATGGCACGGTTTCAAGGATTTTCTGGTAAGGTGATTAAAATCGATGTTTATAAATTTTTGAATAAATCTTATATGTATAATGTTATTTTTGCCGATCCACCCTATCAAAATCCAGATTATAACTTGTTGGTAGAGACTTGTTTAATACACCTAAATACTGGAGGTAGATTTATACTTGAAAGTACCCCAAGAGAATTCGCAATTTCACCGGGTAGAGTAAAGGCATACGGAGACACACAAATTAGTATATGGGAAACATAAAATGAGAATCGTGGTTTATCCGGGCACGTTTGACCCGGTTCATAATGGTCATATAGATATTGCAGAAAGGGCTTCCCGTTTATTCGATAAACTCATTTTTGCTGTTGCGGTTAACCCGGAAAAAGCTCCGCTATTTAATGCGGAAGAACGTATTGATCTCATCTTGGAAGCAACTCGGCATTTAAAAAACATTGAAGCTTATTCAACTGAAGGGCTCGTGGCTAAATTTGCCGGAGACGTTAGTGCTTGCGCCCTCATCAGGGGATTACGCCATGTTTCGGATTTTGAATTTGAGTTTCAGATGGCGATGATGAATTATCACTTAAATCCGGATATTTCAACATTACTTATGATGCCGGCTGAAAAATATATTCATTTAAACTCAACGGTAGTAAAAGATGTTGCGAAGCTTAAAGGAAATATTAAAGATTATGTACCGCAACTGGTGCTAAGTAGAATGGAAGAAAAGTTTAATCTCTAGAGATAATTTATATTTTTTTAATCATTTAATCCTATTACTGTTCTGGAAATTCTATTAGGGGAGATGAAGATAGTTTTTCTCCAGATTAAATATTCAGATTAAATTTCCACCCTGTATTTTTAACAAATATCCAGGATATATACATCTAATGCCAACTTACGATTATCTTTGCTCAGAATGTGGACATGGGTTTGAATATTTTCAAGCTATGTCTGATGAACCGTTAGGGTCATGCCCGGAATGCGAAGGTATTGTGCGAAGGTTGGTTAGCGGGGGCACCGGTCTCATATTTAAAGGAACAGGATTCTATCTTACGGATTATGGTAAACCAAAAAATGCCCCGGACAGCAAGAAAACCACGAAAAAAACAAAACCAAAAACTCCCAGTACGAAAGGAAAGAAAAATGACTGATCAATCTCAGGGTGCTTCAATAAAATTAGAAAATGGAAAATTTGAAATTCCGGATCACCCAATCATCCCGTTTATTGAAGGAGATGGAATCGGTCCTGATATATGGAATGCATCAGTTCGAGTTTTTGATTCCGCGGTAAAAAAAGCATATGCTGGGAGAAAATCAATTGTTTGGCGAGAAGTTTTGGCCGGAGAAAAAGCCTATAATTCAACCGGATCCTGGTTACCGGAAGAAACACTCCAAGAAATTCGAAACTATCTTATTGCCATCAAGGGGCCTTTAACCACACCGGTGGGTGGTGGGATACGGTCACTTAATGTTGCCTTAAGACAAAAATTGGATTTATATGCCTGCGTCCGGCCTGTACGATGGTTTAACGGAGTGCCATCACCCGTTAAACATCCTGAATTGATTAATATGGTCATATTTCGAGAAAACACTGAAGACATTTATGCCGGGATTGAATGGATGCATGGGACGGAAGATGCAAATAAAGTCAAAGCATTTTTCAAGGAAGAAATGGGTGTAGAAAACATTCGTTTTCCCGAAACATCTTCTATTGGTGTAAAGCCGGTGTCTGTTGAGGGAACTGAACGGTTGGTAAGGGCTGCAATCGATTATGCTATCACTCATAATCGTAAAAATGTAACTCTTGTTCATAAAGGGAATATTATGAAATTTACCGAAGGCGCATTCAAAAGTTGGGGGTATGACTTAGCTGAACGTGAATTTGGAGATAAGGTATTTACTTGGGCACAGTATGATCGGATAGCGGAACAGTCTAGTATCGAAAATGCAAATGCTGCACAGGAGCATGCACTTTCTCAAGGGAAAATATTGGTCAAAGATGTTATTGCAGACGCTTTTCTTCAGCAAATTCTACTTCGTCCTGCAGAATATGATGTTATTGCCACTTTAAACTTAAATGGGGACTATATTTCCGATGCTTTAGCCGCAATTGTTGGCGGGATAGGCATAGCTCCCGGAGCAAATATAAATTATGTTACCGGGCATGCTATCTTTGAAGCCACCCATGGAACTGCTCCAAAATATGCTGGGAAAGATAAAGTGAATCCCTCCTCCGTCATCCTTTCTGGTGTGATGATGTTGGAGCATATGGGATGGCAAAAAGCTGCAGATCTCATTATCAAAGGAATAGAAGGGGCAATCAATCATAAAACAGTTACCTATGATTTTCATCGCCTTATGGATGGAGCAGAGAAAGTTTCTTGCTCGGGATTTGGTGAGGCTATCATTGCCAATATGTAAAAATATCGTTAAATATTGGATGAAAAGGTGTGGTTGTTCATCACACCTTTTTTGTTTAAAGAATGTCCAATTAAATTAACCTCATACATTTATCATATGTTTGTTGATTACACTAAAGTTGAATTAACTGCCGGAAATGGGGGACCGGGATGCGTCTCATTCCGTCGTGAGAAATTTATTCCAAAGGGAGGACCAAACGGCGGTGATGGTGGTCGAGGGGGTAATATTGTTTTAGTTGCGGATATTAATTTGCACACACTCCAAGATATTCGGTATGCCAGTATTTATAAAGCAAAAAATGGTCAGCCTGGTTCATCAAATCGCAAATCGGGAAAAGATGGAGAAGATATTGTCATAAGGGTCCCCTTTGGCACTGTCATAAAAGAAGAGGCATCTGGAATGATTGTGGCGGATATGGTCCAGGACAATCAAAAGAAAATCTTATGCAGTGGAGGAATTGGCGGAAAGGGGAACGTACATTTTAAAACTTCTACAAGACAGACACCCCGGTATGCGCAGTCTGGAAAAATCGGTGAATCTGGCGTTTTTAGTTTTGAATTAAAAGTGTTAGCAGATGTGGGGCTAGTGGGGCTCCCCAATGCTGGAAAATCCACATTACTATCTGTTGTATCCTCTGCTCGACCAAAAATTGCTGATTACCCGTTTACAACCTTAGAACCTCATTTAGGGATTGTAAAATATGGAGAATATCAATCTTTTGTCATGGCAGATATTCCCGGTCTCATTAAAGGTGCAGGTGAAGGGAGGGGATTGGGGCATCAATTTCTTAGACATATCGAGAGGAACAGGATATTGGTATTTCTCATTGACGGAAATGATGAAAATCCGTATGATGTGTATCAAACTTTACTGGAAGAATTAAATTCATTCAATCCTGATTTGATGCGGAAATCAAGACTGGTTGTAAAGACAAAATTAGATACGATTGGTAAAGAGAAAACACATTCTGATCTATGGGAAAAAATTCCGGATTATCATCAAGATATTTCTTCAGTCACTGGTAAAGGGATTCCGGAATTAATTAAACAAATCACAGAATTATTAGATGAAGCCTGAATCACAGGTATCCTTGATAAACCTTATGAATGTGAAAGGGCTTGGCCCACAGCGCGTTCGTCAACTCGTTTCATATTTTAAAAATCCCCAACTGGTATTTAAAGCTTCAAAATCTGAGTTGTGTAAAGTTGAAGGAGTGGACCTTAAACTTGCCAATATCATTCACAGTTATAAGGAATTCGATTTTGGAAATTATGAAATGGAGAGAGCCGAAAAAGTAAAATCAAATATTGTAACTTTTTGGGACGATGAATTTCCTGCTCTCCTGAGAAAAATATATGATCCGCCTGTTGTTTTGTATACAAAAGGAACACTACTTAAGAATAGAGAAGACTGCATAGGTGTAGTGGGTACCAGAGGAATAACATCCTATGGTAAAAAAACAACGGTTAAAATTGTCAAAGAGTTGGCCGGAGTCGGTATATCCATTGTCAGTGGCCTCGCAAGAGGTGTTGATTCAGCTGCGCATAGAGAAACCCTGAAAGCAGGGGGAAGAACATTGGCCGTATTGGGCAATGGGATTGATTTTGTCTATCCTCCGGAAAATAACAAATTAGCTGAGGAAATTTCTGAAAATGGTGTGGTCATTTCTGAGTTCCCGATTGGAACTAATCCAGATGCCGGGAACTTTCCTCAAAGGAATCGAATTATTAGCGGCCTTTCCCACGGGTTATTGGTAGTAGAGGCTGGAAACAGAAGTGGCGCCATATTGACCGCATTGAATGCCATTGACCAGAACAGGGATGTGTTTGCTGTGCCAGGTCGTATTACGGATAAAATGAGCATAGGTACTAACCGATTAATTAAAAATGGTGCAATACCGGTTAAGTCGGGTGAGGAAATTCTAAATATCGTCAAGAATCGTCTATTTAAACCCCTGGCGCCTCGACAGCAAACTATTCGATTAAATTTGACAGATGAGGAGCGTATACTGGTTGAAATGTTGGGAGACCATCCCTTGCACATCGATGAAATCGTTGAATTAGCTCAACTCGATATCACAAAAGCACTATCCATGCTACTTCAGTTGGAATTAAAGGGTGCAGTCATTCAGTTGAGCGGGAAACAATTTGCCCGTGCATAGTTTCATTTTGTAGAGAAGATTTCTTTCCCGTAACTTCTGCGCGCTTTATAGGTTCATGAATTCGATTTAAACTCGAATCAGATAATTGAAAACGAAATATTGGAGAGATGGCCGAGCTGGCTGAAGGCGCCCGCCTGCTAAGCGGGTAAGGGTAGTACTCCTGCCCTTCGAGGGTTCGAATCCCTCTCTCTCCGCAATTTCCCTGGAGGGGTGGCAGAGTCTGGCTGATTGCACTGGTCTTGAAAACCAGCAAGGGTTTACGCCCTTCGGGGGTTCGAATCCCTCCCCCTCCGC
>CAZJUP010000017.1:0-57119 GCA_964549275.1 uncultured bacterium | reverse complement strand
GCTCCGCTTTTTCTACAACCTGTCATTGAGTTGCACTTAAGAGTTGAATTCAAGAGATTTGATTGTGAAGACCCGGATGATTTGGCGCGGTTAGACGAACCTTCGTTAGCGTTAAAAAATTTATCCGGCTTGGTGATTATTGATGAAATTCAAAGAAAACCGGACTTATTCCCCCTGTTGCGTGTTTTGGTTGACCGAAGAAACAATGAAGCGCAATTTTTAATTCTCGGCTCTGCATCACCAAAACTGTTAAAACAAAGTTCCGAAAGTCTTGCAGGAAGGATCTCTTACTTTACATTAGACGGCTTTTCTTTGAACGAAGTGGGAATTGAAAATGATAAGCAGTTATGGGTTCGGGGAGGGTTCCCTAGATCTTATTTGGCCCATTCAGAAAAAGCCAGTGTATCTTGGAGAAAAAACTTCATTCGCACATTTCTTGAAAGAGATATTCCTCAGTTGGGGTTCAGCATTCCTGCCATAACGCTTCATCGATTTTGGCAAATGCTTGCACATTATCACGGACAAGTATGGAATGGCAGTGAATTGGGCAGAGCACTGGGATTATCCCATGCTACAATAAAGAGATATGTTGATCTCCTGTCAGATGCATTAGTGGTTTGGCAGTTAAAGCCTTGGTTTCAAAATATAGGGAAGCGCCAGGTTAAGGCGCCGAAGGTTTATATCAAAGATACGGGAATTTTACACAGCCTTTTTGGGGTTGAATCCTATAAAGGATTGGAATCACATCCAAAGATAGGTGCTTCTTGGGAAGGGTTTGTAATCAGTGAAATATTGTCCAAACTGAATATTGAACAGGAGGAGGCTTATTTTTGGTCCACTCATACCGGAGCTGAGTTAGATTTATTGGTTTTTTGCAATGGACAACCCTATGGGTTTGAAATTAAACGGACAACATCGCCCAAAATAACCCCTTCCATGAGGCACAGTTTGGAAGATTTGTTTTTAAAAAAATTGTTTGTTGTCCATGCCGGGGAAAATGAATTTGAATTGCATGAAAAGATGATGGCCATTCCTTTTAATCATTTGCAAAACGTAACGCTTGAACCTTGAGCTCAATCTTAAATGGAAAATAATTAGTCATTTTTTCCAGCGTGCCTGTGGCTGCCTCAACCAAAATGCATTCCTCTATCATTCAATTCCACCCAATTCAAAAATACATGTCATTCTGACCCCGATTTATCGGGGGAAGAATCTCAAACAGGTGATTGAGCAGAATGTATAGCATGTAGCTATACACCTCTCTAGGAGACAATCCCAACAAGAAAAAGAATATGTCATTTCGACGATGGCATTCTGCCGAGGAGAAATCTTCATCAGGCAATCACTCTCTAAGGTGGGCAACCCCGGGAATCCAGATACAGTTTATTTTCTGTTATAATCCCAGCCTAATTTTTCCATCCTCTCGTAATGCTACCCCAAAAAACACTAATTGTCATCCTGAGTCCTCTTGGAGAAGAATCTCAATCAAACGATGGTACAAAAAGTTTCCGTTGTAGTTTAATATTCCTTACAATGGAAAAATCTACCATTAGGGTTCTGTGATTTCAGTATTGAAACGGATATAGTCCGAATTTCCAAAATGTTAATAAACAAAGGTTTATTGTAACTTGATCCATGGAAAAGACCTTTTACGTTTATATTCTCTCAAGTTTGTCAAAAACCCTCTATGTGGGTATCACCTCAGATTTAAAAGGGAGAATGTGGCAACATAAAAATAAAGTTTTAGATGGATTCACAAAGAAATACAATATTGACCGATTGGTTTGGTACAAAGAAACGAATGACTGGCATGATGCATTTGAAGGGGAAAAGCGTATTAAAAAATGGCGAAGAGAAAAGAAGATAGCATTAATAGAAGAATCAAACCCGGAATGGATGGATTTGTCTGAAAAGTGGTTTGAGTAGGAGTTATTAATACTGGGTAAGGCTACTTTAAGTCTAAAGATCGATATCCAATTACTGTATACCGTTAATATTAATCACTGCCAAAATGTATAGCATAGGGTTATACCTCGTACGAAGAGATAATTCCCCAAAAAAACATGTCATTTCGATCAAAAGTGACGGACTATTGGAGAAATCTGCATATGATAGTGCAGTACCATATTAAACAAATTTGAGCCTGGCGTTACCAGATTATTTTTTGCCAAAGCAAAAGCGCAGCAGATATGGTTTTAGTCACTCCATTCCTTTGAAAAGACAACTAAAACATGTCATTTCGACGACGGCATACTGCCGAGGAGAAATCTTCATTTGATGGGCAATAACTCTGGTTGGCATCCCCGGAAATCTATGAGTTGTTAAATTATTTTCTTCCACAACACACCAAAACCCTATCCTTGTCATTCTGAGTCCATAATTATTTAGGTAAAGAATCTCAAGCAAACGATGGAGCAAAAACCATCCGTTGTAATTCAATCAAACCGGTACAGAAAAAGCTTGCCAAGATTTTTATTGAATAAAATATATAAATGATATAATATTGGTATCATTATTATAAATAATCCAAGAGGTTCATGATGACGGATATACTAATTAGAAACGTCCCTGAAGATATTAAAAACCAATTAAAAAAACGGGCGAATAGCCACCATAGAAGTGTAACCAAAGAAATATATGCCATTTTAGAAGAAAGTTTGTTGGGGAAAAATCAATTAAGAGAATGCCCTGAACCCTATAAGGGCAAGTTTGAGGTCACAAATCAATTTATTAATGAAGCAAAAAAGTGGGATAGAAAATGATTGTTGTGGATGTGAACATCCTCATTCATTTGTTTTTAAATGGCAGTCACACAAAAAACGCACAAGCGCTTTATAAAAGAGACCCGCATTGGATTGCCCCGGACCTTTGGATTCATGAAATGACCAATGTTATTTCGACCTATGTCAAACATGGAGGTATGGACCTACCGGCCGGTAAGGATATTTTGAGTTGTGCTTTTGATTATTTTGGGGATAACACCTTTACTGTCCCAAGTCAGGATGTATTATCAATTTCAGTGGAAAAGAATATCAGCGGATATGATGCAGCCTATATCGCGTTGGCTGTGGCAAATAAAGTCCCCCTTATAACACTGGACAAAAAGCTGATTAAACAAGTACCTGAGTATACCCGCCACCTTGATGACACCTTGCCATACTGAGGAAAGTCACCTGCCCGACAAGGGTAAATCAGGATGATTATGGGGTATCCTCTATCATTTAATAATCTCCAAAACACACCAATTGTCATTCTGACATCGATGTATCGGGGGAAGAATTTCAAGTAAACAATGGTGCAAAAACCATCCGTTGTAATCCAATCAAACCTGTAGAGGTTTTCCTAAAGGCATTCAAACCATCGTCGGAATGACAATCAAAAAAACTTGTCATTTCGACGAATGCATTTTGCAGAGGAGAAATCTTCTTTTGATGGGCAATAACTCTGGTTAGCAGCCTCGGAAATCTATGTGTTGATTATTAATTTCCTGCCACAACACCCTAAAATACAAACCTTGTCATTCTGAGCCCTCCGGACGAATAATCTCAAGCAATCGTTGGAGTAAAATGTTATCATTTAGTCATACACCCCTCGAGGAGACAATCCCAATAAGTAAAAAAAACCTGTCATTTCGACGACGGTATTCTGCCGAGGAGAAATCTTCATCAGGCAATCACTTTCTAAGGTGGGCAACCCCGGGAATCCAGATGCACGCTATTTTCTATCATAATCCCCCTCCTAAAAAACTAAAGTTGTCATTCTGTGTCCATAATTATTTGGGCGAAGAATCTCAAACAGGTGATTGAGCAGAATGTATAGCATGTAGCTATACACCTCTCGAGGAGACAATCCCAATAAGTAAAAAAACTTGTCATTTCGACGAATGCATTTTGCAGAGGAGAAATCTTCTTTTGATGGGCAATAACTCTGGTTAGCAGCCTCGGAAATCTATGTGTTGATTATTAATTTCCTGCCACAACACCCTAAAATACAAACCTTATCATTCTGAGCCCTCCGGTCAAAGAATCTCAAGCAAGTGATGGTGCAAAAAACTTCCGTAGAAAATAAACCCCACACATTTATTGGAACAAATAAAAGAGCAGTGTATATTACATGTAGGAATACCTACAAATGGAAGACCTTATGAGTGTACTCAGCATCAGAATAAAAGATAATAAAAGAAAGCTTCTCAAAGTGATCAGCGCCTTGGAGGAAACAACGATCAGTCATCTTGTGGAGTCTTGGATTGATGACTATATTGAAAAAAACCGTAAAAAATATGCTGATGAATTATCAGAAAAAGGATTAATTCAGCTAATGAAAATCTCTGAACAGTCTTTTGGCGAATGGGATAATGACGAGGATAATATATATAATGACCTTTAAAAAATGGGAGATCGTTTTAGTTCCATTTCCTTTTACCAATCAGAAAAAATCAAAACAAAGACCCGCTTTAATTATTTCCCCTGATGATTATAATAAATTGGGAAATGATGTGATCATTGTATTTATGACAAGTAACTTGGCTGGTCCGGAACGATTCGGTGATTATACCCTAAAAAACTGGAAGAAGTCTTCTCTGCCAAAACCGACAATGATAAGAATGAAATTTGCAACAATATTATCATCAATAATTGTAAAGAAACTTGGGACTCTGCAGTCTGGAGATATTTCCGGATTTTCGAACAATCTTAAATCTTTTCTCTTGGCCTGAATCTCCTTCTTGTCTCCTCTTCCTGATATATCTCCAAAATAAATCACTTGTCATTCTGACCTCGATGTATCGGGGGAAGAATTTCAAGTAAACGATGGTACAAAAACCATCCGTTGTAATCCAATCAAACATGTAGAGGTTTTCCTAAAGGCATTCAAACCATAGTCGGAATGACAATCAAAAAAACTTGTCATTTCGACGAATGCATTTTGCAGAGGAGAAATCTTCTTTTGATGGGCAATAACTCTGGTTAGCAGCCTCGGAAATCTATGTGTTGATTATTAATTTCCTGCCACAACACCCTAAAATACAAACCTTGTCATTCTGAGCCCTCCGGACGAATAATCTCAAGCAATCGTTGGAGTAAAATGTTATCATTTAGTCATACACCCCTCGAGGAGACAATCCCAATAAGTAAAAAAAACCTGTCATTTCGACGACGGTATTCTGCCGAGGAGAAATCTTCATCAGGCAATCACTTTCTAAGGTGGGCAACCCCGGGAATCCAGATACAGTTTATTTTCTGTTATAATCCCAGCCTAATTTTTCCATCCTCTCGTAATGCTACCCCAAAAAACACTAATTGTCATCCTGAGTCCTCTTGGAGAAGAATCTCAATCAAACGATAGAGCAAAAAGATTTTGTGGTAATTCAATAAGCGTCAAAAATAGACCATCGAACCCCTCCACTGTTTTGTTTTAAAAAAGATGTCATAGGTCTAAGTTTAAAACATGTATATAGTGGCATCGCCAGGTCAAACCCAGAGATTTATCTCCAAATATCCTATCGAAAAAGAATCCACTCACCCATGAAGCGACCAGAATATTATTTAACGATTCTCGTAATCATTGTGTCGACGTTCATTTGGGCTCAAAATGACTTAAACCCCAATCCCTTAAAAAAACTTATTTCAGAAAAAGAAAATCTTTCTAAATCTCACACAATTCTTCCGGTTTTCCCCAATAAAAAAAACTTTTTTCAGGCAACCATAAATCAGCATATTGATTTTAATACCAATTTGCCAAACTTAGAAAATTGGAACGGTCTCTATATCCCAAGAGGCCGAGGAACAAAAACGAGCGTATTGTTTCAATACAGGGGGAAAAACTTAATGCTGTCAGCAGAACCCCAATTAAACACGCGGAAGGAATATGCCGTATCCTTACCGGAAAAAACAGGTCAGTTCGCCGTTCTAAACGATGTTCCATTTAACCCGAACTCAGACTATGGAATTGTTCAAATTAAAAATGCAGGGGCGGTTATAGGGTACAAGGGTCTTGGTGTGGGGTATGGAAACTGGAATCAGTGGTGGGGTCCGGGAATTCATAACAGCTTGGTTTTATCTAATAACTCTGAGGGATTCCCCCATCTCTTTATTGGAACAATGGAGGACATGACTCTGGCAAAAAACTTCAAAGGTTTTTTCAAAGCGATTGTGGGCAATATGGGGCGATTTCAGCGAGATTATTTTCTGTCAGCATATATAGCAAGTTTATCCTATAAATCAATAACTATGGGGACAAGTAAGCACATTTTGAGCGGCGCCTTGGAAGACATTTCATGGTCTTTCAAGGATGCGGCCCTTGTACTTTTAAATAAAAAAAATATGCCCTATTGGGATAGGACACGGCATTACTTTGTCTCAGTGAATTTTCCGGGTTCAGACTTGACTGTATTTATGGAATGGGTCTTTCCACAACGGGCATTTAACGGGGAAGACAGTCAAATCTATTGGGATCATGCCATGGCCAGCAATATGGGACTGAGAAAGTATGGCGCCTTTGGGAATGACGATTTTATGTTCGGATTTGAATACACACGCCTGGTTCAGGGGATTTACTATAATACTCTTCCCACACCCAACTGGTATGGAAATATCAAATATAATTATTCATCTTATCGGGGCAGGAGATGGACTGCTCACAGCGGATCTGATTCTGATGATTTTTTACTCTTTTTCGGATGGATGAAGGATACATATGCCATAATATCCGGGTTTAATTATGAACGCCACGGTGTAACATTTCACTTCCCGCCGGAAGTCAAGTTTGAATTGAGATTGGCCCTCAGTTATAAAATACGTGATTTTTGGTTTTATATAAATTATGAAAAGGAATATTTTGAGCATTACGGATTTGTTGATGTGAATCAAAATGTGTGGCTTGAGACGTTTGAACCCGGATCAATTCAGCGAACCAGCACCTTCCTGTTTGGCTTTGAGCGTACCCTTTCCTTCTAAATCTCCACAAGATTAATAGGGAAATAGCTTAACACTTAAAGAAGTAAAACACCTGTCTTTAGTAACTCCTGTCCAGACACTATTCTCTATCATTCAATTCCACCAAATTCAAAAACACTGCCATTCTGACCCCTCCGGACGAATAATCTCAAACAAACGATGGAGAAAAAATCTTCCGTTGTAGTTTAAACCCACCTGTACAGAAAATGTTTGTACAGGTTTTCCTCAAGGCATTCAATCTATAGTCGGAATGACAATCAAAAAAACCTGTCATTTCGACGACGGTATTCTGCCGAGGAGAAATCTTCATCAGATAATCACTTTCCAAGGTGGGCAACCCCGGGAATCCAGATACAGTTTATTTTCTATTATAATCCCAGTCAAATTTTTCCACTATCCCATACCCTCCCCAAAAAACAATAATTGTCAATTGTCATTCTGACCCCTCCGGACGAATAATCTCAAACAATCGATGGTGCAAAAACCATCCATTGTAGTTTAATACATCCTGTCTTAGAAAAGCATCCATCAGTTTATCCCAGGGTGTACAAACCTCTTCCGAAAAGACATGACCATTCAGTAAAAAACATGTCATTTCGACGATGGCATTTTGCAGAGGAGAAATCTTCTTTTGATGGGCAATAACTCTGGTTAGCATCCCCGGAAATCTATGTGTTGTTAAATAATGTTCTGCCGCAACCCCCAAAACATATGTCATTCTGACCCCGATTTATCGGGGAAAGAATCTAAAGCAGACGATGGGGTAAACAGCATTCACATGAGATTCTTCTTCACCAGCCTTCGGCTGTCTCATCAGAATGACAAAATGTATAATAAAACGACCATACGGAATAAAGTATCTGTCTATTGTATCCTCCCACAAAACGACATCCTCAATCATTTAACGTGGCACACAACACACAAAAATATGCCAATGCATTCTCATAATTACAAAGGAATGACATAATGTACAATATATTAATAATACCCTCATAAAAATGTATTGACATTATAATCAATACCTTTGACATCTCGTCAATAACATGTAATTTTGTTCTTGATATCAATTGAATAACTCTCTGATGAAAAAATGAAAGCAGAAAAAATAAAAAGGAATTATAAACAGGTATTGGGATACCTGCTGTGTGTAATCCATATATCAGCGCCACTTTCTTTTTCAGTCGCCCAGTCCTTCCGGGATTTGGAAAAGTTAAAAACTCAGTATAAAGAAGCCTTGGAAAAGCAAACGCTTCAAAAACCTTCAGATATTCATGAAGCAGAAAAAACAGCTCAAAGCACTGCTCTCCCGGATAAGCTTGTGTACTCCCGTAAAGACATCGAATCTCTACTGGTCAACACTGAAAATCTCTTAGAGCGATTAGCCTTTTTGGAAGATTCCATAGAGGTCATGCCCTATATCGGATACGACATATTCACCAAAAGAGATACGATGCCTTTTTGGCAAAATATTCCTACTCCAAAAAATTACAATCTTGGCCCAGGGGACGAAATCATCATAGCCGTGTGGGGAGAGGCAGAATCCTATGAAACACAGACTATCAATCGGGATGGTCAGATTTTTATAGAAAAGATTGGTGTTGTTTCATTAAGTGGGAAATCACTGGAAAGAGCTAAACGCTATTTATTGACCAGGTATTCAAAAGTATATTCCACACTGGCGGGGAAAAATCCCACATCATTTTTAGATATCACCTTGGGTGAAATGAAATCAGTAAATGTTCACTTTGTGGGGTATGTGAACATTCCCGGGGTTCACATGGTGCATCCATTCTCAAATGTGATTTCAGGATTGTCTCAGGCTGGTGGTGTGGATATTACCGGCTCCTTGAGAGATATTCAAATTATAAGAAATGGTGAACCCATCGGTTCTTTTGATATTTACAGCTATTTTTTGAAAGGTCATTTCCCACCCGATGGTCGCTTAATGGATCAGGATGTGGTTTATGTACCACCGAGACATTCAACATTGGCCATAACCGGCAGGGTAAAAAAGCCGGGGTATTATGAAGGTAAAACAGGAGAATCCCTTCAACAGGTTTTTTCTTTTTCAGGCGGTCTGGATGCAAAATCTTCAGAAAATATATTTTTATATCGGCAAAAAGAAGACGCACTAACCTCACCATTGGCCCGTCTGATTTCAAAAAATGATTTAGACCTATTTAATATTCAGGATGGAGACAGTCTGTATATACCGGTTAAAACTGATCAGCCGTTAAGTATTACCATTAAAGGACAAGTCAAACGCCCGGGAGAATATCCTTATGAAAAGAATATAACTCTACTGGAACTTATCGAAGCTACCGGCAGTCTGGGGGATTCTGATTTTATTCAAACCATGGATCTTAATCGGGTGTCGGTTTATAGAAGAAATTCCGATGGTACCGCACCGCAGACTTTTCTTTTTGACCTCTCCGGTTTGGATCGGTCAAGTTCCCATAATATCATCCTCCATAATTTTGACCAAATATCTATCCCCCGAGGGAAGAAATTTAAACCCATTGAAAGTGTTCAGATTACAGGAGAAGTCCATCATCCGGGAATTTATCCTGTAAATGAATTAGGGACGCTGAAAAAGGTAATTCAACAGGCAGGGGGCTTAACTCCCCAGGCCTTGGATAGCGGTATATCCATTTTCCGGGATTCACTTCAAATTGCATGGGAATCCATGGCCTTCCCGCTTCAAAAGGGAGATAGCCTTCACGTCTCGAAAAAATCTGGGGTCGTAACGGTTTTAGGAGAAGTAAATAATCCCGGCTATATCACCTACAAAAAGGGGAAAAATATTAAGGAGTATATTCGCAGTGCCGGCGGCTACAGTGCTTATGCGAATCCTGGCGATGTTGTTGTGATTCATCCTAATGGGATAGCAATCCCCAAAAGACGGTTTTTTTCACCAAAAGTCATAGAGGGTTCAACGATTATGGTTTACCAGCAAAGCCTGTTGGAATCCGCTAACAAAACAACTGGTTGGGATGCCTTTATTCAGGTTTCGGGACAAGCCACCAGCGTAGTGACGACAATTCTAACCCTCATCTTATTAAGCAAACAAACGGGGACCGGTGGATAAAGAGACACCCATTGGACAGCGATTAAAGCGATATCGTCTTTTAAACGATATTCGTCAGGAGGATGTGGCGGAGAAACTGGGAATTTCCCGGGCAACCCTTATCAATTACGAAAAGGGACACACGAATATCAGTGTGGAAATCCTTGAGAGGTTTAAACAATTTTACCCGGATTTCGAAACTGAATTTGCCAAATTTGAGGATGTCACAAAACCGCCCATTATTCAGGACAATGTGATTGACTTTGGAATTTTATTTAAAGTCCTATTGGCCGGGAAATCCCATATCATTTTCAGCGCACTGATTTTATCTCTGCTTGGGGCATTGGGGTCCTACTTATTTCCTAAATATTACACAGCTCATGTGTCCCTCTACCCTGCCAAAAAAGAGAACATAGGTCTGGGTCAGCTGCAGTCCTTAGCATCAAACTTTGGAATGAATATGCCAACAAACGAACAGGATTTTAATATTCCTGATGTGGTTCAATCCCGGATGATTGCAGATAAAGTATTGAATCGAAAGTGGGAAAAAATTACCCGGGAGGAGGTCAACCTGATTTCCCTTTGGGAATTAAATAAAAATCCCTGGTACAGTTTAAAAAAGAGTGAACCTGCCGATACAGCGTTTATTGCGGAAAAAGCAGTATCCATGCTCTGGGAACAGTTAAATGTAGTGGAAGATAGAAGAACAGGATTAATAGAAATAAAGGTGGCATTAGAAGACCCCCTTATTGCAGCTGCAGTTGCAAACTTTATTGGAGAAGAAGTGCAAAACTATATCCAGAAAGAAAATTCAGCACAGGCGGCAAAAGAAAAAGTGTTTATAATGGACCGCCTTTCCATTGTAAAATCCGAACTCGAAGCATTGGAATTAAAATTGAAAGAATTTAAAAATCGCAATCGAGGGTATGAAGATTCTCCGGAATTGTTCATGGTTTTTTCAAGGGTGTTTAGGGAAGTTGAGGCCAAGCAGCAGGTTTATGTTACGCTTCAGCAGCAGTTAGAGCTGGCGCGTATTGAAGAAGTGAAAAAAACACCTATTGTCCATATATTGGATAAGGCCGTTCCCCCGGCCAGAAAGAGCTCACCCAAAAGACTCATGATGATGTTTTTGTCTGGAGTGTTCGGTTTTGTTGCAGCATCCCTTGTAACCTTATTTAAATATTGACCCTCATGAATAAAAAAGGAATTTGTGTAATTGGAGCCGGGAAATGGGGTAAAAATCATATCCGAACCTTAAAAGAATTGGGATGGCTGGGCGGCGTTATTGACCCAGATGAAAAGATAAGACGAGAGATAAGCCTGACCTTCCCCGGTGTGCCATTGTTTTCTGACATCAATCAGGGGTTGAATAAAAATTTTGACGGCTATTGTGTCGCCACGCCTTCTGATACCCATCTTTCTGTTTTAAAAAAAGTATTGTCAAGGCCCAATACGGTTCTGGTAGAAAAACCACTGGCTCTGTCTGTGAAAGAAGCAGAGACAATTCAATCTCTTGTGCGGTCAACCGGCTCAAAGCTCATGGTGGGACATTTACTGTTATTTCATCCTGCCATCGTTAAAATAAAAGCGCTTATTGAAGCAGGAGCAATTGGGAAACTTCAGTATTTATACAGCAATCGTCTTAATCTGGGGACTGTTCGGAAAGAGGAAAATGTATTTTGGAGTTTTGCTCCTCACGATATATCACTTTTCCAATATTTTACAGAGTCTTTCCCTACGGGTGTTCAATCTTCCGGAGGATCCTTTTTACAAAAAGGGATTCATGACACGACCATGACCTGCCTTGAATACCCAAATGAGATACAGGGCCATATCTATGTCAGTTGGCTTCATCCGTTTAAGGAACATCGCCTCGTATTAATTGGGTCAGAGGGGATGCTTCATTTTGAAGATTCTACGGAGGGGAAACCCCTTCTTTTTTATGAAAAAAAATTCCACATAGAAAATGGAATCCCTGTAAAACAGGAAGGTCCAACGAAGAAAATAATCTATGAAAATCAATTGCCATTAACTGAAGAGCTAAAATATTTTATACAAGTTATTCAGGGTGCGGATATTGATAAAGCAGGAATCGAAAATGGAATGGAAGTGGTCAAAATTCTGGAACTGGCCACACATTCATTAAATACCGGATGAAAGATGAATCGTTACTATAAGGATATTATAAAATGAATACTCCGGAAATATTTATACACGAAACAGCCATTGTTGATGAAAACGTACTCATTGGAGCCGGGTCTAAAGTTTGGCATTTTTCTCATATTCAATCCGGAGCCGTCATTGGAGACAAGTGTACTCTGGGGCAAAACGTCAATATTGGTAACAATGTCCGTATCGGCCATCATGTAAAAATTCAAAATAATGTCTCAGTTTATGAAGGAGTGGAATTAGAAGACTATGTGTTTTGTGGCCCATCCTGTGTATTTACAAATATTAATTTACCCCGGTGTGAATTTCCCCAGCGAGGAAGTGAACACTATGAAAAAACCAGAGTTAGAAAATCTGTATCTATCGGGGCGAATGCAACCATCATATGCGGTGTGACCATTGGAGAATATGCTCTTATTGGGGCAGGGGCTCTGGTCACAAAGGATATCCCGGACTTTGCTCTTGTTGTCGGGAATCCCGGTAGAGTTATGGGATGGGTAAACCATAAAGGCCAGAGATTAGAATTTGACGAAAAAGGATACAGTTCCTGCGGACAATTTCAATTAAAGAATAATTCCCTGACTCTTCTCTAATCATATATATGAAAATCCTCACTATTCTTGGCGCCCGTCCTCAATTTATAAAAGCAGCCATGGTCTCTCGGCATATCACCCATAAGAAAAATCTCACCGAAATCATTGTTCATACCGGCCAGCATTTTGACCCAAATATGTCTGATGTTTTTTTCCGGGAAATGAATCTGCCTGAACCTGGATATTCATTAAACGTAAACCAGGCATCCCATGGAGAAATGACAGGAAAAATGCTGGAGAGAATTGAACCTGTACTATTTAAAGAAATACCCGACATAGTCCTGGTTTATGGAGATACAAACTCCACACTGGCCGGGGCTTTGACTGCATCAAAATTGCATATTCCCATTGCCCATGTGGAAGCAGGTCTGAGAAGCTATAATCGGGAAATGCCCGAAGAAATTAATCGTGTTCTTACAGACCATTGTTCTACTCTCCTTTTTTGTCCAACTGAAAACGCCGAACAAAATTTAAAAAAAGAGGGAATCGTAACGCAGGGAGATGTCATCGTCAACCATTGTGGTGATGTCATGTATGATGCTTTTTTAGAAATGAGTAAAAAATCCCATACAAACTTAAATCGTGAAATCGAATTAAATAGAAATGAGCCCTTTGTCTTAGCCACAATTCACCGTCAGGAAAATACGGACAAAATGAAAAACCTCCGGTCCATCGTTAAGGGTTTAAATCAAATCAATAAAACCACTCGAATCGTCATGCCTTTACATCCACGAACCAAAAAGAAAATAACCGAATTTGGTTTCACACTTGATTTTAAGTGTATTCCCCCGGTGGGGTATATATCCATGGTTCGGCTCCTGAGAAACTGTGAAATGGTGATTACCGATAGTGGCGGCTTGCAAAAGGAAGCTTATTTTTCTAAAAAATATTGTATAACTGTTCGCCCGGAAACAGAATGGGTGGAATTAGTTCAAGGTGGATTTAACCGGTTGTCATCTCCCCACGAAGATGACCTCTTATCTGCTTTTCAGGCCAGGGCAGAAAAAAAGAAGGAGTTTTCATCCGGGATTTACGGCGAGGGTAATGCAGGGCAATCCATTGTTAATTCTCTAATAAATTATCTAAAGTGAAAAGCAGAACGTCTGGATTTAACAGGTAATAAATGTTAAAAAAAATGATGCAAAAAATTCGCCACCCCTTGGTGGCGAATTCATTTTCACTGTACATAGCACATTTCTCAGATTATCTTTTAGCATTAGTGATATTACCCCTTATCGCCAGAGCCCTGGGCCCTGCTGAGCTTGGAAAAGTAGGGTTGGCTCAAACCTTTGGAATTCTCATTCTGTTAATGATGGAATTTGGGTTTCCCCTTACGGCAACAAGAAACATCGCAAAAAATAAAGCTGACTCTGAAAAAATCTTTTCCCTGATTGGGGACGTATTTACGTTTAAACTATTTTTAATTCCTGTTGTTGCCATTCTATCACTAATTACCGTGCTGGTTGTCCCCGTTTTTCATCAAATCCCCACCTACATTTTAATTGTTGCTCTGGGTTCAATTGCCCAGGGTTTGATTCCAACCTGGTATTTTCAAGGGATAGAAAAACTGGGGATTATCGCTGTAACAAAAATAATTTTTCGTGCAATGGGATTTTTGATAATTGTCCTTCTTGTGGATTCCCCGAGAGATGGTTGGATCGTTCTGGCAGCCTACGCCTTGTCCAGTTTGGGATTATTTCTATATTTATTTACTTATATGAAAAACTTAACAGGGCCATTAAAATTATCTGGATTGAAAACCGTAAAATCAACCTGGAGAAATTCACGCCACAGCTTTTTAATCACCGTTTTACCCATGATAATTAATAATATCAGTGTTTTTATATTGAGTGCAGCCGTCAACCCCATTCAGTTGGGACTCTATTATGGGGCAGCCAGAATACACCGGGCTTTTAATACGTTATATGGTCCCCTTGGTCAGGCGTTTTTCCCCCACATGAGCGCCGCGGTAGACACCGACAAAAAGAAGGCAAAAAAACAGGCTAAATTATTTTTAGCTTTAATGGTTTTCATTGGAGTGTTATTTGGCATATCTCTGATTTTATTTTGTTTTCCAATTATTAAAATTTTACTGGGGCCAGAATACCTGGGAGCAGGAAAAACGTTAAAAATATTTGCCGTTTTACTACCCCTTACTGCCATGACCCATGTTCTGGGACGCCAGTGGATGGTGGCCAATGAAGCAGACTCTAAATACGCGAAAATATTGCTCTATTCTGGTTTATTAGGCTTTGTTTCATTTCTGGCTATGGTTAAAACATTGGGGATTATTTCTCTACCCGTTTCCTTGATTGTTTTTGAAATTTCTGTTCTTGGATTGATTGGATTCTCGTATTTAAAAATCAGGTCATAAATGAATCTGAATACCCTCATGAGGATTTTTATTGTATCCGGCGTGATTGGCGTTGGCATCAGTTATGCCGATGTCTATTTGTTTCATATCATTTTAATTGTATTGGGTATTGTTGCCGGATTGAAAATGAAACAATCGGGCTTTAAGCTTTCTTATCCAAAGCATTCGGGTAAATATGAATTAATTTTTTTCCTCATGATAATTTGGTATGGCCTGTCCATTTTTTGGGCACCCGATAAAATCTATGCGCTTAAATATCTTTTTTATCTGGGATGCGGAACTGTTGTCGTTTCAGTCATTATTTGGAGTACCATGGAGAAAAAGAATTTCGATTTGCTTTTTCATGCGCTGGCAACAGTATTTCTGATAGAACTCCTCCTTTCATTATTGGAATCATTCACAGCATTTAGATTGCCCATATCTCCATTTTCCCCGTGGGCGGTGCATTTCGGAAAAACGATTAACCGGGAAATGGGAATTGAAAATCTGGCAAGGATAACAGATGTTCAACCCCCCACGGGATTTCACTGGAATACAAATAATTTAGCCATTGCAATGGTATTGATTTTACCTTTCTTTTTATGCAGTAAAAAAGTATCGGTAAAGGGAATCGGCGCTCTTGCAATTTCAGTAATTATTGTTTTGGCAGCCTCTCGGGCAGTGTTTCTGGGCCTTTTGGTCATCTTTTGTTTGTACTTGTTAATCATAAAGAAAAAAATTGTGACACTGGCTCTGATTTGGGCATTCATTTTGTCAATAATATGGGGGATGTTTCAATGGAGTGAAAGCGAGGACCCCCGTCTTAATGAAGTTGCCAATACGATTGAAGCGTTATCCCTGTATATAAAAGGAGACCTGGATGTTGGCGGCTCTTTGGAATGGCGGCGGGAACTGGTTGATAATGGACTGGATGCATTGAAAAAAACCAATGGTCTTGGTGTGGGGTCAGGGGGGTCAGTTGCGGTTCAGGAATCTTTGGGTGGCGTGGAAGGGCGATTTACAAGTATGCATAATTTCTGGGTCGAAATTCTTGTTGAGGGCGGTGTTGTGTTTTTTATCCTCTTTGCAGCATGGTATGGTGCCATAGTATACAACCTGTATAAAATAATTCAGTCTACCCGTAGCGGAGATTTAAAATATTATGCGTCATCACTTCTGTTGGCCATGTTGGGGTTTATTCCGGCTGCAATTGCCGCGAGTTCAACAATCTACTTTTTTCCTATGTGGATCATGTTTGGTTTATCAATCTCTGTAATATATCAATTCCGGAATTCAACAATGATAAACAAGAATCAACTCCAATTCATCAAATAGGAATTGGAAATGCTTAATAATTACGATGGATCAACAAATTGAAAGTATAGAGATATGCCACAGCCTTTTTTTTGTAAACTTTTCCCATGGGGAACAATAAGGAAAAAAGTATTCCTTTTAAGATGACGGCCATAAAAATAACAACTGATAAAACAATTGTGGCTGTTTTCGAGTGGTGAATTTTAAAATATTTAATTTTACTCAGGATTTGATTAGAAATGGTTACCCGTTGGTTTTTTTCACTGCTTTTACCGACGTGATGGATAATCTGTGTTTGAGGTGTATATAGAATTTTATATCCCAAAGTTTTAACGCGTAGGCATAGATCCATATCTTCCATCCAAAACAGGGTATCATTTAAGCCATTCAGTGTCTCCAGGATATGTTTGCGTATAAATATAGCGGCACCTGACACACAGTCCGGTTCTAACGGTGAATCATGATTTTGGTGCCTGTAATTTTTCTCCCATAACAAGTTATCCAAATGAAGAATACTGCCAATACTGTTTAATAAAGTAGGTTTTCGCCAATAAGACTGCTGGCGATTTTGCTGATTGTTCACCAACATTGGCGCCACAATACCCAGGGAAGTATCTCTCTCCATTTCGGCAAATAATAGTGCCAAACTGTCTTCAGTAAATTGGGTATCAGGATTTAAGATAAAGATGTATTTACCTTTTGCCGGAGTACACCCTTGATTTACAGCTTTAGAGAATCCCAGATTTTCTGTATTCTGAATAAGAGTGATATCCGGGAACATCTTTTTCACAGCATCACTGCTGCCGTCCGCTGAAGCATTGTCTACAATAATGATTTCGTATTGATAATTTCCGGTGCAGAATAAGACCACAGACTGGAGACATTTTAAAAGGTATTCCTTTACATTATAACTCACAATGATAATCGAGATATCCATAGATACAATTATGTTTGAGTGGGCTTGTTCGCTAAATTTCTCAAATGATTAGTGGTAAGAAATTAACGATAATAATCAAATAGTTTTAGAGATATGAAAATCCTCATGTTATCAGACGCCAATTCTCCCCATACGGTTAAATGGGCCATTTCATTAAAAAAAGAAGGGATTCAAGTCCATATTTTCAGTTTATTCAGTCCCACAAACTCAATTAAAAGCCAATATGACGAAAATCAGATTTCGATTTATTTCAAAGATTTAGATCAAACGATTAAAAATCGCAGAACCCCGCATTTTTCAAAAATACAATACGGATTAGCTCTGCCGTATTTGAAAAAAATTATAAGTGAAATTGAGCCAGACCTTTTGCATGCCCATTACGCATCAAGTTATGGTGTGTTAGCTATGTTAACCCGGTTTAAACCATTTTTGCTCTCAGTATGGGGCAGTGATGTTTATGATTTTCCCTCTAAGAGCAGTCTGAATAAGTGGCTGTTAAAAAAAGTACTGCTGTCAGCTGATAAGGTGATGTCCACCAGTCAGGCCATGGCCCGCCATATTCAGCACAAAATTATAAATAAAAAAATAGAGATTACGAATTTTGGGATCGATACTCATCAATTCGCCCCACTGAAAAAAAAGGACTCAATACTCACCATTGGCACGGTAAAAAGTTTTGAAGCCCATAATGGAATCAATTGTTTTTTAAATGCGGTAAAAATTTTAGTTCACCGATATAAGATAACCACGATACATATTCTGTTGGTTGGTTCTGGAACATTGTGGGATAATATGAAACAAATGGCCAATGCTCTGAACATTAATGAATTTATTACATTCACGGGATTTGTCCCTCACAATAAGGTGGTAGAATATTACCAAAAAATGTCTATTTTT
Source organism: uncultured bacterium (assembly GCA_964549275.1). Taxonomy (GTDB): domain Bacteria; phylum Fidelibacterota; class Marinisomatia; order Marinisomatales; family TCS55; genus CAZJUP01. Next base: position 38,836 of record CAZJUP010000017.1, on the reverse strand, counting down.
GTGTCTGTATCCACTCGAGAAAGTTTCGGAGTGTCTGCTTTAGAAGCATCCGCATGCGGCCTTCCCATAATTACATCAAATGTTGGTGGATTTGCTGAAGTAAATCGAAATAATATCACAGGGTTAATGATACCACCAAATTCTCCGGAAAAGCTAGCAGAGGCTCTCAAGAAACTTATTGAAGACGAAGATTTGAGAATCACACTTGGGAAAAAGGGCAGAGAAAGAGTAATAGCCAAGTTTGATTGGAATAAAAATGTAAATCAAATGAAGAAAATTTATAAAAACTGTATGATTCAAGTATGATTAAAAATAAAAAACAGGTTTCTCTTTCTGGAGTGGAACTATTCATGGTTTTTATCCCATTTTTATTCAGTTTAACAGGATGTTCTGACAACTTGGACAGGGATAAGCCTTATATCGATCCCCACGTTATTTTTACTTCCCGACGATGGTGGAATTATGATATTTTTATCGCCGATATTTATGGAGGGCATGTGACCCATTTGACGAAAAATAAATGGCTGGATTTCAACCCGTCAATTTCTTCAGATGGTAAAAAGCTCTCTTTTGTTTCTGACAGGGATGGCAATAGGGAAATATATAGTGTTGATTTATTCTGGATGGACGGATATACACAGTGGGAAGGGCGAAACCTGAAAAATTTAACTCATAGTCCCGGACATGATTGGACGCCAAAATATTCTCCCAATGGGGATAGAATTGTGTTTACAACCTATTTCCCGGAAACGGATAATTATGACGTTTTTGTCATGGATTCCGATGGGTCTAATAAAAGAAACTTGACCAACTCAACCTGGTATGAAAAACTGCCCCAGTTTTCCCCCGATGGGTCCTATATCATCTATCAAGCCTGGCAGAAGGGGAAAATGGAAATATTTTTCCTGAATCTTTTAGAAGAGGTTGCCATAAACCTCACTCGAAATACCATGTCTCATGACATTATTTCTGAAGGAAATTCTTTTTCGCCTGACGGTGAAAAAATAATATTCACTTCTGAAAGAGATGGAAACAAAGAAATATATATTATGAATTCAGATGGAACGAACCAAAAACGATTGACCGAAAATGATGCAGATGATTGGGAACCGGTCTTTTCACCTTGGAGCAATAATATTTTATTTACATCTAACCGCGATGGGAATAAGGAAATATATGGAATGGATTCAGAAGGGAGAAATATTGTAAATCTATCCAACAATTCAGCCGATGACTGGAGCCCAAGGTTTTATCCCGATGGAAGAAGGATTGTTCATTTGTCTGTACGTGATGGGAATTGGGAAATTTATATGATGAAATTGGACGGGTCCAGGCAAACAAATTTATCCAATCATCCCAGAACAGATTATTCTTTTGTATTACTTCCCCGCGCCGAATAAACACTAATTTATTAATACCTCTATATACCTGAATGCATATCGTTATTGTCACTCAATATTTCCCTCCGGAAATTGGTGCAGCCGCAACGCGATGGGGAGAATATAGCCGAATATTAACTGATATGGGGCATAAGGTTACCGTTCTCTGTGAAATGCCCAACTATCCTGCCGGTGTATACTATAAGGGATATCGTAATCGATGGGTTCACGCAGAAAAAACAAATCCGGGACTATCGATAATAAGAACCTACGTTTGGGCCAATTCCAGAGAGTCTGTATTCGAAAAAATGGGCCACTACCTTACATTTATGGTTTCTGCCCTTCATATCTCATTTAAAATAAAAAATTATGATATACTCATTGTATCATCCCCTCCACTTTTCACGGGTATCATTGGGTTGATTTTATCCAAAATGAAAGGGAAAAGGTTTATGTTGGACATCAGGGATTTATGGCCCGAATCTGCTATAAGTCTTGGAGAAATAAAATCAGCCGGAGTGATAAAACTCAGCAAATGGATCGAGTCGAAAATATATCGGTCGGCTGCAGGATTTATTTTCGCCGTCCCCGGATTTAAAAAATATTTTAAAACCCATCACCAAACTCAATGCCTCAAACCCATGGTGAATTTGATAAATGGTGTGGATAAAAAGTTTATAGAACTATCAGATAGATATGACAAAAATCCCCATGAAAATTTTACGATATTATTCAGTGGGAATATCGGTTTGGCCCAGGGGTTGAATATTTTACCGGATGTGGCGAAACGATTAGAAAAATACCCAATAAAATTTCAAATTGTAGGAGATGGGGTTAAAGCAAAAGAGTTAAAGCAATTAATTCGAAATTCAGAATTAGGAAATATTGAATTTTTCCCTATGCAATCCAAAGCTGCTCTTGTCCAAAAAATAAAATCGAGCAGCGTTTGTTTAGTCCCTCTCAAAAATGATCCATTATTTAAAAATGCTATTCCATCAAAACTTTTTGAGTACATGGCCTGCGGCCGGCCGGTGGTAGTCAGCATTGCTGGAGAGGTGGAAAAAATTGTTAAAAATGCAAATTGTGGTTTAATGGCAATACCGGAAGATGCAAATTCTATGGCAAAATCAATACAATTTTACATAAATAACCGGGAAAAAATCTTGGAGCATGGCCAAAATGGTGTGATGTATATCAAAGAAAATGCCCGTAAAGAAGTGTTAATTTCCCATGCTGTCGAAAATAACTTGCACAAAAATAAGTCTCCAATGAATCAAGAGAAAGTAAATTAGAAGTATGATAAATGGGCGAACATACAATCGCATTTTACTGGCTTTTCTATTGGGGGCCGATATTATAGCGGGCTATGCAGCATTTTCTTTGATCTTTAAACTGAATGTGTTTCAAGGGGCATGGTCTTCTTTTTACTGGTTTATTTCTATTGAACTGATTTGGATATTATTATTTATCCTTTCAAATTTATATGACACGCGTGCCACATTGTCCAGGTTTGAGGAAATATTAAGAATTATTCCTTTAGTTTACCTTTTTCTGGTAGGCATCATTACCGGGCAGGTGTTAAATCTATACGTACTCCCCTTTGAATTTAAAAGCCTTCTCGTCTACGGCTTTACCTTTTCAGGATTTCTTATAATCGGTAGAATCATCATTCATACCATTCAAAAACTGCTTTTAAGAAAAAAAATAGGGATACGAAAAGCTGTCATATTAGGTGTGAATCGCCGGGGGGTAGATGTCTATGAAAAATTAAGCCGGAGTTTCCATCATGGATTGGAAGTGGAGGGGTTTTTACAAGCTGGAGATGACCCGGAATCGGGTGAAGAAATTGTAAAAAAAGAAAAAATCCTTGGTTCAGAAGATTCAATGAATACTATCATAGTGGAAAAAAATGTTGACGATGTCATCATTGCACTGGACAAACCCTCATCCGAACGCATTATGGAAGCCATGATGAATGTCAATGGAAAACCTGTTTCGATGAAAATTCTGCCGGATATGTATGAAGTGGTTACGGGTTTGGCAAGGACAAATCAACTGGTGGGTGTCCCATTAATCGATGTCAATTTGAATTTGGATACTTATTATTCGAAATATTTTAAACGGATAATTGACTTGGTTATTTCTCTCCCGAGTTTCCTCCTGTTGCTGCCGATTTGGGCCATTACAGCTGTTGCCATAAAATTGGATTCTAAAGGTCCAATTTTTTACGAACAGGAAAGAATTGGCAGGGAGGGGGAGAAATTTGCTATCAAAAAATTTCGTTCCATGGTTTTTAATGCCGAAGAAAAAACAGGACCCGTTTGGTCAGGAAAAGATGATGGCCGTATCACATCTGTTGGGAAGATTTTAAGACGGTTTCATCTGGACGAGACTCCACAATTGATTAATATTATTCGGGGAGATATGGCCACCATTGGGCCGAGGCCAGAACGGCCTTATTTCGTAGAAAAACTACAGAATAAGTACCCTTTTTATCATCGGAGGTTAAAAATTAGACCCGGGGTCTCAGGATGGGCACAAATTAAACAGCCCTACGATGAAAAATATGAGGACGTTCATCAAAAATTAAAATATGACTTTTATTACATCGAAAATTTAAGTTTCAGATTAGATTTAAAAATCATTTTGGGTACAATTTGGGTAACCGTATTTGGTCATGGACGGTAGGAATTTCCGGAGCTGAAATAGTCTTGAATAATTGAACATAATTGTTCTAACTTTTTAACAATCATTAACCAAACTGAAAAGAGAAGGTTGATTTGACTGGTATATTAAGAAAAAATATTTGGCTTTTTGTCTTTATAGACGTCTGTATAATTGGTGCAAGTTTATATTTGAGTTATGCTCTTAGATTTGATTTTCTTATCCCCGGGCATTACCTTATTGATATTAAATATATTCTGATTATACTTCTATTTTCAAAGATTTCAACATTTCTGTTTTTTCATTTGTATAGCGGGATGTGGCGGTTTACCAGCATTTCAGATTTAATCAATGTACTAAAAGCGACGATTGTAGCTTCTTTATTTTCCATTTCAGTTATCGGATTAATTTTGGGGTGGCAATCGATTCCGCGAAGCGTATTGCTCATTGATTATATATTAACAACAATTGGTATTGCGGGAGCCCGGGTCAGTGTTCGTGTTTATGGAACGAAGTTTAAAATGGGGAAAAAACCCATAGAAAAAACCCATAAGAGAATTAAAACGAAACTTTTAATTCTGGGAGCAGGAAGTACAGGTGAAAAAATTATCAGGGAAGTAAAAGAAAATCCTTCCAGCAAATACCAAATTGTCGGACTCTTGGATGATGACCCAAACAAAGTCAGCACAACCATTCATGGGATACCGGTATTAGGAAAAGTAGATGATTTACATACGGTACCAATTCCTTATAATGAAATTCTCATATGTATTCCCTCTGCATCTAACACGGAGATGAGAATGATTGTGAATCAGTGTAAAGTGATTGGGAAGCCTTATAGAACCATCCCCACAGTCTATGAATTGATTGATAAAAAAATCTCCATTAATACCATTAGAGAAGTATCCATGGCAGACCTTTTAGGACGGCAGGAGGTGGTTCTGGATCGATCCCGGATTTCAAATTATATATACGGAAAACGTGTTTTGGTCACCGGAGCCGGAGGATCAATCGGGTCTGAACTGGTAAAACAATGTTTAGGGTATTCCCCCGATTTACTTGTGCTCTTCGATCAAAGTGAACATAATCTTTTTAAAATTGATAATGTATGTAAAGATATCAGTGGCAGCATAAGTATTCAGCCCATATTGGGTGATATTCGGGATAAATCAATGCTGCAGTCCGTATTCAACTCTTTTCAACCCCATGTTGTCCTTCATGCAGCAGCCTATAAACACGTTCCCATGCAAGAAAATAATCCTTGGGAAGCCATCATAACAAATGTGCAGGGATCGTTGAATGTGATGGAATCATGCGAAATGAATGGTGTTGAACGGTTTGTATTGGTTTCTACAGATAAAGCAGTGAACCCTACCAATATAATGGGTGCTACAAAACGCGTGGCAGAAATTTTAATTCAAAGTAAAAGCAAAAAATCAAGTGTTAAATATATGGCGGTCAGATTTGGGAATGTCATTGGAAGTTCAGGAAGTGTAATCCCTACGTTTCAGGAACAGATTAAAAAAGGAGGCCCCATCACAATTACTGACCCCAATATGAAGCGGTATTTTATGTCTATACCTGAGGCAGCCCAATTGATCTTGCAGGCGGGCTCTATCGGAGAAGGCGGTGAAATTTTCATTTTGGATATGGGGGAACCGGTATTGGTAAAAGACATTGCCTACGAATTAGTTCGCCTCTCAGGCTTGGAACCGGAAGTGGATATTCCTATTAATTATATCGGGTTACGCCCGGGAGAAAAAATGTATGAGGAACTCATGACAAGAGGTGAAAATATTGTTGATACATCCCATGAAAAAATCATGGTATTGAAAAACGGCAATGACCACAGTTGGGATTTTGTACTCTCTAAAATTGAATCAATTACCCGTGCTGCGAAATCGTATGATTCAAATATTATTAAAAATACGCTTTCAGAGTTCGTCACTGAATATAAACCGTCCCATGAAAACAGGACTTATCGATTGTCTCAACAAGGGAAAATAGAGATTCACTGATATCTATTCCTTTAATTAGTAATCCCACAACTTTTTCCTAATTTCCTGTGATGAATAGACGTTTTTCACGGATTTTTATATTACACTTATGGTTGTTGAGCACAATCTACCCTCAGGGTGAATTCCTGGGAAGAATCAAAAATGAAGCAGCGCAATTTTCAGGGAAGCAAACGCCTTTTTGGGCAAAGATGAATCGGTGGGGTCTAGATGCCTCAATAGATAATAATCCCCTCACGACACTGGCCATCTCTTCTACGCAATCCTTACGTAGCCATTGGAGGGTAATAGGTGGATTGGAAGGGACTTTTTTTGGCTCTAAAGCTGTGGCAATTCCGGAAGTGTATTTAGGGATTGCTGCCAAAGGCTTTTTGGCTGTGCTGGGTAGAAATAAATTTCAACTTGGAGAACATTATACCCCTCTTTCCCTTGGCTCAATGATCGTCGGTTCAAATGCGTTACCAATTCCTCGAATATCCTTTTCAATTCCGGATTACAAAATTGTTGGTTTAAAAAATATTTCCCTGAAAATAAAGGGGGGTATTTCCCATGGCTGGTTGGATAAAGGTATTTATGAGATAGCGCCCAATCTTCATGAGAAGTGGTTTTATATATCCTATGAACATCAGAAATTTATAGGACATCTGGGATTGGTCCACGAGGCGGTTTGGGGGGGAGAAACAAAAACATTCGGCCCCCAGCCTGACTCCTTCCAAGATTTTATAAGGGTATTTTTTCTCCTGTCAGGTTCAAGTTCTGCCACGGGACACGAAATCACCAATGCTTTGGGGAATCACCTGGGAATGTGGGATTTAGGATTATGGATGAACCACTCATCTCATAAAGTCCATTTTTATGTTCAGCATCCATTCGAAGATGAAAGCGGTGCACGCTGGCTATTAAATTATCCGGACGGTCTTTGGGGCATATCTATCCATAGCAAAAATAGAAAGACTATTCTGACCGATATAGTTTTAGAAGTCTTGTATACTATGCATCAAAGCGGAGCTAAAGAAGTTTCAGATTCTACCTATGGGTGGGACGATTACTATAACAATTACCTTTACAGAGGGGGGTGGGTTTATAAAGAGAAGGTAATAGGGAATGCTATGTTCACTCTGGGGGAAAATGAAATTAGGGATTGGCTCCATGTCGTGAATAACCGGATAAAAGCCCTTCATTTAGGTGTTGAGGGACAAATACTCCCAAACGTAGCGTATAGAGTTTTAATGACAGCTTCCAAAAACTATGGCACCTACCATGACAGGGATCGATCAAACCGGAGAAAAATAAAATACCAATTTGAAAATGGACTCCATCAATTTTCTTATCGGATTGATGTTAAAATCCAATCTCCGTTTAGCTGGAAAAATTTTGATGCCACAGTTTCTATGATAGGAGATCAAGGAGAATTATACAAAAACAGCCACACACTAATCTTAGGGGTTGAAAAAACTTTTTCATTTATTAGTTCAAAAAATTAATCGTAATAAGTTTTTGTGTCTTTCTGCTTCATAATCACACCTTAAATCAGTTAAATTCCCCGCCGTGATGGCGCAGCAAATTCAAGGAAAGGTTCAACAAGGGTGATTATTCGAACACCGGGAGTTAAGATGTATGGCGCATCACAATCATTTCAATGCACCTTTTCAGGTGCATTTTTTGTTTCTGAAAGGAGCCGATAACTAAATGAGCATCGTTTTGCAATTAAGAGCATTACAGGAAATTGATACCCAATTGCAGGACATCAAAGAGCTTTTGGGAGATCTTCCGGGTAAAGTAGAAGAATTAAAAGAGGAAGAGAGCGCCCTGATTCAATCAGTAGAAGACGGGAAAAACAAGATTAAAAACCTCACCATGGCTCTGGATAAATCCGAATTATCCATGAAAGATATCAAGGGGAAAATTGATAAATATAAAGATCAGCTTTTTCTGGTAACCAATAATAAACAATACGATGCCCTTCAGCACGAAATAGATCACCTGAAAACAGAGTTGGATACTTTAGAAACCTCTTCCTTGGAATTTGAAGAGGAAAAGGAGCAGCTGGAAGAAAAGGTTAAAACAGCAGAAGAAAATCTGGAATCTCTTAGCCGTGATTTGGTTGAACGGCGGGAACGCCTGGAAGCACTTATGGAAGAATCTTCTGAAAAAAAGCTGAAACTGGAAACGGAAAGAGAATCCCAATGTAAAACACTGGATGTCACACTCTTAAATCGCTATAACCGAGTTTTATCCGCCAGAGACGGATTGGCAGTGATTCCCATGGAAAGCAGCGCCTGTGGAGGATGCGGTTCAAAAGTCCCTCCCCAATATATTGTAGTAATCCGGTCCGGGGAAAGTCTCTACAATTGTGATGTTTGCGGCCGGTTTTTATATTGGGAAAAACCGGAATAGAGAAATCGGTTCAATTTTCATACTCAGCTAAAATCCTATTCCAAAGAAAATAGGAAGTGTAAATTCTTATGTTATTTAAAATGTTGAGTCGGTCGGATGATTGCTCCCGGTCCGCAGTCAGCGCATCGGGGGAGGAAAGTCCGGGCACCGCAGGACAGAACGCCCCGTAACCCGGGGGATCCCACCTGAAGGCTGGGATATGGAAAGTGCAGCAGAAAGGAAACCACCTTGCTTGCCTTAGGGTTGGTAGGGAAAGGGTGAAAGGGTGGTGTAAGAGACCACCAGTCTTGGCAGCAATGCCGAGAGCTTGGCAAACCCCGTTTGGTGCAAGATCAAGTAAACCCCGAGATGTTGTCCGCATCAATTCCTGCTTTATGCAGGTAAGAGGGGAGGGTTGATCGCGTGAACCCGGTGGAAACATCGGGTCCAGATGAATAATCATCAATGACAGAACCCGGCTTATAGACCGACTCAATATTTTACCTGAGACTTAAATAGCACTTTATGATGCGATGGAAAATACGCAAACCGGATCCGAAACTGGTTTCTATAATAAAAAAGCAGTTTAACACTTCGGACATTGTGGCATCGGTTATGGTCTTAAGGGGTATACACTCCCTGGAAGACTCCCGGCCGTTTTTCAATCCTGACCCCTCCCAATTTCATGACCCTCTTTTAATGAAGGATATGGAGAAGGCTGTAAATCGAATCATAAAAAACATTCACGAAAAAAAGCCCATTCTTGTGTTTGGGGATTACGATGTGGATGGAACCACCGGAGCATCGGTCTTATATCTGGGATTGAAATCCTTGGGAGCGATAGTCGAAACCTATATACCTCACAGAGAAACAGAAGGATATGGTCTTTCTGAAAGGGGAATCGATTATGCAAAGTCACTCGAATCCGATTTACTTATCACCTGCGATTGTGGTATTAATGCATTTGCTCAGGTAGAGTTTGCCAACGCTCAGGAGATAGATGTTATTATTACGGACCACCATGTACCGGATAAAACACTCCCGGAAGCTTTTGCGGTTTTAAATCCCAAACGAAAGAATTGCCCTTACCCGTTTAAAGGACTTTGCGGTTGCGGTGTAGCCTTTAAGCTGCTCGCTGCACTGAGTGAACAATTGGAAAGTGATTTTTCAACATTAATGGATTTACTGGATTTAGTGGCCTTGGCCACAGCAGCAGACATGGTCCCAATCGTGGAAGAAAACAGGACAATGGTGCATTTTGGCCTTTCATCTCTGGCCACGACAGCTAAACCGGGATTAAGGCAGTTAATGGACAAATCAGGACTCCTTGACCGGGAGTTGAATGTTGGGAGGCTTGTATTTGGATTGGCACCTAAAATTAATGCCGCCGGTCGTATGGGCGATGCCAACCGCACTGTGGAGCTTTTGACAACTGAGAATGAAACAAAAGCAAAACAATTAGCCTCTATTTTGATTAAAGAAAATAAATTACGTCAGGATATACAGCAGGCTGTTGTGGATGAAGCGTTACTCATGGCTAACGCTCAGGTGGATTTTGAGAGGGAAAATGCTATTGTGCTGGCATCTAGAGAATGGCATCCCGGCGTAGTGGGTATTGTGGCATCGAGGTTAAAAGATGAATTTTCACGTCCGGCAGTTCTCATTTCCATTGATGAAAATGGCTTGGGAAAGGGGTCTGCCAGAAGTATAAAGCATTTTGATTTATACGAAGCTCTTTCAAAAACCTCGGGACCATTAGAGGGGTTTGGTGGGCATCCTATGGCCGCAGGACTTACCGTTAGAGAAGAAAATATAGATGATTTTCGCCGAGCTTTTATCCGGGAGGCTAATCACACCTTGTCTAAAGATGATTTAATTCCATCTTTAACTTTTGATGGTGAAATGTCCTTGGGTGATATTGATGCGCGCTTTATGCGTTTTTTAGAAAAATTGAGCCCATATGGTCCGGGAAACATGCGTCCGAAATTTGTATCCAGACAGGTTGAAATTGTTGGCAATCCAAAATTGATGGGGAGGGGTGATCATATCCGATTTTTAGCCCGGCAGGACGGAAGAACCTATACAGCAGTGGGATTTAATCTGGCTCATTTTTATGAAGATTTAATTATCGGGCATCCTGTAGATTTGGCCTATGTTGTAGAGACAAATGAATGGCAGGGAGAGAATAACATCCAGCTAAATATCAGAGATATAAAAATTTCTAAGTAAGGAAAACACATGGTGAATACTAAAATAAGCGGAATTGGATATCACGTTCCCGAAAAAGTGGTGACCAACCAAGACCTCACCCAATGGATGGAAACCTCGGATGAATGGATTGTTTCACGATCCGGAATTAAAGAACGCCATTGGGTGGAAGATGGAACAGGGGCCTCTGATTTAGCCATAGAGGCGACGAAAAAAGCACTGAAGATGGCGGATACAGATCCAGCTGACGTGGATTTGGTCATCGCTGCCACGATTACCTCCGATTATTTTTTTCCTGGGATCAGCGCTCAAATTCAACATGAATTGGGCATGAACACAGTGGGATCCTTTGATATTAAAGCGGCCTGTTCAGGATTTATTTATGCCCTATCTGTTGGAGACCAGTTTATTAAAACAGGACAATATAAAACTGTGTTGGTTGTGGGAGCGGAATGCCAGTCCACAGCTTTGGATATTTCGACTGAAGGCAGAGATATTTCTGTTTTATTTGGCGACGGTGCCGGGGCCGCCATCCTTCAACCCAGTGAGGATGACAGCAGAATTTTATCGACACACCTCCATGGCCAGGGGAAGTATTTAAAACAATTGTGGTGTGAAGGACCCGTGTCCAGAGAAACCCCCCGCTTATCCGTAAAAATGCTGGAAGAGGGACGTCATTTCCCCTATATGAACGGGCGGGAAGTTTTTAAAAATGCTGTCGTTCGGTTTCCCCAGGTAATCCAGGAAGCATTGGATTCTAATGGTCTGAAAATAGAAGAGGTGGACTTAATTATTCCCCATCAGGCCAACCTTCGGATTAGCCAAGCTGTAGCGAAAAGACTCGGCGTAGGAATGGATAAAGTGTTTAGTAACATTCATAAATATGGGAATACAACCGCTGCTTCTATTCCTATAGCCATGGGAGAAGCTTTGGAAGAGAGTAAAATTTCTCGTGGAGACACCATTGTTTTAGCCGCATTCGGTGCAGGATTTACCTGGGCATCAGCAGCCATTAAATGGTAAACCGGTACGAGGTAAATTCTGAAGAATTCATTCAGGTAACAGGGGAATAAATGAACGATTTATTTTACACCGAAGAACATCAAATGTTGGTAGATATGGTCCGTGATTTTGCAGCCACCGAAGTTGCTCCCATAGCACGGGAATTGGATGCCAGTGGGGAATTTCCATTTGACTTGGTAAAAAAAATGGGGGAACTTGGATTGATGGGTATCCCCGTACCCGAAGAACTGGGGGGTGCCGGGATGGATACCGTTGCCTACGCTGCAGCTGTAATGGAATTGGCCCGGGTCGATGCTTCTGTTGCTATCACCATGGCTGCCCATACCTCCCTGGGAACTATGCCCATCGTTATATCCGGCACCGAGGAGCAAAAGGGGAAATATATCCCCCAGTTGGCTTCTGGGGAAACTATAGGCGCTTTCGGTTTAACCGAACCCGAAGCAGGAAGTGATGCAGGAGCGACAAAAACAACAGCCGAAAAAGATGGAGAGAATTATACCATTAACGGTGGTAAGATATTCATTACAAATTCGGGAGTTGCTGGTCTTTTAACTCTCACCGCAAAAATTATAGAAGATGGAAAAGAAAAAGGAATCGGAGCATTCATTGTTCCAACACATATAGATGGGCTTAAAATAGGTCCTCCAGAAAAGAAAATGGGATGGAAAGCCAGCGATACCCGACAGCTATATTTTGAGAATATGAAAGTGTCATCCCAAAATATGTTGGGCAAACCGGGGAAAGGATTTCGAACTTTTTTAAAAACGCTAACCGGCGGCAGAATATCCGTAGCAGCCCTGGCGGTGGGGACTGCTCTGGGAGCCTATGAAAAGGCTTTGCAATACGCAACAGAAAGAAAAGCATTCGGGAAGGCCATTCATGAATTTCAGTCCGTGGGGTTTAAATTAGCCGATATGGCAACAGAAATTGAAGCAGCAAAGTTATTGACTTTTCAGGCAGCTTGGATGAAAGACCAGGGAAAGGATATGATAAAAGAGGCAGCCATGGCGAAACTTTACGCCAGTGAATTAGCCATGCGCACAACAACAGAAGCTATACAAATTCACGGGGGTTACGGGTATGTAAAAGATTACGATGTAGAACGGTATTTCCGAGATGCAAAAGTATTGGAAATAGGGGAAGGAACCAGCGAAGTTCAGCGTCTCGTTATTGCAAAAAATATCATTGCATCGGTAAAAAATTAATATGGCTAAAATACCCAATCGCCCCCCAACATCCCAGAGAGTCTTAAATGTTTTGAAGGAGTACTGGCACCAGATTGCCTTGTTGGCAGGCATGGTGGTAATCTTGTCTTTATTTTTTCCTACGGGAAAAGCTTTACAGTACAGCTATCAATTAAACGACATTGCCCGTAACCCGATTATTGCCCCTTTCAATTACCCCATCTTAAAAACAGAAGCAGAATTGCAGCGGGATCTAGATTTGGCTGTGAAATCCGAGCCGTTTATTTTTTATCGGGACCCTAAAGTTGTTGAGGCTCAAACTGCCGCTATCCGGCGATTTTTCGCCTTGGTAACGGACCTTCGAAAAGCCGGAGAAAAACTAGGCGATTCTAATGATAACCTGTATCGAAATCGGTTTTCCGAACAGTACGAAACTGCACGGGCTGCAGTGCAGACAGACAGTACTGCTCTGGCCATATTAACAGAACAATTTCACGTTGAATTCCCCTTTATTTTAAATGATACTCAATGGAATAATGTTTTAGCCGAATCGTTCTCCGATACCCTGGATTTTCTAACCCTGGAGTCTAACATTATACAAATTTGTAGAAATCGGTGGGCAGAAGGCGTGTACGATATTACCCTGGGGGATATCATTAGTGAGCAGGTTGCAGTATCCATTATCGAAGAAGCACCGGAATTAACTGACCCGGATACGTATAATGATTTACAGCAGGCTTGGACTAAAGCCAGAGTGGAAATAACAGGGCTATACGAAGATGAGCAGGATGTGCGGAGAGAATTGGGGTATGGTCTGGTTGTAGAATTTATGAAGCCGAATTTAGTTCATGATCGAGAGACAACAGAAAGAAGGCAAAAAGTCCGGTTGAATCGTGTCCCTCGGAATAAGGGTATTGTTCTAAAAAATGAACGGGTTGTGGATGCCAATACTCGAATTACAGAAGATGTCCTTCAAAAGCTCACCTCTCTGTCGGTAGCCATTTCTCGAAAAGAAGGTGTGGAAAAAGGTCTCGATGTTTTCTTAGCCTATCTGGGGCGCCTCATGGTAATTGGGGTCATCGTTTCTTTCTTTTTCATGTTTTTGTTAAGCTATCGTACCTCTGTTTTTGATGACTGGAAAATGATTTTACTTTTAGGGATTGTTATGACAGGCTTGGTGGGACTGGCCTATTTGTTTAATCTTCGGTTAGATTTATCGGAATATTTGATTCCTGTATCCGTTGCTGCCATGGTCATCACCATTATGTTCGATGCCAGAATTGGGTTTATGGCCACCACATCCATCGTCTTGCTGATTGGTATTCTCATTGGAAACAATGTGGAATTTATGGTGACATCTTTATTTACATCTTCTGTCGGGATATATGCAGTAAGAAACCTGAGGACCCGAAGTCAGTTGTTTGTTGCCATCTTTGCTTTGGCTGCCAGCAGTGTTATGGGTGTTGTTGGGCAGGGATTGTTTAAAGGGACAAGTTGGACATTAATGGGGACGGATTTGATCTATCTTACTGTCATCAGTATTTTATCTCCCATCATTACGTACGGGTTGATCGGTCTTCTTGAAGTCTCTTTTGGGATAACCACAAACCTTACTTTGATTGAACTGCTTGATTTTCAGCACCCCTTATTAAAACGCCTTCAGCAGGAAGCCAATGGTACCTTTAACCACAGCATTGTTGTAGGCAATCTTGCAGAAGCCTGTGCTGATGCCATCGGTGCCAATTCTCTTCTGTGTAGAGTTGGAGCCTATTATCATGATGTGGGGAAAATGGTTCGAGCAGATTATTTTATAGAAAATCAGTACACGGGAGAAAACAGACATGATACACTTACACCTGTTATGAGTGCCAAAACGATAAAAAATCATGTAACCGAAGGATTAAACCTTGCTAAAGAATACGGACTTCCGGCCATGGTGAGTGATTTTATTCCCATGCATCATGGAACCACTAAGGTTGAATATTTTTATCGTAAGGCCCTGGATGAAGCAAAAGGGGAGAAAGTAGAAGAGCGAGCTTTTCAATATCCGGGGCCAAAACCCAACACAAAAGAAACAGGTATACTCATGCTATGTGAGGCCATCGAAGCAGCGGTGCGTTCTATTAAAAATCCTGATATTATGAAAATTGAAGAAATGATTGATAAAATTATTGATAAGCGTATATCTGAAGGTCAACTGAGCGAATGCCCTCTTACATTGGATGAATTAAGCCGAATAAAAGGACGGGTGGATGGTACGACAGGTCTTTTGCCTGTTCTGAGAGGGATTTATCATATTAGAATAGAGTATCCGGAAGAGAATAAACCCAAAGAAAAAAGCGACAAAGCTCAGGGAGCATGATAACCATATCTCTCGAGACTGATCCCAATCTGGAGACTCCAGAGGAAAACCTGTCCGGTCAAATTGTTGAAACAGTTCTTGAACAAGAGAAAGTGTTTGATGCCGACATCAATTTAATTTTTGGTGATGATGCATTATTAAATAAATTAAAAAATGAATTCTTTAAATTGGATCAACTTACCGATGTTATTGCCTTCAGATTAAATGACTATGATCATGCTGCTGTGGAAGGTGAAATTTATATCAGTCTTCCCCGGGCAAAAGAAAATGCAAAAAATTTTGACGAACCATTTAACCGAGAGGTTGCCCGGCTTATTATTCATGGGACACTTCATCTTTTAAATTACAAGGATGACACAGAAGAAGAAAAAATCCAAATGCGTCAAAAAGAAAATGAAACGCTAAATCATGTAAATTGGAAATATTTATTTTAAGGGACTTATGAACTCATCCATCGGAAATCAATTTGAAAATTTGGTCAGAATCGTTAAAAAGCTAAGAGCACCAGACGGCTGCCCCTGGGACAGAGAGCAAACCAGTGAATCGCTGTTACCTTATTTTCTCGAAGAAGCCTATGAAGTGATTGAAAGCGTTGACGAAGGAGATTGGAATACTTTAAAAGAGGAATTGGGAGATATTCTCCTTCATATCGTTTTTCAAGCAGGGATTGCTGAGGATGAGGGTCGGTTTAACCTTAGTGATTCCCTGACTGAGATTAATGATAAATTGGTCCGACGCCATCCCCATGTTTTTGGTGACAAAAAGGCCGATGCAGCTTTTCGTGCAAAACAAAATTGGGAAGCGGCAAAACATGAAGAAAAAAAACGAAAATCCAGATTGGATGGAGTGCCGTCAAATTTGCCGGCACTGGTAAGAGCCCAGCGGCTTCAGCAAAAGGCAAGCTACGCCGGGTTCGATTGGGATAAGGTGGAACAGGTCTGGGACAAAATACATGAAGAAATTTTAGAATTAAAAGAAGCACAATCTGAAAAGACAAAAAACCACATAGAAGAAGAAATTGGGGATGTTTTGTTTTCTGTAGTGAATTTGGCCCGATTTTTAGATATACCGGCGGAAGATGCCCTTCGCAAAACAAATAATAAATTTACAGCCAGGTTTCAGCAGGTTGAAAAAGAGTTGGAAAAACGTGGGAAAAAAATTGAAGATTCTTCTTTAGAAGAAATGGACGAGATTTGGGAATCAGCCAAAGGTTGAAGCCAGGTCTCTCTTCCATACAGTTTCATAGAAATCCCGAAAAAATCACACGAGCCAGTTTGACAAAAGGGGTATT
The DNA here is from genome assembly GCA_964549275.1 of uncultured bacterium. Classification (GTDB taxonomy): domain Bacteria; phylum Fidelibacterota; class Marinisomatia; order Marinisomatales; family TCS55; genus CAZJUP01. Next base: position 22,334 of record CAZJUP010000017.1, on the reverse strand, counting down.
CTATATGGCAAAAAGACTAACGAAGTAAATTTTTAAAGGGCTTTACCTTGAAGGGTTACCACCAAATGCCGGCTTCCGCCATGATTTCGATGTTCACCTAAGTAAATCCCCTGCCAAGTCCCCAAATTCAATTTCCCGTTTGTAATTGGAATATTTACGGAAGAGCCCAAAATAGAAGATTTTAGATGGGCTGGCATATCATCCGATCCTTCAAAGGTGTGTCTGTAATACGGTTCGTTTTCTGGTACACTTTCATTAAAGAAAGATTCAAAATCATCTCGAACTGTGGAATCTGCATTTTCATTAATAGTCAGGGACGCGGATGTATGCTTTATAAAAATTTGCGCTGTTCCGATTGAAATCGATTGGACCTCGGGAATTTCCCTCAGGATGTCATGGGTTATTAAATGAAACCCTCGGGGATAAGGATGTAGTCTGATTTCTTTTTGAATCCACATGATTAAAGAACTAAAAGTACTAAGACTATAATTGCTTTTCCATCCAGACCCGGGAATCGGCATCTGGTGTTTTTTGTTCCGTTTTAATTTTAATAAATCCCCTGTTTTTTGAAAACCGGATCATCCCCTTGTGCTTTTTTCGTGTTTTCATTCGAATGGAAATATACCCGTTTTTTCTTGCCCATTCCTCTTGTGCCTCTGCAAGGGTATTTGCAATACCCAATCGTCGAAATTCCGGAAGGACACCTCCCATCCATGAATAAAAAGAGCCGTCATTGTCCCGGTGGTATCCCACTTTAAATCCTGCAAGATGTTCACTGGAATATGCTGTGGCAATATGATGCCGGGTTCCTTCAGTCCTTTTTAAATATTCGTCCAGGGGATAGGGATAGTCAAATTCGGGGATATGATGGGAAACCCAAACCGCTTTTGTTAGCTCTCCAAAACGAATGTCAATAGATTGCATCAGGTTTTTCGTTCTTTTTTCCGTGCTGCAGGGAAAAGAATATTATTTAAAATGAGCCGATAGCCGGGAGAATTGCGATGGAGAGACAAATCGGTTTGAGGATCACCCACAAAATGCTGGTAATCTTCCGGATCATGTCCACCCAAAAAGGTAAAAGTTCCTTGCCCAAAATTTCCATGGAGATATTTAACTTGCGGTGTGGAGGGATCCTCTCCCATAATGATAATATGTTTTTTAATCCGATCCCGATGGAACCCTGTGGTCTGACCCATAAAACCTTTGATAACGGGAACATGATTCTGCGTCAGCATGGTGGGTACCGGATCGTATTTTGCTGAAAAGGAAAATAACGCAAAATAATCGGCTTCTGCACCGCGGGTTAAAGGATTGTGACTGGGAGGATAATCGATATCGGAAAATTCATAGACCATGGGATCCGTGATAATTTTAAAATCTGTAAAAGCAAATGTTTTGGAATAATCCAACTTCGCCTGGGCGTCTTTATCCAGCGGGGTTCCATCAAATACACTATGGGCGGCGTCACTAGACTCCTCAGCCAGGGCAATATCGTAAGAATCAGTAGCGGAACACATAGCAAAGAGAAATCCTCCATTCCCCACATAATTTTTTATGACTCTAGTTAAGGCTTTTTTTTGTTCATGAACACTGGGATAGCCCAACCGCATTGCCATGGATTCGAATCGGGTTTGTTGTTCAATATACCAGGCAGCAGTATGATAATTTCGGTAGAATTTTCCGTATTGGCCTGTAAAATCTTCGTGATGCAAATGAAGCCAGTCAAAACGCTCCAATTCTCCTGAAAACACTTCTTCATCCCACAGTGTTTCATAAGGGATTTCTGCGTAGGTTAGAGCTAACGTAACTGCATCGTCCCATGGTTGCTTATTTGGGGGAGAATAAATGGCAATTTTCGGAGATTTTTCCAGCAGAACAACATCCATATTATTTTCTTCAACTGTACGATAAAGGGTCAGGGCCTGATCTGCATTTACAGGGTCTGCCGTCACACCTCGCACCTGGCATTCCTGTAAAATTTCCGGATAACTATCCAATAAAAATGAACCGCCGCGATAATTCAGTACCCACTCGATATTGATATCCTTTTGAAGAATCCAATAGGCAATACCGTATGCCTTTAGGTGATCTTTTTGGGCTATGTCCATTGGAATGAGCAGTTTCTGGGCGAAAGTAATTGGCGTAATAAATATGAGGAGCAGGATTAAGCGTTTCATTGGCTTTCTCGGTCATTGGATAGTTTGCGAATATGGTATCGGATAGGTTCAGCCAAAAGTGAGTTGGGAAATTCAGCAATGAGTTGGTGGTAATACGGCAAGGCATCCCGGGTATTTTGAAGAAATTTTTCTGTGATTTCTCCAGTAAGTATTAACCCTTTATCTTTGTAATGGGTAGACTGGAGTAAAGCAGCGGTCTCTAAAGCCGATTCTGTGTTTCCTGTTTGTAACTGGATTAAAGCCAGTCGAATCATAGCTATAGGTAAAATAGATGCTTCAGGATAAGTCTTCTTTAGAGAAACCAGTAATTCTTCTCCCTCTGATAATTTGTTCTGCCTGATAAATCGTTCTGCTTTTACAAAAAATAAAAAAGCCGCCTTATCCATGGCACTGCCTTCTGAGTAATGGTTTCCAATCAATTCCTGAAGTTCTATAAGGTCATTGAAAAATCTATGGGTAGGCAATAGAGTCTGCAACAAAGAATCCAGTGATGTTCGTGCTGTCTGGATATGGGAATTTAAAAATAAGGACTGGAGATATCGCAAAGAGATTTCATTCACCGGATCACTTTTTTTTGTGGACTTTGATAATTCCAAAAAATAGCTGGAGGCCGCTTCCAAGTTCCCTTCTGCACAGTAAAGGTCTCCCAATCTTAATTGGATTAGTTGGTCCAAGCTTGGTTTCGGGTGCGTTTTGGCGGCTGTTTCATAAGATGTCCGCGCCCCGGTGAAATTCCGTGTGATTCGATATTGTATTTCTCCGAGCCGATAGTGGACCATTGCTGTGGATTGCGACGCGGGGAGCAGGGCCAAAATAGATTGGTAATGCTCTAAAGTTGAAGCTAGAGATTCCGTGGAAATGTCCGGCTTACCATAAAAATGATTTTCAAAAAAAATATTACCCGGGAAAAAAGAGATAAATTGGAGTTGGCGATTATTGAGAATTATTTGATCTTCGTAAATCTGCCCCAACCCAAGAAGAGCTTGCCCGATGATATCTGTGGATTGAAGATGGGCTGTGTTTAACTTTTCTAATAGGGAATGATAGGCATTAATGGCGAGAGAAAATTGTTTCTCTTTCCGCAGATTTCGTGCAAAGGTAAGCCAGCGATTTTCATCAGCAACGGTTTTTACACCTAAGAATGTGTGCTGTTCGTAAGCCCGATGGAACTGCCCTGTTTTATAATAGAATCCTGAAAGAAGGATATGCTTGGTCTTTAAATTATTTTGAAAGGATTGATTGAGAAAACGATCGATGACCGGCACCGCTTCTTCTTGATCGCTCATGGATAGAATGCGGTCAAGAACAAACTGCAATTGTCCGGGGTGGGCTTCTGTCAGTAACATATATTCCTTTAATGCCCGTTCATATGTTTGCCGTGACTGATAATAGTTTCCTAACGCCAAAGCCAAAAAATCCGGCTTGGAAAAAACAGTCCTCCCTTTTTGGGTGATTTGGTCCATTTCAACCGTAAGGCCAAATCGAGAATAGGTATGAAACAACATTCTGTATGTTGTCGTATTCGAGAGGTGTTCGGATTCAAACTTAGACCAAACAGATAATGCTTCCTCATGCTTCCCCTGATGATAGTAAGATTCACCAAGTTCTAAAATTCCTGGTAAATCTCTGGGGTGTGTTTTAAGCCAGGATTGAATTAATTCCACAGCTGCATTATAATTGCTTCGTTTCAAGTAGATTGATTTTAGTTGGAGATAAGCTCGCTGGTGGTTCGGATTGCCCGATAAAGTTTTGAGGTAAATTTCCTTGGCCCCATCAATATTTCCTGCCCTTTCCATAAGAAAGGCATGACTCATGGCTGCTTCCCCTTCGGGGATGATTTCAATCTGCCCGAATAATAAAGATGCAAATAAAAATAATGCAGATAATCGGTTCAAGGGGTTTGTCCTTCTGTCTCAGAGACAGGTAACGAGTCCGGAGAGATTAATTCTTCCGCATCATGCAAAGCGTTAAAATACCGGCGAATCATAGTCTGATAATCTCTGGAATATCCGGATTTCATGGCTTCATTCAGAGCTGCAGAAACCAGAGATTGCCTTTGTCCTAAGTCTTGGGGAAGTCCAGATGGGCCGCGATAAACAATAGATGTCGCGGTTTTAGATTTTCTGGTATCTTCGAAGCCTCGCTTTGTGAGAGATTTTTGGCTGTTTAGCATTCTCGTTAAAATACGCTGTTGTCTGTTTTGGGTTTTTTGGGTGAACTGTCGGACTTCCAACTCTTTAATGACTTCATCCATTTCGTTGGCAATCCCGGCCATATCCCCCAAGCCTTCTTTTCCTGAAGATTGCATTTCATTCATGAGTTCACTCAGGGATTTTCGAACGCTTTTTTGGTTTTTTAGCATTTCACCCATCAATGCCTCATAAAGTCCGGAAGCCATTTGTCCAAGGGCAAGCTGCATCCCCTGGTCATTAATCCCCTTCTGTTGACCCGCCATATCTTCCATTCGTTTTAAAAACGCTTCATACCCGCTGGCAGAACCGGAGGATTGCATTTCATTAATAGAATTTAAAATCGCTTTTGCTCCTTCATTTAAGGCTGCCATAGCCTTGGATTGGTGAGAGAGCGAGCCGGCTCCATTTCTGTCGCCCAGTTTGGTTTTTGAGTCTTCCATCTGAGCAAAGGCCATTCCCATCCCCCGGCCCATCTCAGGTGAAACCATGAATGTTTCTTTGGAGAGGTTCATCATATTTTGCATGGAGCCGCGCAATTGATCCTGAAGAAGCTGTTGATCAACTGCCAACTCACTTTGTCGGGGAGAATGACGAGGGGTGGATTTTGTTTTTTGAATCAGAGACTCCTGACGTTTGGATAAAGATAACACATCCCTTAAAATTTCACGAAATTTTTGGGCCATTCCTTTTGTGGTTTCCCTTTGGAAATTTTCACGGATTAAATCCATGGAATCTCCCATATTCTGAAGAGATTCAAGCGCAGAAAGACTCGCATCCATTGCTTTAAAACTTTCTTTACGGTTCAAGGCATACTGAGTTTGGTCTAAGCTGATATTCGTATTTTTAGCTATATCAGACTGAGATAAATCCTCCAACGCTTCCGCTGTGCTTTTGCTGTAAGATTTGATGGTCCTTACTGCATTTTCAATGTCTTGAAGAATTTCATTGAATTCAGCCCTTGTCAAGGCCTCCTCTTGTTCTAATCGATTATAAATCGAAGGGTCTGTTTCATGGTCCGTCCTTCGGATTTCCCCATCGAGTTTATCCTGTTGATGAACCAATTGCTCCAGTCGTTTATGGAGTTCATCAATTTTTTGTTCAGCTTGGACCCGTTTAAAAATATCAAGAAACCGGTCCAACTCCTGCTCTACCTGATCCATATTATTTGCAAGATTTTGTAGAGCTTTCAGCATATCTTCTTTATTGAGATTTTCCAGAGCTTTTTCCATCAAGTCTATATTGTTCAAAAATTCTGGGGGAAATATATTTTGAATCAAGTCCTGAAGCTCATTAAACTTCTCCAAAAGATGTTCAGAAAATAATTCATGCTTATCTCCGGTATGGCCTAAAGCTTCCAATTGTTCAGACAGATTTTGAAACTGCTCTAATTCTTCTTTTACATTTTTCAGCATTTGATGAATAGCTTTTTGCTGATCCCAATCCGGCTTATCAATTTTGAGCAATTCTAATTCTGCTTTTTCCATTTGTTCTTTAATTTGCCGGATATCTTCAAGTTTTATCTCAGCTTCTTCAGCAATTTCCGTTTCTTTGTCTTCAAAAGCCTGAAACAAATCATTCAAACTGGGCAAACGGGCTATAAAGGTGCCCGACAATGATTTTTTAGGCCCGGAAACTGTGTCGTTGTCATAAAGTTCAAAATGGTAGTGTACTTCATCTTCCGGCATGAGTTCCAAATCTTGAAGTGACCAGACCATTTTGATATCTTGCTTGGTTTGGGTATTGTCCGGGATGGGCACATTAAAAATAGATATAAATGGTTCAGCCTGAATATAACTGGGTCTTTGAATTTCATAAGCCAACTGCAGTTTCGAAAAACCAAAATCATCTTCAATCGTCAATTGAATAGGGATAGTCTGTCCACTTCCAAGCTCAACAATGGGAGGTGGTTGAATAACGGAGAGAGTAGGGTCGAGATCTGGAATAACTTCTAGCCGATAGGGTATGGGGTTCCGGTTTGAAATTCCACGCTTATCTTTCAATTGAATAGAAAACTGATCATCTTTGTTCAATACAAATTGGGTTGAGGCACGTTTCCCCCGGATATCCATATTATGGGGATTTTTTTCGAAACGTAACGTAGCTTTTTTTAATCTTCGGTTACTGCGTAGAGATAAGTCTATTCGGCTACCCTTTAATCCTTGAATATCCGCCCGGTTGGCTTTTTGGGTTTGAACCGGCAATCGGGAATATTCGGGTGATGTGATGGTGACAGTAAAATTTTCCATAACAGGGCGGTCTGTGACAGAAATGGAATAATGAGGCGAACGAATGGATTCCCAGGGTTCCCAGAATTTAGAGGAGGACACAAAAGCATGGTAATTAAAATCGTAAAAAACATTTTCGAAATTATAGGAATACTTGTTGGTCGATAGAGAACGATGCAGGACGATTTGTTTAACTGAATCCATTCCGGCAGGAATGGCAAGAGATCGTAACTCCAGTGTAATGGAGTCCGGGGTCGACCCTGTTGCCAAAAAGGCAATCGCAGCAGTTTCTCCACCAAGGAGATGAAGGTGCCCTGATGTTGAGGTTAAAGTGAAAGGAATTGGAGGGAGAAATTCAGTTTTTGGATGAGACCAGCGATATAAAGAAGATACAGCGTGGCGCCATGTTGTACCCACCATGAGAGTTGAAGCTATAAGCAAAATAAGGGTCACGCGTTTCCATTGAACAGTTTTCTCCTGGGATACCAGAACGCCCAATTCTATTTTGCTAAGTGTTCCTGAGGCTTGTTGTACAAAAGATTCGCTTAGTTCAGAGGAGGTCTTATAGGATTGATCCCGTTCAAGCTGAAGGGCATTTAACAGGGTATCCTCTTTGGAGAAAGCTCTTTGGCCCGCCATTCGAGCGAGGGAGGACCAACGATATTGGTCAACGCGATTTCGCCTAATCTGTATACCGGTTAAAACCAGCCATCCCAAGAAAAGGAAACAGAATGTCAAAAGGAAGATAAAAAATGTAAACCGGAAAAATCCGGAAAAGTAAAATATAGATTCCAAGGGTATCATGATCAGAAAAACCAGGAGTAAAAACGAATATAGGCGCCACCCCAGTATTTTTAAATCTTGGAGAATTACTGCACGGCGAAGGGCCAGTAAATGGTTTTGGATGGATTTCATTGGGTTAATGCAAAAATAACAATATTCGTTCCCATCTTCAGTGCTGCTTCCCGCACAGTTTCCGGGTTGTTGTGGACTTCACGGTCTTCCCAGCCATCTCCTAAATCCGTTTCATAAGTATAAAAGGCAATGATGCGTTCTCCCTCGAATAAAGCTAATCCTTGAGGTGGGTTTCCATCGTGTTCATGGATCTTTGGTAACCCGTTGGAAAATTCGAAAAATACATGGTAAATAGGATGGTTCTGAGGAAGCTCAACCCACTCCTTATCCGGGAATACCCGCTTCATTTCCCGTCGGAAGGAAATATCCATACCGTAATTATCATCAGCATGGAGAAACCCGCCTCGTAGAAGAAATGACCTTAAACGAATAATCTCTTCTTCAGAAAACCTGATATTTCCATGACCAGTCAAATAGAGGTAGGGATGTATGGTAAGTTCATTATCCGTGATTTTGATGCGTGGTTCTTTATGGTCAACTTTGATGTTGGTGTGGGCCTCAATATAGTGTAAAAGATTTGGAAGACTGCTGGGGTCTCCATACCAATCTCCACCACCGTCATAGTGAACCCGTGCAATTGAGAAGTTTTGGCCATAGACTATTCCGGAGGAAAACAATAGGCTCAGCAGTAATATTTTTTTAAGAGGATTTGTAAAACTTTTCATGTGTAATCATTGAATTATCAGCAGGAAGATTTGTTCCTCTTGCCCATATCGACAGGAAAGTTACCGGTTTTAACTGATGAATTGGATTGAAAATTTTACCTGCTATTCCGGAAATACCGGTGACCTATTCACTTCAATCCTCTCCTTGCACTGTGTAAGATAATCCCGGTATTTTGGATAGTTATGAGAATAAAACTATTTATCCTGTTCATCCTAATTTTGGGGTTTTTAGCAGCCGAAGAAACAACAAGGCCAGATACATCAAAATCCTTTTTATTCCGGATGTTTAAACTAAAAAAAGAACAGGGCGTGGAGTACGAAAAAGGATATTTCTGGGACAGAGTTTTTAGAAGGCGGGAATTTCATGAACCAGTCAAATTTATCCCCATAGAATTGCGGTATGGGTTCGGTTATAATGGAGGACAAGGATTCCTTGGACTTAAAACTCCAAGCTCGTGGATGACATACGAAACAGAATCTGCCACTTCATTTACGGGAGGCAGTTTTACTTCTCACATTGGTCATCAGCTGGATATGGATATAGCGAAAACAAACCTGGCTTACTATCTGCTGAAAACCAGTTGGCTGGATATGCACTCCGGATTGAATTTGAGATACGCTTCCTTGTTTTTACCTGCGGAAATCCCTACAGAATGGAATACTGAAAATTCCAATTGGATCGCCGGAGCAAAATTTACTGGTAAGGTATTTGAATTAAGCTGGAGCCAATCCCTGATGCTGCAATGGTACGAAAGCTGGTTTATAAATATGCGCTATACCTATGGGCAGGCATTTTCTAAATTTTACAGTTTGGAGTCACCCACTGGGCGGGGGCCTTCTCAATCCTTTGCTTTAGGTGGTCGGATTATACTGGACCCGGGACAAAATAACCGATATGCCGTAGGTGTTGATCTAAAGGGAACCCGGACAATAATTAATAATATTTCCGACAAAAAAGATGTGTCACCTATCAAAAGCTTTACATTGGAAAATATGGGTGTTTTTGCGACATTTTCCGTATTCTTTGGAGGAAGAAAGACTGAAGGGGACACCGGGAAAATGCACTATTATCGGAGAGATTACATTTCGGCTACTCGGCTATTGGAGTCTTTTGTAAAAAATAACCCCAATCATGCCAATCTACATCGGGCAAAACTGTTCATTGAAAAAAGTAAACCAAAAATTCCACTTCAGCTTATGAAAGAAGGTATGAGTTTTGATGAAAGGGGTATGACAAAACAGGCCCTAGCTCGTTACCGACGGGCGAGGGTCTTGGCAGATTCTACACTCATTCCAGTATTGGATGAACGGATTAAGGAAATGGCCTATACCCAACTCGAGAATGCCGAATCCATTCTTCGTGCAGGAAGAGGGGAAGAAGCCATTAAAATGGCTGAAGAAATTTCCGGGTGGTTTCCGGATGTGGAAACTCACGTCTTACGATTTGAAACAACCCATTTAATCCAGGAGGGGAAAAAAGCCATGGATTTCGGTTTTTTTGGAAAAGCATTAGGGTTATTTAAAAAAGCCCTTGAAAAAGATCCAGGTTTTGCTTTTGAAGTTGGCACGTATCGGTTTCAAATTGCATCAAACTTGTTGGCCATGGCAGACTCGGCAAGAGATTTGCGGGACGTTCGTTTTGCTGTCTATGCTCTTGAAGAAGCCAAGGAACTCACAGGAGGTCTCAATCGTGAAAATAGCAAAATATTAGTGGAGCTCAAAGAAAAACTGGCTAAAAGAGAAGAAATACTTCTCAATCAGAAAATTGCCCAACGGATGAAGATTGAGCGAGAAAAAGTTGAAGAAAAACCTGCGCCCATAAAAGTCGGTATGACCATTCCCCAAGTTCAGAATATTATGGGGGAGCCTTCAGAAATCGTAGCTAAGGGGCCGGACCAAACCCTTCAATTATGGATTTATCGTTATGTAGATGGGACTGAAGTTTCCTTGAGCTTTTCAGATTATATATTATTTAGAATTGATCGGGATTAACTACCCATATTACTTCAATCAAATACATGCCCTTATCTTATAACAAATGGGCATTCTTTTTTACGAAAGAAACTTCCTGCCCGATGACTTTTAGGACACCAGCAGTAGGTACAGCAAAAAGCATCCCCAACGGGCCTAATATTGTTCCACCTATTAGAAGGGCAATCATCACTATCATAGGGTGAAGTCCTACGCTTTTTCCCACAAGAGCAGGGGTGATAAGATTGCCTTCAATCTGTTGAACAATAATAAACATAACAACAATATCCAATATATAAAAAGGTGAGGGGATAACATTAAACAGGGCATGACTCATGGCTGCATCACTGCCGATATTATTCATAAAAGCAATGAGGATTGCCGGTATCATTCCCACAAATGGACCGATTAAAGGGATCAGATTTGCCAACCCGGCAATTGATCCAATAAAAAAAGTCAGAGTTAGATTAGCACCAAAAACGTTTAAGAGTTGAAGTCCGATTATGGACATAACCGCTACACTGGCTGCGGAGAGGAATTGGCCCCTCAAATAACTGGAAACCGATTTTTCAATATTAAAAATTAAACGCAACCCTACTTCGAAGTATTTATTGGGAATCATATTGACGAGAGTCTTCTTGAATCCGTGATATTCTGCCAGTAGAATAACAGTAAAGATAAAAACCATGGCTGCGATAAAGAAAAAATTTCCGACAGCACCGGCCAGGGAAGCAAGGTTTTGAATAACAGAGTTGATAAATTTACTCAGATTGCCTGCAAGATCGCCGCTTTGGGGCTGAATATCTTTTGCGAATGAAGGTAAAGCTGATGTAATCCTTTGCCCCAACAATTTGAATTCTTGTGTAAGAGTGTCCTGATCTATCCGTTGAGAAAAATCTACTGCCTGCTGTGAAAGTTGAGCAATAAATGATCCCACAAATATACCGATTGCTCCTAATAATACAATAACCACAATAAAAACGCTTAGACCCCGGCTGTGTATTTTTCTTTCCAAGGCATCCACACCGGATAGCATAACCGTTGTAAACAGAAAAGCAAATACAAGCATGAGAACAACATCAGAGATGTAGGGCCAAACCGTGTATAAAGCCCCTATACCAATAAGGAAGATAAATAGACGGTATATGAGCTGGAAATAATTACGGGCTTCGGTCATTTGGTTTCCTTTTTAGATTGTGCATCTACCAGAAGTTTATTGGATTTTCTAAGTCTTTCTCCAATGACGGAAGCCAGGTTTAAAAGAATTTTATTTCCTAAAATCGGGTTCCGCTCTAATAGAGAAAAAAGGTCAGGACGAAAAAATCCCAGCATTTCTGAATGGTCTATTGAAACAGCCGAGGCCGATCGGGGTTCTGCATCCAGTAGAGCTAATTCACCAAAAAAATCCCCTTTTTTCAATGTAGCAAGGATGTGTTTATCTTTTGTATCAGTTCCAAGAATGATTTCTACATGCCCTGAAAAAATAATATACATTCCTTCTCCCGGAGCCTGAAGTTTAAAAATAAATTCACCCGGTTTATAAACACGGTGGTGAATCAATTTTTCCAGTTCCTTGAATTCTTTTTCGCTAAACCCCTCAAAAATAGGAACCTGCTTTAAAGTCAGAACGGTTTCACTTTCCCGGTGATTCCAACCTCGAAAGAGGTTCGGCCATAACGCGTTTTTCAATTTTTTGTCCTCCAAATAAGAGGGAAACATAGAGAATGCATACCCCTAAGTCAAGGGTTGGAATCAATTGAGTTTTGAAGAAATTTTGAATGAGCAGATTTTTTCAATTTGATGATATAGGATAAGAATTGCTCTGTCGTCAGTGTGAGCGGTATTTTCCCCGGCAATGATTATACGGTTTACCATCGTTTTATCTCTTTTTTGGGGTTCAACACTTTTCAGCCAAAAAAATGTTCAGGATTTCAGCCGTGAGTTGGAATCGCAGAATAAAGCTATCCGCAATCTGCAAAAAGAAATTCAATCCACGAGAAAGCGGATTCAGTCTGAAGCCAAAAAAGAGAAATCTGCCGCACGGCGTGTCAGTAATCTGGCAGAAGAGATATCCTTGATGGATCGTCTGGTGAGGGAATTGGAAAAAGAAGAAAAATTACTGGTAGCAGATATCAGCAGAACAAAAACCAGTATTCGGGAGAGTGAAGATGCTTTGGATACGCTTAGAGCCCGATATGGCCTCCGTGTAGTAAAAATGTATAAAAAAGGTTCATTGACCGATTTGGAAAAACTATTGAGTTCAACATCCTGGCGGCAGGCAGTGTATAGAGCGAAATACATGAAAATTATTTCTGACATTGATCGAAAAACTCATGATAAAATTCGTTCCCTTCTTATCGAGGTCGGTCAGCAGAAGTTGAACCTGGAGACGGCATTAAGAAAAAAACGGCGTCTAAAACGGGACCGAGAAAATACACTGGTAAACTTGCGGAATTCGAAACGGAAAAAACAAAGAGAATTGGCAAAAATACGCCAGAGTAAAAAAGAACTTACTTCCTATCTTCAGGAAAAGGAAGCGGGAGTCAGACAACTGGAAGCCATCATAAAACAAATTCAAGCAGATAAAGCCCGCGCTGAGAGGGCAGAGCGAATTCGCCGTCAGCAAGAAGCGATGAAAACCAGGGGATTTTCATCCTTAAAAGGGCAATTGCCCTGGCCGGCAGAGGGTCGTGTGGTGGCAAAGTTTGGCCGCCAGTGGAATCCAAAATTGAAAACGTCTACAGAAAATCCCGGTATTGATATTAAAGGGAAACCCGGGTCGCCCGTACAATCGATTTTAGGAGGCGTTGTAACAACCATCACGTTTATTCGAGGATTTGGTACGACAATAATTATCGATCATGGCGGAGGTTTTTATACTGTATATAGCCATGTTACAAAGGTGGATACGAACGTAGATAGCGAAGTGCGTGCCGGTGATGTTATTGCTTTTATGGGGGATTCCGGATCAGTGAACGGGTCGCAACTGCACTTTGAAATATGGGGGAAAGGCCAAAAACTCGATCCGGAAAAATGGCTGGCAAAACGATGAGAATTCAGGATATTCAACCTAAAATTTGGGACAGGCTCCTTCGTATTAAGGAAACAAATCGAATTGGATCTGCATATTTATTTTCCGGGTCAGAAGGGTGCGGTAAAGAATGGGCAGCCCTGAGATTTGCCGCTTTATTAAATTGCACTGGTTCTGCAAATCTTCCCTGCGGAAAGTGCCCATCTTGCGCGAAGTTTAAAACGCTTCAACATCCGAATTTGAAAATAATAGTTCCTCTCCCGGGTGGAGAAAAATCCGGCAGCCGGAATAAGGATCCATTAGACGGTTTGAAAAAAGAAGAACTGGACTATTTAACCTCTGCTCTGATAAATAAAGGGAAAGATGGGCTGTACAAAATTTCAGTACCACGAGCAAAAAGGATTCTTTTAGCTTCGGTTCGAGAATTACGGCATTCTATTATGCTGAAATCTCAAGAAAACGGTCAAAAAGTAATCTTAATTTTTGAGGCTCATTTTCTCTCTAGTGGCGTGGGAGAATCTGCAAATGCACTGCTGAAAATTTTAGAAGAACCCCCCTCTAACACAACGCTTATTCTCGTGACTGATTATAAGTCAGAACTTTTGCCTACAATAATTAGTCGTTGCCAACAGATTCATTTTCCAGCTTTGAGTACAAAAACTGTAACAGATTTATTAATAAAAAAGGGGATTGAATCTACCAGGGCTGAGTTTGCAGCGGGTATTTCCCGAGGAAATATACACAGAGCGGTGGCCCTTTCTGAGCAATCACCAGATGAGGTGCAATCCCAAACTGATAAATTGGTGAAACAGGTTGTGAGAAACTCTGCTAAAGGGTGGAAGTCTGTTATTGACAGTCTCTCAATGACAGCGGCAAGAAAACCAGATGATTTTCGGTTTCAAATCTATTTACTTCAACTGTGGTTTCATTATGCGAAAAAAATACGTGGGGGTAAAAAATACCCTTCTCCATTCCCAGATTTAAATGATTTCGAAAAATTTAATAAAGCGTATCCATCGGCCAACTTGGCCGCCATTAACCAAGAGTTAGAATACACCATTGAATCATTAGGGCAGAATCTTTATACACCCTTAACTTTGGTTAATTTATTACTATCCATTCAGGATTATTTACAAGGAAAGGATACGGTTTCAACCCGCTAATATGAATTCATTTTATATCACAACACCCATTTATTACGTGAACGATAAACCCCACATTGGCCATGCTTATACCACAATTTTAGCTGATGTATTAACACGGTTTCACCGAAATGCCGGCGAGGATGTCTTTTTTCTCACAGGGTTGGATGAACACGGCCAGAAAGTCCAACAGGCGGCAGAAAAAAGAAATGTTTCTCCGAAGATTCATTGTGATGAAATGGCTCCGCGATTCTTGGAGCTTTGGGACAAACTCCATATCAAAAACGATGATTTTATTCGCACTACAGAACAACGGCATGTAAAGGTAGTCCAGGACATCCTTCAGCGGGTGTATGATAATGGGGATATATATGAAGATGAATATGAAGGATTATATTCCGTTTCTGAAGAAAGGTTTATTACTGAAAAGGAAGCAGAAACAGGAGAATTTCGAGATATCAAAAGATTGAAAGAAAAAAATTACTTCTTCAAAATGTCCAAATATCAACAAGCCCTGGTTGACCACATAAATAAGAATCCAAAGTTTATCCAGCCAATCCACAGAAAAAATGAGGTCCTCGGTTTCTTAAAACAACCATTGGACGATTTGTGTATTTCACGTCCAAAGACCCGGCTGAATTGGGGGATTGAACTGCCTTTTGATTCGGAATATGTCACTTACGTATGGTTTGATGCCCTGATTAATTATATTACAGCACCGGGTTTCAGTGTTGATGAAGTTCAGTTTAATACATACTGGCCTGCCAATTATCACCTTATCGGTAAAGATATTCTAACCACACATTCAGTGTATTGGCCTACCATGCTTATGTCAGCAAAACTTCCTTTGCCATTAGGAATATTTGCCCACGGATGGTGGTTAAGCGGCGAATCAAAAATGAGCAAGTCACTGGGAAATGTGGTGGATCCACTGGGACTTATTGAAGACTATGGCGTAGATCCGGTACGGTATTATCTCATGCGGGAAATGGTGTTGGGTCAGGACGCGAGTTTTACAATGGAATCATTCATAAAACGCTACAACAGTGATTTGGCAAATGATTTTGGGAATCTCTTGAGCCGTGTTTCGAATTTATTAAACAAGTTTTTTGATGGAAAAATTCCGGGAAAGGAAGACGACTCTGAAGCAGGACAAGCCGTTAAAGAAAAAGGCCAAAAAGTCGTTAAAGAGGTGTGGAATCAAATTGAATCCATGCGGGTAAATGATGCGATTGAAACAACGCTCCAGTTCGTCCGAAGTGTAAATAAATATATGGAAACCATGGCCCCGTGGAAATTGGCTAAGACTGATTCTGAATCTGCAGGAAAAGTATTATTCACCGCGGCAGAAGCCC
Source organism: uncultured bacterium (assembly GCA_964549275.1). GTDB lineage: Bacteria > Fidelibacterota > Marinisomatia > Marinisomatales > TCS55 > CAZJUP01. Next base: position 6,661 of record CAZJUP010000017.1, on the reverse strand, counting down.
TTCGATTAAGTGCAGTATTGTTGGCCCCTGTGATGCCCAACCGAACTCAAATTGTATTAGAAACATTCGGCGCACAGGACTCCGGCTTGACATGGGGAGAATTAACACCGAAGATTTCCCTGAATAAACATGATGTATTATTTCCCAGGATTGATGTAAAAAAATTAGAAAATGCAAAGCAGCCAAGGGAGAAAAATGTAGAACAGGATAACGTTATTACCTTCGATGAATTTCAAAATGTAGAACTCAAAACAGCAAAGGTATTGGAAGCGGAAAAAATTAATAATGCAAATAAATTATTAAAACTTCAGATTCAGGTTGGAGGTGAAAAACGTCAAATTATTTCCGGAATTGCCCGGCATTATACACCGGAAGAGTTAATAGGAAAAATAATAGTTGTGGTGACCAATTTAAAGCCGGCCACTATTTTCGGTTTCGAATCTCACGGGATGTTATTGGCGGCGTCTAAAGGTAAAAAATTATCCCTGATTACCCTGGATTCTGATGAGGTGGAAACGGGAATGAAAGTCTATTAAGCGTAAGTATTAATTTATTTCTATAAACCCCAAAAGTATGCTTATTGATACCCATTGTCATTTATTTTATACAGAACTGAAGAATGATCTGTCTGCAGTTTTAAATCGAGCAAAAACCATGGGCGTTACCCGGCTCATCACAATTGGAACAAATATAGAAGATTCTCGGGAATGTTTTGCCCTGAGCGAAACGTATGATAATATTTACGGTACAGCAGGAGTCCACCCTCACGATGCAAATGATGTATCTGAAGACTTTTGTGAACAACTCGCAGATTTGATGACCGGAAAACATATGGTGGCCCTTGGAGAAATGGGGTTGGATTATTATCGAAATCTTTCCAGCCCAGAAACGCAAAGAACAATATTTCGTCAACAAATGCAGTTGGCTCAGGCGTTAAAGAAACCTGTGGTTTTTCATAATAGGGAAGCGGATAAAGATATGATTCAGATTTTGTCTGAATTCCCTGAAGTCAAAGGTGTTGCCCATTGTTTTTCCAGTGATGTTGACACAGCAAAAGCATTTTTGGATATGGGTTATTATATTTCTTTTTCAGGCAATCTAACATTTAGGAACAGTCACTTGCCTGAAGTGGTTAAAAATATTCCTTTGGATAGAGTCATGGTTGAAACAGATTCACCTTATTTGAGCCCCGTACCCTTTCGGGGAAAGCCCAATGAACCGGGGCGAACGCGGTTTGTAGCAGAAAAATTGGCAGAAATTCATGACCTTCCATTTGAGGAGATCGCCAAGCATACTACAGAAAATGTAGTTGAGCTTTTTCGGCTATTCTAACGAATAAACTCACCGGAGGTGGACGGCGAATCCATTCTACTAATTTTAGTTATTACACAAAACTTCATTTCACCAAAATTCTTCATTTTCGCTCCCAGCATTAGCCGTCCGGTGGAGTGAGGGTTAGAGAGTAATTTACCATTAATTAAAAACTGCAACATCCTTTTGTCGTAAACTCACTATAATGTTCAAAATATGTCGATTTCATTAAATCAAAATACATTAACTCTTGTGGTATCATTAATTTACCCACTTGGTTTTCTATAAATATTTCATCAGTTCCATCCATATAGTCTATTTCTACATTAATAAGTTTAAAGCAACTAATAGAATTATTATAAAAAAGGTTTTCCCAAGTCCAAGGATATTTAGTGTGGAAACCTTTTTCATAAGGACCTGTAGTTTTTCCTGTCCTTCGGCTTTCTCTTCGAATTTCACAAGACACTTTATCATTTACCCTATTGTATGCATCAACAGTAAATCTAATATATTTAATTGTTTTTTCAGATAATACATCTAACTCTATTTTCAAATCCACGCCACCAGCAGAATTTGGAGCCGACCTATCAAGTCTTGTAATTAATATTGGTATTTTAGGATTTGTTGCTTTTAGTGAATCAATAAATTCCGTTTTTTTCTCAAACCCAATTTGGGCTGGCGATTTCGTTTTTGGTTCAGGAGATATATTTGAGTATGAACTATATTCCGAACAACTAAAAATAAAAAAGAAATTGAGTGTAAGTATTATTTGGAGTTTTGTATCTGACATTATTATTACTCTCTAACGAATAAACTCACCGCGCAGCGTTAGCTGTCCGTGTGGAGTGGGGGTTAGAGTGCCATTAATCACTCCTTTGGAACAAATGTAATTGTGTGTGTTTCATTCCCAACAGGAATTGTAACCACAAATTTTGAATTGTACATAGTATTCATTTTGACCATTACATTTCCTTCAACAGATTGTTCTGGAAACAAAGTATTTGCTTTAATCAAACCTTGTTCAGTGGCTGCGTTTACTTGCGCAAACTGCTCTGCTGTTTTTTGCATTTCAGCTCTATTTCTTGCATTGGCTTCTGCTTGTGCCCCATAATCTGTAGTTGTAGTAGTAGATGATGATGAGCCATAGCCGGTATAAGTTGTACCGTCAGAACCGTAAATACTTCCTGAAGAAGAACCATAGGTAGTTGAAGTTGATTTTCCTGCCTGTGAAGCTTCCATTGCACCACCAACAGCCTGAAATGCCATAGCCCAAGCTTGGGCATTCCGCATTTTTTTCAAATATTCTTCGGCTGGATAAACTTTAAAGTAGTTATATCTGCCTTCTTTAGTATAACCCGCCACTGTTATTTGTTCAGGAATTACATTGATTCTTTTATCGGTTGTGTTATTCTTGTAAAGAATATGTAGGATTAATTCATTTTGTGTTGTTTTCATCCCGAAAACTGCAACACCAGTTTCATAATCTTTCGATACTGCAACTTCCTTTCCATCAAAATAAATCATTTCCAAGTCATCGCTATCAATTATTGGCTTGAGATAGTATGATGTAGCACATCCGGTTATGAATAAGCAAATACAAGAAACCAAGCGTAATGTTAGTTTAGTTTTCATAATTGACCCCTTTTTTAATTTGTTTTTTGCACTCTAACGAATAAATTCACCGGCGGACGGCGAATTCATTCCACTAATTTTATTTATTTTACAAATCTTCATTTTGTCACCAAATCTAAAAATCACCGCACAAGTTTAGCCGTCCGGTGGAGTGGGGGTTATACAATAGCCTTTTTCACGACAATTTATCCAATTCGGGTTGAAGAATTTTAATAAGAATAAGTAAAGTTTGCACACACCAATTCATTAGTTCATTCGTCATGCTACCTTCATTTTTTTCAATGTAAATTTTTGACCACCGTTTTCCCCATTGTTCTTGGAAAACAACTTCTTCACCTGTTTCCTTTTCAATTTCAGTTTTAAATGATTTTAATTGCTTAACGGATGATTTATTAAATGCAGAATTACCTTTTTCAAAATGCAAGTCTACACTAAAACCATTTCTTGGGCGTCCGTGGAACCCCCATTCAAAATGAACACCAGGAATTCCAGTCTGGACTTGATAATAAGAACGTGGTAAAGGATCGGGTAGTTGAGTATTAACTTTGTTCTCAATTCTTTTAATTATTTCCTTGTGAAATTTGATATACTGTTCTTGAGAAACTGTTAATGATTTTTTTACATTTGATTTTTTTTCAGATTTAATTAAATATTCTTCTGCATCCGGTAGAGGTATAATGACTGAAGTCTCGAGGGCTAAATCTCTATCAGTAAGTTCATATGGAATAATTTTTACACACTTTATATCTATATCAAATTTTCTAAACCATAAAACAGATGCTGTTGTTTCTGGTCTAAATTCTTTTGCAGCAATAATAACTCGTGGTTTGTCGTTTAGCTTTTCAAATTCACTATTTTCAATAAAGCTAATTATTTTATCCTTTGCATCTGCTTCTTTAATGTTTTGCCCATTGGACAAAAGATAATTATGGTGTATTTCTGAAATATCATCCAAATCAAGGGTGGAACAATAGGCGGCATATTTTAAAGATTGTAAATCAACATATTTCCCACTATCATCACGCTTTAATTCAATAACAACTAACTCACCGTTTTTATCAATAGCTAATAAATCTAATCTTTCATTTGTTTTATCAAATTTGTCAAATTCTGTTGTTAGAATTAGTAAGTCTTCGCCAAGTATTTCGGGGTAATTTTCAATCCACTTTTCAATATGCTGACGTTCAAGAATATTATGAGTTTTAAAATTTGTTTCCTGTTGAGGTTTAATTTCTCTTGTTGATTTATTAAATGTGAATATCATTTATTTCCTTCATTGCATCTGCAATTGTATAACGAATGAGCTAACCTGCATATCTTTTCTTGTCAGGTTGAGCGGGGGTTATATTTTCCGGCTTTAAATATCAATTTTGGTTTCAGCCACTTCTTTGATTTTATCTGCAATGCTATCTTTGTATGATTTGCCAACAGAATCAAAGAGTTCTAAAATTTCAACAAAAGTATTTTCACCACCAAGATAATTCCAAAACTGCTCGCCAATCAAAAAATCTTCCCCTGGTTTTAGCATACCTTGCAAAGTAAATCTTTCATACGGTTTTGGGTGATAAGGATTATATGGAAAAGCCAAGAACACTTTAACAGTAGATCTTTTTCTTGCCACCCATTCAAGTAATTTAGATTTTGATTTTGTGAAAACATCAATATTGGGTTTTACAGTCTTTATTTCAAAATACTGCTCAATCCCATCTCGTTTCATATAAAAGTCTGCAATGCGACCTTCTTTTTGAACTTTACCGTTAGATGGGTCAGCACTCAAAATTTCTTGAATTTCATTTTCAATATTTGATTCTCGTTCACCGTTTCTCAATTCTCGAATAATATTGTCAATGACAGATTTCTGTTTTTTTGAAATGACACTTCCAATATCGTATTTTGTAAAACATTCTTCACAACTGTCATTGGCAATAATTTTTGAAACATCTTCATAAATTGACATTCCCAATGTTGTTGCAAGAGAATGAATAAATGAATACGCTGCAACCTTTTCTTTGTCTTGCATTAACTTAACAAGGAATGGCATTGAGGTAGATTCTCTGGCGTACCTTTTGAGTTTTGCGTCTAATTTGGTAGAAAGTAAATCTGTTATTTGTTGCTTTTGGTTATTTGATAATCCCAATTCAGTCCCTTTTTTTCTTCATATAAAATATAGTTTCTTGATACGGATTATTACCTTGTTCTGTTCTCTTTGTTACTGCACGGTGATGTTCTTTTACAATTTCTAATCCACTTTTTTCTGCGATTGTGGGATAAAGGTTGAATCTGTCATTTGCCACAATAAAGATTTTAGCATCATCTTTCAAAAATTTATTCATATTACTAAAAACCGCTGAAATACCGTTTACATAATCTTCTTTTGCCTTAATTGACTTGCCAGATTTTTTTGGACCGATTTCTTTTTCGTCGTTTCGTTTAATTCCAAATAATTCATAAGCATAAATATGTTGTTCGTGATAATCAATTTGTCCCACATAAGGAGGAGAAGTATAAATACCATCAATTTTTCTGTTTCCAGAAAAAGCATTTTTCAATTTTTCTTGAAGATTTATTTTTGTCGAATCACCCTGTAAAACTGAAATTAATTTATCTGATCGCAAACTATCAAATTGTGAAATTCTTCTCACAGTATCCATACTGTAATTATGAATTTTGACTAAAAGCTGTTCGATTGGTTTACAATTTTTATTATGCTTTCTGCACCAATATTCTTTTCCTGGTTCAATGGGCTTTTTGGGGGTGGCTAAATCGTAATGTGGAACAAGGCGACAAGAACGGGTTGCACGACTTAATAATACAGTGAGTAAATCCTGATATTCAAATTCTTTGATTAACCGTTTATAATACATCATTTCAAAAAGAGTTCGTTCGGCAAACCAAGTTTTCAAATATTCACTTTTTACATCTGATAAAAGAGATTTTTTCAATTCATCTAATTTTTCTTCTGGGAAAATTTGGATTTGCTTTGGGTCTTGTGTAATCAGACGGTTGCTAAATTGAGTAAGGCGATTTTCGGCTTCTAATACTTCATTTTTTAATTTTTCTAAATTATACCTATTTGTTTTGACTTTGGCGATTCGACAATTGAATTCGGAAATATCAACACCAACCGTGTGCATTTTTAATTCATTACCTTGAACAAGAGTTGTTCCCGAACCCATAAATGGATCAAGAATAATATCATCTTCATTAAAATATTTTGTTAAAAACCACTCGACTAATTGGGGAATAAATTTGCCTAAATAGGGGTGGATTCGGTGAACATGTTTTGTTCTTTCTCTTTCAGGTAAATTGTAAAACCCAAGTTCAGAGTCTAAACCCGCTTGATGATGATGGGAATTTCCTTCGTCTATTAATTCAAGAAATGATTTTAATTCTTTTAATGAAACACGTAATTCACCGTTTTTGGCTTTTCTTTTTAGCGGTTTTCCATCTGGTCTGTATTTCCCAATCCGATTATAATCAATATAATATCGGATATTGTGAACTGTTTTTCCAACTGTTTCCGCTGCATCTGAAATTGTAATAAGGTCTGAATTGCTCATAAATCTTCTATTTTTCTCTTTAAAACACTATCTTAAAATAACCAATTCAAATGAAATGATGGAACCTTGAATTGTTTAATTTGAAAAGACCTTTCCGGAAATATAACGAATAAACTCACCGGCGGACGGCGAATCTATTCCACTTACTTTTATTGTTT
>CAZJUP010000016.1:0-60775 GCA_964549275.1 uncultured bacterium | reverse complement strand
CTCCGCTTCTTTCACAAACAGTCTTTGAGTTGCACTTAAGAGTTGAATTCAAGTCATAAAAGAAGCGAAAAGCTATAAAATAGGGGTGTTTTACCGGACTTGATCCGGCATCCAAAACCTTCGGGTGATAAACAAGTTTCTGAAAAATTATGGGTGGCCATTCTGATTTTCAGGTTTTGACAACACATTGTGTTTTAGATGTGAAAACTCGGCAGTCGATGTTTTTTGTTTGATAGATAATCTGTAGATTTTCGGTTCAAATGAGAGGACTGATGAAGTTTAGACCTGCAACAATAGAGGATGTTCCGCCAATAGTCAATCTATTGGCAGATGATGAACTGGGCTTAAAACGGGAAGACTACCGCACACCTCTGCCCAAAAAATATTATGATGCCTTTGACCGGATCATCCGGGACAAAAACCAGGAACTCATTGTACTGGAAAATGCAACCAAAGATATCATGGGGACGCTTCAACTCTCTTTCATCCCCTACTTGACTTACCAGGGCGGCCTCCGAGCGCAAATCGAAGCGGTAAGAATCCACAGGGACTACAGAAGACAAGGGTTGGGAAAAACTCTCTTCGAATGGGCCATCAATCGCAGTCGGGAAAAAGGGGCACATTTGCTTCAGTTAACCACAGACAAAAAGAGACATGATGCTATTGAGTTTTACAGGGAATTAGGCTTTCAGGATAGCCACGTTGGAATGAAACTGAATTTATAGAAAGCATCTTTATTTCTAATTAACCTAATTTTTTATGGCAAAACCCCTTTTTACCAATGATGCAATCGTCCTCGGACTTCTCCTGGGCATTCTATCTTTTGTGTTTACAACCGCAAAAAGCACTCATCCATTTTGGAAAAAATTCTATACCTATGTTCCCACGTTGCTCCTGTGCTATTTTATTCCATCAATTTTTAATTCTGCAGGGATATTCAATGGAGAATCATCCCAACTGTATTTTGTGGCGTCTCGATACCTGTTACCTACAAGCCTTGTTTTGCTCACCATCAGTATCGACTTGCCGGGGATTATCAAATTAGGTCCCAAAGCCCTGATCATGTTTTTTACCGGGACAGCTGGGATTGTGATTGGAGGACCTTTGTCCATAGTTATTGTGTCTTACTTTTCCCCGGACATTGTGGGTGGTGCCGGGCCCGATGCCGTTTGGAAAGGACTTACCACTGTTGCCGGAAGCTGGATTGGTGGCGGAGCAAACCAGGCGGCAATGAAAGAAATCTTCCAAGTGGGAGACAGTTTGTTTTCTGCCATGATTGCTGTGGATGTGATTGTGGCCAATATTTGGATGGCCTTTCTGTTGTATGGTGCAGGAACCCATACCCGGATTGATGCATGGACAAAAGCAGACACCTCAGCGATTGGGGAATTGAAACAGAAAATTGAATCCTATCGTGCTCAGATTCTTCGATTGCCTGATTTAACTGACACCCTTAAAGTAATGAGCGTCGGTTTTGGAGTTACTGCTCTGGCTCATATGGGAGCCGACAGGATTGCCCCTTGGATTGCTGAATCTGCTCCAGGCTTGGAAAAATTCAGCCTGACTTCGGGGTTTTTCTGGCTGATTGTTCTGGCCACAACAATTTCATTAGGATTATCTTTTACACGGGCCAGGCAGTTAGAGGGGATTGGTGCTTCCAGGTATGGGAGCCTTTTTCTTTATGTCCTTGTTGCCACGATTGGGATGAAAATGAACCTCTTGGCGATATTTGAAACCCCGGGATTATTTCTGGTGGGGCTGATTTGGATTGTTTTCCATGCCGGTTTGTTGATTATAATGGCCAAGGCCATAAATGCACCCTTCTTTTTTATGGCAGTGGGCAGTCAGGCCAACGTCGGTGGAGCCGCTTCAGCTCCCATTGTTGCCTCTGCGTTTCATCCGTCCCTGGCCCCGGTGGGAGTTCTATTGGCCGTTCTGGGATATGCCGTCGGCACCTATGGTGCCTGGTTTTGTGGTATCGTTATGCAGGTTGCTGCTCAATGATTAATCCATTATTTTGAGGTTCTCCCGGAATTGATCCAAAAACTGTTAACTGTTTATTAAAAAATGAATCGGAATTATTAATGATTGGTGTATAATCTCCTAAGAAAGGAAGGGGCATGAAGACGAATAGGGAATATCGGAGATGAACAACTATAAATATAATACTATATGTTTATGGATTTTAGGTCTGGGGCTTTTGACGGCTTGCCAGGAGGATATCCCGGAGTCTCCTTCTCTTGTGGGTAACTGGGAACAAATAGAAAAAAAGTCCGGTGACGGATGGGAGCCTCTGGGAGAAGGCTTTTATTGGACATTATCATTTTACAGTGATGGTACCCACGACAATCAGCAGGGGAATTTCATGTCTTCTTTTGACTGCACGGGCACTTGGCTGGTGAGCGGGAATCGCCTGACTATGGAAAATGACTGTGGAAGACGAAAGCAGAGCTTAAGCATGCACTTCAGCATCGAAGACTCCATCTTGACATGGATTTATGAATTTTCTGATCGTAGCGAAAAATTTAAACGAACCGATTAAACGAAATTTTTAAAACTGTTTATATAAGCAATGAGAGAAGTAAAACCATAGGTTTTATCGTTCTCCCTGAATTTCGCATTTAATATTGAACCCAGTTTTACTTTTAAAATCCATTGGGGGAAACCCCGCCAGCACACGTTCCATTTTCTGGATTTTACCTGATAGAATTTTCATCTTAATGCCCCGCCGGATTGAGGGGAGATACGCCACTCTCACACCATAGATTCCCCTGTAGTAAAAGAAAGATTAATGAGATATTAATTCTACTAAATCATAGTGTAAATAGACGTAATTAAAAATAATGTTAACAATATATAAATAATAAAATTTTCAGCTTTATATCTCTCTTAGAGACTTGGGGCGAAGGAATTCGGAATACAAAAAAGACTCCTATAGAGAGTCTTAAATTCGAGTGGCCCGGGCCGGAATCGAACCAGCGACACAAGGATTTTCAGTCCTCTGCTCTACCAACTGAGCTACCAGGCCACTAAAATTGCCAAGAAAATTAAGCGGGGAATTTACCCAAATCAAAGCCGTTTTCTCACTTTGCCTTTCCGGTTTTTATTCTCATCCATAATGCCTACTTTTCCCAGCGTTTTTCGAGGTAAGATTTGCAGATAGTACTTGCAACACATAACCGGGGTAAAATGGCGGAAATGTCAGCGATTCTGGCAGATTTATCCATTGAACTCCTCACCCTGGATCAATTCCCGGAAATTGGGGATATTCCGGAGACAGGGGAAACACTTCGGGAAAATGCCTTTATCAAGGCGGAAACAGTTCACCGGATGACACAGCTTCCTTCTTTGGCAGATGATACCGGTTTAGAAGTCGATGCATTGGGAGGCGCTCCTGGTGTTCATTCGTCACGGTATGCAGGAGAAGATGTCTCCTTCGATGACAATTGCAAAAAGATGCTTCAGGAAATGAACGGGATTCCTCAAGAAAATCGTACAGCCCGGTTTCGTACCGTGATGGCTTGGGTTACAGATGAGGATAAATACTGGACAGAAGGAACAGTTGAAGGGCAAATTCTGACGGAAAAAAGGGGAACGGGAGGATTTGGGTATGACCCTCTATTCTATGTTCCGGGCCTGAAAAAGACGTTTGCCGAGATTCCATCGGATGTAAAAAATAAGATATCCCATCGTGGCAAAGCACTGCAAAATATGCGTAAACTCATGGAAACCCTGATCAATACAGTTTCAGGATAAACGAAAGGAAATTTCTATAGCCTCAATGTTATCGGTTTTGCCCCTGATTTGGGGCATTGATATTCATTCATAACAGGAGGACGCCCCTGGATGACTCGGGGACGACACATCAGTATTGCCTTTCGTTTGACCGTCGGGTTGTTTATGGGACCCCTATTCGGCCAGGGGAATCTATCTGCACCCAACCCGGAATTTGTCTCCTCATATCTGGTGAACCCCTTCGAGACACTTCGTCCTCTAATGACTCTTCCTCAAGATACGCTGTCCCGGATCCCCAGGTTGCTGAAATCTCCTTATAAAATTACCAGAACGGTTAATATTACTTCCGATTGGTCTCTTATCACTCTGGGGGAAACCACAGATAACCAATCGTTTCGCATGCCTTTTGTAGCACCGTTGGAATGGTATATGAAAAGGAAGTTTGCCCTGACCCGTGAAAAGGAGTTTAAAAAGATTTTGGCCGGAAAGACTCAAGCAACTACGGAACAAACCGCGGTAAAAAAGAGGGGACAGGGGATTGAAGTGGTAGGTGTAGATGTTGATCGCCTTGGTCGGGTATCCATCAACGCACGGGGAAACGTCTCTCTCAAGGGGAAAATGGTCTTCCAGGACCAGGAATTGGTCCGTTCAAGAATCAATGAGACTCAAAATACCCATTTGGAATTTGATCAGACACAGCGGATATCTGTAGAGGGAAAAATCGGGGATCGGGTTACGGTGAAAGTGGACCACGATTCAGAACGGGATTTTGACTGGGAGAACAATATTCGTATTTCTTATAAAGGGGAAGAAGATGATATCATCCAAACAGTGGATGCGGGCAATGTTTCATTGAATTTACCCGGCTCTCAATCCCTCATGGGGTCTGCCGCACACAAAGGGCTTTTCGGGATTAAAACTATATCAAAATTTGGCCCTGTGGATGTGACCGCTATTGCCTCTGTGGTGAATGCAGAAAAGAAATCCCAGGAATATGAAGGGAAAAGTGAGGCCAAGACCTATACCATCAAAGATTACAGTTTTTTAAAGAATAAATATTTCTTTATCCATGACTGGTATCGAAACGGGGTGAACCAAATGGCCAACGGACATCAAGTTTTCATTCCGCCATTTTATCCTCTCCAGGACGGTCTCCACGTTATTGGAAATACCATCGTGCGGAATTTTGAATTGTATCAGCTGGATCAGACCACCAATTCAGAAACAAACCCGGGTGTGGCCAGGGTTGATGTCACAAAGGAGGGATCTAAAGATCAATCGGGGCTGTTTAAACGGCTTGAACAAGGCCAGGACTATTATATTAGTGAGGATTTAGGATTTATTCGTCTCCGTCAGCGTGCAGGAGAAGGGGATGTGCTGGCCTGTACCTTTGTTATTGCAGAAAGGAGTACCGGAGATACCGTTTTAACCGTAGGTCAAGGGATATCCGAAACTAGTGACCAATTAATATTAAAAATGATTAAACCCCTAAACCTGACGCCGGCTCATCCGGTTTGGCCCCTTATGTTTAAAAATGTGTATTACCTTGGGGCAAGTAATATCAATAAAGAAGGATTTGATATACGTATCGTTAATGATCGGCTTCCGGTTCGCAGCCATTTGGATCCTCAAGGGACACCGTATATCACCCATTTTGGGTTAGATAGTACTGATGTAAACGGAAATCGCCAGGCGGATCAGAAAATTGACCTGTCTAATCCCAATATTCTGAATCTGGCAGACGGGGAACTTTTTATCCCGTGGTTATATCCTTTTGCCGCCGATACCGCTTCCGATGGAAACCCAAGTTCAGGATTGAAAGGTGTGTTAGGAGAAGGGAAAATGTATACCAGTTCTCAGTCTAATGATTGGACAGGAGACAGCCGATTTACCCTGGAAGTGGATTATTCGAATCTCAGTGCCACCATCAACCTTGGGTTTATGATTGTGGAAGGGAGTGAGCAGGTTTTTAAAGGAGGCGTACCCCTGACCCGAAGTGTGGATTATCAGGTGGATTATTTTTCAGGGACGATTATCCTGAATGATGATATAGACCCCAATGAAAAAATCCGTGTGGTTTATGATAAACATCAGTTGGTTTCCTTTGATAAAAAAACTATTCTCGGGGTGCGATCCCAAATGGATTTTGGAGAGAATTCCTTTATAGGCGGGACGGCTCTGTATTATAATCAATCAGTGATTAATGAGAAAATTGAAGTGGGTTATGAACCCATGCGAAACTTCATCTGGGGGTTAAATGGCCGATCGGAAAATACAATTTCAGGATTAACGCGAGCTTTAGATCGGCTTCCTCTTCTGGAAACAGATACAGAATCAAAATTTTCAATCGAAGGGGAGTTTGCACAAATTCTTCCCAACCCCAACCCCATTAATAACACGGCAACCGGAGACCCGGAAGGGGTAGCGTATATCGATGATTTTGAAGGTTCAAAGCGAACCACATCTGTCCCGATTCAGCGTCGTTTCTGGAAAGAAGCCTCTGCTCCTGTTGACCGGATTACAGAAAAACTTTTTAGCCAGCGATCCCGGGCAAAACTTAGTTGGTACAATCCGTTCATCCAGGTCAGAACGAAAGATATTTGGCCAAATCTTTCCACTTCCATCCAAGCTCAGAATGAAACCACAGATATTCTTATCTTAAAAATGAATGTGAGAGATCACCAGGATGCCATCCCGAAAGATTCTATTTGGGGAGGAATTGTTACCCCTTTGTATACCGGGGATTATGACCAAACTCAAACAAAGTTTTTTGAAATCTGGATCAAGGGAGATACGGGAACGGTTACCGTGGACTTAGGGGAAATCAGTGAAGACAGGGATGGAAACGGTGTGTTGAATACAGAAGATATTCCTGTGGGAGGTCTCATCGGAGACGGGATTCTTGAAGATAAAGAAGATATTGGTTTGGATGGATGTCCTGATGAATATGAAGATGGTTGGGGTGGATGTTTGGACCCGGATCAAACGACGTATGCTGACTTAAAAAGCCAGGGAGAAACTGTGTTAATTAATATCCATTCCGATGTGGATCCAGAGGATCCAAATGGGGATAACTGGTCCTACAGCGAAGGGAGTTTTGATTTTTCTAAAATCAACGGAACGGAAGGAAATGCCCTTGATGCGGGACGATATCCGGATACAGAAGATTTGGACAGGACTGGATTTTTAGACCGAACTAACGATTATTTCACGAAATCATTTTCTCTTAAAGATACGCTGTATTTGGATGCGGAAACGAAAAAAGATGGTATTCCAACGGGGTGGCGACTATTTAAAATTCCTCTTATAGAATTTGATCAAAGTGACCCTGCTACTCAAAAGCAATGGACCGGGATTCGACATCTCAGGCTTACCCTGTCTGGTGTAGAAGAAACGGCTACAGTCCAAGTTGCAAAAGTGGAATTGGTTGGGAACGAATGGCAGGAAATGGGCATTGCCGCAGATACTTCGGATGTCTTTGTAAAAAATGATGCCGATTCTATTTTCGCTGTAACAGTGATTAATACAGATGATGATTCCGATTACCGTCCTCCGGATGGCGTTCGGGGAGAATACGATCGCATTAACCAGATTCGGTCCAAGGAACAATCACTGATTCTGAAATATAATGGTCTACCGGCACATTATGCGGGGGCTGCCATGAAAACCCTTCTCTCACTGTCCGGAGAGCGGGCACAAAGTTATCTGACTTACAGGCGAATGAAAATGTATGTCTACGGAAAAGGGGAAGGAGTATCGTATGAGAACTCCAATATTGAGATGTTTATGCGGTTCGGATTCGGAGACAACTTTTATGAAATAACCCAACCTGTATACGAGGGGTGGGACCAGAGCCTTGAACGAAACGCTGTAGACATAGATTTAGAATGGCTGTCTCGATTAAAACTTCAGGACTCTACTTCTGTGGATAAATTTAATTCTACAGACATCTTTGTGGACTCACTGAGTTTGAAGAGATATATTTTTACAGATGAAAACGGATTACCTACAGGAAAGAAAATTCGCATAAAAGGGCAACCTGCTTTAAACCGGATTCAATTTTTTGTGGTAGGCGTTCGAAATTTGTCTGATTTACCTGTTACCGGGGAAGTTTGGCTGGATGAACTTCGGTTAAGTGGCGTAAATAAGGATAGAGGCGTATCCATGCGGCTTCAGGGGAAGTTTAATTTGGCGGACATTGCCAATACTTCTATCGTTTATCGTCGGCAGGATGCGGATTTTCATATGCTGCAAAAGCGATTGGGTTCGACGAAATCTAGTGAAAGTATTAATCTGAATACGGGGATTCGCTTGGATAAATTCATGCCAAAAGATTGGGGACTTAATCTACCGGTGAATGCAACCTATGCAGGGAATTTTGCACGGCCAAAATATTTCCCCGGACAGGATATTATAGTCGATCCACATAGTGTACCCGATTCTATTCTGGCTCAAAGTCAGACAATAAATTTTAGTGTAAAAGCGTCAAAATCTTCAAAGTCAGATAACCGTTTAGTTAAGTATTCCCTGGATAAATTAAATACTTCTTTTTCAGCAAGCCGTTCCCTTCAGTCCAATGAGATTCAAAAAGAAGTGTTAAATGAAAGTTATTCTGGCGGATTGAGCTATGCCCTCCCTTTCGGAAGAAACAATTATTGGATGCCGTTCAAATGGATGGATGGTATTCCTTACATTGGACGTTGGTTTGGTAAAACACACTTTTATTATTCTCCCACCAATATAAACGCTGGACTGACCTTTAATGAAAGACTGACAAAGAGTACACCTCGAAGAGGGAATCCTGCACCAGATAATTACAATTTCGGGTTTAATCAGTCCTACACCTTGGATTATAAACTTACTGAAAATTTGAAGTCGAAAGTCTCTCGAACGGTAAAGAGCAACTTAAATGAATATCGGGCTTATGCTTGGGGGGCTATGAAAAACTTCGATCCGGGTGTCGTAGAAGATATTCGGGAGAATGCAAACTTGTCTTACAGTCCTACGCTGGCAGATTGGCTGAAACCAACTTTTAATTATTCAACCAATTACAGTTGGAATAAAGATAGAAGCAGAACTCTGGCTGGGGCAAATATCGGAAGCCAGATTCGTTTTACGGGCGGTGTCAGCCTCTCGCCGGTAAAATTGATTGAATTGATATATAAACCAAAAGGATCGTCTATCAATAAACCTGTAAGATCTCGTCCGCCGGCAAGAGGTCGAACCCGAGTTCCAGGGCGTGAGGGCAGAAGTGAAGAAGGGATGTCTGTTCCTAAGTCTGGCACGAAGCCTCAAGAAGAAGAACAATCAAAAATTGAAGAGGTGGGTACACGATTCAGGAGCAGCATAATCCTAAGAAAAACCCATGCATGGTCAAAGAAAATCAATCCCATTAATATGAGTTATTCAGAAAACATAAATAGGACAGGTATGGGAGTATTGGGCGAAGTTCCGTTAGGGTACCGATTGGGTTGGCTCCATGATCATGGATTGGAACACTCAGATCAGGCGGGATCTAACACAGGGAACTGGGACCACAAGCGGGATTTTTCCGTTCGGTCAGGTATCAACTTTACCCGAAGGATTTCCGTATCTGTGAACTATGCACAGAATGTATCAACCAATCGGAGAGGTTCCGGTGTAGAACAGCGGGCCCTTTCAAGAGATTATTTCTCATATGGTTCTTATTTAAACAAAGGATTTCCATTCGTAGGATGGTCGGTCAGATGGACTGGGTTAGAGCGGATAAAGTTTTTTCAAAAATATGTCCGGACCATTTCCCTGGATCACGCCGCAACAGGGAAGGAATCTCGAGCCTGGCAGTTTGATCAGTTTGACGGACCGCAAATGCCTTTTTTCGGCATCGGGTCTTTTATCGAGGATTATGGTGAAAAGGAACGATCTGCCAGACGTAACATGAATTATGCTCCACTTGTCGGGATGACTATGGCCCTTAAAAACGGAGTCGCCCTTACCCTGCGGCATAATCGGACATTATCGAGAGAAGAATCTCCCAATGGCGGTCAAAAGTTATTTCAGGATCAATCTTATACGGCTACAGCCAATTATACTCATAGAGGTGGATTTACAATTCCTGTTCCATTTTTTGATAATTATAAGGTACAGAATCAGGTTAATTTCACGTTCAATTTTGATATGAACAAAAACAAGACACAACAAAAAGCCTTGGAAGCAACAAAATTTGCAGAAACGGCTTTTACCTCCAATTGGAAAGCCGGAATTCGGGTTACCTATTCATTTTCTGCAACGGTTAGCGGAAGTGTCATTTGGGAATATCGGGAATCAGATTCTAAACATACGGGTAAAAAAATAGACCGGGATTTTGGGTTTGATGTAAATCTGGCGATACGAGGATGAGAAATTTAAGATTCATTTTAACGGCTGTTTTATTCGTTCCACTTTCGGGGTGCAGGGGAGGTATCCCCTCCTTTAACGGGGATCTAGCCTTTGAACATCTTATAGCTCAGTGCAATTTTGGTCCAAGAAACCCCGGATCAAAGGGGTATTTTAAAACGAAAGAGTATATCCAGAAAAATCTTTCACATGCTGATACGGTTTTTATCCAGTCGTTTCACCATCCCTTAAAAGGCAAAATGTTTGAGTTCGGAAACATCATTGGACGATTTAATCCTAGCCATAATAAACAAATCATAATTTCAGCCCATTGGGATACGCGACCAATTTCTGATCACGATCAAAATCCACAAAATAGACTGACACCAACGTTAGGGGCAAATGATGGGGGGAGTGGGGTAGCTGTTCTCCTCGAACTGGCAAGGATATTTTCTGAATTACCGCCCCCAATTGGAGTAACCCTTATTTTTTGGGATGCAGAAGATATGGGTGTGAGTGGTGATTCATGGTCTTATGCCAAGGGTTCTCAGTTTTTTGCAGCTCATTTGCCATTTAATAAACCAGAGTATGCCATCAATCTTGATATGGTTGGAGATGCAGAACTGGAAATTTATGTGGAGAGATTTTCCATGATGCAGGCATCACAATTGGTCAGGTTATTATGGTCTTTGGCGAGGCAATTGGGGTTGCCGGCATTTAAATTTGAGGCCAGGCATGGGGTATTTGATGACCACGTACCCCTCTACGAAATTGCCGGTATTCCGGCTGTGGACATTATTGATTTTGATTACCCTAATGTGACGGAAAATTATTGGCATACTTTGGAAGATACCCCGGATAAATGTTCTCCGGAAAGCCTTGCCCAGGTAGGCACTTTACTGGTTCATCATATTTATGGAACACAATGATGGTTGAGCGGTATTTTCACCCGATGAAAAGACTAGGATGGATCACCCTCATCCTTGCCGGTTTTTCGTGTGTAAAAGTCTCGCCGGTGGAGGAGCCATACCCTTTAGGGGCAGCTGAATTTTCGTATCTGCAAGCGGCCAATAAATTATTTGTATCTGTTTCGGCCGCTTCATCCTATAAAGGGAATGCGTTGGATTCTGTGATGGTGTTATGGCAAGGAATAGATTCCACTGCAACGGCGGATACATTAACCTTGAATGATAAGGGGCTAACCGGGGATATCATTTCCGGAGATAACGTCCATTCCCTGAAAATTGCAAACAGTTCTTCTTCTATCAACAATATTTTACCCTCTTCTGCAAAAGATTCAGTTTACTTGTCCGTATTAGCTCGATATAGCGGAACAATTTTTGAGGATAAATCTGCATTTTTATTGGGGAATATTCGACCAAGAATTTCATCAGTTTGGACTCCGGATACGGTCGCTCGGCCTACGGTTAATGAAGATCCAAATGTAACCAATACAGTAAAATTTCCTGTTACCTGTGTTGTGTATGATGCCAATGGACTGGAGGATATTAGAAAAGTGCAGTTCAGGTCTTTCCATACTCAATTGGATTCCTTTATGAATGGAGGGAATCCTATTTTACTCTATGATGATGGAACTGGGACTAGCGGATCTGGAGATCTCCAAAAGGGAGATGGGACCTACACCATTACGGCCAACCTTACAGAAACAGCGACAACGGGAACCTACCAATGGATCTTTGAAGCTCAGGATTTTTCTAATGCATATAGTGACACTTCTGTTCGGGTAATTGTGGTAAAATGAAATATTTGAAAATCTCTCTCTTTTTGCTTTTACCGCTTTATTTAGCCTCTGCTCAAGACTATGTCCCGGGGAAGTATAGGCTGCGCACTTCGGGGTTTGACACTTCGGCTTACAGGGGTATGAAAAGTAATATGGTTAGTGAAGTCCGGCTACAGGGAGATAGTTTGGTCTGGATAGGGACTAGTGTTGGGTTGGCTGTTGTACGGGACTCCACGACTGTCTATACTCTAAAATCCAGTGAAAGTGTTGAAGCGGGTGCACTGGTGGATAATCTGCCTGCAGGTGCAGTTTCAGCGATAGCTGTATCGGGAGACACCTTGTTTTCTGCCTTCGCAAGAACGACTGATGGGATTACGTCCGGTCGGGGACTCACATTTTCTGTCTCATCAAGGGATTCCTCTATTACATGGACATATTTTAACCAACCCGTAGATGTAGAGGGAGATTCTTTGGCCCCATTTGCGAAAAGATTTTTTAAGGCACTTCCTGTTACTGTTGAAGCTTATAACATAACCTATGACGCAGCCATGAGTGGAGGGTATGTTTGGATAACCAGTTGGGCAGGAGGATTGCGGCGATATAACATTGCTCAAAATGTCTGGGAAAGGGTTCCCCTGCCCTTAGATTCGGACCAATCCTTAAATACATGTGAAAAATCCAGTTATATTGAAACGCAGTCCGGATTTGTATTGAAAGATTTTTATCTTAATCCCAGAGATCCCTGGGATGGGGTCTCAACGCAAAATTCAGATCCATTGACCTATGGGAACCATAACCATAAAGCTTTTTCTGTTCTGGCTTACGGAGATACAGTTTGGGTAGGAACAGCCAACGGAATTAACAGGGGGATAGTCGGTGCGAACGGATGCGTGAATTGGAGCCATTACACCGTTGCATCTGATGGACTTACGGGAAATTTTGTTGTGGCGTTAGGGAAGCAGGATTTTAAAGGTCATCGGGTAATTTGGGCCAGTACTGTAACGAGTGGAGCCGGTGAAACAAGTGGAGTTAGTTATACGATTGATGATGGTGTGACTTGGTACACCACACTTGTAGGGGAACGGGCTTATAATATTAGTACAGCCGATTCCCTCGTATTTGTGTCCACAGATAATGGCCTCTGGAAATTTAAAGATGACAACCCCTTGGATATTCATAAACCTTGGGCGCTGTTTAAACCTGCCAAGCAAGCGATTTTGTTGGGAACAGGAGCATATCAAACTGACCAAATTTTGAATAATCGCGTTATCGCTGCTGCGTATGACAGCAGGGTTTTTTACTCTACGAAAGGAACTCTTTGGATTGGGACAGACGATGGATTGGGACGTACCATTGATTTGAGCGGTTCTAATTGGCAAATATACCGTGCAGAATATGAACCAACAAAAGTGTATGCCTACCCCAATCCATATTCACCCTATGTCCATAATATCCTCGATGGGGATGGATATGTCCGTTTTCATACGGATGTTAAGGTATCTTTTATTATAGAAATGGCCATATATAACTTTGGATTAGAAAAAGTGTATGAAGAAAAATTTGACAGACGCTCTACCAAAAGTGGTGCTTTAAAGTGGAACGGGCGAGATCAGCAAGGACAGCTTGTCGCCAACGGAGCATATATGGTTCGATTGAAATATGACAATAAAATAGAATGGGCAAAGGTCATTGTTGTAAAATGAAGACAAAGTATCGGATCTTGTTAATGCTCATAGGGCTTGCGGGTCTTAAAGGGCAAGAGTATGCCTCCTATGCCGGCGGATTTCTGAGGATGGGTGCCTCAGCGAGGTCTATGGCCATGGGCAGTTCCTTTACTGCTGAGATTGACAATGGGTTCACAGCTTATCATAATCCTGCATCAATTGTATTTACTCAAAAAAGACAAGTGGGATTTGCTCACCATTTTATGCCCTTGTCCAGACGATTTATGGCAGCCAGTTTTTCTGCGATCCTCCCCCCAACAGCGGGATTAGGGATTGCCTGGATTAGCGCAGGAACGGATAACATTGACGGTCGAACTACGGCCGGTGAGCATACACAATATTTATCCACAGCAGAGGATGCCGTCTTTTTCACTTTTGGTCAAAAAATAACGGATTGGTTGTCAGTAGGGATTAATGTAAAAATCCTAAACCATCAGTTACCCATGAATTCCGGAGATTTGGCCGGTAAAGGCACCGGAATGGATATTGGTGTATTTATTCAAACGGAGAGTGGGGCAAATCTGGCGTTTATGGTCCAGGACTTGGATTCAAAATATCAATGGAATACAGATGGTTATTTTGAAAGAGGGCGAATTTATTCCGAACCATTTCCTACGATATTTCGAGTTGGAACCACAAAAAAGTGGGATAGAGTTTATCTTACCGGAGATTTTGGATTTGTAAGGAACGGTAATGAATCGCTCGGATATATAATTCGGTTTGGTGGAGAAACAACTTTCAGGGATAAATATTTTCTTCGGGCAGGATTTGGAAACGGTCGTATGTCTGTCGGGATGGGATTGGATTGGTCATTTCTGAAACAAAATGATGCCAGGCTGGATTATGCATTTATTTTAGAAGCACCGGCGGGGGTAACCCATGTCTTTACTTATGCGTTCTCTTTTTAAAATTATCCTCCTGTTTTTGTGGATACCATTATCGGCCATTGGTACACGGTTTTTGACTGTTCCTGTATCGGCTATAGAATTGACGTCTATGAATACTCCTTGGAAAAACCCCGCCAATCCGCTTCAAACCGGAACTCGTCCCGTTATGGGAATTTCATACGGATCTTGGTTGGCGGACAGTCGTACATTTTCCTTTCAGTTAAGTGGAGAATCATTTGGTGGATTGAGTGGACTAAAAGTCAGGTACTTGGGGATTGACGACCTGGAACTCCGGACCCATCGTCCATCGAATGCTCCGTTGGCCTATTATAGTGCTTATGGCGCATCCATTGAAGGATTTTACAGTCGAAGCATCCACGATATATTCAGAATTGGCATGGGAATCAAAATACTGAATATGCAAATCTATACTTCCCATGCAAATGGCGCTGCTACAGATCTGGGGATGACGGTGAAACTCAATCCAGGCTCTTCTCTGGGATTATCCATATTAAACTGGGGCACCATGATGAATGCTTTGGGAAAAACCCCTCCGGAGCTTCCCACTAGCCTTGTGCTTAGCGGAAAACAAAATTACAGGTTAAGAATGATAACAGGTTCAGTCCAATTGATGGCAGAGAGACGGTCCAACCTAAACAGCCTTGTTCTATCGATAGATAATCATGTCTCCTATAAAACACTAAACTTAAGGTGTGCAATTTTGACCTCAGGGAAAGTGGTAACTTTTTCAACGGGAATATTTCTGCAGATGGGGATTTACCGATTGGGATATAGTATCCAGATGGGAAATCAGATTTTAGGATTCCCGCAACTATTGGATGTTTCTATTCAACTTCCGCAATGAAACCGGTAGTTTACAAAAAAATAATTGGATTTCTGGCTTTTCTGGTAGCTCTTTTGGTTATCACTCAAATATATTTGGTCAAAGAAATAAAGAAACTGTCCTCGGCAGAAGAAAAAGAATTTGAAATCAAGCCCTCTTTGACTGAAATCAGCAAAGGAACACTTGTTTTTATC
Organism: uncultured bacterium; assembly: GCA_964549275.1. GTDB lineage: Bacteria > Fidelibacterota > Marinisomatia > Marinisomatales > TCS55 > CAZJUP01. Next base: position 45,296 of record CAZJUP010000016.1, on the reverse strand, counting down.
ATTGATGATTTTGGGTACAGGAATGATGAGGTATCGGATGGATTTTTAGCTTTGGATATCTCCATGACGTGTGCGGTTATTCCCGGCCATGTCCATAGCAGGCGATATTCAACAAAAGCTTCTGACGCCGGAAAAGAAGTGATTGTTCATATGCCTATGGAAAGCACCCTGCCTACTCGCGGTGAAGAAGAATTTATTCTGAAAACATCTATGACAAGTCAAGAGGTGGAAGACAGGGTAAGAAAAGTATTTGAACACCTTCCTGAAGCGGTGGGCATGAATAATCATCAAGGATCAAAAACGACCACAGATGGTCGAGTTATGACTGTGGTAGGAAATGTTTTAAAGGAAAAAGGAAAGTATTTTATCGACAGCCGGACCACGTCTGAAACTGTGGCAGAACAGACCATGCTTTCTTTAGGTGTAAATGCACACCGACGTCATGTTTTTTTGGATAATGATGCAGATCCTGCTCTTATTCAACAGCAAATTCGAACGATGGAAACAATTTCTGAGAAAAGTGGAATTGCCATAGGCATCGGTCATGTAAAACCCAATACCCTGAATGTGTTATCCAGTGAAATTCCTCGATTAAAAGATGCAGGTTTTACCTTCAAGTTCGCTTCAGAAGTTTTAAAAACGGATCTCTGAATGCCTGTATTGTGTAAAGTGATTCGGGGGGATTTTATTGAAAGCATCCATAGGGCTTATGCTGTGGTAGTGGATGGGAATAAGGAAATTATATTCAGGACAGGAGATCCAAATTATTTTACGTGTATTCGGTCATCTTTAAAACCATTCCAAGCCCTGGCAGGGGTTCGAACCGGCGCCGTAGATGAGGCCCGTTTTTCCTTAAAAGAACTGGCCCTGATGTGTGCTTCTCATAATGGAGAAGATATCCATGTGAAAACTGCTCGAGGAATGATGGATAAACTCGGGTATGACCTAAGCGCTTATGAATGTGGAGTTCACTCACCTTACGATAAATCTTCCCGTCTAGACATAATAAAAAATAATAGTGAATTCCTCCCTCTCCATAATAATTGCAGCGGCAAACATGCCGGTATGTTGTGTTTGGCTAAATACTTAGGAGTATCCCACAAGGGGTATGTTGAACCAGAACACCCCGTTCAAAAACAAATAATAGCCACAGTGAATGACTTAACAGGAATGGTTGCCCAATCCACTGCAATAGATGGTTGCAGCGCACCGACACCCTTTATGACCCTGACGAAAATAGCATTGCTTTTCCAAAAACTTGCAGCAGATCAAGACAGGGACTTAAGTCGCATTTATAACGCTATGACAGCGAACCCCTACCTTATTGCAGGGAGAAACAGATTTGATACAGATTTTATTACAGCACTAAACGGGAGAGCCGTATGCAAAGTGGGGGGAGAAGCTATTCGGGGATTTGGGTTGAGAGGTGAAGAGGGTCGTGTTTTGGGAGTTGCAGTGAAAATATTGGATGGGAACCAGCGTGTTTCCGGACCTGCAGCACTGGTTGTACTGAATCACTTGGGCTTATTGACTAAAGAAGAACTTATTCATCTGGAAAAATATCGGGAACCGGTTTTGAAAAATCACAGAGGAATTACCATTGGTAAAATTATCGCCGAATTGGATGGTTGAATTGAGGAATAAAAAACCAATCATGAACAAATATGTCAAAAGAATAGGAATTCTGTTCTTTGGGTTATCCTTTATAACTGCCCAGGATACTCTCACTGTTATGACGTATAATATTCTCCGGTTAGCTCATAACGATGGCAGTAAAATTCAATATATAAAAAAAGTGATTAACTATGTGAAGCCAGATGTGGTTCTTCTAAACGAAATTGAAGACAAGGCGGGGTTGGAGAGGCTTTTAGCTGAGGCTTTTAATGATAAAGAACAGAATTTCTCGTCAGGGGATTTTCCCAGTACAACCCGGTTAAATAATGGAGTGATTTATAACCATACAAAACTGGATTTTTCCAACCAAATATTTATTCCCACAGTCTTAAGGCATATAAATGGATATACGTTTTCAATAAGTAATGCCCATGAATGGGTCCCTCAACTGACTTTTTTTACAGCTCACTTAAAGGCCAGTGATGGGAATGAAGAAGAACTTCAGCGTTGGGAAGAGGCTAAAGAATTGGCTAAACTTGTGGAAACAAAGGATGAAAATTTTCAATACATTCTTGGGGGGGACTTTAATATATACGGGCCGGAAGAAAAGTCTTACCTCCTGCTTAAGGATAGTCTAAAGGTCGCTTTAGTTGATCCTCTTTGGGATGCTCAAAAACCTTGGCGGCGGAACGAAAGTGCTTTTAGGGGGATATATTCCCAATCTACCCGTACAGAAAATCTAGGTGACGGAGGATCAACGGGAGGTCTGGATGATCGATTTGATTTTTTGTTGTTTTCTCATCAGTTTTTTTCCAGTCCACACCTAAAATATTTGGAAGAGTCTTATCAAACAATTGGTAATGACGGTGCCCATTTTAATACATCAATCATTGACGGGGGTAACTCTGCAGTACCGGATAGTATTGCAGAAGCTCTCTATCGCGCATCAGATCATATGCCGGTTATCTCCAAAATTGTTTATACCACTAAAACGGCCACCAGCCCAATAGCTCATGCCGGTGCGGATAAAGTGGCTTCTATCGGTGAATCAGTAATATTAGACGGGTCCCAAAGCTATGACCCCAATGGAACCATTGTTGAATATTCTTGGGTACAAACCGCGGGACCCGAAGTGACATTATCTAATACAAATGGAGTGCAAACCGTATTCACTGTCCCGGATGTTAATAGATCGACTGCTTGGACTTTTCAATTATCAGTAACAGATAATGATGGAGAAACAGGGACAGATTTTATTAATGTAAAAGTGATTGTTTCCGGAGGGCTCACTATAACCGATATCCAGAATTCTACGACAAAAGGGGTCGGAGAAGATTGTTATCCCTCTCCATTTACAGGACAGGTGGTAGAACTCACTGGAATTGTTACAGCTGTAAGACCAGACAAGACATATCCAAATTTCTTTTTTCAGGAACAGGGGAGGTCTGAATGGGCGGGCTTGTTTGCCTATGTCAATAAAGACTATCAAGTTCTCACCGTTGGAGATGAGATTAAAGTAAAAGGCGACATTTCTGAATATTATGGTTTAACCGAAATTAAAAATATCCAGAGTACGGAAATACTCTCTCGGAATAATGAGCCGGTAGCGGTTACAATTGATGCGGCTATGTTGCAGGGAGGATGCAGCTCTTGGGCGGAACCTTTCGAAGGGATGCTCATTCGATTGGTGAATATGGACGTAACTTTTTCTTCGGGTGTATATAATCAATGGACTGTTTCTGACTGGTCAGGTTCCTGCATTGTTAATGACTATCTTTACGAAGGGGAATGGCCTACAGTCGAGAAGGGGGATCATTTTACCAGTATTAAAGGAGTTGTTCATTATTCCTATGGTGAGTATAAAGTTTTTCCGAGGGACAGTCTCGATTTTAATGAACCGGTCGCTTCTATAGTTGATGCGCTTCCTGAGTCTTTCCAAATGTTAACCAATTATCCGAATCCCTTTAACCCGTCAACGACTCTTGAATTTAATCTTTCAGGTTATTCTGAAAATGGACAGATTTCTTTACAGATATTTGATGTAAATGGCAGGGCTGTAGCAACACTTGTTGATGGAATTCCTCAGTCAAATAAGATTATTTGGAACGGAAAAAACAATAGAGGACAAACACTACCAGCGGGGATTTATTTTGCACGATTAACCTGGGGCGTCAATGTACTCACGCGTAAAATGGTTCTGGTGAAATAATTTGACAAATGTAACAGTGAGGGTCGTGGATGCATATGTATACCGTTGGGTCGGGAATGAGGTTTTATATTTATTGCTCAAACGAGCCAAGACTAAAATATATGAACATCTATGGCAAGGAATTGCAGGGAAGATCGAAGCGGGAGAAACAGCGCCTGAAGCAGCCATACGCGAATTAAAAGAAGAAACCGGCCTTCACCCGGTGAAGATGTTTGTAGCCGATCATGTAAGTCGGTTTTATGAAGTTTATGGAGACAGAATCAACCTTGTTCCTGTATTTGGAATAAAAGTAGATTCCGAGCAGGTAACCCTTTCTTCTGAGCATTCAGCCCATTCATGGGTCACTTTGGACGAAGCCATTGATACATTAATATGGAAAGGCCAAAAATCCGGGATCCAAACAGTACATGAAATGATTATGAAAAATGATGACCGAATGCGTTGGTCAGAAGTCGAGTTATAAAATATTCATGAGATTGTGATATTTACATCACATTGCATTAAGAACTAAAACAGGAGATTTTATGTTAAGCATCGGCGCCAAAGCACCGGATTTCACCCTTCCGAATCAGGAGGGGAATAATGTGTCCTTGAGTGATTATTCTGGAAAGAAAGTGGTCCTCTGGTTTTTTCCTAAAGCCAGCACACCTGGATGAACAGTGGAAGGACAGGGGTTCCGGGATGAACTCATAGAATTTGAGAATAAAAGTGCAGTTGTCATTGGGATTAGTGCTGATTCTGTAAAGCGCCAAAATAACTTTTGCGAAAAACATGGATTTCAATTTCAGTTACTTAGTGACGAAAGTAAAGATGTCATCAAAGCCTACGAAGCTTGGGGGAAGAAAAAGCTCTATGGGCGGGAATATGAAGGGATTTTTAGATATACGTATGTGATCGATGAATCTGGAAACATTTTACATGTATATCCAAAAGTGAAGGTTAAAACCCATGCAGCGGATATCCTTTCTGATTTATCCTGATTTTAAACGAGTTATTCCATGAGACAGAGGTTTTTAAGGTGGCTATTACTATTTACAGTCCCCATAATGGGTAAGGATATGCATCAACATAAAATTGTGGTTGCCGGAATCCCCTTCCGTATTATTGAAAACGGGTCTTCACCACGAAGATATATATGGATTCACGGGGATGAGCAAACCGCTAAAATGGCATTGGAAAATCATATGGATTCCTCATCGGGGAAGGCGTTTTTAATACAAAACCAAAGTCGAGAGATTACCATATATGGGCGAAGAATTGACCCGAACAGAATATTCTCTCGTGAGGGGGCAAAAAGAAATTTTCATAAGTATAATCCTCGATGGACAAATGGGGAAAAAGAAAAAGTTTTGGATAAAATTGAGCAGGATCTTCCGGCATTTTTAACGGCAATAAGTCCCCCTGACAATGGATTAATTGTTTCGCTTCATAACAATCTCAGGGGGTATTCTATCGACGACGAAATTCCATTGAGTGATGCCGTCTCCATAAAACCCGGTCAAAGTAAGCATGATTTTTATATTTGCACAAATCGGGAAGATTTTAAACGATTAGCAGCTTCTCCTTTTAATGTTGTTCTTCAACAATCGCTACCGAATGAAGATGACGGGTCTCTTTCCTGGTGGGCGGTTAAGGAAAATATCCGCTATGTGAATATTGAAGTGCGGTTAGGGTGGCTCAGTATCCAGAATAAAATGCTGGCTACCCTTGAAGAAAAACTCAGGTAAATGTATCTGTATTAAATGCTACTCACAGGTGTATGGAGGATCAAAATTTGTAACTGATTCCAAGGAGTGGGAAATGCATAGGTTTTTTCGTATTCTTAATCCTGGAGGCAAGTAACAGATTCCCCGGGTTAATCTTGAAATCCCATGAGGTGTTGACTCTATTTTTCTGCTTGACCTGGTGCTTTCCATAAAAATATCCAGCCCACATCCCTGCAGAAGCAAGTATGGCATAGGCTTTAAAATCATCAACTTCTAAAAGAGCACCCAGTCCAATTCCTAGCCCACTGCCAGCGCCGGTCATACGGCTAACCAATCGACCTTCTTCAAAAGTAAATTGGTTTCCTTCATTAGTTTTAATTCCCCAATATAATCCTAACCCACTTGATCCGAGCAATAACAGGGATGGAAATTGAGTATTCTCTGGTTCAATAATACTCACCAAAGCCACAGTACTGGTCACCAGGGTACTATGAAACTGTTCTGCTGTTAAAAAGTCGCCGTAAGATAAATTTCGATCTCCAATCAATCCGGATGCCCAGAAATTAGCTGACAGGGAAGTGGCTAAAAGTGCTGTTGGTAATACTCGGGGGTTTTCCTCAAATATTTCAAAAATATTTTTCTGAATTTTATCAGGTAACGAAAAAAAGGTACCCACCAACCATAGGGGTGCTAAGCTCTCTGCAGATAAAATAAATGCTGATTGATAATCTGGAAGTCTATGGGCAGTATTGTAAGAATGATAGCCATGATAAAGTCCGCCAATACTTCCGAATGCCATTGTGATATCAAACTCCGGGTTTTTCAACAAAATGAGACTGGCTAACATTCCTTGCCCAATCCCATTGCCATGACCGTGTATACTATTTTCAGATTTGATTCTTGATAAATTGTTTAATCGGCGGGCCATTCCAGAAATAACAAAATAACTTCCGCCATTGACCAATAAAGATAAATTGCTTTCTGTAATGGTTGTTAAAGCAAATCCATGATACTGGGAAAGGGCAGTATGTCCTGCGGTAAAGTCAAACTCCAAATCATCACGGATTTGTTTATTTAATATTTCATCATTCGAAGGTCTATCTACCAATTCTTGCTTTCGGATATCCACCTGTCCAAATTTTGATTGAACGGTTATCACAGAGTCATTTTCTGTAATGACTTGCCCTATTATTGTCGTTCCATCTTTAAAATGAAATATATCTTTCTCATCCTGCGAGAAAAGTATAATTGCAAAGAGCATTATTATTACAATTACATTTTTCATAAATCTGATCTCATTCTATCCATCATAATTTGTTACAATTTATTAAAAGATAATTTCGGGTTTTGATTTCTCATCGAGATTTATTGGTTTATGAGATAAATAAGAATTGATTAAGCAAGAAAATGGAATGTCGGGTTAGTTTCGTATGTTTGAATAATCAAAATGGGTATCAATGGGCTTTGCTACAATATCTACCCGATCCTTATCCAGATTAGCGTACCAAACCATGCTCAGCATCACATAATTTCCTGTTTCCCCATGTTTCCAGCGCTGGATTGTGCTGAAACGAGTTTCTTTTATTCCGGAAGAATGTTTCAGAATGTCTTGATGCTTCTTTGTGCGCTCAAACTCTTCAGGGTGAATCAGGAATCCTTCATCGTATCGATGACCCACCAATTCACTTTCATCATAGCCCATTTGTTTTTTCCAGTTGCCTCCAATATGGGTAATCGTTCCATCAGAAATGGATCCGCTGATAAACAGAGCCTCAGCATTTATTTTTTCCAGCAAATCATTTTTTCCTTTAGAAGATTGTAGTTGGGAGATATCATGTTTTATTCTAGCAATTTCATTTTTTAAAATAATATTTTCATTGATGAGGTAATCAATAACGGTTTTTTGCTGCTCGAGAGAAGCCTCTTCTGCTTTGGGTAATTCATCGAGAGACGGGGGTCCCAATTCTTTATTAATAAGAAGCATATGCTTCGCTGGAATTTTTTCTGAGGCATACCAGATACTCAACGCTTGGGGGGTTACTCCAAAATATTTAGCTATCTGATACTTATGACGAAATCCTTTTTTCATCATAAATTTGTCTAAGGTCGATTTTACACTTTGAGTTTCCATAAGAATTCCAAAATTATTATTGCTGTACATTAAAAATTATTAATTTATTCTTAATTATCATACATAAAATTCACTTTACATTTAATAATTCGTATTGTAAACTTTATTGCAACCAAAAGGAATTTTTATGTTTCAACCCGAATCCAGTTCCAGGATAAATACAACTGGGATATGAAAGTGGTAAAATAATGTTGCATCGGGTTTGCTATGCCTGATGGCAGAACTATCCCCCTTGACGACTACAATGTACTTTATCGAGAAACTCATAAGATGAAACATTGTCAGAATGGGAATGTGGCTAAAAAATACCCATGCTCATATCCAATGGACTTATATATGAAAATGGGAATGGCGTAATGATATCGAAGGAATTAAAAGAAGGCGAAAACCAAAAAATCAACAAAAGTAATGATGAGGATATGTATGAATAAAATTCTAAAGATTATTGTAATCTATGTCGTGGTATTCAATATTGTGAGTGCAGAAAATCCAGCAAAGCCAAAGAAATATTTTTCTGTTGGGTTTCTAGATCATAAAACAGGGATGAGTTTGGTCAGTTATGCCAAAACACTTTTTCAAAATGATAACCATGATATCTTTTTAGGTGGTGGTACAGCTATAGCACTGTTTACAGGATCTCTCGGCTGGAAATATACCTTTTATAGTGGAAATGTTCAGACCTATTCTGTTATTGCACTTCACGCAGTATCTGGGATGGGCGGTGGATTTTATGCACCATTCTTTTCCATAGGGATTGAAAAAGAACTCACTAAAAATATTTTTATCAATGGTGGTGTTAATTCCATAGTAAGAACTCATCCGGACAAGCCTATAGATGCGATCATCCTTCCAACTCTTAATATCAATTTTAGATATTAAAATAAGGGAGCAGTATAATTAGCTATTTAAAACAATTTTTATTATGTGGATTTCTCATGATTTTGATGGTTGAGTTCGGGATAGTTAATGGTTATACACTACCCCAATTTTGTTTTCCTCTCCCTAATATTTGATTATATTATTCCCCAAGTATTCAAGGGACAAATAAAGTATAAATCCTCAAGTGCAATGAATAAATCAATTCCAAATTCAAATCCTTCGAGTAATTTATTTCGACATGGCGGAGACCATGTCGCATCTGTTTTACAAAACCAGGGTGTGAAGCAAGTCTTCACTTTAATTGGAGGGCATGTGTCTCCCATTTTAGTGGGTTGCAAATCTCTGGGAATACATGTGGCAGATGTCCGGCATGAAGCATCCGCTGTATTTGCCGCCGATGCTACTGCCAGACTAACTGGAACTCCCGGTGTTGCAATTGTTACAGCAGGACCGGGAGTGACCAATACAGTGACTGCGGTTAAAAATGCCCAATTGGCCCAGTCTCCCGTTGTGGTTTTAGGGGGTTCAACTGCAACCTTACTAAAAGGAAGAGGAGCCCTTCAGGATATTGATCAATCTTCTGCTCTAAAACCTCATGTGAAAAATTTGTGGCAGATCAAACAGGTAAAGGAAATCAGACCTATGCTTCACAAGGCCTTTGCAGATGCCCTGCATGGAGTTAAAGGACCGGTATTTGTAGAATTTCCCCTTGACTTGCTTTATCCCGAGTCCATCGTAAGGGACCTTTTTGCTCAACAAGCCGGTAAGAGCATAAAAGAAAAGGTGTTGAACGCGTATATTAATTGGCATCTGAACAGGCTCTATTCCAAGGGCCGTAATTCATCGCTCTATCCAAAAGTTGACCGCCATGCAAAACCGGCCAATATTCAGCCCATTCTAAAAGCGCTTAAACAAGCTAAACATCCGGTACTTGTAGCGGGAAGTCCCGTTGTGAGTAATCCTGAACAGGTTAAAGAAATTACAGTAGCAGTAGAGAAATTGGGAATACCGGTCTATCTTTCTGGTATGGCCAGGGGCTTACTAGGGTCTACGAGTAAAATCCAATTTCGTCAACATCGGAAGGTTGCTCTACGGGAAGCAGACTGTGTTATACTGGCTGGGGTTCCTTGCGATTTTCGGTTGAATTACGGCCGCGGGATTAATTCATCAGCTTTTATTGCCTCGATGCATCATGACCCCAAATTACTCAAGCAGAATCGCAGGCCGGATGTAGGAGTTCTTGGAGATCCCGGCCGGGCAATTATTGACCTATCCAATGCTTTTGAATCAAATCAAAACCAGTGGACGGATTGGCTCAGCACTCTGAAAGAGAGAGAACTGGCGCGAGAAAATGAAATTTTAAAACAGGCAACAGAACCCGCAGAAGGTATTAACCCGTTAGCTTTGTTCAAATCCTTGGAATCCTTATTGCCGGAAGAGGCTGTGTTGGTTGCCGATGGTGGAGATTTTGTTGGTACAGCATCTTATACCCTTCGCCCACGTTCACCCCTAAGTTGGTTAGACCCGGGAGCTTTTGGGACACTTGGAGTAGGAGGAGGTTTTGCCATGGGTGCTGCTTTGACGCGTCCGGAATCAGAAGTGTGGTTAATCTGGGGTGATGGTGCCTGCGGATTCAGCTTAGCAGAATTTGAGGCTTTCTCCAGACAGCGATTTGGAATTATAGCCATCGTTGGTAATGATGGAGGTTGGTCTCAAATTGAAAGAGATCAGGTTGATTTATTAGGTGATAATGTTGGGTGTCCGCTAAGCAAAACCGACTATCATATAGCCGCAGAAGGGTTAGGCGGGCGAGGGATAAAAGTAACCGATTTGGAAAACTTCCCAGAAGCAGTTGCCCAAGCAAGAGCTTGGGCAAAAGAAGGAATCCCTGTATTGTTAAATGTTATACTCGGCAAATCGGATTTTAGAAAAGGATCTATATCCGTATAATTTCAACACTATATCTTCCATTATCTATCCTATAATTATATGGGGATAAAGATAGGTTATTTCCCGAGGGATAAACAACCGTCTCGGAATACATTTTTATTTTCTTCTTCTTCCAAATATCCCATCATAACAGAGTGACCTTCCAACTTAAGAGGCAATGCGTTTCCCTGGATTGCTGTTAAGTGTAGTGGCGCTGAATTCAAGGACAGAAATGCAGTATTTTCCGGAGCATAATACAGATGAGGAGGGGTAGAATCCATTAGAGCTGTCCAATCAAAGTCGATGATGAAATCGTTGTGCTTAAATTGCCCATTTTTCCCAATTGTAAGATCCGGATTATTAGATGTTAAAGGTACTCCGGCATAGAGAGGAAGCATCGCCTGAAGAATGACCCAGGCAGTGGTATCGGGCTCTAACCGGACAAAAAAGGAATCATTATCATAGAGATCAATGGCATGCTGAATTCCGTTTGTGTTCACCAGAAGGTTGTAGTGGCTAAGCCGAATTCCTTTCCCCTTTGTCCAAAAAACCATAGCTTCGTGGTTTAAGAGCGGTTTAAAAGAGGGCTCAAATACCTCAGACTGTGTTTTAATTTTTTCCAGGAAATTTAAGTCTTTAGAGATATTTAATTTTGGAGAACACGATTTTTCGGCCCCGGTGAAATCTTTATCACCGACGAGAACCAGGGAGGCACCCAAAGTCCAAATTCCGAAAGCGAGAATTTCCGCTTCAGGGAATTCTAACCCCTCCATCATCACTCGGTCTTTTGGATTTACTCCGGATTTAGCCAGCCAGTTGGCAGTTTGCTGAGCCAAACGATAAACAGCATAACTGGTTAACCCTAAATCGGCATAGACAAGTTTATCTTCATATTTAATATTTTGTCCTTCTACCAAAGCTCGGAGGTTAGGGTATGGAACCATGTGTTCAATTGGTTCAATATTTCCCAGACTTTGGGCACTGTAAATTTGTTTTTCCAATTTTGTATTCATGTGTTGAACAACCCCCTATTTACAATTGACTATTTCTCAGGGTTGACGATTCTAACGATGTCAAATGTGTCGTTAATGCGGGCATATGTGTTTCCGGCCAGGCGCCCCAAAGGGCGAAGACTCTCCAAATCAATATAACCATCTTTATAAACAGAATCGTCTAAATGAAACAGGATAATGGTTCCCAAGACAAGAAATCCACTCCCGGGAGTACCATCTCCGATTTCAATTATTTGGTTCAATTCACATTCAAAAGTGATTTTAGATTCCTTAACCCGGGGGCATGCAATTTTTTTGCATGGGGTAGGGGTAAGCCCCGATTCCTCAAATTCATTCACATCCGGATCGAAATCTGTAGCGCATTTTACCATTTGAACTGCAAAATCTTCGGAAACGATATTCACAGCAAATTCTTTGGTTTCTCGTATATTTATTAAAGTATCTTTTTCTTCTCCGCTGTGTCCTTTTCTTACCGGGGCAAACATAAGTGTAGGAGGGTTGGAGCACACTCCGTTAAAAAAGGAAAAAGGAGCCAGGTTTTTCAATCCGGAAGCCGATTGAGAAGAAACAAAAGCAATAGGTCTCGGGACGATAGACCCGATCATTAATTTATAATTTTCCTTTAAAGATTGGGTTGCAGGATCAATTATCATGATGGTTCTTTCCAGGAAATTGGATAATCAGCCTCGTCAATATCCTGACAATGATGTGTCATAGATAAAGGGTTGAATGTATCAATCATCACAGCCAATTCATTGGTTTTTTCCGCTCCAAGAGATTCTTCGATTTTACCGGGTTGCGGTCCGTGGGGTAAGCCCATGGGATGGAAGGTGATGGATCCTGCTTCTATTCCGCGCCGGCTCATAAAATTGCCTTGGACATAGTAGAGAATTTCATCTGAATCCACATTGCTGTGTGCATAGGGTGCAGGGATGGCATCCGGATGATAATCGTATAATCGTGAAACAAAAGAACAGATAACAACACCTCTGGCTTGGAAAGTTTGGTGGACAGGAGGCGGTTGATGTACTTTGCCTGTAATGGGCATAAAATCATGAATATTAAAAATCCATGGATAAAAATATCCATCCCATCCAATGATATCAAAAGGATGGTGTTGATAATTATAGAACTGATATCCTTTGGTAAGCCTTACCATTACCTCAGAAGATCCTTTGGACACCGGTTCAACAAAATGAGGAGTACGGATATCACGCTCAGAGAATGGGGAATGTTCCATGAGTTGTCCGAGGCGGTTTCGATATCGCGTGGGTGTTTCAATAGCTCCTGGTGTTTCTGTAACTAAAAACTCAATGGCGTCTAAGATTTCCATGGACCAGATGACTCCACGGGGAATGACAAGGTAATCCCCGGGCTTTACATCCAAAACTCCAAAATTAGACTTAAAAGTACCTTTCCCGGAATGAATGAACAGGCATTCGTCATAATGACCATTCCGATATAGAAGGTCAGAAGACTGGCCTGCAATTCCTTTGGAAATAATCACATCATCATTATAAAACAGGGGAATTCTGGAGGAAATAATATTCCCTCGAGCTTCAAGGGAGCGGGTACGAATGTGGCGAGGGGTATGAGTGTTTTTAATGGGGTCTAGAGATTGAGGTATAAAGTCTCCAATTCCATCCACGGCGGTAGGAGGGTGAAGGTGATACACATTGGAATAAACATAACCGAACCCTTCTCGACTGATAAGCTCTTCCCAATATAATTGTCCTTTCTTATCTCGGAATTGGATATGGCGCTTTTCCGGTATTCTTCCTCGTTGCTGGTAAAAAGGCATGTTATATTCTCAATGATTCAATTGTTAAAAAGTTACACAATTGTATTTTCTAAAACTCCAATTTTTTCAATTTCTAATCTAACTGTATCACCCTGTTTCAACCAACCTTTGGTATTCTCCGGCCTTAATTCCAGAATACACCCTGTACCCACAGTTCCGGAACCAATAATATCTCCCGCCATTAATAGAGTATTTGCGCTTGCTCTTTCAATCATTACAGGAAAAGAATGGTATAAATCATCAGCATTGCCTTCGGAAAGCTTCTCATTGTTTTTATAAGCAGTCATAGATAAATGAAGTTTTCCGTTTTTCCAAACATCATTTAATTCATCTGGAGTGATCATAGCTGGACCCATGCTGGTGGCAAAATCTTTCCCTTTTGCCGGCCCGAGGCCCAGAGCCATTTCCTTTTGCTGCACATCACGAGCAGACCAATCATTCAGAACAGTATATCCACCGATAAACATATCGGCCTCACTTTCCGGGATATTTTTTCCTCCGTTCGAAATAATTATGGCTAATTCCAATTCAAAATCCAATGCCTCAGTCCCGGTAGGATAGGGGATACTCGCTTTGTGACCAAATAAAGCATTCGGATTGGAATAATAAAATACGGGAATGGTGTACCAATCTGGATTCATATCTAATCCACGGCGGCGGCGTGCTGATTTTACATGCTGTTCAAATGCATAAAAATCTCTAACCGTAGATGGGTTGGGTACAGGTGGTAGTAGGGAAACATCTGAGGATTGCATTGCAATGGGTTGGCCATTTGCATTGCATTGGGATAAATCATAATCAGCAAGGAATTGGTCTAATTCTTCAAGAAGGGCAAAGGACCGCGACCAGTCTTTTAGAGCTCCTTTTAGAGAAGAAGGAATCTCAAGAAATTTCTTTTCACTATGCTGGAAATATGCCCAAGATGAGGCGCGGAGAATATCTACGATACAGTCATCTTTAATGAACCCAAATCGTTGGATTGAATTAAGGGATTTGTATGTCACAAATTTCATCGGATTGGACTATAAGTTTCCTCTTTGCTCTTGTTCCCGTTCAATGGATTCAAACAGGGCTCTAAAATTACCTTTCCCAAAGCTATTGGATCCCTTACGTTGGATTATTTCATAAAATAAGGTTGGACGATCCTGAACAGGTTTAGTGAAAATTTGGAGCATATACCCTTGATCATCCTTGTCTACTAAAATGCCTAATTCAGCCAATATTGACAAGTTTTCGGGAATATCTCCAACTCTGTCAATAAGGGTGTCATAATAGGTATTTGGTGTTGGAAGAAACTCCACCCCATTTTGTCTAAGCATTTGAACGGTTTCTATGATGTCTTTTGTTGAGAGGGCAATATGCTGGACTCCGGCGGTTTTATAGTAATCAATAAATTCCTGGATTTGAGATTTTTTTAATCCTTCAGCTGGTTCGTTAATCGGCATTTTGATAATTTCATTATCGTTTGCCATAACGATGGATCTCAGTGCAGAGTATTCGGTTGAAACATCATTGTCATCTACGGTCCAAAACCGATGCCATCCAAATACCTTTTCATAAAAATTACAGATATCCATCATTTGGCCATCAGACTGATTTCCAACAATATGGTCGATATGGACTAAACCTGTTGGGTCTGAAACGGCATCGGAAGACTCGTAGATTTGATACCCAGGCAAGAAGACGCCGTTATAATTATTTCTTTCAACAAATGTATGTGTTGTATCTCCAAATGTCTGTATGGTTGCCTGAATTGTTTCACCGTTTTCATCTTCTATGCGTTTAGGCTCGCTTACACTCTTCGCTCCACGGGCAGTTGTATCTTTCCAGGCTGATTCAGCATTATCCACAGTAAAAGATACATCTTTTACCCCATCCCCGTGTTTATCAATATGCCGGCCAATGTCTGAGTCAGGTTCCAGAGGAGAAGATATTACAAACCTCACTTGGTTCTGTTTCATGACATAACTGACTTTATGTCTCGACCCTGTTTCTAATCCTTGATAAGCAATGGGCAAAAATCCAAAAGCGGTTCGGTAATAATGAGCGGCCTGTTTAGCATTGCTCACATATAGCTCACAGTGATCAAACGCACTGATTTTGTACTGGGACATTTTCCCCTCCTGATTAAATGGTTGCGTCTAGGGCTTGAATAAAGCGAATATTTTCTTCTGCCAATCCAACCGATACACGGATACAATGGGGCCAACCAAAAGATGAAAGGTTTCTGACGATGACACCCTTTTCCAGCAAGGATTGGGTAATGGATGCAGATTTTTCACTTGATTCAAAAATAAGAGTTATAAAATTTGTTGCTGACGGAATGGGCAAAATATTGATTGCACCAAGTTCCTGAATAAGGAATTCCATTCCTTTTTTATTTACGGCTAAAGTTCGATTTAGAAACTCTTCATCGTCTAAGGCAGCAAATCCTCCAACTTGAGCCGGGAAAGACGGTTCAAAGGGAACCTTTACCTTCATCAGGTTTTGTATTAAATCTTCATGGGCAAATCCGTAGCCTATTCTGAGACCGGCCAAACCATATGCTTTCGAAAATGTCCTTAGGGTTATCACATTGTCATATCGGTATGTCATAGAATCGGGATAGTCCTCCCTGTCGCTAGCAAATTCAAAATATGCTTCATCCAGAATAATCAACACCCGTTCGGGAACATGCTGATAAAAGGAATCAAACTCTTTTCGAGTAATGTATGTGCCCATGGGATTATCTGGATTTGCCATATAAATAATTTTGGTATAGTCATTGATTTTTTCGGCCATAGCCTCAAGGTCATACCGATAATCTTTCATAGGGACCCAATGGATTTTTTGTCCAGAGGCATTAGCCAATACTTTGAATCCTATGAATGAATTTGCAGCGGAAATGATTTCATCATCGCTTAAAAGAAATGTTCTCATGATGGTGGACATAATCCCTTCGCTTCCGGCTCCCAAAACCACATTCTCGATTTTTAGTTTAAATCGATCTGCCAGCTTTTTCCTTAGGGAATACCCTTGAGCATCTGGATATCGGTGGGTGGTGGCAAGAGCTTTTTTCACGGCAGCGACCGCACGGGGGGAGGGGCCCAGTGAATTTTCGTTTGAAGCGAGTTTCACAATCTTCTTAAGACCGAGTTCTCGCTGTACTTCCTCAATAGGTTTCCCAGGGACATAACTGGACAATCCCTTTATGTATGATGGAACTAAGGGCATGTTAAATAGGCAAATCAGTTTTATTTTTAAAGGTGGATAGCACAACTGAAGTTTTTAAGTGCTTAACATTAGGCAATGCCGATAATCCGTGAAGGATGAATTCATCGTATTTCGGTAAATCTTTTGTGGCTATCTTAAGTAAAAAATCCCCTTCACCTGTTATATGGTGACATTCGAGAACTTCATCCATTTTAGATATTGAATTAAAAAAATCCTCCACAGGGGTTTCACCATGACGCCTAAGGGTAACTTCTACAAAGGTATAGCAATTAAAACCTGCGATTCGTGCATTGAGTAATGCCACATAACGGTCAATCAAACCAGAGGATTCCAGTTTCTTAACACGCTCAAGCGTACTGGAAGGGGATAGGTTTACTCTTTTCGCTAATTCCGCATTGGTGATACGGGCATTTAACTGAAGTTCTTTTAAAATGTTTTGGTCAGTATGGTCCAATTCCATTAGAATATTCTATTAACTGATAATAATACAGAAGAAAATATCATAAATATTAGAAATTGACAAATAAAATATATTTCCCGATAAATTTTGCAGGTAAACATCTGCCGGCTCAGAGAGTCAAATTATACCGGATTGTTGTCCTGCAAATTAAAACAAACAACTTTCGGTTCGGTCATTTCCTGTAGAGAATGTTTAATCCCTTCACGTCCAATTCCACTGTTTTTAACACCTCCAAATGGCATGAGATCAATACGATAATCAGTTGAATCATTCACAATAACACTGCCAACATCCAGGCGGTTAATGGTATGGAATGCATGATTGATATTATGAGTGAAAATGGCCCCATGGAGTCCGTATTCACTATGATTGGCTTGTTCAATGGCATCATCTAGTGAATGAAATGAATATAAAGATACAACAGGTCCAAAAATTTCCTGGCAGTGTAATTTTGCATCAGGGGATACCTTTTCAAGAACAGTAGGTTGAACAAGGGAGCCTCTCCGGGTTCCCCCGCTCAGGCAGATGGCACCCTTACTCAGGGCATCATCTACCCAGTCTATAACCCGGCGAGCCTCTTTTTCAGTTATCATTGGCCCCATGTCTGTATCTTCATCGAGTTGATATCCGACTTTGTATTCAAGCGTTTTATTGATAAACCTCTTTTTAAATTCTTCATAAATAGAATGATGTATAAAAATTCGCTGAACCCCAATACAGTTTTGTCCCACAGCCCAAAAGGCTCCGGACACACAAGAATCAATTGTGGGATTTAAATCACAGTCATCCATGACAATCACCGGTGAATTAGACCCTAACTCCATTCCAACTTTTTTCAACCCAATTTTTTTCATGATATTTTTTCCGGCTTTTACACCACCGGTGAAGGACACCATTCTGATACGGTTATCAGATACAAGCGTATCTCCAATTTCCTGGCCGTATCCTGTTATGACAGATAAGACTTCACCTGGCAAACCTGCATCCAGAAGGCATTCTACAAGCTTTAAAGCGGATAAAGGTGTAACTGTTGCCGGTTTTAAGACGACGGAATTTCCACCGGCAATGGCAGGACCAAGTTTGTGAGCCACAAGATTTAAAGGGTCATTAAAAGGGGTAATAGCTGCGATAATTCCGATGGGGAAACGATAATAATATCCTACTCTGTTTTCAGATCCTTCAACAGAATCAAAGGGTACAGTTTCTCCATTAAGTCTTCGGGCTTCTTCTGAAGATAGGATTATTGTGTTTATGGCTCGGCTGACTTCCTTCCGTGCTTCGCGAATAGTTTTTGAACCTTCTGAGGCGATGGTCGTTGCCAGTTCTTCAAATCGGGATTCCATATTTTCAGCTGTTTTCTGTAAAATAGAAATTCGCCTGTGAGCCGGTAAATTTCGATTAATTTCAAATCCTTTTTCTGCTGTTTGAATGGCAAGATTTACATCTTTCTTTGTGGCTTTGGGAACTGTATCTATTAAAGTATTGTTATAGGGATTTAATACTTGGATTTTTTCTTTACTGTCCATCCATTCCCCATTAATATGCATCTTCATCTATATCCCCCATCTGTTCTATGGTAATCATGGATAGTGCATTATCCATATCATCCACCAAATCATTAATATTTTCACATCCAACTGAAAGACGAATCAATCCGTTAGTAATCCCAGACTTCAATCGTTTGGATTCACTGAGACCTGCATGAGTCATGGAAGCCGGATGCTGAATTAAAGTTTCATATCCGCCAAGGGAAACGGCCAATGTTGCAATTTTTACATTGTCCAATACGATTTTTCCGGCGTTCAATCCACCCTTAACTTCAAAGCTCATTATAGACCCAAATCCCTTCATTTGTTTTTTGGCTAGGGAATGTTGAGGGTGGGAATTCAATCCCGGGTAATTCACAGATTTTATTTTGGGATGTACGTTCAAAAATCTTGCAATCTCAATGGCGTTTTGTTGAGCCCTTTCTACCCGGAGAGATAGAGTTCTCATTCCCCGGAGGATTAACCACGCCTGATGCGGATCCATCGTTCCGCCCATGGCAATCTGTACCTTTTTAATCCTAGATAGAAGTGTTTCATCTTTAAAGATTAACATACCACCAATGACATCGGTATGTCCATTGATAAACTTTGTGAGACTGTGAATCACAATGTCTGCACCTAACATCAAAGGGTTTTGAAGGATTGGGCTCATAAAGGTATTATCCACAACAAGGAGAATGTTATTCTGATGTGCCAAGTCAGCGCAGGCTTTAATATCAGTTAATTTCGTCGTTGGATTGGCCGGAGATTCTATATAAATTAATTGAGTCTCCGGGCGGATAGCTTCACGTATGGTTTGAATATCCGTTGTGTCTACATAATCTGATTGAACACCAAAACGCGAAAACTCATTTTCGACAACGATTCTTGTAGGTCCATACATTCCCTCCGTACCTATCAGGTGACTGTGTGAATCCAGCATAGCCATGAAGAGTGTAGTATTCGCAGCCATTCCGGATGCTGTTGCCAATGCACCTACACCCCCTTCAAGCGACGCGACGGCATTTTCTAAAGCATTGATGGTGGGATTTCCAATTCGAGTATAAATATATCCATCTTCTTTTCCAGAAAACCGGGCATGGCCCTGATTCGATGATTCGAATGAAAAAGTGGATGTTTGATAAATTGGAACTGAAACACTTCCAAAAGGGTCTTTCATATTTCCGGAATGGGTGACTTTGGTTTCTGGCCTTTCATTTTTTATTTTCATCCGAAATCCTTTTTTGATTTCATTTCTTATTCCATAATCGTTAAGGTGAATTAAGGGTATATGTGTTTGAATTCACCCTATCAGATTTATAGCAAGTAAATCAGTTAAAATAGAAAATCCAGTTTCTGTTCGTCCGGCTCCTGCTCCTACAATGGTAATCTCGCCCATGAGGTCCGTCGAAAATGTTAAGGCGTTTGTTGCGCCCATAATTCCGGCTAAGGGGTGGGTGAGGGGAATCATTTCAGGCTTCACTGAGGCCCGAATATTTCCTTTTGATTTAGTAATTGAACCGATGAGTTTCCACCGTGCATTTTTTGATTTTGCTTCTTGTATCATTTCTGACGTGATCTGACTCATACCCATCCGTTCCACATCATCTTTAGAGAGACTCCCCCCCATGAGTACATTCGCCAATATAATGACTTTTGCCATGGCGTCGTATCCCTCTACATCTCCTGTAGGATCTGCTTCTGCATACCCTAATTCCTGAGCTGTTTTCAAAGCTTCATCGTAGGGTTTTCCACTTTCCATTTCAGACAAAATATAATTCGTTGTTCCGTTTAATATTCCTTTAATAGAAGAAATAGTGCATCCCGCCAAAGGGCCTTGAGCAAGATTAATCACTGGTGTTCCCGAAACTACTGTCCCTTCAATTTTAAATTGTACATTGTTCTTTTTCGCCATCCTTAATAAATCTTTATAGAGTAAAGCCCCTGGACCTTTATTACTTGTGACGATGTTTTTCCCATGTTGGAATGCGGTTTTGCAGTGAGTAATAGCTGGCTCTCCGGTTTTCACATCTGTATAGGATAATTCGCATATGGTATGGGCGTTTGAATCTTGAATGGTTTTTAGGGCATCCCATCCTTTTTCGCATTTATCGCAGTCTTTTATACAGCGGTAAGATTCCAGAGATTCTCCGGATTGAGCCAGCGTTAATAATTGATGAATGTCAAGGCCTTTAGGACAGTATACAGACCCTTTCTGAATATCAGAAACAGCAACGACGACCCCCTCAAAATTATATTGCTTTTTTAAGTCTGATTGTTTCTCGAGTAAAATTTCGCATAATCCCTGTCCTACGGTACCAAAACCAATGAAAGCAATATGATGTATCATGGGAATTCCCCTGTTTAAGTTTTAATAGAGTCCAATGCCTTGGCCAAGTCGCTGATGATATCATCAGCATGCTCAATTCCAACAGAGAGCCGGACATGGTTAGGTTGGATATCGGCTAATTTTCTCCCTTCTTCCCCTTGTTGCTGGTGTGTTGAAATAGCCGGTATAGTGGCTACTGTTTTAACTCTGCCCAAGTCTGTAGCCCGCCAAATTAAATCGAGCTCATCATAAAACTGACGAGTGTTTTTTGGGACGAAAGGATCTCTCTCGTAGATTTCAAAAGTCATCATGTATCCATGCAAATATTCCGGTTTACCTGAAGAATCTTCACTATCCACCAATATCAGGTATTTATCCGCTATTTCTGCTTGAGAATGGTTAGAGAGACCCGGATAATTAATGCTGGAAACTTTTGGATGGTTATTCAAAAATTCCGCTACTTTTTTGGCAGAACGGCTCATCTGCGCTACTCGGGACCGAAGCGATCTTAAATCGTTGAGAGTCAAAATGGCATTGATGGGGCTCAGGGCGGGACCGTTATCCCGATAAGGGAGGAGTTTAACCCAAGTCCCAAAGTCCTCTTTCATTTCATCCGGCCCGACAATGCTTGGGATATTCATTTTTGCTGTCATGGTTCCCACAATTGACCACCCGCTTGCAGCCATGACTTTGGACGCCGATTGAACAACAATATCCGCTCCATGTTCGAAGGGTCGCATTAAAGCAGGAGATGCACAAGTTGCATCTACAATAAGAGGAATTCCATGGCTGTGGGCCAGTTCAGCAACTTTTTTAATGTCAAATAAGGCCACGGCAGGATTCGAAGGCATTTCTCCGTATAAAAATCGAGTTCCTTTATCAATTTTTGAGGACCATTCTTCTAAATTCATATTATCTGTAACCCATCGGACATTTACCCCTCTATCTTCCATCTGACGGACAGAAAATTGTTGAAATGTTCCTCCATATACCCGGGAGGTACTTACGAAATTTGGCGGGGGCAAAAAATCATCCTTGGCAAGAAAGGGCTCAATGGCTGTTCGAATAGCAGCCATACCGCTTCCGCAGGCAACACATGTTGCGCGGTACCCACTTCCGTAGGCTTCTAATAATGCGACAGTCTCTTCAAGAAAAAATGTAGAGGGATTTGCAATCCTTGAATAGGTCCACGATGGCATTTGATAAGCTAATGCGACCTCCATTTCATCAAAATTGTGAAATGCTTGAGCAGGGCTCATATATATGGGTTCCATAATAGAGCCATTATTGAGATTTAATGCCTGCTGTAAATCATAAAGTCCATGGGTAGCAATCGTATCAAATCGCCATGTTTGGGTTCGATTAATTCTTCGTTGGCGATCGGAAGCAATTTTCTTTCCTTCCTGAATCCATTTTTGTGTCCCATTTTTGGTTTCTGTTGCTAATGTTTTCATCTTATCCCCCGTTTATAGGAATTTTGGTTTCTTTTTTTAATGTCGAAAGAACGACAAGTGTTTTTAGATGCTGAACATTATCCAATTCAGTCAGTTTGTGAAGCATAAAATCTTCATAATCGGGTACGCTCTGAGTGACGACCTTCAGAAGAAAGTCTGCATCTCCGGTAATATGATGGCATTCTAAGACTTCATCCATTTTTGTAATAGATTCCATAAACTGTTGAACCGGGTCTTTCCCATGGCGAACCAGGGTCACCTCTACATAGGTAAAACAACTGGCATTTACCTTTCCCGGATTCACCAGGGCTACATATTTTTGAATCACCCCGTTATTTTCCAGTTTCTTTACCCGCTCCAAAGTGGGTGGAGGAGACATGTTTATCGCTTTGGCCAGTTCCCGGTTTGTGATTCGGCCGTCCTCTTGAAGGATTTTCAAGATTTTAATATCAGTATTATCGAGTTTCATATTATATTAGTTCCGAAATAATCATAAATTACGGTATATAATACCGAATAAATTTGTATTAACCTAATATAATAATTATTTTTAGTTATATATTTGATTTCCAAAGAATATCCCTGAATTTCAAGACATGGTAATCGAGGGACCATTAATAAAAGGACGGTTTATTGACCGGCCGAATCGATTTTTGACCCGGGTTGAAATTGATGGAACCATTGTCTTTTCACATTTGCCCGATCCGGGGCGGCTGAAAGAATTGCTCATTCCCGGGGCAGAGCTTATACTGCGTCCTGCGCCAAAAGGATCTGAACGGAAAACAAAATATTCTACTGTCATGGTCTGCCATGAAGGGCAACTCATTTCGTTGGTGTCAGCTCTGCCCAATCGGTTTGTGTCGGAAGCCCTCAAAGAGGGCAGTTTACCCATGTTCAAAGATTATGAATTGGTCCGGTCAGAAGTGACGCATGGGAACCATCGATTCGATTTTCTGTTGAAAGACCAAAATGAAACTCCATTTTATTTAGAAGTGAAGTCCGTTACATTTGTAGAAAATGGATTGGCTCAATTCCCGGACGCAGTGACGGAAAGGGGCGCTCGTCACGCGAAGGCGTTGGCCGAATTAGTTGAAAATGGTCAAGGCGCCGGCATCCTGTTTGTGTGCCAACGGTCCGATGCAAACCGGTTCGCTCCCATGTGGGACAGAGATCCAAAATTCGCCCGAACTTTATTGGGTGCAAAAAAGGCGGGCGTAAAGGTTTGGTGTATCACCACCCAAGTAAGTGAAGCAGAAATGACATTTGAAAAAGAAATTCCTGTAAATTTGGATCAAGGAAATAATATAGATACCCACCAATGAAATCTCTTTCAACTATACTCTTTTTTATCAGCCTCATTTTTGTGGCCACAACCTGTCGGGAAGACCCGCCCAAACCGCCACAACGGGCGGAGTGCGACAAAGGCTTTTTGCCCTGTGAAGAAGACAGCACCATTTGTTGTGAAGTTATATGCCCCGATGGGTAACACCCCTGTGGTGTAAATCTTACAGACTGTTGTCTGGATACTACAAGTCACGAGATGACCTGGGAAGTGGATACTGCATTTGTGGGAATTCGAAATTATAAATGATTTTCTACCTCACCAAGAAAAACGCTTTAACCTTTTAGAATGGACTGGGAGGAGAGAGGACACCAAACTAGTGGGGACCATCAGCGGTATAAGACGGGTCTATCTTCATTGTGTAGTGGATACCTATGGGTCCTACGGTTTTGGATTTATTCATACAAATAAAATGCCGGAAGCAGCTGTGGCAGTATTGCATAATGATGTTTTACCGGCTTACCAGACTTGGGGGGTGAATGTGGATGTTGTACTTACGGACAACGAACGAGAGTTCTGCGGGACGGAAGCTCATCCATACGAACTATATCTTAGGCTCAATGATATTGAGCATCGGACCACACAAGTCAGGCGCCCCCAGACCAATGGATTTGTAGAACGGTTTAACCGGACGGTGAAAGAAGAGTTTATAACCCAGGCATTCCGAAAAAATGTGTATACTTCATTGAATCAAATCCAGGCTGATCTGGATGAATGGTTAATTCATTACAATACAGAACGTCCTCATCGCGGATATCGGAATTTGGGTAAGCGACCCATGGATACTATGAAAAAGTTTATCAAAAAGAAACCAAAAAATGCAAGACATCAAGGTTAGTAATACACTTTATCCAACCCCTTTATTCCCAGTACAACCCTTCAATAATTCCTTCCTGAAGAAAGTGGTGTTGAAATCGTTATATTTAACCTTGTCGGAGAGGAAATAAATCGATTAAAAACTCATCAAAATGTTGGCAGACACTTTTACAGATGGAATGGAAAAACAGAATAGGAGAAACAGTTTCATCCGAATATACTTTTTCTCTGTAATAGCAATAAATACTTATGGTCAAACACACCGAGCTTTAATCAAAACCGTGCTGATGAAATAAATAACATTATGATGAAAAATAGATATTTCCCTAGATTAAAGTTTAGTTTAGTTATATTTCTCCTCAGTTGTGCTGCAATTGGACCTCCATCCGGCGGCCCGGAAGATACAACACCCCCAAACCTTATTTCACTCCAGCCGAAAAAGGGTTCTCTTCATTTTAAAGGAGGAGAAGTTCACATGGCATTTTCAGAATATATTAGCGAAAACAGTATAGAAAAAGCCATTCAGGTTTCACCAAAATTGGAAGAATTGCTTCCTTTTCACTACAAAGGAAAAGAAATTATTTTTCATTTTCCAGAAAAGTTAGACAGCAACCAAACCTATGTTTTTACCCTTAGCAGGCAATTAAAAGATGAACATGGCATTCCCTTGGCAAAACCCATACAGGTGGCGTACAGTACAGGAGATGTTATCGATAAAGGGCGTCTGTCAGGAACCGTGTTTGGTGAGGGTCCCTTTTCTGTCCACCTTTGGAATTCCCTGAATACCGATAGCCTTTTTGCTAACGAACCAGATTATGTCACTGACGCTGCAGATGACGGAGAATTTCAATTTCAATATTTGGCTCCTGGACCTTACACTTTATTGGCAGTTGACCAGCGTGGGGCGGGGTTGGGTCTTGACCCAAATCGAACCGCATATGGTGTTACACAGGTTTCTTCTGTTTTTCTCGAACAGGATGGCCACATTGCTAAACTTCGAATCCGAGTGGAAAATGAACCGCAGACTCTACAGTTGAAACGGGGAGAATGGCTCGGAAACCGGTGGGGACGATTATATTTTAATCGCGAGATTGAAGACAGTGCTGTTTTTAATTCAGTGGTCCTGAACCAAAATGAAATAAAGTCTCAGGCAAAGATTTACCGGGATCTCACGGATAAATCTCGCTTGCTCCTTGTTGGCTCAGACAGCCTCTCCCCGGGGAAATTGGCCATTGAAGTTTCTAATATTTTTATTCGAGACAGCATACTTTTAGATTCTGCCAAAATTTCTGTTAGGGTACCTGTGAAACCGGATACCAGTTATTTAAAATTTGTAAAACCGCATCCGTCCACCGGGTTTCAGCCAGATGATGAAGGCGGACCGTCTTATCCATTGGTATTCTCTAAGCCAGTTTTTTCCATTAGTGACACGGCCTTACACATCACTCAAAATGATACTGAGCAGGTATCAATTCGTTTGGATTGGGTTTCGCCTATCCATTTGAATATTTACCCGGATTCAGGCTGGATACAAAAAACGAAGTATACCCTTTCTCTATTGTCAGAAGGCTTGGAGGTGATAGAAGGGCGTTCTTTTAAGGATTCACTAACGGTTAAATCATTTAATACAAAACGAAATCGAGGATATGGTGACCTGTTGGGGACCGTGGTTGATTCCCTTCATTATCCTCTGGTTGCTGTTCTGAATTCGTTGAAAAATCCTCACGATTCATTCACGGAAGTTGTAAATTCCAAGTTCCAATTTCACTATAAACATGTACCTGAAGGACCCTATCAAATTATGCTGTTCGAAGATCGTGACAAGAATGGAACTTACACCTTTGGAAAGGCATATCCATTTCAGCCCAGTGAATGGTTTTATTTTCATGAAGACACTTTGGAAGTACGGGCCAATTGGGAAATTGACCTCAGTCCAATCATTATAAAATAGGAAAGATTCAATATGTATTGTGTGATAATGGCAGGGGGAAGAGGGACACGATTCTGGCCCTCAAGCCGAAAAAATCGACCTAAACAGTTATTGAATATTATGGGACGGGAACCCATGCTTCAAGTGACAGTGGATCGTCTCAAAAAGATGAAGTGTGTAGAAGATATTTTTATTATAACGGGGAAAGACTTAGCGCCTAAGATTAAAGAAGAAATTCAGGGCGTTAAACCGGAAAATATTTTAGTGGAGCCCAGTGGAAAGAATACGGCACCCTGCATTGGGTTGTCTGCACTCCAAATTCGAAACATAAATCCTGATGCAGTTATGGGTGTTTTTCCTGCAGACCATTTAATAGTTGGCCACAGAAAATTTGAAAAGGCCATTCATACCGCTAAGCACCTGGCCACAAAAAACGGTTCATTAATCACTATCGGAATACATCCTACATATCCCGCAACAGGGTTTGGTTATATTCAATATTCTGCTGATAGCCCTGAAGACCATTTAAACGCCTTTCGTGTAAAGACTTTTGCAGAAAAACCTCATCAAAAATTGGCAGAAAGATTTATTGAAAGCAAAGATTTTTTATGGAACGGAGGAATGTTTGTCTGGAAAGTTTCATCCTTTTTCAGTCAACTGGAACGCCACATGCCGGTATTGCATGAACAGTTGGAAGAGGTGGAATCTTACAGGAGTAAAGGTCGGTCTATTACCAGAGTTTGGAACCAGATTTTACCGGAATCCATCGACTATGGCCTCATGGAAAAATCCGATGATATTTTTGTTGTTCGCGCAGAATTTGAGTGGAGTGATTTAGGATCATGGGAGTCGGTTTACGATATTTCTCCTAAGAAAAAGGGAAACAATGTTGTCAGGGGAGATGGAGTAATTTTAGAAGGGGAAAATAATTTTATTCAGTCCAACGGACATTTTACGGCTATCATTGGGGCAGACAACCTTGTTGTTGTGAATACAGAGGATGCCACATTGGTTATTCCACGGGATAAGGTCGAAGATGTAAAAAGCATAGTAGACTATCTGGAAAAGAAAAATCGAAAAGATTTATTATAAATCCATGGCTGTGAATCCTGAAAAACTAATGGAGATGTTTGAAGATCTGGCAGAAAAAATGGACATAAACCTTGTTCAGGGTAAAGGGAATTTTAAAGGCGGACTGTGTTCATTGAATATGGAAACCTATCTTGTACTGAATAAATCCAAACCATTGGAGCAACGATTGCGAATATTGGCCGTGGAATTTGGTCAACTGGATTTATCGGTTGTTTATATTGTTCCGGTTTTGCGGTCTTACATCGAAGAAATTTCACACTCACTTTTTCAGGGAAATGTGGCTTAAACTCTCGGATTGTTATGCACAAGTTTTGGACAGAATGAAGCTTAAATTAAGAAAAGGTATTCACACTTAATCGATGAATACCATAAACAAATATTAAGGGGATATATTATGAAAGACTATGGTTCAGCTGATTTAAGGAATTTTGCCGTGGTAGGGCACGGTGCCTCGGGGAAGACTCTTCTCTCCGAGGCAATGCTATCTTGTGGTGGAGAAATTAATCGAATCGGATCTATTGAAAATGGATCGACCGTGTCCGATTACCATCACGATGAACATGAACGACAAATTTCAATTCACTCAACACCGCTTCATGTGGAATGGCTGGAAAAAAAGTTTAACTTTATCGATACACCAGGTTATGCCGATTTTGTAGGTGAGGCGATTTCATCTTTGGCTGTAGTGGATATGGCAGTTTTGGTGATTCACGCAGTGAATGGAGTTGAGGTGGGGACGGAAACCATGTGGCGGTATGCCTCACAGTATGGAATCCCTAAAACCCTGGTTGTAAATGGACTTGACAGGGAGCATGTCAATTTTGATCGCGTTCTTACTCAGGCAAAAGATCATTTTGGGAATAATGTCTTCCCTATGCAGATCCCAGTAAATGAAGGCCCGGGGTTTAATCAGATTATTGATGTTTTAAGAAGCGAACTTATTACTTACGAAACCAATGGAAGCGGGAAATACACAGAATCCGAATTACCTGAGGAATGGAAAGATCGTGTTCATGCCCTTCATCAGGAATTAATTGAATTTGTGGCTGAATCTGATGATTCCCTCTTAGAAAAGTTTTTTGAACAGGGAAACCTTTCAGAGGAAGAAATGCGTGGAGGAATTCATCATGCAATTCAAAATCAGATTTTTATTCCTCTCTTTTGCACTGCTGCTAATCAAAATGTTGGTGTAGCAAGATTAATGGATTTTATTTCAAAGTATGGTTCTTCCCCCATCGACCGAAAGAAAATTACAGCAACAAACTCCCGAACAGGAGATAGCGTTGAAGTGTCCCTCGATGGAAAAGAACCGGTGGTTTATGTTTTTAAAACCATTAGTGAACCCCATGTTGGAGAACTATCATTTTTCCGGGTTTATTCTGGCCATGTAAATACCGGAATGGATATGTTTAACAGCACTCGAAATAAAAATGAACGGTTTGGTCAAATGTATTTGCTGAATGGTAAAAACCGGCTAAGTGTGAATAACTTAAATGCAGGAGATATTGGCGCTGTTGTGAAATTAAAAGATACCCACACAGGGAATACCTTATGTCCGTCAAATAAACCCGTCAATATACCGGGGGTGGAGTTCCCTAAGTCGAATATTCATGTGGGCATCCGTTCAAAATCCAAAGGAGATGAAGAAAAAATTGCCACAGGGTTAGCCACACTTCATGAAGAAGATTCAACATTTGTTTATCATGTAGATTCCGAATTAAAGCAAACCGTTTTGTCTGGCCAGGGAGAACTCCATCTTCAAGTTTCAATCGAAAGGTTAAAGCGCCGGTTTAATGTTGAAGTCGAACAGTTTAAACCGAGAATTCCTTATCGGGAAACTATTCGCGGGAATGGTGAATCTAAATACAGGCATAAAAAACAATCCGGGGGCGCCGGACAATTCGCTGAAGTCTGGATGAAAATAGAGCCGAAAGATCGGGGAGACGGTGTGGAGTTTTCTGAATCGCTTGTGGGACAAAATGTGGACCGTGTTTTTGTGCCCTCTGTTGAAAAAGGTGTGCTGGCTGCTTGCGAAGAAGGTGTGCTGGCCGGATACCGAGTGGTGGATTTAAAAGTGAATTTTTATGACGGTAAACAGCATCCGGTTGACTCAAAAGATATTGCATTTCAAATTGCAGGAAAAGAAGCATTCAAAGAAGCCTTTCGGTCAGCGCAACCCTGCCTGCTGGAACCCATTTTAGACATTGAAATCAGAGTGCCGGAAGATTATATGGGCGATGTGATGGGAGATATCTCCAGTCGTCGAGGTAAAATAATGGGAATGGATTCTGAGGGGGCGTTTCAGGTGATTCGTGCCAAAGCACCTCAAAGCGAATTATATCATTATTCCACAACTCTGAGATCGATCACAGGTGGAAGAGGAATCCATGCTGAGGACTTTAGTCACTATGAAGAAGTACCGAGGGACATGGAAGCAAAAGTTACTGCTGCAGCCAAGGCGGCGCAAGAGGAAGAGTAGGCAGCTGAATCTTTAGAACTCAATAAAATATTTTCAACAAATAACAACAATTCAGGTAGAAAGTAAATTCCCAACAATGATGAACCATCGTACCTATTCCATCATACCAAATCCCTATCCCGTTTTCCATGGATAAATTATGGGCTCCCTGGCGGATGGAATATATCCGTGCGGAAAAAGAAAAAGGATGTATTTTTTGTCAAAAATCCAATAGAAGTAATGACAGGGAAGACTTAATTCTTTTTCGCGGAAAAAATGCTGTAATTCTGATGAATCTTTATCCCTATAATAATGGGCATTTGATGATAGCACCCTACGATCATGTGGAATCTACACACACCTTATCCCCGGATACTTTAAACGAAATTATGCTTCTCTCTAACCAAAGCATGACCATTCTTAAAACAGAAATGAAAGCGCAAGGGTTTAATTTTGGAGCAAATATCGGAGATGCCGGAGGAGCCGGAATTGCAGACCATATCCATTTTCACGTGGTACCCAGATGGATTGGAGATACTAATTTTATGCCTGTAATTGGTCATACAAAAGTCATGGTCGATGGTCTACTTGAAACATATGATAAACTAAAATCTGAATTTGATAAACTGAAATAATATTATGGATTTTGCTCAAACTTGGCTTCCTTATTTATATTTATATGGAGTTGGAGGTATTGCTTTTGTTTTGGGAATGATCCTCATTATGCGTACCCGAGCGCTGAGGATGTCATTCCACCGTCATAAAAAATGGTTTCTGGTTCTGATATATGGTTTCATTTTTTATGCGGGGATTCATGCTCTTTTTATATTTCTTGCGATTGGGGGGCAATAATGGACATTGCAGTAGGGACCTCATTAGATCGAATTGTTATCATAGCCTATTTTGTATTGGTCATGGGCTTTGGTGCGTATTTTGGTAAATACAGTAAAACCACATCAGATTATTTCTTTGGAGGTCGAAGGTTTGCATGGTGGCTGATTACAATTTCGATTGTGGCCACCGGTGTAGGATCACATAGTTTTGTAAAATATTCTACCAAAGCCTACCAGTATGGACTTTCATCCACCATGACCTACTTGAATGATTGGTTCTTCATGCCATTGTTCATGTTTGGGTGGCTTCCAATTATATATTATACCAAAGTAAGATCCATCCCGGAATATTTTGAACGACGATTCAATCGGACCGCACGATATTTGGCCACAATGATGACCCTTCTGTATATGATTGGATATATTGCCATTCAGTTCTTAACCCTGGCAACGGCTTTGTATCGAATCTATGGTATTCCATTAATGTTAACCGTAATTCTGATTGCGGTTGCCACCACGATTTATATGCATTTTGGAGGGCAGACATCCGTCATTTTTACGGATCTTTTCCAGGGATTTATCCTCATTTTTGCCGGGATGCTTCTTTTCTTTTTAGGGATTCAGTATTTAGGGGATCACACTGCTTTGTCAGGATTGAAAGCATTTTGGATGAATTTATCTCCAGCTGAAAAATTGCCACTGGCCCATTTTAACCATCCACCTGATTTTAATTTTGTCGGAATATTCTGGCAGGATGGGATTGCGGGATCTGTGGGTTTTCTGTTCCTAAATCAAGGACTCATCATGCGATTTATGGCGGCAAAAAGTGTGAATGAAGGAAGAAAAGCTGCTGCCTTTAATGTGCTGTTTATCTTGCCGATTTCCGCTATTGTTGTTTCGAACGCGGGGTGGGTTGGGCGAGCTATTTCCACAGCTGTTCCCGGGGTTCTTCCCGAAGGATTGGCTGCCAATGATGTATTTGTTGCTGTAACCAATATTGTTTCTGCTCCAGGTGTATTCGGTTTTATTATTGCGGCACTTTGCGCAGCACTTATGTCTACGGCAGATACACTGGTGAATGCGTCCTCTGCCATTATTGTAAATGATATTTATCGTCCTCTAAATAAAAAAATAAAAACAGAAAAACAGCAATTGGAATTTGCCCGTTGGACATCCATTGGCGTTAAGGTGATTGCTGTTATCCTTGTCCCATTTTTCAATTCATTTGATTCAATTTATGAAGCCCATGGATGGTTCCATTCCACATTCACACCCCCATTGGTCGTGGGTGTTTTTTTAGGTATTTTTTGGAAACGATTTACTTCATCCGCGGTGATTGCTACATTTATCGGCGGTGCATTTTTAATGATCTTGGGGCAATTCAATCCTGAACTAATCAGTCCATTTTCTCATGGGATTGAACTTCGTCCAGGACGTGGATATTCTTATATCGGAGCTCTGTATAATATTGTTGTTTGTACTGGAGTGGGCGTCATCTTTGCTCTGTTTACAAAACCGGAATCAGATAAGAAACTGGAGGGATTGACCGTTTTTGATGCTCAAAAATTGAAGGCTATTTTCAAAGGGTCGGCAGTGAATGAAGAAACAGGTGAAAAAGTTTTGGTGAATTGGCGCCTGGAGGATTCTGATGAAGATACTATGCGATTTTCAAAAAATGATATGAATCGTATGAAAGCCAACCCGGGTGATCTGGTTTATATTCAGGATGGACGATGGTGGTTAGGTGGATTAAAATCTGCCCATTCTATAATTGGCGAACCCCATGGAGAAGAGGGTATAGTTTATATAAATTCAACGCATTTGGATCACGGGCAATTTGTGGACGGTTTGGAAGTCAGGGCCGAAAAAGAAATGTAACTGTTTGGTGGAGGGGATTTATCATTATAAATTCACCGCGCTTTTTGGAATAAAACACTATACGATCCGGAGTAGCTCAGTTGGTAGAGCGAGTGGCTGTTAACCACCAGGTCGGGGGTTCGAGTCCCTCCTCCGGAGCAAAAATGCCTTTTCGCCTTTTGGCGAAAAGGCATTTTTATTATATGGGTGAAGGTTAGTCCCTGTCAGCTGTAGCAACTGCATAAGTTGAGTAGTGAAACTATCCCTAATAACACTTTTTACATTTATAACGAAAAGTTCATTTTTTCTGAAACACTGCTGAATAGAGCTTTTTCAAATTCATCATTTGATTTGTAGCAAGTCCCTATCACCGATTCCCATAATTTCTTGTCCTCCATGCAGAAATAGAAAAATACTTTGTTATGCCATGGAGTGAAAGCATTTAATACAGTACTAAATATTTTTTCTTTGGTTTTTAAAGGGTAAGAATATTTACCCGAGGCATCTTCCATGGGTATCTGCAAAACTTTACTTGGAATTCCTAAGGAACGAAGACTTTTGATGGCAGGTTTGATGAAAGTCAATGTTCCCAGTGATACCATGCCAACTTCCATTGGAGAGAAAGTGGATAGCAATGACTTGACTATAGTTGTATACCCCTTTTCATATCCCTCATAATACATAATAGGATGAAAATGGAAACCTACAATAACTCCTTTGTCTGCAAGTTGCCTGGCGGCGGTTATTCGTTGGTTAAGTGACGCAGTAAAATGTTCCTCATGGTCGATAATTATTTGAGGATTCAGCGTCCAGCAGACGAATATATTTTTTGGAAGTTTTCGGGGTAAAAAATGGTCGATATTTTTAGTTTTTGTTTTGAACTCAAAAATAATATTAGGATGATTTTTTGCAAAATTTAATTGAGCATCCAATATGCCGTTTCGATTTCCCATAGCAAGGGAGTCAGAGGATTGTCCTGAACCAATATGGTAATTTTTGGTTGGGTCTAATTGAATACTGGCTAACTTTTCTTTAAGGTTGGTCTCAATCCCAATGGCGCCATCCTCATAGAAAGTTTGAATACTGCAATAACTGCATCCCAATCCACATCCCTGCACAGCGTCGATAGTGTGCAAATTGCAACAGACTGTCTTTTCAGAAGCGACGGGGCAGAGCCCGAAAACTTCGTTGCCGTTTGTGTGGTCAGTGATTTTTCGAGGAACACTTCTTACTTTGGGCGCTGTTGTCTCATATTTCGTGGCAGTGTCTTTTAACCGGACCCATTCTTTCTTGATACTGCAAAGAATACTTTTTTTCTCCGTAGGATTATTTAGTACAAATTTCCGTTCTGCCTTTTCCCAGTACTCTGATATTATTGATTCCCTCCACATACCGAAATCTGCAGCCATTTCAGTAATCTGGGTTAATTCCTGAATCGTAAAACGATAGGTATGCCCCTTATTTTTTATAAAATCCTGTGTGGATTTGCCTAAAGATTGAAACAGTTTATTTTTACTGAATTCTCTCCACTTCATTGGGTAATCTTTATTTTTGGAATTTTTTGCCATTATCGAAGGCTGAAAATACAACAGTCAATACCTTATTCTGGTATCCCAATATTCACGAAGCGTAGCTGTGTTTTCCGTTTAATTAAAAATCAAATATGCCCTAAATTGAGTCATAAACTATTGTTAGAATTCAGTGCCCTTCAAGATTCGTTCGTATCAATCCCGAGACTTAAATCGTGTTTATGACATTTGTTTAAAAACAGGCGATTCCGGAAAGGATGCCACAAAACTATTTGATGACCCAAGGCTATTGGGGCATATTTATGCAGGACCCTATGTAACTTTAGAACCCGAATCCTCCTTTATATTAGAGAGCCATAACAAACCCGTAGGATATATTATTGGTACTTTGAACACAGAGAAATTTTACCAAAAAGTAAAAACAAATTGGCTCCCAAAAGTCCAGAAACAATATACTGATCCTCAATCGTCAGCAGAGAAATGGTCTGAAGATGAAGCATTAATTCATCTCTTGTTTCATCCGGAACAACCTGAAAACCTCCCAAAATACCCTTCCCACCTTCATATTGATTTGCTGCCAGAGGCACAAGGAAAGGGAATGGGAAAACAATTAATGGATCATTTTATTGTGTATCTAAAACATCAGGGATCTATTGGGGTTCATTTGGGTTTAAGTTCTAAGAATACGCGGGCATTTCACTTTTATGAAAAATTTGGCATGACAAAACTAAAGCAAAATTCTAATTCTATAATCATGGCGATGTCATTTGAATAAATTATTTTTAAGATTTCGAAAATTTTGTACAAATCACATCTTTTTGACGATATCGTTCGTGACCATGATCGGAATAAATCTATTTTTTCACCGGTCAATTCAAATCATAGATGCTGTAACTTTTAAACCGGATACAATATTCTCTATAAATATAAGCTGGATAAGAGTTCTTCTTGAGCCTCTAGTTGGGTTACCTTTATTCTATCTCCGTGCCGGTAATCCTTTAGAAGAATTCATTTCTATATGGGGATGGTCTTTTATTCTTGTTGGCGTTATTTTAATAATTAAAATGAAACAGGACTCTATTGTTACAAGAATAAAGTATTGGATTTTAGCGATTCCGACAATATTTGGTTTGGGCTTTTTTATTTTATCCTGGATGATATTTTGGCCCTTACCATCAAATACTCTCATAAACCACTCTAAAGAAATAATATTATTTAATACGCATGCCCATTCTCATTTTAGCCACGATGGTCTTATAACACACGAAAGACAGATGGAGTGGCATAGACGCAATGGGTACGATGCATTTTTTCTAACAGAACATAACCATAATGCAAAGACATTGGAACTGGTCAATCGTCAACACCTTGGTGAATTACCCCCATCTCCCCATGTGATGACGGGGTTAGAATTTTCAGGGAGTAACCACATGGTTCTTTTAGGGCTGACTGATTCACTTGTTACCTTCGGAAAAGAAGACTCCATTGTGATTCAGGAAGCTCACCGTCAGGGCGCTATTGTGGGGATTGCCCATTGGTTTGATGATAGAAGGAATTCCATTGAATACTATGTTTCTAATAGGGCGGATGGATTTGAAATTGCCAATAAAAATCAGTTGGCATATCCCCAAAGTATTCATAAAAAAATTATAGATACAGCTAAGGCAAAAAACTTATTTTTATTAGGGGGGGCTGATTATCATGGTTATGGTCCAACGACTAAACTGTGGAATGCAGTAGAAATACCCCTTTGGCAACATTTGAATCACAAGGATAAATCCAGGACAATTCTTAAGGGAATAAAAACCGGAAACACACGTGTTTTATATTATTCAGATAGACCAGCGTATTATTCAGGACCTCTTTGGATGAGTCCATTTAAAAACATATTAGATTATTTTAGAAGTCTAAACGGGTTTCAAATTCTTTCTTGGTTGGGATGGTGTCTCCTGTTCAGCATTTACCCTTTCCCCTTGAAAACAAGCTGGATGATTAAGTGGGTGCCAGTAATAACCGGAGTCGTTTTATTCATTCATGGAAGGTTGCTAAATATACAATCTATACCTGTCCTTGAATACAATGATGTTTTTTTGGAGTTCAGTAATGTCTTTACCGGAGTGGGTCTGGGTCTATTATCCATAGGAGTTTTATTGCAAATTTTTGATTGGCGATTCTCTAGGGTCTTAACCCAATCAGATTAATCTCCTTTTAGGATCCAATCTTCATCAAAAACAGCATACATAATCGTTTTTCCTGACAGGTTGCGATAAGAATAAGTTAAATGCAGGAGTCCGTCTTTTGATTGGATTAGAGATGGATACGAAAAGCTTTCGGACTTATTAACTGATTGTCCGATATGGCGGGTCCATTCCCAAGATTTCCCTTCGTTCTTTGATACGGAAACAGCCCAACTATTTCGATTGTTTTCCGTATCATTATACACCATAACCCAATGGCCATTTCTTAGAACTACG
Organism: uncultured bacterium; assembly: GCA_964549275.1. Taxonomy (GTDB): domain Bacteria; phylum Fidelibacterota; class Marinisomatia; order Marinisomatales; family TCS55; genus CAZJUP01. The sequence continues at coordinate 8,701 of CAZJUP010000016.1, read as the reverse complement.
ACTTCTAGGCTTGAGCTTGGATTTGGAATTTCTGTGTCAACCGCAAAAGACCATGACTCTCCGTTATCATGAGATTCACTGAATAAAACGCGTTGTGGTGCTGCTCCGGAATCGCGCATATATGCTACAATATCTCCATTCCTTTTTTCTGCCAAAGTTGGTTGAATTGGGCCGAAGCCGACTATAGGCTTACTGGCTTTCCAGGACTTGCCCTTATCATCACTTATGGCGACGAGGGATACATTGAAACCGTCAGAATAGAGAGGGAGCAGTATTCTTCCTGAGGATAGATTTAAAGGATGGATTCGTGACATCCATCCTTTTTGGCGTTTTTCTTTATCGGCCGCTGCTTCAGTAATAAGTCTCTCGTAGGGGAGGGCATACTCTGCCCATGCGGGATCTGTATAATTCTCTTCAAAGGCTTTTTTTATCGCATGATAAAATGGTTCCCCAGGCTTTAGGATAATGATATCCTGCCAGGACCATGTTGGGGGGCCGGGGTGTTCGTAATCGTTTGATATTTTATAACGCAAAATAGAGTTTTCCCAACCATTTGCACGGACGGCGATCCAAAAAAGCATTAGTTCATTATTGGCATTCATAAAAAGTACCGGATTACAATCCGGTATTTCCGGTGTGTCTGCCATTGTAAAAACAGTACTCCATTTATTTGTCCCTTTTCTTAATCTTGCACCCTGAACTAGGACATCATTCGCGTTTCGTTCTCCAGAGCCGTAAAACCAACAAGCAATCAGGTCGCCGTTTGGCGTCTCAACAATACTGCTCCCATGCACATGCTTATTTTGGTAGGGGAAAATTGGTGTTTTTACTATTCTATTTTTTGGATAAAGAAACCCAAGAAGTAAGGCACCAGTCAAAAATGTAAATATTCTTTTATTCTTGAATAAAACCATGATAGAGTCCCATATAATAAGGTAATAAAAATACCGTACCCGTTGATAAATTTCTTCCACTACCTCCTGTATCCATAAACCAAGGGTCATGATTCCAATGATTCACATGGCTTTCATCAATCGGGAAGACTTTTCCATTAACACGGTATCCTTTTCGAAAATTATTTTCGTGGTCAAATGTCCTATTCCAGGGATGGAGTTTTTTTACGTCTGTTCTGTGGCTGTTTGTGTGACGCCAGTCAAATCTGTCTAACGGAAATCGAATCAGGGTTTCAATTGATTCATCTAACCATTCATCGTGGGGTTCTAAATCATAAGTTCCCCAAGCATCTTCAAAATCTTCACCAGCCGTTGCAGCTCGAAAGGCAAAGTTGAAAAAGGGATTAAGTTCAGGTGCTTCCAGCATCCAATTCATGTACATAGAAAATGCATAGCGTGATTTTAATGCTGGATCAGTTTCATAATTTATTAAATGATAATAGGCCATAAATGCCATTTCATCATCAGAATGATTTCCCGTTCCCACACCTCGATTGAATTTTTGGTCAGTCATATTTTGTGCATACCCGTGGTCTTCTATCAGCATATTTGATAATTCTCGATATCGTTCATTACCTGTTATATGGTACGTAATGGCAAGGTAAGACAACATACTCAGTGAATTGAGTCCCCGTTCCACAAACCAGTTTTTATCGCGGTTCAATTCATTGGGGTTAAATCGTGCCCAACGTGTGGGTCTTCCATCATGGTCAACCAGTTGAAAATCGTGGTCAATAAGATGGTCGGTCAGACGTTTTACATGATTTCGAACTCTATCCTTCTCCTCTTCGGACTCTGCGACTAAATCATAGTATAGCCCATAAAGAAAATAATGGCCGTCCAGTTCATCAGAACTGGTATCCGTTTTATAATACCATTTTCCGGATTTATCTTTTGGCCACCGGTTTTCATATACTTTCCAGAGTTTATCTTCATTTTTCTGTTTGCGAATATCGTTTTCTACTCGCCCGATGTTTGGGTCAGGCCCACGGGTTGGAAGTATAGTTCTTGCCACAAATCCTGGTGGAGGAGAGATGGGTGCCCCCTGGGTTACATCGCCAAGAAACTTTAAAGCTTCAAACGCTTTTTTTGCTCGTTCCTTAGCCTTTGGATCTTTTGTGGTAGCGTAAGCGAAGCATTCTGCAGCACCGTACATTCCAGTCCAAAGTCCATCATTGTCACTATCATGCTGAACCCAATGAGATTTATCTCCTGCTTTTGGTAGAGACACATCAAGGACATATTCATAGGGAGTACGGCGATGATATTTATCAATTTCATCTTCGTAATATTTTGCTTTTTCTGTCAGAGTCATTTTTTCTTTGTATATGTGACTTAACCCTTCAGGCGTAGCGATCCAAACGGAACCATCTTCTCCTACGCGGATATCATTTACGTTATCGTTTGGCAACCACCTCTTTCCCTGTCGATATTCCCAAGTTTTGCCATCAAAATGTATAGCTCCTTTTCGTGTACCGAACCAAACATCTCCATTGTTTCCTGCAGCCATTCGAGTAAAATCATTATAAGGAAGGCCGTCTTTACCTTCAAAAAGTGTCCAATTAGACCCATCAAAAACGCCCACACCTTGTGGGCTGGCAAACCAAAGTCGGCCCTTTGAATCAACGGCTACACTTCTGCAGTCAGCCAATGCCCAGCTTCTAGAACCGGATTCAGGAAGTATTCTTATCCATTTTCTTGAAGTGGAATCCTTTTTATATAATCCTTCACTGCTTGCAATGAAAATAGTTTGATTATCTCCTACGGCAATTTGTCGGATGGCACCCTTTTTGAAATTCATCGTCCTGAATTTAGATTTAAAATTATTGTGTTTCGGAACCGGGAGCGTGATTAAATGAGAATTATTGCCAATATATATGTCAGAACCGGATGCAATCAATTCGATTGGGTGTCCCCTCTTTAAAACATCAGGTAACCGAAGTTTTTTAAGCAGATTGCTTCCGTTGAAAATATACAGAAAACTGGTATTTGGTTTATCCTTTTTAGTTTGGGTTATAATAAAATTTAGAGAATTCCGGGTAAACACTTGTACAACAGGTTCAGTTACGTCGTCCAATTGTTTCCATTCTCCCATTATTGGATTTAATGTAAATGCACCTTCGGTTAACCCGACAATTGGTATGGCATTGGATGAAGAGATGGTGTATATAGGTTGACTCTCGAAAATAATATCACGTTTTTCCTGAAAGAAGAAAGGGATCCTTACTGTATCTTTTCCACTGAGAAGGGAAAAGGAAATTCCAAGAAAAATCAAGAAAGGATTACATTGTTTTATTGAAATCATAATGGATTGTAATTAAGTGAATTCAGGTACTTCAAATTTATCACCCATATACATCCCAGATGCTAATTGTCTGGGAAATTTAATGGAATTGATTTTACACCTTGTTGATATAAACTACCAACAGGAAAGGGAAGTGAGCCTTTAGGGACTTCTTTTCCTACCATGACCTTAACCCCGGCTTCTATGGATAGGGTTACCGGACTATGTGTCAATATAATTGCTTCCGCCTCAGGGGCATACTTAATATCTGAAGGCATCCCTAAACCAAAGATGACTAATGGCTTATCCAAAGCCAAAAGGAGTTTTGCCAATTTTTGCTGTTGAGGCGAAAATTCTGTTAATAATAAATAACTTATAATTAATTCTGAATTTTTTGCAGCCTCCAAAGCTAATTTAATTTCAGTTTCCAAGGGCTTGGTATCTATGCGTATCACTTTAGCATTTGGAATTTCTTTTTTAATGATGGAACCTAATGAATGTCCGATAGGTAAATACTCTCCCTTCTCGGCACGAGTGATAACAGATGGAGGAGAAAGAATCAACACAGAATCAAAGGATTGATTTAATGGTAATAAATCACCAGAATTTTTTAGTACAACAATACCATTTATAGCTGCATTCTGATTAGCCTTGATGAGTTCTGGTGGAGCCAAGTTGTCGTATACTCTTTGAGGATCAGGTAATTTATAATCAAATAAGCCGTATCGTAATTTTACTTCGAGAATACGGGATACGGATTCGTCAATCCTATCTACGGAGATTCGGCCAGAATGAACAGCCTTTTTCAAGGTATTAATTCTCCGTCGAATTTCAATTGGCTTATTTGAAACCTGTAAAATGATATCGCATCCAGCCTCCACCGCTAATAGGCTGGATTCTTCCAATGAATAATCACTGCTAATTGCTCCCATGCCCATTGAATCGGTGATAATGAGACCATTGTACTTCAGTTTTTTACGTAAAATATTTTGGAGAATTTTACGAGACAATGTCACCGGATAATTGGGGTCCCAATCTTCAAAAATTGTATGAACAGTCATGATCATATCAACTCCACCCAAAATGACTGATTGAAAATGTACAAGTTCTTCTCCTTGTAAAATTGATTTGGGAATTTTAGTTCTTGGTAGGGACCGGTGGGTATCTTCTTTAAAATTAGCTATTCCGGGAAAATGTTTTGCGCAGGCGATAATTCCACTGTCTTTTAATCCACGTATGGCTGAACGGGCCAATGGTTTGGTACGGTGTATATTGCTGCCGAAAGAACGTATAGTATAGTCAGGGTTAGACTCTTCAGTCAATACATCAATTGCTGGCGCAAAATTTACATTTATTCCACAAACACTTAAATCATTTCCCAATCCTCGGTATGCATAGTATGTATCTATTATTTTGCCTGATGCACCTAAGGCCATATTACCTGGAGTAGGGGTTGCTCCAAGCATATAATGAAGAGGAGCAGCAATCCCCCCTTCTTGGTCCATGGCAATAAAAAGAGGAATTTGAGTTGGAGAATTAATAGCGGTTCGTTGTATATCTTTCACAAGGGATGCACATTCATCCGGAAAATTAAAATTGCTTAGAGGAAGTAAAATAAATCCACCGATTTGATAATCATGAATGAGTGTCTTAATTGAATCCGAAACAGACCGACCTCCAAAACCCATTATCATCATTTGGCCTATTTTTTGTTCCATTGTCATTTGGCGTAGTAAATCAGAAATATTATGAGGTTCTGCACTGATACAATTCAGGAATAATAAAAGGGTAAAAAGTAGACGATTTATTTGTCGTTTGCTCACAGTTCTATTCCTGTTTCTGAAATAGGTATTATTGAAAAATGTCCTATAAATTTGTTTTTTAACATAGAAACATCACCATTAAGATGCAGTCCATTTTCCAATAATAATTTATGAGCAATATCTCTTACTGTCATGAGTATGAAACCCGTTTGTTTAGTCTTAATCTCATTTGGGCAATGTGCTTCTAATTTTAAGTGTAATCCTATTTTATCAGAGTTAGCGGATAAGGAAAAATCATGAATGCGATACAACAAATTTGACAGATGAGGTGAATTATAAAATTCCTGTTTATCATTGCAGTCAGGCGACTTCTTTTGAAATGGATAATGCAAAAAGAGTAAATGAAGCAGTTCGGTCTGGTTATTTAATATCAATAGTGCATCGCTATCTATTCCCAAAGGCAAAATATGGTCATGCCTATTTTTATTCTCGACAATACTATTTTGCATGGGTATTTCTACTTGAATTGAAATTATCCCTTGTTCATAAGAAAGATGAATAAAGGAGGATTCCGGAACATGATTTTTCAGATGTTTTTCAGATAAAATTTTAAGAATTGGCCCAATTCTTCTTGGAATAAAATTAATTGTATATGATAAGAGTTGGGCTGATGGATAAATTTTGGCATTGATAAAAAATTCATAAGGACTGATGTAATTAAAGAACAGCTTTTGCCATAAAGGAATTTTCGCCTGAGTTAAAATAGTATTCATTAATTGTTTATTGGTCTGGAAATACAAAACCGTGTTTTTACCGGGTTTATAATTATACCGCTTATATTTCTGAGGTAAAATAAAGTGAAAATGGGAATCCACAATAAATATTACCGTAAAGCCTAAGAGAATATGTTTGAAATGCCTAGGTAAAGGGTACCGCTTCATCATTGAAAACTCGGTTGCATAAATGTTTGAAAGAGAACCTCAATAATTATATTTGCTGAAGAGGTATAAATCTATCTATTATTCCCTGCAAGGCGACAGAGAAAAAATTGAAAAAGGGATCTACCATGAGGAAAACATTTTTATTTGTAGTCTATAGCAGTATGATTTTACTTTTAAATGAGGGGCCTCTTAATGCCCAATCCATTTCCGGCCGTGTAGTTAATGAGGATAATACTCCACTCATTGGAGCAAACATTATTGTGGCAGGAACATCTATCGGAATTGCAACAAATGCAGATGGAATTTTTTCATTTCAATACATACCTGTTGGCAAATACACACTCATTGTAAGTTATATTGGTTACGAAACACTGAGAGTAACCTATTCCCCTGAAGATTCGCATCTTGATTTAATTTTTATGTTAAAACGGGAAAACCTGTTTGGGAAAGAAATAACAGTGGTGGCCAGAAAACGTGAAGAATCAATAAAAGATGTTCCGGTATCAATGGTATCTGTCCGGGAGGATATGATCGAAAATATGGGTGCAACTTCATTAGAAGATTTAACTACGGTAGTTCCTAATATTTTTGCTTATGATGAACAAACAGCAACTGAATTTACTATTCGCGGTATTGACGGAGGTGCACGGAATCCTGGAATGTCCACGGCAGAAGGTGTGTATCTGGATGGGGTCATCATGGGGGATCCTAATTTCATTGTTTCTGATATTGTCGATATGGCGAGTGTAGAGTTTTTGAGAGGCCCGCAAGGGACACTTTTTGGGAGGAATACAGTTGCCGGAGCAATCAATATGATCACGGTAAAACCAACTCCTCTAAATACGGCTTTTGCCTTAATGGAAACCGGTCAATGGGGCTATCAGAAATTGAAGGGATCGGCAAATATTAGACTGGGAGAAAAAGTGTATACGCGTTTCTCCGGATATTCATTTGATTATGATGGATATTTGAAAAATGCTTTTGACAATAAAAAAGAAAAGTTTAAAAATAATAAAGGGGGGAGACTGGCACTTCGTATGTTACCCACGGCCAACTGGACCATAGATTTTGGGCTGGACTATTATGATGAAGACCTGGTGAAAGTTGGGGAACACATTTCAGATTATCGCATTTCCAGCAGCAGTGCGTTGTACAATAATATGCGATTGGATTCCCTGTATTATGCCATGGAATCCATTGATATTACAGATGATGGGAGATACTCTTATAATCATGATACAACCAGTGTATCTTATCGAAATCTGATTGGAGTGACCCTAAACAATAATTACCGATTAACGGAGAATCTTCGGTTGGTTTCAGTTTTTTCCTATAGAAAATCTACGGTGAATTGGTTCAATGATGAAGATGGTACAGCATTGGATTTGCTTACCGGTGACTGGAAAAATAACGGTGAACAGATCACGAGTGAATTTCGACTGGTCTCAAATTATGAACGCAGAATAAACTGGTTGGCAGGTGTTTTTTATTATAATCTTTATAATTTTCTTTCCGGTCCTGTTTTTCCGAAGCCATTATTTTTTCATTATGCAGCAGGTATTCCTATGTTTATTGCAAAAAATTATAAAAATTTGAAAGTACATCCGGAGGGTAGAGGTCGTACATCCTCACTTGGGGCTTACGGGTCCATGGATGTGAATTTAACAGAGAAATTGTCTTTTACCATAGGTGTACGGTATTCAGCTGACCAATTGAAATTTCGATATAAACAAAAGGGAATTTTAACTTTTGGATATATAAATGTTCCCTCGGAATTAGACGAAGAAGGTAACCCGATTGGGTATTTTGACAGCACGAAAGCCTGGGATGCTCTCACGCCATCCTTAAACATTAAATATGTATTGACATCTGAAGTCAATATTTATGGGACTCTTTCAAAAGGGTATAAAAGTGGAGGATTCAATATGGACTATGTTTCGACCTTCGAATCGGTATCCACTCCCTTTAAACCTGAACATATTACCAACTATGAAATCGGTTTTAAAGCCAGTAATAGAGTTAATACTTTATTTATTAACGCAGCACTTTTTCGTATGAAATACAAAGATATGCAGGTAAGTCAATTTCAGGATTTATATGAAGGGTATATGATTAGTAATGCCGCATCTTCTACTATTACAGGACTCGAATTAGATTTTTCAGTTCGCCTCCTGAATAATATGTTAACTCTCATAGGGGGATATGGTAGAACAGAGGCAGTTTTCAATTCATTCCGCGATGGCTATTTTAATGGATACTGGGACGAAGGTGAAGAATATACGGATTCAAATGAAAATGGCCGTTGGGATACCGGGGAACCACTTGATGATATGGATAATGATTATTCCGGGGAACATATTAGTTTATATCCGAAACAATCTTGGAGTTTAATCGCCAATTTTCAATATCCTGTCAACAGTAAACTGATGCTGGTCTCACAGATTCGCAGTGATTTTCTCGATGAAAAACTGGCACAGCTTACCACGGATAAAGATCTCAATCAGCTGAGGGATGATGCACGAACTTTGGTGAACGGCCAGTTCGGTGTCCAAACCCAGAGTTGGGGGGCGTTCGTCTGGGGAGAGAATTTACTCAACACAGAATATATCATAACCCAAGATGTAAATACATATATGGGATTTATTGAACAGGTTTGGGGTCAGCCTCGATTATTGGGAATTCGATTAACATACAATTTTTAAATCTCCTGGATTCAAGTAGTAAGTGCAACAGTGTCTGATTCTCCAAAAAATACTTCAT
>CAZJUP010000015.1:0-61447 GCA_964549275.1 uncultured bacterium | reverse complement strand
GAAGGACCTAAATCAGAATGAGTTTCCCTGTTTCAACTAACTTTGATACATGCTCAACATTGGGAGCATTATCCCCTTAATTAACTTAATAATCCTACAATAAAGCCAAATATTGATTTAACAAATTGAAAAAAGCTGTATCATCCACTGCATAGGCCCATTTAACATTAGGTATTCTTGGAGTGACTCCCCAAAAATCAACCACAGTTTCACCTCGAGTTAGGTCACTGGTCGTTTCGACGGTTACATTAACTTCCTTCAGCTTAAAAAGATTGGGTTTGAGCAAGTATGCAATAGTGCATGGATCATGTAAAGGAGCACCGTCTAAGTGATATTTTTCTTCATCATACCGCTCATAAAATTCGATTAAATCGGCAATGGCATTAGTCACCGGTGAACCGATTCTTCGAATTCGTTCTACCCGTTTTCGAGTTGTGAGAACCTGATGTGTCACATCGAGTCCCATCATCACAATGGGACTCCCACAGTCTAAAACAATTTGTGCTGCATCCGGATCAACATAAATGTTAAACTCAGCAGAAGGAGTGACATTCCCACCCTCCCTAAATGCTCCCCCCATAAATACAATTTCTTTTATCTTTGGGATAATTTGGGGTTTTTGTTCCATGGCAGCGGCTATATTGGTCAATGGTCCCGTAGGAACCAAAGTAATTTCTTTATTCTCTGCTTTTAAAATGGAATCAATAATAAAATCCACAGCATGGGTTTCTTCAAGGGCAAGTTGGGGATCATAAATTTCAATACCGTCTAATCCACTTTTTCCATGGACATATTCCGCTGTGGTTAAATGATGTTTCATTGGTTTTTCGCACCCTGCGTAAACCTTGACATCCTTCCTTCCACAAATTTCACAAATGAGGCGGGCATTCCTCTGGGTGAGATTTAAGGGCACGTTTCCTGCAACGGTAGTAACGCCCAATACATCCAACTCTTTATGGGCAGAAAAAGCCAACGCTAAAGCGACAGCATCATCCTGTCCCGGATCACAATCTATTATTATTTTTCTCATAATCTGATTATCGAAAAGTTAAAGAATGAACACAGCATTCATAAAAAAAGGGTTGCCAAATTTGGCAACCCTTTTTCCGTAATCAAAGATATTGATTTGCTTAGAATGCAATCCTAACACCAATCTGCATTCTCCAACGAGAAAATTCGCTTAAATCATCCACGAATGTTTCTTCCGGTCCGGTAAAATCAAAAACCGGTTCGCCGCTTTCATCCCATCCGGTAAGGGCAAGCGGTGAAGTCGCCGCGGGGTTCGCAATTTTTCTCACACCCCAGCTGGAGTTGACCAGGTTAGCAACATTCATAATATCGAAACTTAATTCAACCCGTCTTCCGCCAAGGTTGAATTCATTATTGATCCGTAAATCAATATTGCTAAACCACGGGTTCAGTAAACCATTTCGTTCTGCAATTTTGCCGCGATTTTTACTCAGATAGCTGTCCTGCTCAATGAACGCATCCAAAGCGGCCCAGTCTGAAGCATCTTTTAGATTAATATCATTTTGATCTTTTGGAATGTAAATAAGGTCATTACCTCCAACACCGTCACCATTCACATCACCGGAGTATATGAATGAATACCGGTTTCCGCCGGAATAAATGTACCGGTTACCCTGTCCCATTTCAAAGAACAGTCCAAAGTTGGTAGAAACCAAATTATTCCACTTGTGCGTATAAGTTGCGGTTGTAATCAAACGCTGACGCATCCCAAATTGGGAATATCCCGATTGCGGTTTATTGGGGTCACCCTGTACAGGCTGACTTTGAAATAAAACCGATGCGATTTCAGTGGATTGCAGATTATTTTTTGCATCCAAGTATGTATAAGCCGCACTAACATTGATCCCATTATCAAATCGTTTCCGTAATTGAGCCGTTAAGGTAAGACTGGAACCTTCGTTAACATTATCGATGACATAGACACCTTCACCGGAGCCGGGATAGAAAGAGTTTAACTCATTTGCCCCAAAGCCTCCAAAGTATGGACGACCATCGGCTAAAGTCCTCACGGGTTTAACCAAGTCTGCATTCCTCATATAAATGGCATTCAGGTCTTTATTGCTCACCATTTCAAACGTGGCCAGCATATTACCAGGGAGCGACTTATCAACGGCCAGGTTTGTCGTAAAGACTTGAGGCCATTTAAAATCATCAACCATGGCATTAAGATCGAATGATTGCTGAAGGACAGATACCGTATTTTCATAAACCTGTCGGCCTTTTCCTTCATCCGTTATATGGTCTTTATTGCTTCCGTCACCTGGAATATTGAGGTTATTCCCCGGATTTGAGATTACATTACCTACCCATACAAACGGGAGACGGCCGGTAAAAATACCCACACCTCCGCGTACCTGCATAGAGCGATCACCTTTTGCATCCCAGTTAAACCCTATTCGTGGTGAAAACAGTGGTTTTGCATCCGGCAGTTTTGCCTGGTCTACTGTTTCTGGATTATCATTTTCATCTAAAAGGGATAACCCTGTGGAAAAGGGGTTATCAATGGGTTTGGTGCCATAGCTGGGAATATCAACACGAACACCAGCTGTTACATTTAAAGCTGGGTTAACATTGAATTCATCTTGAACATAGAAGGACATCTGAGCCACTTCAATTTGTTCACCTTTGTACGGCTTTTCAGAACCCACACCGCTCAAGTCAACCAATGAATTAAAGTCATAAAAGTTATCCGGATCATCGGGGTCAGTTCTTGCAAAAAAGTTATCCAAAGAGGAAAATGTTGTTGCACCCAAGAAATCGAGGTATCCCGCACCGGGGAACAAGAGGTCTAAGTCTCCAGTCACCATAAACAGACCGTGTCTGAAAATGTTAAATGAATTAAAAAACTTGAAGCTCTCATAATTCACACCGGCGGTAAAGGCATGTTTTCCTTTATAATAGGTGAAGTTGTTCGTCACCTGCATCACATCCTGGTCTAGGATATTGTGAATTGAAAAGGGTTCATGTCCAACGGTAGTGTAGGTTACACCGGCTTCTCCGATTTCAATAGTTGGGAAATCAACACTAAACGGATCCCGGAAATCTTTAAACTTGTTTAAGCTAAAGAAAAACCGGTTTGCCATATTGCTGCTCAGCAAACTGTTCACTTCAATGGCATAGGAATCCAATTCGTTGTTGATTTGGTATCCGGAGTTTTTGAAAGGTAAACTCTGGGTATTAGGACCCCGTCCAGTATTATTGAAACTCAAGACAAATCCATGTGGGGGCAAGTCCCGAGCCGCATCCAAACGATTATAACGAAAGCTTAAATTATGCTTGTCACTGATATTCCAATCAATTTTTGCCAGGAATTTTACATTATCTGTATTATGATTATACCCTTCCCAAGGACCGGTATCATAATTATATACTGATTTCATACGATCACTGATTTTTTGCATCGTATCATCAGAAATTCGAGAATCCCCCTCTCCGGCCTCATAATTTGTCCCTGGATCAGCTCTGTGTTCTTTTTCAAAATTGGCGAAAAAGAATACCTTATTTTTTACAATAGGTCCACTGACTGAAACACCCGATTGGTTAAATGCAAGGCTTGGATTTGGTAATACCTGATTCCCACTCACTTCATTCCCTAACAGGCTTTCATTCCGAGTATAGGTATAAACAGAGGCATGAAAATCATTGGTTCCACTTTTTGTTACCGTATTAATACCGGCACCTGTAAATCCTCCTTCACGCACGTCAAATGGTGCAACAGAGACTTGAACCTGTTCTACCGCATCAAATGAAACGGGTTCTGAATTTGTTTGTCCGCCCGGTGCCGGGTCATCCAAACCAAAAGGATTATTAAAATAGGACCCGTCAAGGGAAATATTATTGTACAGCCAGTTCCGACCGCCGAAACTGAAATTCCCGTCACTTCGGGGGTCTAACCGGGTTAAATCCCGGGTGCTTCGCTTAATGGTAGGCATGGTTGCAACCAAATCCTGACCAATCATTGTGGCAGCACCGGTCCGATCGGCGTTAAGAACGTCGTCCCGTTCACCTGAAACATCAATTGCAGCCATTTCCAGGGCTTCTCCTACCAATTGAAAGCTCAAATTGGTGGACATCCCCAATTTCAGGTACAAATTTGTTTCTTTTTGGGTTTTATAACCGATATAAGAAACGGTCATGCTATAGGGTCCGCCAATCTTCATGTTTGGGATGGTATAGTACCCTTCATCCCGACTTGTTGTACCGTAGGTAATTCCGCTGGGTTCATGGGTGACAACAATATTTGCACCCATAAGCGGATTCCCATCATTATCCGTAATCTGACCTGAAACACTACTCGTGGTAAGCCCCTGTCCGATTACCGAGGTAAAAATAATTAGTGTGGATATAAACAATACAGGAAGTATCTTATTCCATTGCATTCGTTACTCTCCTTGATTTTAGATTTGAGTATCCATGTGTCTTTTTAAAAAAACACGGGCGAAAGAATACGATGATTTTCAGTAAATAAAAATAAATAATTTTTACCCCGCAAGAGAATCAATCGGCTAAATATTATATTGAATTTTCAGACTTAAATGGGAGAAATCCTCCATTTGAGTAAATGCATTATTTGGGTTTTGTGCATCTCCTTTAAATAATGTGATCCCCAATTCTCCTTTCCAACTAGCCCATGGCGAATATGAGAGTGTCATCCCCGTCATGGACCCCTTTTCTTCCAGGTTAACCATACCGTTAATTTTAATGTCTATCCGATCGTCCATCAAAACTGCAGATGCAGAACCCAAGAACGCTAATTCAGAAAAACTCGCAAAAGGGGTTCCCATTCCTGGGTTAAAAGTATCCTGACTTAAATCTCTGAGTTGCTGTGTTGATACATCCATGACTTTACCCTCCACAGAATGAATTGTATTTCCAATCAATTGACCAGAAAGACTGATATCATAGGGACCTGGATATTCGAGTTGAATGACATACTGGGAATACCCTGCGGATTGTCTCAATCCAAAATCAAGGTTGTTATCCTCATTTTCAGTTTGGAAATAAGCTCCTTCCACCCGAACGGTAAAATCTCCCAGGAATGTAACACAATCCATTCCAAACATAGATGTTTTGCGATAACCAAAAACCAAAGATGGGTGAGAACGAATCCCTACACTCAGAGGGACATTAAATCCAATGATATTAAAGCCACGGTCGTGACCTTTAAAAAACGATAAACTAACGTCGCTTTCTTTCCAAGTTGTTTGTAATCGAATCCCAAATTCAACAGGGGAATCAATCGGTTGATAATTCTCAGGTTCAAAGGGTGGTGTGAAAGGAAAATCCTCTTCTCCAAAAGGCAGGCGGTTTCCTTGGTGGTCCGGGACAACGATGACCTCCCCCTGCCATGTATCCTTATAAATTTTTACAGAACCCGAGATTGAACCTCGTTTGCGATCGGCACCGGGTAAAAACATAAAATAATAGTCATCCGCATTAAGGATATCTGTGGGATTATTTCCGTCTGCCGCACCCCAGGCATGAATTTGTTTTCCTAATTTAACTTCCCCCCATTCCGGGTACCACACCAGATACATTTCCCTAAGATCGCCCTTTGCTTTTTCTCCTCGCCATCGATATTCCACAGCACCATGAGTAATTAAATCTATGCTCCCTGCTGCATATCCTAATTTGATTTCAGCTAATCGAAAAGGGAGTGAAATATGGGAATGATCCGATGTCCGATATAATGATGTGGGTTTTACACTCCCGGATACATTGAACTGAGCGTTGATTGAACTCATGCCCATCATGATCCAAAGATAAAGAAAAAAGTTTTTCATGAGTTATTCCCGAATCATCACCAGCATCATTTTAAAAGGGACTTTTGCTTTCAGGGCATGAGGCTTATTTGCCGGCATAATGATCAATTCTCCCTCCTCCACTTGATGGGAGTTTCCGGAAATAATTACTTCAGCAGTTCCATCTGTAACCATGACAATGGCATCGAAGGGTGCTGTATGTTCGCTTAACCCTTCTCCTTTATCAAAGGCAAACAGGGTTACCGTTCCTTTTTCCTTTTTGAGTATTGTTTTACTTACAACCGATTTATTCTGGTAATCGGTTAGTGTATTGACAGCATTGGTTTGATTTAAATTGGTCATAATTCCCCTTTATATTTTTAAATCCAGAATTTTCCGAGTTATTACCGAGGAAGTCTCTTTAAGTTTTTTTCCTGAAATAAACTTTTATTGAGACCGGTATCTACTTTAACCCCGTCAAATGATATTTTAGTCGTATGGTTTTTCTGTACGTCTTTTACAAATATTTCCTTTATAATATCATATTTTTTAAGTTGGTGGAACAAAAACGATTTTTCCTTTTTCAAATTTCCCAGTTTGTCAAAAGATTGTTCTTTTTGCGGTATCAAATCAGATTTTGATATCCAGCTAACATGTTTTTTATAAGAAGATGCCGCTTCCGGTTTGGGCAGGATTTCCAGAACATAACAATCAACACCATTAATGATCTCATCGTTCAGTCGGTTGTATTCGTTTTCTGACAGGTCTCTGCTGGTCATATCTTCGTAGCTTAAATCAGATCCCATAAATGCATCTCCCTTTTTCTTAGAAGAAATACGGCGGATTTTTTTAAACGCCGGAAGCCACATACGCATTTCATCATCTTTTTCGTCATGTTCGATTTTCAAAAAGGCTACACCCTTATCATCTGCCGGAGCTAAAAACCATATCATTTGTTTTTTACTTCCATCCATGGATTTCGACAGCATGGTATTGGTTCGGGTTTTCCCTTTTGAATTTGTCAGCATCATGGTTGTTTTACTGGTCATGTCTTTCGGCGCAGGTTTTTCATCCATCATTTTGGCGATTTCAATCCCGGTTTGTGAAAGCACAATATTCAATATGACTGGTATTAGAATTATTTTTTTCATGAAATTCCTCTTTTCACTTGATTGAATTCATTCTCATTATTTAGCTCCCAATCTTTTCTTGAGCAATTCCGCAGCGGCAGCCAAAAGTGTTAATGTCCCAATTGACGTAGATAACATGGCGAATACCATAAGACCCCCGATATATTGAATGGGTACAAAAGCTGAAAATAAAAGAGCGCCAAATCCCATATTAGATCCTGCATCAAGAATAATAGGATATCCCACTTCATCCACAACTTCCCGACTTAGGATTTCTCCAGATACCCCACGCTTAACCATGCGTCTGTATTGAGAAATATAATGGATGGCAAAATCAACCCCAACCCCAATGATTATTGAAGAAAGAATCGCCGTCACATGACTTAGATCCACGCGAAAAATTCCCATAAATCCAAAATTCAAAATCACTGCTGAAAACAGTGGAACGATGGCCAAAACCCCCCACAAAATCCGTTTAAAAAAATAAGAAGCGATACCGCCGATTAAAAATAGTGATAAAAAAATACTGATAAAGGATGATTCTATTACCATATCAACAATATCTCTAAATACAATAACCATTCCCGTTTGTTCGACGCCAAGTTCGTTCCCAATTTCTTGAGAGACAAAATCTTTAAGGTCCCCTACAGTTTCAATAATTTCTTCTGTTGTGATATTGGTACTTAATGCAGAAATCAAACCCGTTTCATAATCATAATCCACCAACGATTCAAAATCTTCCGGATCTCCGGACATAGCATACATCGTAAACAGATTGTTGACCTTCCCTCGAGTCTCAGGAATTGTCTCGAATGCGGGGTCATCATCCATAACTGTACGGTGCATTTGCTCAATGACATCAGCAATGGACATGGACAGTGTCACAAAGGGATAAGCTTCAACATGGTTCTGAATCGCTTTTATGCTGTTTAAGGTTTCCGGCGATTTCATATCTCCTTTTACCCGAAATTGAATGTCCATATTCCCCGTCATTTCTCTGTCCTGGAATTCCATGCTTTCCCGAATTTCCGTTCCTCGTTTGAAAAAATCTAAGATGTTAACATTCACCCTCAATTTTGTAACACCAACACTTCCCACTAAAACAAGAACAATACCAAAACCCAAAACAACTTTTGGATGCAGTATAACCTGCTTTCCAAATTTATCAATCAAATTTTCGAAGAGACTTCCGTGAGTGACCGCTTTAGAATCCATTTTCCACTTTGTTAGTGAAATAAGAGCAGGTAGGAATAATGAGGATAAAAACCAAGCCCATCCGATGCCAATTCCGATAGAGAAACCATAGCCTTTTAAGGGTTCAATAGGTGCAAATCCCATGGATAAAAATGCGGCTATGGTAGTCACAGAGGTTAAAAATATAGGGATTAATAATGAATCCATAGTGCGTTCTACAGAAGTATGGATATTTTTTTCTTTTCTCAGTGTTCTGAAAAATTTAGTCATCACATGCACACCATCAGAATTCGCAATGGTTAATAATATGATGGGCATGGAGGTATTCACCATAGTGAACAGGAATTTATCAGAACCGGTAAATCTTACCATCCACCCCATAAAACCCATCATGGCCACCAGAGATAACCCAATAACGGAAAGTACCATACCGACAGCCAATGGACTCCTTAAATTAATGAGTAGAACCAAGACCATTATCAGCATTCCGCCTTTCATCAGACTTTGAACATCTTCCCGAATCAGTTCGCCGGTAACACCTGTCATATAGGCCTGGCCTCCAAAATTTATTTCAAATCCTTCTAGGTTTCCTCGAACTGTATTAACAATTTCTTTCGTCACAACATCAATTTTTGATGCTATAGATAATCGAACAGCAATACTGGTATAATCTCCATTCCGGCTGACAAATCGCTTTTTAATTTTTGGAGATTTTTCCAGATAGCTCTTTATGCCCTGAATCTCTTTATCAGATAAAATCTTTTTCGGCTGCAAATCACTGATTTCCAGCATATCATCAATATTGTCCATTCTATTTTGGCTGGAAATAGACATGACTTCATCTACCCCGGGTAATTCTTCCAATGTGCGAGTAACTTCCCAAAGGCTTGATAGAGTTTTTGGATTAAATATGGATTCCCCTTTATGGCCAAAGGCCACAAAAATGATTTCGGTATTCCCGAATTCATCTCTCACATCATCCCAAACAACCCTGGATTCCATATCTTCCGGTAGTATTTTCAAAACATCATCTTCCACAATAAACCATCGAAGACCGAATCCCATCATGGCCGTTAATATTAAACTGATGAATATGGTTATTTTCGGAAATCCTGTTGCTTGTTTAATAAACCAATTCCGAATCGTGTGGTGATGAAAATCTATACCCTTTTGCATGACACTATCCCTTGGATTTAAATAATTTATTGGTGTATGTATTCCCCGCTGTAGTAAATAGACCACTTGTAACCATTTTTAAAAAACTTTGGATTGCTTCGGAAGGCGCCAGGTTATTTTTAAGAAAAAACTCAGGCTGGAAGGTAGAATTAATAATATTAATATATAAGGTTGCTATTACATTTACATCCACATCCTTCCGTACATATCCCCGATTTTGAGCAGCGGATAAAATAGCAAAAAAATCATCTCGCCTTGCTAAACGAAATGATTCCATTTTTTTCCAAACAGCCGGAAACCGCATTTTTAAATCAGCAAGTTTTTCTATGGATACTCTGGAAATATGGTCCATGATAAATTCCATAACTTTAACAAATTGCAGGGCAGGGTTTGGTTCATTTATCATGAGCCTTCTTAGCTTTTTTTCAATTAAGTAAAAAAACATTTCCACACTTTTTTCTACAAGGTTTTCTTTTGTTGGAAAATACTTATAAATAGTTTTTTTACTCATCCCAAGGTTTTGAGATAAGGAATCTACTGTAAATGCCCGAACGCCATCCCTCGTCATGGCTTGAAAACTTTCTTCTAAAATCTGTTCTTCTTGCTCTGTTAATTTCATGGTAAAGTGGAAACGATATACGTTTATTTCGTTTCCATCTTACGGTTTTCTCTTCATTCAGAGCAATAGATTTTTTCTAATAATCAACGAAGAAATTTTAGGATATCATTAGAATCAACAGATTCATTTTCAGTAATTTTATACATGCTTCCTGATATTGATATACTTCTTAAGCCTCGTCCGCGTAAATTTAAAAACATTGCCAAGCACCTGTCACCTCTGCTTTTAGCAGCTGGAAGGGATTTTTCCTTTTCTGATGAAGATATATTCCGGGATCTTTCGTCCCATCGGGGAACAAATCATCTTTTGGGCGTTTACAGCCGAGAGGGAGTCACCATCGCTTATGAGAGATTTGGAGTATTTCGTGCACTAAAAAACCGGGGGCTGCCCGAGAGCAGAATTCAGATAGATACATCAGACCCTTTCAGGCATACTTTACAAGTCTTCCACAAATCGGGGGATAATCCTTCTTTATCTGTGGAAGTTATTCTACGGCAAGGGGATTTCCCATTTTCCGGAGAATCAGGAGTCAGAACAAAACACGCATTCTCCCTTAATTTACTTATTGTTGAATGGTTTCTTTTACAAAACCCCAAAAAAGCCTTTTCCAAAAAACGGCCCCAATTGCCGGGGCAGCACCATCCCGGTTTGGGCCTTAGTACATTGGGGTTTGAAATGCTGTATTGGACAGCAAGGCATTTACACCTGGACGGTGTCATTTTGGTCCCCAATTATCTTCATACTGGTATATTTTATGGGCGACAATTTTTATTCATTGACCCTGAAAAACAGGGAACTCTCCATGCGATCCAAAACATGGTTTCTTCAAAATGCACTTTGGACCAACTTTCTTGGAGTTGTGCGGAAGGACAATTAATTGATCAGACAAATGACACTATTTTTCATTGGATTCCAGCTCCTATGGTTTTACCTGTTTCCCGGCAGTTTAAAGCCTATTTCAATCAATCTGATTTTAAACACCGTCTAAAATATACCCAAAAAACAACCCGATTCAGAATTAACAAAGGCTATAAAAAATCCTATGACAAACAATGGAAAGCTATATGAAACCATCATCAGATTTTTTTAAAACACCGGTTATTTTATTGGCCAACGGAATGTTCCCCTCCCATGAAATTCCTCTGGAGATATTAATGTCTGCGGGAACGGTTTTATGCACAGACGGCAGTGCAGATTCACTCATCAAAAAGGGGTTCATGCCTCATGCAATCATCGGAGATTTAGATTCGTCCCAGTTAGCACGAGATTCATTTAGAGGATTGATTATCCCAATTGAAGAACAAGAGAATACCGATATGGCCAAGGCTCTTGAGTGGTGTACTGTCAATGGTGTGAAGGAAGTTTGGATTTTGGGAGCGACTGAGAAACGAGATGACCATGCTCTCGCTAATTTCTTCCTATTAACAACATATTCCGCTCATCTTTCCTTAAAAATGGTGACTGATTATTTCACTGTTGCAAGCCACTCGGGTGATAAAACTTTTGAGTCGTTTCCAGGACAGATTGTTTCCATTATCTCGCCGGCCCCCGTCCTGTCCATATCCTCCTCAGGATTGAAATTCTCCTTAAAAGAGGAATCCCTTAACCCATCCAGTCGGGGTGTAAGCAATCAAGCTTTAGGGCATTCTTTTTCCATTTCTTCAACAGAACCCGTATGGGTTTTTCAATCTCACCCAAGAGAGTAGTGTGATGCACACCTATGATTTAACGGTTATTCTCCTCTATTTGGGTCTCCTGATATATGTAGGAATTGCACAAGCAAAAAAATCTAAGGAAACCTCTGATGATTTTATTTTAGCCGGAAGAAAATTAAGTTTACCGGCATTTGTAGCCACTCTGGTGGCCACTTGGTACGGAGGGATTTTAGGTATCGGAGAAAATACCTACCTCCAGGGCATTCAAACCTGGTTTATATTTGGTCTGCCTTACTATTTCTTCGGATTATTATTTGCCCTTTTCCTCGCAAAACGAGTTCACAAAGCCAAAAGAATTTCAATCCCCGATCATTTCCACCATCATTATGGAAAAACATCGGGTATTCTCAGCGCATTTTATATTCTGATTTTATCTAGTCCCGCTCCCTATATTCTAAGTATTGGCGTCTTGATTCAATTCTCATTTGGTTTGCCGCTTGGGGTTTCCCTCCTGTCGGCTTCCGGTCTAAGCTTGTTTTATATTTGGTTCGGTGGGTTCAGAGCTGTTGTTCGCACGGATATGCTGCAATTTATTCTCATGTTTTCGGGATTTATTTTTCTCTTTATTTTTTCTTGGATAAAAGCAGGACCCCCAACGGCTATATTCGTCACACTTCCTTCAGAACATTTAAATCCTTCTGGTGGAATGCCTATCCAATATATTGTGGTCTGGTCTTTTATTGCCATGTGGACATTTGTGGACCCCGGTTTTTATCAACGATGTGCAGCAGCAAAATCAGGGGCAACAGCTCAAAAAGGAATTTTCATTTCACTCAGTTTCTGGTTTTTTTTTGATATGTTAACCCTGATTACGGGGTTATATGCTAAAGCCCTCTTGCCGGAAAGCGATGCTCTTTTTTCCTTTCCACAATTAGGAGCAAAAGTTTTACCCCCTGTTGTTTATGGTATTTTTATTACAGGAATACTCTCGACAATTATGTCGACCATAGATTCTTTGGGTTTAATCAATGCAGTGACCTTCGGACGGGACATCCTCTGGAGGATTCAATCTCCCACGACAGAAACTCAAGCAGAATGGGATAAAACTTCAACAGCGTTCGTTAAAAAGGGATTGGTAGCCATGACATTTCTTGCCCTAATTCTTGCAGTCAGTATTCCATCGGTCATTAAACTATGGTACGGGGTCGGCTCCATCATCGTGCCGGGACTGTTGATACCCTTTCTCCTGACATTTACATCAGAAAAAATTTCTTCTCAAGACAGTCTCCAATTTTTGGCTTTACCCGTAATCGTTTCTGCAACTTGGTTTATTCTAGGGAAGGTTTTAGGAAGTTATCCGGTTGGTTTGGAACCATTCTACCCGGGAATGGTGATTTCAATTTGTTTACTAATTATTCATAAGTATCTTCCATAAAATGAAACGCCCTGAACGAGTTTACCTGGCTATTTTGATATTATTATTTTTTGCTTTTTTAAAGGTATCTTACCAAAAGGCAATTAATATTTCATTAACAAATGATACTCCCCGTTTACCCAAAATTGAAAATAAACCCATTCGATACTTTGGTGTGGTTTCACGGTATACACCAAGGGAAATCTTTGAAGGATATCAGCCTATTATGGATTTTCTTACTGAAAAGACGCCCTTCAATTTTGTATTAAAGCTGAGTGATACCTATACTGGAACAGCCAAACAATTGGGTGAGGGATCTATAGCCGTCGCCTCTCTGGGAAGTTATATTTATGTCAAATATAGAGAACAATATGATTTAGAGGTCATCTTAAAACCGCTCAATATACAGGGAAAGGGTTTTTATAGTTCTAAGTTTATTGCACTTAAACATAGCCCAATTTCATCTTTAGACGATTTATACGAGAGATCCCTTATATTTCCATCTAAGGAGTCTTTAACCGGACAATGGATGCCCAGTTATTTATTTTCGGAAGCAGGTGTTTCCCTAAGTGATTTGAGTCAATACGATTATGTCTCCCACCACACAACTGTTGCTGATAAAGTTCTATCCGGAGAATATGATGCCGGAGTTGTAAAAGAAACGGTTGCTGAACTCTATAAGAATCAGGGGCTAAAAGTGTTTCATGTCGCCCCGAAAAGAACGACAATCCCGCTTGTGGTTTCCAAACATACAGATCGGGCAACTCGGCAAGCAATTATGGATGCTTTTCTATCCATTGATATTCACGACTCGGGAATGAAGACTCTCTTAGATTCATGGGATAAAGAATTATCGTACGGATTCGAAAAAGCTAATGATCATGATTATGAAATAACTCGAATGATTATCAATCAAATGAGTAAAGACAATTCATGATTTTTCCCACAACATTAAAAAGCCGTCTCATTCTTGTTTTTGGCTCTTTAATGGTCATTGTCATGTCTTTAGCATCAATTACAGTCTTTGAAAAGATGAAATCATTAATCGTCGAGAAATATCTCGAATCAGCTCATCGGGTTACTCAAATGGGTACTATTCCTCTGATTGATGCCATGCTTGCAGCAGAGACTGAAAATCCCCTTCCTGCGGATTATTATGAAAGGTCACTAAGAACCTTAATGAAGCAATCAAAACAGGAAATTTTATATGCATATTTCTTAAATGAGGATGGTGAATCTCTCCTCCCTCCCACACTGAAAAATATAAATAAATTGAACCCAGATTACTTTGAGATGGGAAATTCAATCTTTCAGCAAAAAGACGGGTGGATATTACAAACCATGGATAGGGTTGGTATATCTACAAAAGTTTGGGGTTATCTCGTTTTGGGATTCAATGCGGTTCAGATCCAACAGGAAGTCAAACAAGCGTTGTATTTAATTTACGTTGCCTCAGGAATTGTCATTTTGATTATTCTGTTTGCCACAAATCTTATTGCTGAAACGATGACCAGAAGATTAAATCAATTAAGTTTAGCAGTAGATCATTTCACCTTTTATCCCGGGGATGAGGGATTGCCGGAAGGCCAGGATGAAATCGGACGATTGGCCACCAATTTCAATGATTTAAGGCAAAGACTTATTCAGTCAAGACAAGACTTAAAGAATTCGGAGCGAAATGTGTTCCAAGCCGAAAAATTAGCAGCCATTGGCCGACTTGCGGCGGGAGTCGCCCACGAAATCAATAATCCACTTATGGGGATTCGCCACACCATTAATAATATCACCAACAGCAATGAGGATAAAATTGAACAGGAAAAAGAATTAATCCTCATTGATGAGGCCTTAAATAAAATTGAGTCAGTTATTTCAAAATTATTAGGATTTTCGAGGCGAAAAAGTGATAATTCAACGGATGCTTCATTAAATGAAGCCATTCGAACTGTAACCAAATTATTGGATTATGCCATTCAAGCGACGAATATAAATTTAGTCCTCGAACTAGACTCTAGCTTACCATCGATTCACTGCAATCCCCACCTTTTAGATGAAATCACCATGAATCTCATCATTAATGCAATCGATGCCAGTCATAATGGGGATACTCTTGCTTGCAAGACCTGGCACTCCAATGAAAAAATTATTTTAGAAATCATCGACGCGGGACACGGAATACCTGCCAGTGACATTAACCGGATTTTTGAACCTTTTTTCACAACAAAAGAAGTCGGAAAAGGAACAGGTCTTGGATTATATGTCACACGAGAAATTGTTCAGGGACTTGGAGGAGAAATCACCCTTTCATCCCAATTAAATAAAGGCACTAAATTCACGGTAACCTTACCTGGGAACTCATTATGAAAATCTTATTGGTAGAAGATGAAAAAATTCTTCGAATTTCATTAGACAAACTTTTAATAAAAGAGGGCTATGCCGTTTCTTCCTGTGCTGACGGACAGGTGGCCCTTACTCAATTACAACGAGAATCCTTCGATGTTGTCCTGACTGATCTCAGGCTGCCTAAAAAAGATGGTCTTGAAATTCTTGAATACATTCAAAAGGAAATGCAGGAAACCAAAGTCATCCTCATGACGGCATACGGCTCAGTGGAATCGGCTGTGGAAGCTCTTAAGAAAGGGGCTTATGATTATCTCACAAAACCGTTTTCACAAGACGAATTGCTTCATCGATTGCAAAAAATAAAAGATTTGCAATCTGTCGTTGTCGAAAACAAACAGTTAAAGCAACAGATTCAATTCAATTCAAAGATAATTGGAAATTCCTCGTTATTTTTGGAATCTTTGGACCGGGCACAATTAGCGGCAAATGGAGACCATACCATCCTAATTGAAGGAGAAAGTGGAACTGGCAAGGAATTATTTATAGATTTCATTCACGAACAAAGTTCGCGTTCAAAAAAACAACTCATAAAAGTTAACTGTTCTGCCCTTCCAGAATCCTTAATCGAAAGTGAGTTGTTTGGCCATGAAAAAGGAGCATTTACCGGTGCCTTAAAGAAAAATATTGGACGGTTTGAACGTGCAGATGGCGGTACTTTATTTCTAGACGATGTGGATGATCTTCCCCTTCCTGTACAGGTCAAACTTCTCCGGGCCATTCAAGAAGGTGAAATTGAACGACTGGGAGGAAATAAAATCATTCCTGTTGATGTCCGAATTGTTGCCGCTACAAAAGTATCCCTTCGGAAACAAATGGAAAAAGGCAAATTTAGAGACGATTTATTTTTCAGGTTAAATGTTGTCAATATCCTCATTCCTCCCTTAAGAAACCGTATAGAGGATATCCCACTTTTGGTAGTCCACTTTCTCGAAAAACATAAGTCCAACCATTACTTAACGCCGGCTGTAATGGAAAAGCTTCAAAACTACCCATGGCCGGGAAATGTTCGTGAACTTGAAAATGTCATTATTCAAATGATAGCCTTAGCTCAAGGCGATACGCTGGTGGCCAGTTTACTTCCCAAACATATACAGGAAAAGTCATCTGAGACCCCCACTCCACATACAGGAGATTTAACCCAGAAAATGGAACAGTCAGAATGTAAAATGATACAGGAAGCATTAGAACAATCAAAATGGCGGCAAAAAGATGCAGCCAAACTATTAGGGATACCTCGAACCACACTTAGAAGTAAAATGGCAAAATTCGGATTAATATAACTAGACGATTATTCGTCATTATGACGTTTTTTCGCAATATTTTGTATAAATGATTTAAACTTTACCGACGAGATAATAGTTTGGCACACCATTTGTTTATAATTTGATAATATACATTCTTTATGGGGATGAGTCTAACTTTCACACCAAAATTATCCAATAATTTTTCATGGAGGACACTATGACTAAAGAAAAAATGACAGTAGGAGAAATATCAAAGCCAAGATTTGAATTTCGTACTTTTGGTCAGAATTTTATTAAGGAAGCAGACAGAATGGCCAGATTATCTGTCCCCATTCCTGAAAAACTTTGGGTTAGACATTCACCCGAAGTTTACATCATGAGCCGAACGAATGATATTAATAACACAAAAATTCGAGATGGAAAAATGGATATCAAAACCTATGTTCAAACTGTTGACGACCTGGAACAATGGAATCCATTAACAAAAACAAACTTTCCGGTTTCCGTCGATTTTTTAAAAAGTGATATTTTTCCTGCCTTCCAGGTAGAATTACCACACTTTGATAAAAAGGAGTACAACCATGATGCATTTCTGGCCATGGTTAAAAGGCATTCAGATTTACAAGCCGTGTCGGTAATAAAAGAACGATTTGGATATATGGTCAATGACACTATTTGCGAGGTTGGAAATATATTGGTTAACGGCGCAAAAGTCATGACTATCAATTCCGAATCAACCGAAATCGAAGATATCATAAAAACCATGACAGATGTCGGTCTTACCGATGTTGAAAATATTAACTATCTCCAAGCCATTAAACGCATTATAGGTTGGATAGATAAACCACTAGCAAACTAATCCATTAATCAATATCAGATAGAGGAAAAATCATGGGAAAAGAAATCGAATGTAAATTTCTCTTAAAATCATTGCCCCACGGACTAAGCGGTACAACGATGAGGCAGGGCTATCTGCAACCTGAAAAAGAACGAGCAGTTCGAATTAGAACGGTTGAAAAAGAAGGAAATAAAAAAGGTGTGTTAACCATTAAAGGAATGGGTGATAAAAGCGGAATGAGTCGTTATGAATTTGAAACTGAAATTCCGGTACAAGATGCAGACCATCTCCTAATGTTATGCGATCAACCCCTCATTGAAAAAACCCGATACACCTATGACCATGAAGGATTCACATGGGAAATTGATGAATTTCACGGTGTGAACCAGGGCTTATTGGTTGCAGAGGTAGAACTGGAAAGCAAAGATCAAGAATTCAGTAAACCAGAATTTGTTGCAGAGGAAGTCACTGGGCAGGTAAAGTACTACAACATGATGTTGCTTAAAAATCCATATACAACCTGGGAACAATAATATTATGGTCTATAAATAAATATCCCGGCGATGACAGTGAATTTATCGACATCGGGAAACAATAGATTCTTTATCTATTTCATAGTTGCCGCCTCAATTGGAATTGGATCGCTGATGGCTGAATTCCCATCCAAACCCATTAAAATTGTAGTGTACACAGGTCCAGGTGGATCAATAGATATTACTGCTCGAAAATTTGCCAGTATTGCTGATAAATATGTAGATGCAACTTTTGTGGTTGAAAATAAACCTGGCGCAGGTGGTATTGTCGCACTAAAAAAAGTTCTACAGGCTCCTGAGGATGGATACAATTTGTATGCATGTACAAAATCTAATATTGCAAAATTCATTCAAGTTGGTGGAAAAGATTATGTTGATGAATTGCACTGGACCGCCATGCTGATGGCAGATCCTGAATGTCTTTTGACAAATGTTAAAAACGATATTTATAAATGGAGTGATATTGTAACTCATGCACTACAATATCCAGGTAAGCAAAATTGGGTTGGCCCTGCCACAGGTGGATTAGATCATGTAACTGCTATGAAAATTTGGGATGAATATGGCATGTCCGCCAAATGGATTCCCTACAAAAGTGGTGGGAAAGCAATTGCCGCTTTACTTGGGGGGCAAGGTGTTGCTTATGTTGGCAATCCACGTGATGCACTGGGTAATCCCGATTTATACATTGCTGCTGTTTCAAGTGAGGAGAGGTTAAATGCCTTCCCTCATGCACCTACCTATGCTGAGCTTGGTGTAACTACACTTAACAATGAATATATGTGGCGTGGATTTGCCCTTAAAAAAGGGACTCCACCAGAGATTGTCGAGTGGTATTCACATTTGTTCCAAAAAGTGTCAGCAGATCCTGATTGGAGAGAATTCTGGGAAAGGGGAGGTATTGATGTTGAATTCATTGGTGGTAATGAGTTTACTGATATTGTTAAACAGGACGTTGAAACATTCGAATACTATTTAACAAAATCGGAGATTATTTCTACATCTAATAAAAGTGGGTTAAGTAAATATGGAGAAGGAATACCATTACTATTGTTAACTATCGGATTGATAATATTCATGGTTTTATGTGGATATATTATTTATAAATCTACATTCTCAAATACGTTAGGACGAATGATGGTTATCGGATTTTTCCTCATGATGTCGATTATCTTTTACCTTCAGTCATTCATTTTTCCTGTGAGTAGTGAAGTAGGTCCTGCTGTAGTCCCTCGTCTTTGGATATTCACACTAGTACCCCTTTGTATTTTACTCGTAATAAACACATTAAGGAATAATGAGGCTATTGAGAAATCAGAAATTAGAATTGACATTGTTCTGACCTTTATTGGTTTCCTTATGATGTATTTATTGATCATGCATTACATTGGATATTTCTTTAGCACTTTCTTTTTTTTAATAACAGGAATGATTTATTTAGGTTATAAAAATAAAAAAGTCATGATCACCACAGCTGCAATATGGATCGCATTTTCATATTTTATTTTCTTCAAGATATTATTTGTACCCTTACCAATTGGTAAGTGGTTTGAGGCCTTTTTCTAATGGAATTACTTGCAAATTTAGGGAATGGATTAGCATACGTCATGGGAGTTGTACCAATTCTCACAATTACCCTGGGTGTTGCAATGGGTATAATCGCAGGTGCGACACCAGGATTATCTCCTTCAATGGGAGTGGCGTTGTTGGTCCCTTTTACTTATGCAATGTCTCCAACTTTAGCCCTAATTCTACTTGTGGCAATTTATATCGCTGCAAACTATGGTGGCTCAATTACTGCTGTAACAATCAATGCACCCGGAACTCCTTCTTCAGTTGTTACTTCTTTTGATGGATACCCCTTAACCAAAAAAGGTAAACCGGGTATGGCGCTAGGTGTATCCCTAGTCGCATCAACGATAGGAGGTATTGTCGGAACTTTAATTTTAATATTTTTCTCAGGACCGCTGGCAAAGTTAGCATTGAAATTCCATCCTGCAGAGTACTTTGCTTTGGCGATATTTGGGCTCACTACCGTAGCATCACTCGGCGGAAAAAATTGGATTAAAGCATTTATTGCAGCCATGTTTGGATTATTAATTAATACAATTGGCATAGACCCCATTTCCGGTGTAAGCCGATTCACATTTGGACAATCATTTTTGTATGACGGTTTCGCCCTCATTCCGGCGTTGATCGGACTGTTTGCATTAAGTGAAATATTCAAACAATTGGAGACTGGGAAATTTGATAGCAAAACTATCGACTCCGGTAAACAAAAGTGGCCGACAATTTTAGAATATTGGAAATTAAAATTGACCATTTTGCGTTCATCGGCTTTAGGAACAATCATCGGGATATTTCCAGGAGCTGGTGCAACGATTGCAGCATTTATTTCGTATGATGTTACACAAAAATTGAGTAAAACTCCTGATGAATTTGGAAAAGGAAGTATGGAGGGCGTGGCAGCTGCTGAAGGTGCTAATAGTAGTTCTGTAGGTGGTGCATTAATCCCTTTATTAACATTAGGAATACCTGGTAGTGCTTCCACCGCTGTATTGATTGGTGCACTTATGATTCATGATCTTACTCCTGGCCCACGATTGTTCATATCTAATCCTGATATTATTTATGGATTATTAGCAAGTCTATTGTTAGCAAATATAATTCTATTGGGGCTCGGATTTTTTGGAAGCAGATTATGGATTAAAGTCACAACTATACCAAAACGATTATTATTCCCAATCATATTTGCGGTATCTATCATTGGTAGCTTTGCAGTCCGCAATTCTTTCTTTGATGTAATTGCCTGCCTGGGGTTTGGTGTTTTTGGATGGATTCTTAAACGATATAATTATCCGGTTGCCCCCATTGTCCTTGGCATGGTGCTTGGAAATATTGCAGAAACCAATTTTATACGCGCTGTAATGATGGGTGGCTGGACAATCTTTTTTACAAGACCAGGAAGTTTTATTATGCTTTTGGTTGCTCTCGGAAGTTTTGCCGTACCATTAATTCAATCTCGTAAAAATAATCCAAAAAAAATTGCAAACAGAAATAAAGTGACATGAATAATAAATACAGACAACGGTTATTGCTGTTTATAATATCAATTGGAATAATTAATCCACTTTTTGCGGCAGATTCAGACATGGGTCCCAATTCCTTTTCTTGGGTTACGCTTGCAATGACTCTCGCCGGAGGATTGGCCTTTTTCTTATATGGAATGGAAAAAATGAGCGAGGGAATGAAAAAATCAGCCGGCGATCGGATGAGAAATATTTTATCTGTTCTTACAAATAATCGCGTCATTGGAATGTTTGTTGGAGCATTTGTAACAATGGTAATACAAAGTTCCAGTGCTACAACAGTTATGCTGGTGAGCTTTGTTCAAGCCCAGCTTATGACCTTTGTTCAATCATTGGGAGTAATACTTGGTGCAGATATTGGCACTACCGTTACAGCCCAACTCATTGCATTTAAATTGACAGACTATGCCCTTCTGATGATTGCTGTGGGTTTTGCGTTAACCCTGTTTTCAAAAAAAGATTCTACAAAGTACATTGGTGAAGCTATTTTGGGTTTTGGTATTTTATTCTTTGGAATGAAACTCATGTCGGATGCTATGAGACCTCTCCGCACTTTTCAACCCTTTATTGGTGTATTAAAAGGATTAGAAAATCCCCTCTTAGGACTTCTTGCCGGAACGGTTTTTACAGCCTTGGTTCAAAGCAGCAGTGCGTTTACCGGTATCGTCATCGTCTTGGCTCAACAGGGACTCCTCACACTGGAGGCAGGAATTCCCCTCGTTATGGGAGCCAATATCGGAACGTGTATCACGGCAGGTTTGGCCAGTATTGGAACATCACGGGAAGCCAAACGGGTTGCTTTAGCCCATGTGTTATTCAAAATTGGTGGAGTCATTTTATTCCTCTTTTGGATCCCGACATTTGCAGATATTATTCGAGCAATATCACCTTCAGCTCATGGAACCGGTATAGAAAAACTGGCTGCAGAAACACCACGCCAAATCGCCAATGCTCATACAATATTTAATGTCAGCCTCGCTCTGGTATTTCTCCCTTTTACGATAGTATTTGCCTCATTCATTATGAAATTTTATCCTGAAAAAGATCTGGAAAAAGGTATTCAACCCGCCACGTGGCATTTAGATGACTCTGCAATTTCAACTCCAGCCCTAGCCATTGATTTGGCAAGGAATGAAATCTCCCGTATGTCAAAAATCTTCGGACGAATGCTGGATGCCATCATAGAGCCGTTTAAATCCAATGAACCGCTGCAAGATAAAAAATACCCCCAACTTTCGTTGGTCGAAGGGATTGAAATGCGGGAAGAAAAACTGGATTTTCTTGACGAGTACATTGTATCATATTTACGAAAAATCGGAAGACAAGAATTGTCTGCTAAACAAATACAAGAAGTGTATGGGATGATGTCCATTGTGAACGATATTGAAAGCATTGGCGATATTATCGAAAAAAATATGATCCCGCTTATTGCTAAAAAGTCTGCTTTGAATACGGATTTTTCAGATGAAGGAAAAGAAGAGATAGACATTTTTCATACCAAAGTTTGTAAACAGATCAGCCGACTGAATGATGCCTTTTCTGAATTAGATCCTAAAAAAGCTCAAAGAATCATGGCTAAAGAAGAAAAATATTCAGACTTGGAAACAGAATACCGCACCCGACACTTGGAACGGCTGAATGAAGAAAGAGAAGAATCCATCGAAACCCATGAAATTCATATGGAACTTATGGATTTACTAAAGCAGATCAATGTTTACACCGGTGATATAGCGAAAACAATCCATGCTATCGGAGTGGAGATTAAGGGTTAATCATGGACCAAAGAATTAAAATGGTTTTGATGCTTATTTTCCTTTGGTCTGGATTTCTCTATGCCGGGGACACTTCAGAAAGTTCCATCCATTGGAGTATGTTATTTATGGGATTATTTGGCGGTCTATCCCTCTTTCTTTACGGCATGGCAAAAATGAGTGACGGCATGAAAAAAGCTGCCGGAGACAGTATGCGCAATATTCTTGCCGCTTTAACTCGTAACAGAGTTATTGGGCTTATTGTAGGTGCATTTGTCACTATGGTCATACAGAGCAGCAGCGCCACAACGGTTATGCTGGTGAGTTTTGTTCAGGCAGAACTCATGTCTTATGCACAGGCGCTTGGTGTTATTATGGGAGCCAATATCGGAACTACAATAACTGCCCAACTCGTTGCCTTTAAATTAACCGACTACGCCTTGTTGATGATTACAGCGGGGTTTGCCCTAACTATGCTGGCTAAAAAAGAATCTTACAAACATTTTGGAGAAGCTCTCCTGGGATTTGGAATCTTGTTTTTTGGTATGAAACTCATGTCGGACTCTATGAAGCCCCTTCGTACTTTTGCCCCCTTCATTGATTTAATGAAAGGGCTTGAAAATCCACTTTATGGTCTTATCATTGGTGCTCTTTTTACAGGGCTAATTCAAAGCAGTTCTGCATTCACCGGTATCGTTATCACCCTCGCCATGAACAACTTAATTACACTGGAAGCAGGGATCCCCTTAATTTTTGGTGCCAATGTCGGGACATGTATTACAGCGAGTCTGGCGAGCATAGGAACAATACGAGGAGCCAAAAGAGTAGCCATCGCCCATGTATTGTTTAATATAGGGGGTGTCTTGATATTTATTTGGTTCATACCCTTTCTGACTGATTTTGTCCGGTCTTTTTCTTCAGAAACACCCAGACAGATTGCAAATGCACATACCATTTTTAATATTACCGTTGGTTTAGTTTTCCTTCCATTTACAACCATTCTGGCCACAATTGTATACAAAATACTCCCCGACAAAGAAATTGAAAAAGGTATTGTACCGGCTGCATGGCATTTAGACGACAGCCAATTGTCCCACCCTGCAGTTGCCATTGATTTAACTCGAAATGAAATTTCCCGTATGGCAAAAATTATAGGGCGAATGTTGGATGCTATAATTGTTCCTTTTAAATCTAACGATAATCAAATAGATAAAATCTATCCTCAACTCTCATTAATTGAGGGGATAGAAATGCGGGAAGAAAAAATTGACTTTCTTGATGAGCATATTGTGAATTATCTTAGACAAATTGGGCAACAAGAATTATCGGAAAGGCAAATCCAAGAAGTCTATGGTATGACATCCATCGTAAATGATATCGAAAGTATTGGTGATATTATAGAGAAGAATATGATACCGCTCATCGCTAAGAAATCGGCGTTAAAAACAGATTTTTCCGATGAAGGAAAAGAAGAACTCGACATCTTCCACACCAAAGTTTGTAAGCAAATCAGCCGATTAAAAGATGCGTTCTCCGAATTGGACCCTGTCATTGCTAAAAGAATTATGCTAAAAGAAGAAAAATATACTGACTTGGAGTCTGCGTACCGGTCACAACATCTTGAGCGTCTTCACGAGGAGCGATTAGAAACGATCGAAACACATGAAATTCATATGGAACTCATGGATTTATTAAAACAAATCAATGTCTATACCGGTAATATTGCAAAAACAATTCATAATATGGCAGCGAACAGTTAATAAATAAATTGAATAAATAATTTTAAGATGAATTACGGACTACCCGATATATTAAGATTACTTGGCTCTCTCGGTTTATTCCTATTTGGGATGAAAGTGATGAGCGATGCTTTGATGGAGCTGGCGGGTGATCGAATGCGTAAAATACTCGCTTCTGCGACTTCTAATAGATTTTTTGCGCTATTAACCGGATTATTTATTACAACTGCGATTCAAAGTTCTTCGGCGACAACTCTCATGGTGGTTAGTTTTGTTAATGCAAGTTTATTGACTCTGAGTGAAGCCGTAGGCGTGATTATGGGAGCAAATATTGGGACAACAGTAACGGCATGGTTGATCTCCATTCTTGGGTTTAAAGTAAAAATTAGTGCAATTGCCTTACCACTTGTCGGTCTCGGTTTTGTCCTTTCTCTTTCAAAATCGGACAAACGTCGACAATGGGGAACCTTTATTATTGGATTCTCCATCTTATTTATTGGATTACAGTTTTTGAAAGATTCAGTACCCGACATTCGAAATCATCCTGAAACCCTTGCTTTCCTGACAGGATATACGACCCATGGTTATTTTTCAATATTATTGTTTTTAGTCATCGGAACAGTCCTTACACTTATCGTACAATCATCCAGCGCAACAATGGCCATTACTCTACTGATGACCTACGAAGGATGGATACCATTTGATATGGCTGCGGCAATGGTATTGGGAGAAAATATTGGGACGACTATTGCAGCATTTGTGGCAAATTTAAATGCAAAACGAGCAGCCAGAGCTCATTTGATATTCAATGTAATGGGAGTGATTTGGATGCTGCTTCTTTTTTACCCTTTTATTAAAATGATTGGGTATGTTGTCATTCAACTCGGGAGTGAATCTCCATTTATTACCGCTACCGCAATACCTGTCGCCCTTTCTTTATTTCACACCAGTTTTAATTTACTTAATTCTGCTATTCTCATCGGATTTACCCCAAAAATTGTCCGCACAGTACAAAAACTCCTCCCCGAAAAACCGGAAAAAGAAATTGAAAAAAGGATAATTCCGGTGACTTGGCATTTAGATGATTCTCAAATCGACCACCCGGCTATAGCCATTGAATTAGCTAAAACAGAAATGTCTCGCATGATAAAAATTCTTGGCCGTATGCTCAATGCTTGTTTTCACCCATTTATTAGTGATGAACCAAAGCAAGATGAGGTTTATCCACAGCTTTCACTGGTTGAGGGAATTGATATGCGGGAAGAAAAAATTGACTTTCTTGAAGAACACGTTATCAATTACTTATTTCAAATCAGTCGAAAAGAATTAAGCGATTTTCAGGCTGAGGAAGTTTTTGCCATGATGTCCATTGCCAATGATATGGAAAGTATTGGTGACATTATTCACAGAAATATTGTACCCCTCATGAAGAAAAAACAACACTTGAACGAATCCTTCTCTGAAGAAGGGAAGCTTGAATTGGAAGCATTTCATATCAAGGTTTTGAAACAAGTGTCCAGATTAAAAGTTGCCTTTGATGTACAAAAAGTAAAGAAAGTTGAAAAAGTCATCTATAAGGACAAAAAATATAGAGATTTGGAATTGGATTATCGCCAATCCCATCTTAAAAGAATTCAAAAAGGAAAAGAAGAATCACTCGCCACACATGAAGTTCACATGGAACTCATGGAAATGCTCAAACAAATCAATGTATATATCGGGAATATTGCAAAAACAATATTAAACATTAAAGAAGTCAACAATTAAAGATAATGAGGTGTTTTTTGAATACAATGATGAATAAAACTATAGTATTAATTCTGGTTGGATTTATCCTTAGCGGATGCTCATCAAATGAAGTACAAAAACTCAATTCCAGTGAATATAAACTACTTTTGAATAAAAAATATTTTAATGATTACGAAATCGGATTTAAAACTTATTGGGATATTGTGAAAGCTGTTGCCGAAAACAATAATATCCCGGTAATAGAAAATGAAACCCCCTATAAATTGAAGCACAAAGAAATCAGCTTTTTTGATACAGAAAATTTGGATTTAAGAAAAGCAGGTTTTTTAATTCGACAAAAAGTAAAGTTTAAAGACGGTCAAAAAAACCCGGGATTTGAATATGGCGTAAAATATAGACAATCTAACCCTATAGATGCATTGTCAGCTGATTTAACGCTTTCAGAAGGATATACACCAAAATACGATGAAATTGAACTTGAATCTGATGTGGTCTATTATTCCCTGTTGAATGGAGAACGGGATATTAGATATTCCGTTTCGAATTCCATAAAATTAGATGTTGTTCCCGGAAATACATTGGGTGACTTTATCAAAATATACCCCATACTGGGAACAATAGGACTATCCCCTTCCACACCCCTTCAACTTGTTGGTGGTGTTTCAGCTGACGAATGGATGATCACCCCGGGTAAATTAGATTTTGGTGATGGATTATTCGGCCGCATAGACATGACCATATGGAATGTTCAGACAGAAAACGGAGAATTACGAATTCCGGAGTTTTCCTTTGATCACTCCTTTTTAGATGACCGGGATTTTGAGGAAGCCGCCATGAAGCGCTGTGAAAGCTTTATCAATAAATTACATGATTTCAAACCAGATTGGACTTCTCCGGGGGCATTAAAAGCAGCATTTCTATTTGGTGATGCAGAACAATAAAACACAGGGAATAACAATGAAAAATCTATTTTCATGGTGGAAAACTGGAGAAAACAAACCACTTTTAACCGATGAATCAAATATAAAGAAACTTTATAATTTTAAACGAAATAGTGTGCTGTGGTCAGTCGTTTTTGGTTATGGAATCTTTTACATTGGGAGACTAACAATTTCTGTGGCCAAAAAGCCCATGTTAGATCAGGGTATTCTCACAACCACTGAATTGGGGATTATTGGCGCTTTATTATTTTATTCCTATGCCGTCGGAAAACTCATAAACGGATTTATGGCAGACCATGCCAATATTCGAAAATTTATGTCCACGGGATTAGGGATTTCAGCTCTCATCAATATTCTTTTCGGTTTTACTGAAGCCTTTTTCCTTTTTGCTGTTTTATGGTGTATTAACGGGTGGTTTCAATCCATGGGATCGGCACCAAGCGTCGTATCATTAACGCAATGGTACAGCAATAGGGAACGAGGTACCAAATATGGTATATGGGCCGCATCTCATAATATCGGAGAAGGACTCACATTTATTGGTACATCGGCAGTGGTCAGCATTTTTGGATGGCAAATGGGATTTATCGGCCCTGGCGTTGTGTGCTTGATTGTTGCCGGGATATTGTTTTTATCCCTGGCCGACAGGCCGGAAACCTATGGGCTGCCCAATGTGGCAGATTACAAACAGGATTTTTCTGCTGGTCATGCGAAAAAGAAGTCTATAAAGGATTTTCAACTTTCCGTCATGAAAAGCCCCATTGTGTTTAAAGTTGGGCTGGCAGCTACTTCCCTATATACAGTGAGATATGCCATTCACAGTTGGGGACCCCTATATTTACAGGAAGTAAAAAAATTAAGTTTAATCGAAGCAGGTTCCCTTATGGGTTTTGCAACGATGTTTGGATTAGGCGGCGCTATATTCTCCGGATGGTTTTCTGATAAATTTTTTGGCTCAAAAAGAAATATACCGGCGCTCATAATGGGAACGACTCAAATATTGAGCCTTGCAGCCATTTACCTTGCCCCCGTTGGGAATAAATCTTTTAATATGGCTGCGCTGGGACTGTTTGAATTTACATTGGGAGCTTTGGTTGTTTACATCGGTGGACTCTGGGCTGTGGACCTGCTTCCAATCAAAGCAGCAGGGTCTGTTAAGGGTATTATCGGAATATTCAGCTATGTTGGAGCTGCAACCCAAGATTGGATTAGCGGGATTCTCATTGGAAATGGAAAAACAGTCTTCAATGGCGTAGACACTTACAATTTTGATCATGCGTTTATTTTCTGGATTGGTGCAGCTGTGGTTGCTACATTAATCCCCTTAACACTTTGGAAAGAAAAACCTCATGAATAATTCACAAATAAAGATAGAAAGACTCTCATGAAAACCCTAATTAAACTCGTATTGAATTTTTCGATATACATACCCCTTTATGGCCTCCTTACAGCACAAACCGTAAATGTCCAATCTGAAAGCGGACTGAATATTTTAATCGGCGGGGAAGTAGAAATGGAATTTGTTGACGTTGAAGGTCCGGGGGGCTTTGAAAATCAGGACTTAACCTACCAAAAGGTGAAAAATCGCAGTCCACATATGCGAATTGACAAAGCGGTTCTTTCCGCAAGGGTGGATTACAGCGAAAACCTTTATTACAAGTTCGAACTTCGCTTCGGCGACCGAAAAGCCAATGTAGATAAACATTATGCTCGACTGAACTTACCTGGCTTTAACACCCAGGTTGAACTGGGGAAAAATAAACCAGTGATTGCTGTTAAAAGGCAAACGGAAGGCTACCCCCTTATTGGGACAGCTTTCTGGAAAGGAAGAGAATACCATGTTGCATCAAAAACAAAAGCAATGATTGGTCCTCTCAAACTTACTGGACAACTTTCTTTTGCCATGAAAAGACCTTTAGGCACAGACGATGCCGCAGAAGATAAATCTTTCAAAATGCTCGTTTATGATGATTACGATGACAAAGATGGCCAGACGTTCGAATATGGAGCAGCACTCGGACTTGAAGCATTTGGGTTGTCCGCTCAGGGATGGTACTACACCGGAAAACTGATTGATGATTTTGATTGGAAAACATCCTTGGGTTTCTTAGCTGGTTATAATGATTTTGCAAAAGTAACTCCCGGTGTTGAAAAAGACGATAAAACCCATTGGTGGTACGGAGGAAGGGCCGGATTTGACCGATCAAATATCCACGTCAGAGCGGAATACATAAAAGCCATGGATGGATATCTGCCTCGCAATGGTCACTATATCGAAGGAGCATATCAATTCAATTTGAATCAGGGTAAATATATAAAACCCATTGTACGAGTCGGTGAATTGAACCTTGAAATTCTTTCTCCATCATTGGGAGACCCGGCCACATGGAGCAGACAAATGACGACCGTGGGACTTACCACTCAGTTTAACGAATTTTTAAGTATGAAAGTTGAATATTATCTGCTAGGTGAAACAACAGGTGGTGAGAAAAATCCGCCAAACAATGAGGGAAAAATTGTTGACAATAGTTTTGTTAATGACGATCAATTTCTACTCCAGGTAAAATATGAATTTTGATAAAGAATTGGTTCTGGAAAACAGGCATTTATCATTGACTTAAATGTTTCGTTTGAACCTTTATAAATAAAAGAAAGTCAATAAAACAGGAGGATAGTTATGAAAAAACTATTAAGTGGCCTACTCATTCTTTCAGCGGCGTTATTATACGTCTCGTGTGAAGATTCAGGCCCTGACACTTCGCTGAGTACACCTTCGAATTTGGCGGTTGTCTCAAATACGGATTCTACGGTTACTCTATCCTGGGTTGATAATTCCACAGCTGAAACGGGCTTTAAAATAGAAAGAAGCCTGGAAGAGACAAGTGGATTTACCGTTGTGGGTACCGTAGATGCTGATGTCACCACTTATACCGATACTGGTCTTGAACAAATGACCATGTATTATTATCGTGTATATGGTTATGATAGTTCAGACCAGTCTGAGTTTTCTGCGACAGTTACAGTTAAAACGGGTGAAAAATATTACAGCGGTTTTGATATTCAGACAGTGATGACTTTAGATGCGGGGGCAGATGCAAATGCAGAAATTGTTCGTATGATCCCCGGGAGTGAAACCCAGGCTGTGTTTGTTTCTTCTGCCATAAACCGGTTGACGGTCATAGACTATACACCAACTTCTTTTGCTTTTGGTGAAACCTTTGATTTAGACCCTGGTTCAGCAACAGCGGAAGCAACATCCATTGATGTTTCCCCTGTAATTGGTGGAGAAAACTATGTAGCGGTCTGCATTGCAGAAACTGATTGTGCCAAAGGTAAAGTTATGTTTATCCGTCTTTCTGATGGTGCAAAAGTGTCTGAAGTAGAAGTCGGGTATAACCCTGACGGAACGGCATTTACAAAAAATGGGACTCACTTAATCGTCGCTTGTGAAGACGATCGTGAAGATCGACCTTGCAAACCTGCAGATCGATTGGGCGGAAGTGTATCCATCATCGATTTATCTAACGGTATAGAAAATGCAACTTTGGCTCAGGATTTTCTTGTGGACTGGGATGATGAATCTGAACCGGAACACTGTGAAACATCTTCAGATGGTACCGTGGTTGTTTCTATTCAAGAAACAAGCCAGATCATGATCTTTAATGTTGCCAATCTGCCTTTGGATGCCAACAATATCACCGTCGTAGATTTACCAAAGTCTAGTGCAGACGAAAACGCAGAACCAGATGGTCTGTTTATTTCTCCCGATGGGACTCTGGCATTACTTTCCAATGAACGGAATGGAACATTACAAATGATGAGTCTGCCGGATGGCACTTTATTAGGTGAACCTTATATTATTGAGCAGGATATCCCGGCACCTCCCTACAACATTGATGCAAGAAAATCAAAAAAACGTACGGAACCAGAAGAATGTTCATTGGTCACAAAATCAGATAAACTTTATGCAGTCTTGGCTCTTCAGGAAAGCCATGGTGTTATTGTTTATGATGTGACGGATCCCGCCAATCCTGTTTTCGATTCTATCGCACCCGCAGGTGACCTTGAAGCCGAAGGTGGTGATATTGGAATGGAAAAAAGTGCAATTGGTTCTGAAGGATTAGGTATGCACCAAACAAATGGTATCGCCTTCTCTGCAAATGAACGACAAGGAAGTATAACGATGTTTACATCTTCTTGGGGAAGAGACTAAGTTTTATTCTCCTCTCAAATGCAATCGGGGTCGGCTTTTGCCGGCCCTGATTGTATAGTTTGATTAGTCCAAATGAACTTCTTCCGACTTAAAATTCATCTAGTCTTTATCATGTTTTTCATGATAACTGCCGGATTTGACCGACAACCGGTGGATCTGAATCGATCTATAAAACCCATCGGTAAGATACCCCATCCACAAAACGGGTATGGTAATGGACCAAATCAGTTAGCCCAGCCTGATGATGTTGAAATTCTCCCTGATGGCTCTCTTTTAATTACAGATGTTAATAATCATCGAATACAGCATTTTTCAAAGGAAGGCACTCTCATTCAATCTATTACTGCTAAAGATTTGGGACTGCCCCCCGATTCCGAGCTGGAACCTACCGGGATTAGCAGGGACGGAGAAGGATTTATTTATGTTTCTTTAGAAGGAATTGGACGTATTGCCCGTTTTTCACCTTCCCTTACCTTTGATCAATTTATTGGTCGTCCCTGTACACTAACAGCGGACGAATATTATTTACCTGAAAATGAAGACTGCCTGATAAAACCTCAAGGCTTATCGGTCACATATAATGGAGATGTCTTTATTATTGATATGGCCAAAAAAGTATTCAAAAACGGAAAGCAAAGAAATTTCGGATTCCGAAAGTTTAAGCAATTAAAAACGGAGTCCTTCACAACTTATCAATATGATGCTGATTTTGCATCAACTCAAGAGATTACAACAATCATGCGTAAAAGTGAAGGAATGGCCATCCATGAAAAACAAAAGTTGCTGTTGATTGCAGAAGAAAAACCTTCTAAAAATCAATTTGGGAACAACATGAAAAAGAGATATGTAGCCGGGTTCGATATGAATACAGGGCAGTTTAAAAATATTTTAATTGGAGTAAAAAATCACCATAATAAAATTATAAATGGTTATTTTGACGACTCTATAGAGGGGATATCTGTTTGGGGGAATCACTTGTTTGCTGTTGATGAAAAAAAAGGTAAAATATTAATTTTTGAAATTGGTTCCGGAACCCTTAAGGGAATACTCGGGTCAAAAGCACACTTTTATTGTGATGATCATTCTGATTGTATAATTGAAGGAATCAATTATAATGAACAAACCATTATGGTCCAAAAGGCATTTCCACATTTAAAAAACGATTGGCAAAAAAATGAGTTGGCTTCTCCAGATGGTATTTCGACAGTTGAATTAATAAATGGCGAAAAGAGAATGGCGGTTGTGGACCAATGGAACTCAAGAATTTTACTCTACGATTTAGCCTCCATATTGAAAAGCTTTGATTAAACATAATCAATTATCTTTCGCCTTAATATCGGCAATCCTGTTTATGGCATTTTCCTGTACAGACTCCGAACAAATGGAAATTAATATTAGTCCTGTAGCAGAATTCAGTTTTTCACCCGTTTCTCCTGAGGTAGAAAAACCCATCCTTTTTGACGGATCTTCTTCTGCAGATTCCGGTGGATACATTGATGAGTACCAATGGTTTTTTGACGGAGAAAATTTACAATTTGGGGAAACTGTAACTTTTACTTTTTCCACCACAGGACTCCATACAGTAACTCTAATTGTCTCCGATGATGGTGGACTTTCTGATACAACGAGCAAAACTCTATTGTTGAATTTGGCGATATTAGCCAAAATAGATATCCCCGTCAAGTCCCCTTCCGGGCTTTGCCTCTCTAAGGATAAAAAATCATTGTGGACTGTCAGCGATAAACCCAATGGTGGTATTTATAATCTTAACTTTGATGGAAAGCTCTTAAAAACTCTTAATTATTCCGGGACAGATCTGGAAGGGATTGCCCATGACAACAGTGACACCGCTTTGTGGATTACCGAAGAATCTTTGGGGAAAATATTCCAAATCGATACATTGGGAAATGTTATAAAAAGCTTGGAGTTAAGTGGTGTCCGAGATGGGGGAGGATTAGAAGGAATCACCTTTAATCGAAACAACGGTCACTTTTTTTTAATTAAGGAAAAAGACCCCGGTGCATTAATAGAATTAGACAGCCAATTGAATCTGGTCTCATATAATCGTATTGGATTCGCCAAAGATTTTTCAGGGTTAGATTATGGTGCTCACGAAGACTACCTCTGGATGATCAGTGACCAGGACAAAGTGCTTATAAAATATAAAATAGGTTCAGGCGTTATAGAGAAGCATCCTTTCAATATAAACAAAGCAGAAGGATTGGCTATATTCCCGGAAGAAAATAAAATATTTATTGTCAGTGATGACGAAGAAGAATTATACAAACTGGCCTTGCCTTAAAATCAAGCTATAAATTGATTAAATTCCCAATCCTTTAAAATAGAGTTAATAATGAAACTGAAACACCTCATGTTACCCCTGTTATTTATTTTGAGCATTTTGAATGCATCCGGTTCAAATCCACTGCATTTTTGGCACGCAGAAAAATTCAATCGAAATTTTACTGATAAATGGGCCATGGCACTTGAGCAGGATTTTCGTTCGGAAAAAAACCTGTATTACGTCCATGCAGATATTGGAATAAAATATAAAGTTAACCCCCACCTTTCCCTCAGTTTAAATTTCAGAGAAGTCTTTGAACAAAAAAATCCCTGGGTATCTGAACACAGACCCCACGCAACAGTGGCAACAAAATTTAAAGCCGGGGGATTGGCAGTTTCTGCCCGTTCCCGAATAGAATAT
Organism: uncultured bacterium; assembly: GCA_964549275.1. Lineage (GTDB taxonomy): Bacteria > Fidelibacterota > Marinisomatia > Marinisomatales > TCS55 > CAZJUP01. Next base: position 27,287 of record CAZJUP010000015.1, on the reverse strand, counting down.
CGGATAAAAACAGATAAGGAAGTTTTTCGAAACCGTGACATGGTTACTATTAAATTGAGGAAATCCTTCTCGCCATTAAAACTTGTACCCTATATAGCAGATGAGATATTCTATGATTTTGAACATAAAGAATTAAATCGAAATCGTGCCTATGTTGGAATAACCATTAAATCCATTCCCTATCTTAATCCAACGATTTACCTCATGCAGCAATCTGATTACAAAAATGAACAATGGAATTCTATCCTTATATTAGGATTTAAATTTAATTTTTAGTCTTATTTTTCGTTCCTTATGAAAATTCTTATTTCAAAACTCCCAAGCAATCCTTGGTGGGGGCATGGCACCCCTATTTATGAAAATAATCCTGCTATGAAAGAAGGGATGGTTCCCATTCAGGAATTGGTTGAGATTGAAATGTTTATGCTTTCCACCTTAATGAACCGCCTACCAATCGAAACGGTAGAACTTGATTTTCCTTACATACTTGACCAGCATAATTTCGATCTAAGAAATCATGATTTTGTTTTTGTCCGGGATTTATTTGTCAGTAATCAATCTGATAAAATCATTATCTCAAAATTCAGGGAAAAAGCCCGTCAAATGGAAGCGGATATTATGCAGGTAATCCTGGATTCCTGGGGATATAAAACCAGTCGACTTCCGGAAACTTCCAACTGTTATGCTGAAGGAGGTGAATTTTATTTTTGTCGGAAAGAAGGTGTTTTATTTTCCGGTGTATCCCGAAATAATCAAAGTGGCGCTGAAAAAGTAGCTCAAGAATTTAATGTGAAAGAATTGATCATTTTAAAATCAAACGCCTTCCATTTGGATACCATCTTTACACCCGTTATGGATAAAAACTCAAAACTGGTAGCGTTGATTTCCTGCACAGAGCTTATGGACCAAAATTCGGTTAAACGGCTTCAAGATTTTTCGAGCCAACGTGGAATTCACCTTGTCGACGTTCCACCGGAGGATGCCATCGGTACCGATACAGAATTAGGAGAATTTGCTGTAAACTGCCAACCTTTACCCGGATACCTCATTGGTCCTACACGGTTTAGATCTAATAAGGTAGCCCCTTTATTAGATTCCCTCGGCGTTATCCATATTACCGTTCCAACTACACAATTCCGCCTAAGCGGAGGTGCGATTCATTGTTTGACGAATGAGTTATAATAAAGCCTTCGTTTTGAAGGCTTTATTACTTTGGTTTTACAATGAATTGAATATTTTAACCTGAATTTTTAATGAGATCTGTGAGAGAGGTCTCTAAATCAAACCGAAATTTATCCACATTAATCCTTGGCTCATGCCACACACCGTAATTCCCTGCCATAATTAATTTTTGAATATAACTCTTCGTCAGGGCATCTGTCCCATGATTGTCGTACCAGCGAATATCAATCTTAGCACTATTTTCATTGATAGCTCCCAGTAAGGCTGCCAGAAATGTCTGTCTGTTTTCAGTATCAGTATTAATTTTGCAAAAACCGGCTTCGATCAATCCTTCAATCTGTTCCCAATCAGTTCCTACAAAATCGATCCATTTCTGCCGGGCATCGTCGTGCCCCCCCATTCCGTCCAATTGTTTAACTGCATACTCGGCCACTTGAGGGTAAAGTGTAGAAGCTCCGTGGGCAACAAAAACAATTTCGTCGTTTATTCGGTTGGCAATTTTTAGTAAATCATGAGCCAGGGGGATATTTAATTTAACTTTTTGTCCCGGTTTCCCTTTATTGGGTCCATGCATCGTTCCGATTGTTGGAGCCAGCATGAGAACACCAGTTTCTTTTAGAAATTGATCCAGTTCATCTGGATTGGTATAAGTAGAAAATTCTGATTTTGTATCTTCATCTTCTTCACCGGCTAAGACCCCCAGTTCTCCCTCTACCGAAAGTCCAACCGGATGAGCCATATTCACTACTTCCCTGGTAAGATCAATGTTATCTTTCAAGGGCATAGCAGTTTTATTGATATGGTCTGTTGAATTGTCTGCCATGACGCTGGTTAATCTCTGTACAGCGGCTTGAAGAACCTTCCGTCCCGGTTCGGTAATATAATCTCCGTGGTCTAAATGAGTCGCCACTTTTACGGTCGATTTTTTAGCCATTTTCTCAATATAAGTCGTTGCAATATCCAACCCGAAGACCTGGTCTCCACCTCCAAAATGCTTCAGTGCAGAATTGGAAAACGCCATCAGTCCGGAAGAACCCAGCAGGTTGAATGCCTTCATGGCAGCATTTATCCCCTGAAATGTTGTTACATTAAAGGCAGGTACAGCATATCTTTTTTCAGTGGTATTTCCTTTTTCTCCCCGCTTGGCCTTTAAAAGAAGTGCATGAGCCGAAGTCACATTATCAGGAAATTTTCTGGATGTATTTAGTTTTGGTGGTTGTTTTGACATTGTTCTTTTCCTTTATATTTGTCCGATGCTCCGTAATAATTCCTGAAACCAGTCCACATCAGGATTAAAGGGTTTCCCCCCCTTGATACGATTGAAGTCAATTAAAGTTAATTGGTTATCACTATCTTCATCGAGGCCGACGACACCGCTTTTTCCCTGAAGGGCCAATTCGGCGCCCAAAGCACCCGAACGTTTAATCAATTCTAAATCTTGCAGATTCGGCGCAGAACTCCGTGCAAAATACCCACTTTTTTGGACCAGCACTTTTTCCGCATTCAGTTTTTTTGAAAACTGCTTTGCGAACCACTTTCCCGGATTTAGAGTATCCAAGGCCACATGTCCAAAAGCATCCCGCTTGACTTTTTCACCTGCTGATTCCATTTCCCGAATAATGGTCTGCGTTCCTGCCCCTTCGCTTAGAAAAATATTAATACTGTCCTTTTCATCCATCCTTCGGTTTAATCGGATACACTCTTCATCAAGGTCAATATCCATCTCAGGGATATAAACCGCATCAACATTCCATCGGCTTTTTTCAATCAGTGCTTCCGGTAAAAAGGTCCTTTGTTCTAATCGGTCCTGATACATCTTAGCAGTATATGCTGTAAGCCAACCGCAGCTCCTTCCCATAACTTCATGAATAATTAGCTGACGGGTACTGGTTGTATTTTCATTGGCGATATTTTCAAAAAAGACTGCCCCTTGCTCTGCTGCAGTCCATGCACCGAGGGTTTGGGCAATGGGGAATACATCGTTATCCACAGTTTTAGGCAGCCCCACGACTGTTAAGTCATAGTTATTTTTTTTCAGGTAAAACGACAATTGCGCCGCCATAGTATTGGTATCATCCCCACCAATTGTATGTAGAATATTAACTCCGTCTTTTACCAATTGGTCTGCCGCAACCTTTAAAGGGTCTTCTCCGGGGTTAACATATCCTCGCTTTATGCAGTTTTCGCTGTTGGTAAGTTTTACACGACTGTTCCCAATGGGACTTCCTCCAAAACTATAAAAAATATTGACTTTATCTCTAACGGAATTCGGAAAGGGAATTGATTTCCCTAGCAATAAACCACGATAGCCATTTAAATATCCTATTAATTCTGCTTCGGGAGCGAGACTGTTGTATTTTTCGATTAATGCACCGATGGACGCAGATAAACAGGGTGCAAGTCCGCCGGCTGTTAAAAAAGCTATTTTCATCAGTAACCGTTTAAATTGAGCGTTAAAATTACAAAAGGTTATTTGCTATTAGTAACTATATAATGAGTTACGTATTTATTCTCATTTTATAAGTCTAAATGAGTAGGTAAAATTTACAGATTTTATAAGCGTAATATGAGAAGAATAACAGGAAACCATATGATCTCTCTTTTTATGGAATATGACCCTAAATGGGAATAAAATCTTAAGGTTAAAACATAGGAAATACATGAATCCCGTAGTATGGAAACCAAGCAAAACCCAAATATCTGCCTCACAAATGGACATTTTCCGTCGGGAGGTCAATCGTAAAGTGGGTACAAATTTTAAAGATTATAATGATCTCTACCTGTGGTCCGTAGAAAATCCTGCACTTTTTTGGGAATCCATCTGGGAATTTATGTCTGTCAAATATTCGAAATCTTTCACACAAGTAGTGGATGACGAAACGAAAATGCCCGGCGCAAGATGGTTTACCGGGGCAACGCTTAATTTTGCTGAAAACCTTTTGATCCATCGTAATGACAAACCAGCAGTTTTATTCCAAGGGGAAGGACAACCCGTTCGTAAAGTAACCTATAACGACTTATTTAATGAAGTTGAAAAACTAGCTTCTGCCCTGAGAAAAATCGGGGTTCAAAAAGGAGATTGCGTAGCAGGATTCATGCCCAACCTGCCGGAAACAGTCATAGCCATGTTAGCTGCAGCTTCCCTTGGGGCAATTTGGAGTTCCTCTTCTCCTGATTTTGGTTCAAAGGGTGTGTTGGATCGATTCAGTCAAATCGAACCCAAAGTTCTTTTTGCTGCTAATGGCTATTTCTATAATGGAAAAGCTTTTAACTCTCTTGAAAAACTAAATAGCATTTTAAATAAGCTACCTTCAGTCGAAAAAGTTGTTGTAGTACCCTATACCGAGACAAAACCGAATATATCTTCGGTAAAAAACGGTGTTTTCTGGGAGCACTTTCTGGATCAAAATCCCTACCCTCTTTATTTTGAGCAACTACCTTTTCATCATCCCCTCTATATTATGTATTCAAGCGGAACCACGGGACTGCCAAAATCAATTGTCCATTCTTCCGGAGGAACCCTGCTCCAACACCTGAAAGAGTTACGGCTTCATACGGATTTAACTGAAAACGACACTATTTTTTACTTTACGACCTGTGGATGGATGATGTGGAATTGGCTGGTGACTTCGTTGGCTGTCGGTGCTACGGTTGTTCTTTATGACGGGTCACCCTTTTATCCTGACTCCGGCGCCATATGGCGTATGGTTGAAAACCTGGGTATTACAGTATTCGGGACCAGCGCCAAATTTATCGCCGCTAGTGAAGCCGCAGGTGAAGCTCCCATGCATACTGTTGACTTAAGCCGGCTAAGGGCTATCCTATCTACAGGATCACCTCTGGTAGAGGAAAATTTCGATTATATTTACAAAGAAGTTAAAAAGAATGTTCTTTTAGCCTCTATTTCCGGGGGAACGGATATTATTTCCTGCTTTGCCTTGGGGAATCCTGTATTGCCGGTTTACCGGGGTGAACTCCAGAGCCGTGGTTTGGGAATGGCTGTAGAATCTTTTAATGATAAAGGGAAGTCGGTTATTCATCAAAAAGGGGAATTGGTGTGCACAAAAGCATTTCCATCGATGCCAATTTATTTTTGGAATGATCCGGAAGGTAAAAAATATCATGATGCCTATTTTGATGTCTATCCTCATATCTGGCACCATGGTGATTATATAACCATCAATGACCATGGCGGTGTTCAAATTTTTGGACGGAGTGATGCCACCCTGAATCCCGGGGGCATCAGAATCGGAACTGCAGAAATCTACCGAGTCGTTGAAGCCATGGATGAAATCGCAGACGGTCTTGTAGTTGGTCAACAATGGAAGGATGATGAACGGGTAATTTTATTTGTAAAATTAAACAAAGAATATTCTCTTCAGGATACTCTTATTCAGAAAATTAAATCTTTAATCCGCTCCCATTGTTCTCCCCGTCATATTCCTGCCCTCGTATTAGAAACAGAAGATATTCCTTATACAATAAATGGGAAAAAAGTGGAAATTGCAGTAAAAAATATTATCCACGGTGAGGATGTATCGAATAAGGACGCCTTGGCAAACCCCCAGTGCCTGGACTTTTTTAAAGATTTGGATGCATTACAGTAGAGACGCTGAACATTGCGCCCCTACTGTAACCCTGGTCTATAGTTAATTTAATCCGTCAAGGATTCCTACAAGGTCTGCTACCCTGTTGGAATAGCCCCATTCATTATCGTACCAATTCAGTGTTTTTACAAGATTCCCCTCTACGACTTTGGTAAAAGGCGCATCAAAAATGGAGGAATGAGGATTTCCGATGATATCGGAAGAAACCACCGGAAGTGTAGAATATTCCACCACCCGACTTAAATTTTCAGATTTGGATGCATCCAGAACGGCCTGATTAATGTCATCAGCCTTTACATCCTTAGACAGCTTAAATATGCCATCCACGACTGAACCGTCCGGAACAGGAACTCGCATGGCAATACCATCCAGTTTCCCATTCAGTTCCGGTAGAACTTTTCCCACAGCACGGGCCGCCCCGGTTGTCGTGGGAATAATATTTTCTGCGGCAGCACGGCTTCTTCGCCAATCAGAATGGGGAACGTCTGCCAATCGTTGGTCATTGGTATAGGCGTGTATCGTATTAATCACCCCGTGTTCAATTCCAAAATTATCATTCAGGATTTTCGCCATGGGCGCCAGGCAGTTTGTTGTACAGCTTGCATTGGAAATGATTTTATGGTCTTTGTTTAAACCGTTATCATTGACTCCGATGACCACAGTATAATCAATCTCATCTTTAGCCGGTACAGTAAGAATTACTCGTGAAGCTCCAGCGTTGATATGATTTTGAATTTGCTCCCTTGTCCTGAAAATTCCTGTGGCTTCAATGACGATGTCTACATCCAAGTCTTTCCAGGGTAATTTTGAAGGATCTCTTTCAGCCAGCATTTTAATTTCATTTTTAGAAGTTCTCAGGATATCACCTTCTGTTTCGACCGTTCCTTCAAATCGTCCCATGACCGTATCATATTTTAATAAATAGGTCAGGGCAGCCGGATCACTCAAATCGTTGATGGCTGCCACAGAAACATTTTCTCTGCTGTTTAATATTCTGAAAACTGAACGGCCTATGCGGCCAAATCCGTTAATTGCGATTCTCATGATTATTTTTCCTCCAAAGCAGCATAGGCATCCGCCAATTCTAATATTCTTGATGCAAATCCCCAACCATTGTCGAACCAGGTTACTGTTTTCAGCAATTGATTTGCGGCAATCATTGTGGCTTTTGAATCATAAACCATCGTTTCTCCGCTCCCAATAACATCACTGGATACAACCGGATCTTCCGTATACCCAATCAGGGATTTGAATGCACCTTCTGCTGCCGCCCTCATGGCGGCATTGGCTTCATCAACAGAAGGTAACCTCTCTAATTCTGTAGTCAAATCGATTGAAGACCCATTTGCCACGGGAACGTTAAATGCAATACCTTCCAATTTTCCTTTAAACTTGGGCATCAGTTGTTCCACATAACCGGGAGCCCAGGTTTCGTTGGGAATAATATTTTCCACAGCAGAGCGGCTCCGCCTTAAATCAGACCGGGTGGCATCCGCCAACGGTTGATCCGAGGTATAAGCATGGACAGTCGTCATCATCGCCCGTTTCACACCAAAGGCATCATCCAATACTTTCAGCATTAAAGCAAGAACCTGGGTTGTGGCTGATGTTGTTGATATGATTTTATCTTCTGGCATAATCGCCCCATCATTGATTCCCTTAATCACAATTCTGTCAATATCATCTACCGGTGGTTTCGAAACAAGAATCCGTCTCGCTCCGGAATCAATATGAGGCTGTAATTCTTCACGTCGGCGATAGGCCCCCGTTGAATCGATAACAATATCCACATCATAGGCGTCCCAGGGAATGGAACCCGGTGTGCCTCCGGCCAATAAACGGACACGGTGGTTATTGTAACACAAATGCTGACCCTCTAAGGATAACTCATCGGCCATGGGGCCATGAATTGAATCCCGCATCAGCAAATAATGCATGGCTTCCGCCTTTCCCAAATCGCTTATGGCTACAAATTCAAATCTTGGATTATTATATCCTAACCGGAAAATATTTCTCCCGATTCGGCCAAATCCGAATAAGCCAATTTTTACAGGTTTACTCATCTAATTTTTCTCCTGAAATCGTGTTAATCGTAGTAAAATATCCGGTTAAAGTTACGGCAAAACTCCCTTGAAAAGAATAGTCACCAATTCATGAGTTACTAATTTGTTTCTTTTATAGTGTCATTAGAATAAGCATGGCCATCCATTAAAGAAATTCCGCTATATTTGACCGCAGCCTTAATACATAAAAACATGTCCATGCTCACCCTTTTCATCCTGTTTTTCATCACGCTGGTGTTGACCGGCAAAACTTTATCAAACGCCCCGAGAATAATTCATCTCCTGGGGGTGATATTAATTTTCGCCATAATATCCACTACCAGATATAATCTCTATCATAATCCACATTTACTTCTTTGGCTTTGCAATATCACCGCTTTACTCGGGCTTTTTCTCTGTTTCATGTTTCATCAAAAACTGTTTGAAGTTTTTTTCTATTTTGCCTGGTCCGGAGATTTGCTTACACTTATGATAGTTAATAATCCGGTGGCACCACCTTTAGAAATCTACCCCGTTTCGTGGATGGGATTTATGCTAAAACACATCATCCCCCTTCTGCTTACCATTCATTTTATAAAAAACGAGAATCGGAGGCTGACAGAAACAGCATTTAAAACTGCTCTAATCGCTTTAATCGGTTATGCTGTGTTTATTGTGGGGTATAATTGGATATTCGACCAAAATATTCTCGATTTTCGTGAGCCGACTCTGGCCATTGAATATGCTTTTGGTCCGTGGCCTCGTTACGTCATTGTGAATTGTCTTCTTGCTTTGGGATGGTACCTTTCTATTTATTTTTTTACAGTACGGTTGAAACTTCGTACTCTAAATTTACCGGAATGAGAACCAGAGTCGCCTTGATTCTTTCCGAGCCATTCCCTACTTAAATACGGGTGCCATGGCCTCATCAGCCTGAGTCGGAGGATATGACAGTCCCAATAAAGAACAAATGGTACCGGCAACCTGGCTGCTGTACAGAGGATTTGAGTCCACAGCTTCACCCTTGGAAGGGGTATCCGGCCCCAGGATTGCAAACCAAACATCATCAGCACCGGGATATTCTTCTCCATGGTGACGCCAGTTTTCATATGGAACATCACCACGGCCATGATCTGTGGTCATAATCAGCGTGGTTTTATCCCGGTATCGGGAGTGACTTTGGATCCATCCCCAAAGTTTACCTATATACCGGTCAACCCGATTGGCGGCCATGAGATATTTATCATATTTCCCTTCATGGGCATATTCGTCGGTTTCATCAAATGCAATGTACAATACCCTCGGTTTTTCTTTTTTAAGATAGTCGAACGCCATATAAAATGTAAATACATCGTACCGGACACTCCCCCAGTACACCGGAATATCATGCATCAAATCGTAGTATCTGTCAATCATTTCTTGATCATATGACGGGTCAAATGACTCTAACCCCGAACTCACCAACAGTCCGGACCGTTCTTCATTGATGATATAGTCAAAGACATCCCATGAACAAAAGGCAGCCACTTTATTCCGAAAACCGGGCTGATGATTGATGTATTCAAGAACGGTAACATTGGGATTGTTTTTTCTTTCATTGCTGTCTTGGGTCGAATCCACAAACCCCAAAAGAAGTTCGCTGTATCCCGGATAAGAAAACCAGTACGGATTTTTCAATTTTGCTACACTGCCTTTGTTGGCATTCCCGTGAATCTGACCCTTTTCTTCCAGTTGCCCCCAAAGAAAGGGCATGAGTTTTTTCCGACGGACATTCTCATCCAAATCCCAAAATGCATTTACAACATTCGCACTGTCTTTCGTGATGGTTTTATCGAATATTTTTGTACTGTCTGCCCCGGTAAACAACTCCTGCCAGCGCAGTCCATCTAAAGTAATGAAAATGACATTTCTTGTTTTTGGTTTTGCTACTGCTGAAGCGATCATCACCATAGAAAACAAAATATATATTAAAGGTCGAATTTTTCCCGATACTGCTTTCATCCTTATCCTATTTTCTTCCTTTCTCCACTTCATGTTTAGCCCTTAATTTGATTCATAAATAGGGAAGGAAATTAAAGAAGTCTTTACTGAATACAAGAATAGAACCACAACGGTATACATTTCATGCCTGCCAGCATTTCGGCTTCACATAAAGCCAAACAAATAGCACCTCTGAGTTTAGGACATACCTTGGACCTCCCTGCTATTGTTGGAGTTAGGAATTGTTTTTTAAAATGTTTACACCTCTTAAATTAGTTTTATCGAATAGCCATTGTGTTGGGGTCACAATTTTTGAAACCACATGAGTAAACCCAAAAGCACAAATCCAATGGCTGCAATTTTTTCGATGATTTCAGTTGGCACTTTAGCGTGAATAAAATCACCAAAATAAATTGCTAAACCTGTAAGCACCGCAAAAGCCATCATCGCTCCAACGAAAATTCCCAATCCGGACATGCCTTTCGCTTTCATCGCAAAGACGGCTAATTGCGTTTTATCTCCAAGTTCAGCAATAAAAATTGCACCAAATGCTAACCATAATGCTTTCATCTTTTCCTGCCCAATTTTGCAAATAGAACAGGAACCACGATTAAATTCAGAAAAGTCGCGGTAAGTAAACCTCCCAAAATCACAATTGACATTGGTGATTGAATTTCACTGCCCGGTTTTTCTCCGGCAAGGGCTAAGGGTAATAATGCAAGCCCCGTCGTGAGTGCTGTCATCAATACAGGATTCAACCGTTCCATAGATCCTTGAATAATCGCATCCAATAACGACATTCCTTCAGTATCTAATAGATAATTATAATGAGAAACCATTAATATTCCATTTCGAACGGCAATACCAAACAATGTTATAAATCCAACCAAGGATGCAATTGTTATAATGCCATCTGTAAAATAAATACTGACAATTCCACCAATCAGCGCAAGGGGGAGATTTACCATTACCAAGGTTGCTTGACGAAAATTTCCAAATTCCATGTACAATACAATGAGAATGGCAATAATAGAAAAAATGCTCAAAATGGAAACAGTTCGAGACGCTTCTTGGGCGCTCTCAAACTGACCGCCATACACAACATAATATCCCCTGGGGAAATTCACATTATTAGAAATATTAGACTTAATTTCGTCCACAACGCCCAATAAATCTCTTCCCGAAACATTCGCCTGCACCACAATCTTCCTCTGAACATTCTCCCTGCTGATATAATTAGGCCCCTTATCCACCGAAATATCTGCAACCATTTCCAACGGCACCTTGCCGCCATTGGGTGTATCAATCAGGCTTTCACGAATTGCATTTAAATCTTTCCGAAATTCAGGGGCATACCGAACAACCAATTCATGACGACTGTTTGATTCAAAAATTTGTGACGTTTTGATACCTAAAAAAGCCATATCAATCATTTTATCCAAATCTGCAACTCTCAAACCATATAATGCCATTTTTTCGCGATTGGCTCGAATTCGAACCTGGGGAATATCCGTTTGCTGCTCCACGGATAAATCCACAATGCCATCCACCGCTTCCATTTGGGTTTTTACTTGTTCAGCAAATTGCCGCAAATCATAGAGATCGGTTCCAAATATTTTTACTGCAATATTAGCGCGAGTACCTGAAAGCATATGGTCAATGCGATGGCTGATAGGTTGCCCAATTGTGATAAACGTCCCCGGCACCAATGTTAGGCTATTTCTTAACTTATCCAATAATTCTTCTTTATCATGATGGGACAGATCAATCCGTACTTCTAATTCGTGGGCATGAGATCCCATGGAATGTTCATCCATTTCGGTTCTGCCCATGCGTCTTGCCGTGGTGAGTACGGACGGATGTGAGTGTAAAATATCTTCTACCATTTTACCGATTTTATTTGATTCTGCCAGGGATGTCCCAGGCGCAGTGGCAACACTGATGTTCAATGTTCCTTCATTAAATTCCGGTAAAAATGAACGCCCCATAAACGGGAGTACACTGATTGAAATGACAACCAATACACCTGCAATTGAAATAATTCTGTTTTTCCGGTTCAAACAAAATTGAAGTATGGGTAAATACCTTTTTTTAAGATGATGGACTAACCAAGAATCCTTTTCCTGTTTTTTTGTTATATGTTTCATGAGATAAAAACAAAGTACCGGGGTAACGGTGATCGCCACAATGAGAGAGGCAAAAATAGAAACAACATATGCCAATCCCAGTGGAATCAGCATTCTCCCTTCGACGCCACTTAAAAAGAAAAATGGAATAAATACAACAATCACAATAAAAGTTGCCATGACGATTGGAGACCTGATTTCATCGGAAGCATCCTTTACCACATCAAAATAGGGTCGTCTTTTATCTTCGGGTAGAGCAGCATTTTTCCTTATACGACGATAAACATTTTCAACATAAATAATGGCATCATCTACCAGAACACCAATGGCAATAGCCATACCACCCAATGTCATTGTATTGATGGTAAGGTCAAATATTTTCATTACAATGACAGAAACAACCAATGATAACGGAATTGCCATTACAGAAATAAATGTTGTGCGGATATTCATTAAGAATATCCATAATATAATCACCACCAGAATTGCTCCTTCCAGTAGAGCATCGGTTACATTCTTAATTGCTATTTCTATAAAATCAGCTTGTTTAAAAATATCTATATGGAGGGTAACATCATTCGGCAGAGATGGACGTAATTCATCTAAAACAGATTCAATATTATGAGTGAGTTGGAGTGTATTTGCATCTGGTTGTTTACTAATAACCAGCATAACGCCATTCTTCGAATTAAATGAAGCTGTACCCAACCGTGTTGCCGGTGTAATTGAAACTTCTGCCACATCCTTTATCAAAACGGATACACCTTTATTTGTAGAAACGACTGTATTTGCCAATTCATTTAATGAGCGGACTCTCCCGATTCCGCGGATTAAAAATTCCTGTCCCGATTCTGTATAAATACCCCCGGTGGCATTAATGTTGGATTCCTTGACCGCATCCAAAATTTCTTCCATACTTATATCATATTTTGCCAATAAATAAGGGTTGGTTTGAATTTGGTATTGTTTTGTTTCACCACCATAAACCAATACTTGTGCCGTGCCTGGGACCGATTGCAATCGTTGTTTTAAAGTGAAATCAGCCAATGTGCGCAAATCCATTGCAGATGTGGAATCAGCCGTAAGCCCAACAAGCATTATTTCTCCCATAATGGATGTAATGGGCGCCAACACCGGTTGGTCAACATCATCCGGAATAGTATTTCGGATGGATTGCAATTTTTCATTGATAATTTGTCGGGCTACATAAATATCTGTGCCCCAGTCAAATTCTACCCAAACAACTGACAATCCCTGGATTGAATTAGAACGTACACGCCGAACCCCTGATGCGCCGTTAACGGCAGTCTCTATGGGAAAAGTGACGAGCATTTCTACTTCTTCCGGAGCCATGCCGTGCGCTTCTGTCATAATGGTTACCGTTGGAGCAGTAAGATCAGGAAAAACATCTACTGGTAATTTTACTGACGTATATATTCCAACTCCAAATAATCCTAACGCACCTACCAAAACAATGAGTCTATTTTTTAAACTGAATTGCATTAATTTGCTTAACATTTTATATCCCTTTAATTGTATTTAATGTGCATGTGGATGACCAACGGCTGCAGATGTGGATGCAAGTTTAACAAGGTACCCACCTTCAGTTACAACCCTTTCTCCTTGCTCAAGTCCAGTTAATACTGCAACCCAACCATTATCCATATTACCGGTTTTTACAATGCGTTTTTCAAAACCTTCTCCGGTTGAATGAACAAATACTATTTTATTGGTCTCGTCTTCATATACAGCATCTTCTGGGACTGCAATTGCATTTTTTGAAGTTGAATTATAAAGAGTAACCTGAACTGTTTGCCCAATTTTGAGATAACCATCTTTGTTGGCTATTTCAATCAGTATTGGTATTGTTCTGCTTTGAGTATCAAGAGTAATGCCTTTACTCAACACTTTGAAATCTTGCCCACTTACATTTACAGAATTATCAAAACCCGGGATGTTAATAGATACTCCATTGGGGTTGTCTAATTTATAATAATCCTTTTCAAACACATTCGTCTTTAACCAAACAACAGATGGATTAATAACCGTCATTAACTTTTCACCTGATAACACTTTTTGTCCTTGTTTCACGGACACCTCAGTTACCACACCCTTAATCGGCGAGTTTACTTGAAACAGATTAGATTCATCGGACTGTGTATTCTTTTCAATCCCCGCTTTTTGAATGAGATAGGCGTGTTTTAATTCTTCAAATTCCCGATTTGAAATAGCATTATTTTCTTTTAATCGCTTCGCACGTTCATATTCCTTCTCCGCAAATTCAAAAGACAGTTTGCGGTCTATCCAACTATTATTTGCTCCCAATGCCGGGGAGAGATAAGCGACGCTTTCATTCATACCCACTTTACTACCCGGTATTGCCATTTTTTGATTGTATTCAATACGCAAAATCCCATCAACAGGAGAAATGATTTCTGCATATTGAGTATGTTTTGGTAAAACATCTCCAATTGTTTTGATTGAATTTCGAATAGTTTTGGGAACCGCAGGTTTCGTTTCAAAATCGATTTTCCATTGTTGTTCTTTTAAAAAAGAAATTTCACCACTTTCATCTTCTTCTATCTTCGGTATTTGGTTGAGAGATTCATAAACAACAAAATCAGAGATAAAAAAGGAATCATCCAATCTTGAATTTTGATAAGAAATAGTAAATTTATAATCACCGGTCAAAGGAAGATTGAGCACTGGTGTGAAAATCCCTTCCCTTAATAATTTGTCTTTTTGAAATTCAAATATTTTCCCATTGGAATGGGCAAACTTTAATGTGATACTCCCATCTCTAACCGGTTGAAAATCATCCATAAATGTGAAATGAATTATAAATTTTCCATCGATGTTTTTCACCATCACAGGGTATTCCATAAATATTTCCATTTTTTCTGTCCATTGGGTTATGGCTATGGATGGTATTTCTTCTTCAGAATTATGTGTTTCATGGTTATGATCATGAGTTGAGCACCCATAAATAAACAATGCTAAAATAATTCCTGTTAATTTTAATAATTTTTTCATTTTTCGTCTCCTTAGGGTAAAAAGATCACAATCATTTCGCCTGTGATTGCTTCTAATTCAAAAATAGTTTTGTAATACAATTTTAATTGGTCATAATATTGTTGAATCCCATCATTATGGATTTGTATTGCATTGAGCAATTCTGTTAAGGATAACCATCCTTCTTCATAAGCAGAAAGAATACTGGTCATGATGTTTGGTGCATTACTAACATCTCCTAACAATTCCTTAAGAAAACCATCCAATTCCCGGATGGTATTTAACATCAGTCTAATTTCAATTTTATACTGCCGTTCAAATTGATCCAATTCATTCACAGCGATGCGGTGTAAAGACGTCTGTTTAATTACGTTTGCCTTATTGCGGTTTAAAAATGGAATGGGTATTGAAACGCCTGCCGTCAAACCTTGACTGCCATCCAATGTTTTTATGCCGCCAAATAATCCAAAATGGGGGACGATTCTGGTTTGTTCTAATTTTATTTTTTCTTGAAGTGCCTTCGTTTTTTGCAATCGATAATTATACCGTTTGGATTTTTGTAAATTGGATAGGTACTCTTCTTCCGATGAAATTTCAACCGACCGATACTGAATAGGCGTAGATAAGGTCACTTCAAATTGCTCGTCTATACCCATCATTATTTTCCAATTATATTTTGTGGATTTCAGATTCCTCTCTACGGTTTGATGGGTGATTTTGATTTGTTCAAGAACAATTTGAATCAGATTTATCTCAATTCCGGATATGGCACCTTCCTGAAACTGATTTTGAGCCGAATTGGCCAAATTTTCGATCGTTTGCCTTAATGTGGCAAGATGACCTCTTTGCTCTTCCAATAACTTGATTTCACAATATCCTTTTTTAATCGTGGATTCAAAATCTAAGATTTGCGCGTCCATCTTATTTTCTGAAGCAGCCAGGAAATACGTCCAAATATTCTGACGTTTTTTTCGAATCCAGGGGAATTCAAATTCCTTATTTAATGTAAAACTATTTTCAGATTCATTATTTACAGTTTCGTTGGACACATTGAATGTGGGATTGGACCACTGTAAATCAATATTTTTTTCAGCGTTCGTTAACGCCAACTCTTCCTTGAAATTCTTTATGGTTAGGCTGTTTTTTTCAGAATATTCAACAATTTCATCAAATGAAAGGTTGATTGATTTATCCTGAGCAACAACGAGTGAAGTCGTCCACAAACCACAGATGATGGACCATTTCATCATAGTCATGATTTTCCTCCTTATGGAGAATTAAGTGTGTTTTTTAATTAATTGAAACGGTGGTTTCCTGAAAAATCAGGAAAGGGATGCAGGGGGACCGCGGGATGAGTCTTGTGAATATAAAAACTCTGAAGGAGGAGGATGATGATTTGAATCTATTACAAAAAATGTAGAGAGGTGAATTGATTCATTGAATATTTTATAAGCAAATAATCCATCATTAGATAAAATTTTATTCGGAGAATTCGAAACTGATTTGATAAAATGCCATTCACCTATAATATGACCATCTCTTGTGTGGTGATGGTCATCATTATCATGATGATTGTGACTATTATTTTCCGTGTTTAGCGGATGTGCACTTACTATAAAAGTCAGATTATCTTCTCCATCATGATCATGATGGAAATGAACAATTGAAAATAATTGAGTGCACAACGTGGCAACAATGAATGCACCGACAATTAATTTTTTATTTTCAGGTTTTGATTGAATCAATTTTTAATAGAAAAAGTTTTGCGTATAATTTACCTCAAAATTCACTATGGGATGTAAGAATAATTATTAACCCTTCTCAGGCAGCTGGGGAAATCAAGCAAAATTTCAACAGAAAATGCAAATTAAAATGGGAAGAGAGATTGATTTTGAGAGGCAGGAGGATTTGTATAAAGAACAGTTTGAATGATGATTTAATAGAGACTAAAAATTATTTCCTTCTCTATAACCCTTGATTTTTCAGGGGTTTTTTATTTTCCGGATTCCCGTAACACAAGCCTGAGCTTGACGGAGTCCCCGCCTGCCCCATTTGAAATATATTAAAGGTGGCGGGCAGGGAACCGTTCTATTTCCGATAAACAGCATAAAAGTTCGTTTTTCTGTCTGTTGTGTAGGCGAACATTACGGAAACCATAACCCTCTTTTTCAGGCGATTAAGAGAACTTTGCAATTCTTCAAAATACTTTTAATAATTTGAGTTACAGTCATTTATAAATTTCTATTTTTGCCTTTTTGGTAAAAGTTCTGGTTGCCTTAATGAATGGTAACAAAATAAACAGGTTGGTATTTGTATGTCGGATAGAGTTTTTGGGATAACAATATTTTATGTTAATAGGTACAAATTAGCTTGCCAGGGGCTCAGTTTAACTAACTGTCTTTCAAAAACTGTTAATGTATTATAGTTGCTAATCACCAAAGAGGCCTTCGTTGCATCAAATTTATTATCTACTTCAAATAATACTTCTTCATTACCAAAATTAATGATAACTAAATAGTGTTGTTTCTCATCCCATCTCCAGTAGGCAAAGACTTGGGGGTGCTTTTCCTGAATCGTTGCAAAATCTCCATAAATTAATGTATGGTTTCGTTTTCGATATGAAATAATTCTTCGGTAAAAATTTAAAATTGAATTCGGGTTTGAATCCTGATTGGCTACATTTACTTCATGATAGTTTGGATTTAATTGTATCCAGGGTTGTCCAAAACTGAATCCGGCATTTATTTCACTCGTCCATTGCATTGGAGTTCGGGCATTATCCCGACTTTGAACCTGTATTACTTTAATATTAGCGTTACTACTTTTCTTTACCATTTCATGATAAGCATTTAGTGTTTCGACATCACGGTAGTCCGATATGGAAGGAAAGGCAACATTGGTCATACCAATTTCATCTCCTTGATATAAATAAGGCGTCCCGCGCATTGTCATGAGCAGCATTGCTAATGCCTTTGCAGATTTTTCCCAATACTCCCCGTCGTTTCCAAAGCGGGACACTAATCTCGGGAGATCGTGATTGCCTAAAAAAAGGCTGTTCCAACCTATATCTTTGAGTTTTTCGTCCCAGAGTCTGAACAGCTTTTTGAATTGAATAAAATCCTTTTCTCTGTAATCAAATTTTCCACCAGGTCCTTGGTCCAAATTCATGATATCAAAATGGAAAACCATATTGAGTTCTTTTCTATCTTTATCAACGTATTTGATAGCGTTTTCCAAATTAATTCCAGGCCCTTCGCCTACTGTCATAATATTATAATGTGATAAAACATTTTCATTTATTTCCTTCAAAAACTCGTGGACACGGGGACCATTGGCATAAACATTGTTTAATGTCTTGTTGAATTCTTTATAAGGGGTGTCATCAAAACTTCTCTTGGAAATCAGTGAAATTACATCCATGCGAAACCCATCAACACCTTTGTCAAGCCAAAAACGAATTATTTTCTCAATCTCCCTGCGCACATGTTTATTTTCCCAATTCAAATCCGGTTGATTTTTTGTAAACAAGTGCAGATAATAATCATCCGTTTCAGGATTATACGTCCACGCATCTCCTCCAAAATAACTCTGCCAGTTGTTTGGTGGCTTTCCGTTCTCCCCCCTGCGCCATATATAATAATTCCGATTAGAACTATTATTTGACTTTCGGGATTCATCAAACCAAGTATGTTTATCAGATGTATGATTTAGCACCATATCCAATATAAGTTTTAATTCGCGCTTTTTTATTTCTTCCAACATCCAATCAAAATCATCCATACTGCCAAATTCGGTCATAATATCATAATAATCGCTCACATCATAACCATAGTCCTTATTGGGGGATTTGTATACCGGGCAGAGCCAGATAACATCAACACCAAGATTTTTAATATAATCCAGCTTTTTTATAATCCCGGGAATATCACCAATTCCATCTCCGTCAGTATCTTTAAAGCTTCTTGGGTAAATCTGATAGACTACTGCTTCTTTCCACCATTTCTTTTTCATATTTAACCTTAATAATTTCTGTAATTAAGCCATTACCTTTTTCCACCAAAGTGATATGGTGGCGATTCCTAATGCAATATACAGCAAAGCGGGAAAAAAGGAAGCCTCAGGTACAGGAAGCAAAAATTTTCCTATACCTACTAAAAGCAGGAAAATAGTAGCCGCCGTAGTTATAACAAGATAAGCACCCTCTTTTAATGTGCGAATAGGTAATCCCTGGTCGAGTCCGAGTCGTGCTGTTGTTCTGTTCCAGAACCCGGGTGGATACACACGTTGATAGAAATTATTCAGAATCTTTTCATTGGTTGTCGGTGTTAGTAAAGTGACAATTATAACAGTTGCCGTGGAAGTTACTGACATAATTAGGAGTCGTTGCCACTCTTCATTCAACCACTCTCCAACTATTGTAAAAAGTAATAATGAAGCTACGATTAATGAAATAGCCATAGCCGCAAATTCTGACCAAAGATTAATTCGTTCCCAAGTCCACCGAAGTACCAGCACAGAGCCCATTCCCGCACCCAGCAGGAGAGAAATATACCATGCTTTTTGGATAGAGCCAAGATTTGCCATTATTATCAAGGCAATAGTAATAATCAATATATTTGATAAACGGGCAACAACAACCAATTCTTTTGAAGAAGGTTGACGCTTTAGCCAGGCTTCGTTCACCAATCTTTTATATATATCGTTGCTCCAGTAACTTGCACCCCAAGTCAAGTGTGTATCAATTGTTGAAGCAAGCGCAGCAAGAAGTCCGGTAAGCATGAGCCCCCTAATACCTACTGGAAGAAGGTCTTTTATTCCAGTAGCATAAAGGATTTCACGACTTGCAACGAATGTTTCAGTTCCTATTGAAGCTGCATCATAAGGATAGAGAACTAACAGTGCAACTCCGATGGGAAGCCAGAAAAGACTACGTAATAGAATTTGAGCTACAGTAAAAATAAACCCCGCTTGACGAGCGCCTTTGTCTGTTTTGCATGCCATAGTACGCTGGGCAAGATATCCTGTTCCATCGCTGTTCATCTGAAAAAACCACTGTAATCCAATAAGTGTAAGAAAGGGTAATAATACTTCTCCGCCGGTAGGCGTGAACGAAAGAATTTCAGCCGTTCGAACTTGGCCATATAAGACAGTCATTTGATCAATCATCCCTGCGATTCCACCGGCTTTTGACACGGCTACAACAGCGTAAACCAGGGTGGCAACCATCGCAATAGAAAATTGGATAATATCTGTAGCGATAACACTTCGCAATCCTCCCGAAGTGGAATATAACGTTACGAAAGCAAGAATAAAGACGATGCTGATAATATTATTTGTTGTCGCTACCGCAGGTCCCAGACCCGTTACACCCGAAGATAGATTTATACCAAAAGATTCTACGATGTTTAAAATTGTACTATATAATCCAATTGGCAGCCATTCATGCCACAAAAGAAAAGTTTCAGATATTCGGTTCGCTGCTACGAGTACCATCGCCATGACGGTACAGTTGATGATCGTTCCGTAATAAATAGCTTTCATCCCACGAAGTGCCAGTACACCTTTTCCGCTGTAACGAATTTCAGTGAGTTCTGCATCGGTTATTACCATAGATCTCCTCCATGCTTTACCAAGCACAAAACCCATCATTAAAAAGGCGAGCCCATATATCCACAAACGCCATAACATAAACACGCCTCCCGTAGCGATAAGACCCATAACCAGCAAAGGTGTGTCAGCAGCATATTGAGTAGCCGCCATACTGAAGCCGGCTTTCCATCCTGGGATTGTCCGCCCAGCCAGAAAATATTCTTCAAGGTTTTTAGACGCTTTAGAGCGGGAAAGAAATCCAACAGTGATGCTGTAAACAATAAAGAGCAATACAATGAGTAGATCAATCATTTATCTTGTTATTTCCGTAATTATTGTTAAGAACATAAAAAGAACGGGGCTAAATAACGCCCCGTTCTTTTTCGATCGCTTCACATACTACTTAAATGCCAAGGAGAGCGCAAGAATGTGAAGAAATGTGACTCCTGTTTTTGTGTAGGTTTAAAAAGCCTGGTACGTACATATTACTTTACACTTAGAAATCGTAGGCAACAGAGAATTTAATTGATCGCCCAAAAATTGGACGACCATTCGCGGATGCAGGATCACGTGGGTCACCTTCTGTCAAACCCTCAGAGTCAGTCAAATTGTCGATGTGACAACTAAAAATCATTCCACTTTGTGTCGTTACATTTACTCCAGCATCGATTTTAGTATACCCATCCAGTTGGAAGTCGTTACCTCTTCCATCCCATCGGTCTCCAACCTGCTTTACGACACCGTAAATGGTCGCAGTGGAATTTCCGAAAGAAAGATCATAACTTGGTGATATTCTCAACTGCATGTCCGGTTGACGCCAAATGGAATTCCCGACTATACTGTCATCAACATCCGATGCTTTGATCTCACCCTTCTGAAAAGTAGCCACACTTTTTACTTTTAAACTGCCAAAGGATAATACGCCATCAAGTTCAACACCATTTGTTTGCGTATTTAGTAGCGCAGATTCTCTTGTTGAACCTACGTCTCCATCAAACACATCTACATTATTTGAAAATCCGGTTGCAAACAGACTGAAAAGTTTCGAATTATATTTTACACCAAATTCAACTTGTTTGAACTCGTTTGCATCAACATTGCCATCACTATTAACACTATATTTACTCTCGCGTATCATGTCAAAGTGTGGAAACATATACCCATCCGAATAACGGCCGAATAAACCCAAATTATCGGATAAGTCAAAATTGACAGCCGCTGTCAATGCTGTTTCATTTCCAGTAAGGGACTCTGCTTTATCAATTGAACCATCTGGATGTCCACCATGATCAAGCGTGTATTGAAGTTCAAAAGATTCTTTACGAAATCCGAGATCAAGTCGCAGAGCTGATGAAACCTGCCAGGAATCGGCCACATAGACTGCAGATACCCGGGCATCTCCGGCGTATTGGAGTCCGTAATTCCACGAGCCTCCACCACCATGGGCAGTAAGGCTATCAGCCGTAATACCTGATTCCAATAAATCCCCGTTGGCTACATTGTGAACGGGTATATGGTTTCCCAGTGTCCAGAAATCTCCTGCTGACCATCTCGCTTGGTAAAATCCCACAGTAATATCTTGACTCCCCAATTTTTTAGAGAAACTCAAGTCATTATTGATGGATTCAAGATCCTTCATAACCACCCAGTGACCATAGTTTTGAACATAATCCGAATCCGAAAGTATTTCTCCACCTCTGGTCCTTACTGTATCGAGTCCCAGAGCTGATACTTGAACCGGACTTCCGCTTGGTACAAAACCAAATGTGTTTGCATCACCAGATGTATAAGCAAAATTATCACGGACTGTCCAGCCGTTCCCAAGATCAAACGTACCATTTATCCCACTCATACTACCGGTCCAACCGCGACCATTGGCAAAATCAAAGGTTACGCTGTCGCCTTGCGTATTGATCTGAAGTGTACGGAAGCGTGTCGCATTACCAAGCGGTGAAAAGGTGCCCAGATCATTACCGGTCTCAAGTGCCATTGGCAATACCCACTGACCGACATCATCCGTATGCCGTGTATAGGTATTTAGGACACCACCTTTGAAGATCTTGGTTAATTGTACGGTAAGCTGCTTGCCGTTCTCACCATTAAATTCCATACTTCTAATACCTGGGGATGTATGTACATAACCACCAACCATAAAATACAGACCATCGATTACTTTTCCGCTCATAAATCCATCTATCCGCTGCGAATTGTAATCGGACGTTTCATACTTTATCCGTCCTTCGGATAATTCACTTCCCTTTCTCAAATTGAAGTTAACCGTCATACCCGGTTCAGCATTTGAAAATATGGCACTGGGGCCGCCTCTTAATGCTTCCGTTGATTCCACTGTTTCATCAATCCGAAATAGTGTACTCTGTTCGAAAAATGAAAGTGTTTCCACTCCGTAAATTGGAGACCCGTTTACAGACATTGTAACAAACGGCGCATCGCCTGATGATGGTAAACCACGCACAAAGATATTTGCACCGGCTATGCCTCCTGAACTTTCGGACCAGACACCCGGAACAGCATCTAACAAGTTAGCTGTGCTGCTAGGTGAAGCACGTCTTATGTCTTGTGCGTTTAATGTATTTATGGCAAAACTTGCATCGCGTTTCTGCATACTC
Source organism: uncultured bacterium (assembly GCA_964549275.1). Taxonomy (GTDB): domain Bacteria; phylum Fidelibacterota; class Marinisomatia; order Marinisomatales; family TCS55; genus CAZJUP01. Next base: position 4,122 of record CAZJUP010000015.1, on the reverse strand, counting down.
TTACCCCCTGGAGTACCTGTAACTACTAACGCATCCATACCAAGAACATCTGTCGCTAATGAGAAATGTATATCCGTTGTCAACCCATCTGTAACACTGATAGCAGCTTCGCTGCGCTTGTACCCGATGGCGCTGGCAATTAATGTGTAATCACCTGCAGGAATATCGGTAATATTATAGTTTCCATTAGCATCGCTAGCTGCTCCAAGATTTGTTCCGTCAAGATAAACGTTGGCACCCGGTAATACCGCGCCGTCATCGGCTTTCACGGTACCCGTCACCGCACCTTGAGAAAATAAAATGCTCATGGATAGGATTAAGAAGGTTGTTATTTTTGTTATTTCTTTCATTTTATAACTCCTTTGTTTTAATCTACATAGATATTTTCTTTTCATTCCCACTCATGCTAGTGAGATCTTATTGTCTATAAGATTTACCTATAAAATTTGCAATTACCATTGTAGGGCGTCTTTATTATAACACTAAACCTGTATTTAGTCCAAGATAAATATTGCGTATTGTAATAATATTTATATATTACATTGCTTTATGCAACTTATAATAAACATATATAATAGTATTATGTTGCAATATGCAATATTTAAGAGATATATTGCTCTAGTAATACAAAGGCTGAATTCAATTGTTTATCACAAAAAGAAAGGAACTTAACAATGCTCGATAAAACCGATTATAAAATTTTAGACATACTTCAAGAAGATGGTAGAATTCCCTTAAATGAACTGGGAAAGAAAATAGGTATTACCCGCCAAGCTGCTACAAGAAGGTTTAATAAAATCGTTAAAGAAGGATATATCCGCAAATTCAATGTCGATCTGGATCACAGTCGACTTGGGAGATCTATTATTGCTTACGTTGACATCATATTTAAACACTCTTTTACCTACGAGACTGAACAAATGGCATTAGATTATATTATTAAGATTAATGGTGTTCGTCAAATAAACACGACTGTTGGAGAAAAATATCTCACGGTAAAAATCCGTGCAAAAAACCTCAATCATCTTGATGATATTATTCGTTCTCTACAAAATGATCTTCCAGATACTACCATACGAACTGTTATTGTTAATAAGCTTTATTTCTCGAACCGAAAAATCAAGTATTCTGAAAACCTGCAATAAATTCCAACTTATTATTTTATCTTATATTTATTAAAAAATCGCGGGGAACTATAGAGTCCTTATGAAAAAAATATTACTGTTAGGGATCCAACAAAATACATTATAAAATTTGCGTAGTTATGAGTCACAACTGGTGCAAGTAAACTTTTTGTTCTATCATATGCTATGCCAAAAAATAATCCTAATATGAAAGCTAGGATAATCCTAAACAACAAATTCACTATAATATACAGAAAATACCCTATTATACTTATTTAAAACTATGAAACTGACGATGCGTGGTTAAGTCTTTAGAAATCGTTATCAAGCAGAAATTGATTTGGGGAGATGATTCACCAAGGTTTCCAGATAACGGGATTTGACCTGATTCATCGCTAATACTTGTTTTACCGTTGGTAGTTGTAAAATCACCCCGAAAATTGCCGCCAAAGCGCGGTGACTCCACAATACACGGTTATCAAAAATCAAATTCTGAAGTTTTCCCCTTTCAAGTGCCATTATGACTGCTCGTTGGACTCCATCTACCGGCGTGATGACTCGTTCTTTCCGGGATTGAAGTTTGATACATCCTTTGTCACAGGCAGTTACACACAATCCACACCCCAGGCAAATATCTTCATTCAATCGGGCTAACTTCATTTTAGGTTTATCAGGATTATTAGAGGAAACCAGAGTCATAGCTTCAACCGGACAGGCAGAAACGCATTTCCCGCAGCCGTTGCAATCTTCCTCACTCAACACGGGAATGAAATTGGTTGTGTGCACTGGATGCATCAACGCAAACCGACGTGCTGCAATCATGGCTTCACAACAACAGCCACAGCAGTTGCAGATAAAATTCACCCGCTTTCGAACATTCTCCCCAAATTGGACAAGCTTATGATCATAAGCTTGTTGCAAAAGATCCATACATTCAACGGAATCAATTTGACGGGCGTGCCCATGTTTAGCCAAGGTTGCGGCAGTTGAATTAAACGTCATGCAAATATTCATGGGAGCATCACAGGCTTGATCGAGATGCATCATCTTATGACGGCAATAGCACATTCCTACTCCGATATGGGAGGCAGTCTTAATAACTTCTGTTGCTTTTTCGTAATCCAGCACATACAATGCATTTTCATTTGATAAAGCCGGTTCATGGACAAACGTTCGCCCGAGCTGGGTTTCTCCGGTGACAAATAACTGTTTAATAAATTCTTCTTCCACCGTGATATACTGATAGAACAGCTCACTCAACAGTTTCTGGTCGATGTCCGATCGTACACGCATCATGGAAAATTCAAAGAAGCCCGCCATGGGAGGTGGCAGAGCGTACATGGTTTCTCCATTATAATCGATATCCGCCAAAATTGCCCGGCTTGCTAACTGATTCAGAATTTTCTTGGTTTTGGACAGGTCCAATTGCCAGATCTGGCTGGCTTTTTTCGCCGTGAAGGGTTTGATTGGCAGCAGCGATACCCACTCAGCCTCTTTTTCCGAAAATAACATTTTCAGGATTTTGTTCAACAGCTCCGATGGCGGGGCTCCCTGGGGATACCGGTTCAAGCGCTGAACCAAATGGGTATAACCGTTTTTAACCGTATGATGAGCCATCCTAATCGAAATGTAGTGGTTAGACTGTTAGAAATGTATCGAAATATTAAAAAAAGGACAACTACATCCAAATATAAATCATGTTGTCGTGTCGGCTACTTATCTACACGTTCTTCGGACTTATCGTCGGGAAATTCGATTTCAATTTCTACGTTTTCCGAATTATCTTTCACCAACCGATCGTATTCCCGTTTTAACTGCTGATCAACAATGGTGTCTCTTATATATTGCCGCCGGGTTGGTTTTACCATTCGTTGCAGAAATTTCTGCCGGGAACGGAGCGCAAACCAGTTCTTGGCGAAGCACATCCGAACATAGCGATCAATCTGGCTTTTGACAGGATAGACTTCGGTGGCAGCGTTCAAAGCTGAATGCAGGGGAAAATCATGTTCGACAATTAAATAGACCGCCCTTCTTACCGCTTTATACAAAGCAGTATTCTTGATGAAAGGCAGTTTTGCCAGGTAATCTTGAACAGCATTTTCCATTTTCTGATCTGCAAACATCTCCTATTATACAATACAATCTGGTATAGGGTGGGTTCCACACCCGTTTATAGTAAATTGCTTAAGCTAAAAACTATTCTCCATCGTTATGAGTTTTTACATAAACAATGAGATCATAAAATTGATCATTCACCCATTCCCCTTACAGCGACACACTTGTTGATATTTTTAAATATTGTTATACTATTTTTGTGTTTGTTTGTCTTCAATTTTGAAAAAACACTATAATAGTCTATCCAACTAATCTCTTTGATGAATTCTAAACTGTAGTCGGAAGTGTACTCCATTTTTATGTCGGCTTGTTCTTTTTTCCCTAACTGTTCTACAAGGCTTTCAAAAGACTTTATCCTTTCTTTAACACCTCCACTAATTTCAGAAAAGAGGGCGTACAGGTAAGATTCAACATCCTCCAAGTGATAGTATTTTTGAATAATTTGATGTTTTTTCGTAAAAAATAAACCCAGCCCGAAGACTAATATTGCAATAATTGCCGATACCAGAGCATCAAGGGAGACACCATAGAAAGATTGACCACCGAGCTCCTTTATATTGGTAACATTTACCAATGTTGTATCCATGTACCACTCCTTCGCATAAACTCCGTTATCGGAAATTTGATAAATAAAATATTTTTACTGATCATACCGCAATCCCAACAATGCGGGTTTGAACTGACAACACATTATCGTATTCTGAGCGATATCGGATTTCTAATGTATCCATAACCGGTTCCAGCCTTTGCCTAATAAGTTTTATTTTACTTCCGGATATTCCAATTCCTGGTGTTTTGGGGATTGATGAAAGAAAACTAATATCAACATGAACTTCATACGAAAAAGTTGACACAAAGTTAAGCAACATTCGTTAGTTCTCCA
>CAZJUP010000014.1:0-63542 GCA_964549275.1 uncultured bacterium | reverse complement strand
CAACTCTAGAATCAGGTTTAACGCGTGCGAAAAACACCGTCAATATTTTATTTAAAAATATATCTGTCATCGCCATAGGACTATTAACTTATGCTGTTTGCGGGTTTAATCTCATGTATCCGGGTGAATTTTCCTTCGGATGTGTTTTCGGTTTTGCTGGGTGGGGGATTTCTATCCCTCAGGGCTCTTCCGGTCTGGTCGAATATGCTGATGGTGCCTATACCTATTTCACAGATTTCATATTCCAGGCCATGTTCGCAGCTACAGCAGCCACGATAGTTTCAGGGGCTGTGGCGGAACGCATTAAGTTGGGAAGTTTTCTCATCTTTTCGACTATTTATGTTGCCGTCATATATCCTATCGCCGGGTCATGGAAATGGGGAGCCGGATGGCTGGATCAATTGGGATTCTATGATTTTGCAGGATCAACTTTGGTGCATAGTGTCGGCGGCTGGGCAGCCCTTGTTGGTGCTGCCGTATTAGGCCCGCGTGTAGGCAAATATGGAAGAAACGGAAAGGACACCCTTCCCATTATGGGCCACAATATGCCTTTGGCCACTATTGGTGTTTTTCTGCTCTGGTTTGGCTGGTATGGATTTAATGGAGGGTCGGTGCTTTCAGCAGATCCGGGCCCTGTTTCCTTCGTATTTGTCACAACCACTTTATCTGCTGCCGCAGGTGTTATCGGAGCCATGACCCTTTCTTGGACTTTATCAAAGAAGCCGGATTTGTCCATGGTTTTAAATGGGGCTCTTGCCGGATTGGTCGGCATCACTGCTGGAGCTGATGTCATTAGTCCTATGTACGCTGTTCTTGTCGGCTATATTTCCGGGCTGCTTGTCGTTGCTTCAGTCTTATTTTTTGATCGCTTTAATATAGATGACCCTGTGGGGGCAATTTCTGTCCACTTGGTTTGTGGGGTTTGGGGAACTCTGGCCGTGGGAATCTTCAGTTCAAACCACGATTTTATTCCCCAATTGATTGGGGTAGGCGCTTATGCTGCCTTTTGCTTTTTTTCTTCTTTAGGTATTTTCTATGGGGTTAAATCTACAATTGGGTTACGAGTTAGCGAGGCGGAAGAATTGGGTGGATTAGACTTGGGCGAACACGAAATGGAGGCCTATGCCGGCTTTCAAATCTTTACAGTTGAATAGGAGAAAACAATGAAATTGATAATTGCTATTATTCAGCCAGAAGAGTTACCTGCAATTAAGGAAGAACTCTTAAAGCATCAAATTTATAAGTTTACGATTACGAATGCAAAGGGCCAAGGTAAAGAAATCCCCGTTCAAGAAATCTACAGAGGCATATCCCATGAAATATCCTTATTGAATAAAGTCAGGTTAGAAATAGCCGTGAACAATGAATTCGTCGATGCAGTGATTGATGCAATTACCTTGGTTGCCAAGAAAGATGGCGACAAAGGCCGCGGAAAGATTTTTATATTACCTATTGAAGAGTGCATCCGGATAAGAACCGGGGAAAAAGGTTCCATTGCTATTGGTTAAATACGTATATTTCACTTAGTATTTATTTGTAATATTATGATAGCCCTTAATATTATGAAGTAATTATGTGCATATTATTTAATTATTAACAAACGTAGAGGGAGAAAAAATGGAAAAAATTAAAGCAGAATACATCTGGATTGATGGTCATAAGCCCACAGCAAAACTTAGGTCTAAAACTAAAATTGTTGATGGGCCTGTTTCGGACATTGAACAAATCCCCGTTTGGGGTTTCGATGGGTCAAGCACCATGCAGGCAGTTGGGCATGACAGTGACTGTATGTTGAAACCTATAGCTTTTGTTCCAGATCCAATTCGAGGCGAAAAACATATCCTAGTAATGAACGAGGTTCGAAACCCGGATGGTTCTGTTCACACATCCAACACCAGAGCTCAGTTGGTTGAAATTGCAGAAAAACATTCCGAGGAAGAGTCTTGGTTTGGCATTGAGCAGGAATATACTTTTTTCAAAGGACGGTCTCCCCTTGGGTGGCCGGATGGTGGATACCCGGCACCTCAAGGACCTTTTTATTGCGGTGTTGGAGCCGATGAGGTTTTTGGCCGCGACATTGTTGAAGACCATATGGAAGCCTGCATTACGGCGGGCATTGGCATTTCCGGTGTTAATGCTGAAGTCATGCCCGGGCAGTGGGAATTCCAAGTTGGGCCACTTGGTCCCCTGGCTGTTAGCGATCAGCTTTGGCTAGCCCGATGGATCCTTTACCGAATAGCTGAAGACTATGGTGTCAATGCGACCTTGCACCCCAAACCAGTGACCGGGGACTGGAATGGAGCAGGTGCACACACAAATTTTAGCACAAAATCTATGCGCGAAAACGGGGGAATGAGCGTGATTAATGATGCCTGTGAAAGACTCGGAAAAAATCACGAAAAACATATTAATGTTTATGGTGCACACAATGAAGAACGACTTACCGGTTTGCATGAAACCTGCTCCATTCATGAATTTCGTTATGGAGTAAGTGACCGGGGAGCATCAATTCGAATTCCCATGGCTACAGCCAATGATGGTCATGGATACTTAGAAGATCGACGACCGGCAGCCAACATGGACCCTTATCAGGTGTGCGCTGCGTTAATAGAGACTGTTTGCAGTTAACCAATTAAACATCACGGACTCAGTTAAAAAGGTTCTTTACGAGCCTTTTTAATTTTATGCTTTTGATATCTTAAAAAGATGCTCCAAATTCACGCCATGAGGCAACCTCCCTTTACTCCAATTATTTTCACAATTAGTATGATTATTTTGTTATATAGTTGCGAGAACACCAATACTGTTCCTCCATCAACGTGGGAAACTTTACACTCTGAAATCCTCGAACCCAATTGTGTAAGCTGCCACACAGAAGGAACAGTTATGGCAAAACAGTCCCAGTTGGTCCTATCCTTAGATGTAGCCTATAAACAACTTGTGGAGGTCTTGCCGGAAAATACAGCGGCAAAACAAGATGGATTGGTTAGAGTCAGCTCTGAAGGCGGAATGAAAGGCATTGGTAAAAGCTACCTTTGGGAAAAAATAAACGCTTATGATAGTGAACACTTTCTTTCCGACCACCCAGAATATGGGAATCTCATGCCTCCGGGAGGTAATTTTCTTACAGATGGGGCTTTAAAGTTCATTCGAATGTGGATTGAAGCCGGTGCTCCGGAGATTGGAAATGTTGCAGATGAGTCCCTGCTATTAGATAGCAACAAATATGTCCCCCCGGAATTTGAACCTTTAACACCTCCGGAAAATGGATTTCAAATACATTTAGGCCCCTTTGAAGTCCCACCCAACACTGAAAGAGAGTTTTTTCAATACACCCCAACAGATATATCTCAAGAAGTGTTTGTCAATCGAATTAAAATTGAAATGCGTCCCGGCAGCCATCATTTTATTTTGTATTCATTTGAAGAAGATACGCCGCCTAATGTACTTCCCCCATATGATTTAGTCCGTGAACTGAGAAACTCAAATGGCGACCTCATTCCTTCTACTCTCCGAAGTATGCAATATCATCAATTTATTGCAGGTACACAGTGGCCGAGGATGGATTACACTTATCCTGACGGGGTGGCGCTGCGCATTCCCAAGTTGTTTGGTTTGGATCAAAATTCTCATTATGTCAATAGAAGCAACTCGTTAATTACTGGGGAAGTCTTTTCGAATATTTATACTGTGAGCCAGTCACAAGTAACTCACATTGCAGAATTAATCAATTGGAACAATACGGATATATATATACCAGCAAATACTGTAACAACGCTGGACAAAACTTTTTACACCAATAAAAGGATTTATATCGGGCAATTGTTTTCCCATGCCCACGAACATCTTTTAGAGTTTTCTGCCGAAATTGTAGGAGGCCCCCGCGATAAAGAATTGGTTTATTGGACAAACGATTGGGAACACCCACCCATTTTGGACTACGATCCTCCCCTTACCTTAGACCCGGGTCAGGGGATTAAAATGATAGCTACATACAATAATTGGACTAATCAACCCCTAACATTTGGATTTTTATCAACGGATGAAATGATGATTTTATTCGGCTGGTACTATATTGACTGAGTTTTAGATTTCAAATTAAATCTCCATATTTTTTTCTGAACCTTTTCTTTTACAAATCGTAGATTTTCATTATGGATTTCTTTCGAAAAATATTTCTCCTAATAACGCTTTTATCCGGATATCTCCCGGCACAGAATCAGTTTCCAATCATTTTAGTACACGGGTTCATGGGATGGGGAAAAGATGAAATGGGCGGTTACAACTATTGGGGGGGTAAATATGATATCGAACAATCACTTAAAGATGAAGGGTATACCGTATATACTGCTTCAGTGGGTCCGGTTTCATCGAATTGGGATAGAGCTGTTGAGTTATTTTACCAAATAAAGGGTGGGCAGGTGGATTACGGCAAATCACACGCTGAATCCTATGGATTAAAACAACGCCCCGAAGAAAAATCTATTGTGGGGCTTTATCCCCAATGGGATGAAAACCATCCCGTACATTTAATTGGACACAGTATGGGTGGGCAAACAGTAAGGATGCTTCAATATTTGCTTTCCGCCATTGTCACCGATTCTTCAGGCGTTGCAGAAGAAAGTTATTTATTGGGAGAAGCTCATTCAGGCTGGATAAAATCCATTACGACACTCTCTTCCCCTCATAATGGTTCAACACTTTCAGATATTTTAACTGCTGGGTTTCCCTTCTTACAGGATTTTATTGCTGTGGCCGCCGTGGTCGATAATCGTTTTTATGACTTTGATCTGGATCAGTGGGGTTTTACACGAGAAAAAAACGAACCCTGGAAAAATTATTATCAACGCCTACGGCAACATTCCGCTTGGAAAACAAAAAATATTTGTGCCTGGGACTTAAGTGTAGAGGGAGCAAAACAAATCAACTCCATCGCAACAGCTGATCCTGAAATTTATTATTTTTCCATGGCTACGAGCCATACAACATTGGATTCATCATCCGGCAGACACTTACCTGAGGATAAAATGAGTTTTATTATCCGAGCCAATGCAAGACTTATGGGTATGAAAAAAGCATACTGGGGAGATGGAAGCGCCACTGATTCTACATGGTTCGAAAACGACGGAATAGTCAATACTGTTTCAATGGCCGGACCAACAACTGGAACAAACGGTGCCGATCCCATTGCGGATTATCGAGAAGGAGAACTTTTGCTCCCCGGACAATGGTATTTTATGGGAACTTGGAAAGCCGACCACAAACAATTTATTGGTCATGGTGTTAATAAAAAAGAGGCTGAGTCCATGTTAAATCTGTTTAAAAATCATTCGGCTTTATTGTGGTCCTTATCAGATTAAAAACAGGAAAAAATTAATGATTTCTATAAAAGATTTTTCAAAATTAGAATTACGTGTGGGCACTATAGAATCCGCAGAGGAATTCCCCGAAGCAATCAAACCTGCGTATAAGTTAAAAATTGACTTTGGGCCTCATGGTAAAAAATGGTCCAGCGCTCAAATTACCGAGGAATATCCTTTAAAATCGCTTCCCGGTTTGCAGATAATTGCTTCCATGAACTTAGGCTCAAAAAAAATCGACAATTTTACCTCAGAAGTTTTAGTGATGGGCGCTGAAAATAATTCCGGGAACATTGTTCTTTTACAACCTGCTAATGAAATTCTTAATGGTTCTAGAGTAAGCTGATTCAAAATTCGGCTTTTAAGAATGCAATATTATTTGTAATATACAATCATGGAATTCGGAGAACTGCTCAAAACATTTTTGCTGGATCTTCAGTCTCTGTTCCGTGCCAACATTACAAATAAAAATCTAACCCTTGCTCAAACTCTACTAATTTCCTCTATTCCAGACGAGGGAATAGATATGACATCCCTTTCCAGACAAATTGGGGTCGAAAACAGTACCCTTACTCGCTTGGTGGATGTCTTAATCAAAAACCAATGGGTAACCAAAAAACAAAGCCAAAGAGACAAACGATCCTATAAGGTTCATCTGACTGACAAAGGAGAGGCCATTCAGCAAAAAATCGAAGGTAAAATTGATATTTTTGGAGAAGCATTGTTTCATGAAATCCCCTTCGAAGATCGAGAAGAAACTAAAGAAATATTAAATTCATTTCATTGGATAGTTTCAAAATCACGCCTAAAACGATAAATATGTATCATACAAATATATTATTTTCTGAAAGATTATTGGAATGGTACCAATCCAACAAACGAGATCTCCCATGGAGAGATACAGCCGATCCATATAAAATATGGGTCTCCGAAGTCATGCTGCAACAAACACAGGTTGAAACTGTTATTCCTTATTATAACCGATGGATAAAGCGGTTCCCCAATATTATGGAACTTGCAAAAGTTGAACCCGAAGTTGCTTTAAAACAGTGGGAAGGATTGGGATATTATTCTAGGTGCAGAAATCTGCATAATGCCGCACAAATAATACAAACTAGATTTTCGGGCCAAATACCAACTACTTATACCGATTTTATCACTCTTCCCGGTGCGGGAAAGTATACAACAGCAGCAGTTCTTTCTATTGCATTTAACCAACCTGTTCCTTCAGTTGATGGAAATTTAAATCGCGTTATATCCAGAGTACTGGGCATTAAAAATCTAACCCCAAAAAATAAAAAACGAATCCATTCCTTTTTGCTTAAATCTATCAGTCCAAACTACCCTGGAGATTTTAATCAAGCCCTGATGGATTTAGGCTCTGGAATTTGCAATCCAAAAAAGGTGCACTGTACTGCCTGTCCCTTAAAAAAAATGTGTAAAGCTAATGCCTCCGGGCAACCGTTGAATTATCCCAATCCCATAAAAAGACCCTTAGTCCCACACCGGATTCTTGTGGGTGGTATCGTCTGGTGTAAAAACAAATTCTTTATCACTCGTCGGAGAGATAACCAAATGTTGGGAGGATTGTGGGAAATCCCAAGTGTGGAGATAAAGAAGGAGGCCTCACTTACAGAAAGACTCACTGCCGAGATTAAGGAACAACTAAATTTTGATGTCGCTATTCGTTCTCATGCGGGAAGAATTCATCATGCATATACCCATTTTAAAATCACCCAGGATTTTTTTCATTGCCTGCTTAAGAATGACTCCCCGCATACCATCAATCCTGACCAACGGTGGATATTTCCCGGTGATATTATCCAGTACCCCTTTCCTAAGTCAAATCATAAATTATTTCATCAGTTGAATGAAAAAGGTTGGCATGTATAAAACGCTGGTTTCCATGATTTTATGGCCGATCTGGATGATGACTTTTCTTTTCAGCGCTGTGCTGTATATCCTGTTTTTTATCATTTTCCCCCCTGAAAAACTCCATCCTCTGGTTAGACTGATATGTATGGCTCTTTTATTTTCTGGTGGACAAGGACTAAAAATTTCGGGAAAAGCTCCTGATATCCAAGATGGCCCATTTTTGTATTTATTTAACCATGAATCCATGTTTGACGGCTTTATGCTGGGTGCAGCTATAAATCACTATTTTACTGCTGTAGGTGCTGTTGAACAGTTTTCATACCCAGTATGGGGATTTTTATTGCGCCGATATGGTGTCATTCCCATTAAGCGAAAAAACCTTGGGGAAGCTATTCATAGTTTAGATCAAGCTGAAAATGCCATAAAAATGGGGACTTCTTTTATTATTTCCCCAGAGGGGACCCGAACCTTAACCGGTAAAATGAATCCCTTTAAAAAGGGACCATTCCACCTGGCTCTAAATACAGGAGTAACCCTAGTCCCAGTAGGATTGAAAGGTGTCTTCCGCGCAAAAAAGAAAACAGACTGGAGACTGAACCCGGGAATTTTAAAGTTAAATTTTGGCCGGCCGATTACACACAATGAATACGAAAATTTATCTCTTGAAAAATTGCAGTCACTTATCCGGGGTGAAATTTTGCGTCTTTCAACCCAACCATCTTAAGAGACTAATAAATATAAAAACCGTTATAATTTCCCAGCCAACATGATAACCTATTATTCTACAATAAAACTATTCCACTTCTTTGGAATTGCCGCCTGGTTTGGTGCTGCCTTAGCCGTATTAATTATAGGAAAAATGTCTGCCGAACAAAATCAGATGGCCCAAAGAAAGGTCATATTGGAGATCATGGCAAAAATTGAAATTCCCGCTTCCTTTTTTATGCCCCTTTCCGGAATTTTAATGATGATTGAGCAAACGCACTGGCTCACCGTCGGCTGGATGCATTTGAAAATCATTATTGCATTGGCAGCTTTAGGATTCACACACGTTTCCAGAGCAAAAATGCTAAAAAAGGATGATAGTAATCCTTCAGACTTAAGACGATTCTTGCGCTCTCACGAAATTGTTGTTCTTTTGCTCATATTTATTATAATTATTGTAAAATACAACTAATGAGATTTTCTTTTATCCCTTTTCTTTTATTTTTTCTGTCCGGCTTTTTGTCGGGAGGAGAGGAACATGAATATTCAGATATCCGCTGGGTAAACTTGGATACCGTCAAGCTAAAGACTGAACCCTTGGGAACTCTTCCGTCGCTTAATGCTGTTGATATTAAAGGGAGGTCTGTAAATCTCCTAAATATTTACCCTCAGGATGAGGGGGTATTTATTTTATCTTATATGGCAGAATGGTGTAAAAACTGCCATTATGATGCACCACTCATCGAAAAACTGTATAAAAACTTCAGTGAATTGGGATTAAAAATGGCAATTATTATGGAATATTCGACACTGCAAGGTGCCATGGCTTTTATTAATAAATATGGTTTATCTATGCCGGTTTATTTTGGCCAACTCCAAGTTAAAGATAAAACAAAGCGTCACTTAACTGAACACTATGCTCTCCGTAACGCCTTATCTGATGATCGGGGGTGGGGAACACCGTTTCACCTTATTATTGAGAACGGTAACTTAAATAAAGTTGGAGTTGTTACCGGTGAACTTAAACCCGGAAAGATTAGACGATATTTAGCCCACACCTTGTTGACAAAAGAAAATTTTCGTTAACAGTCCGTTACCCCGGCTTTTCGCAAGGCAGCTCTCCATTTTTTTAATTTCTTCACTTTTAATGACTGCGTCCAATTCCCGGAAAATACTTCGTCACAGACTCCTTTCAAATTACCGGGAGAAATCCCTTCAGATTTAAGCAACAGGCGATGGACACCCAAAGCAGTTCTATCTTTCATTGTGACATGTCCCACATTTAACTCAGTTAAATGTGAGATAAATTGTAGCAGGGGTTTTCTTGCGCCCCCGCCACTTGCTGTAACGAGTCCTGGCTTTGTTTGAATATGTTTTTCCGAAAGTGCCCAGATATCATAAACCAAAAACCCAATGGATTCCATTGCAGCTCTTACAATTTCATCAACATCTCTTTTATTAATATACCCCTCAGAAATTGTTTTAAGTCTATCCCTCCAATGAGGCGCTGCAAGGCCAGAAAACCCCGGAACAAAAACACCACCGGTTTCCTTATGTTCACACCGCTTTTCCCATTGCATTTCATTATGAGGAATATTCAGATAATCCTCCAACCAGTGAAAAAGAGAATTGCAGGCGTTTATGGTTCCTTCTAATAAGTATGTTTTTTCTTTTTCGGAAGAAACCAACACACTACTAATAAGTCCGCTAATATGGATTGGTTTGGAACCGCTGTTGATTTGTACTGACCCGGAAGTACCAAAATTCATGGCAACGCTCCCGGGCTTATCTCCAGCTTGTCCTATAAGAGCAGCTTGCTGATCGCCAATAACACACTTTAGGGGAATAGCTAATCCCTCACAGGAAATTTGGCCAAAATCGTGGATGGCCGGCACTAATAAAGGCAGGACATCTTTTGACATTTCAAAAATACTTAGCAATCCTTCATCCCAGCCAAGACTGTCTAAATCCATAACCAGCGTTCGGGAAGCAATGGTATGATCAATCGCCGCATTTCCCGTAAGCCTATGTGTTAAAAAGGCGCTTATAGGTCCAAAAAATAACTGATTTGCATTAATTATTTCTTTGAGATTTGGGTTTTTTCTAACCAAATGCAAAAACTTTGGTCCTCCGAAATGGGCATTAAGAGGAGCACCTGTTTTTTTAAAAATTTCTTTTTTATATCTGCTTAACTTCGATACCTCCCCGTGGGCTCTGCCGTCTTGCCAACTTAATGTAGCAGTTAACGGCTGTTTAGTATCCTTCTCCCAAAACAAAAAAGTAGAGCGCTGTAGTGCCATACCTGCTGACAGAATCGTGAGTTTATTTTCTTTGGAATACTGAATTGCTTTTTTGATTAATTGGTAAACTGCTTCACCGATTTCAGCTGCATCGGTTTCAACACAATGGGGTGCAGGACGTAATAATTGGTGTTTTACCCTATCAGTAAAAACCGGTTTATGGTCTAAATTAAATAAAAATACTTTTGAAGAAGAGGTCCCCTGATCGATGACCAGTGTATGAAGATTGGAGTCAATTGGCAATTTCAGCCGGAAACAGTTACATCGTAAATATTTTCAAATTCCTCGGTATTAATCATTCGAATGGCATCCCATGTCAGTTTCGTGCACACTCTTGAGCATACTTGGCAACCAATACATTCATCATGGCGAACCTGAACGGGGGCAATGGGAATTCCATATTTTTCTGCCGGAACCGGCTCAATACAATCCACAGGACAAAAGGGGACACAAACTTGGCATCCGGTGCAATTATCTTCATCCACCACAGCAATAAGTTTAGGCTTCTTTTTTTTGAAATTAACCTTCTCTGTCGCTTCTGGAATTGATTTATAATGATTGTATGTAAACGTGTTTGCCATTTGTTGAATCCAATTGAGGGTGGAAATTAAAAGGATTTTAGATCTTTCTCAAAACGGAATCGAACAGTTTATTCCAACCTCTGGATTCTCGAAGATAAAAACCCAATTAATCCACATATAGCGGCAGAGACCCCAATGATTAAAAAGATAAATCGAATCTCAACCCAGTTGGCCATAATACCTACCAATGCCGAAGATAATGCCGTCATTCCAACCACAGCAAGGTGAACCATAGAAAATAATCGACCGTGATATTTGTTTGGCGATGTATGCTGAATAATCGCCGTTCGAGGGACCGTAATCATAGGAATACCTATCCCATGGATTATTATAAGAACAAAAACCATCAAAACTGAATCTGCAAAATAAAATATGCTGTAGGTGAGGCCATCAATAACCATTCCAAACGAGAGCATCCATCCATTCTTGAATCGGGCTCCAAATCTGAAAACAAGAACGGAACCCATGAGCATCCCTAAAGCCAACCCCGCTTCAATAAAGGCATACTCTGTTGCAGACCCCCCTAAAGCCTGCTTAACCAGTATGGGTGTCCCAACAATGGCCGGTCCCATAATAAATAAATTATTCACCGTGGTCAGAGTAATAAGAATTCCAAGCGAGGAGTGTGTAAACACATATTTTAAGCCGCTTTTTAATTCCACCCATGGATGGGATAATTCTTCTTTCTTAGAAGTTATTGGCGATTTAGACACAAAGAGTAATAATGCAATTCCAATAAGGAAAGAAACAGCATCGAAAACAAATAAATAGTTAAGATGGATCAACCCCAACAGAATACCTGCAAATGCCGGTCCAAAAAAGTAAGCCATTTGTCCTGAGGTTGTAAGTACAGAATTAACACGAACTAAATTTTCTTTTGGTACAATTGTTGGAATATATGAATTAAAAGCAGGTGGGAATAATGTGCCAAAACTTGCCCTTAAAAAAGCTAATCCACCAATAATCCTTGCATCCTGAACCCCCCAAAATATTAAGATGGGAACCATCCCTACAGTAAGGGCCTGACTTGCATTTGATAAAATCATCAACCCCATTCGATTGTGACGATCGGAAAGGACACCAGCATACAACCCAAACAACATTGCCGGAAGATAAGCGCTCATGGCCACCAGCCCTGTGATGGTTGTTGATCCGGTTAAATCGAGCACGAGCCACATAAGAGCAATTTGATAAATGGCATCTCCCATGCCAGAAACCAACTGTGCAAGCCAGAGAATACCGATATCGCGATTTATACTAAGATTCATCCAAAAAATTTTAATTTTGTTTTACAAATTAGGAACCAAAAGCCTTTTTACCTTAATAAAAAACAGCTTTAACTTCTACAGAAGTGATTGAACTAAAAATTTTCAGGAGAAACTGATGGCATACATTATTGCTGAACCTTGTGTTGGAACTTGTGATACGGCCTGCGTTGAAGTCTGCCCTGTAGACTGCATCCATCCCACTAAAGATGAATGGGATGAAGCCGGTTATGATGAAAACAATTTGGATGGAAAACTACTTTATATTGACCCAGAAGAATGCATTGACTGTGGTGCTTGTGAACCCGAATGTCCAGTAGAAGCTATTTTTGAGGAAAGTGAAGTTCCGGAAGAATGGAACAAATACATTAAAATCAATTATGATTATTTCGGCCGAGAATACAACGGCTGATTTTTTTCTGAATACATAATGAAAACGGCTGTTGATTCAACGGCCGTTTTTTTTGCCAGGATAATTATATGAATAAAGACCAAGTTCTTGAATTGCTGAAAGCTGTATCCTACCCCGGGTTCAGCAGAGACATTGTTTCCTTCGGTATGGTCCATAAGATAACCGTGGATAATTCTACCGTTACTGTTTCACTAAAAATCACAACTCAAAATGAAGATAAAAAAATAAAAGTTAAAGAAGACGTGGAATCTGCTCTGAAAACAACGGGAGCGTTTACATCTGTCTCCGTAGTGTTTACTGAGGATGCACATCCCCCGCCACAACCCAGCCAACAGACTGCTCCCGAACCTGCAGCTACCATAAAGAACATTAAACATATTATTGCTGTGGCAAGTGGAAAGGGAGGAGTGGGAAAATCAACCATTGCCGCCAATCTTGCGTTGGCCTTGAGTGAACAGAATCTTCGTGTTGGATTATTGGATCTCGATATATATGGTCCCTCCTTACCTATAATTTTCGGAATAAACAAACAGCCGCAACTCACACAAGATAAAAAACTGGTTCCAATAGACCATTATGGTATCAAAGTAATGAGCTTTGGGTTTATCAGCGGAAATAACACACCGGTTATATGGCGAGGCCCTCTTGTCGCGCGAATGACAGAACAATTTTTTAACGATGTAGAGTGGGGCGAATTAGATTTTTTAATTTTAGATCTTCCCCCCGGAACAGGGGATGTTCAACTCACACTCACGCAAAAACTAAAAATGGATGGCGCTCTAATTATTACCACGCCGCAAGATATTGCTTTGGCTGATGTTAAAAAGGGAGCAGATATGTTTAGAAAAGTTCACACACCCGTTCTCGGGGTCATTGAAAATATGTCTGGCTTACAGATCCACGGAAATATTAAATCTGGCGATGAAAATATCTTGCTGAATATTTTAGGAAATCCTATTGCCGTTAATTCTGATGGCAGTTTTAATATGACACTGGATTTGTTTAAGCGAGGTGGAGGAAAAAGTGAAAGTAAGAGACTTGAAGTTCCATTGTTGGGAGAAATCCCCATTGCACCTGAAATCATGAAGGCCACCGACTCTGGAAAACCTATTTTATTGAGTGATTCTAAGTCAACAATATCAGATATGTATAGAGAAATTGGAGAAAAGGTTCGAGGACTTGTCACCCCATAAACTGGTTCTTCTGAACCCCTGAATTCGGTAGTTACATGTTTTCTCATATTTCAGAAATTGTTGTGCTTATCTTTCTGGGATATGCCATCCTTTATCCTGCTTTTTTATGGATTGCACCTCGTAGACTAATTGACGGTGGTTTTTACCGGTTTAACCTGGGAAAAGTTGCTGTAGTCGGTAGTTTAGGTGTTATGTTTTTTCACCTGCAAAATCCCCCTCTCATGCCCCTTATTTATGTTTATGTCTGGGAAGGGCTGGTGTTAGGATTAACGGCACTATATTGGCGTTCTAATAAAATCAGCAACTTAATTTTATCTTTCATAACTGCATTCGGACTTCTCGTTTTATACCGCATATTGCCCCTATTATCAGACATACAACCTCTGGCTAAAGTATGGTTTTCAGTAGGGCTTAGCCATGCATTGCTGGCTGCCATATTTTTTGCCATGATATTAGGACACTGGTATTTAAATGTTGTGCAATTACCTATTCAATTGCTTAAAAAAGCTACCGGAGCATTTTGGGGACTGCTATGGCTGCGGATTTTCTGGATTATTTTCATTCTATCAACAACTTCTTTTGTTGATGGTTATGGAATTGAACAAAATCTTTTATCTTTCTTAGGGAGCTTTAATGGGTTCTTATTAAATGTGGCTCTTTTCCTGGGGCTTGTTGTTCCTTTCCTTTTAAATATGTTTGTGTGGAGAACATTAAAACTTCACGCTACACAAAGCGCCACAGGCTTGCTATATGTTTCTTCCGTTTCTATTTTGTTTGGAGACTTGTTGTTTAAATATTATTTCTTTCAATATGGAATTCCATTGTGACCTCCCCCCGGATCGATTGTGAAATATGTGGAGAAGTAAAAGAGTTAAACTCCCCTATTCAATGTACATCCTGTGCCGACCCGAATCATTTGAACGAAAGGATTGATTTTTCTAAATGTCCTGCCTGCGGTTGTAAACATTTATATCGCAAAAAAGATTTTAACCAAGCTGTAGGCTGCATGATTATTTTGATCGGTGCCATACTTGTGCCCTGGACCTACGGTATCAGTTTACTTATCCTTTCTTTAGTGGACTACCTCCTTTACCGGAGGATTAAAGATTCAGTTGAATGTTATAAATGCAAATCAGAGTTTAAAGATGTAACTGCCCCGGAAGAAATAGAGCCCTTTGACCATCATATTGCTGAGCTGTATGAATCACCATAAAAGAAGATATCTATATACAAATATTTTATGTAATAAATTAAAGATATTAATTATCGATTATGGAGAATTTCTTAATATTACTGTAGGATTGGAATATGTTCAGCCATAAAAAGTTGAATCTTAAAACAATTATATTGGTGGGGTTAATATTTTTAATGCAATCCTGTGATGATAATGTTTCCAGCCCCATTGTCTCCCATACTCAAGAGATAGTATTTGAAAATAATACAGATAAAACGGTAACGATTAATTTTAAACTGAACCAAAATGAAAATGTTTTGAAGGTATTTACGGGAAAAGATTCAACAGGTTGGTCTGAGTATATGGATTGGGGTTTAGAAGAATTTAACTCAAGAAGCATAGCCCAGAGTGATTCATTTTTAATGCGTATTTATGATTATGAATATTTTATGGACCGCCATCTATCGTTCCCTGAGTTTCTTTCCCTTTTTGACACGTTGGAGTTCATTCTAAATGATTCAATAACATATTCTAAAAATGACCTTTCCGGTGACAATTACTTTATTAAGGAAGAGAAAGTAACAGATACGGAACCTCCACATTACGATACGATGTATAGTTATGTTTACCGTATAGAGTAGAGCGGTTCATGGTTTAAGAGTTAAGTTATTTTCTTTTTGACGTTTAATCTCGGGTTTATTGATTATTCATTGATTAGGCCCGTCTGAAAGATTAACTTCGCCCGCATTTTATAGTATCTTGTCCGATGATTTGAATGCCACATTCAACGAATAGAAAATCTATACTCAAACAGGGAAACCTTCCAAAGCACATTGCCATCATTATGGATGGAAACGGTCGCTGGGCCAAATCGCGGAATCTGCCTCGAGTTGCGGGGCACAGGGAGGGAATCAACTCTGTTCGGGAAATTACACGGGTTTGCGGAGAAATAGGTATCCAGCATTTAACGCTTTACACATTTTCAAGTGAAAATTGGTCAAGACCGAGAAACGAAGTTTCTGCCATCATGAGGTTGCTTCTCATAACAATAGGAAATGAAATTAAAAATTTAGACAAAAACAATGTTCGGCTGACGACAATTGGTAATTTGTACGATTTACCCGAAGAGGCCCGGCAAGGGATTGAAGACGGCATCGAACTGACCAAAGAGAATACCGGTCTTAATTTGATACTGGCTTTAAGTTATGGAAGCCGCCAAGAAATTTTATCAGCCGTCTGTCAAATTTCACAAAAAATTTGCAACGGAGAATTGACCGTTGAAGACATTAATGAAAATTTAATGTCAAACACTTTGCTAACTGCCGGATCGCCGGACCCAGATTTGCTGATTCGTACGGGAGGAGAAATGCGGCTGAGTAATTTTCTGTTGTGGCAGTGTGCTTATACTGAATTTTTTATTACTGATACATTCTGGCCCGAATTTCGGGAACAACAACTAATTGATGCCGTAGAAGCCTATCAAATGCGCGAAAGACGGTACGGCAAGACAAGTGAACAGCTAACACCATGAAAACCCTAAATTTATCCCTGCTTCTTCTGGTTCTACCCTTATTCCTTTGGGGGCAAGACCAACAACAATTTTTTAAGCTTGTTCAAGTAGATGTAGAGGGAAATACCCTCACCAGCGAAAATATGGTGAAGTATACTTCCGGGCTGAAAAATGGGGATGAAGTTAGCATAGAAGATTTTTCCCGAGCAGTTAAGCGGTTGTGGGATTTAGGGGTATTCAGCGATATTCAAATATCTTTAACCCAAGAAACGACCGAAGGAATCTCAATCCTGATTAAGGTAGAAGAAAACGCGGTCTTGGGAGAAGCAAAATTCAAAGGAAATAAAAAATTAAAAGAGAGAAAATTTCGAGAAGAAATGATTTTTCAGCGGGGGATGCGTATTAAACCGCATTTAATTAAAGATTCTATTAAAAAAATTAAAAAAATGTATTCGGAAGACGGGTATCTTCTGGCCGAAGTCACCGCAGAGTTGACTGAACCTTCTGATAACACAGTTAAAATTGCCGGAAAAGAAACCAAAACCAGAGATATAATTTTTCATATAAAAGAAAATAAAAAGGTGAAAATCCGTGAAATAATTTTTAAAGGAAATAATGCTATTTCTTCATGGAAATTGAGGAATAAAGGATTAAAAGAAACAAAACAACAACGCTGGTATTTATTTTGGCGTTCTGGTTTTGACCGGAAAAAATTTGAAGAAGACTTAGTAAATCTGCGTAATTATTACCAAGATAATGGCTATAGAGATTTTGAAATTGTTTCGGATACTATATTATACACTCCTGATAATAAGGGCATGGTTCTTCAGTTCAACCTGAAAGAAGGCCCAAAATATAAATACAGACAGTTTACATGGGAGGGAAATTCTCTCTACAACACAGATATTCTTCGAGATGCTTTAAACCTAAAGGCCGGGAGTTTATATAGTCGCGAAGAATTCGAAGAAGCCCTTTACCAACGTGTTCAGCGATTGTATATGGATCGTGGTTATATATACAGTCAGATAGAGCCGAGATTTACCCCGGTGGGAGAGGATTCTCTTGATGTCCATTTTTCCATTACAGAAAACCACCAAGTCTCCATTCGCCATATCAATATCTATGGGAATGATAAAACCCGGGAGAATGTTATCCGAAGAGAATTAAGGGTATTCCCGGGAGATATTTTTAATCGGACGCTCCTTGAACGCAGTGCCAGAGATTTATTCATTTTAAATTATTTTGGGAATATTGAACCCAATGTTGTACCTATAGATGATGATGAAATTGACTTGGATATTACTGTGGAAGAGAAATCCTCTGATAAAGCCAGTGCAAGTGTGGGATTTACCGGTGTGTACGGTATGACTGGGGGAGGTTCGGTGGAGTTTAATAATTTTTTGGGTTTGGGACAGATTTTCTCTCTCAGCTTTCAGGTGGGCACACAATATTCCATCTATGGTACAGAACCAGCAAAATACCGTTCTTTCAGCCTCAGGTTTGTCGACCCAATGATTTGGGATACTCCGAATCGAGTGGGTTTTTCTATTTTTTACCAATTTAGGGGGCAAGCTACCCAGTTTTATTTACCCTTGGATATGATTGTCCGGGGAGGATCCGTAGAGTGGGGCCGCCGCTGGAAGTGGCCGGATGATTATTTTCGAGGCTACTGGGTTTTTCAAGCTATGCGTCGGGATTACATGGGCTCTCAAGAAGAACTGGATAATTATGTGGGGGGTATAAGCAATACACTCGGTATCAGCCTCACCCAGGTAATTTCTAGGGATAGCCGCGACAGGCCTGAGTTCACAACAAGTGGATCCAAAGCAACGTGGACTGCAACCCTCTCCGGAGGACCTTTTGGGGGCAACGAGGATTTTCATAAACATGTTTTGAATTTAGAGTGGTATACGCCTACATTCTGGAAATTTGTACTGATGAGTTCAGTGAAAATGGGGATGATTAAACCTCTTACTACCTTCAAAAATGAACTGACACTTATACCATATGATGAAAAATTTTACATGGGAGGAAATGGCATCCCCTATGGAAATATGCTAAGAGGATACCCTGAGCAATCTATTGGACCCGTCTCCTCAAGTGGGAGATCCATTGGAGGGAATTCCATGTTCAAGTATACTACAGAATTCAGGTTTCCATTTTCTGAAAACCCTGTAGTCTATGGTATGCTTTTTGCCGAAGCTGGAGCGGTTTGGGAAGATACTCGGCTTATGGAACCTCTTGGGTTTCGAAGAAGAAACCCACTTGAACTTAAGCGATCCTTGGGTGTAGGGATTCGATTTTTTATGCCTATGATTGGAATGTTAGGTTTCGACATGGGATATGGTTTTGACGATATCACCGGAGATGGGAAACCCCAAGGTTGGGAATACACCATCATCTTCGGACAAGGACAATAAAACTAAGGAGGTAAATGTGATTCGAAAGGTAATCACGGCATTGGGTGTGGCAGGATTAATTATGCCCACACTTCTTTCAGCACAAATAACTGTCGGTTTTGTACAATCTGACCGAATTCGCACTGAGTACAGTGAATTTAAAGATGCTGAATCTCAACTGCAGTTAGAATACAGAAAAGTTAACCTTGAGTACAGTAAAATGGTTGCAAAGTTGGACAGCTTAAAACAATCATTTGAAACCCAACGGCTCATGAGCAGTCCCGAATGGCGAAAAGAGAAAGAACAGGAAATTGTAGGATTAGAAAGAAACATCCAAAATTTTCAAGTTACAATGGTCGGCCCTGAAGGTGAACTTTATCGCCGGCAAGCCCAATTGGAATTCGATATTTTGTCGAAAGTCAAAAGGGCTGTGGATAAAGTGGCAGCAGCAAAGGGCATTGACTTTATCTTAGATGGATCTGTTGCCATGCTTTATGGCAATCCTGCGTTTGACCTCACAGATGATGTGCTTTTTGAACTGCGCAAATACAATATTCCATCTTCAGATAATAACGAAAAATAACAAAACCCCTTTTGATCGCGCTAAAAAAATTAGCCGAGCTAGTCGGGGGCACCTTATTTGGTAACCCCGAACTTCCTATTGAGGGAGTTTCTGTCATCCAAAACGGGAAACCAGGAACCATTACCTTTCTGGCTAATCCGAAATATGGAAAATATGCCGACCACACCCAGGCATCTGCTTTAATTACAAGCAAAGAATCCCTGCTCAAAAACCGGGATGGAATATTGGTTTCAAACCCGCAACTTGCCATGGCAAAAATTTTAAATGAATTTGCGCCAAAATTAAATATCCCTTCAGGTATTCACTCCACCGCTGTCATCTCTCGGGATGCCTTATTGGGTAAAAATGTTTCCATTGGTCCTTTTGCAGTTGTTGAACCAGGAGCCCAGATATCTGATAACGCCATTATAGGCTCTCACTGCATCATCGGACACAATACACATATTGGACCTCACACTATTTTAGATGCCAATATTCATATATATCATGGTTGTGAAGTCGGAAATAATTGTCGGTTTCAAAGCGGGACTGTAATCGGTTCTGATGGATATGGATACGTAACCGAAGGTGACCAACATCACAAGATACCCCAGAACGGGAATGTTCTTGTTGGGAATAATGTTGAAATGGGTGCAAATTGTACAATAGACCGTGGCACGATCGGTGACACGGTTATAGGTGATGGATGCAAATTGGACAATAACGTGCATATTGCTCATAATGTGACTTTGGGTAAAGGGTGCCTGCTCACCGCCCACGTTACAATAGCCGGCAGTTCCCAAATTGGTGAATTTTGCGTATTTGGCGGACAATCCGGCGTTTCTGACCATGTTACAATTGGCGAAAAAGCCATGTTTGCTGCAAAATCAGGTATTACTAAATCTCTCCCCGGAAATAAAATTTATTCAGGAATGCCCGCACGCGAAATCAGGGAGACAAACAAAAGAGACGCTGCTTACGCTCAAATCCAATTGTTTAAAAAAAGACTTTCATTACTGGAAAACACATTAAAATAAATTTCTGAAATGACCACATTCTCAAAAAACCAGCGTACTTTGAAAACAGAGGCTTCCTGCGTCGGCCAAGGGCTTCACACAGGGGTAGAAACAACCATTACTTTTAAGCCAGCATCGGAAAATTTTGGGATACGCTTTGTCCGAATAGATGTAGATGGGTGTCCCGAGATTAAAGCCGATATTGATCATGTTGTGGATATTTCCCGCGGAACAACCATAGAACAAAACGGAGTAAGAATTCATACCGTTGAGCATGCCCTTGCCGCTTGTGCAGGGCTGGGGCTGGACAATGTTCTAATTGAACTCACAGAAAAAGAACCCCCCGTGATGGATGGGAGTTCTAAAGATTTTGTAAATGCTATTCAAAATGCTGGCATTATCGAACAAAATGTCCCCCGGTTTGTTTTAGAAATTGATGAGCCGGTTGCATATTCTGATTCGGCAAGGGGTGTGGATATTCATGTTCTTCCCTCTGACCAGTACCGTGTCACTTTTATGATTGATTATAAATTTCAATCCCTCGGAACCCAATACACAACAATTGAAAACGTAGAAGAAAATTTTGCGGACTTAATAGCACCCTCCAGAACATTTTGTTTTCTAAGCGAAATTGAAGCTTTAAAAGAAAACGGCCTTATCCAGGGAGGCAACCTAGATAATGCTGTGGTAATTGTTGATAAAGAAATCGACCAAAAAGAAGCTAACCATTTAAAAAACCTGTTTGGGATAAAACGGGATATCAGCTTGGGTGCCAATGGCATATTAAATGGAAAAGTTCTTCGATTTAAGAATGAACCGGTTCGGCATAAAACACTTGATCTCATTGGAGATCTGGCGCTGCTCGGTATGCCTATAAAAGGTCATGTAATAGCCGCCAGAAGCGGTCATGCTGCAAATGTTGAATTGGTAAAAAACATTAAAAAAACGTATGAAAAAAAGATTGCCCAGCAACGACTAAAATACAATACAAATGAAAAGCAAATTGTTGATATTAAAGAAATTTTGGAATTGCTCCCCCATCGATACCCTTTTGTTTTGATTGACAGGATTTTAGATATAACTCCCGGTGAGAAATTAACAGCTTTAAAAAATGTAACGATTAATGAGCCTTTCTTTCAAGGGCACTTTCCAAACCAGCCCGTTATGCCTGGTGTTTTAATCTTGGAAGCATTTGCTCAGGCCGGAGCTTTTCTTGTGTTAAACTCTGTAGATGACCCAATGAAGAAGAATATGTTTTTCTCTGCTATAGAAAAATCCAAGTTTCGACAACCTGTCGTTCCGGGAGACGCCCTTAGATTAGAACTTCAACTCCTTCGTTTTAGGTTAGGGTCTGCAAAATTATTGGGGAAGGCATATGTAGGAGATAAGCTGGTGGCCGAATCAATGTTAATGGCCTCAGTCGTTGATCGAGCCGGAGGTTAGAATTTCTATTCATAATACGGCACTGGTATCACCTAAAGCTAGACTAGGTGAAAATGTAACTATTGGCGCATATTCCGTCATTGAAGACGGTGTAACCATCGGATCAAATACCTCCATTGGGAATTTTAATACCCTGTGTACAGGGACATCAATTGGACGTGATTGCAGAATTTTCCACACCTGTTCAATCGGCGAAGCACCGCAAGATTTAAAGTATGGGGGGGAACAGACAAAGACTCTGATCGGTGACCGGGTTACAATTCGAGAGTCCACAACCATTAACCGGGGAACCGCAGCCCACGGTATAACAGAAATCGGTAATGATGTTCTTCTCATGGCCAGTGTCCATATTGCCCATGACTGCATTGTGGGGAACAATGTCATTCTGGCAAATCTCGTGACATTGGGCGGGCATGTAACCATTGGAGATTGGGCTTCTTTAGGTGGTGGAGTTTTGGTTCATCAATTCTGCAAAATTGGGAAACATGCTTTTATCGGTGGTGGTTATCGAATCGTACAGGATGTTCCCCCTTATATTCTTGCTGCGGGAGAGCCTCTCCGTTTTGGTGGCATTAATCGAGTCGGGCTACAGCGCAGAGGATTCTCCGAAGAAACTCGGAAAAAAATTAAGAATATATATAAATCATATTTTCTTGGAAAATCTACCCGATCAGCAGCACTTGAATCCATGAAAAAAACTTCTTTCAGCACTCCGGAAGAAAAATATATTATACGTTTTATCGAGTCCAGTGATCGCGGGATTATTTGAATCCATATTTGGTCTGGAAAATGAAATCTTTCTTATTCACGTTTTTAACTATTTTTTCTACGGTTACAGCTCAGTGGACTCAATTCAATTTAAATTCAGTGAATACTTCGGAGTTTAAGACAGAAGTGCTGCCCGTTTTATATCAGGGTGGGCTTGCTACCGGCCACAGCCCATTTATACTTTTTAATGAAACAAACCGTATTCAATTAGGAATGGGGTTTCATGGTGCAATTGATTTGACAGGGTCATCCTTTTCAAATTCCGCACTTTCATTAGTCCCTGTGTTCAATGGCCATATCCTGATAACACCAAACTTATCTTTCAAAGGAGCCATGAGCGGCTTCAGCGCAGATAGTTCGCACACTCAAATTATGGGGTTTGGCCTGAGTCTAAATTTTATTAAACAGGATACTTACCCCAATTGGACATTTAATTTAGGGTTGGGGAGATTGGAAACCTCCGGACAGCTGCAATTGAAGTCCGTTGATGCAAACATTCAACGATCTTTTTTATTTAGAAAAGTCCCTATATTTTTCTCGTGGGGAACGACATTAATTCGTACAATTATTTATTCTACAAAGGGAAGTGAAGTGTCACCCTCAATTTCAGGAAATATATCCTACGTAAAAGCTGGTGCCAGATTTCGTGTAAAATTCATAAGTATCTCTCCTCAATTATATTTAAATACTAAAGTTATAGGCGTTACAATAGATATATATCCATTCTAAGCCATGGTAAAACAAATTACAATATTAGGTTCCACAGGAACCATAGGTCTCAATGCCTTGCGCGTCCTTGAAAAATTAAAAGAAGAATTTACAATTACAGGTCTTTCCGCAAACAAGAACGGGATTCGCCTGGTTCAACAAGCTAAGCAATGGTTTCCTGAGGCGGTTGCTATTGTCGACCCCGAAGCATTTGATGTTGTTAACAATGGATTAAAAAATACATCCATTGAAATATTACATGGTCGAGAAGGTCTTTTAGAATTAGCAAGGAGATCCCATACTGATATTTTACTGAATGGCTTGGTTGGATCCTCGGGGATGGAACCCACGCTAAATGCTATACAGTCCGGTGTCCATGTGGCTTTGAGTAATAAAGAAAGTCTCGTCATGGCCGGAGATCTTATCAACCGTGAAAAGCAAAAAACAAAGGCCAACATTTATCCTGTAGACAGTGAACATTCCGCCATTTGGCAATGTCTCGCCGGAGAGAAAATGGACGATGTCAAATCGTTAATCCTAACGGGAAGTGGTGGACCGTTCCGTACTCGACCTATCGAAACATTTGGAACAATTACTCCAAAAGAAGCCCTGAATCATCCTAATTGGGAAATGGGAGAAAAAATCACAATAGACTCGGCATCTATGATGAACAAAGGATTAGAAGTGATTGAGGCAAGATGGTTATTTGATGTTAAATCTTCTCAAATCGAGATTGTGGTTCATCCTGAATCAATTATCCATTCAATGGTGGAATTCAAAGATGGCTCCGTTAAAGCGCAATTGGGAGTCCCCGATATGAAAGTCCCCATTCAGTATGCTCTCACATTCCCCAACCATAAAAATGCCGATTGGGAAAAGTTGGATCTCATAAAGATTGGAAAGTTGAATTTCGAAGCACCAGATTATAAACGATTCCCTTGTATTCAGCTGGCCTATGATGCTTTGAAACAGGGAGGAACTACACCTGCTGTTCTTAATGTTGCCAATGAACAGGCCGTCTATCGATTTTTAAGGGGAAAAATCGATTTTTTAGACATACCCGCTATTATTGAAACAGCCTGTGATAAACATGATTGGATCGAACATCCTCATTTGGAAGATTTACTGCAGCTTGAAACCTGGACAACAACATTTGTAAATCATTATAAAATACGGTAATATTTTTTATCCGGAACTAAACTTAACATAAAGCGTCGAAACCATTTCTAAAAGAAAAATAAAAACATGACTACACTTTGGGCAACAATTATTGTATTGGGCGTATTAATATTCGTCCACGAACTGGGGCATTATTTAGCAGCTCGCTCTATTGGTGTTCGGGTAAATCGTTTTTCAATTGGGTACCCTCCCCGGCTCATTACCTTTACATCGGTACCTGGGGGCTGGAATTTTCGATTTTTCTTTTTCAAAAAAAATGATAAAGGAAAATTTACGTGGCAACCCGTTAAAAAAACCTTTTTATCACGTCCTGGAAGAAAAGGAAGCCTGACAGAATATTGCCTGGCTGTTTTACCTTTGGGTGGCTACGTAAAGGTTGCCGGAATAATCGATGAAAGCTTAGATACAGATATAAAGCACGAACCGGATGAACTCATGAGTAAATCCCGCCTTGCGCAAATATGGTTTATGAGTGCGGGTGTTATTATGAATATAGTTTTGGCATTTTTCATTTTTACCGGTGTTTCATATTATACCGGGAAGCCCATTGTTTCTAACGAGCCTGTCATAGCGGAGGTTGTCCCCTCTATGCCGGCTGAAAAATCCGGTGTAAGACCGGGAGACAGAATTACGCATATTGACGAGAATCCCGTTGAAACCTGGGAAGAGCTCACAGCATTAATTCACAACCGCCCGAATCAATCCTTAAGCTTAACCTACACCAGAGAAAACAGAACTCAAACTCTACAGTTGGAGTCGACATATACTTTAAATCCAAATACAGGCGACACTCTGGGGATTGTCGGAATTTACCCCCAGTACGAATATGTTCCGGTTTCAATTACAGAAAGTCTGAATGCTGGGTGGTCTTCTACTGTTCGAGGGTTTGGAATGATCGTGCTTTCAATAAAAATGCTTGTGAGCGGAGAAGCTTCAATTAAAGATCTGGGGGGGCCCATTATGATCGCTCAAATTGCAGGGGAAACGGCAAAAGCGGGGTGGGTTCCTCTTCTCATGTTTATGGGTTTAATAAGCTGTAACCTGGCCTTCATCAATGTATTGCCCATCCCCGGATTAGACGGGGGTCATATAATGGTCACGCTTATAGAAGGCATCCTCAGAAAACCATTAACATTTCGAGTTCGTATGGCCATACAACAAGTGGGGATGGCTTTATTGCTTCTATTAATGATTACTGTAATTCTGAATGATATCGGTCGGTTATTTAGCCCTTAATTTGATTTTATCATTCCTTCGCTGATTTTTTTTAACATTAGAGTCATTGACCCGTATTTTAGTTTAATTTGAATTTTTACAGGAAACTTTTTTTTATCATCAGAAAACCAGATTTTCATATCTCCCTGGTTTTTAAAGAGTGATTTCCCCTTTTTAAACGGTTTTATAACGGTACATACAAAACTGCCTAAGGGGGCATGAATTATTTCTTTTCCTTTAACAATCAAATTAAATTGGGTGGATTTATTATTCTCATAGGTCATAAATGACATGGGTTTATCTTCAACGAGAGGAATCATTCTTAAATAATAAAACATAGAATAAGGGTCTCTTACCGGACCAAGAATATTTACGGTATCGCGTTCGGATACGGCTATATTATTATTATAATCCATCACCGTTTCAGATCTTCTTTTATAACCGCCCTCCCTTATTTTCTTTTTCAATTTATGTGTAATGAGATGTGCTTCGTCCAACCAAATGTCTATACGATCTCGAATAATAAAAAACTGATCGCCAACCCAACCCGTTTTTGCCGTAAAACTCACATGGTAAACCGAAACACCGTTTAGGGTATCCATCTCATCCACAGCTAAAATGGCATGCCCCACTGGGACCAAATTAAATTCAACATCATATTCCAGAATTTCACCGACCGTAAATGGAATCACTTGCCCTCTGAGCAGTGATATAAATAAAAAAATATAAAGAAAAAAAGCTTTCATTTGCTTCCACTTCGAACAACAACTAATTTAGATTTCTCCAATTTGTATATTGTGGATCCTCTCGACTCCGGTAACGGTCCTTTATCGATAAGAATATCTATATAATTGCCAAAAGATTCTTCTATTTTTTTAGGATCGTTTAACGGTAATTGATCTGTTTTATTGACACTTGTTGTGGTGATTGGGAACCCAAGCTTATGGGTCAATAATGGACCAAAAGAATCAGCAGGGATTCGAATACCAAGAGTATTTCCCTCTCCCATAATTTTAGGATGAACAATTCCGTCTTTTACCGGCAAAATTATTGTGGTCTTTCCTCTGAGATATTGTTTAACCAAGTCCCATTCCAAGGGCTCCAATGTTGTCCAAGATAATACTGTGGCTAAATCGGGAGCCACAACACTGATGGGCCCTGTTCTGTTTTTAATTTTGTTTAACTTATTAATGGCATTTTCATTCCGCGCATCGACACCAAACCCATACAATGTATCTGTGGGATATACAATGACTCCCCCATAAAGAATGGCATTTCCTGCGATCCCAATAGCATGCTTATCATTAGAGAGTATTCTGTCCATTAGAAAGTCGGTTTAGTTTTCCATTTTCTATGAAACCAAAAATAATGATCCGGATACGCTCTGACTTTATTTTCTAATAGAGTAGTATATGCTTGGGTAATGGATTCGATTGTGGCTTTCCCATTTACAGGAACGGGTTCAAATTCTATAACAACTGTTCTAGGTTCCTTGAGTCGTGCTGTGCAAAAAACCATGGGGGACTTTGTTCGCATATGAAAAATAGCTACACCTTTTGGCGTGGAAGAGGGTTGATTAAAAAAATCAACAAAGACACCATGGTGTCTGGCATCCTGATCGCTGGCTAAAATAAGCACATTCTTTTCCTGCAAAACTCTATACATAGAATCTCGAACAGAATTTCGATAGATTTGATTCATTCCTATGAGGCTTCGGAGGTTTTTAAAAAATTTATCTCCTCCCGCATTTTTTTGTTTGGCAATAATACCATAACAAGGATATCCATTTTCTCCCAGCCAAGCAGCTAACATTTCCCATAAGCCAAAATGTCCTGTGACCAGCAATACGCCTTTTCCTCGTGAAATCGCTTCATCAAAAAAGTGCCTACCGACGACCCTGATCTGGCGAGAATCATAGGAAATGGGAAGCGCAAGAAATTGAATAAAATTCATGGAAAAAATACGGTAACATTTTTTTAAGGTATTATAAATCCACCGATCGTTCTTTTGAGGAAATGCCCGTTTCATATTTTTTATTGCCATGGATTTTCGGATTGGCACCCTGTTGAAAGCGGTTGCAGCCAATCGATTAGCAACCTGAGTTCTACGGGAAAAACTCATGTGGTAAAACAATTTTGAAAGTGTGGAAAGAATCCAATAGGTAAATTTGTCTTTCATTTCCATTTTAGCACTGAAAATTAGGGAATTCTAATGGAATTTCCATCTCTTGCCATTGTTTTTATGTTAAATAAAAAGGTAAACTCTTTTATGAAGAAAAGCCGCTTTCTTTCGATTATTATATTTATCGCCCAAACGCTTTTAAATGCCAGCAGTGTTTACCGAGTTCCTATTCATGATACCATCGATTTAGGGCTTCCTCCTTTTATTGAAAGAAGTATACAAATGGCAGAAAACAATGGTGCATCTGCTATCATATTTGATATTGATACTTTTGGAGGCAGATTGGATGCAGCAACGCAAATTAAAGATGCTATTCTCAGTTCAACAGTCCCTACCGTTGCCTTCATTAATCGAAGGGCCATTTCTGCCGGAGCTCTTATTTCATTGTCTTGTGAAACGATTTATATGACCGGCGGTGGTACCATAGGTGCCGCCACGGCTGTAGATATGTCAGGAAAAAAAGCCAGTGAAAAAGTCATAAGCTATATGCGGGAAGAAATGGCATCCACAGCTGAAAAACGAAATAGAAATGTAACAATCGCAAAGGGAATGGTCGACGAAGACCTTTATTTTTCTAAATTATGGATTGATGGAGACTCCGTTCTCGTCACTGATTTGGAAGGGAGAAAAGAAGGAAAACTGATTACCCTCACCACTGAACAGGCCCTAAAATATAAGATTGCCGATAAAAAAACTGAAACATTTGACGATGTTCTCATCGCACTGGATTTAAAGGAATCTGAAGTAAAAAGTACAACCGAAAATTGGTCTGAAGCTTTTGTACGTTTTTTAACAAATCCCGTCGTTGCCTCCCTATTAACAACCTTTGGATTTTTGGGCATATTATTTGAGCTTCAAAGCCCGGGGTGGGGCATTCCCGGCACGGTGGGTCTTATTTGCCTTGCCTTGTCTTTGGGGGCTTCTTACATCGCAGAATTGGCAACCATGACCGACATGATTATTTTATTGGCCGGTGTCATTTTAATCCTGATAGAAATGCTGTTTATCCCCGGATTTGGAGTCGCAGGGATTGGTGGAATTGTACTTATATTGTGGGGGTTGTATGAACTCTTGCTTCCTGACATTCCCGTTGGAGATAATATTGAGACCATGGCGTTGTGGGGGTTAACCATTGGAATAATTGGCGGTATTATCGGACTGTTTCTCCTTTTCCGATTAATGACAAAAACAACATTCTGGAAAAAACTAACTGCCCCGGGGTTAGAGAAATCGGAAGAAGGGTTTAGCACGTCTCTCGGACTTGAAGAATTAAAAGGAGAAGTGGGATTGGCTCAAACCGATCTGCGACCGTCAGGATGGGTTGTTGTAAATCACCAAAGAATTTTTGTTGTTAGCGAAGGTGATTTTATCGAAAAGAAAAGCCCTGTAAAAGTTATGACCGTTGATGGTAATCGTATTGTCGTTCGAAAAATTAACAAAGAGGAAAAACAATGAATTTAATTTCGATTTTCATTCTGGCCTTTATTCTGATTTTTATTTTATTACTGTTTTACTTTGTGCCTATTGGAATGTGGATTCAATCGGTAGTGAGTTTGGGTATTGGACGAATTACCATCATAGATCTCATCCGAATGCGATTGCGAAAAATATCACCTAGGCTGGTGGTTGACGGCGTTATCAACACCCACAAAGCCGGCTTGGATAAAATCACTACCGATATGCTGGAAACCCATTATCTTGCAGGTGGAAATGTTGTGAATGTTGTTGCGGCTCTTATCGCTGCAGATAAGGCAAAAATACCCCTTCCTTTTGAAACCGCTACGGCAATTGACTTGGCGGGACGTGATGTAAACTCAGCTGTTCAAACCAGTGTTTATCCAAAAGTTATTGATGCTCCAAGAGACGGGTTTCTTTCTGCTGTGGCAAAAGACGGTATCGAACTCAAAGCCCGAGCCCGTGTAACAGTTAGAACAAATATTCCGGGATTGGTCGGTGGTGCTACTGACGATACCATAATAGCCCGTGTTGGTGAGGGTATTGTCAGCGCAATTGGTTCATCTTTGTCTTATTCAGCTGTGTTGGAAAATCCGGATAATATTTCAAAAGCGGTACTAACAAAAGGGCTGGATGCCGGAACAGCTTTTGAAATTCTCTCAATTGATATTGCAGATTTGGATGTTGGGAAAAATGTCGGTGCTCAACTTCAGGCCGATCAAGCAGAAGCAGATCTTCGCGTAGCGCAAGCCCGAGCTGAAACCCGCCGCGCTATGGCCGTTGCTGAAGAGCAGGAAATGAAAGCCAGAACCCAAGAGATGCAAGCAAAGGTTGTGGAATCTGAAGCCCAAGTCCCTCTGGCTATGGCGCAAGCCTTTCGTGAAGGAAAACTTGGTGTATTTGATTATGTAAATATGAGAAATATTCAGGCGGATACTGATATGAGAGAATCAATCTCTGGTGAAAAAGATATCACCTCAACATTCCCCCCTGAAAAGGGTGACGGTTAAATGGAAGGACTTGGTTATTGGCTCTTTCTGCTGATTCTTTATGGTCTATCAGCAATGATGAAAAAGCGTCAGCAGAAAGAAGCCCGCCAAAAATTAGATTTAGACGATAAAGAAGAGGTGACTTCACCTCCCGGTTTTATTCAAGAGATATTTGGAGACTTAAAGGAAAAAATACCGGAAATTTTCAATGAAAATGAAAAAGAACCTCCATCTGAAAAAGAGCAGGTTTTAGAGCAAATTATACCGGAAAAGGTCATCCCGGTAAAAACCGCTCCAATTTCAGTTTCAAAATCAAAACCTGCAATTCCTCTTCATATTATGACTCATAATATTGCGGAGGCCTATCGGAAAAAACTTCATGAAAATAAACCCATTACCCTATTCCAGGATTTTAGGGGATTACGAAAGGCCATTGTCATGAAAGAGATTCTGGATAAGCCCCGAGCTATGCGAAGGGCTATTCGCTGATCAACGTTTTATTCGAAGACCTTTATCCTCGTTTATGAATATCCAAGCTGCAACTTTTCCGATATTCATAGGTTTGTTCACGTCCCAATATTGCCGACCATGATGGTGCAGTGAACTTGTATCCTGTTTGTTTAAATCATCTACAAAAGATAATATTTTTTCAATACGCCCCTGCCACAAAGCCATATTCTCTTTTCTTAAGTCTATCCAGCCTGCGTCAGACCATTCATTAATCTGGGTTTCCCTCATTGGAATTGATGATCTTCCCAAGCGGGTAGGAATTTTGACTTCCGGACCTCTAAGCAACCGTTTTCCATCAGGCATTAGTATAGGAATTCCAATGGAAATAATCTGAGATCTAAGTTCTGAATTATTTTGAATAAGTTTTTCTGCTTGTTCTGCAAGCATTTTTGGACCTCGGGTTAAAATACATTTTAAATCACCACACACTTTTTTTAGAATTTGAGCCTCATAAAGTATTTTTGAAAGGCGAGGGGGACCCAATATTTCAAAAGCAACACTTTCAACCCCATGTTCATCTTGAAGACGATTCATTTCTTCCAAGGCATAATGTCTCATATAGCCTGCCCGATAGGTTGGACCCATGATTGAATTGTCAAGCGCATTTAAAATATCATGCCCTGTACTGTCTCCCATTATTTCTAAAATAACATTCGCTGCAATCTCCTCTGGAGTAACAAATTCCATCTGTCCTGCAGAGGTAATGGTTTCAAATTCTCCCTTCGAAAATATTCCATTTTCTCCAGTATCAATAAAAACAGATTCAAGGGGTTTCCCTCTATCGCTCCAAATGGGTTTTGGAGTAAAATCAAATGCCTTCTTCAAGATCAAAGCCTTTTCCGGATGACAATCATAGAGTTGTATCGGCTTACCGTGCTTGGCTATTTCTCCGTACTGGATACCTTTCCACGCAATGGCGGCCGCAGGTTTAATTTCTTTAACAATTGGCCCATCCGGGGTTCTCCCCATTAAAAATAACAGCATTGTATGGGCACCTGCCAACGAAGATTTACTCAACAAAACACGGGAGGGTTTCTCCTCGCTGTGGGTATAAGGAATGTTCAGCCCCATCCCTCCGGTTCCTGTGGTACCAATTTTTATATAAACACCCGTTTTATTTTCTACCATACTGGTGTGCAAGATTTGGATATGCCGAATAATTTGAGGTGTATATAATGTTGTTAGCATTTTTTCCACTTCAGAGAATAAATTTTCTGTAAGTCCAGAATCTAAAGCCACTTCCATTTCCTTTTTCAGGCTGTAATACCCATTATATAAATCCTGATAGGCAAGAGCTGTAGCTGTATTAACCGTGTCGATAATAATATGGGGTTTATGGCGTGTGATAACCTGATTTAAAAAGGATGCATCCAGTTTTTCTTCATCAAATCCTTCTAGGGTATCTTTCATCAGCTGTTGACGTTCACCCTGATTATTCAATAATTCCGATCTGGACAAATCTTTTTGACTTTCCCTTACAAAAATATTCCCCCATTCCGGTTTATAGGTAATCTCCGGGAATTCCAATTTCATCTGACGACAGGCTTCTCTTGCTTCGTTTTCTTTTAGAGATAGAATGATAATCTCTTTCGGGTGGTGTTCTGCAAGCTTTCTCAGAATCGCTGTTCCCACTAATCCCCAACCACCTAAAATAAGAACACGTCTATTTTTAATATCCATGACCTTCCCCTTTCAGCGCCAGACATCCCAGCGCTATTGAATTTAATTTTGTTGTTTGTGAGTCAGACCTCGAAAGCAGGACAACTGGACATTGGGCTCCCATAATAAGTCCGCCCCCACCAGAACCGCCAACGGCCATGAGGCTTTTCACCATAAAATTCACTGCGGTGATATTCGGCCCAATAAAAATGTCTGTTTTTCCTGCTATTCTGGATGAAATTCCTTTTGCTAATGCCGCCTTTTCTGAAAGAGCCACATCCAGAGCCAAAGGTCCTTCTGCTGTAAATCGGCCATTATTTTTGAATTGAATATCCATTTCTTTGGCCAGTCCCGTTTCAGGCAGTTTTTTAGAGATGGTTTCCACAAGAGATAAAAATGCAACATTGGGCAAGTTATTTTGCAATCGGCTTGCAAGAATCAATGCATTTTCTAATATGTTAATTAAAACAGCTTTATTCATTTTAATATTTACTCCACCATCTGTCATGAGCATCAACCGCTTATAATTGGGGGACTCCACCACAGCAATATGGCTAAGCATTTGATGTGCTTTTAGTCCTTTCTCTTCATCCATGACTGCTTTCAGGAGTGTAGCTGTATCCACATCTCCTTTCATGAGAAAATCAGCTCTGCCATCATTAACGGCAGAAACCGCTTCCTGTGAAGCAACTTGCGTGTTTTCACTTTTGAAGATTAACGATTTAATCCAGTTTTTCTTTTCGGCGTCTTCAATGGTTTCGAGTAAATATCTCTGAATCGGGTTTACCACAGCCAGTCGAACCGATGGGAGTTCGTCAACAATATCGTAAATTTCCTTAAACAATCGAACCATCAATCATATTCCTTTACTGCTATTTTACCTGTGAGAACCTGGTAAACACTCTCCGCAAGGGCCTCCAATTCAAAACTTCCGGGATAAACAAAATGAGGACCTAAAAAGGTCAAGCACCTGGTTAGATTTTTTACAAATGTTTTTGAACGAATAAGCCCTCCGGTAAGAATTAATCCATCGGTCCTGCCGTTAAGGGCTCCAAACATGGCTCCAATTTCTTTTTGAATTTGATAAATCATGGCATTGTAAATCAGTCGGAACTTTTCGTCACCAAGGTTTTCCTCAATAATCTGTAAATCGTTTGTTCCTAAATATCCTTTTAAACCGCTGTTTTTTGAAAAACGCTGAACCAGCTCTTCATAAGAAATCTTTTGATGAAATATCAGGTCTAAAATACCTGCAAGAGGTAAGGCGCCTGCCCGTTCTACAGAAAACGGTCCCATACCCAACAGGGCATCATTTACATCTATTATTTTCCCCTGTCTGACCGCAGCAATAGAAAAGCCACTCCCCAAATGGGCCACAATAAAGCGGGAATTTTTAAAGGAGATCTCCAACTCATTTGCCGCTTTTTGAACACTATATTTTATATTCAAAGCATGGCTTCTGCTTTTTCTTTCGATACCGGGAACTCCAGAAATTCTTGCTTTTTCGACCATTTCATCAGTCGTTACAGGGTTAACAATATACACAGGGACAGGCCATCGTTGGGTTAAGACATCTGCCATGAGAGCCCCCAGGTTTGAAGCATGGTTGGCATAGCGGCCTGTCCTGTAGGCACCTAACATAGACTCCGTAACTGCATATACACCGCCAGGAAGCGGTTTTAAGGGACCGCCTCTTGCCCCCATTGCATGGACATCCTTTATAGAGGATATGAATGAATCTATAGCTTTCAGACGATTTGATATTTGATCTGGTACATAAGAGGACAGTGTTTCGTGGGAGTGGTCTATTCTTATCCGGCGATCTTCTTTCCGGTTTTTAAACAGGCCTACCTCTGTTGACGTTGCGCCGGGGTTTAAAGTAAGTATGTACATAGATTCGCTTGAATGTTCCTTATTACTTTACTTACACCATTTTCATGGTTTTAGAGAATGTTTCGAAAGATTAAATAAATAAAAAAGTTCCGGCAGTGTATTTCATATTTGCAATTTACGATACTTCCTCAAATGAAGATAGAATGCCGTGGGTGCAAAAACCGTTTGCTCGGCATTCTTCCAGTTTAGCCTTCAACACATTGTAATGCTCCACCTCCATCTTGGCTAAATCCAGCAATAACCGCTTCAAATCTGTATCGGCCATGCGATTGGCTACATCCTCATAATAATGAGCTGCTTCCTGTTCATCGGCCATAGCAAAAGTTAAAATTTCCTCTATAGAAGCGAATTTATTGGGTCTTGTCATCATGGGATCCCCCTTTACACTTCTGCCAGTTCCACAACCATCTCCATTCCCCGTTCCAAGGCTTTTTGGTTTAGAGGAATAAGATAATGATGCCGTTCCGGCAGGACTTTTTTTAAGGCTTTTAAAATCGATTCAATTTTTAATACCGGATTCCGTCCAATATAAACGCCCAGAATAATCATATTCATCACCTGTTTGTTATTCAGCTTTACTGCTTCTATAGTGGCTGGAATGTCTAGAGCTGTAACATCCTCTCTTTTGGGGGGTGTCAAAATATTGTTGGATTCATATAGAATTTGTCCTCTGGGTTTAACGGATGATTCAAACTTTTTCATGGACGGCTGGTTGAGAATAATAGCCGTATCAAAAGTATTTATGATGGGTGAACTAATTTTTTCATCATTTAATATAACAGTACAATTTGCAGTACCACCTCTCATTTCCGGGCCATAGCTCGGCATCCAGGATACATCTTTGTCTTCAATCATCCCTGCATAGGCCAGTGTCATGCCCATGGATAAAACACCCTGTCCTCCAAAACCGGCAATTATAATTTCCTGTTTCATTGTGTTTTCACCGGGACTTTAATGTCTCCCAACGGATAGGTGTCCAACACATGATCATCCAACCATTTATTGGACTCAACAGGAGTCATCTTCCAGCCGGATGGACAATTACTCACCACTTCAATGAAGCTTACACCCCCTTTACCTTCCAACTGGTACTGAAATCCCCGAAGGAGGGCTTTCTTTGTTTTTCGGACTGCTTTGGCAGAGTTCACAGCCTGGCGTGTTACAAAATATGCTCCGTGGAGGATTGAAATCATTTCGGCTATAATTATAGGCTCTCCATGAATTTGCGGATCCCGTCCAGTTGGAGTGGTGGATGTTTTAGAACCCATAAGTGTGGTTGGAGCCATTTGCCCTCCGGTCATACCGTAAATACCGTTATTGATAAAAATCATAACAATATTTTCTCCCCGGTTTATGGTATGGATTGTTTCGGCTGTTCCTATAGCAGCTAAATCTCCATCCCCCTGGTAGGAATAAACGATCCTGTCCGGCAGAACCCGCTTGATGCCGGTTGCAACAGCCGTCGCCCTGCCATGAGCAGCTTCCTGCATATCTACATCCATGTAATTATAGGCAAAAACAGAACATCCCACCGGGGCAACACCGATAGTTTTTTCTTGGATCTCCAATTCTTTCACCACCTCCATAATAAGCCGGTGGACAACTGAATGGCCGCATCCCGGACAATAATGCATGGGAATATCTACCAGAGTGTCGGGTCGTTCCCAAACCTTATCCATTAATTCCAGATTCTCGCACTGTATGGGTTGTTTCGGATCTGACATTAGAAGATTTCCTCCATTTGGGGGGCTATAGATATGGCTCGGATTTTTTCCAGGATTTCTTCAGGCTGAGGAATAACACCACCGGTTTTGCCATAGAAATGGACGGGCGTTTTCTCCACAGAACCCCGTTGCACATCCTCAACCATTTGGCCTGCATTCATTTCTACAGTTAAAATAGCTCCAACTTTCTCTGATAAAGCCCTCAATTGCCGATAGGGGAAGGGGTAAAGGGTAATGGGGCGAAACAGGCCCACTTTTAAGTTTTCTTCTCTGGCCAACTCCAAAGCATGGTGCGCCACACGGGAGGCGAGCCCATAAGCCACAATCAAAATGTCTGCATCTTCAGTTTGAGTGGCCCTGAACCGGATTTCCTTATCACGAATATCTCGGTATTTATCCTGAAGTCTATTATTGATTATTTCCATTTTTTCCGGTTCAATATGGAGAGAAGTTATAATGTGTCTATCCCCATTTTTCCGTCCTCTTGTTGCCCATTGGGAATGGTCTGTAAAATGCTTATCAACATCATACTCCAGGAACACAACCGGTTCCATCATTTGCCCCAGAGCGCCATCGGATAAAATTAAAACCGGTGTTCGATATTTGTCCGCAAGGTCAAACCCCAAGTAGGTAAAATCTGCCATTTCCTGAACACTGTTTGGGGCAAGAACAATGAGCTGATAATCTCCATGCCCTCCGCCTTTTACGGCTTGAAAATAATCACTCTGAGCTGCTTGAATTGTACCTAAACCGGGACCACCACGCTGAACATTGACCAACAGACAGGGAAGTTCTGCTGCTGCAATATAAGAAATTCCTTCCTGCATAAGGCTGAAACCAGGGGAAGAAGTGCTTGTCATCACCCGCTCTCCGCATCCGGCTGCACCATACACCATATTAATGGCAGCCACTTCACTTTCTGCCTGAAGAAAAACACCGCCCCTATTATTTAAGTGTGCCGACATATATTCCAGCAATTCAGATTGAGGAGTAATGGGGTAACCAAAATAAGCTTTTACTCCGGCTCGAATGGCAGCTTCCGCCAAAGCTTCATTACCTTTCATCAAGATTTTTTCGCCCATGGTTTTACTCACTGAATTGACACGGAAATATTCTCTGTTACATTTGAATTCACCGCAACCGGTTGTTTTTCCTGTTTTTTATTTTCTCTGTATACCGTAATTACCGCTTCCGGACACACTAGAGCACAATTGGTACACCCCGTACAGTTATCCTCAACAAGGATGGCATAATGGTAACCCTTTTTATTGATGTAGTCACTCATGGAAAGGGAAGATTGGGGGCATTCATCTGTACACAGTTCACACCCCTTACAATTTTCTATATTTATAGTCACATGACCGTGGACTTTTGGCATCACAATCCTATTTAAGACACATTTATCCTATATTCCAATTTAACCCATTACCGTTCTGATTTCCAAGAAGTGCGATGCAATGGTGATTGTAGATTTGGGTATTATGTTGATACCCAATTTAAAGAGTTAGGTCAGTTTTTTGTAGAGCGCTATTACGGCTTCTTCCAAGTCCGATTCGGAAGTATCATTGTGAATGACAAAATCGGCCATGTTTACTTTTTCTTCTTCGGGAAGTTGAAATTCAACCCGCTTCAAAATGTCTTCTCTAGACAATCCACCGCGTTTCAGCGCCCTTTCCATACGGTGCATCAATTGTGCCGTTATAACAATAACATAATCCAAATGGATATCATATCCGGATTCATAAATCATGGCACCATCTACAATAAACAATGTATGAATATTTTCAACAGAAACTTTCTGAAACTTTGAATCAATTAATTCAAATATGTACGGGTGAACAACGGCATTCAGATTCTGCTGGTGAATATCATCCTGGAAGGCAACCCTAGCTAATTTTCGTTTATCCACCCCTCCCTGTG
This sequence comes from uncultured bacterium, assembly GCA_964549275.1. Lineage (GTDB taxonomy): Bacteria > Fidelibacterota > Marinisomatia > Marinisomatales > TCS55 > CAZJUP01. Next base: position 25,546 of record CAZJUP010000014.1, on the reverse strand, counting down.
CATTCATAATGTCTGTACCAAACTCAGCAATAAGCTCATTTTGGACCGTTTCATTTTTTTCAATCAATTTTTTTGCTTCACCGTCTGCATCAAATATATAAGCACCCATGTCAGCAAATGTCTTGGTGGCGGTGCTTTTACCGCTCCCCAATCCACCAGTTAATCCTACCTTCAACATATTCAATTCAATACATTTAAAATTCTTTTGGTTATTTCCAAAATTTCTCCGATGCCATCAACTTCCTTTAGTAACCCTTTTTTCTTATAAAAGTCCAGTAAAGGAGCCGTTTGTTTCCAATAAACCTTTTGCCGCTGTTGAATGATTTCTTCTGTGTCATCTGTCCGTCCCGACTCTTTCCTCCTTTGAACCAACCGGCGCACCAATTCATCTTCGTCTGCGGTTAAACTGATGGCACAATCCAGATTTTGATTTAATTGATTTAAGATATTATCCAATCCTTCGGCTTGAGGAAGTGTTCTAGGAAACCCATCTAATAAATATCCGTTCTTACAATCTTCTTGAGCTAATCGGTTCTCAATAATATCCAATAAAATATAGTCCGGGACCAATTGCCCGGAATCGCAGTAAACTTTTGCCTGTATTCCCACTGGTGTTTCTGCTTTCATTTCCTCTCGAAGTATTTCTCCCGTAGATAAATGAACGATGTTAAAGTGCTTTTCAATTCTCTCTGCCTGAGTTCCTTTTCCCACACCGGGAGGCCCCATAAATAACAGTCTCATTACCTCTTCTCTACAATAATATGCCTGCAATTGTTGCGGTTAACCAAGAAGCCAGTGCTCCACCGAACATGGCCTTGACGCCTACTTTTGCCAAATCGGTTTTTCGTTTTGGTGAGATAGCACTAATTCCTCCAATTTGAATGCCAATGGACCCAAAATTGGCAAATCCGCACAATGCGTAAGTCGAAATAATTATGGCCCGATCTCCAATGACTCCATCTGCGATATACCCGCCCAAAGTTCCGAAGGCAACAAATTCATTCAAAGAAACTTTTATCCCCAGCAGATTCCCCACCGCACCGGCATCATTCCATGGGACTCCCATTAAATAAGCTAAAGGAGAAAAAATCGTTCCAAACAAGGTCTGCAGAGACCCGGGGAAATATCCGACAAATTCTCCTTTCGCCGGTGAAAGACCTGCTGCTGCATATTGAATATATTCTCCCTTAAACCATCGGCCATCAATCAAGCCATCGAACCAATTCAAAGCCAAGTCTATTACAGCAATTAAAGCAATGAACCCAATTAACATTGCTCCAACATTGACCGCAAGCTTTAATCCGTCTGTAATTCCATTTGAAGCCGACTCAACAGCATTGGACCCCACAGTTATCCTAGGTAATTCAACATCTCCAGCTGTTACAGAATGTTCGGTTTCTGGATAAATAATTTTACCAATCACCAAAGCAGCCGGAGCAGACATGACACTGGCTGCCACTAAATGCCCTGCTGGCACTCCCATGGAAATATACCCTGCTAAAACACCGCCAGCTATGGTTGCGAATCCTCCAACCATTATAGTCAACAGTTCTGATTTTGTCATTTGATCCAAAAATGGTTTAATCAATAGGGGCGCTTCCGTTTGACCCACAAAAATATTGGCACTGCAAGATAACGTTTCTGCCCCACTTGTACCAATAGTCCAACGCATAAAATGACTGATGGTTTCGATGAGTTTTTGCATGATACCATAATAATAAAGGACACTCATGAATCCACCAAAAAAGATGATTGTAGGAAGGACTTTAAATGCAAATTGAAATCCAAAACCGGGCCAACTGGAATTGGGTGCAGTAAAAAAATAATCCGCATTCGTCAAGTGTCCGAATAGGAATTGGGCTCCGTAATCTGATAAATTTAAAAAATAGGCTATTTTATCACTGAATGTTTTAAATATATATTGGCCTGTAATCCCGTGGGTAATCATATAGCTAATGCCAACAATTACAAACAAGCCGCTGATATATCTTTGATAGTCCTGCGCCCATTTCATCCAATTGTTTAAAATCATAGCTAACAGTAAAATTAAAAGAAGATAGCCCGTCCCTTTGCCCAGAAAGCTTGCTCCGTAGCCTAAGGCTAATCCGCCAGCTGTCAAGACTAGGATGCTTTTAATACCACCACCAAATATTTTATCATCCTTTTGAAGAAGATAAGTTAATAAAAGAAGCCCTAAAAGCCCCATCCCTGTAAAGCTGAGATAATCGCTTCTTAAAATAATCAGTGCAAAAATAAATTGAAGTCCCAGCCCCCAAATAATAGGTCTGAGCTTTATCTGTTTAAAATGATAAGACATGGCAGCAGCAATCCCCAAAAGGGATATGAGGCCCGCTATACTCATAAGGTTCATACTTCATCCTCCGGTGGTGTATAACAATTTCTGCATCGTGCTTCATATATGTCACTCTCGCCAATCACAACCTGAGCAGAATCAGCTGTAATGCGTTGTGTATAAGAAGCGGGGTTTCCGCATTTTACGCAAATTGCCCGAAATTTATCCAAATAATCAGCTTCGCACATGATTTGAGGCATAGGGCCAAAGGGCTTTCCCCTATAATCAGTATCCAACCCGGCAACAACAACGCGTTTCCCTTCAGCGGCTAAGGTTTTACAAACGGTAATAAGGGTACGGCCAAAAAACTGGGCTTCATCCAACCCTACAACTTCTGCCTCTTTTGCAAGCTCTATAATATCTTCTACATTATTTACAGGAATAGAATTTAGCTTGGATTTATTATGGGATACGATTTCATCTGTGCTGAATCTGTCATCAATATGTGGTTTAAATATCATGGTTTTCATTTTTGCGATTTCCGACCGACGCAACCGTCGGATTAGTTCTTCTGTTTTTCCACTAAACATGCTGCCACAGATGACTTCTATCCAGCCGGAATCTTTTGGTGTTAATGTCATGGATTAAAATTACATCCTGTTCTTATTTGAGAATATTGTTTTATGAATTTGGTGATTTCTTTAAATCGATTAAGGTAAAATGGCGTCTATTTTAGTTCTTAACAGGTCTATAGCAACACTATTTCTGCCCCCTTCTGGTATAATAATATCGGCATAAAATTTTGATGGTTCCACAAATTGTTCGTGCATGGGGCGAACGGTTTTCAAATATTGATCAATGACAGATTGTACAGTTCTGCCTCGTTCTTCAACATCCCGAGTCACCCTTCGTATAAATCTGATGTCTGCTGGAGTTTCGACATAAATTTTGATATCCATTAATTCTCTGAGCACCGGAAAGTGCAGCGCTAAAATCCCTTCTATAACGATAACGTGGTGGGGTTTTACGGTCAACACTGCATTCTTCCGCAGGTGTGTAGAGAAATCATAAACGGGAATTTCGACATCCAACCCCTTGATGAGCCCGATTAAATGATGGTTAAATAATTCAATATCAATGGAATCAGGGTGGTCAAAATTCTGCTGATGTCTCTCTTCAAGGGTAAGGTCAGATAAATCCTTATAATAGGCATCTTGTTCGATAACCATGACTTCCCCTTCACCATATTCTTGTAATAGCTGGTTAGCTATGGAGGTTTTTCCGGACCCTGTTCCTCCGGCTATACCGATCAGAATCGGTGATTTACTCATGGCACCATCCCCCGGGGGGAGTCCCATGAGTTTTTCCCCTTGTCTTCTCGAACCACCTTCAGACAAGCTTGTTTCTTAGAAGGGAAGCCTGGAGAGAGTAAAAATAATTCTTGGGTAGAAAACTTTTGGGATATAAGTGTAAAAGCCAAATTTAAGGCTCCCCCTGTTTTCCGCATTTCATCTTAATCCGTTAGTTTTTTTGAATCAAAGGCATCAGGTAATAACGCTTGACTTGTGGTTTCTCGCAACACTCCGTTTTTATCAGAAATATAAACCGGGATATCTCCGCACAATTCCCAGATAACCTGGCGACAAGCCCCGCATGGTGAACCGCCGTTTTCTGTGGATACTGCCAATGCTTTAAAAGAGTGATGACCTTCTGCTATTGCAGTAAATAATGCCGTCCTTTCGGCACAAATAGAAAGTCCGTAACTGGCATTTTCCACATTGCATCCGCCGATAACAGTCCCATCTTCAGCTAAAACGGCTGCTCCAACTTTGTAATTCGAATAAGGTGCATGGGACTTTGTCCGCATACCTATGGCCATTTGAACCAGGGATTTCATTTTTTTAAAGAGTCAAACCAGGCTTTTGCCCCAGCCATTGATTCAAATACCGCACCACCATGATCCGCCCCTGGAATGGTCACCAACGAAATGTCTCCGCCGTTAGTTTTTATCTTGTTGTAGGCTATCACAGAGCATTCATAATGAACAGCATCATCTTTATCTCCATGGAATAATTTGATGGGCGCCTTTGGATACCAATCGTGGACACTGTTTTCCCTATAGGCATTTTTTAGTTCTTTTTCTCCATCTCCAAAATACCCGGATAAGAAGTTATCCGCATAAAGCTCGGAGGTTTTTTCCACAAGTTCATCATTGATTTGTCCTATGGTTTTTTCCCCGTCAAACAAATTGTGGATTTTCCCCGCATAGGGTTCCTTAAAATAATCCGAATATTGTTTATCCCATTGATAGATTGACAGATAAGACTTGGCAATATATCCTGCATACGCAGGATATGCAAATGAGTCTGAAGATAAAATCCAGTTTGCCTGGTTCATGATGTCATGAGGTCCAGCCATAGGTGCGGAAGCTGTCACTTTAAACTCATCAGAAAAATTTTCCTCCATAGCTTTGTGGGTTGCCATTGTCACATAACCACCTTCAGAATAACCAGCAAGAAATAACTGGCCATTTAAAGGAATATCATTCAAACAGCAGTAATTTCTAGCTGCCCGGATAAAGTCAATGACACCGTCAGCAACACTGGCATGGATATACGGATGAAAAACATCTATGGAAATTCCCATACCCAAATAATCAGGAGCCAGAGACACATAACCTGTAGAAGCAGCAAAAAGAGCATCAAATCCCCGCAGGGGGACTACTGAGGCTACATTTTCCCGCCTGGATTCTGTTCCATGATGTCCACTGTAAATAGGAAACCCCTTTTCTGATTCATCCTTGGGAATATACATGGCGCCGGAAGCTTGGCGAACCTCGCCATTCCAATCCACTGTTTCATAAACTACTGAAAAAACATTCACATTAAATTTTGGCACAACTCCGATATCAATTTTCCAACTATCCAATTGTTCCTGCAGATAAACTGCGGTTATTGTCCCCATGGACACAACAGAGACCACCTGGCCCCTGCCGGTATCCGGATCGCATATTTTGTCTTTTGAGTCTTCACATCCGATGAAAAATACCAGAATGGAAATAAATAGACTTCGATGGATATTTACTTTAGATGGCATGTATTTCTTTTGTTGCTAGTTTTCCAACCGTATAAGCTTAAAAACATGTTGAAGTATAATGCCAGCAATAAAACCACCAATATGAGCGAACCACGCTACACCTCCGGTTGTGTCCAGTCCTAGCGATCCCAATCCATTTGTCAACTGATTAAAAAACCAAAAACCTAAAACAATATAGGCCGGAACCCGAATTGTGGTTATAAAAATAAAAAAGATAAACACATGAACTTTTGCCCGGGGAAAGCGAACCATATACGTCCCCAAAACTCCTGCAATGGCACCACTGGCTCCCACCATCGGAATGGTAGACTCTGGATTGATCAAGGTCTGAGCCAATGTAGCAGCCACACCGCAAAGCAGATAAAACAGCAAAAATCGCAGATGCCCCAAAGTGCTTTCTACATTATCTCCAAATATCCATAAAAACCACATATTACCGAGAAAGTGGGCAAACCCCCCATGGAGAAACATAGATGTTATCATCGATAAAACGGAAAATTCTGCCGGAACAAGTCCAAACACATAAATAAAACCCCTTGCCTCATTTGGATTTGAAAGATCTAATCCAAACTGAAATAAAAACACCAAAGCATTTAAGGCAATAATACCATAGGTTATATAGGGAATAAGGATCTTTGGATTGTCGTCTTTATAAGGAAAAAACATCAATAAATATCAAATGAAATGGTTTTGTCTGTACTGTTCCCGGCACGATCGGATATGCGGATATGCAGGAAATGTTTTCCAGGGGAAAGGGGTTGTTCCAGCATAAAAGATACTTCTTTCTTTCGGGGTTGATATGCAAATCGCAGAGGGTTTCCGTCCAATTCCAGCGCAATTGAGTTTTCCTCAGAATTAATTCCAGATAATTTATCCTCTACAACTACCCTTATCTCATCCACCTCCAAGGCCGGATACCGCCCCCCGTTCCCGGGGTGTAAAGATTTAAAAGTTGGCGGTGTTACATCCTGAAGAATGGCAATGGCATCTAAATGTTTTACTTCGCCAGTTAAGACCCGTTTCGTTTTATTAACCGTTGTAGGAATAAATGTCCATCCCTCCTTAGAATCATAATAATACAAATGCAGGGTTGGATCATATTTTTCCCGGGCATGATATCGAATTCCTACTTTTAAGGGCTGTAAAAGAGGAGTGTCAAAAGGTTGAAGCTGATACACTTTTGATTTTAACAGTCCTGTTACTGCGGAAGCATGTGTGTGAACTGGTTCAATCCAAGTTAATACAGTATCTGTAAATGTATTGGGTTGAATGAAAATAGAGCAATTTTTATCCTGAGATAACGCTGTTGTTATGGTTTCGGGAACAGCAACCGTATAAGGAAAATCGAAGACTATTTGCCTTTTCACATCTCCAGACAATAGTACCTCAATAATTTGAACATCCTCAAACCGATTCGGGGATACTGGCTCCGACAAATAAACCGCGGGCCGAATTTGATCCATGGACAAAACATCATATTTCACTGCTCCTTTTAACCTGAGGGAAACTTTTTCTTTAATGACCTTTTTTGCCTGAACCTGGAGCATAACTCCGGCTTCTGTTTGTCGCACTTCCAAATCTACATCTACGCTTAAATGATCCCCATATATGGATTCGTTAATCCAATGAAAAGGCTTTGAACGTGCCCCTAGTTTATTGACAGCAAAGAACTGAAGGACCTTGCGTCTAATTTGTTTTTTTGGCAGTGTCAAGAATAGATATCCATCCTCAAAGCGCGAATTGAAAAACTCAATCTTTTTGTCTGCAAACCCGAATGGCGTAAAACTGTAACAGATTATTTTTTTTATTGGAATTGCCAATGTTTTTGGTTCAAACCGGAAAGTTGCAGAATCCGCTGATATTTCCATTAATTCTCCGGACAGCTCAAAGGGAGGCATAGAAAAAACAACCCCTTGGGCAACGCTTGTATTTCCAACAGCATCGATAACATTGATTTTAATGTGGTGATACCCTGGAGTCAGATCTAATATACCCATCAATTCATCCGAATGTATCGGAATAGATGGCGTTGTTTCTTTTCGGTATAGATTAATGAAATTCCCCAGATTTAGACGAGCACTTTTATAATTTTTCACATAATTCGCTGTAGGCATCAACCGATAATCCAGTTTGTCAAAATTAAGGGAGTAATATTTTTTTCCATCTACCCATAACGACAATTCTGAAGGCTGATAAATGTTCTTCGCGCCTTGCCGTTTATCAAAGGCTTTTACCGCTATTCCTATTCTCCCGGAAACATTTATTGTATCCGGTAAATGGTAAACTCCTGTTTTATCCCTGAAAAGTGGGAATACCTGTGAAAGCTGGCTTCCGTTTAGCCATGCATAAGGACTGAGTGGTACAAAAGAAATCTCATCCATTTGAGGCGAAAGTCTATCCTCCAAAGAAAATCCATTTTTTAGAGGATTCAGTGGCTGATCCTGATTGTTTCGATATTCAAAATGCAGATGGGGGCCAAACGAATTCCCTGTGTTTCCTGTAAACCCGATTACAGTTTCCTTTTTTACCGGAAACTCATTTTTTTTGAAATAGTGATTCACCAGATAAGATTTCCCACTGTCTTGTTCTTTTTTCAGCCGTGTTTCTAACTTAGGTGAAAATCGGCTCAAATGGGCAAAAACGGCAATATGCCCGTCCGTCGTCGTCAGGTAAAGAGCTTTGCCAAATCCATTAAAATTGGCCACCATTCTGGAAATATATCCCTCCTCAACAGCATAAACCGGAAATCCTTCTTTTCCTTTTGTTTTTATATCCAATCCCATGTGATACCCTGTGGATCTAAATTCTCCAAAATTAGAAGAAAGTGTATAGCTTGCACTGGTAGGCCATATGGGGCTTTGCCCGGTTAAAGAAGTTACCGCAATCAGTAGGACAATTCTGGAGAACATATGTTTCATAAATCCATGGAATATAAGTTGCGCAATTTATTGAGAACTGTAAAAAAGAAGTGTGTATTTTCTTCCAACAGTAGCAAATAAAAGAAAGGCCCGGGTCACGTCACCGAATCCAGGCCTTTTTAGAAGAGGGTCTTAACGAAAAGAGGTAAGGGTTAAGACTTTTGAAGTTTTTTAATTTCTTTTTTCAAGCTGTTTAGCTCTTTTTTTAATTGTTTTAATTCTTTCTTTATCTCGCTATCCATCGTGGAGTTGAGCCTTCGCATATTAAAATGTTTTGTCATATCACCTTCATCTTTTAAAAAGAATTCCATGTCATGATTTTTTCCGTATTTTTTCATTATTTTCTGATGCATTTTATGGTTTTTCATTCCCGGCATTTTCCCTGTCCAAGAGAAAGAAGAATCACTTTTTTCTAAAGTGGCTTCCAGTGTTTTTTTACGACCTTTTCTAATGAGGGTTAGCTTAACTGTTGATTCCGGTTTTTTGTTTCGGATTTCTCTTTGCAAGTCGTCTGTATCCTTTACCTTAGAATCATTAACTTTGATAAGAACATCTCCGGCTTTTAACCCTGCTTTTTCTGCCGGGCTTTCTTCAACCACTTCAGAAATGAGAACCCCGCCATCGCCTTTCACTTTGAAATATTTACGCAACTGGTCTGTCATATCTTGGATTTGTACCCCAAGGTAACCGCCCTTGTGAATCGTATATATATTATCTGATTCCATAATCATAGTATGGAGATCCACATCTATATCTGATAAATTTTTCTTCAATGCTCCAAGTGCTTTTTTATCATAGAGGTTAATCGTGTACTTTTCCGTTTTTCCGTCCTGATCCACGACAACAGTCATTTCATTCCCATCGGTAACCACATCTACAGTCCGTTCCTTGTCGTTTTCAGCAGTTTTCTTTTTAACAATAATTTTTTTCTGCTGTCCAAAAACGCCTCCAAGGGCTATGCTGACAGCCAATATCCATTTCATCATATAAATGCTTCTCATAATTGTTTGTCTATACGATGGTTTTTTCCCAAAGTTCCTTGTGACAGAGAACACATGAATAAATAAATAATAGGGAAAGAGACAGGAGGGCTTTTAAATTTGAAAGTTGCTTTTCAAAATAACGGGAGAATTATACTAATGAAAAAAATATTTCTATTAACTCTACTCTCTATGAATATGGTTTGGGCAATTGGTGGATTCGGCCTTCATGTTCCGTTGGATCGTGTATCTGTGTCAGAAGAAACGGAAGCAGGTGCCATCAGCTTCACACGAGGTGCACTCGAGAATCCTTTTGGGTTTGGCGGATATGTCTTTATTGATGCTATCCCTTTCATTGACTTGGAAGTGGATTTCCAGGCGGCAGCTATGGATTATGATTTATCTTATTCCGCCGGGGGCTTCAGCATTTCTGAGCCCTTTGCCTGGAGCCGTGGTTCCACCTATTTTACCGTAAAGAAAAAGCTCTTTGGGCTTGGAATCCCCTTTTTAGCAAATGCGAAGCTCCATGCCGGTGGCGGCTACAATAAACATGTCACCACTCCTTTCGCATCTCCGGATATGATTGCAGATGTTATCACCAGTCTCGGAGCCACTACTGATTCGGCCAAACTCGTGGAAGGATTAAAAGATTATCTGGTGGAAAATAAACTTGATGCTTCCGGGTTTCATGCACAAGCCGGTTTGCAGTTTAAACTGCTCATGTTGGACACTCATTTCTTTTACCGATATACTATAGCGAAAGATGTCTATAAAGATGCCAGCGGATTTGGTAGTTTTAATATCCGGCTGGGTATGGTCTTTTAACCAAAAAAATGGTAGAAAAAAGACCCCTTTTGGGGTCTTTTTTTTATAATGGCTTCGCCAAGACGATCGTATCAATTTGTTCCCATGAACGGTTAGAGGACAAATCTGAGGCCGATACTTTTATGATATAGATTCCAATTCGGGCAGGTTCACCGTTCGTTAGACTCCCATCCCAGACCAATGCTCCTTCTTGAGAAATAACTGTGTTCCAATACGGCACTGCAATCATTCGACCCGTGACATCAAAAATACGGACTTTCACCGATCCCTGTTCAAAAGGTAGTTTATATTTTACAAAGAGGAGATCGTCCCGCCCATCTCCATCCGGCGAAAATGGATTTGGACTTAAGGCCAAAGTTCCTTCGCTGGATAGAGATTCATAATAGAGACTGTTCTGTTTCCCGGGGGTAAGCTTATCAACATTTACCGCTAAACCCCACCGAGACGAATCATTTGATAAATATTCAGGCCGAAATTTTTCAGTTGATCTCCCTTTCATAAGCGGCCAGTTTACTGAATATAGCAATGAATCAATGACAGAACCTGTCATGTCATAAAGAAATACAGCATCCTGATCATTATTGAGTCCGGGGAAATTCTCGGGAACAAGGTGGGGGGAAGACACAGGAACTCGGTGGATTAAAATAGAATCTGAAGCAATGACGATTAAGCTGTCAGCCTGTATATATGTATCCGGAATTCGATGTCGTGTTTTTGTATTATCACTAAGAGACCAACCGGTAAATGGCATGGAAACCGTCCCTGAAATTTCCACAAATTCTGTTTGGTTGCTGTCCGGTATAGCCAAAAACTCATTAATGCGTACCGTCCCAAAGGGATAGCTCACCTGAATAGTATCGTAAACATGGTTGTTTGACTCTTGACTTTCCCCTGCTACTTTTAAACTAATTTCAATTGGATGCATTCCGGATATAAACCCACCAATATCCAATACCATAGACACCGTATCTCCTCTGAAAATATCCGGCGTCGGATACAAACCCAATTCTTTTTCGTTTTCCTCAACTTTAATAGTACCGGAATACACAGACATACCATTATTTGCCAGTGAAACCCTTAATGTAACCAATTCATTTTCTTTTGGAAAGTGAGGAACATGCCTTACCGAATCCTGAATCAGAACTCCATCTACAGGCAATAATACCACAGCATTTTCTGCTCCGGGGGTCATCATTACTGAATCCGGAGCCGATTTCCAATTTTCACTTTTGTTGGATATAAACTCGGGCCAAAGTTTTTCTGTGGAGACTTCCGGAAACACCTGCCAAAAGTTTGCATCATATACGAGACTATCAATAATAAATCCGGTCATATCGTATAGGTAAATAGCATCACCACTATTATTCAGCGTGGGAAAAGTTCCCAACGGGATTACCAAATGAGAGCCATCCGGTAAAAAAGGAGAAATCCCTGAATCAGGGGCCACAACAATAAAGTCATTTTTTTCCGCTGAAAGAGAAGGGAGAAGTCTCTTTTTTAAACTGTTATCGCTTATGGACCAGTTTTCCATGGAAAAGGTTTCTTTGGAAATGAGTTCAACAAATTCTGTCTGATCGTTGTTGGGACGTGCCATAAACTCATTCAAAACAATCGTATTCCAGTCATACTGTACAGAAAAAGGAACATATCCGATATTGTTTGTTGTGTCTTCATCTCCTGCCACCAGCAGCAAAACGGTTAGAAGGTGTTCTCCTGATATTGCAAAGGGACCTAAATCAATAGAAAAGGATGCTGTATCAAGCTCTGAAAGAGGCACTATATTTTTGCTGGCTAAAGTATTCTCGTTTTCTGAAATTACAATTTCACCAGAAAGAGAATTCAGACCTTCATTAATAATCGTTCCGCTTAAAACAGTAAAATCTGTTTTTAACAGTTTATCCTTAGAAAGATGCAGGGAATCCAGTAACAGATATCCATCTGTTTCCAAAGGATAGACACTGTTCACCGTTCCCGGTGTTCCCAGAGAATCCCGGCTTGTTTTCCAGTTTGTCAAATATCCCGGATGATGATAACGTACCCTTTCAGCAGAAAACCCCGGTTTTTTGCTGTCTGCCCAACTTAAAGAATCCACAGCCTGTCCGCTGGTATTGATCACATACAGAGAATCACTATTTGATAAACCGTTGCCAATGGACTTATCATCCACTTTCATAACAACAGCCCCATCCGGAATTTTTTCCGCATAAATTCCATCACTGGAGAAGGAATAATCCCCTTCCATAATTAAACCATACCCTCCCGGAGGAATTTTCCGCCCATTACCCGCATCTTCAATAGTATCTGTAGAAAATTTATCCCGAAGAACCCAACCGGAGAGGTTGACTGTGTCTGTAGCAGACAAATTATAGACCTCAACAAACTCGTTGGGAGAATCTGTCCCTTCCAAATTATACATCACCTCTGTTACCACAAGCTGTCCCCGAAGACAAACCATAGAAACAATACACAGTGAATATCTGGTCATACATTTTAGAATAACCATGGGAGAAAATAATGAAAAAATACTTGAATTAAATGGATCAAAACCTGTAAAATACTTACGAGAAACTTACGAGTTTCGTCACATTCCACGCAGGATGAACCGAACATGAATCACTCGGCAGTTTTTCAATCAAAAAAATGATATCATTAAAACAACAGCGATTTTTGAATTTTATCCACCGTTATACGGCAGATAAAGGCCAGCCGCCATCTTACAAAGATATTATGGCGGGATTAGGATTCGTATCCCTGGGGACGGTTCACTGGTATGTCAATGCCCTTACCCGCAACGGACATCTGAATCGGACCAAAGGACCCAATGGCAAGCGGGCTTTAACCTTAAGGGAGGAGCACGCCGCACCGGCCCGTTTGCCACTTCTTGGACTCATTGCTGCAGGAGAACCTATTGAAGCTTTAGAAAATGCAGAGTCCGTATCTGTACCACCACCCTTTGTTCATCCGGATAATTTTGTTTTGAAAGTAAAGGGGGATTCCATGATTGGAGATCATATCGAAGACGGAGATTATATTATTGTCCGAAGGGAAACACAGGCTGCTGCAGGTCAAATTATTGTGGCTCTTATTAACGGAGAAGCCACGCTGAAACGATACTATCCTTCAAACGGTCGTGTGGAACTCCACCCCCGCAATCCTGATTATCCTATTATTCATGTAAACCCCACAGACGATTTTCATATCAACGGCGTACTCCTCTATTCCTTCCGGGAATACTGAGTTGTGAATTCGTCGGTCTTTCACCTTCGCCTGAAAGACTTTGAACTCCAGGCAGAACGAACGTTGGACTCCTCTCTCCGAACGCGGCCGGTGGCCATCATCACTTCTCACCATCAAAACGGCACCATTATGGCTCTATCTAAAGAGGCTCAGGCAGAAGGCTTATTTAAAGGAATGAAAGTTTCTTTGGCGCGAAAAATGAGCCACAGTGCTCGTTTTTTACCTTACAACCGTACGCTATATTCCCGCCTGAATAACTATATCTATCTTTATCTGAATCACTTTACCCCCATAGCGGAACCCTCCGGGTATGGAAAATTTTATTTGGATATGACAGGGATGGATCGCCTTTTGGGAAACCATCGGAAAACCGGCTACCGTATTGTCCAATTGATCCGGGAAAAAATAAGTTTGGCCCCAGTTATCGGAATCAGCATTAATAAATTGGTTAGCCGTATTTCCACAGCTGTTGTTCCGGAAAATATTTACTGCGTGGTTCCCGGAGAAGAAGCCCAATTTCTTTCTCCGTTGAAACCGCCTGTAATTCCCACAGCCCACGAACCGGCTGTTTCTAAAATTATCCATTTTCTTCTTTTAAAACAGATTCGTGAAATTCAGGCCATTGGAGCCCATCCCAATGAAAGTCGGGTTCTGTTCGGAATACACGCGCCACATCTCCTGCGGGAAGCTCGGGGAGAGGATACATCCCGAGTAAAACCGCCTGTTTTGAAAAATCACATTCTGGAGCAAATTGTTCTTAAAGAAGATACAAACGATGAAGCTCTCCTTCAGGGGGCCATCAAAACGTTGGCTGAACAAACCGCGTTTAAACTGCGTCAGCGGCATCAAATTGCAAAACGGGTTCGTCTCGAGATCCATTACACCGATGGCTTTTCTCACAAAACGTTTGGGCAGTTTTTCTCAAACCATGATGTTGAGGTAATCGGCACTGCCCAAACCTTATTTAATAAAGCCAACACTCGCCGAAACCGAATTCGTTCCATAATCATGGATACATATTCTTTGAGAAAAATCGCCCGTCAGCAGGAATTGTTTTCACCCCCAGAAACAAAAGATGTTCAAATTTCTGACGCGTTGGATACCCTAAGAAAGAAGCATGGGTTTGATGTCATTCGATGGGCGGCCCAAACTAAAAACTAATATGATAGACGATGTTCATCCATCTCAATGTTCATTCTCATTATTCTCCCATGGCGGGACTTGCATCTCAACCGGAGCTTTTGACTGCGGCACGGCACAGGGGAATGAGCCATCTGGCTTTGACAGAAGTCAATGGACTTTGGGGATTTATTCGATTTGTCCAACATGCCCGTGCCGCCGGAATCTTTCCCCTGGCTGGTGCCAATATCATTACAAAAACCGATGACATTATTCTTTTGGCAGAAAATCAAACAGGCTACGAAAACCTGTGCCAGGTTGTCTCTGCTGTTCATGAGAATAACACGGTTCCCGCCGCTGAAATATTAAAAGGGAAAACAGGGGGGCTTTTTGTCTTGGCCCACCAAAAATCTGTTTTAGAACTTTTGGCAGCACATATTTCCAACAGCCATCTTTTCGTAGAGTTGCGTCCCGGCGTTTCGGAGAGAAAAGCACAGGGTTTATCAAGCCAATTCAACTTGGAAATTGTGGCCACAGGGGATGTGTATTTTTTGGAACCCAAAGACAGCAAAGCCCACAAAGTTTTAAGGGCCATTGAACAAAACAAAACCCTGTCTCAGCTCTCGAAAAATGATTGTAAATCCCCATCTCACTGGTTTCGAGCTGAAAAAGATATGATTCGACTCTTTCCCAACAGTCTGGAGGCGATAAATAACAGCCTTTATCTGGCGGAGCGGTGTAAAACAGACTGGACATTTACTAATACCATATTCCCTCATTTATCTTTAAAGAGTACCCGTAGAGCGGCACGGCATCTGCGGGAAAAAGTTATGGCCGGTGCCCACAAACGTTATCCGGAATTAAGCGCCGCTGTTAAAAACAGAATCGATTACGAACTAAACCTCATTAACCAAAAAGGATTTGCCCCCTATTTTCTTGTGGTCCAGGATATTGTAAACCAGACAAAAGCTACTATCGGCCGAGGATCGGCTGCTGCATCAATTGTAAGCTACTGCCTCTTTATTACCCAGGTGGATCCCCTAAAATATCATCTCCAGTTTGAAAGGTTTATCCATCCGGAACGTGAAAACATGCCCGACATTGATGTGGACTTTCCCTGGGATGAGCGGGATAATATTTTGAACTATATTTTCAAAAAATATGGGAAGAGGCGAACAGCCATGGTAGCGAGTCAGGTGTTTTTAAAACCCCGATCCGCCATTCGGGAAACCGCAAAAGTATATGGCCTTTCTAATGAAGAAATTAGAAGCGTTACCCAACGGATTGGCTGGTACGCCTCCAGACGGGATTTGGTCCGCTGGATAAAAACAGACCCCCGGTTTGCCAACTTGGAATTAGATGAGTCTCTTATCCGTATCCTGAAACAAAGTGAAAAAATAGTCGGCGTTTTTAGACACCCTTCTGTTCATCCCGGAGGTGTGGTTATCGTTCCTCATGACATTCGAAAAATTGTTCCTGTGCTTACATCGCCAAAAGGAGTTCAAATCGTGGAGTGGGAAAAGGACCAGGTAGAAGATTCCGGCCTGTTGAAAATCGACATTCTCGGCAATCGCAGTCTGGCGGTGGTTCGGGACACCCTTAAACAGGTGAACCTGAATTACGGAATTCATTCCTCTGGAAATCCGTATTTAGATTACCATCGCATCCAGCCCATAGACGATAAAAAAACAAAAGAACTTATGGAAGCTGGAAAAACCATGGGAGTCTTTTATATCGAAAGTCCAGCCACTCGGCAGCTTTTATCCAAAGCCCGCACTGCGGATTTTGAGCATGTGGTCATTTATTCTTCCATTATCCGGCCTGCGGCCAACCGTTTTACTACGATAATGCTGGAACGCATTCACGGCAACCCCTGGGCTCTGCAGCACCCTGATTTGAAATTCCTCAATGAAAGTTATGGTATTATGGTTTACGAAGAACAGGTATCCATGGCAGCGCGAATCTTAGCTGGATTCGGATATGCAGAATCAGACGCTCTCCGAAAAACTATGAGCCGGGATTCCATGCAGCATCTTATCCCCGGGTGGAAGAAAAAATTCTTCCGGGGCGCTCTGAAAAGAGGGTACAAAGATACCCTAATTCATGAAGTTTGGGATATGATATCATCCTTTGTGGGGTATTCATTCTGCAAACCCCATTCTGCTTCTTATGCCATGCTGTCTTTTACCTGCGCTTATCTCAAAGCCCATTTTCCTGCTGAATTTTTAGCAGCGGTTATCTCAAACCAGGGAGGGTTTTATTCCCCCTATGCTTATTTGAGTGAAGCCCGGCGGTTCGGCGTAACGCTTCTGCCGCCTGATATTAACAGAAGCACAAATGCTTACCGGGGGAGAAAAGACAAAATTCGCATGGGATTCATGGCCATCCGACATCTTCAGAACAAAACCATAAACGATATTCTTGATGAACGTAAAGCGGGGCCATTTTTATCTCTGGAGGATTTCTTCTTGAGGGTGGGACCGAATCTTTCTGATGCCATGGCTTTGGCAAATTCGGGCTGTTTTTCCTCTCTGGAGCCGGAGGCCGGGCATCAGGAAATTGCCTATAAAACGGTTCATTTCTGTATGGATAAAAACACTGAAACTGGGCAGGTGGCTGAAGTGCTTCCTTTATATGAGAAAAAATCACCATTGTCAGCAGTGCTCAACCGCCGGATATCCCATGATGAAAAGCGAATATTGGAAATAGAGTCTTTTGGATTCCCCGTTTCAAGCCATCCTCTTGAGCCTTATTTATCTCAATTAAAACCCCGGGTAAGAAAAGCAGTTAATCTGCCAAAATATGTGGGGGAAACTATTCATCTCGCCGGCGTGTATATTACACGAAAGGAAACCGCCACAGTAGAAAAACGGGATCCCATGGAATTCCTTACCTTGGAAGATGAAACAGATATATATGAATGTGTCCTTTTTCCGGATGCTTTCAAAAAATATGGTGACCTTTTCCTTTGGGAAACCTTATTTATACTCCGGGGAAAAGTAGAAGAAATGTTTGGCGTGTATACCGTGACTATCGAAAAACTTGCAAGCCTGCCTGAGGTAATGGCAAAATTGAACAAAGCCGGCTAAACATGTTTTTTTTGTTTTGGTTTATATTGTTTTTCCTATTAAATCTCATTTCTAACATTTCTATTCGTGGGTATCTAAAAAGGTCTTTATCCTTTTCCTAAGGGTTGTCATGGTTTCCCGGTAAGGGTCTAGATGGGCAGAGTTAAAATTCCAATTTCGGAAAGGATCATCAATACTCCAATGAATGCGCTCAACATCTCCGGGGAACACCGGGCAGGACTGATTTGCATTATCACAAACCGTGATAACAATATCCATTCCTTTATCGACATAATCATCGATGGGGTCTGAAGTATGTCCTGAGATATCAATTCCCCACTCTCTCATGGCAGCAATGGTCATAGGATGAACCCGGGAAGGGTGAGACCCGGCACTGAAAACATCGAATCTTTCTCCGGCCATATCTCTAAGAATACCTTCAGCCATCTGTGAGCGGCAGGAATTTCCTGTGCAAATAAAAATTACTTTTTTCTTTTTCATGGCGGTGTCTTTAATTGAAAATCATGGTTAATATTTTTTCTTTTCCCTTTCTGTCCGGAATAAACTGAATAGGAAGGCTGAAAATTGGAAGATCTTTTAAATCCAATTCTTTTAATTTAATCCAATCTTTTTCGGTGGTGATTATTCCTTCACCTTTCACCCGTTCATATTGTTTGCGCAGTTCTTCTATATCCCGGGGAGTATAAACGTAATGATCGGGGAAAGCAGCAGTCTCTATTGGGTAAATCCCTGTTTTTTTCAATGTATGTAAAAACCCGGAAGGATCACCAATACCAGAGAAAGCTAAAATGTTTTTTTCTTTCAATTCTGAAATCTGTTTTTTTTGTCTGTTCCTATCCGTCACAAAATCTGCTGGTTTCATGATGCTATAAAAATAGGGTAGTTTGGTTGCTCTTACTTTATGTTTTAAAAAAGTAGGAGGCGGGTTCAAATTAGTTTTCGTAAAAAATAAAACATCCGCCCGGCTCAAATGGATCCATGGTTCCCTGAGAATACCATAGGGTAACAGTTTGTGGTCTGCAGGAGCATCTCTGCTGTTTAAGAGGACAATATCTACATCCCGTATAAGCGCTCGGTGCTGAAACGCATCATCTAGTATAATGACATCCGGATTAAACCGCTGAACAAGATAGGTACCGCCTCGATACCTGTTTTCATCCACGGCAACAGGAACCCCCTTTAAAGACTGAGCCATAAACGTAGGCTCATCGCCAACAGTATGCCAGTCTTTTGGGAGAGATATTCCATCTGTAACCAACTGGGTACCTGATGTTTTTCTTCCATACCCTCTACTGAGAACCGCAACGGATTTCCCCGTCGATTTTATCAGGTTTGCCAAGTAAATAACGGCGGGGGTTTTTCCCGTTCCCCCTGCAGTTAAATTCCCAACGCTGACCACTTTGCAGGGGAGCCGCTTTGACACAAAAAATCCTATCATATAAAACAGGTTTCTCCAAAACAATATCCCCCAGTAAAGCAAGGCTAGCGGGAAAAGGACATACCGGTATTTTGAATCGAAAGAATGGCGCTTTTCAGACACGATTAAAGACATCCTTTTCTAATTCGTTTAGGGCGTAAGTCAGTTTTTCTGCACAATCTTTAAAAGAATCTTTTTCAGAGAATTCTATGGGTTCCCCGTACCGCACAAGAACCCTTCCGAATGGTTTAGCCACAAAAAACGTGTCCCAATTTGTAAAACTCCAGTGGCGTGACGATTGGCCGGAAACGGGAACAACAACAGCTCCTGTTCTTTGTGCTGCTTTAATGGTTCCAGGTTTGGGTTTCTTTGCCGGTCCTTGGGGTCCATCAGGAGTTATGGCCACTAGATTTCCTCCTGTCTTCAAGGCATTTAGCATGGCATCGTAGGCCTTCCGACCGCCGTAAGTAGAAGAACCTCTAAAGATCGTCCATCCCAGCTTTTCGCTGATTCTCGCAATAATTTCCGCATCTGGATAATGGTTTCCGACAATTCCGAAAAAACCCTTGTCTCCCAATTCCATAAACGGGATTAAAAGCGTTCCGTGCCATGAGGCAACAATAACAGATCTTCCCCTTTTTATAGCCTCCTGATAATAATGGGCACCTTCAATCTGCCACTTGTTCGGCCGATACAGTATCTTCAGGAAAAAAGGTCCAATAGTTTCCCCCAACCAAACCATAAACCTGTTTTTTAGTCGCCGTTCGTTTTCAGGATTGGCCATTATAATGTCCTCATTAAAATCGCTTCTGCAGCTCGTTCATACACCCCGGGAATGCCCAAGGTACGACGAACTTCCTCAAACCCCGAAAGCATAGCTTTTCTTTCAATGGAAGGAGTCAGCAGAGGCAAACAGGCCCTTGCTATCGATTGGGGTGTCATTTTGTTCTGAAGTAATTCCGGCACAACTTCCCGACCGGCGATTAAATTTGCCATAGCAACAAAGGGGGCTTTGTTGAATTGTTTTGCAATTAAAAAAGAGATGGGCGCCAGTTTATAGCACACAACTTCTGGTGTATCCATCACAGCACATTCAAGGGAGGCCGTTCCGGAAGCGGTAATGGCTGCAGTCCCATAAGCCATCGCTGCCCGAACGTCATTAGATTCAATATGAAATAATTCCGGCATTTCCGGAAACCGAACAGAAGGTGCTTTCCCCACAACAACCTGAAGATCGGGATGTGTATTTTTTAACAAAGATACGGCGTTTAAAAATACAGGCCAATGGCGGTTAATTTCCTGCTGGCGGCTTCCGGGCAACAAAGTAAGAACGGGAGCGGATTCCAACAAACCGTGTTTTTTAAAAAATTCGGGTTTACCCATTATTGGAGCTGTCAATTCTGAAAAAGGATGTCCTACAAAATTGGCCGGGACACCTCGGGCTTCATACCATTCCTGTTCGAAAGGAAATATACAAAGCGATTGTTCAATATATTGTTTAAAATATCGGATTCGACCTTCTTTCCAAGCCCACAATTGTGGTAGAATAAAATAAGTAATAGGAATCTGAAGGGTTTTACATTTTTTGGATAGTCGAAGGTTAAACCCGGGATAATCTATTAATATAATTCTGTCCGGTCGGATTTCCCGAAGTTTATCCATAGTTTTTTCCATCACATTCAACATATACGGCAGGTGTTTAACCACCTCAGCAAATCCCATAATGGCCAGGGATTCTGTTTGCTCCAGGATTTCCATTCCAGCTTCTTTCATTGCTTTCCCTCCATGTCCCACAAACCGGGTATAAGGGTGTTGAGATTTAATTGCCCTAATGAGCTTACCCCCGTGAAGATCTCCGGAGTCTTCTCCTGCAACAATAAAAAAAGTGATCTGTTTTTCTTCAGCGGCCATGGCTCTCAATGGAGGAGGCGAATGATATTCAGGCAAAAAATTGAACCCTGATAAAAAGGACAATCAAAGTCAGAGTAACGTTTTGTAACGTGCGTTTTTCGGTTTTTAACGTTTTTAAAAGGGGAGCGGGATTTCTGGAATCATCATTAGCCCACGATGTTAAACGTGGGAAAATCCCCGGAACATTTTTCCTGTATGTTTCATAGGCCTCTCCAAACAGCTCCAACAGCGTTTCTTCTTCTAAAGAAATAATGAGCGAATATTGAATAAAGAAAAATCCAAGCGTAAGAATAAGCATTCCCCAAATATTTGGGGCGCCGGCCATCAACACAATTCCTGCGTACATCAGCATATTCCCCACATAAAGAGGGTTTCTCACTCGCGAAAAAGGTCCTGCTGTACACAATGAGGGTGCCCCTACTTTCCGCGTCCGGGTCTCGCCCCCAGCAAAAGACACTGCCCGAATACGGATACTTTCTCCAATAATCAAAAGAAAAATCCCGTAAATAAGGAAGGGGTTCGGGGTTCGGGCAAAGTAAATAATCATTAGAGCAATAGGAATAGGTGTATAGCTTCTATATTTAAAAAATAAATTTCGAATATCCATTAATGTAAATCCTCTAATATTAAGTCATGAATCTTTAAGGCGATTTTTAAAGCATCTCTCCCGGCGCGGCCATCAACAATTGGTGGGTCTTTCCCTTGAACCGCTTGTATAAAATTTGTCAATTCCATTTTTAGAGCATCTTGTTTTTTAACCAGGGGTTTTTCATAAAAAATCTGGCGGTGTTTTCCATTGGCTTCTAGAGGGGCAGACATCAAAGCATTTGGATCTGTTTCATCTGCATCCATCACACGATATACTTCCGTTAGGCCTAACAAAAAATCGATGGTTACATACATATCTTTTTGGAAAACTTTAATTTTTCTCACCTTATCTTTTGCAACACGACTTGAAGTCATACTGGCTACAGCGCCGTTTTCAAACCTCAAACGGGCATTGGCAATATCAACAGAATCGGTCATAATAGAGACCCCGCTGGCATGGATTTGCTTTACGGGAGAATCAATTAACGCCAACATAATGTCAATATCATGAATCATCAAATCCAACACCACAGGCACATCTGTCCCACGGCTTGTGTAGGGGGCTAATCTTTGAACCTCGACAAACTTTGGAGCAAGGTGATATTCCTTCAGCGGCAGAAGGGCAGGGTTTAATCGCTCAATATGCCCCACTTGAATTAATACATTGTGTTCATCTGCCAACATTAATAGGTGGTCTGCTTCATCAATTGTCGTGGTAATTGGCTTTTCAATAAAGACGTGTTTCCCGGCCCGAATACAGATTTCTGCCACTTCTGCATGGGTTACGGTTGGGGTTACAATCGATATAGCATCACATCCATCCAACAAATTTTCCATTGAATCTGCATAATGAGTTTGTGTTGAAACAGCTACAGATTGCGCTCTCTTAGAATTGATATCATAAACTCCAGATAAATTTGCATTCTTCAGCCTTGAATAATGCTTGGCGTGATACTGCCCCAAATGTCCCACACCAATGACACCGACATTGATTTTTTGTTTTGATTTTTGCATGAAAGATAAAAATTGATTCGTCAAAGTTACGCTCCCCGTTTCATATATAGAAAAAAATAACAACGCAATATTCTTTGAGGGTTTTTGACTTGCTTTTCGTCAATAAATAGGGCAATTTATACCCTTGTTTCGAGGTAAGAATTTTTTAATCCATTTGAATAAATCATGAATAATGATATTAAAACAGCAGTAGGTTTTTTGATTCCTGTTGCTGCATTGATAGGCTTTGTTTTATCCTTAGTTAATGGAAACTACCTGTCGGGCGTGCTTATGGCTGTTGCCGGAATTTTGGGTTGGTTTGTCTATATGGCCGTCATGGAATCTTCCCCTCCGTCTGTTACAGGAAATCTCATCATATTATTTGGAATTCTTTTGTCTTTAGCTGTTTTTTTGAATTATGGCTGGACTCAAGATATGTTTGGCGGATTCATTTTTAAAACGGACGGTTCCATTTTGTCACTGATTATTTTATTCTTTTCGATATTACTTGGGGTGGTATTTCGGGGAAATCTTCATAAAAATCAACCAGCATTAACACCGAAAGAAAAAGCCATGGTCGAAGAAGCTATCTCTCAAGAATCTTATGATGAACCAGCGCCAAAAGTCATTGTAGTCAAGCAGGAAGCGCCTTCCCCAGCAGCTTCAGAAGAAAAAGAAGATGAGGAATTCGCTGAATTCGACTATAGCCAAACCTATGCTTATCCCCCTGAATATTATTACGACGAGGAAGATTGGGAGGAAGAAGAGGAAGATGAAGATTAATTCTTCCGGGGTGTAACCCCTGTCATTTTTATTATAATTCCTGTGCTTCTCTTAAAACTTTTATGTTGTACTCCTGTTGCTTTCAGGTAATAGTAAACCGTTAGAACGTATAAGACATGAAACCACCATTCTGATACTTTTTCCAGAAAAAATGCCCCATCCACTATTACCATGGCCATAAATAAAATTGTAACCATCATTGTGGGGGGATAAAGCTGGCGTTTTATGGCCAGCATTTCGGTATAAAAATTTTTATCGGCAGTGTCATTATTCACCACATAATCTTTTACATTCACACCTGTCCCCACAAAAAAAAACATAACCAGTGTCTGGGCAGCTATAAAAATGATACTGACCAGAAGATCGAGGGTAATATGGTTTTGGGGCAAAAAGTGTACATAATGATTCAATCCAATCAAGGCCAATCCCACTCCTGAGACAGCCACCAAAACATAAGATAATATCATAAAAAACCACACAATGCTACCTATACATTAAAATGAAAATAAATGCAATCACCGTCTTGAACTATATACTCTTTTCCTTGAAGTTGAGCCAGTCCCGCATCTTTAACTTTTTTTTCTGAACCTAATCGAATCAAGTCGTCATGTTTAATGACCTCCGCTTTGATAAATCCTCTCTGAAAATCAGTGTGAATTTCTCCAGCCGCTTCCGGAGCTGTGGCACCTTTTTTTACAGTCCAGGCACGAACCTCCTTTGGACCGCCGGTAAAAAAAGTTTCCAATCCTAACAGCCGAAACCCTGCATGAATCAGTTTAGCCAGTCCCGGCTCGGGAAGGTTATATTCCTCAAAAAACATGGCTTTACTTTCCTCATCCAAAAGGGCAATTTCCTGCTCCAATTTTCCTGAAAGTCGGATAGCGAGGTTACTTTCTTTTTTTGCAAAATCAAAAAGGGCTTGAACATAGGGGTTTCTTTTTTCATGGGTGATTTCTTTTTCATCCACATTTGCAACATACAAAATTGGTTTCCGCGTTAATAAAAAAAGAGAGCGTAAAAACGACAGGTTTTCTTCATTGGTTTGAAATGTCCGCGCCATTTTCCCTTCATTGCAATGAGCTTGAAGACGCATGGCCATGTCTAGATCTTTTTGATGACCTTTTTCCTTTTTTGCAAGTTTTTCAAGCCTAAAAATAGCTTTATCCAAGGTTCCCATATCAGCCAAAAGCAATTCGGTTTCAATCAGTTCCGCATCTCGAACCGGATCAACCGCCCCTTCTACATGGGTGACATTCTCATCTTCAAAACAACGGACCACGTGAATAATGGCCTCCACCTGTCTAATTTGACTCAAAAACTGGTTTCCAAGTCCTTCCCCGTTACTGGCCCCGCGGACTAAACCGGCAATATCCGTAAACTCTATAGCGGCAGGAGTCATTTTTTCCGGTTTAAAAATTTCTCCTAGCTTACTCAGACGATTATCCGGAAGAGAGACAAGACCAATATGGGGTTCAATGGTGCAAAAAGGATAATTATCCGCCGGTACAGAAGAAGAAGTTAGTGCATTAAAAATAGTGGACTTCCCCACATTGGGCAGTCCAACAATACCGCATCTCAATGCCATAATGAATGATTTTTACGTGTGAATGAAAAGGATTAAAACGGATCCAGGGCAGGATCTTTACCGTAATCCCAAGTTAGATTTTTAAATAAACCAACTTGGAGATCTTTAGCAAAATAAATGGCCTTATCTTTCACTTCTAGAACAGCGTCTCCCCAGGCCATAAATGTTGGGCGTGTAATAAATTTTCGGATGTCAATCCGGTAGGTAATTTTATCGTGATAGGGACGCACCTGCCCTTTGAATTTTAAATCTTTAACCCCCAGGGCTCTTCCACGGCCATTGCCCCCAATCCAATTTAAGAAAAAACCAATGAGCTGCCAAAATCCATCCAAACCCAAACATCCGGGCATTACCGGATCGCCTTTAAAGTGACAGTCAAAAAACCAGAGAGATTTATTAATGTCTAGCTCGGCCTGGATTTCACCTTTTCCATATTTTCCTCCATTTTTAGAGATATGGAGAATCCGGTCCATCATCAGCATGGGAGGTAGGGGGAGTTTGCCATTTTCTTTTCCGAAAACCGTTCCTTTGCCCACTTC
The DNA here is from genome assembly GCA_964549275.1 of uncultured bacterium. Taxonomy (GTDB): domain Bacteria; phylum Fidelibacterota; class Marinisomatia; order Marinisomatales; family TCS55; genus CAZJUP01. The sequence continues at coordinate 173 of CAZJUP010000014.1, read as the reverse complement.
AATTAATTCATCTTTTGTAAACGTACTTTTTTCTTGCATGAGGTGTCCTTAATGAGGGATCGAATTTACTTTACTTGTCGGGATTATCCTTATAGATCGTTTTTGTATTTTTTTGAACCCTGGATTCAAGTAGTAAGTGCAACAGTGTCTGATTCTCCAAAAAATACTTCATT
>CAZJUP010000013.1:0-66754 GCA_964549275.1 uncultured bacterium | reverse complement strand
GCTCCGCTTCTTTCACAAACAGTCTTTGAGTTGCACTTAAGAGTTGAATTCAAGGATTAATAATTTGCCGTAATAAAGGTTTCAAAAAAAAAGGACATGTTCAGTAAATTCCACGGCTCTTTTAGAGGGCGATTAGCTCAGTTGGTTAGAGCGCTACGTTGACATCGTAGAGGTCGGCGGTTCGACTCCGTCATCGCCCACATTCAATCACTGTTTAATAGATGCAGCAAAAAATAAAAGTTATTTTCTCTAATAAAGTGGATTTTTTACTTGGGGATACCTCTATCTTTTTTGCGAACTGATTTGTTACAAATTTTTTCCATTTGATGAATATTATTTCAATAACATTTCCGGATAATAGCACTCGTGAGTTTAAAACGGGTATAACCCCTCTTGAAATTGCACAAGACATTAGCCCTCAGTTAGCTCGTGAAATAGTTGCTGCTTCAATCAACGGAAAACTAAATGATATAACAACCCCTATTAAGCATGATGCTGTTTTAATTCTCCATAAAGGAGATACTCGAGAGGGTCACGAAGTTTTATTGCACAGTACAGCGCATCTCATGGCTCAAGCTGTAAAGCGATTATACCCGCATGTTAAAATTACAATAGGGCCAGCCCTTTCAAATCGGTTCTATTATGATTTTGACATTGATGAAACATTCTCTGAAGAAGATTTAGATAAAATCGAAGCGGAAATGAAAAAAATTATCCGAGAAAATTTAAAAGTTGAACGTCAGGAATTATCTCGGAAAGAGGCCATAAGTATTTTTAAAAAGATGCAGGAAGATTATAAGGTTGAGATTATCGAAGGTATTGATGGAGAAGACACAATTACTGCATATTCCCAAGGCGACTTTATGGATTTGTGCCGAGGGCCTCATGTTCCCTCAACAGGGAAAATTAATTTTTTTAAATTATTGAATACTTCAGGAGCATATTGGAGGGGAGATGAAAATAATAAAATGCTTCAGCGCATTTATGGAACAGTCTTCTCAACAAAAAAGGGACTAAAAGAATATTTAAATTTTTTAGAGGAAGCTAAAAAGCGAGACCATCGAAAACTTGGAAAAGAACTAGAAATTTACACTTTTGACGAGGAAGTGGGCCCTGGTTTACCTTTGTGGCTCCCGAATGGAACAGTCATCATTGAGGAATTAGAAGCTTTAGCCAAAGAAACAGAATCCGAAGAAGGGTATAAACGTGTCCGTACCCCCCATTTGACTAAAGGAGATTTATATAAGAAGTCTGGTCATTTGGATTTGTATCGGGATGCCATGTACCCTGCAATGGATGTTGACGGTATGGAATATTATGTAAAACCAATGAATTGTCCTCATCATCATAAAATTTATGATGCAGTTCCAAAAAGCTATAGAGACCTTCCGTACAGGTTGGCGGAATATGGAACGTGTTATCGATATGAAAAATCCGGACAATTATTTGGGTTAATGCGCGTTCGAAGTATGCAAATGAATGATGCACATATTTACTGTACACCGGAGCAATTCGAAGAAGAATTTTTAGCGGTATGCCAAATGTATCTCAAATATTTTGATATATTCGGTATAGATAAATATGAAATGAGATTAAGCCTTCACACTCCGGAGGATTTGGGCAAAAAATATATTGATGAGCCGGAAATGTGGTTTTCAACAGAAAATTCCGTTAGAAAAGCCCTTAAATCCGGGGGAATAAACTTTATTGAAATTCCAGGAGAAGCGGCTTTTTATGGTCCAAAAATTGATGTTCAGGTATGGAGTGCCATCGGTAAAGAATTTACCTTGGCAACCAATCAGGTAGATTTTGCAATTCCAGAACGTTTTGGGCTAACTTACACAGACGAGGATGGGCAGGAAAAAACGCCCCTTTGTATCCATCGGGCACCACTAAGTACTCATGAGCGCTTTATTGGTTTTCTTATCGAGCACTTCGGGGGAGATTTCCCTCTTTGGATTGCACCGGTGCAAATACGAATATTGCCTGTATCGGAAAAAACAAATGACTACGGACGAAAAATTAAAAAAGAATTTCTCAAATTCAATCTACGGGTCGAACTAGATGAGCGACCGGATAAGGTTGGAGCCAAAATACGACAGGCAGAAATAAATAAAATTCCGGTCATGCTGGTAATAGGTGAAAGAGAAGCGGAATCTGGTACGGTCTCTCTACGTCGCCGTCATGTTGGTGATTTAGGGTCAAAACCGCTGTCTGAAGTAAAAAAGACATTAATTTCTGAAATAAACCAAAGGAGAAATACCTATCTCAAAGAAGAATAGCACGAAACTAAATGAAGAGATTCGGTCGAAAGAAGTTCGATTAATTTCTGAAACAGGGGAACAATTGGGAATTGTTTCTATTGAGGAGGCTCTTTCAAAAGCTTCCGAAGTCAATCTGGATTTAATGGAGGTGGCTCCCAATGCGAAACCTCCTGTGGCTAAAATTATTAATTATGGAAAATTAAAGTACGAAGAAAAGAAAAAAGCCCAGGCCAGTAAAAAGAAACAGCATGTAGTAAAATTAAAAGAAATCAGGGTGAGGCCAAGAATTGACGACCACGACCTTGAAACAAAAGTAAACAGAGGAAGAAAATTTTTACAAGAAGGATGCAAATTAAAAGTGACCCTCATGTATCGCGGAAGGGAATTGGCCAGAAAAGATTTGGGATTGGCCGTTTTACACCGAGTATTAGATATGTTGCAAGATGATGCAGAAATTGAAAAACAAACAGAATTGGAAGGCCGACGCCAGTCGGTCATTTTGACAGCGAAATAAGAGAGTAGTAAGTCCATGCCAAAGCAGAAAACAAGACGCAGTGCCGCTAAACGATTCAGTTTAACAGGTACTGGTAAAATCAAACGTAATAAAGCAAACCATAGCCATATGCTCATCCGCCGTCCAAACGGTGCCAAACGGAAGATGCGTCAGTCAGATTTGGTTGATTCATCCGAAGAAAAGCGCGTACGCCGGATGATAGGCAAGTAAGGAGTTAGCACATGCCTAGAGCGAATAGCGCTGTGCCAAGACACAGGCGCCATCGTAAAATCGTAAAGCAGGCCAAGGGCTACTATGGTGCCCGGAGCCGCAACTTCAAAACCGCAAAAGATGCGGTGACAAAAGCGGGGCTGTATGCCTACCGTGATAGAAGACAGAAAAAACGCCAGTTCAGAAGACTTTGGATTGTGCGTATTAATGCGGCTGCTCGGCAACATGGTCTGTCCTATTCTGCATTTATCGCAGGTCTCAAACGCGAAGGAATTGATTTAGATAGGAAAATTCTGGCAGATATGGCCATGAATAATCCTGATGCTTTCGCGGAATTGGCAAAGGCTGTAAGAAGCTGATGTCTCTGAAGGAATCTGTAGAATCGGTTCGGATATCCTTTCGAACCGATTCTGATCCCTTCCCGAATCATTCAACTGATATTGAGGCTATCCGCGTTAAATATTTCGGGCGGAAAGGACTGATTGCGCAGTTATTTTCTCAATTGAAAGACGTCCCAGTTAGTGAAAAACCTCAGGCTGGGGAACTGTTAAATAATTTAAAAACAGAATTGAAATCTCAATTTGATCTGTATGAAAAGACGATTCAATCAAAAGAAATTCCCTCAGAATTTACAGATTACAGTCTCCCGGGAATTTCATATCAATTTGGAACAACCCATCCCCTCCAGCAAACATTAGATGAAATAAAAGAAATTTTTATGCAGATTGGTTTTTCTGCGGCCTATGGTCCGGAAATTGATGATGATTTCCATAATTTTTCTGCATTAAACTTCCCCCCAGACCATCCGGCAAGAGATATGCAGGATACTTTCTTTATTGATAAAGAAAATGTGCTTCGTACCCACACATCAAATGTTCAGGTGCATCTCATGGAAGAGCAAGACCCTCCATTACGATACATTGTTCCGGGAAGGGTTTATCGGAATGAAGCCATAAGTTTTAAAAGTTACTGTTTATTTCACCAAGTTGAAGGTCTCTTTGTAGATAAATCTGTATCATTTGCTGATTTAAAGGGAACGTTGGAATATTTTATCCATAAAATGTTTGGACCCTCAACAAAAACCCGGTTTCGTCCCAGTTTTTTCCCCTTCACAGAACCCAGTGCAGAAGTTGATATTTGGAATGAAAAAAGGGGACAATGGATGGAAATCCTTGGATGCGGAATGGTGGATCCAGAAGTTTTTAAATCCGTAGGCTATGATTCTGATATCTGGCATGGTTATGCTTTTGGAATGGGGATTGAACGGATAGCCATGTTAAAATATAAAATTGATGATATTCGTCTGTTTTACCAGGGGGATATGCGGTTTCTGGAGCAATTCTGATGCGAGTTTCTCTTGATTGGTTAAGAGAGTTTGTAGATATCACTGAATCGTCAACAATTCTGGGAGATATGCTGTCTATGTTGGGTATGGAAGCGGAAGAAACAGTGAATTACCATTCTCTTAAGGACATTATTGTTGGTGAAGTTCAATCAAAAGATAAGCATCCCAATGCAGACAAATTGAGTTTATGTCATGTCAATAATGGAAAAGAAATACTTTCAGTGGTCTGTGGGGCACCTAATGTTAAAGCCGGTCAGAAAATTGCATTTGCTCCGATGGGTTCTGTCTTACCCGGTGGGTTTAAAATTTCTAAGGCAAAAATTCGTGGGGAAACCAGTTTAGGAATGATTTGTTCAGAAAGTGAGTTGGGCCTTTCTGAAAACCACGATGGTATAATGATTTTAGATGAAGATATCATACCTGGATATTTCTTTGCGGATTATTTAAAGGAACGGCAAGCTGTGTTAGAACTGGATATCACACCTAATCGTCCCGATTGTTTTTCACATGCTGGCGTTGCTAGAGATATCGCAGCAAAAACACAGCGAAAGTACAATCAGGTTGTATCACAGCCTAGACCGTTAAAAGAAAATTCTATTCAAAAGAGGATTGATGTACGCATCGAAGATCCTGTGGGATGTCCAAGGTATGTAGCCGGAATTGTTGAAAATGTACATGTCGGACCTTCTCCCGAGTGGTTGGTAAAAAGATTGGAGTCTATTGGGCAACGGCCCATTAATAATATTGTCGATATTTCAAATTATGTGCTTTACCATATGGGTCATCCAACACATATGTTTGACCTTGATAAAATTGGGTCGAAAGAAGTCATCATTCGACGGGCGAAAAAAGGAGAATCAATTACAACTCTTGATGAGGTAAAAAGAAATATCCATCAAGACCATCTTCTTATTACTAATGGACCGAAACCTATTGCTATAGCAGGAATAATGGGGGGTGTAGAAACTGCTGTATCAAACAATACAACTTCGGTACTGATTGAAAGTGCATATTTTGACCCACCCACTATTAGAAGAGGGGCAAAATCTTTAGGGATGTCTACGGATGCATCAAAACGATTTGAAAGGGGAGCAGACCCGGAAGGAGCAGTAACTGCATTCTGGCTCGTAGTGGATTTACTGGAAGAAATAGCAGGAGGGAGTTGGTTGCCGGGTATCCTAGATGTATATCCTAAACCCATCATACAAAAACCAATTCGTTTGACAAGACCTAAAATAGATTTACTGTCAGGATGTGAAATCTCAGATGAATTCATCAATACTACTTTATCAAATTTGAATATAAAGGTTATCCAGGATGGAGAGGGGGTGTGGTCATGTTTACCGCCATCATTTCGTCCTGATTTGGAGCGAGAAGTAGATCTAATTGAGGAAGTTATTAGAATATATGGGTACGAAAATGTACCTGTTTCACAATCTTACACAGGGTTAATGGATTCTCATGATAAAGATCCTCAGTCTGGCATATCTTCCATATTGCAAATATTATCCGGGTTAGGCTTTAGTCAATGTTTTAATAATTCCCTTCAATCAGAGAATATTGTCTCCCAGGGAAAAATTAATCCTGTGCACGTCGTAAATCCACTTACAGAAGATATGACCCATTTGCGAACATCCTTATACCCCGGTCTTTTACAGACAATAGACTATAATATTAAAAATGCTCATCCCAACCTTAAATTATGTGAATGGGGAAATGTTTTCGAACAAAGTTCACCCGGAATTAAGGGTATTGATGAAAAATTGGTTTTATCAGGTTTAATTCATGGAGAGTATGATGAAAATTCTGTCCATGGGTTACAGTGTAGAGAAGAAGACTATTTTTCAATTAAAGGGATTGTCTCACGATTACTCCAAATATTACGATTCAGTAAAATCAGATTTAAAAATACTGATAAATTAAATCATTATTACAAAAATGGATTTTATATTATTGATGAAGATGAAATTATTCTCGGAAACTATGGGGAAATAGAATTTGAGTATATGGATTCCATTGGTTTAGAACCTAGGTCTGTCTATGCATTTGAACTAAGACTAAATCCATTACTTGAAAAAATATGTGATCAATACCGGTATAAAAGTATCAATCCTTTTCCCACTGTAAACCGAGATCTCAATTTTGTGTTGGATGAGGATGTGAAGGCGGAAGACCTATTGGAAAAAATTAAGAAAAACGGACGTGACATATTAAAAACCGTAAAACCGGTAAACATATTTCGAGATAAATCTTTAGGAAAAAATAAAAAAAGCATCTCTATAAACTTGGTGTTTCAGCATCCTTCAAAAACACTTGAAGATAAAGATGTAAATCCTGTCATAGATGAAATTGTCCGTATTGTCTCAAAACAATTTAATGCTAAATTACGGTAAGTAATTAGAGGCCTTGGTTTGGAAAATAATGGAAATCTCGTTCGTGTAACCATTTACGGACAAGAGTATACAGTTAAAGCACCGGCTGATGCGACGTATATAAAAAATATAGCCGAATATGTGGATTTAAAAATGCGGGAAGTTCAGGAAGAATTAACCACACCTGAAGTCCCGGCAAAAATAGCCATATTGGCTGCCATGAATATTTCTGATGAACTTTTTTCTGAAAAACGGAATAAGGAGTCCCTATCCGATTCAGTTGAAAGAAAAATTTCATCCATAATTGAAATGGTTGACGAAGCAATCCAGCAATAGTCTTAATTCAGAAGCCGGTATTTATGGAAACTAAAATTCTTTATGGGAAAGAAGTATGCCTTGAAGTTTATGGTAACCTAGCTCAACGGATATCCTCTTTAAATCAAGAACAAATTACTCCGGGTTTAGCTGTAATTCTTATCGGTAATGATCCGGCTTCCCAAGTCTATGTAAACAATAAGTCAAAAAGATTTAAATCCTTGGGATTACACTCTGAGGTATTTCGATTTCCTGAAAATATTTCTCAAAACATCATTATAAAAAAATTACAGAATCTAAATTCAAATCCAGATTTTCATAGCATTCTTATCCAATTACCATTACCAAAACAGTTAAATGCTGATGCCATTATAAATATAATCGATCCCAAAAAGGATGTCGATGGATTTCACCCCTATAATTTTGGGAAACTCGCTGCAGGTGAACCAACATTTATCCCCTGTACTCCGAAAGGTATTATGAGATTACTAAAATTTTACAATATCGATCCTTCAGGAAAACATGTCGTTATTGTTGGGCGTAGCAATATTGTGGGTCGACCATTATCTATATTAACCAGTTTGAAAAAATCATTTTCAAATGCAACAACCACCTTGTGTCATTCTGGAACTTCCAATATAAACCAGTATACACAACAAGCCGATATTATCATTTTAGCTATGGGTAAATCCAAATATCTTAAAAGAGCAGATATTAAACAAGGCGCTGTTGTTATAGATGTTGGAATAAACAGGGTAGAGGGGGATTCTAAAAAAGGCTATTCACTTTCAGGTGACGCCGATATGGATAACCTTTTAGGAAAGGCAGGCGCTGTGACTCCTGTTCCAGGTGGTGTAGGACCTATGACGATTGCCATGCTGGTTGAAAACACAGTGGAAGCAGCTGAATATTTCAGGAACCAGTAAAATATAGGAAATTACTGACTGTATTATAGAAAATTGAATGTATCATTCGAAATCACAAATATTGAAATTGCATTCAAATTATTATTTTATATAACTTCGCGACCCATTGGGATGTGGTCTAACGGCAAGACACCTGACTGTTAATCAGGCTGATACTGGTTCGAATCCAGTCATCCCAGCAATCATTCCTCGAAGGAAAAGCCTCTTTTTGGGCTTTCTTATTTATAATATCAAGTTCTTTTTAAATGTCATTATTTACCATTTTTATCCTCAAAATAATCATACTTGGACTAATACCGATTATTTGATATACTGTAACCATAGCAATACATTAAGATAAGCGTCCTTTTATTTATCTTTGGGGGGTCTTAAATTTCAGTGAAATGATTGCACAACATAATGCTCCAAAAACTAATCAGCGTGTTTTGTTTATATTTATTATTTTTTGGTTTATTTCCTGTGATTCACATGAAAAGGGGAAACCTTTTACTATTGCCATATCTAAAGGGCTCCCTCTGAAGTATTATGGTGCATATTCAGAGTGGCTTATTCAATCTGATTCGGAAGTCTCTTGGGTGGACCTGTACAGCACGACTTATGATTCCGCTATGATGATTTTGACAGACTCTCACGGATTACTTTTAAGTGGAGGCGCTGATATTTATCCCGGGCGATATGGAGAGGAAGACGAAATTGATCGATGCGGCTGGATAGATTATAAGCGAGATACGTTAGAATTTGCTCTTATTGAAAAGGCAATAAGTCTTGGAATACCGATTTTGGGTATATGCCGAGGTGAACAAATCTTAAATGTTTATCATGGTGGGAGTCTATATATAGATATTCCCACGGATTTGGGAACATCTGTAGAACATAGAATTTCGGGGACTTATGAATGTTTTCATGAAATAGATATCGAAGAAAATTCCCTCTTATATGAAATGACTAAATCCTTAAATGGAGTTGTGAATTCAAATCATCATCAGGGGATAAAACTTTTAGGGACCGGATTGCGATTTATTGCCAGAACTAAGGATGGCCTTCCTGAAAGCATTCAATATAAAGAACAGGGGGGAGTACCCTTTATGCTTGGGGTCCAATGGCATCCGGAACAGCTATCCTCTAATAGCCCTTTTTCTGTTAACATTGCTAACAGATTTATATTGGAAGCACGTCAATATTATGATAAGGCACAATAATAGGGTATAAATCAATGAAATAAAAAAAGGTCTACAAAAAAACTATTTTGATTTAGAAAATAATAGTTTCTTGTACGCCCGACAGGATTCGAACCTGTGGCCTCTTGCTCCGGAGGCAAGCGCTCTATCCAGCTGAGCTACGGGCGCAAACATCCTATGAAATTAAGACTATTAATGATAATACCTCACTTCAAATATTTCCGTATTCAGTGTGGTTTCTTTTTGGTCTCATTCCAGTCCTGACCCTAAATTTAAGCAATGAATCCAGTCTTGATACTTTCTTCAGCACCTGATGAAAAAACCGCAAAAGTCATTTCCAAACAGTTAATTGAGGAAAAATTAGCCGCTTGTGTAAATATCATTCCCGGTGTTAACTCAATTTTTACTTGGGAGAATTCCCTCCGGGATGAAGAAGAACACTTGTTAATAATAAAATCGATTGAAAAACATGAATCGAATATTTTTAATCGCATTAAATCTTTACATCCTTATACAACACCAGAACTCATATCGATACCCATAAGAAATGGTGAAAATGATTATTTAAATTGGATCTCAAATTTGGTAGAATAATATGTTTGTATTTCCCTCAAATCGCTGGATAAAATTTGCTTTATATTTTGCTGTATTAATTACTGTCGCGTCCATGGGATTTTATATCATTGGTATGAATGATCCGCTTAACAATTGGACATTTATTGACAGTATTTATATGACCATAATTACCTTGTCAACTGTAGGGTTCAGTGAGACACATCCATTATCGGAAACAGGGAAATTATGGGCTATTGTGGTTATTATTTTCGGTGCATCAGGGTTTGCTGTATTACTGTCCGAATTTGGTACTGAAATGATGGAAATGAAAACTTACCGGAGAAAGAAAATGGAAAAAAAGATTTCAAAACTCAAAAAACATTATATCATTTGTGGTTTCGGGCGAATGGGAGCCATTATAGCGGATGAACTTCATAATAAAGGAGTCCCTTACGTCATTGTAGAGTTAAACGAACAAAAAATCAAACAAATAGAAGAAAAAAAATATTTCTATCTTGAAGGAGATGCCACTCTAGATGAAACGATAATTTCTGCGGGGATTAAAGAAGCAAAAGGGATTGTTGTTGTCCTTGATAACGATCAGGACAATTTATTTGTTACGATGTCTGCCCGAAATTTAAACCAGGAGGCTTATATCATAAGCCGATGTGCGCTCCATGATACTGGAAAAAAATTAAAACGGGCTGGAGCGGACAAAGTGGTAAATCCCTACATAACTGGTGGACACAGAATGGCAGAATTATTGATTAGTCCTTATGTTGAAGATTCTGTAACAATCGATACTCCTGAACAACCCTCCATAGATATGGCCATCGAAGAAATAAATCTTAAGTACATTCCAGGTATCCAAAATAAAACGATAAAAGACTGTAAACTTCGGGAAAAATATGAATTGATGATAGTTGGTATTATTGAAGAAACCGGTGGAATAATCTTAAATCCCGGTTCTCATATTCAATTGAATAGTAACCAAAAAATCATGATTATCGGGTCAAAAACAAATTTAAGTCGATTTAAAGAAGATATTCGTAAATAACGTATAATATATATTATGTATAAATAAAGAATTTTATTTTACTTCACGACTAGATTAACTATTCTTCCAGGGACAATTATTTTTTTTATAATTTCCTTTCCTTCTAAATATTTTGATATTTTATTGCTGTTAATGGCGAGTTTAATAACATCTTTGTTTGATGTTTCCGCATGGCAGGATATTTCACCACGACGCTTTCCATTAATTTGAATAGCCATGGTTATGGATTCTTCTTTTAAATACTTTTCTGTATATTCAGGCCATGGTGAATAACTGAGGGAATCTGATTCATTTAACCTTTGCCATATTTCTTCAGAAAAATGTGGGACAAATGGATTAAGCAAAATGATAAATATTCTTATTGCTTCTCTGGAAATGAGTTCTAAAGTTTGCAAATAATTGGTAAATATCATGAATTCTGAAACAGCGGTATTAAAATTCAGTGATTCCAAATCATCTGTGACGCGCTTTATCAACCGATGCAGTTTCTGATTAACTTTGTCGGGTATGGGAATGTCTTGAATTTTTGGAGAAAGATTTTCATCATTTTCAATAATAAGGCTCCAGAGTTTATTCAAAAACCTTGAACACCCTTGAAGCCCTTTCGTTTGCCAGGGCTTTGATTTATCTAAGGGTCCCATAAACATTTCGTAAAGCCGCATAGAATCGGCACCATATTCCTCCACAGTAACATCCGGATTCACAACATTTCCTCGAGATTTGCTCATTTTGGATCCATCTTCACCCAGAATCATACCCTGATTGAATAGTTTTTTAAAGGGTTCCTTTGTAGATACATATCCTAAATCAAATAACACATGATGCCAGAATCGAGAATACAGCAGATGGAGAACGGCATGTTCAGCACCTCCGATATACAAATCCACAGGCATCCAGTATTTTTCATTTTCTTTATCCCAGGATTGAATGTCATTGTCCGGGTCAGTATATCTTAAATAATACCAGCAAGATCCTGCCCATTGCGGCATGGTATTCGTTTCTCTCAGTCCCATGAGATTTCCGGAATCATCTTTCACTTCTACCCAGTCTTTAATATTTTTTAATGGTGACTCCCCTGTTCCGGATGGTTCGTATTTTTCTACTTGTGGCAATTGTAAAGGCAGATTTGACTCTTCAATGGGGATAACTCCATTATCCGTATGAATTAGAGGGAAGGGTTCTCCCCAGTATCGCTGACGGGAAAATAGCCAATCCCTCAGTTTATATTGAATTTTTCTTTTACCTAAATGCTTTTTTTCCAGCCATTCAATCATTTGAATTTTTGCCTCACTCATATATAAACCATTTAAAAATTGGCTATTTATGGCAGGACCATCATCAAGATACGCTTCCCCTTTGAAGTTTTCCGGAGGATCGACTGTCCGGATAATTGGGAGTTTATATTTTTGTGCAAATTCCCAATCTCTTTGATCTTGTCCCGGGACAGCCATAATAGCTCCAGTGCCATAGCCCATAATGACATAATCAGATATCCAAATGGGTATTTCTTTATCATTGACCGGATTTATTGCATAAGAACCAATAAAAACACCGGTTTTCTCTTTTGACAATTCTGTACGGTCTAAATCTGATTTTTTCGAGGCTTCCTTAATATAGGCATCGACTTCATTTTTTTTATCATTTGTGACAAGTCTATTTACCAAAGGATGCTCCGGTGCAAGAACCATATAAGTTGCTCCAAATAAAGTATCTGGGCGCGTTGTAAATACTGATAATTCGTATGATGAGCCTTTTACTTTAAAAGATACTTCCGCTCCTTCCGATTTGCCAATCCAATTTCTTTGAAGGTTTTTTATATGTTCTGGCCAATCCAAATCATCAAGGCCCTTCAAGAGAGATTCAGCATAATCGGTGATTTTTAACATCCATTGTTTCATGGGGATTCGAAAAACTGGATGCTCTCCCCTTTCTGATTTTCCATCAATAACTTCTTCGTTAGCAAGCACTGTTCCCAATTCTGGACACCAATTCACAGGAACTTCAGCTTCATAGGCTAATCCTTTATTATATAGCTGTAAAAAAATCCACTGAGTCCATTTGTAGTACTTCGGATCAGTAGTATTGATTTCCCTGTCCCAATCATAAGAAAATCCCAGCATCTTTATTTGCCGTCGGAAATTATCGATATTATTTTTTGTTGTAATGGCCGGATGGGTACCGGTTTGGACGGCATATTGTTCCGCAGGTAGTCCAAAAGCATCCCATCCCATAGGGTGAAGAACATTGAATCCTTTCATGCGTTTATATCTGGCAACAATGTCGGTTGCGATATAACCTAACGGATGGCCTACATGTAAACCGGCTCCGGAAGGATACGGAAACATATCTAATACATAGTATTTTGGTTTTTGAGGGTCAACTTTACATTTGAAAATCTTTTCATTTTCCCAAAATGCTTGCCACTTCTTTTCAATATCTTTTGGTTCGTATGCCATCTATTTCTATCAGTTATTATATTCAGAAAACGTGCGGAAGTTTACGGTAAACTTGTCAATGCCTTCCACAATAAAAGCGAGTATAATCTAAACGATGAAGAGACTACCTATTCTTATTTTACCTACGAAACTATTCAAAACACTTAGGTATTGAATAATATTAAAAATGCTATTTATTTGTTACTATAAACCTGATGGCATCCTTGCATTAAAATTTCCAATAAAATGTAATAAATGGTGATTGAAAATGCCACCCTACCCAAAAGTTATCTGAAGTTGGAGCAAACCAGAATAAGGGAAGTTTATTGGTTAGAAATCCAATATCGAAATGAACCGGTTGCACTTTTTCTTCACCATACGTATCAAAAGCATGCACATGGTATGGATCGTAGAAAACTTCTGCCATTACTTTAACACTACGGGTAACATCTAAGTCTATGGCCCCATAAACACGGGGGGCCACTTTTTCATCGGGATAAAAGATAGCACTAGATCCAATGGTGTAGTTTACTCGTCCATTTCCACTTGATCTCAATTTTGAAACGGTAAAAGCTCCAAAAACCTCATACCATATTTTATCGCCCTGTCCTACCCACTCGTTCCAATCCCCAAATTCATCTTTTTGAGCTCCAAAACGGACATAACCATCTTTTTCTACATAAACCTCTTTCCCCTGTTCCCCATCCCAGTTATAATCTTTTCTTGCGTTTTCTACCCATTTATACTTATTGGGAAGACCTTGGGTATGAAAATGCCCACCTATGGATAAGGCGGTTTGTGACTCTATTGCCCCTGTTTTAAATAACATAATTTTTGGACGTAAATTAAAATCTTGCCAAAAATAATTGATAAAACGAGTAGATATTTGCACTTTGTTATTCAAACCAAACCCCCAGGAAAGTCCACTGACATAAAACTTATTTTTCTCTAAAGTAAATCCCGTTGGATCGAACCAAATATCCATTAACCTTTCTTTACTGAAAAACCATTCCTCCGATTCAGATGATGATGTAGTCTTTACTTTTGTTCCATAAGGCGTATAAGTGATTTCTTGTGAGAGAGATTCTTCATTTTCAATTTTTTCTATAGATTCCGGATGAATGGTGATATTCCCTAATGAGGAATTAATGATTATTTTTTCAGATGTGCGGCTTAGGATTTCTCCTCTAATAATGTCTCCAGAGTTTAATGTGATTACGACTTTTCTGGGTTTTAAATTAGATTTATTGATGGTAATGGGTCCAAAAGCTGTATTTAGAGTTAAAGTAGAATCAGTTTCTGAAGTTAACGTGCCTGTAATTTTATCGCCGGTCTTAAGATAGAATGTTTTTTCTTGAGCGATAAGAGATGCAATTAAAAATAACGAAAGGAAAATTGGATTTTTCATGGGATTTCCTGAATTTGTTTTTTTTAAATGAACATTTGAATTTACCCAGCGAAATAAGTTAAATCAAATAAATATTTCATTTATATAATAAATCTATTTATTAACTCAAATCAATTATTCCTTAATATTCACAAATATAATCCTATCAGGGAATGCCTCATCGAGTGGGTTTTGTTTGTCTCGAGTTGTGTTCATGAATCCGACGGTTCAAATCCTTTGTATGACCAATATAATACCGGTCCCAGAACGCACTGTATAGGATATACACATAATACATATAGTCGGGGTGAGAGGATTCGAACCTCCGGCCTCGTCGTCCCGAACGACGCGCGCTAACCGGGCTGCGCCACACCCCGAAATAATGTCTAAATTTAAAAAAGCTTATAAAGGGGATAAACGGTTATTTCGTTAAACAAGGAATTTAATAACGACAAAACCTCCGATAAATAAAATTGAAAATAATAAGGTTAGTAAATTAAAATATCGGTCAATAAAACTGGTAATGGGTTTACCAAATTTCCAAATTAATAAAGATACAAGAAAAAACCGAGCGGACCGGCTGATGGCTGATGCAATTAAAAATAATAGTAGACTAATATCAAACGCACCCGCAGATATTGTAAAAATCTTATATGGAATAGGTGTGAAGCCAGCGGTAAAAATGACAATAAATCCAAATTCCGAATACTGTTGTTGAATCGATTGGAAGAGCGCTTCCGTGAACCCCGGAATATTATGAAAGAAAAATGTAGCAATGGTGGAATAGTTACCTCCCTCCCACCACAAGTAATGGCCAATCCCATATCCGAAAATACCACCGGCAATACTGGCTATACTGCAAATGAGTGCGAATTGAAAGGTTTTTGTTCTTGCACCTAAAGCCAAGGCTATGAGAAGAATATCAGGAGGGACGGGGAAAAACGAAGATTCCGCGAAAGCTAAAAAAAACAAAGCAGGTTTCCCATAGGGCGTATCAGCCCAATGGAGAACCCAGTCATAGAGTTTCCGAAACAATTTCAAGAAGAATACATCTCCTTATGGGGTCGAATCGGCTGCAACAACAGTAAAAGTAATGGCATCTAAAAGAGTATTTAAAGTGTCGGTAATCACAACTTCCCAAGTTCCTACTAATTTTGGATTCAGTGTTACATAACTCCAACTACGCCAGTTGTGGGACCATTGCATATTAATTTTAATTTTTGATCGTAAAGATTTTTCATAATACCATTTATGGAATATTGTTGCTTCTTCTGAAAGATTACGTACACCAGTCACACAGTAAATTCTATCCATTGTATTTATAAAAACGCTATCTACTCCAATGGGATCTCTTATCATAACATCAGCGCATGTGACGATGGAATTTACTTTCAAATGCTGTATTTTTTTTTCTATTCCGGGGGTTGCCTTTTTAATAGATGAAGATTTATCCGAATTTTTAATGGGTAAATTGGGTTTGCTCTTTAATTTTTGAGATAATTGAGACTGCATTGAAAAACCAATTTCCGAGGCAGGAAATTCATGAGATATGCCGACGTTTTCTTCACTTTTTTTCCCAGGTGGTGATAATGGAATATTATCCACAATTTCCGTCATCGGTTTGACAGGTGAATGTTTATTTTTTTTCTGAGTCGTTTTAACATCGGAGTTCAGTAAAATAAATCCAACATAAATGATAAATACAATTCCAATCCCTACAGCCGCTTTTTGAAGTTTCTGTAAAAGCGCTACTCCCACCAATAACAACATTACAATTGTAATCTCAGGAAGTGTCGGGTCCTGCAATAATTTATCCCACATAAGACTAAGAATTTAACGAGGAGAATTCTTACAGTTAAACACCTTAAATTAACCTTTTAAAGATTTTGCATTCAAATTGAATATTCCTGATATTCTGCCCCCAATATTTTAATAAATAATACAAAAAAGGATTCTCAGTGAAACAATTACTTCCCCTCTCTTTAATTATTGCTGTCATTGGATGCTCTTCTCCATCTATGAAGAAATCAGATGCTCTCGTAACACATATGGATTCTGTCAGTTATAGCGTAGGGCTCGATATGGCTAGCCGATTAGAAGCTCAATTTCAGGACATTAATCCTGACATAATGGTTCAAGGGATTCTCGATTATTATAATCCTCAAAAATCTCCGCTTTTAACACAGGAAGAAAAACTGGCGGTGATTCGAAAATATACTCAAGTTACCCAAGTAGAAAAACAAAATCAGCTTTCCGCTGATAATATTGCAAATGGTGAAGCCTTTCTTTCAGAAAATCTAAAAAATCCTGGTGTTTTGGAAGGGAAAGATGGGTTGCAATATAAAATCATCAAAGAAGGAAACGGGAAAAAGCCGCATTTTCGAGATAATGTAAAAGTTCACTACGAAGGCCGTTTAATAGACGGAACAATTTTTGATAGTTCATATGAACGGGGTACACCTGCTGTCTTCGAACTGGGGAATGTAATTCCGGGGTTTTCTGAAGGAATTCTCCTCATGAAGGAAGGTGCAGTTTTTGAACTGTACATTCCAGGTAAAATGGCTTATGGTCCTAGAGGAGGCCCCGGTGGTCCAAATGCCTTATTAATCTTTAAAGTTGAATTATTAGAAGTTTTAGAGTTGGTAAAAACTGAATCAAAATAAATTAATAGAAGTCTATACAATTAAAAAAGCCTTCTACAACTGAAGGCTTTTTTAATGTCGGAGCGACAGGATTTGAACCTGCGACCCCCTCAACCCCATTGAGGTGCGCTACCGGGCTGCGCCACGCTCCGTTTAATCCTCTAAACTATCTAAAAGCGATTTTAATTCTCCTCGAATTTTAAGAAGTACTTCCATGTCTACACCAGACGTTACTTTTATTTCTTTAGGAGACTCTTCAGACATTTCTCTTTCGGTATCTGTACCATTTTCAGTACGATGTCCAATAAGCTGTTTTCTTGCGCCTTCAATTGTAAATTTTCGGTTATAAAGCAAATCTTTGATTCGCAAAATCGTATCGATGTCCTTTTGACGATACGTGCGATTCCCTGCTTTATTTTTAATGGGATTCAACTGTGTAAACTCAGTTTCCCAATATCGAAGAACATATTGTTTTAGTTCAGTTATTTTACTGACTTCACCAATAGAGTAATAGAGTTTTTTTATGGGTTTGCGCGTTGATTCCATGTTGAATTGTAAGTTAAACTAATACTTTATATTAGTTAAGAAACTACTAATAAACAAGAATTATGGAATAATCTTACTTATTAAAGTAAGGCATGATCCGGAGGTATAAACTCTAAATTAAAGGCATCAGATACCCCTATATGGGTAATTTGTTTTTTGTATACATTTAATCCTTTTAGCAATGCTTCATCGTGGTTAAGTGCATTGAGAATCCCTTCATTGGCCAACTTTATTATATAGGGGCTAGTGGCATTATTTAAGGCTGTTGTAGATGTATACGGTACAGCTCCTGGCATATTGGCTACGCAATAATGAATGATACCGTCAACTTCATAGATTGGATTCTCATGTGTTGTGGGTTTACAGGTTTCAATGCACCCACCCTGGTCAACAGCCACATCAACAACAACAGCTCCTTTTGGCATTAAGGATAACATATTTTTCGTTACAAGGTTAGGGGCTTTTGCTCCAGGGATAAGGACAGCACCAACTAACAAATCTGTTCTTTTGAGTAATTCCCGGATATTGTACTGGTTGCTGTAAATAGTTCTTACATTTTTTGGCATGATTTCATCCAAGTACCTTAAGCGAGTGAGATGAATGTCCAATAGAAAAACATTGGCACCTAATCCTGCTGCAATATGAGCCGCATTTGTTCCAACAATACCTCCACCTAATATTGTAACCGTAGCCGGCTCAACACCGGGCACGCCACCCAAAAGGATGCCTTTTCCACCTTGTGCTCTTTCAAGAAACTTTGCCCCTTCTTGTACGGCCATACGCCCGGCAACTTCACTCATGGGAACGAGTAAGGGAAGGCTTCCATCTTTTAGCATGATGGTTTCATAGGCGATTGCAGTTGCACCCGAATCCCTAAATGATAGAGTTAGTTCTTCAGAGGCAGCAAAATGAAAATAGGTAAACATGGATAAATTTTCATGACATAAATCCACTTCTGAGGGTTGGGGCTCTTTTACTTTAATCACCAATTCTACAGCATCAAAAATCTCCTTTGGGGAATCAACAATTTTACAATTGACTGAAACGTAATCCTGATTTTTAAAACCACTGGAAATTCCTGCATTTTTTTCAACCCAGACCTCATGACCTGCTTGGGTAAGATCTAATGCAACCTGTGGCGTTAATGCTACCCGGTTTTCGTTTGGTTTTATTTCCTTTGGAACCCCAATAATCATAATCTGCCCCCTTCGAAACTAAAATCTCTTTTTCTTAAACGGTTTCCGATGACTATGCCGGTTACTATCTTTTGAAGAACGACCACGATAACCATCATTCGATCGCTCAACATATCCTTCAGGTTTTTCCATTAAGGCTTTCCGGCTGAAATCTAATCGACCCTGGTCATCAACCTTAATCAGTTTAACCTTAACTGAATCTCCCGGTTTGACCACATCTTCAACTTTTTCAACACGATGCCATTCCATTTCAGAAATATGAATTAACCCTTCTCTGCCAGGTGCAAATTCAACAAAGGCACCGAAGCTCATAAGACGCGTAATGATACCATCAAATTCCATTCCAACTTCTGGCTCCAATGTGATAGCTCTTACTATTTCAATAGCTTCCTGGCATCTTGTCAAATCCAAACTGGCAACAGTAACTATCCCATCGTCATCCACGTTTATGTCACATTCTGTATCAGCAATAATTTTCTTAATTGTTTTGCCACCTGGACCAATTAAACCGCCAATTTTTTCTGGATTTATCTGGAGTGACAAAACTTTCGGTGCGTATTTAGACATTTCCATAGGACCAGGAACAGCTTCATACATAAGGTCTAAAATGTGATTTCTTCCTTCCTTAGCTTGAGCAAGAGCTTCTTCCATCAATTCAAAAGATATGCCTTCAATTTTTAAGTCCAGCTGAATAGCCGAGATCCCATCTCGAGTTCCGGCAACTTTAAAATCCATATCTCCGAGATGGTCTTCAGCACCTAGAATATCACTTAATACAGCATGCCGATCTCCATCTTTAATTAATCCCATGGCTATACCGGCTACATGACCCTTTGCAGGAGCTCCGGCGTTCATTAATGCCAGTGATCCACCACAGACAGAAGCCATAGAAGATGAACCGTTGGATTCCATTATTTCAGATACAATGCGAATAGTGTAAGGAAAATCTTCATAATTTGGTAAAATTTCCTTAATGGCCCGTTCAGCCAAATTACCATGGCCCACTTCCCTTCTGCTGGTAAATCCAATTCGGCCCACCTCGCCAACACAATAGGGCGGAAAATTATAATGCAGCATAAATTTCTTCTTCGTATCGACGTCCATGCTGTCTATAATTTGTTCGTCACTTGGAGTTCCCATCGTTAAAACAGCCAAAGCTTGAGTTTCTCCCCGTGTAAATAAGGCTGAACCATGCGTACGTGCCAATAAACCGGTTTCGATTGATATTGGACGAATATCAGTCGTTTTACGACCGTCAGAACGAACTCCTTCTGATAATATTTTCTCGCGAAAAGCGGATTTTAATTGTGAATCAATAAAATTTTTAATCAATGATTCTGACTCAGGAAAGCTTTCAACTAGTGCTTCCTGTGTTTCACTATGCAAGGCATCGATGAAGGATTCACGTTCTCTTTTGTCTCCTGTTTTAATGGCTGCATCAATTTTATCCGTCACCAATTCAGATACAGCCTTTTCTAACTCTTCGTTTATATCTTCTTCAGGAATATCCCGTTTGAGGATGTTTAATTCTTCAGCAAGTTTTTTCTGGAGAGAAATAATTTCTTTTATCGGTTCATGAGCAAACTTCATTGCCGCTAGAAAATCTTCTTCAGATATTAATTTTGCTTCCCCTTCCACCATAACGATGGTTTGTTCATTCCCGGAAACTACGATTTCCATATCAGAATCTTCCATTTGAGAACGGGTTGGATTCACAATGAATTCTCCATTCATCCGACCCACTCGAACGGTAGCAATAGGTCCATTCCATGGAATGTCTGAAATCATTAAGGCGGCAGAAGCCCCAACACCTGCCAACACATCAGTCATGTTTTCACCATCACTGGACAATGCCGTTATAATAACCTGAGTTTCATATTTAAAGGATTTAGGGAATAAGGGTCTAATGGGCCGGTCCGTAAGCCTGCTGGTTAATATTTCGTGTTCAGAAGGCCTGGCTTCTCTTTTGAAGAACCCCCCGGGAATTTTCCCTCCAGCATAGTGTCGTTCTCTGTATTCTACCTGCAGAGGAAAGAAATCAATATCCTCTCGTATTTTCTTCGCAGAATTCACTGCAACATGTATTGTAGATTCTCCATAGGTAACAAGAACAGAACCGGAAGATTGTCTTGCCATCTGCCCGGTCATGATTGAAAGGGGCTTCCCCCCAAGTTCAATTTCGTGTTTTAACATCATTATTTTTCTTCTTTCTACGAGCGACGAATTTTAAGCGTCTCAGTTATATTCAAGTATGAATCAGGGTTATTCCTGCGGATATACTTCAACAGTTTTTTACGCTGGGAAACTAGCAATACAAGTCCACGCCTTGAATGATTATCTTTTTTATGAATTTTTGCATGCTCAGTTAAATCTCTTATTCTTTGTGTTAATA
The DNA here is from genome assembly GCA_964549275.1 of uncultured bacterium. Classification (GTDB taxonomy): domain Bacteria; phylum Fidelibacterota; class Marinisomatia; order Marinisomatales; family TCS55; genus CAZJUP01. The sequence continues at coordinate 45,420 of CAZJUP010000013.1, read as the reverse complement.
ATGCAATTTGCACCTCGGATGACCCCGTATCGTTATTGTCTTTCCCAAATTGCGCTATGATTTCCTGAGTTTTTTCTTTGCTCAATGGCATAAGTTATCTCCTAATGATATTTTTTTAATCGATTTTGACAGGATTCATAATCCTGATGTAATTGTTTAATTAATTCTTCTGGATTTGAAAATTTTATTTCATCACGGATTCGTTCCAGAAATTCCACCGTAATGTTTTTCCCATAAAGGTCATCCAAATTATTATTGAAAAAATGAACTTCCATTACAAATTCGCTCTCACCAAAGGTCGGGCGAACACCTAAGTTACACATACCATAGAGATTTTTGCTATTAATCCTTCCACGGGTTAAGTAGACCCCGTTTGCTGGAATTAATTGGTTTTTCTCTAAGGGTAAAAAATTCGCTGTAGGAAATGATAGTGATTTTCCTCTTCCTGCACCGTGAACAACTTTTGCACAGAATCCAAACACCCACCCTAATTCAAAAGAGGCTCGCCGAATATAGCCGTCATGGAGAAGTTTTCGAATGTGGGTGCTGGATATAATAACATCTTCATCACAAATGGGCTCAACAATTTCGATGGATATATTCCTATTCTTTCCAAAAGACTTCAAGAATGATGGAGATCCTTCCCTTTTAAATCCAAAGTGATGATCATATCCCACAATAATAGATGACGGATTAAATTGGTTGCAGACAATCGTTTCTAAAAATTGCTTAGCAGTAATTCTAGAAAATTCTTTGTTAAACGGAATAACCAGAACAATATCCAATCCTAAGTTTTTTAACAATTCAAGTTTTTTATCAATATGTATTAATATCGGTAGCTTAACTTCTGAATCTAAAATATGCCTTGGGTGGGGATCGAAAGTAACAAGCACGGCCTTTTCATTTTTAGAATGAGAAATCGAAACCACCTTTTTTACGATCTCCTGATGGCCCCTGTGCAAACCGTCAAAAGTGCCGATTGTCACGGTACTGGACGGAACAACGGGTAATTGGTCTAAAGAACGATAGATGTCCATATCTGCTCGAAATTTTTCATGGATTGGGCGTTGTCCATGTAAAAATCACCCACCCGGGTTCGGGTTAATTCTGTTAAGTATCCCACCGTATTTAAGCTTTTTGCAATATCTTGTCCTAAAACACGAATATATGTACCTTTTGAACAGGTAACCGAAAAACGTATATATGGGGTATTAAATTCAAGACAAGAAATTTCTTTAATGGAAACCTGCACTGGTTCTCGTTTAACCACAATGTTTTTTCTTGCCAATTTATAAAGACGAACTCCTTTTATTCTTTTTGCAGAATACATTGGAGGCACTTGGCTCTGATCCCCCAAGAAACTATTTAAAACAGACTGAATTTGTTCAATAGTCAAATCAGGAATTGTTTTTCTATCCTGAACAATCCCTTCCGGATCCAGCGTATCCGTTGTTTCTCCCAACTTTAATAGGGCTTCATAAGTTTTATCTGAGTGACTGATATCTTGAAGCGTTTTTGTATCTTTTCCTGTTCCAATGACTAAGACTCCAGTTGCAAAAGGATCTAACGTTCCGCCATGACCAACCCTTTTTTCTTGTGTGATATGTTTTATTTTTTTCACAACATCAAAAGAAGTCCAACCCTTGGGTTTGTTTATTGAAAATATCATAGGATGTTATTTAGAATCTGAATCGGACTTTTGGAGTGTTAAATTATGAAAGATTTCATCTAATTGTTGCGAATACGCCAAAGTATCATCAAAATAAAATTTTAATTCTGGGGTGTATTTTATTCGCAATTCATTTCCCAGATATTTTCGAAATGCCTTTGCGAGGCGATTTAATTCAATGACAATATTTTCTATTTTTTTCTTTGGTTGTACTACACTGAAAAAAATCTTTGCATTTCGGATATCCGGTGATAGGGTTACCCGTGTAAATGTAATAAACCCGAGATAGGATAAATCAATCTGTTGTGTTTGGATCGACCCCAGAATGTTCTGTATTTCGTGGGCGACCCGGTCAGTACGACTAAAGGGCCGTGAAGGCTTCACCTGGTTTCCAGTGTCCTCTTTATAGATTTCATTTTATAACACACGATGATATCGCCTTCTTTAAATGTTTTAACACCCTCAACACCAATACCACATTCCAATCCGTCTTTCACTTCCTTAGCATCATCCTTGAAACGCTTAAGAGAAGTGATATTTCCTGAAGCAATTTCCTCTTCATCTCGAATAACTCTGGCCAGGGCGCCTCTTATTATAATGCCATCTGTTACTTTTGAACCGGCTATAAATCCTAATTTTGGGATTTTAAATGAGGTCTGAACAATTGCTTGTCCTAAAGTCTCTTCAATTATATCAGGTTCAAGCATCCCCTCAAGTGCGAGGGTAAGTTCTTCTACTGCATTATAAATAACGGTATAGGTTCGTATTTCGACACCTTCCTGCTTTGCTTGAAGCTTTGCATTTGAACTAACCTGGACGTGAAATCCTATAATTACAGCATTGGAGGCAGCGGCCAGCAGCACATCAGATTCCGATACAATTCCTACAGATTTGTGAATCACCTGAATGCCTACTTCATCGGTTCCTAGCTTTTCAAGAGATTCAGCCAAGGCTTCGATTGAGCCATCTACATCACCCTTAATAATTATTGGAAGTGTTTTCATTGTTCCTTCCTTAATCATGGCTGACATCTCATCCAATGTTTGTGTTTTAATTTTTTTCTGATCAATCTCACGTTTTAATCGCTGTCGGTCAGAAGCAATGCGTTTCATCTCTCGCTCATTATCTACAACAGCAAATACATCCGCAGACTGAGGTACTTGGTCAAATCCTAGGACTTGCACAGCTTCAGAAGGCCCTGCCATTTTTACGCGCAAACCTCGTTCATTCATCATAGCGCGGACTTTCCCGGCAATGGTATTACAAATAAACGGGTTTCCAACATTTAGCGTTCCTTTTTGGATAAGCACCGTGGCGATTGGTCCATGTCCTTTGTCAAGTTTTGAATCAATTACAATTCCCCTCGCCATAGTATCTTTATTGGCCTTTAGCTCCAGCATTTCAGCTTCAATAAGAACCGAAGTCATCAAATCTTCAATACCCTCTCCGGTTTTTGCTGAAATAGGAATAGCTTGGACTTTTCCACCCCAATCTTCTACCAAAACGTTGTGTTCAGAAAGTTCCCGTTTAACCCGATCAACATCGGCTTCGGTTAAATCCATTTTATTTATGGCGATTATTAATGGAACTTCGGCAGCTTTGGCATGGTCAATTGCTTCAATAGTTTGGGGCATAACGCCATCATTGGCAGCTACAACGAGAATAACCATATCCGTAACTTGTGCGCCTCTCGCTCGCATTGCTGTGAATGCTTCATGTCCTGGTGTATCTAAAAAAGTGATACTTTTTTTATTGTCCAATTCCACACGAGAAGCCCCGATATGTTGTGTAATACCCCCAGACTCACCGCTGACAACATTCGATTCTCGAATATAGTCCAGCAAAGAGGTTTTTCCATGGTCCACGTGTCCCATAACTGTGACGACAGGAGATCGGGATTCCGCATTAGCTAAATCCTCTTCAGTATCCTCAAAGGAAAATAAATCTTCACCCACATCTTCCATTTTTTCCGCTTTAAATCCGAAATCTTCAGCTACAAGTTCTATCACATCCCATTCAAGACGTTGATTGATCGTGGCTAAAATGCCCAAACCCAGGCATTTCTGTATGACATCATTTGGTTTAGTTTCAAATATTTTTGCTAATTCATCTACACTGGAAAACTCGGTTATCTGAATGGGCTTTCCATCAACAATTTCTTCAATTTCTTCTCCTACCCTTTCTTTACGATAAACTTTTTTCTTTCCTTTTGTATCCATTTTTGCCATGGTTTGCCGGACACGTTCTTTTGCAGTGCGCTTTTTTTCTGCATCTTCGGTTTTGTCTTTTTTCTTTTCCCGTCGCGTTCCTTTGCCTACATCACCTCTAATTTCAGTTAAACTAACACGACGAAGTTTTTTCTTTGGCTTTTTTTCCGTCTCTTTTTTCTTCTTTTCTTCAAGTTCTTTTTGACGTGTATTTTCTTCGAGTACTTTTTTAGCCTCCTCGGCCGCGCTCAATTCTTCTTCTTGTTGTGCTTTGGCTTCTAATTCTGCCTGTCGTTTCTCTTCTGCTGCCTTACGAGCTTTTTCAGCTTCCAGGGCTTTTTTCTTCTCATCTTCTTCTAACTGACGTTGTTCTTTTAAGGAAAGTAATTTGAGTTTTTTACTTTCAACCTGGTTTTCTTTAAAACGTGTGTCGTGGATTTCCCTGCGAACTTGTTCTTTGCGATATCGTTCTACTGTTGCCTTATCTTTAGCGAATTCCGTAAGTATCATCTGATAAATTTCATCATTGACTGGTGACATATGACTTGCCACGTCGATATCATTCTTTTTAAGGTATGTAAGAATTTCCGTATGGGAAATATTCAATTCCTTGGCTACTTGAAATATTCTGACTGCACGTTTACCCATTTGGATCTTTATCCTATTTTATTCTGTAACTTCACTTACGGTTTCTTCAACTTTTACTGTTAGCTGTTCTTCCGAGTCCTCAATGGAACCGGAATCAGTATTTGCTTCATCCTCAAGATCATTTTCCAATTCCGGAGAATTATTCGACTCGATAAATGACTGTACAGCATTATATATTTTTTCTAAACTTGCTTCAGAAATTCCTTTGAGGTCCAATAGGTGGTCTTCTTCGGCATTAAGTAATTCTGAAACAGTTTTAACCTTATTTTCTGCGAGAGGCTTCACTGAACGTGCAGGGAAATCCGGAATATCCGAAAGTAGAGTATTCTGCTCAATTTGTTTGCGTTCATATTCCTTTTTCCCAAAGGCATCAATCCTGTAATCAATGACTTTTGCGGCCAAATTGATATTGACACCTCCTCTTCCGATGGCTGAATCCAATTCATCATCGTTGAAAATGGCTACACAGTAATTCCGCTCATCATCAATGTAAAGATCCAACGGTTTTGCAGGTGATAATGCCCGGCTAATAAGAATTTCCGGCTGATCGCTGTAATTTATGATATCGATTTTTTCATTATTTAATTCTCTAACGATAGCCTGTATACGACTCCCCCTCATTCCCACACAAGCGCCCACTGGATCTATTCTTCGATCATGGGACTGCACAATGATTTTTGCTCTCTCTCCGGGGTGACGCGCAATAGCCCTGATTTCAATCACTCCATCCTCAATTTCTGGGACTTCCATTTCGAATAACTTATATAAAAAATGATTATCGCTTCTTGAGATGACAATGTCCGGACCTCGAGGGGTGATTTCAACAGATTTTATAATCGCCCTTACCGAATCGCCACGGCGGTATCTTTCAGAAGAAATTTGATCTCTTTTTGGCATTCTTAATTCAGCATGTTCAATATTGACAAAGACATTTTCTCTTTGAACTTGATGAACAGTTCCCAACACAATTTCACCTACACGCTGTGCATAATCTTCATAAATATATTTCTTTTCGACATCTTGGATTTTTTGAGCAAAAAACTGCTTTGCCGTATGGATCAATCGCCGTCCGAATATTGTCGGATCTATTACTTCTACAAAAGTATCCCCTACTTCCATATCAGCTAATTCCGGATCTTTTGCTACGACATCTTCCAGAGTAATTTCACAAATAGGGTCTTCTACATCTTTAACGATGATTTTTTCAGCGTAGATTTCTATTTCACCTTTGTCCAAATTGACAATTACACTGCAATTTTCCGAATCCCCCCGTTCTCTCTCAATCAGGTGAAGGAATAGTTGCTCTAAAATAGATCCAAGTTCGGACCGCTCTACATTTTTTTCGCGTGCAATTTCACTGAATACTTCTATTAAATCTCGATTGATCAAAATGCCTCCATTATGGATTACTTGAATTCAATTAAAACTTTCACAGATTGAACATGACTATAATCATATTGTCTAATTTCACCATCCGAGCGTCTACCCTCAAAACCATCTTTTTCAGCTGACACGAGGGTAAAAACATTCTTTTGTCCCCCTTTTTCGACGACAATGATTTTTCTGCCTAAGTTTTTTTTAAACTGAAAGGGATGCTGAAGGGGAGCATCAATTCCCGGTGAGGTTACTTCCATTTGACGTCCTTCAGGGCACAGGGAATCAAATATTTCAGAATTTCTGATCGCTTTTGCAATTTTTGCCGTTGTTTTTATGTCTATTGTTTTATTGCTATCGACAACAATTTTTAATGATTGACGCTGGCTGTCCTGAACGACATCCAGGAGAACAATCCCTTTGGATAGAAAACTTTTAATATGTTGATTAAGATTATGCATGTTCAAACAAAAGAAAAGTGGGTCGTGCAACCCACTTTTCAGCCCCTAAATTTACTAATCCTTGTTTCACCTTCAAAGGGATTTTCAGGGATCATTTCCCACATAAATGCGACCTGAAAGTTCTTCAGCTTTTTGTTTAATATCGAATGAACTGCTCCAGGTTTTGATAATATTTTCCACCATGTTTCTTGCCGCTTTGCTGTCTCCTTGCATTAGTGTGAATTCTGCATATTTCAATTTGGCCATAGCCTCCCTTTCGCCTCCCCCTGAATATTTTACGGCCAATCCTTGGTAATATACAGCCTGGGAATAATCTTCTTTCACCGCATATATATGGGCCATGGCCTCACAAGCTGCACTACGGAGGACAGAGGTTTTCCCTTTACGGGTATAAAATTCCAAGTAGGGTTCTGCTTCTGAATAATTACCCCGGTCAAAATGAAGACGTCCTAAGTAATAGTTTGCTTGAACTCCGGAGCGGGTTCCGTTGAATTCATCAACAATATTTTGCAGATTAAGTAGAGTATTTTCATAATCTCCCTGGTCCATAAAAACCATGGCTTTTCCTAAGGCTACAGTGGAAGAATTCTCTTTATCCTTCAAATTATTCATATAAAGAGTGGCAAGAATAACAACAGCTAAAATGCCAAATAACAATTTAGAATATCGTTTTTGATTCAGATTGAAATGCTCTTTAACTGAAAATATTGATTCTAAAAAAGGATCTCGTTTTATTTCTTTACGGGTAATTTTCTTTTTAGGCTTCAGCATAAATATATTCCTTTTCTTTTTATAAGTACCCCCGACAGGAGTCGAACCTGTATCTAATCCTTAGGAGGGATTTGTTCTATCCATTGAACTACAGGGGCAAGCCGGTAAAATTACACTTATTTAGCGACGTGATGGAAGAATGAAAATGTAAAAATTAAACCACTGTATTTTATTTTACAGATTCTCGGATTAAATCTCGGGTCATGAGTTCAGTCACAGCAATTTTTGGATCTAAATTATTAAATAATATTTCATAGACGGCACTTGAAATTGGCATATCCACAGCATATTTATTCATCAGTCCATTAACGGACTGGGTTGTTTTGATACCTTCAGCGATCATATCTAGTTCTGTAATAATTTCGTCTAATTTTCTCCCTTTACCAATGGCCTCCCCTACGAACCTGTTCCGGCTATGAGTACTTAAGCATGTTGCAATAAGGTCTCCGATTCCGCTCAAACCGGAAAATGTTTCTGCTTTGGCTCCCATGGCTGCACCCAACCGGGTAATTTCAGTAATCCCTCTTGTGAGCAAAGCTGCTTTTGTATTATCTCCAAATCCAATACTGTCACATATACCTGCAGCGATGGCAATGACATTTTTTAAGGACCCCCCTAATTCAACTCCTTTAATATCCGTATTGGTGTAGACTCGCAAAGTTTCTGAAGAGAATAAGGATTGAACTTTCTCTGCTGATTTCAAGGAATAGGATGCAGAAACTAGTGTTGTGGGTAACTTTCGAATGACTTCTTCAGCATGACTTGGACCGTAAAGACTTACAATAAATTCCAGAGGGATTTTTGATACATTATAAATAATTTCACTCATGGTCAGTAAAGAGTCATTTTCAACACCTTTCGCGACATTAATAACAACAGGTACTTTGTCCTTTTTAAATTGAATTTGTCCAATAATGTTTCGAACAGCATGAGACGGTACTGCAATGATGATGAAGTCCGCTTTTGATACTGCCAATTCAATCTTAGGGGTGAAGGTAATATGGTCGGAAAAAATAAAATTCGATAAATGCGGATGTTTTCTGGATACTTCCATCTCTTGGAGTTTTTCTCCATGATGATGCCATAATGTGACCTTATGGTTCATTTCTGCGAGATGCTGCGCTAAAGCGCTTCCCCAAGTCCCACACCCAAGGATTGTAACAGAAGCCGGTATCAAATTTAACAGTTCAGCCAGGGCTATCCAGCGTAAATTTCCTCAATTTCTTCGGCCCAGTTCTTTTCGACAGCTTTCCTTTTAACGGACAATTTTGGTGTGGTTTCACCGCTCTCAATCGTCCATTCTTTGGGTAAAAGTGTGAACTTTTTCACTTGTTCATAATGGGAAAAGTTTTTCATGGCTTTTTCAACTTCACCCATAAAAAGCGTGTTCACTTTTTCATCCTTCACCAAGGAATATTTATCTTCGGTCTGAATACCCATTTCCGTAGCCCATTCTTTCAGCATTTCAAAGGAAGGAACGATTAAAGCAGATATGAAATTTCTTTTATCACCGATAACGAGACATTGTTCTATGAATTTACTCGAGGATAATGCTATCTCCATGGGAGCCGGTGCTACATTTTTACCTCCGGATGTGACCAGAATACTTTTTTTCCTGTCTGTTATTTTTAAACATCCCTCTTCATCAAATTCTCCGATATCTCCTGTATGGAACCATCCATCAATATCAATGGCTTCTTTCGTGGCTTCGTCATCTTTATAGTAACCGGACATCACATTATCCCCTTTGCACAGAATTTCTCCGTCCTCAGCAATTTTTACTTCTACACCGTCAATAGGTTTACCCACTGTGCCAAATTTATAAAACTCTTCCCGGTTGCACGTAATTACCGGACTGGTTTCCGTTAATCCGTACCCTTCTATAATGGGTAAGTTTGCCGCAGCAAAGAATGTTCCCACTTCCTTGGAGAGAGGAGCCCCTCCAGAAACAAAAAACCTGAGGTTTCCTCCAACCCTTTCTTTGAGCTTAGAAAAAACCAGTTTATTTGCCAATTTAAATTTAAAGGCCAAGAGACCAGTGGGTTGTTGATTTCGTGTGAGGTAGACTGCAGCCTGCTCACCAACTTTTATGGCCCACCAAAATATTTTTTGTCTCAATGCAGGATCTTTACTGACTTTATCCAGGACTTTTGCATGAATTTTTTCATAAAGTCTGGGAACAGCAATGACTACTGTAGGTTTTACCTCCAACATATTTGCAGCGACCGTATCGACGCTTTCAGCATAATAGGTCGTTCCTCCCATAGAAAAGCCTGTATAATGCCCCGTCATTCGCTCGAAGCTATGGCTAAGGGGCAAAAAAGATAAATAGACCTCATCGCCTCCCATATTTATGGCTTTATAGCCGCTTTTAATATTCGCCACCAGATTTTTATGAGTTAGCATCACTCCTTTTGGATTCCCCGTTGTTCCGCTGGTGTAAATTAAGGTTAATAAATCTTCAGGTGAGATGGATTGTATGCTGTCTGTGTAAGTGAAACCATTTTCATCCATATGGGCTTTTCCTCGTTTCTGCACTTCGCTAAAGGAAAGTATATGGTTCGCATCATCTTGAACATCATCCATGGCGATGATTCCTTTTAGCCCATCAATTTCATGGATAAACGTTAGTATTTTATCAGTTTGCTCTCGATTTTCAGTAATAACATATTCAGAGTCAGAGTCTTGTAAAATATACTTTATTTGCGGTGCAATTAAAGTAGGATATACCGTCACAGAAGCAGCTCCCAGGCCGGCAATAGCGTAATCACTCACAGACCAGCGAATTCTATTAGTTGAAAGGATAGCGACTTTACTATTTTTGGTCACTCCAAGGCTGGCTAAACCCGCAGCAAATTGATAAACATCTTCTTTAACCTGTCCATAGGTAAGTCCGACCCACTCTCCGTCTTTTTTCTCGAAATAGGCGTTTTTTTGGCTGTATTCATTAACAGCATTTTCAAACATGTGTGCAATTGTGTTGAATGGCATGATAAAATCCCCGTTTTAGTTATCCAAATATATTGACAAAATTCGGTCTTATCTTATAATTTCTTGCCCTTTCAAATGAGACTTTAAGCCGGGGTGGCGGAATTGGTAGACGCGCCTGACTCAAAATCTGGTGATGGTAACATCGTGCGAGTTCGAGTCTCGCCCTCGGCACCGATTTGAAACCGTCTTCATGCGAGATAAAAAATGCTTGCATTAAGATAATTAAACTATTACTTTAACCTATCAAGGTGCTGGCTTGGTACCTTTGGTATGTGGAAGGGGTAGACGTTCACTTTGTTCCGAGGTCATTGTGAAGTCTACCCCATTTTTTATGTATTTTCAGTTCATTAAATACTTTAAGTGAAATTGTTTTAGTCTCGATTTTATTTAATATACTATATAGTGTTTTAATGTCAACCCACATTGAAAGTATCGCTTCATGTTCCTGGATTCTGAATCGGGATTTCTTCCATAAATACCGCACTGCATCCCATTTTTCCGCCACACAATTCGCATGAGCTCCTGTCAGTTGCATCAATCCTTTAAGTGGATCTCTCCGTTCATCTTGTCCTATGGATTTCCATAGATGTTCCCACTCAGTATGAGCTTTCCTAAATTGCCCGGAATTAAAATATTTCACTCCTTTATAAAACTGATTAATCTCTTTGTTTGATTTAAGCATGGAAAATAAAAAGGCTCTGTTAATTTACCAGAGCCTTTAAAACTTTAGGGATTCGAATCCAGATTTATTTCTTCTTTTTCTTATCCGTTTCTTTCGGTTCTGTTAATTCTTTTAATTGATTTTGTACGGCCGTCAGGGTTTGTTCTAAGTCAGCAAACTTCCGGCGTGTTAATCGACGCTGACTATCAAAGGAATCCTGCAGATCAGAAAGGTCAGAATTCGTCCGATCAATCTTTTTATCTGTAATTCGACTAAATTCATCAAGGTTCCATTGGACGTCATCAATTGCATCTTTTAAAGAATCGGCGGTTTGATTGATTAATTCAGTATTCGCAATAATGTCTAGTTGGGCTTTTCGGATATGTTTTCCTCTTCCCTCAAAGCGAAGATTTAATTTTCTTAAGTCTTCCCTAAATTCTTTATCAATGATATCGAGGTGTTCTTTATCTTGTGTATTCAGGACTTCCATCCGTGCTTTCATATCATCCGACATCCATTGAAAATATCCTCCTGCTGCCATAACGATGATTAACAATCCAAAAATAATCTTGTCCTTTATGCTCATTATTTCCTCTACTAATTATTGATTTAAATTTTCGAGCCGTTTTTCCCACTCACTTATTTCTTTTGGCGTTGGCTCTTTTGACGAATCAGATGTTTCTTTTGATTCAGATTCTTCAACCTGACCCGATTTAATCTGCTTTAAAAGGGATTCTTTTTTTTCTGAATTTTCTTTCAATGCACTCATCAGACCATTGACTTCGTCATTAAACTCGCTGATAGTGGCATCCAGGCGGGACATGAGTTCTTCTAAAAGGGATTGCCCGTATGAAGCATTAATTCCCTCCAGAAGGTCATCTAATTTTTCCTTCAGATACCCTTCCCTTCCTTCTTTCTTTTCAAAATCTATACTCATAAGATGAACGGAAAATTACAGCAAGATAACTAAAAACTGAAAATGAAATTACGAAAAAATCTAAGTATTTTTTCCAAAAAGTGAAAACAATACAAATTTTAAAGAGACCGAATCGGAGTTAATCCCCTCGCTAAAAGTTGATTTATAATGGGGATAAAGATTTTTTTTTGTAACGAAACTGGTATGGTATCTTCAGTTTGTTTTTCAATTAATGTTTTACCTCCAATAGATAATTCTGAACCCCGTTTAAAAATACTTCTTTGGGCCGCAATAAAGACCTCCACTCTGTCAGTAATATAAATTGCTACTATATAATCATAGCGCCTAAGCGTTTTTCTTAATCGTTTCGGTTTGGTGACCATAAAGTGCGACTCTGGAGAAAAAATATCGATGTCATATTGAAGAGAAGACAATACTTCTTTGCAAGTTGAAAAAGCTTCATTCTGTGTAGTTTGATAATCGAATTCACGAACCATTCTTGGCGGATCGGGACATCCTCCAAATCGTACAGCCAAAAAAACCAATAGAATCAGCTGTAGAAAGGATGTCATGTATAATTAGTAAATTTCAAACACAGACGGTAATGGTTCTTCTGCAGGGACGTCCGATGTTTGAATCATAAAGTCAGGATTATAATATACAAGTTTCAATGTACTGAATTCTCCGTGGAATACGGGGAGTTCAGTGGGCGGAACCAGGACATTCCCTATAAGAAGAAGTTCAATTTTTGCCGGAACAGAACTCCATGTCGACCGATAAAACGTCCGTGAAAATTTCGGATTCATCCTATTGCTATACGACGGTCCGGAACCCCCTTCATATTTATGTGTATTTTTTGGTGGACCGTAAACTTCTGTAATGTTCTGCTCTAACCTGGAATACATTTTTATTTGTTTGTCTCCATTAACTGAAGGAATGATAAAATCAATTTCCACTTTCCAAAATCCACTATCTGCAAAAAAATAGGTCACAAAAACGGAATCAGTTCCTAAAACCCCTGTAAATTGTAAAATGCTTTCTCTTTCCGTTTCTAAAAGGTTTAAATCTGTTTCCGGTAAAGATTCAATAGAGCTCCCCCAAATAAATCCCTTATACCCGTAGTCCAGTCCCAAAGGAACATTGGAAACGGTATCTTCTATTACAGCTTCGGAAGTATCTTGAAGTGTAGTTTCGTTTTGTGCAATTGATATTGAAATAACAAAAAGTATCAGAGTCAGTTTATTCATAATTTTATTTAACCGTCTTTAGGCAAAACTACACATGGGATAGAGATAAGGCAAGTTCTATTGAATCACTGTACCAATTCTATCAAATCTAGGAATCCATGTGGATAAATTGAGAGAGAAATAAGTAAACAAAGCCTCACCCAGAATATGATTTTCAGGAACAAATCCCCAATAGCGGGAATCCAGACTATCATCTCTGTTATCTCCCATGGCCCAATAATAATTTTGCTCCACAACATAAGATTCAATGTCTTGGATGGAAACACCATCTACTTTTAATAATCCTGAAGGTAAATGTGGTGCCCAGGGCGTTAATAAGTTCCCCACAGGATAGTAGGCGTCATAAACAGACGTTTTTCCTTTGCGTCGGTACAATTCATCCGGACTGGTCATGGTAAACACATACTCGCCGTTCCCTGTTTCCAACGAAAGAGAATGTCCGTCCAAAAGCATGAGGTGCAATAACAATTGGGCATTTTCCGGTGTAACGGAAATAATATCTCCCTTTTGGGGTAGGATTAGGGGGCTGAAATGGTCTTTGTTTCCATGGATTCCGAGGAATATATCCTGCTGAACAAAGGAGGCCGACAATTCCGGCATTATAAATTTACCTGTTTTTGCCAAGGGCGTTTCATTGCCATTAATAAAAACTGTTTTATTTTTTACAGATAATGTGTCTCCGGGTCCCGCGATACAGCGTTTAACATATTTTTGATGAACATCTCTCGGGAACTTGAAAATGATGACATCCTGTTTTTGAATTCTCTTGAATTTTGGAAATCTGAAATATGGAATACTGAAACCAATATCTGTATAGGGTATTCCGATCCAATCTGGGGTACGCATACCATAAACAAACCGATTTCCTACAAGAAAGTCCCCCGTCATAATTGTGTTTTCCATACTTCCTGTTGGAACAATATACAATTCAAAGAGGGTCACTTTTAACAGAAGGACGATGGCCACAAGAATGGCTAAGGATTTGATTTCGTTAAAAAGTTTTGATTTTTTCATTTGAAACAGGCGGCGAATTTAAATCGCGTGAACCCTTTAATTACATTGATTATTTTACTCATCAAAAGAAACACCTCTAAACTGTTTTAATCTTGGTTCGCCTTTTCCCAGTATAACCGTAACCACATCCAATCGTACCTCTAATTCTTCTTCTTGTTCCGATAAATACTTTAGGACTGCCCTGTGCAATTTTTTCAATTTTATTTTATCCACTTTTTGTTCCGGAGCACCCAACTGTTTTTTGCTCATAGTTTTGACTTCAATAAAGACCCTTTCCCGATTCTTTTCAGCTATAATATCAATTTCCCCATAATGTCCGCAGGTTCGATTCATTTCAATTATCGTATATCCATTTCCATAATACTTCAGTGCAACCAGTTGTTCTCCCAGTTTTCCAACTTTTTTCTCTTCTCTCAACCAGGTTAGTGTAGGCAAATTGTTTTGTACGGGGTTAAACGTTTTTCGATGGATAGGGGTTGCTTTGTGGAGCACCAATGCAGTTAAATGTTCTGCAGTTCCATATCCTTTATTTTTTTTAAATCCAAAATCCGGGAATATTCTATCATAGTCATTCATGATGCTATCCCGGGTTACTTTTGCCACAATAGATGCAGCCATGATGGATTCTATTTTTTTATCTCCTCCAATGATTCCTTCGTTGGAAATTATTTGTGTTGGCAACGGGTATCCGTCGATTAATGCCTTGTCCGGTTTTTGCTTTAATCGACCTAATGCCATTTGCATGGCTTTTTGTGTGGACCTTAAAATATTGTATGTATCGATTTCTTTTTCATGGACGATACCAATACCCACAGACAGGGCTTGTTTTTTAATTTCTTGAAAAAGGATTTCTCTTTTTTTTGGTGAGCATTTTTTAGAGTCTTTCAATCCTTCAATGGTATGTTTCTGTGGAAGGATAACCGCGCTTGCTACCACAGGTCCAGCAAGGGGTCCTCTCCCAGCTTCATCGACGCCAGCGATTATTTCCATTTTTCTTCCCAATAGGTTTTTCCATCACTTTTAATCCAGAGTGCTCCACTTTTATCCGTCCTGTGTATCTTTATATTTCTCGTCATAAACCGATCCAGGACAACATTTGACGGATGCCGAAATTTATTATTTTTCCCAACAGAAACAATGGCTATTTCCGGTGAAACTGCCTCAATCACCGGTGTTGTACTGCTGGTAATGGAACCATGATGGGCTACTTTTAGAACATCTGAATCCAAATGGTTTGAAAGCGTTAATAGAAAAGAATCTCCCTCTTCTTCTAAATCTCCTGTAAAGAGGATTTCTGTTTCTCCATAAGACAGCTTCATCACAATACTGGAATTATTGATGATTGAGGTCTCCTTGACAAACGCGGTATCTGGGGCTATTATTTGAATAACAGCGCCATTATCTAATGCATACACCTCACCCTTTTGAACGTGTTTTATAGTGCTTCCATTTTCTGAAAAGCGTTTTTTTAAATGCTGATATGTCCAAGAGCCGTAATCAATGTGTGTATCCCAAACTGTATCTACCGGTATAGTTTTAATAACAGAAACCAACCCACCAATATGATCGCTGTGGGGGTGACTCATGACGACCCAGGTTAACTGATTAACCCCGAAATGAGACAAAACCGGTAAAACCACATCCTTCCCATAGTCTTCTCTGAAATTTCTTTGACCCGCATCTATCAGCATCGTCTTATTGTCTGGAAATTTGATAAGGGTCGCATCTCCCTGCCCCACATCCATGAATATCACATCCAAGGTAGGCATTTTTAATGCTTTAGGCCACAAAGCCATGTTTATAGCAAAGAGGAAACTTATGATTGCTTTTGCTCTATATCCTCTCTGCAGAATTAAAAAAAAGGCTGTTACCCCTAAAAAGTAAATAAGAATTCCTCGTAGAGTTACTCCACTTATTTCCATATAGGCAAAGGGGAAGGATGAAAAGAGATAGGCCAGTCCTTGAATGATATGAGTTAATCCCCATCCGGCTTGACCAATAAGATACCCCACTCCCGGAATCCATCCCAAAAACAGTAGTGAGAATCCCACGGCCACCAATCCTCCTACGAGAGGAACAATGAGAACATTCGCCACAAGGGATATAAGGGGAATTCTATGAAAATAACTTGCCGTAAGCGGCAAGGTTCCTATTTGAGCAGAAAGGGAGACCAAAAAGAGTCCCCAAATCCACTTCAACAGCGTAGATCGAATCGTATTTACTCTCAGATTTTCAGGAAGTATTTTTTGAAACAGATTATAAAATAACACAATAGAGATGACAGCAGAAAAACTGAATAAAAATCCCAGGTCTGTGATGTACCCCGGCTGATAACAGAGAAGGATAAACCCTGCTAAGGCAATGATATTCCATAAATTCGCCGGGCGGTTAGCAAATGAAGCAAAAAGATAAAGTCCTGCCATGATGACTGCCCGAATTACGCTGGGTTTTCCACCGGTAAGTGCAGCAAAAAATAATAATCCGAAGAAAACAATAAGTTTGTTCCAGCCCCAGGGAATTCTAAATATTTTCACCATTCCCAATAAAATCACCAGTACATACCCTACATGGAGTCCGGATACGGCAAGGACATGAATAACTCCTGTATCCACAAAATGCCGCTTAACATCCGGAGCCACTTGTGATTTATCGCCTAGAATAAGTGCCGTAATTAAACCAGATGATTCTCCAAGGTATTTGGTAAAACAATCTCGAATCCAATAGCGTGTATTTTCAATCAATGCAATAAGTCTTCCCCGTTTTCCAGGAAGGAGTTCATAAATCTCTTTCTCATAAATATTTCCAAAAATCCCTTGTTTGGCATAAAAGGATTTAAAATCAAAAAATCCGGGGTTCCTTTTTCCTCTTATGGATGAAAATAATCCACGACCTGATAGAGTATCTCCTCCTGTAAAGGTGGTATCACTTTTGGTATAAATAAAAACGCCCGCTTCCCGTATAGATTCATTTTTTCCATTGTAAATAATGGTTGGAGACAGGGTGATCCTTTGTCCTTTTTTCGCCGGGACACTCCTTTTGATTTTTCCTCTAAAAATCACTTCATTTCCTTCGAATGAATCGCAGGATACCATCACTGAATTGATTTTATGGAGTTCGAGACTATGGTAAAACCATCCGGCAAAAAATATAGCTATTAGAATTAGGAGAGCCATACCCTGGGACCTTTTCCAAAATATGAGGCCGAGCAATGAAAGGGAAAACAGAATCAATAAAATGAGAATAGAGTTGTATTTGAGGGCAGCAAAAATACCCATGCAAAAAGCCAATACAATAAAAACCAGGGGCATGGCCCGAAATCGATGTTCAAATCTCTCTGTACAATAATTCAAAGGATGCATATTGTATTGAAAACTACTTCAGAAACATAAAAAGTAAAAGGGCAGGTTTCCCTGCCCTTTTACACAATGTATAAGCTACTGTGCTCCATAAAAGTCAAAGGCCTGTATTTCTCACATTGCTGTTATCCTTCTCAACTCGTAAACTCTCCACCAATATTTTGAAAGCAAACTTATGAATCGACGTACATCGGGTATCATCGCCTTTTCCATTATTTTAGCAACACTCTATGCTTTTGGGGTTCACTTTTTTGAGGCCATTTGGAGCTTCCCATCCGAGAGAGCAGTGCCTTTTATGGTGATTGCCCTTGTGGGAACGGGTGTATTTATCACGGTTCGTCTGGGTTGGCCCCAAATCCGCCATTTTTGGCATGGTGTTAAGGTGACCATGGGGATATACGATAACCCGGCGGATGAAGGAGATTTGAATCACTTTCGCGCATTGACCACCGCTCTGTCTGCAACCGTTGGTATCGGAAATATTGCCGGAGTGGCAACAGCAGTATATTACGGCGGTCCCGGAGCACTGTTCTGGATGTGGGTTACGGCTTTTTTCGGGACTACATTAAAATATGCGGAATGCTCTCTTTCGCTTAAATACCGGGAAATTGATGACCAGGGGTTTACAGCAGGCGGTCCCATGTATACCATAGAAAATGGTTTGGGTCGCCAATGGAGATGGCTGGCAGTGGCCTTTGCCGCTTTTATGGTTATCTGTTCTTTTGCCACAGGGAATTCCATTCAGTCCTTTACTGTTTCAGATCAGATATACTCCGAAGTTTCCCATTTTCTTGGAACCGGTCACTTCCTTACAACAAAACATATCCTGTTTGGCACTTGGGGAGTGTCCCTAATGCAGGTGATTAACGGCCTCTTAATGGCCGGAGTTGTGGCCCTTGTTATTATTGGCGGCATTCATCGTATCGGCCATGTTACTGGGGTATTGGCACCCATAATGGCTATAGTTTATGTATCCTCTGCCCTTCTGATTCTTATGGCAAACTTTTCAGCAATCCCCGGAGCAATTGGTAAAATTTTCAGCATGGCGTTTAACCCTCCTGCAGAAATAGCCGGTGTTGGCGGCGGAAGTTTTCTCGTTATTATGAATACCATGATTTGGGGAATTAAGCGCGGACTCTATTCTAATGAAGCCGGGCAAGGCAGCGCTGCCGTGGCCCATTCCACTGCAAAAACAAAATACCCCATTCGCGAAGGAGCCGTTGCTATGTTAGGCCCTTTCATTGATACCCTCATTATTTGTACCCTTACGGGATTGGTAATCATTACCACCGGCGCCTGGCATCATACAGAATTTTTCGTAAATCGACTGGACCCGAATTTTTCCGGAGATTTGTTAAACAGTAGCCTGTTGACCTCCCACGCTTTTAAACTGGGTTTGGGGTGGCTCTTTCCTTATGGGGATAAAATCGTCACCTTGTCCGTCCTGCTTTTTGCCATTTCTACGGCTATAAGCTGGTCCTTCTATGGAGATCGAGCAACCGAATACCTTTTCGGAACCAAGGCAATTAAACCCTATCGTTGGGTATTTGTCTTTTTTGTCTTTGTAGGTGCCATTGCCAGTCTGGAGGCTATTTGGGCTTTTGGAGATGCTGCTCTGGGATTTATGACCTTACCGAACCTTCTCTCAATTATTCTTCTCTCTACAGCATTGAGAAAAATGACCAAAGAGTATTTTTCAGTTGAACATAGACCCTACAAATAAACCAGAAGCTATTTCATGAATGACGGGGGAAAAATAAATGAGTTTCTTCAGGTGGGTCTGGAAGCAGCTCAGGGTGGTGCCAAGATTATTTTTGATGCCTTGAATCAACCCAGAACTCCAAATTTTAAAGGAAGAACCGATTTGGTTACGGAGACGGACCGGCGATCCGAAGATTGGATTATTTCTACCCTTTTAAAAGAATTTCCTGAGCATGGGATTTTGGCTGAAGAAAGTGGAAATCAGAACTCAGATTCAGAGTATTTATGGGTAATTGACCCTCTGGACGGAACGACAAATTTTGTCCATGGATATCCTGCATTTGCTGTCTCAATCGGATTATTGATTCACGAAGTGCTCTCCTTAGGTATCATCATTGAACTTCCTGCAAATAAAATATTTTCTGCAACAATTGGAATGGGGGCATTCCTGGACGGTTCACCTCTTCGGGTGTCCACTACGCATGATTTAGAAAAAAGCCTTCTTGTTACAGGATTCGGATACAATCACGGTGAAAAATGGAAAACAAATTTGAAATTACATCAGGAGTTTACAGATCGGACTCAGGGGGTACGTCGCTCAGGATCTGCTGCGGTTGATTTTTGTCATGTTGCAAGAGGTATTTTAGACGGGTTCTGGGAATTTGACTTACATCCCTGGGATTCTGCTGCGGGAGTTTTAATCGTTCAAGAAGCCGGGGGAAGAGTGTCCGGAATGGATGGAGCCCCTTATTCCATTTTTCAAAAACATGTTTTGGCTACAAATGGGAATTTACATCCTGCCATTCTGGAACACACGAATCCTGCTGTGGCGGAATTGATAAAGAAAAACGCTTTATAAATATGACAAATTTCATCACTGGCAATCAGTTTTAATCCTTCTATTTTTATTTATACAATGGGAAATGAAGGGATGAATATACATTATCCTTTTTCCGGAAAAATCCATTGTTTTTCTAGCCCGGTTTGAATTTTTCCCTCTCGTTGAAACTCCAATTCCGTAGAATGGAGATCGTAATGACCGAATGTGGTCCAAACCAACCATGTCCAACGAAGATTGTGCTCCGTAAATAATTCATTTGGGGAAATTCTTTTCACGATATCCACGGTTTGCGTATCCAATTTTTCTAATCGTCCCCAAAGCTGGGATGTGCTCAAATGCCGTATTTTGTCAATTTCGTCATTTGTCCATTGAAGCATGGGAACATCCATAGGCCGAATATTGATATCCTTACCATTTTTTACTGCATTAAAAAATGTTTTAGCTGCTTCCATCCAAATAATCATACAGTGAATATGTTCACCAAATGTATGTCTGCAAGTACTCGTTAGGCACGTCGAGTGATACTCTACATCATCCAAGGGTTTAAATAATCGGAAAAAACGTGTTTTTTCCTGTTCCCATTTTGTGACTATTTCTTTATGAGATGAAACCAAAACCGACCGGAAAATGGACGATTCAGGATACATCATAATCTCCCAAGGTCTCTACTCCAATACCAATTTCAACTTTATCCCTGGAGAATAATTGCCCTACACCTTCCGGTGTTCCTGTGTAAATGATGTCTCCTCGCATTAAAGGGATGTGGTGAGACAGATAAGAGATAAGATACTCAAAAGAAAAAATCATTTGGTTACAATGTCCTCTCTGTTTTTCTTTTCCATTAATTTTCAGCCAGAAGCATTCATCCATTGGAAAGTTTACTGGTTTTATAAATCGTGTAACCACAGCTGAACCGGCAAACGATTTTGACAATAACCAGGGGAGTTGTTTTTCTTTGAATTCAGATTGCATGGGACGGTCTGTTAAATCCAACCCCAGGGCCATCCCTTCTACATAATCCATAGCTTTTTCTTCAGGTATCTTAGCGCTCTCGGTACCAATAAGAAGAACGATTTCCAATTCGTGATGGATCATCCGCCCCTCAGGACAGTGAATTTGTCTCCCTGTATTTAATGCAGGTAACGATTTTTGAAAAAAGAATGGATTTTTAGATATATCATGATTTAATTCTTGAGCATGAGCCCGGTAATTTCTTCCTACGCAGTAAATATTAGTTACTGGAAACGTGGTATCGCTTCCTACCTTAACTGATGTATTCATTACCTTGATATTATGTCATTTACGGAAATATTTATCAAATCATTAAACGTAAATTTACCCTCATCAGTTACCCGGCCAACGGTAGTAGTCGGCACACCGATATTCATGCAGATCCTTTCAAATTCCATGAGATCCGATTCGGCAATTGAAATGACAACCAAGCCTTGAGTTTCTCCAAATAACAATTCATCTTTTCGCAATTTTCTTGAAAAATGAATCCGAGCTCCTAAGCCATCCTCACTATTGGCAAGGGTTTTGGCCATGGCAATGGCAATTCCTCCCCCACTCACCATGGTGGCCGAATGAAGTAAATTTCCCTTAATTCCTGTTAGTACAGCTTCCTGAATCCGGGATTCCATATTCAAATCAATTCCCGGTAAAATTCCTTCCGAATCTTTTCCTTGCATTTGTAAGTATAAACTCATTCCAAGTTCTCCACGGTGGCTCCCTAAAATGGAAATAAAATCCCCCTCAGATTTAAATGAATTGTTGTTGAAATGAGTTTGATCATGTTTTATACCTGCAACAGTGATAAATCCTCTTAAATTTACAGTCGATGACAAAGTAGATACATTTTCAATAGATATAGACAACGAACGGCTCATTTTTTTTAGTCCGCTTAAATACAAAATAGACGCAGGGTTTTGGTCATCCAAATAGATTCCAGAAGATCCAATGGTAGGGCGAATCCCTTTACAAGTTAATTTCCTTGCTGCGTTGGCCATATCAACCATTCCCTGAAGTTCTAAATCTGGATAAACCAGATGGCCATTGTCATTTACCGAAAGGCCAAGAATTTCGCCTTTACTCCCATCGGTAAGAGCTACTCCAGATGTACTTTCTGCAGATTTTGGATGCACTTCGTTTCCACCCTTTGATTCTACTTTTTTATAAAGAGAGATGGTTTCTTTAGAGTAATTTTTCTTTTCCTTAAATGTGTAAGGTGTAAAGGACGCAGGCCCAGCGATATTTGGTGGTAAAGTTAAAGGGACAATTTTTAAAAAGTCTTGAACCAAATCATGTAACGGAAACCCAACAATTTGTTTTTTATTGTGAATAATTGTCAGGGTTTTCTCTTCGATTAAGGATCCTAAATAAAATCCAGTTTCCGGTTTCAATTTTAGCTGGTCTTTGAGTTGTTTAATGGCTTGCGTTTCCCCAATAAGCAAAAATCCTTTTTTAGCGGGAAGAAATGTCTCGGCTATTTCTTTTTGTGAATTGACCTCTATTTTTATACCTCGATTAATTGTATTAAGAATTTGAAGCAAAGTGATAGTTAATTCCCCATAATTAAGGAGATAAAGCTGAACATTTTCTGGAACAGCATCCTTTTTAAACATTGTAGTCAATTTTTTAGGATCCGAACAAAAATAAACTGAATCACCCACATGAAAACGAATTTCAGGAACAAGATGTCTTTTTTCACCTAAAAATACGTTACTGGTCTCTGTGTTTAGGGTAATGACGGATTCATATCCGCTTGCCTTTAGCCATTGTTTTCCACCTATATTTTTGCTATTTGGTTTGGATTGGGTAATGAGTTTAATGGGAGAATTCCCTGTATTCCCTTCTTCAAGAAATGCATTTTGAGACCTGAATTCACTTTGACTTAAAATATTGTTTGACAGATTACGTAGTATCTTTTCTTCAAATGCATTTAAGTTTCTTTTTTGTTTTAGAACCGGGTTTTGTTTCATTTTAATGCCTCACTATTGTTTCTTTTATACGCAAACAGGTTCCCTACAGAAGCAATTCAAAGGTAATGAATGCTTTTTGTATGTCATCCCATAAAAACCCTTTTCGTCTTAATCCGTTTATGAGGCGCTTTTTTTCTTTTTGTGTCAAATTCTGACCTTTTTTAATCTTTCGTTTTTCAATGTGAAATTGAATTAATTCTTCAACCGGATATTCTTTGTAGAGTTTGGACAAGGTTTTATCTAAAATTTCCTGAGACAGAAAATGGGAAGCAAGTTCTACTTTTAATGCCGGAGGACCCAATCGTTTTGATTTTATTTTTTCCCGTCCAAACATCAGTGCAAATTTCTCGTCATCCAAATATCCTTTTTCCAACAGTCGGTTGATAGTACCCTCAACCAGTTCCGATTCATATTCTTTTTTAAGGAGTCGTTGCCTCATTTCGGCTACACTTCTCATGCGGTAACTCAACAAATGGTAGCCGGATTCCAACGCATCCTGCCTTCTAATAGATTGGGATAAAGACTTAATATCATCCGTTGTCAATTCATCCCCTGATCGAATCGGTTTTAAAAGAAAAACGTCCTCAGCCATGCTGAAGACGTTTCCATTTTCTAATTTTACCACACGCCTTCCGGAACGGCGGGTGGATAGTTTTACAGACAGAACTTTAGTTTTTTTCATCCGATTCAGGCACAGATTCCAATCCCATAAACTGTTTAACCTGTACGACGATGTCGGACTTTACATCAGCATTATCCCGCAGAAATGATTTTACGTTTTCTCTTCCCTGCCCTATGCGCTGGTCCCCGAAAGAAAACCAGGATCCCATTTTTTGAACGATATCTCCTTTAACTGCTAGATCCAGGATATCTCCTTCATAAGATATGCCTTGATCGTACATCAGATCAAATTCTGTCATTTTAAATGGAGGCGCCACTTTATTTTTTACAACCTTGACCCTTACACGGCTTCCCACAGCATCAGTTCCTTCTTTGATAGTGGTAATTCTTCTGATTTCCATCCGGACTGAGGTATAAAACTTCAGGGCGCGTCCCCCAGGAGTTGTTTCCGGATTACCAAACATCACGCCAATCTTTTCTCGAATCTGATTGATAAAAATTACACATGTATTAGAACGATTTACCGTCCCCGTTAATTTCCTCAATGCCTGAGACATGAGCCTTGCTTGTAGCCCCACGTGGGCATCGCCCATATCTCCTTCCAATTCTGCTTTGGGAACAAGAGCAGCGACAGAATCGATAACAATAACATCCAATGCTCCACTGCGAACGAGGGTTTCGGTGATTTCCAGTGATTGTTCACCGGTGTCAGGCTGGGAGACGAGCAATTCTTCCGTATTTACGCCAAGTTTTTGAGCATATTGCGGATCCATGGCGTGCTCTGCGTCAATAAATGCAGCATATCCACCGGCCTTTTGGGCTTCGGCAACAATATGGAGAGCCAATGTTGTCTTTCCCGAAGATTCCGGTCCGTAAATTTCTATTATTCTACCCCGAGGTACCCCTCCTATACCCAGAGCCACATCCAGAGATAAACATCCTGTAGAAATGGCATTTTCAGCCAAAATCGGGGCATCCTCACCCAATCGCATAATAGACCCTTTACCAAATTGTTTATCAACTTGGGCAATTGCCAATTCTAAGGCTTTCATTCTTTTATCTTCGCCTGCGGCCATGATTACTCCTAAATGTTATTTATGATTAAAAAAATGAGACCCTAAAATAGTATAAACAGGGCCATTTGGAAAGAGTTCACTACTAATAAATTGCACTTTATTAATTTTAAACGAAATGGATTCGTACTTTTTAGATAAATACGAAGTAATGTCTGGGGTATGTTTCTGGGGATATTTTATTCTAGCCAAAGTTAAATGAGGAATGAACGATTTTTCTTCAGGATAAAACCCTAAGGGTTCTAACCTGGAATGGAGATTTTTTACAAGACTTGTCAATGATTCTGTTTCTCCATTCATCCCTAACCATAGGACGCGGGGGCGTTCAATCTTCGGGAAACAGCCTGTCCCGGAAATTTCCATATGAATAGGTTTTTGGTCTTGAACCACATCTTCAATCACCTTCTTTATATCTTTTACGGATTCCGGCGGTGTATGCCCGAGAAATTTCAAAGTTAAATGAAGCATACTTGGCCGTACCCACTTAATATTTCCCTTAACCGATGACAAAGTTAATTTCAACTTTTCTTGAAGGGGCAGCACGGCCTCTGGTACTGGCACCGCAAAAAATGTTCTTAATAAGTGTTCATACATTGAGCAAATGAAGTCTAAGTAAGTTTAGGGCAATTTGACTGGTCAGCAGTTTATTGTTTTTCCTGTGATTCAACAGGGTATATTTCCAGGCTTTTACTCCCGAATTATCCGCAAGACCAATATACACCAATCCAACCGGTTTTTCTTTCGTTCCTCCCCCAGGCCCCGCTATACCGGTTGAAGATAATCCTATATCGGATTTCAGGGATTTTCTTACACCGTCTGCCATTTCTTTTGCTGTTTCTTCACTAACGGCCCCGACGGTTTTTAGTGTGTTTAATTGAACACCTAAATGACTTTGTTTTACCTCATTGCTGTAGGAGATTATCCCTCCCTTCACATATGCTGAACTCCCCGGAGTATTCGTCAGCCTGTCTCCAATGAGACCACCGGTACAAGATTCCGCAGTGGCAATGGTAAGATGTTTCTCTGCTAGCATGGAACCGACGATATCTTCCAACTCTTCTTTATCCTCTCCAAAATGGTATTTTTTTATGAGGGGATAAATTTCAGATAATGTTCTATTTAACGCTGCCAAATCCTTAGAGAAAATTCGGATATCCACACCAATGAATTTAGGTAAAAAAGCCACATCAATATCCGTATGCTTATTCAATACCGGTTCTAATTTTTCATATAAAGCCGATTCCATTATCCCTGTAGTTCTCAGTGTTTTTGTGCAGAATTGGTTTTTGGAATTTTCCACTATCCAGGGCAAAACTGTATTATGCATCATACTTTGCATTTCGGCAGGCACACCCGGCATGGAAAATACCTCATACCGATTGTTTGTAAAATGCAGTCCCCGAGCCGAACCAATGGGATTATCAATGACCTTCCCCTTATCTGGGCGCATGGCCTGATTTCTGTTTGATTCGGGAATTTCTCTGCCACGCTTTTTGAATCGTTCGCTTAATTTTTTCCAATACGGTTCATCGAAGAGAGGGTTGGCCTTAAAATATTCATATAAAACACTAGACGTGATATCATCATGGGTGGGACCCAATCCTCCAGTCATTAATACAACAGAAATATTTTTGGGAATATCATTCAATGCCGAAAGGATTTCCTTTTTTTCATCCGGAACAGTTCTATGCCATTTTATTTCTCCACCAGAAGGAATTACATGCCAGCCAATCCAAGCTGCGTTTGTATCAATTCGAGTTCCATTAAGAAGTTCGGCGCCAATAGTGATGAGTGCGATATTCACGCTACCCCCATATTCTGTATAGAGTTAGGCAACAGAATGTTAGCATTCCTGCTGCAATATCATCTCCCATTACTCCCCAACCGCGGGGCCATTTTTCACACTGTCTTACTGGAGGTGGTTTTAAAATATCAAAAATTCGAAATAGAACAAATCCGGCAAATACGATTGGTAGAGAAAGGGGTAAACCCAATAAGGCTATCCATTGCCCCACCATTTCATCTATGACTATTCTTGACGGATCGGATTCTTCTTCATTTTTTACAATAACCGTCGACGTCCATACCCCAAGAAAAAATATCAGAATAATGAGAAGGAGTTGAACATTTAATGAAAATTTTTGGAATATTGTCGCCCATATCCCTACACCCACTAAACTTCCCCACGTTCCTGGAGCAATAGGCAAATTTCCAATTTTAAATACTGTTGCAATCCATTCAGGCAGGATACGGAGCATTTTATACAAATAATTTCCGGATAGCCGTCCGATTATCATAAACATAAGTTAGACCTGTAAACAGCGTAAAAATCGCCACAGCCCCCGTCAGGTAATAAATGAGATTATATTCAATCATGAATGTGATAATTATTTTCAGCAATGAGATATGCAGAAATCCTTTTGCTCCCAGAAATATCAGGATTAAAGCAATAATAGACATTTGAGTACCTGTTTTGGCTTTAGCAATATTGCTTGTTAACAGCGTAAAACCCCTGGACGTCATCATCATCCTCAATCCGGTTACAAATAAATCTCTGAAGATAATGAGCCCTACCATCCAATAGTCAATAAGTCCCATTACTGCAAAGGATATAAAAGCAGAGGAAACGAGTATTTTGTCTGCAAGAGGATCCAAAAAACGCCCTGAATCTGTGACCAAATTGTACTTTCGGGCATAATACCCATCGTAGGCATCTGTGATAGAAGCAATTATGAATAAAACCAACGCCCATACTTTTGCGTTTGGAAAATCAGCAAAAAGGCAAATGATAAAAAATGGGGTTAGAATTATTCTGGCAATAGTCAATATATTGGGTAAAGTCATCATAAACTCGTTCTCCCCTCCATGGCCCTTATTAGGGTTGCATCATCTGTATATTCTAAGTCCCCACCGACCGGTATTCCCCGAGCCAAGCGTGTGACTTTTACTGATTTATCTTTTAAGAGTTTTGCAAGATAAAGAGCTGTGGCATCCCCTTCAATACTTGGATTGGTCGCGATAATGACTTCCTGCTGGGGCCTGACTCTTTGCAACAATTTATCGATATTCAAATCATCAGGGCCAATCCCGTCCAAAGGAGAGAGAACACCACCCAAGACATGATAAATACCTCTAAAGGAATTTGTTTTTTCAAAAGCATAGATGTCAGCTGCCTCTTCCACAATGCAAAGCAATTGAGGATCTCGTTTTCCATCAGAACAGATGGAACAGGGATCTTCTTCTGTAATGCCACCGCAGTGAGAGCAAAACAAAATTTTTGTTTTAACATCCATTACCGCTTCAGCTAAATGGGCAGAGTCTTGATGGGTTGATTTCAAAACATGAAAAGCCATCCGTTGGGCAGTTTTTCGTCCGATGCCCGGAAATCGAGAAAACTCTTCGATTAGCCGATTGATACTTTGAGGAACTGCACCCATTTACATACCGGGTATTTTCATTCCGCTTAACATATTCCCTGTTACCGAATTCATTCTATTTTGACTTTCATCCTGAGCTTTCATAATAGCCTTGTTAACTGCAGAAATAACCAAATCTTCAATCATATCCTTCTCTTCATCCATGATATCTTCCTGCAATGAGAGTTCCAATACCTCTAATTTTCCGTTCACAACAACTTTTACCAATCCTCCGCCCGCTTCAGCTTCAATATGTAAATCTTCTAATTCATTTTGGACATTTTCAATCTTTTTTTGTACTTCTTGTGCTTGTTTAAGCATTTTCGCCATGTTGCCTTTATTAAACATTCTTTCTCCTATCTTAATATTTCTCCATCAAATTGCTCGATAATGCGGCTAATAACCGGATCACCCTTTTTATTTTTTTCTTCTTTATTTTGTTGAGTTGAATCTTGAAGTGACTCAGAGATTTCTTCTTCGCGCCACTCTGCACGCATACGAAGTGCTACTCCATAATGTTCCTCTAAAAATGATTCGACAACCGATTTATTTTTATCCAATGTTGCTACACTGAATTTTGGCAAATCAAATACGTGGAGTGTTACCCTATTACCCTCGAATGAGGCAGGTAGAGTATGCTCTAGCACAGTACCAATGGATTGTCTCTTTGAAGAAACTTTTACAACAAAAGAAGCCCACTTCTCATTGATTTCTTCGAGGGTAAGCATTTCTTTATTCTGTATCTCAGGAACATTAGTGGGGTTATTTCGCTTTTTTGAATCCCCCCTGTCTTCCATTTTATCGGTCGATATTTTTTGGTTTTCTTTTTTTTCTATACCTTTTATTTCAGGTAATGGACTTATTGTAGACGAGTTTTCCTCTATCGTTAGATCAGGAGATATACGGTCTCCTGACAGTAAGGCTTCAATAGAAACAGAACGATCCATCTCCAGCAATTTAAATGCGGTCATTTCAAATAAGATTTCCGGTTGGCTGGCGCGTTTTAAACCTCGTTCCAATTCATTCAAAAGCTGCCCGGTGCGCAATAAATCTTTACTATTCCAATTTTTAGCACCCTGGGAATACCGTCGAGTTTGCTCTTCATTCATTTCCAGTAAATCAGAACCAGAATTAATCGTGGAAACCAATAGATTGCGAAAATGCTGGTTTAGACCCTTTGCAACATCTTCCAGAGGCATACCGGTTCTTCGAATTGTTTGTAACCAATCCAATAGTTCATCTGCATTCTTGTCTAAGACAGCATCGCTAAATTCAAAGAACACTTCCATGGGGATTAAACCAATTACCGTAGACACATCTTCAAATGTGATTTTCTCTCCTGCGTAAGCGATAACCTGGTCCAACAAACTTAGTGCATCACGCATACTACCATCGGCTTTTCCGGCAATTGCCGCAAGTGACTCATCGTCAATAGCGATTTTTTCTTCTTTCAAAATATTGACCAGTCTCTTTTGAATAATCTTATCTGTAATCCGATTAAAATCAAATCTCTGGCATCGTGATATAATCGTTGAGGGCACTTTATGTATATCAGTAGTAGCCAGTATAAATTTACCGTGTGGAGGAGGCTCTTCGAGGGTTCTCAAAAGGGCATTGAAGGCTTGATTTGTAAGCATGTGCACCTCGTCAATAATGAAGATTTTACAGGGAGCATTCATGGGAGCATATTTTATGGCTTCACGAAGATTTCTGATTTCTTCAATTCCCCGATTGGAGGCTCCGTCAATTTCTATAACATCCAGGTTTCGTCCATCCGTAATCTCCTGACAATTATTGCATTGGTTGCACGGAGCTCCATTTTCACTTTGTGGGCAATTCAATGCTTTGGCAATTATTCTTGCTGTGGTTGTCTTCCCAACACCTCTGGGACCGGTTAACATATATCCCTGGGCAACACGGTCTTTTTTAAATGCATTCAGTAAAGTCTGCGTCACGTGTTCCTGGCCAATTACATCCTCAAAAGATTGAGGCCTCCATTTTAATGATAAAACTTGATACGACATGTTTTTTGGTTTTTAATTAGATAATTGGCCGTGCACCTATGTCTGATAAATCTGTGTACAATGACACCTGTTTCAGTTAACTCCACTCCAGGGGTTTTCCGGCACATCATTCCAGGCACTTACCGCTGCTCCCTTCCGGTCCTGACGGGGTTGGGTGTGGAACCATTGCGAAAAATTGAAGCTTCAACATCACTTAAAACAGGAGCATGGCTCAGCATAAACCTCGCATAGGCTTTCAATCCTGCTATAGCGGGTTGCAGGCTACAGGGCACCGCTACCTCCCCATTTAGCACGACCAAATTTTCAATTATCCTTTTCTATTTTCGGGGTATTTCCCATAATTCTTATTCGTGGAGCCGAGGAGGATCGAACTCCCGACCTCAGCATTGCGAACGCTGCGCTCTCCCAACTGAGCTACGGCCCCTGTTAAAAGATTTTTTGCACCAAAAAAGATACAAAATCAAGAAAGAATTTAAGACGATGAAATGACTTAGAATGCCCTAAAATGAAAAGGCGGATAACCCGCCTTTTAGCTAAAATAAATTTACCCGTTTCTATTGACGGGAAGCAAGGAATTGAATGGGAATAAATCCGTTGGCTTCAAATTCCATATTTAAAGATTTATTAATAAATGATCACCACTTTGATTTCATTCACTTCATACCAATCCCAGAAATTGGAACGGTCTAGTTTTATGACTCCATCCTTGAAACTGTACCGTACTCTTTTTCTATATAATGATTCGGTAAACCACTCTGAATTATCCCGTTTATAGTAAATGGCCACGTAAGGGGGGCTATCTTCTTTCAACTCCGGGATGATGAGGGTACAAATGGCGTCATTGAATTCACCTTCAGGTGTGATAAACTCCACTTTGGTAAAATGATAAACACGCTTAACCAATGAGCGGAATTCACTGTATTTATCGGTGGATTGTCCGTAGAGAATTGAATCAGAATTCAGAACAATTAAACAAAATAAAAATAAATGATTCCAGAATCTGAATCGCCTGAAAGAATATCTCACTTTTATTTACGTTTAAAAAATCGTCTTTTCTTTTTTATGTTTTTATTAGAAATCTCTGAAGCGGTTTTTTTACTTTTCGTATTCGGCTTTCCTTCAAGCCGCTTTTCGAACTCACTGGCTTCAGCTGGCATTTCTTTCATTTTTACCGGTTTTAGCGGTAACGCATTACCTTCTTCTAATATTGTATTTAATTGGATTCTGCGAGCTTTAGAACTTTCTTTTAACTCAGAAATGAGAACAGAGACTTCCGAATGGAAATCGGCCACCGTTTTCTCCATGCGGTGTATAAGTTCATTTAATAATGGTTCACCGTAATTATCTCCAATTTTGTCCATAAGGAGGGAAACCTGTTCTGTTAAATTTTCAGTCTCTGCCATATAAACTCCGCAATTTATTATTTTTCAATGCATCTAACTCAGATGGTGTAAGTCCAAAATGAGTTTTTGGAGACGCTAAAATTTCAAAGGTATCAAATAATTCTGCACCGGCCAATGTTCCTACTGCCGCACCAATAAATCGATTATGCCACTGGATTTCGGTTCTTGGATTTGTCTGATTGTTCCAGGATTCCATAATGAAGAGGCCCAAGAGAGCGGTCATGCCGTAAATCCTCAACTTCCATTCCGGTCTTGAAATAATTTTCTCTCGATAAGTTACTCTCTCTAAATTACTTATCTTAACTTTTTCTAATGAGAGTGGAGTCTGAATAATCAAGTTTTGGTTTAAGTATGCCACCAAGGTTCCACTCAATCGTTTTCCTGAGCGATGTTTTATTTTAACGAATTGATCTTTTGGAATGGATGAAAGAATTTCATCTGTCCTTAAATAGGTAAAGTCATCTGCCATTTCATCCCTGTCTTTAAGGGTCATTATGGGCATTTGCTTGACCCTAAACTGAAGGTTTGTGAACTCTCTCAAACTCATAGCACGGCGACTCACCTTTTTCCTGCTGTATTCCAAATAGGTGATTCTAGCTTCAATTCTATTTCTATTTATTTCATAAAATTGAGCACTTTCAAATCCCGGAATATCCTTAAATACGCCGTAATATTTGTTTTCGGCTGCATCCAAGTTGAACCCGATGGAGTCTGTCAAGGGTATTATCTCTTGATTCTGGGAAGAGAGAGTCGAAAAGAGGAGAAGAAAAACTCCCCAGTTACCCCAAAAGGTTTTTGATTTCATTCGGTTCCGGAAATCGATTGAGTTCCTTTTTAGAATAAATTAACCTCTCATTGTTTATTACTTCGAACACCCCTCCTCCAGAAGGCATTAAAATGAGAGAGGAAATACCTGTTCCAAAATGTTCTAATAATTCTGTGGCCAAACTGGCCGCTCGTGGTAAGTAATTTCATTCATTGCAGTATTCAATAGAAATATGCATTTATCCTCCTAAAATTGTGAACGAATCCAAATCACTCCGAACAGGGCCATAGCTCCGGCAAGGACAATTAAAAATATGGCGACCTTTTTAAATCCGCGCTTTCCTGTATCATATCGATAAACATTTTTGATGTTTTCCCTCATTAAAAATCAAAAGCTGTTTCTATGGTTGTTTGTTTAACGGGTTCCAAGCCTGTGCCAGTATCTCTATAAAATTGCCTAAAGTCCCAAATTAAACTCACCCCTTTACTAATCTCATATCCAAAGCGATAGCCCATAACCGTATTCACAGACGGATTACCAAAATCGAAAGGATTTTTATCATTATTCCTTTGGTAAAACATTTCTGCCACACTCAGTTTAGGAATATTTTCCGCATTGATATTCAATGAGGCGTTGAAACTGTTAAATTCCGTTGTATCGGCTTTCATGTTTGCATAAGAGGCTGTAAAACTGGCAAGATTAAATAAACTGGCAGCTGCAGACCCATACATCCCTTGGGTGTTTTCACCGGCAGAGGGATCTTTGAAGATCATCAAATCTTTGGTTAATACGACCGCATTCCCTTCATTGAAGTCTGCCATCACACGATTCAAATCATAGCTTTGGTCAAAAAATTGAGGCACATAATACCCTTGCTTAATCCTGTACTCAAAACTCATATTTATGAACTTAAACAGTGTAGCCCTTATTCCGGGGATTGTAATACCGGTTCCATCCATTTTTTCCCTATTAAAAACAGCGTCGCCAGTCACCTCCGGGAAAATTAATTTATTATACTCGGTATAAATTTCCAGTGAGACTGCTTTATTATTGAAAACGGGATACCCCATATCAAAAGCAAATCCTTGGACCGTTGCTTTGTTGTCTTTTAAACTGAATGGAGTGGGTTTTAAGGCCACTGACGGATCATTCACATCAAGAATATTGTCACCGTCGCCATCAATATCCCAACCGGTTTCCGGTGCTTTTGTTCCTCCGTTTTTATCAGCAATTCCGTCACCGTCTGTATCATTCCAGTAATCTGCGTTTTCCGGAAAATCATCAAAAATATCGGGGTAGGAATCGTCATCCCTATCTTTCAGACCTGAGAATTGATTCATATCCATCACATAGTTCACTCCGAATTTTAATGGAAATGTTTTTGAGACAGTATAAGAACCACGCAAACCTATCAAAGTACCCCCACGACTAAAATCTTTGATATTGGCCATAAATACCTCTGCACCTAGTTGTCCAATATTTAATCCGGTGTTGATTCCTACACGACGTATTGAAGGAAATTCCATCATATTTGAATAGCCTGACAAGAGTCCTCCGTACCCTAGTGTAACACTGCTTAAAGAACCCCATTTAAACCAAAAAGGATCTTTTTTCTCACCCCAGCGAATAAAAAGAAACTTATCAATGAAATCACTGGCCTCATCCCATTCATCTTTTCGAATACTTCCTTCATTGTCGATATACAGGACTAAATCAAGCCCTATACCCAACTTTCCAAATGACAGTTCAGGACGAAGTGCAACCTGATTATAGATAACACCATCTATAGTTGCTGACCCAACACCCAATCCCATATTGTAGGGTTTTTTCGGTTTTTCTGCGGGTTCTTGATCCTGGGCTGAGGACTCTTCTGTCCCTTGTTCGGGTTCCTCATCTGGTTGTGTTTCATCGACTTCTTCTTCTGTTGGTTCCTCCACAGATTCTTTCTGCGTATCGTCATGTGTCTCTTCTTGTGCTTCTTCGGCTTCTTCTTCTATCGGCTCTTCTTCAACTTCTTCCTGTGGAGTCTCGCCGGTAGGATCTTCCGGATAGTCTCCCGGTTGGGCCGGCGCGGGAATGAGTTGTCCTAAGGCATTGGATATTGCTTTTTGACCTGCACCTACTGTAACTGTTTGTCCGCTTATCATGTTAAATACATCGAATTGTCCAGTCCGACCTACAAATTTATCTACACCAGAAGCTGCATCATGCATAGCTGAGAATTCTGTTCCTTTTACAGATGCAACAGACACG
Source organism: uncultured bacterium (assembly GCA_964549275.1). Taxonomy (GTDB): domain Bacteria; phylum Fidelibacterota; class Marinisomatia; order Marinisomatales; family TCS55; genus CAZJUP01. The sequence goes on along the minus strand of CAZJUP010000013.1, from coordinate 11,029 downwards.
GGAGTCTCGACACGAAATGTTTTTTCTCTTCCTTCCTTGTTCACCTTATTTAAAAGCGTACCTTGTTCAATTTTCAAACTGCGAGTATTGTCTGTTTCTATAAATTGAAATTCAGTGTTTTCCCTTATTTTTACAACGGATCTGTCGTTGATAAAAATGACAACAGCAAAACCGGATTCCCCAACATGCATAGCGTCACCGTTTGCAATGGCTTGCCCCGGCTTAACAGAAACATTAAATGTATTTGACCCTATAGGTTTTAAAAGAACTTCACCATTAGCCTTCATAACTCTGGCGATAGTATCTGCATCAAGAAAAGCAGATAAAAATAATATAATAAAAATACTGTTTTTAATAAATCTTTTGTGATTCATAATCTTTGCCTGTAATGGTTGGGAAAAAATATTTTTCTCGACGTGAATTTACTGAATAATAAACACACTTCAAGTGCGATAGTTCACATTTATTTATCACGTAATATTGCCGGATAATCTACATCACACCCATGAAGTGGGTATTGTCATGTGAAATAAAAACGGTAAATTCTTCCATGGAAAAAACAGATACTACTCCGAACTCAGTAAAATTCCGACCGGATTTTAAATGGCCGGAAAAAAATACAACCCGTCATTGTCCCAAATGTGATTCTCCTATGCAGCTTCAGAAAAATGTCCAGGAATATTATGGTAAACCTTGGTGGTGCGCATCATGTCAGTGGCAATTTTCTGAAGAAGAATTAAATGAGAAACATTCAGGCTAAAAATAGCTCTGCGTAATCTGTTTTCATTTTATCCACGACCCAACGGACCAACACATAATCATCGAGTAGTCCTATTCCGGGGATTCGATCATTGATCTCATCTTCTTCCACTATAAAATATTCAAGGGCAAATACTATCCGTTTTTTCAAATCTGTTGAAATATCAGGAAATCTTTTCAGAATTGTATATAATTTTGATACATCATTTATAAGGGTTACTTGGTATTCATTCAGGTCAGGTGTATTAACCAGAGATTCCAGCTTGTTGGGAACTTGCTCGATAATTTTCGAAACTAAATTTAAATCAATATTTTTTATACGCTTCTCATATCGAGCGATATCACTATCTGTAAGAAGAAGTTTATCTCGGGAACTCATAGGGTTAATTTAGGAAATTCTTAACCAAGATATGAATGCTTTCGAAATAATAAAATACGAGTTGTCTAAACATATTCAAATTGACCATTTAGAAATTGTTGACGAGACGGGAAAACACTTACACCATAGGAATTTTGACGGTGGGTTCCATTTAAAAGCACAAATTGTTTCAAAAGATTTTAATGGGCTCCCCTTATTAGAAAGGCATCAATTGGTCTATAAAGCATTATCATTATACATTAAAAAAGAGATTCATGCCCTCAGTATAAAAGCCTATTCACCAACTGAGTGGTTCAATCAAAATAAAGATATGAGAAAACAGTAGCTGCATTGTAGCAAAACTGTAGCATTCAATAATATATACAGTCCAAATATTTTGTAAACTTTTCCTCTAGCGGAGAGAGAGGGATTCGAACCCTCGATACGCGTAAACGTATACACGCTTTCCAAGCGTGCGCCTTCAGCCACTCGGCCACCTCTCCTGATTTTTCAAATACCGTTAAAATCACTGGATATAGTAATATAATTTGATATCATCATTTTATATTATAAAAACGGAATCACACCGTTAATTAAAATTATTTTACTTCTGAAGGATTTTCTTCTGTTTCCGGTTCTAGTGAATCTTCCTTATTTGCGTTTTTAACTTTTTCCGAATTATCGCTTGATTCTTCCGGTTTAATATCACTGCTTTCAGAGTTATCATCTTCCTCAGCTTCCACAGAAACTTCATCTTGAACCGATGCTTCAACAACTCCTGGCTCATCCATTGAAGGTATTTCTATACCTGCCATTGTTTTTTCGTCTTGAATACGTTTCAATGCGCCATCAAGTGTTTCTCCTTTATCCACAGCTATCATTTGCTCGTTAAATCTCCAAAATCCTTGTTTACCCGATTCGACACTTTTTACATACTTTATATACGAAACATCTTTGGAACCCTTTGCCGATGCTTTATCTGCAAAACTTTTTTGCTTCTTTGCCATTTAATCCCTCTACTGAATGAAAATTATTAAGAATAAGCCGGCAAAATTAGGAATTAATCCTCTTTTAAAAAAGAATTAGAATAGAACACATTTTATCTTTTATTAAAGGCTTAGGGGCGCCACTCGTATTCCATGACCTCTCCATCATACCAGTCCCTTGGTTTTTTTGTCCCGGTCACTACTCTCATGTGATTATTATCAATAAATTCAAAGATACTGATTCTATTTTGCTCTGGATTATCCATTGTTAACGTCAATGTCCAGGGTTTTTTATTAAAATTGAATTCATATCTTCCCGTTTCTTTATCACTTATTTTTGTTCCTAAGGATAATCCCTGAGTAAAATTTCCTGTTAATGTGTTTTTCCCCTGGTCTGGTTCAAAAATCCACACTACTTCGATGATAGCCCCTTTGTAATACCAGCGACCCGCCATAGAGCGTATATATTCAATATTATCAATTTTAACCGGTTGAGCTTCATTTCCTGCAAAATCATGTGCCTCTACAGATAGAGAGTAAATGACACCTGCACTTAGGGTTTTTTCCATAGGGAGAACAGCTTCTGGGTGTTTTCCTTCTTTCAGATAAGTATCATATAATGGAATTTTATGACGACTCACTCTATCTTTTACTCCACCGGTTCGCGTCCAAACCATTTTACCTTCCTTTAGGTCTTCACTAATTTCAATAGACATTTCTGTCCCCATAAAATTTTGGTTTGATTGTGGATTATAAATTGTAAGCACAGGGCGAGTGATATCATATTTTACACTATCTATTTGTTTTGAAATGGATTTATTTTTTGCCAAATCTACCCCATTAAAAACGATATTATAGACAGATCCGTCGTTTAACATCGGAGGGTTTTTTGGTTCTTTTGGAGATTCGTAAATTGTTTCCAATTCCAACCCTGCCAGTGGCATAATGACAGGTGAATTGGGATCGGGCACACCTCCAATCCATTCATAGACAAAGGAACCCTCACTTAATGTTTCGGAAATTTCATAGGCTATATGGGTCTCATTTACTGCAGATTTTTGTGTAGGATAGTCTATCTTCAATGTTGGAGGAATATCATCATATACAATACTCATGATAAACTTTTTTCCTGTATTTCCTGCCTTATCAGTTCCTTCAATTGTGATTCGATACATGGCATCGGTTACCAGGGCTAGATCTGGCATACTGGAATTATCATGGCTACCTTCTGCGAGTAATTCCTCGGACATATAGAAACTATGAGGAGCCTCCGGGTCAGGTTTTCCCCCCATATGAATCCAAGTATATTTTCCTGATTTCAAATCCTCATTTATTTTCCATTTCAACAGTTGAGAATTAATTCTGGAGCTGGTTAATGGAAATACACCAGAGAATTTTGGTTTTGATTTGTCGTAAGTAATACTGTCTGAAAGTAGTACAGTAGTTTTATTTCCGGCACGGTCAATTCCAATGAAATCAACACCATAAACGGTCCCTTCATTCAATTCTTTTTGATGGGTTAAGAATCCAGTCGAAAATTCACCAGGATTCAATTCGACACCTTCCATATCTACAACTAAAATTTTTGTTCCATTACGGGGTGTCCAAATTATTTTTCCAGACATTAAAGGTTCATTCAATTGATAACTCACGTCTAGTGTATTAATAAAGGAATGTTGCTTCGGTTTAAACGAAGATAAAACAGGTGGTTCGTTATCGTAATGAATTAGGCCATGTTCATAAAGGGTATCATTTCCCGCTCTATCTACTCCCTTAAAACGGATGCTGTAGGATGCGCCACTTATAAGTTGAGGTTTGGGATCAAAATTAACTTCTGGATAATTCCCATCGGATAAAAAGTCAGCACTTAAACCTGATTCATGTAAAGGTATTGGGTCTTGATGACCCTCCATCCATACCCACTCTATTTTTGCGGAAGATAAGTTCTCATTTGTTCGAATACCTATAGTTGATGTATTAATGAAAGATCCGGGGTTGGGAGAGGTTATCCCTAAAATGGGTGGGGTATTATCGATGGTTACCCCCTGGATTTCAATACCATCAGATGCGTTTCCGGCTAAATCTTCTGCTTCTATTTTAACCGTATAGGTAACACCATCTTTTGGAGAAAGTAGAGCCATTAAATCAATGTCAGAATGCTCACCATTTATTAAATATTCCTGAGGAAAAGTATATATTCTTGGACTTCCCGGATCAGGAAGTCCCCCACGCCTTTCGAGTATGATTTTACCGATTAATAGATTTTCATTAATGGAATAGGAAAAAGTTAAACTTCTGTTAAAACTGTCAGGGTATGGAGATTGAGCAACTAAAATCGGCGGAGAAATATCATATTTAATATTAGGAGTCAAAACCGGGTCTGAAATATTTCCGGCCAAATCTTCACCGGTAAATTTAATTTCATAAATACTGCCATCCTGTAGCACTGCACGTAAGCTCACCTTCGAATGATCCCCTTGTTGTAATTGTTCTCCTTCAAGTTGAATCTTATGCGGACTATTGGCATCTTCACTCCCCCCAATACGTGTAAAAATTAATTCTCCTTTACCCATTTCTTCTGATGTGTAGTAATCTATTAATATATCATTGATAAAAGATCCTTCAGGAGGATTTGTGAAGGATAATCTAGGAGGTAATACATCAAATAGTACGTTTTTAACGGGAGTTACAATGACGCGATTTCCAGCTTTATCCTCCCCTTCTATAGTTAATGAATATCGGCCTCCATCTGCTAATTTTTCTTCTAATTGAAGGGCAATTTCTCCATGGAGTCCTTTAGTGAGGTTAGGCCCTAGCACCGAAACTCTGTGTGGCGAGGCTGGGTCAAACGTACCTCCTGTTTGGGTTACCACAGCATCCCCCCATTTTAAGTTATCAGATAATAAATAGGTGATATTTGTTTTCTTGATTTGTTCACTGTCAATTGGGAGACTTATTGTTCCATTGGGTGGCTCGTTGTCAAACGTGACCTGTTCTACTCGATGAGGCTTTGCTACATTCCCGGCACGATCTTTTCCTGAAATTTCTATAGTATAAACTTTCCCATTTTCCAGTTTTGGTTTTCCCAATAATTCAATTTGGGCTTTCGAGCCGACTAGAAGTTCATTTTTATTTAAGGAAATCACTTGTGGACTTTTCTCTCCATTACTACCCTCAACCGGTGTATAAGAAATTTGTCCTTCAGAGAGGTTTTCACTTAATGTATAACTTACCGTACTATAGTTTATATAGCTGTTATTCTTAATGTTATCTATTTTAACTATCGGGGGTGTTATATCATAAGATATATTATTTACTCGCGTTTGCTCCGACTTATTTCCCGCTTTATCTTCTCCGGAAATACTTAGGGAATAGACTGCACCATCCACCCATGCTCCCAATCCCCCAACATTTTTATCCATATAATACCCCGTATTTTTTTCCTCTTCAGAAAATATGTATTTCCGGGGAGATTTAAGGTCCTCCACTCCATCGGTTTGCTCAAGAATAATCTCTCCACGGGTTAAATCCTCACTAAGGGAATAAGATAATAAATTGGAATTAACAAATTTGTTTTCAATGGGTTTGGAAATCGCAATAATGGGAGATTCATTGTCAAATGTGATGTTTTGAACGGTAGTTTCTTCATTCATATTTCCTGCAAAATCCACACCTTCAAAATGTATGGAGTACTTCGCTCCATTGGTCAATCTGACGAGCGATGCTGGTATCTCTCCTCCTCCGGTTCCACTTTTTTTACGTTTTCCGACTAAATGAACGATATGTGATTTTTTTGAGTCGTTATTTCCCCCAGTATTTTCAAATATAATTCGTCCTGAATTTAAATCTTCACTTAATTGATAAGACAAATTTACAGCATTGATAAATGAATCATTTTCGGGTATAATTTCTGTAAAAACAGGAGGGGTAATGTCAAACAATAATTTTTCTGCTTTAGCAGGAACTCCTACATTTCCGGCTAAGTCTGTCCCCTCTATAATAATATTATAAGCAACTCCATCTGCTAGGGAGATTTTTACACTGGAAGTGTGATCGCTATGTTTTCCTGCCTTTAAATCTTCTGCACTCAATTCTAACCGGTGGGGAGAATTGGGGTCATGTCCCGATACACTTTCCCAACGAATCAACCCTTCGGACAGATCTTCACTAAATTCAAATGAGACTTTATGATTATTCACTGGCTGGTTGGACATGGGGGCTATTAGTGTTAGAACTGGCGGGGTTCCATCATAAAATAACTGTTTAACAGTATCAGAAAATGCTTTATTTCCTGCTCTGTCCACCCCGTAAATGGTTAATGTAAGTGGTTCATTCTCAGGTAAATTGAATTCATAGTCCTGAAAAGTATATTCACCGGGAAAAAGATGTTCTGAACGTAAATTGGCTGATATTTCTTCACCGGTAGATGTGAGCCAGACAATTGCCCCGGATATCAGCGGTTCACTAATCATGCAACGGATATCAGTGGTCTGTATATGCTCCAAAGAATTTGGAGATTCTATCGTCAAGTTTGGTGGCGAGACATCATAGGTTATGTGGTTAATCGTTAGGGATTCCGACGGATTTTTAGCATAATCTTCCCCCATGATAGTTAAACGAAAAACAGAGCCGTCCTTAATTTCCGTTATATGATTTAATCCTGCAGGTTCTCGAACTCCTCCCTTTAATTCATAATCAGATAATAAAATATCAATTGCCTCTTCTGACCCTTTTTCCAAATACTTTATTATCCCCGATTCTATGTCTTCAGAAAGCGTCCAACCGAAGTTTAATGTATTAATATAGGCGTTATTTTCTGGATAAAATGCATGAAAAACTGGTGGAGTAAGGTCTACCTTAATATTTGAGATCTCCGTCTCAATGGCTTTATTTCCGGCACGGTCAGTACCTGTTAATGTTAGAGTATATATATATCCATCTTTTAAATCAGGCGTATATATGGAATCTGTATTAAATCCGCCCCTCATCAACGGCAATGGCTTCTCAAACTCAATGGGATGAAATTCTCCTTTAGGTCCTGCCCCCAACCATTTTGCTTTAAATTCGTAGAGGATTTCTGATATTTCTCCTATTATATTTGTCTCGGTTGTATAAATATTATTTCTGGGATATGTAAGAGAAAATTGGGGAGGTGTTGTGTCAAAAAGTATATTTGAAACCGTTACGGTATCACTCCTGTTTCCAGCAGGGTCTTCTCCATAATATTGAAGGGTATAGATTGATCCATCCACAAGGAGTGGTGTATTCTTGACAAAAATCGGGCCCACTTCTTGTCCGAATAATTCTTCATCTACCAATTCTAAAATATGAGGAGAGTTATGATCTTTTACCCCTGCAGTCTGCTTCCAAACCATTTTTGCAATAATGAGTTTTTCGCTATTGGAAAAATGTACCAATTTTTGATTGATAGCCTCATCTGGTTTTGGTGAAATGATTGTGAGTGCTGGAGGAGTAAAATCATATTGCAGTCCAGGAATAAATTTACGCTTCATATTATTTCCAGCACGATCCTCTCCTGAAATGGTCAGCGTATAAAGAGCATTTTCAACTACATGGGGGTTATTTGATAATTCTATTTCAATATGATCTCCGTCTGTTCGTTCATCATCCTGGAGAATAGCTATATATGGTGCCACTGTATCTTCCACCCCTCCAAGCCATATCCATTTAAATTGACCCGTGTGCAATTCTTCCGATAATGTATAGGAAACAGCACTCGTCCGTGAGATAGATTTTGCTAATGGATAATGAATAATAATTTCTGGCTGAGTAATATCATATAATATTTCATCAATGTAAATGTGATTGGATTCATTCCCCGCAGGGTCATACCCCACATAGGAAATAGTATATATCCCTCCATCAACCAATGAGGGTATCTGAGAAATATTTTTATTCCCAAATTCCTTCCCTTCCAGTTCCTGTCCTGTTAAGGCCATATTATGAATGCTATCCGGGTCAGCAACACCTCCAGTCCATGTCCAAGTTACTGTACCGCTTTCCAGAAGTTCACTATTAGAAAAATGAATTTTTTTATGATTAACCGCTTCTCCTTGACTTGGAGAATGCCAAGTTAAAGTCGGTGGCGTAAAATCGTATTGCAAGCCCGGGACAAAGGCACGTAGTGTTTTATTCCCTGCTCGATCTATGCCCGAAAAAATCATCGTATACAGTGCATTCTCGACCACAGTTGGAGTAAAAGCCAGTTCAATTTCACTATGGTCTCCTTCTTGTCTTTCGTCTTGAGTCAAAGCAGCTGTATATGGAGCTAAAGTATCTTCTACCCCCCCTAGCCAAATCCATTTAAATTCTCCTTCATGAAGGGTTTCTGAAAGTGAATAAGTCATGGCGGTTGTTTTAGAGATAGATCGGGGCAATGGATATTGAATAACCATTTCAGGCGGAGTATAATCATAAAGGATATCTGTAACAGTGACAGTATCCGCTATGTTTCCGGCTCGATCTTCCCCGGTAAACAGAATTGAATAAATAGCACCGTCGGTCAACCGAGGCATTTGAACTAAATGAGTACTGTCATGTCGCCCATAATCAAGTTCACCATCCATTAAAGCAACAACATGTGGTGAATTAGAATCCTTTTTTCCCCCAGTTTGATACCAAATAACTGCTCCTTTCTCCAACTCTTCTGATAAAATGTAAGAAATTGTTTGATGATTAAGCGCATCTCCGGAATTTGGAAATATTTGCGAAAATCCAGGTGGGGTAACATCGTATAGTACTTCAGTTATAATTACCGGATCACTTTCGTTTCCGGCTAAATCTTGACTTGTAAATAAAACTGAATAAATCCCACCATCTATTAATTTAGGTTCATTCTGGAGAGAAATATGTATTTTATCTCCAGGGGTTAATTCATAATTAATTAATTCGACTGTTTGAGGAGATAAGGTATCCATCGTTCCTTCAGTTTGAGTCCAAAGCATTTCTCCAGATAATAATTTCTCATTAGAAGAATAACTCACTTTAGCATCTTTTATTGCTGCATGGTCATAAGGATAAATCATTGTAACGATTGGGGGTGTTACGTCATAATGAATAGAATCGATATAAACTGTATTTGATATATTTCCAGCATAATCTTGGCCAACAATACTAATAGAGTATGTACTACCATCCTGCCATTGAAAAAATGAAGTCAAATCCATTACTGTTTCAATCTGAACCGTATCCGAGAATTGCATTGAATAAGGTGCTCGTTCATCCAGACTGCCCCCTTGCCAATCAACTTCAACAGCCCAAGATTGCAGAGGTTCATTTGTTAAAATAGACACCGACTGATGATTTATCCAATCGCCGGTACTCGGTTCTATTATAGTAACAATTGGTGGTGTGATATCGTAAACAACATCTCGTTTTATACCTGGGTTTGAAAGATTCCCAGCCCTGTCATACCCATAAATAGCCGGATGATATATCACCCCATCAATTAAGTCAATTTGGTATTGGGGTTTAAACCTCTCCTGTAGAAATAACTCCTCATTAACCAGTTTCATAGTGTCCAGTGGAATATGTTCAAATAATGAATCCGGAGCCCATACAATAAAGGCTGAATCAAGGGGTTCCGAGTTCGAATACTCAATAAATATTTCTTTGATATATTTATCCATATCCAATGTTAAGACTGGAGGGCTTATGTCGTAAGTAATCATTCTAAGGGTTCTTTTAGTCGCAAAATATCCTTTTACCCCTTCCCCCTCGAAAACGATATCATAAATCGAACTATCATATAAGGAAGTGTCTGACTCCATTTGGACAGAATAATATCCTTCATCTAATTGATTAAGAGGAACAGGGATACTATCTGAAGTTCCCGATTTAATCCAATTCAGGGTTCCCCATTTTAAATTTCCATCTAATCTGTAGCCAACCAGACTAGAATTAACATAACTTGAATCAGTTGGATCAGAAAACCAAAAAAGAGCTTCGGTTCCATCGGGACTCAATTTTACGTCCATGATTAATACACCATTTGAATCATACTCAAATATGTGAGTGATTTCAGAATCATCATAATATCTATACAAATATTTATGCATAGATTTATTATCCGGTCTTCTGAACCATTCATCTCGTATGACTCTCCCAAGAGAGTCATAATCCAGCTCCATTCCCCCATATTCGAAGGCATCTACATCGAAAAACTGATAGTTATCCGGTTTTTCAAAATAATTAATTTTCGAGGTTGTAAATCTGTCATCCCATTTTTTGACCGAGTCTACACCAAATACCCACTCAATATAGGCCAAGGATTTTTCTTCTCTTCCGAATATGGTTCTATCCGCAAGAAAATCATCCTCCTTGTAATAGTCCTTTTGGCGAATAGTAGAGTTTGTATCGATATAAGAGTAATTTTCCCGAGATAAAATGCGACCATGTTCATCTACGGTTGCTTTAATTAATAATCGCCCATATTCATCGTACTCTGCACGAATGTGCGGCTTGTTCAAAGTTTCTGCTGCTGGGACGGGTTTACCAGCAATAAAATCTAATTCATGAAGAAAATACTGAATCCTCCGCCCACCTATAACCAAAAAGGTTATGAATATAACAAGGATTGCTTGATTTAGCCTTTTCACAATCCTTGAATTTAGTATTTTGGAAGGGCCGATGGAATGGTGGATTCATCGAATTGGAGAAATAATTATATTTTAGACTCATCCTATCAACTTAATCTAATTGATCATTGATTGAATGGACCAATCCTCCTTTCAAGAACACTTGCAAGCCGTAGCTATGAATAACTTAGTGTGATATCAAATTGGTTTTCCAATTCATTTTTCTAATCCACCCCTAACGCTTTAAATATGATTTATTATCGTTATAATACCCCTTGGATTCAAGTAGTAAGTGCAACATTGTATGATTCTCCAAAAAATACCTGATT
>CAZJUP010000012.1:0-68233 GCA_964549275.1 uncultured bacterium | reverse complement strand
TGGAGAACTAACGAATGTTGCTTAACTTTGTGTCAACTTTTTCGTATGAAGTTCAATTCTTTATCTAAATAATCACAACAATCATAGATGTGGTTATGAATCTTTGAACCTTTATAATCACAGGTTTTACAATGGTATTTCATATTAGGTCAATCCTTATCATTTAATACCCTAAATAATTCACTTACCAATCGTTAAAAAAACGATGTCAAAATCAGAATATTCTTCAACAATTTCTTGATTGAAAAATCTATCTCTCTCAAGTCTCTTTTTGATAATTGAATCAACGGTCGTTCTACTTTTTCCAATTGGATATTCATTTTCAATGAGGTAATGATGAATCTTGGTGTAACCCCAACCTTTGTTATATAATTCCATTATTTTCTTATGTAACTTTATACGAGGTTCACTTAAACCTCTATAGTATGGAGAGGGATTCAACAGATGAGTTTTAGAGAGAAAATGAAATTGAAGAAATGGTATAGAACTACCGAAGTTAACACCACCACGGTGGAGTAATTGTCCTTTAGTAAGAAATACATCATTGTTCTATTGCCGCTTTGGTTCACCACGGTTTTTTCTCAAAACTGGTTTCAGCTTCAGCGAATTGAAAAACAGTTTAATCAAGCGGTGACCCATTATAATGAAGGCCGATATGCCATCGCACATTCCCTGTTAGATAATGTTTTGGAAAGTCCATCTGGGGAATATGAGGCCCCGACATTACTGCTATCTATGAAAACCCGTCTCGGACTGAATCAATATGAATCGGCTAAGAAACTTGGACGAATATTTTTAACGAATTATCCTGAAAGTCCTTATGTAAAGGATGTATTTCTCTCCTACGGTGATATTTTTATTAATCAGGGGCATTTTCCCTCTGCCTATAGAATGATGCACCGTTCAAGAAAGATAGGGGTTGACTCAACCTTTATTGCAAAATTGGACTATCGTATTCTTAAACTCATTCAATTGAATCTTCCATTGGAATTATTTTTAGAACAGCTATCTGTTGAAACAGAAGAAATTCCCAGAATCATTCATTCCATTGCTCTTGCATATTCCCATATTCAAAATGGTGCTCCTGATGAATGTGCTGTGGCTTTGTCAGCGGTTTCACCAGAGCAAATTCCGGAAATCTATTTATCATTGTATGAAAAATTATTGAGAGCATCGTATCAGCCGCCACAACCGGTTACTCTAGTGGGAATGGTCTTACCCTTGTCTGGACAAGATTCAGATAATGGAAAGAAATATCTCTCTGGATTTCAAAGTCGAATTTTAAAGTCACCTCATGCAGACCGACGGTGGCCTATTATGGTAATGGACAATGAAAGTGATCCGTTTCAAACGGTTCAGGCCGTCCGAAAATTATCAGAGTTTCAGAATGTTACAGCTATTGTTGGTCCTCTGAAAGATAATACAGTTTTAACAGCTACAGCCTCTATGAAGGATGAAAATATTCCTCTTTTGATTCCCGGATCAACTCGAAATGGTTTGGATATATTATATGATCATCTTTTTCAGTTAAACGGAAATTTATCAATACGGGGAAAACTGGCGGCGCGTTATGCTATTTTGAATTTAGGATTGGATAGCTTAGCCGTTATCTCTCCTGCAGATGAATTTGGTCAACAACTCACAGACGCATTTATTAAAGAAGTGGATCGATTGGGGAAAACAGTCGTATTGACGGAATGGTATTCGGGAACACCAAAAAATTTAAGCCGTCAATTTAAATCCCTGAGGAAAATGGCTTTTTCTCTTTTACCTGTAGAAAAAAACTATGATGAGTTTTTAGGGATGGAAATCGATAGTTTGGATGCACTTTTTGATATTTCTGCCGATGATTTTTTCAATTTGCCACCAATAGAAGAAAAGAAATTGTCAAAATCTGATTCCGCAAAAATAGTTTTAAGCACCATTCAGGGAATTTATTTACCGATTCACAAAGGAGATTTAGAATACCTGGGGCCACAATTCCCCATGTATTATCTTGATACCAAACTGATTGGAAATGAACACTGGCAGAATTTGGATATGCTGACAAAGGAACATATTGGTCCCCACGTGAAAGGAATATCTCTGATCACGAATTCTTATTATCGTGGTATGGATAGTACCACAGTGAATGACAAATCTGAGGAATTCATTAGCGGGTATGACACAGCAGGAATTCTCTCGTCTCTTTCGTTTAAGGAAAACTCCAGAAAAAGTATTGCTGATGCATTATCAAATTTGAAACATTATAAAGGTGTATCTCAGTATTATTCATCCAAATCGGACCGACCCAATGTGAATATTGCCTTGCAAATATTGGAGTTTAACGGTGATACGTATATTCATCGAGGATATTTCTCCGGTGACTCCCTTTACTTAAATACAATCGATACGCCCTGATATAAAAATCCATGACCTCGGTACAATCTTTTCTTGATTTTTCTGGGTATTTCAGACAAAGGGACTTTAAGGCGGGGTTTTCATTGAAATCAGATAGTTTTGATCCCTTAAAAGATCGCCAAGACCTCGCCTGTCTTTTAGAGTTAGATCCCCATGCATTGGTTATCCCAAAACAGGTTCATTCCAAAGAAATTGAAATTGTTTACTCACCCGGTTCAATCCATGATTCTGATGGTGTTATCACCCAAAATAAATCATTAGTCCTCTCAATTCAAGTAGCCGATTGTATACCTCTGTTTCTCTTGGATAAAAATAGCCATATTTTTAGTCTCATCCATGCAGGGTGGCGGGGGGCATCTATGGGTATAGTGGAGTTGGGCATTGAAAAGATGGTTAGTCTTGGTGCGAAAGAAGACCATTTAGTTGCTTTGATTGGTCCGGCTATTGGTCCATGTTGCTTTGAGATTGGACCTGAGGTGGCTCAATTGTTTCAAAAAAACCAATTAACAAAAGGGACAGGAGACCGTTCATACCTTAATTTGGCCACAACAGTTATTCGAAAATTAAAAGAAAGAGGATTATCTGAAACCAATATTATTCACATTGATCGGTGTACCCATTGTGAAAGAGATTTTTTTTCTTACAGACGCCAGGGACCCAAAGCCGGGCGCATGATTGCCCTGTGTGGTTGGGTTTAGACCCTGCTTTGGATTCTCGAACCTTCCTCATAAATTCTCTTTCTTTTTTCATAAATCATGACAGTATTTGAAGCAACAATATTAGGAGTATTGCAAGGATTAACTGAATTTTTGCCTATCAGCAGTTCCGGACATCTCGTCATTGGACAGGCACTTTTGGATATAAAGATACCGGGGAATATGTTTGAGGTTGTTGTTCATATTGGCACTTTAATGAGTGTGTTGGTTGTATTTAAACCGGAGTGGGTTCATTTACTTAAAACCCTGAATCAAAAGCCATCCAATACTTATGTGTTCGCGCTGTTTTTGGGTACTATACCCGCTGTATTGATTGGATATTTCTTTAAGGATATCATCGAAAAGAAATTTGATGATGTAACCTTTGTAGCTTACGCTCTGTTATTTACAGGGATAATTTTGTTAACCACAAAGTGGTTGGTAGCGAAAAATAAACCAGTCGGCGCCATGAATGGCTTATTAATTGGATGTGCTCAGGCTATGGCTATTATACCGGGTATCTCAAGGTCAGGTGCAACGATTAGTACAGGATTAGCTTTAGGGTTAAGTACGAAAGATTCAGCCCGATTTTCTTTTCTATTAGCCATTCCTGCAATTACAGGAGCAGGAATACTTACGGGAATTGATCTTATTACCATTGGAGGATCTTCTTTATCATGGCAATCCGGGTTAGCTGCATTATTCAGTTCATTCGTTGTAGGTGTTGTTTCCTTGAAATGGCTACTGAGTTTGATTGTGGCTGGAATATTTTACCGATTTAGTGTATACTGTTTTTTCATTGGGGGCATGACGTTATGGTTGGTTTGAAATGACACCGACACTGATGACATTTACGTTTTACCTCCTGGTGATATTGGCCGTAGGGATTTACGCTGCTAAGCGCACGAAAAACTTAAAAGATTTTGCCTTAGGTGGCCATCGACTGGGTCCTTGGGTAATTGCTTTTTCTGAACGGGCCTCGGGAGAATCGGCTTGGCTAATTATCGGGTTACCTGGTGCTGCATTGATGTTGGGTCTGTTCGAATTATGGACAGTAATCGGGTGTATCAGCGGAATCATTGTTTCATGGTTACTAATAGCAAAACCCATGAGAAGAGCTACGGAATTGTATAATGCATTAACCTTGCCTGAGTTACTTTCAAAAAAATTTAATGATGAGTCGGGACTCATTCGGTTTTTAGCGTCGCTCATCATTACTTTCTTTTTCACTTTTTATGTTGCCGCTCAGTTTTCTGGAGCGGGGAAAGTTCTAAACGTAACCTTTGGCATTACTCATTTGGAAGGGATGTTGCTTGGAGCATTGATTATCGTATTCTATACCATTATGGGAGGATTTACAGCTGTGGCCTGGACTGATATGATCCAGGGGATAATTATGATTGGTACATTGGTCATTTTACCACTGGCAGGGTGGATTGAGTTATCTAGAATAAATCATGACCCAATTTTAAACCCAAATTCACTATTTAATTATAAACAAGGAATGGAAGCTTGGATAGGGGCTGTAGGGGGACTAAGTTGGGGATTGGGCTATATGGGGCAACCTCATTTGGTGACCAGATACATGGCCATTAATAAAGAAGAAAATATCAAAATTAGTAGGCGAATTGCTTATAGTTGGGCTGTTCCCGGCTTTTTTGGGTCCCTTTTTATCGGCTTGGTGGGATTTCAAATGATTCAAAATGGTTTGCTGATCTATAATGGTGAAGTCCTTACATCGATGAATCAATTGTCAGACCCAGAAAAATTAATGCCGGTAATGGCGACTAATCTGTTGCACCCCTGGATTGCAGGGATACTAATATCTGGTGCCATAGCGGCTATGATGTCAACAGCGGATTCCCAACTTTTAGTGAGTACTACTGTATTAACGGAAGATGTGATTGGAAAATATTTTAAGGGATTCACTCAAAAATTAAGTTTGTTAACTATTGGGAGATTATTCACAGTTTTCATTGGGATTATAGCTTTTTATTTGGCTTGGCAATCCAGGGACATGGTTTTCGAAATGGTCTCCTATGCCTGGAGTGGTTTGGGAGCATCATTCGGGCCTGCAATTTTATTGGGATTATGGTGGAATAAAACCTCAAAAAATGGTATCATTGGTGGTATGGTCACAGGCTCAGTATCTACGATAATATGGGCGAATACAGATCTTCAACTCTTTGTTACAGAACGATTGGCGAGTTTTACATTGGCCTTATTGGTTTTGGTGGGAATTAGCCTTTGGGATAATCATGGGAAAAATTAATGCTGTCGATTTTGATGCAGCTATCCGGGGATTAGAAACGGGAAAAACTCAATCTGTTTATTTTCTTTTGGGGAATGATCAATATTTACAGCAGCATTTTATTCAAACTGCTGAAAGTGTGTTTTTTGGGAATGAACCCCCGGTGAAACAATATTTACTCCCGGATGACATGAAAGGTCAAGAGATACTTGACACGCTAAACTCAACTGATTTATTTACTAGTAAAAAATTATTTGTCGTCAGGAATCCAACTTCAATTCAGTCTAAAAAATGCAAAGATGAATTACTGGATTACTGTAAAAATCCTTTGGATAATCACTGTTTAATCATAAGCTATGACGATTGGAGCGACAAATTAGCCTTTATTAAAGCCTTGATTAAGATTACTCAACCCATTTCCTGTTCAACCCCATTCGAAAATCAATTAGAAAAATGGATTCGACACTTTTTCAAAGAAAACGGTATGGAAGAAATTTCGAAGGATATTGTACAATCCTTTATCGATATTGGTGGAGATTCACTAATGCATATTAAAAATGAAGTAGATAAAGTTTGCCTTGCTCTGGAAAGTCCAGGGGAACTGACTTCGGAATTTGTAGAGCAATTTGGGGGATGGAAAAGAGAATATAAGCAGTACGAGTTTTTTCGATATTTAGGTAGAAAAAATTTGCCCTTATCTCTGAAATTAGGCCAAGCATTGGTAAAAAGTGACATTAATATGCTTGGGCTGATTTATCCATTGACTGAATTTTTTCAAAAATTATTATTTATTAAAATGCCATCAGGAACAAAACCGACACAATATAGTTTCAGTCAATTATCTAAAAAAGTCAATGAGGAATTAGAACTATATGCGAATCAATATAAAAAAGAGGAAATTACATCTGCGCTGAACCACCTTGGAGAAATTGATAAGCGTATTAAAACTTCTACAGTAAATGATCAATCCGTCATCACCGAATTCATATTTACCACCTTGGGAAATGGATAGCCTTTTTCAATACACTGATGAAGAGTTAATCGGCCGGTTTCAGAAAGGAGATGAACAAGCCTATGTGGAACTGGTTAATCGATATCGAGATAAACTCATGACGTTTATTTATCGATTTATAAATGACCCCGAACAATCTGAAGATATTGTACAAGACACTTTATTAAAATTATATACTCATAAAGATTATTATAGAAGTATAGCAAAATTTTCTACATGGATTTATACCATCGCAGGAAATTTAGCTAAAACAGAATTGCGAAAGAAAAAGCGTCACAAAGTGACGAATCTTAGCCAAATCGGTCCCGAAGACAGAGATTATGAACTTCCGGCAGTACAGCCTGAGACAGATGAGGTTGTCCAAAGCCATTATACCGAAAAGCAAATTCAGGCCGCCATTCAAAAATTACCCCTCCATTTCAGAACAGTTGTTATTTTACGAGATATACAGGAACTTTCTTATGAAGAAATCAGTAAGATAGTCGATGTGCCGCTGGGTACGGTAAAATCACGGATAAACCGGGCAAGGCTTCAATTACAAAAAGATTTAAAAGAATTTAAATAGGAGATTATTGATTTGATGGATCGTTATCAGTTTGAAGATGCTATTTCTGCTTATCTGGATAATGAATTAAGTTTGAAAGAGCGGAAAGAATTTGAGTCGTATTTAAGCAAAAATCCGGATATGAATCAGGTGGTTGACTCCATTAAAAATACGATGAATTTGATGAAAAATATGCCCACGGTATCTACTTCAGAAAACTTTATGCCAAATTTAAGTCGAAGAATTGATTTTGAAAAAAATCGTCCTTCAAAAAAACAATCCGGAAAAAGAACACCGAAAATTTTGGGTTTTACGCCATTATATGCGGGTTTAATGTCCGTTTTAGTTGTGGCATTTGTATGGGTTGGAAAGGAATTATTACCGGAAAATTCCAATCTACCATTCATGGATAAACCTGCTATTTCCCAATCCAATGTCCAAGACTTTGCACCAGGTAACCCCACCATTCCAAATTCTTCAAATGAGCCAATATTTGTTGAATCTGAACCTGATAGTTCTGATTCTCTGGATATGATTCCTGAAAAACGGTATAATTTGGAAAACAAAATTTCTTTGGTAAAAGACCAACGATAACCCCATTTATTTCTTTTTTAATCCCCGGAGATGAAGTGCAGTATTTCTTCCCGGGGATTTTTAATTTATGAGATGAAATTTCGCCGTCAGATCGCTTCTATCCTCATGTTTGCTTTGGCTTTTGTTATCCTGACTGTGAAGCTCGAGGCAGGGTATTCCGTATTTATTCTTAAGGGACTAACAATTGGGCTCTTGACTGCAATCCTCTATAAATTTGCATTTTCTCAAGATAAACCCAAAGCTCAGACCACTGAGATAGAGAGTCAAGCTAAAGATTCAGCAATGTCCCTTCCTTTATCTGAGGGCGTAATTCAAGACCATTATCAATCATTAATTAAATCTGTATTAAATGCCATAAAGGCAATCCAATTGGATTATGAATCTTGTGTCTATATCCATGATGCCGCTTCCGACGGATATACACTTCAAGCTTCTACAGGTTCTGATTTTAAAGATTTTATTAAAAGTGAAAATGAAATGGTTGCAACCATTATACAAAGTAAGACGGTTCAAAACATACGTCGACAGGATAACATTGGAGGTTGGGAAGAGATTTTTTCTGAAAGAACCTGGCGAGGAAGTGAAACTGTAATTGGAATTCCTCTCATGTATAAAAATGTACGGGCAGGATGCCTTATAGTATTGGTGGAACATTTTTCCAGTATTCAGGAACGAGATAGTCTCATTTTAACGGAAATGACAAATTTTATTTCAAGAGGAATGGAGGACTTGGAGAATCTTGAACAACTCAGGGTGGAAAGTTATTTTCAGGCGAGGATAACCAATTTGTTCGATAGTTTAGAAGTAAGGTCAGATATATCAGAATTGGCAGAATCTATCCAAGGACTTTGTCGCGCTTTTTTCCAATACGATAAATTGACCATTGCCCTAAAAGAAAACCATGGTCCAAAAGCGAAAATAATCCTAGTAGACGGAATGCAGGAAGACGCTGTTGCTGAAACGGAATTTAATATAGAGCACTGTATACATGGATTAGCTATGCACCAGAATAATATAATTCGCTCAAATTCATGGGCGGCAGAGTACCCGGGAATGAATCGGTTTAGGGAGGGGGATAGAGATGAATATAACTTCATGTCTATTTTAAGTATCCCCATTCAATTGAATGGGATTCCTATGGGTGTAATTAGTCTTGAACGGGTAAAGTCAAAATTGTATAGTTTAACTGATCAACATTTGTTAGAGATATTGGCAAACACAATGGGATCCATTTTATCCTGGCAGGATGCCTATAAACAAATGCACTTAAATGCTATTCATGATGGATTAACCGGTTTGCTGAATCACAAAGCATTTATGGAGCGGTTTGAAGAAGAAGTGAGTAGAGCAAGTCGGTTTGACCATAATTTGGTTTTAATTGTTTTAGATTTAGATAAGTTTAAGTCTATTAATGATAATTATGGTCATTTATATGGTGACTTTGTTTTGAAAGAGGTAGCGAACCTTATCAAATTAAGTGTTCGAACCATAGACGTTGTCGGGCGTTATGGTGGAGAAGAATTTTCCGTTGTTTTAGTGAATACTGATATCTCCCATTCATTGCCTGTGGCGAAACGAATTGTAGAAAATATCTCCAATTTTGTTTTTGAAAAAGAGGGGATAAAAGTCCAAATGACCATTAGTGCTGGTTTGGCAGGATTTCCGGGTGATGCTGATGAAATGAGGGCGTTGATTGCAAATGCGGACAAAGCAATGTACAAAACAAAACAACATGGCGGTAATGCTGTTACAGTCTATGAAAAATCCGTAAAAACCCCCTCGGGCTAAAATAGAAATGGTGTACGTAGAGTTTGTAAGAATTATAAAGGACGAGTTAAATGTTTCATAAGATTATGACCCATATATTTATGGGAATGATTCTAGTAGTATTTTATTCCTGCATTCATCCCTCTAAACCATCACCAGGTTCTGTTCAAAATATAAACAAACCTGCAATTGAAAATGAGGCAAACCCGGAAGCCTTAAAGCATTTTATGGATGGTCAAATGTATATGACCCAGGGAAACTTTCCCATGGCTGTAATTGAATTCCAAGATGCATTGGAACTGGATCCAAAGGCAGGTCCAATCCATACAGCTCTTGCAGAATCTTACTGGAACCTGGGAAAAGCTGAAAAAGCAGAATTTCACCTTAAACAGGCTTTGGAATTGGATTCAGCAGACGTTCAAGCGAGAGAATTACTCGCCAATCACTATGTGCTGCAAAAGAGATATGAACTCGCGCGAGTTCAGTTTGAACGCTTGGCAATCCAAGAACCGAAAAATGCATCTTATCGAGTTGCATTGGCTGAATTGGCAAAAGTGAATCAGGATTTTGAAAGTGTGATTGATTCCTATCGGAAAGCCTTTGAATTAGATCAGACTCGGTTGGATTATCTTGAGACTGCTGGAAAATTTTCCCTTAGAATCGGAAAGCATGAAACGGCTGAGGCCATTTATCAACAATTAATTTTAATTGAGCCGGATCATCCTCCATATTTAAAAACCTATATCGAACTTGTTTTGCATCTGAAACACTATAATGAAGGAATCAATATTTTAAGGGAGTTAAACACTTCCTATGGTGTATCTCCACGTCGTTTGGCCCAGATAGGGTTGCTTGCATTTAAATTGAAATCGATGGATGAAGCTTTCGATGCCCTAAATCAAGCCACTCGTTTAGACCCTGATAATCCTGATTATGAGGCAATACTTATCGATATGTTTATGGAAACTGCAGAATATGATTCTGTGAATATTTATAGCGATAAATACATCATCCAATTTCCAGATGATCCTCGAGGGTATATTAATCGTGCATTATCGGCGATGAATTTGAATGATAATGAAACAGCTGTCAATATACTCAGACCTGTATCTGAAACATTTTCCGGTGTATTTTCTGTTCAGTATGTTTTGGGATTAGGTTACAACCGAAAAAGAGATTATACTAATGCGGAAACTTTTTTCCAAAATGCAGCCCTAATCCAACCGCATTCCAGACAGGTGAAACATTCTCTCGCTATTTTATTCGACACCATTAAAAATTGGGAAAAATCTGATTCTATTTATGTCGAATTAATTAAATCAGACAGTACAGATGCACAGGCGTATAATAATTTTGCTTATAGTCTAGTTGAAAGGGAAACCCAACTGGATCGTGCTTTAGAGATGGTGGAAAAGGCTGTGGATCTCGAGCCGAAAAATTCAGCTTACCTGGATACAATGGGTTGGATTTATTTTAAATTAAATGAATATAAAAAAGCCTTGAAATTTATCTCGGATTCCATCGAGTTAGATGAAAAAAATCCGGTTGTTTTAGAGCATTTGGGAGATGTTTTGTTATTAATGGATAATCCTGATAAAGCAAAAGAAGCCTATATTAAAGCATGGGATTTGGATAAAGATAATAGTCGGTTGAAAGGAAAAATCAATCCTCAATAATATCCCATACTTGTCCATCATTTTTATAATGGTATTCGTCACTGGCTGTACGACACTGAAAAATACGATTAATCGGAAAACTATCGTTGAATCCCCTGCGGCGTATGAAAATGTGGAAATAACCACATTGACCTGCAGGGGGTCAGGACACGTTATTTCTTCAGGTAAAATAAATGGCCGATTAAATTATTCTTTTACATCAACACAAGATTCATCCTATATTCAGTTTAAGGATCTCCTTGGACGAAAGACCCTTTTTCTCATCATAAATCATCATACATTTGAAGCGTGGGATTTGTTGCACCATCAGCGATATACAGCTGAATCTATCCTGATGACGCTCCCGTTTCTGGAGTTGACAAATCCTCAGGAATTATTATCTATTCTTTGGGGAAAATTTCCGGAATCGGTGGTACAGCAGGATGAAAACTCAATTTTAACCGGTCAAATTCAAATCTATTCTGAAATGACAGAAATGGGGCCACTTGTCTCTAGAGTTTCTTATGATTTGGATGAAGGGCACCAACAAGTTGTTCTGACCATTAGTAAACGCGAATATGGTGAGCAATATCCACATTTAATTAAACCAATACCCGCATCGATTCCCGTGGTGGAAATGGATTCATTATGAAAATATCAGTTGTAATTCCTGTTTATAACGAAATAGGCTCCTTGCCAGAATTGGTAAAACAATTAAAAGATGCATTGAAGTCTTTTTCGCCTTACGAAATTCTATTTATTGATGATGGTTCATCTGATGGTTCATTAGAATTTCTTAAAACTTTATCAGAGCAGGAAGAATTTGTGTCTCTGATTCAATTTCATCGAAACTATGGGAAAGCTGCAGCCCTTTCGGAAGGGTTTAAATATGCCGATGGTGATTATATCGTTACAATGGATGCAGATTTGCAGGATGATCCAGCTGAAATCCAAAATTTAATTCAAAAACTTGAAGAAGGGTTTGACCTGGTTTCCGGGTGGAAAAAGGAGAGAAAAGATCCCTTATCAAAAACTTTTCCTTCAAAAATATTTAACATCGTGACGCGACTAGTGACTGGTGTAAAGATCCATGATTTTAATTGTGGATTAAAGATTTATAAAAAATCTGTGGTAAAAACCTTGGATATTTATGGAGGACGGCATCGCTATATCCCTGCCCTGGCCGGACAAAAGAATTTTAAGGTTTCAGAAATTATCGTAAACCATAGACCTCGAAAATATGGTATAACTAAGTATGGTGGTTCACGATTGTTTCACGGGTTCTTTGATTTGGTTTCAATTTTGTTTTTAGGAAAATATACTCAAAGTCCACTCTATTTATTCGGGCAAATCGGAATGTTAACATTTTCAATTGGAACAGGAATTGAAATATATATATTATATCTTAAATATGGTCTTGGCGAGCCTTTTGCAAAACACATGGCATTATTGATGTTTGGGATCTTAATTATTGTAATTGGAATACAGTTCTTTTCTATCGGTCTTATCGGAGAAATGATTGCCAAAGCTAATCAAGGAAAGGAAGACAGGGTTAAGTCTTTATTGAAATAAACCTGCGCTTTTATGAAAATCACCTTGGTTGGACCCTTTCCGCCGTACCGCGGAGGTATTTCTATGTTTAATCATTCTTTAGCAAAGTCGCTTGAGATAAACCATTGTGTATCCCGTATTTCATTTTCATTACAGTATCCAAAGCTATTATTTCCAGGCACCACACAGTACTTTGATTTTAAAGGGATTGGTGCTGAGAGATTGATTCACTCTACAAATCCAATTTCTTGGTTAAAAACCGCAAATCGAATAAATAATATCAATCCGGAAGTTGTCATTTTTCAATATTGGACGCCTTTTTTTGCACCTGCATTTTCTATAATTGCAAAGAAAATAAAAAAGGGATGCGGGGCAAAAATATTAGTGAATTGTAATAATATAATCCCTCATGAAAAAAGGGTGATGGACAAGATGTTGACCACATGGTTTTTTAACTATGGTGATGGATTTATTGTCATGTCTGGGTCTGTGGAAAAGGATTTACTGAATTTGAAAAAAGATGCAAACTATATAAAAACTCCCCATCCTGTTTATGATGTTTTTGGCGCATCAGTCAATAAAACAGAAGCAAGAAAAAAGTTAGGAGTAAAACAAAAAAAAATAATCCTGAATTTTGGACTTATTAGGGATTATAAGGGGTTAGACCTGTTAATTAAATCGGCTAAAATTTTAAAAACTCAATTAAGTGATTTTAAGATTCTTGTTGTTGGAGAATGTTATGGTGAAGATCAACAATACTTAACATTGGCAGAAAAGCTGGGTGTCACAGACGTCATAGATTTTCGATTTGGATTTGTTCCAACGGAAAAGGTAAGAGAATATTTTTGTGCAGCTGATTTGGTGGTACTCCCCTATAAAAGTGCCACCCAATCCGGAGTAGTGCCGATTGCCTATCATTTTAACACTCCGGTCATTGTAACCCACGTAGGGGGATTGCCGGAAATTGTACCGGAAGGTCAAGCCGGATACATATCTGAACCGAATGCTGAGAGTTTGTCGAATAGTATTATTAAATATTTTTTCGAGGGAACTCAGGATTCCATGGAAGAATTTATCAGAATATACAAACAGAATTTTACTTGGGATAATTTTACCGACAGAGTATTAGAATTGACACAATCATGAATCAACCCCCTGTAAATATATTCGTCTTAAATTGGAATGCAAAAGACCTCACTTTAGACTGCCTTGAATCCTTAAAAAAGATATCGTACAAAAATGCCAATGTAATCGTCATTGATAATGGGTCCGAAGATGAGTCTGTTTCTGCCATCAAAAAACAGTATCCTGAGTTTAATATTATTGAACTTCCTGAAAATTTAGGTTTTTCAGGAGGAAATAATGCTGGATTTAAAACCGAAAAATCCCTATCAAAATATATCATCTTTCTAAATAACGATACTTTGGTTAACCCCAACTTTGTAGAACCGTTAATTGCTGAATTAGAAAAGAATCCTAATTCAAAACAAGCAGCACCAAAAATATTTTATGCAGATACGTCTGATACCATTTGGTTTGCCGGTGGGAAAATATCCTTTTGGCTGGGATTAATCAGGCATTCTGGCATTAGAAGGAAAGACTCTCCAGCTTACTCTAATCTTATGCCTGTGGATTATGTAACGGGTTGCTGCGTGTGTATGCGAACAATGGATTTTAAATCTATTGGTATGTTTGACGATTCTTTTCCCATGTATGGTGAAGATGTGGATTTATCTTTAAAATTTAAAAAAAATGGTGGGAATGTTATTTTTGTTCCTGAGTCGAAAATTTGGCATAAAGTTTCCTCATCAATCGGAGGAATCTTTTCAATTAAAAAGTATTGGAAAAGACAAAAAGGCATATTTAAAGTTTTAAAAAAACATAGTTCTCCCCTCCAATTTTTTGCACAAATTATTTTATTACCATTGAGGTTAGGGATAGAGGGGTTTACAATTTTGACTGGCATATTGATAAAGGAAAGAAAATAAAATGAAGGGATATGGGAAAAATTATTGGGCGCAAAGAGCTAAACAATACAATCAGACTAATTGGGTAAAAAATGAAACATTACTTGAAGCCTATTTATCTTTGATCCAGGATTATGATAATCTTGAACAAGTTCTTGAAGTTGGAATTGGTACTGGTGTCGTAGCGAAAGAAATGGTCGAAAGAGTTCCCTGCGTAACAGGAATTGATATATCCAAAGAAATGGTGGATGCCATTTCCCATCCATCTATTGATGCATCCATCGGAGATGCTCATAATCTTCCATTCGAAGATCAAATTTTTGATTTAATTTATATGAGAAACGTCATTCATTATTTAGATGATCCTGAGAAAGCTATCAATGAAATTTATCGATGTTTGAAAAAGGGGGGATTCTTTCTGTTCTCACAAGTTGTCCCATTTGAGGATGATATTTCTGATGAGTATGATTGGCTTATCGACAGAAATATTCATTATCCGACCCAATCAGAAATCTTGGACTGGTTTAAGCAATTTGAGGTCTTAAATACAAAACAATATATACTAAATTCCCAGAGTATTATGAATTGGCTGAATAATACCTGTAAAGATGAATCAACGAGAACGGAAGTTATAAAAAGACATGAATCCACTTCTGACCGATATAAGACTCTTGTGAATTATTTATCGCAAGATGGGGATATTCTGGTAGATATAAAACATTTTATGGTTTTGGGTAATAAATAAATCAGGAATATTTATGGGATTAAAACATAGGTATAAAGAAATTTCCACATTTCGGAAATCTTTCGATGTGATTACAAACAGGCTTCATTATCCTATTGCGTCCTCATTTTGCGCATTAATTGCACCAACAAAAGTCACACCCAATATGGTGACCACAGCCGCTATCCTGGCAGAATTATACGCAGTATGTTTAATCTTGACTGGTTTTTCTAAATTTGCATTTTTTATTTTAATCCTCCTGCAGATCGGGTGGACATTGGATCTCATGGATGGAATGCTTGCCCGATATAAAAAGCTCGGATTTTATCATCCAACTAATCCCAGTCTAAAAGGATTTTATCTGGATGCTGTTTCAGATCATATCATGAAATTTTTAACCTTGGGATCTCTGGCTTATGTTTTATCGGGGCAAATGGAACGGGGTTGGATAATCGGAATTGCTGGCATCATTATCCATGCCATTGTTCAGACTGAACATACCTTAAGACTATACATTGGAAAAATCGCGATTAAGAATGGTCATGAACAGAGAGAAACTAAAAATAACTTAAGGTCTAAAATTGCATTGTTGATGAATAATATTTATGTTTTTTATTTAATCTTTATTCCAATGAATCGCATTGATCTTCTTTTCATATTTTTTGCAATAGGCGAATTGATTTTATTTTTTAAGCGTATGAATCAATTTTGGAAAACAAACCCTTAAAATTGTTTAGATGCTGACTGACCTATCCAATATAAAAAGAGACAAAATTATTGGTTGCCCTCAATGTTTTAGTCCAATGGAAATCTCCGATACTTTAATTTGTTCAAACTGTAATGTAGAATTCCCTTATATTGGGAATATTCCTGCTCCAATTTTGGATGATGCTTTGCGAGAGGATGTGGTTCATTACAGAGGAAGTCCTTTCTCCTTTAAGGAAAAGGTGAAGACAGCTATACCTATACCGGATGAACGAGTATGGAGTCGTCGGGCGAAATTCTTACTCAATCGTATTTTAACAGAAGTAAATCCAGATAAGGATGAACATATTGTTGTAAACATGGGTAGCGGAGTTGAAGCATTTTATAAAAAATTATTCAAGATTTTTAAAGGGATCGTTCGAATTGGAATTCCTCATAATGGAGATGTCAATATTTATGGAGATGCTATGGCTCTGCCAGTTAAAAGTGGATCGGTAGATTTATTTATATCCAGTTCAGTAATTGAGCATCTTCCAAATCCAGAAAAAGCAGTGTCCGAATTATTTCGGACTCTTAAACCTGGTGGCCTCGTCTATGCAGAAATTCCGTTTATTGGAGCTTATCACATGACACCGTATGATTATCAGCGATATACTATTAGTGGTATTGAAGCCCTTTTTAACAGACATGGGTTTATTTTAGTAGAAAAAGGAATTTGTTCCGGACCGGTTAACGCAGGAGTGTTGTTATTCCAACATGCCATTGTAGAAGCTATTCCCTGGGGTCCGCTACAATATGTATTTCGGCTGATTTTAACTTGGATTTTGCATCCTATAAAGTACATAGATTTATTATTGGGCCAATCGAAATGGGGTACATTTTTAGCTTGTAATTTTTTCTATCTTGGTCGAAAACCGAAATAAAATGAATATTTTATGCATATGCCCTTATCTTCCATCAGAATATAGCGGCCATGCCGGCGCTCAACTCATCTATAGGAATTTGACTGCACTGGCATCCGATCACATAATAGCAGTTGCAGCATTTTATAATCACAATGAAGAAAAAAGTATCTCTGAGTTGGAAGAATTTGGCATGACTGTTTTTCCGATTCTTTATGAAAGAAATATGCGGGGTGTCTCAGGAACATTAAAAGTTTTAGCATCAAATTTAATCCCATACTTCAAATCTGTTTTCAGGAAGAAAATATTTTTTATCGAAAAATATCATCGTGGGGAAATGCTCAAACACTTGATGACCATACGGAATCAGTTTAAACCGGATATTGTTCAGGTGGACTATAATGTAATGCATCACTATGCTGATATATTTCCCGGAATTCCTAAAGTTTTGGTCCAACATGACATTTCAACAAAGGTCTATGAGAGAGGGGCAAAGGAGTCTCAGACACTAAAAGGTCGAAAAAATAATTTACATCTTCAACGCATAGCTGAAAATTCAGAACCGAAATGGATGAGTAAATTTGATCGGATTGTGACTTTAACAGAAGAAGATAAAAAATACTGTAATACGCATTGGCAACAATTGCCACCTATTCGTGTCATTCCTCCCCCCATTTCTGTGGGGGAGTTGCAAACAGAAAAAAACAAATATGAATTATGTTTCGTTGGGTCGATGAACAGAGAACCCAACTTGCAAGCTGTCGAATTGTTGCTTACAGAACTATTCCCTAAAATATATAAAAGAAATCCTAAAGCCTCATTAAAGATAGCGGGAAGATTTCTTCCAAAGAAATGGATGAACTTTATTGAAAACCATCCCTCAATTATCTATGGGGGGTTCGTGGAAGATATCGATTCATTCATCGGATCATCCTCATTGTTTTTTGCCCCTATTAAGATTGGGGCAGGCTTAAAAATGAAAATTACCCATGCCTTAGCGTGTGGAACTGCAGTCCTAACCACATCGGTGGGGGCCGAAGGGATTCCTATAAAGGCAAATGACGGACTATATATTGAAAATACACATGAGCGTATGATTGAAAAATGTGAGATATTAATTGATGATTATGAGGAAATTAGTAAAGTGGGCAAAAAGGGAAGAGATGCAGTGTTGACCGCTTTTTCTTCAGATGCAATTCGGAAAAAATGGAACAAGCTTTATGCTGAATTAGTCTCTTCATGAATCTCGCACAAAAAATAGCTAAAGAATCAACGATTACATTTTCTGGTTTGGTGTATGGAAATGTAAACCGATATTTATATACAGCACTATTAGCCCGATGGGTAGGGGTAGAGTATTTGGGCATTTATTCACTGGCAAACTCCATAATGCTGATTGGAGAAGTTTTAGCCAAAATGGGTCTTGAAACAGGAGTTATGCGTTTCGTGAGTAGACTGGACCCTGAAAAAGATAAAGTGCAAATTCAGCGGATTATTCAATCTGCGCTAAAGATGACAGGCCTATTTTCTATCGGTGTTGCATTGGTGATTGCCAGTGGAGCCGGATGGCTTGTATCTGAAGTTTTAAAAGAATCTCAGTTACTTAAGACTGTACTTCTCGTTTTTGCGCTGACTCTGCCTTTTAATGCGCTCACACTCGTATCTGCTTTTGCTACCCAGGGATTTAAGCTAATGAAATACAAAGTGTTTACGACACAATTCATTAATCCAACATTATTATTGGGCGGAATGGTGGTTTCTTTTTGGTTTATATCAAAAGAATCTGCTCTCATGCTACCCATGGCTATAACCGGTATTTTAGGGTGCGGACTCATGTTGAAATACCTGAAAAGAATTTCTGGCATCAATTTCAAATCTATCTTCTCAGAACCCTTTAATCAATCATTACTGGCTTTTTCAATTCCCCTAATGTTTGTGACCATTCTTCAAACATTTATGCATTGGATGGACATCCTAATGCTGGGATATTTTACAGATGCATCAACTGTTGGGTTATACCACCCTGCAGCAAGAACAGCAGGGCTTTTGCAAGCGCTCCTCTTTTCGTTCATCAGTATTTATGCCCCAGTGATGTCTCAATTACATGGTCAAGGAAATACGAGTGAAATGTCACGCTTGTATAAACTGGTTAGCCGTTGGCTCGTGACTTTTGCAATTCCAATCTCCTTGATTTTCATTCTATATCCGTCAAAGATTATGTTACTGTTTGGACCGGATTATATGACCAGTGCACAGGTCCTAGTTATTCTCACAATAGCCACTTTTACTCAAGCGGCTTTTGGAGCTGCCGGGCCTGCTTTAAGTATGGCAGGATTAACACGGCTGGTGTTGTGGAATGCATTAGGAGCATTTATCCTTAATATTATTTTAAATATAATTTTGATTCCGAAATTTGGAATTATTGGTGCCGCCTGGGCAACGTTAGCTTCTTTAATTGCCATTGGTCTGGCTAGAATAATAGAGGTGAGATGGATATTGACATTATCTTTTTTGAGCAAAAAATTGTTCAAACCTATTTTTGCCGGAGGTATTACATGGTGGTGCTTATTGAAAGTCCGGTCATTCGTGATGGACTTTCATACGTTAATAACATTAATTGCAGTTACGATGATTTCATTTATTGTTTTTGGCACCGGGTTATGGATATTAAGATTTGAGCCAGAGGATAAAGATTTCTTAGTCGGATTAGGCATTTTAAAAAAATCATTTAAAAAAGGAATGGAATGAAAGCGCTGATGAAACAGCCTGCGGTTTTAGCGGGGATTTTTTTTATAATTTTAGTCGGGGTGTTATTTAGCCCAGTAATCATTGGAGGTAAAACTTTCGGCTCATCGGATAGTTTAGCTCCTCAGGCAGTTGGGATGGCTCTCAATAAAACTCAAGAAGAATCCGGTGAGTATCCTCTTTGGCAACCTTGGATTTTCAGTGGAATGCCAACAGCAGAAGCGTTTACACATATTTCAAAATTATATTTTCCAGAATATTTGTTTAAAATATTTTTTCTCCCAGGGATACTGATTCAATTGATCCACCTCATATTCGCTGGTTTGGGCGGATTTATCCTTTTGCGGTATTTACATTGTTCAAAAAGTGCTTCTTTTTTGGGCGGAACAGGATTCATGTTGACGCCATATATGATAACTATGATTGTTTTTGGCCATGGCAGTCAATTGATGACGGCTGCTTATATACCATGGATATTTTGGTTAACACTCAAATTATGGCATAAGCCGGAAATACTCACAACAGGGTGGCTTGCTATTCTTCTAGGATTTCAACTTCAGAGAGCCCACGCTCAAATTGCTTATTATACTTGGATGTTTATTGGAGCCTTTGCTCTTCTGAGTCTTGTTTTGCTAGTGCGAAATAAAGAGATGAGACATGAGGCTTATAAATCTCTCAGTTTATTTTCCGGAGCTCTTATTTTGGGTGTCGGATTGGCAGTTATTATTTATTATCCTTCGCTTGAATATACACCTTTTTCTGTAAGGGGTGGGAGTGCTGGAGGTGGCGCTGATTATGGATATGCCACAGGATGGTCCTTTCATCCAAAGGAAATGATGACGTTTTTAATCCCGTCGGCTTTTGGGTTTGGCGGGCAGACGTATTGGGGGTTTATGCCCTTTACCGATTACCCGAATTACATGGGGATCGTAATATTAATGTTGGCCTTTATTGGACTGATATACCGAAGAGATACACTCAGTTTGTTTTTACTCGGAACTTCTATTTTGGCTTTATTTATTTCCTTTGGAAAACATTTTAGTCTCGTGTATGACCTGTTTTTTAATCTGTTTCCATTTTTCAACAAATTTCGTGTTCCGGCAATGATTTTAATTTTGGTCCAATTTAATGTATCTATCTTGGCAGCATTTGGGTTGGATTCAATTCTGAGAAACCATAAAGCCTCTATACCTAAATGGATTTATGGGTTAATAGGCATAGTAGTAGTTGCTCTTATTATTTTATCTCTTGGTGGAAGTGGTATTGAATCCTGGATAAGGTCAAAATTCTCAACACCGCGAATTCAAGATCCAAGGATAATTAAATCAATCAATGAACTCCGATGGGAATTATGGATAAAAGATGCTTGGCTGATGTTGATTTTCTCTGGTGGACTTGTGGGGATAATATGGTTAAAAATTCAGAAAAAATTATCTGGACAAATTGTCTCAGTCGTGATCATTTGTATGGCTATTGTTGATATTGGATGGATTGACCAAAAAATTATTGAACCGGAACGCCGTTCTGGAAGAACAGCCCAACTCATTTCCAAACGTGCGATAGAGCGGTTTTTTGAACCAGATGAAATAATATCCTACCTTAAATCTGATACCACCCAATTCAGGATATATCCTGCAGGATATATTTTTGGAGAATCACGTTTCGCTTCTTTTAGATTAGAGTCAGTTGGAGGTTATCACCCCGCGAAATTAAAAGTGTACAATGATTTTTTAAAATCTTCTCGAAACGCAGGAACGCTTCCAATATTACAAATGTTAAATGTCAAATACCTCATCACAACTGAAGCTATTAATCATCCGGATTTAATCCCTGTCAAGTCAGGAAGAATGAAATCTGGAAGGGGAGATACCCATGCGCAGGTATTAAAGCTTAGGCAAACATTGCCGAGAGCCTGGTTTGTGAGTGATGTCAAGCAATTGAAAAGTGCAGAATTAGTTTGGACGGCAATAACTCAACCGGAATTTAACCCTCTAAATATTGCTTATATCACAGATGAAATTAACCAATACAATTTTAATGGGAATGGGGAAACAAATGTTATTTCAGAGGTGAATAAAACCACAATCAAAACCCACACCACGGAAGCTGGATTTCTTGTGGTAAGTGAAGTGTATTATCCACTTCGATGGAAGGCATATGTTGATGGTGAGCCTGTAAAAACCTATGAAACAAACGGGATATTAAGAGGGGTAATCGTTCCTAAGGGGTCACACAAAGTAGAGTTTATATATGACCGTTCTTCTTTTAATCGGGGAATCATGGTTTCTTTGCTTTCATTTGCTGTGGCAGTCGGATTCGTTGTCTCAGGATATTTTCTGAAAAGGCGAAAGGTATGAGCTGGTACCGGCGAAGCGGAAATATTAAAATTGGGTTATTCATCCTTGGGATAGTTTTAGTGGGGAGCCTGCTGGGATATTCCCAATGGATAGTGAATGAATTGAGAGAAGATAACCGCGAAATTGTTCAATTGTATGCAGAATTGATTGCCAAAACAGTTAATGAAAAATCTGATGCAAATCTGAATTTTGTCTTTGATGAAATTATAAAAAAAGTTCAATTCCCAATTATTTACGCAAATGTTGAAGACTACCCGGTGTATTTTAAAAATCTTCCAGAGCCTATGGATGAAAAAAAACTTTTGTCGGAACAATCCGCTATGGATAAACAAAATAGCCCCATCCCTCTTGCGTTTTTACTCGAGAATGGGGTGGAAATCCCCTTGGGGTATTTACATTATGGTGATTCTGGTCTTATACGGCGGCTGCAATGGCTCCCTTACTTGGAAATCGGTTCTGTGGCCTTATTTATATTTTTAGGATTTGCAGGGTTTTCTGTGATTCGCAATAGTGAAAAACGCCATATATGGGTCGGACTCGCCCGAGAAACTGCCCACCAATTGGGAACACCGGTTTCAGCGCTCATGGGTTGGGTAGAACTGTTAAAAGCAAACCCGGATAAAACTGCTTCCGTTGTGGAAGAAATGGAAGCAGACCTGGAAAGACTAACTCAGGTGAGTGACCGTTTTAGCAAGATGGGGACAAATGTTGAATTTCAATCAGTCAATCTGAAAAATATGGTAGAGAATATTATCACTTACCTCACTCGCCGATTACCTTCCATTGGGAAAAACATTTGTTTAGAAGTTAAGGGCGAAGCAAATATAAATATTAAAGGGAACATGACACTATTATCTTGGGCTGTAGAAAATATAGTGAGGAATGGAATTGATGCCATAGAAAGGGAAGATGGATTAATTCACCTGATGATTGAATCGGAAAATGGACTGGCCATATTAAGGGTAAAAGATAATGGAAAAGGGATCCCTAAAAAAGATTGGAAGAATATTTTTCGCCCGGGCTTTAGCAATAAATCTAGGGGTTGGGGATTGGGATTGTCCTTGGTAAAACGTATTATTGAAGAGATTCATCATGGTGAAATTAAAGTGGTATCCAGTTCATTGAAAAGAGGTACCACAATTGAAGTAAAATTTAAATAATTTCACATTATTCTGTAATTTTAAGTCTAATTAAACAGGAGAAAACGTTGGAATTCATAACTTTATTTGCTGGTGGACAACAAGGAACTCAAGGTGGGGGCTTAGCGACCTTTCTACCCTTTTTAATCATATTGGCCATCATATATTTTCTTATGATGCGCCCTCAAATGAAACGCCAGAAAGAAAAACAAAATATGCTGGCCGCTCTGAAAAAAGGAGATCAGGTTGTTACTATTGGTGGAATCCATGGTTCAGTAGCCGGATTTAAAAACAATAAAAAAACAGTTGTTCTAAAAATAGAAAAAAATATTAACCTGACGGTGAATAGATCAGCCATTGCTGGATTACGAGAATCTGTTCAAGAAGAAGAAACAGCTGAAATTGGAGCTCAGAATTAATTAAAATGATGGAAGTTGTCCATTACGGTGATCCTATTTTAAGAAAGACTTGTGCTCAAGTCACTGATTTCGAATCGCTTATTGAAATCGTTGATGACATGTTTGATACCATGTATGAAGCAGAAGGAATAGGGTTAGCAGCAAATCAAGTTGGACTTGATATGAACTTGTTCATCATTGACGTTAGCCATACCGAAGAAACAGATGATACTCATGTTTTTATTAATGGGAAAATAGTCGAAAGCCGTGGTGAGTCAAACTATGAAGAAGGATGTCTATCGATCCCGGGAATTCGTCTAGAAGTCATAAGGCCAGAGTTCATTACTTTTCGATACCAGGATTTGAATGGGGATATCCACGAAGAGGAATTTAGGGGATTGCTTGCAAGAGCGATTCAGCATGAAATGGATCATCTAAATGGTGTATTTATTGTGGATCGGGTAAGTTCATCACAACGCTTGGTTGTAAATAAAGAATTAAAATCCATAGAACAAGAAACCAAAGCGCGGTCTCATCGGCGAAAAAAGGATTTTGTACTTTAATTATTTCTGTTTGAAAAAAAACAATGGAATTAAGAGGTATTTCATTGATATCAGATAAAATATCTCAATTGAAAATTATATTTATGGGCAATCCTGCTATTGCAGTCCCTTCCCTGAAAAAATTGGCGTATTCCAAACATGAAGTTGTTGCTGTAGTGTCCAATCCGCCCAAACGCATGGGACGTGGACAAACAATGTCTGAAACCGCTGTTGGCTCAACTGCAAGAGATTCTGGAATACGCTTAATTCATGCTGTTGGATTAAAAGACCCCGTTCTCATTAAAGAATTAAAGAAACTTGCCCCGGACTTATTGGTGGTAATAGCCTACAGAATTCTCCCAGAAGTTGTTTTGGGTATTCCAAAGAAGGGTGCTATAAATTTACACACATCCCTTTTACCAAAGTATAGAGGCGCTGCCCCCATCCAGAGGGCATTGATGAATGGGGATACTTCAACAGGATTAACCACATTTCTCATTGAAAAAAAAGTAGATAGAGGAGGAATCCTTCTTCAAAAACACATTAATATTTCTCCGGAAGATAATTATGGATCCCTTTCTGAAAGAATGGCTGAATTGAGTTCAATTTTGATAATGGAAACGATTGAACGAATTGGTGAGGGAGTGCTAAAACCTCGCAGTCAAGATAATGAGCTGGCGACACATGCACCTAAAATTAAAAAAGAAGAATGTATTATTGATTGGAGTTGTCCGGCAGAAAAACTACATAATTTAGTGAGAGGATTATCTCCTTTACCAGCTGCCTATACCTTATACGATGGAAAAAGAATTAAAATTTTTAAAACGGAGATTAAAATAGGAATCGGAGGTTCTCCTGGTACGGTAGCGATGCAGGACAACGATCAGTTAGTAATAAATACCGGGAAAGACTGCCTTAAATTACTGGATTTACAGATAGAAGGGAAAAAGCGAATGTCTGTTTCGGAATTCCTTCGGGGAACGCCAATTAAAAGAGGTGATAGATTCGGTTAATGTACGATACCCGTCTGGCATCCTATAAAATTCTTCATTCTGTGTTGCAAACAGGAAACCGTCTTAAAGATTGCAGAGAAAACTTTTTTACTCGACACTCATTGTCTTCTAAAGAACGGACAAGAGTAATGGTACTTACCAACGAAATTATCCGTTGGCAAGGCAGATTGGATTATCGGATAATCCCCCATCTTAATAAACCCCATCACCGGTTATCGGATTCGTTAAAATTACTATTACGGATGGGTACATATGAATTATTGATGGACAAAAGCATTCCTCCATATGCTGCCATTTCAAGTGCTGTGGATTTAACCCGAAAAACAGCAGGGAATCAATTTACTGGACTTATCAATGCCGTTTTGCGAAAGCTTACAGTTGAGCAAGAGATAATTCCTCCCTCGCCAAGTCATCTGACACAATATAGTCAATGGATTTCTATGCCAGAATGGTTAGTGAAGAGATGGTTGGATTATTATGGTAGAAAGAAAATGGAACGCTTAGTCGAATACTTTAATTCCTCTCCCTCCTTAGATTTAAGAGTGAATCCTGAGAAATTAGACCGTGACCTTTTTGATGAATTGTTGAACAATAACGATGTGGAATTAAACCCATATAAAAACAGCGAAAGATTTTACAGAGTGTTAAAAGGGGGAAGTGTCATAAGAAAACATCCTTTATTTCTGAATGGAACTATTTCTTTTCAGAATAGGGCTGCTGGAGCGATAGTGGAGTTATTAAACCCAAAACCTGGAGAAACTGTATTAGATGTTTGTGCTGCCCCCGGTACGAAGACTGTTTATATATCGGAACTTATGAAGGGTAAAGGCAGGATATTTGCTTCCGATTCTGTTCCGAGTCGGGTTAAACTTGCGAAAGAGGATGCCGCTCGCAATCAATACCCAATTCAATGGGAAATAAAAGATGCCACGATGGATTATTTCCCCAAAGCTGATAAAATTTTGGTTGATGCACCGTGTACGGGTACAGGAGTTATAGGTCGAAAACCAGATATTCGATGGCGAAGGACGAAAAATTCAATCAATGAAATGGCAAATATCCAATCAGCAATTTTAAACCATATCAGTTCTTATTTAAGGGTCGGGGGAATATTAGTCTATGGTACCTGCTCACTGGAATCGGAAGAAAACTGGAATGTGGTGGAGGCCTTTCTTAAATTAAACAATAAATTTTCTGTCGATACCGGAGTGAATACATCCCCGTCGGAATGGTACAGAAAAAAAGGAATTTTGGAAACATATCCTCCGGATAACCGTGTAGATGGCATGTTTGCAGTCAGGCTTATAAAAAAATGAATCATCCCGTTGTTAAATTTCTAATCACCTTTGGGGGAATAAGTATTTTAATTTTAGCTCTATTCGAATTTATTCTTATGCCGGCTTATGTTAGGCAGGGTCAGGAAAGGTACGTGATTAATGTTAAGGGTAAACCCTTGGATCGGGCTCTGAGAGAAATGGATGCAGAAGGGTTTCGGGGTACAGTTTTTGACACATTGTTTACAAGTCATTTTGATCCTCAGACAGTGGTAGACCAGTTTCCATCCCCGGAAACCCGGGTTAAACCGGGAAGGACAATTCGATTAAAAATTGCCAAACCAGACAAACTGGTTAATATTCCAAATCTTGTTGGTCAATCCAGAAGAAGTGCAGAACTAACTCTTCAGCAAATCGGCTTGAAAATTGATTCAATTTACACCGAATTCAATCCGGACTATCCCAGAGGAACTGTGGCGTGGCAATTTCCTAAACCTGGAGACCAATTAAAAAAAGGATTTGGACTTCAGCTTACAATCAGTGAAGGATTGCCTCCGGATTTTTTCCAAGTGCCTCAACTCTTTGGTCTAAGCCTTAAAAAAGCTAAAGAGACATTAAGAAATGCCCGATTAAAGACAGGAAAAATTTCTTACAGACAAAATGAAGATTTAGTTCCTTATACTGTTTTAGACCAATCCATTGCACCTGGAACAGTATTGGATGAAAGCATTGGTATCAATTTAGTTGTCAGTGTTTTAAATCTTAATGATATATTTGACCAACTGACAAAGGATTAATTATGAGACAGAACAGTGAATACTGGCGAAAGTTAATTCACCTGTTTAATGCGGTAGTCCCCGTCGCCTATTTGACGATATTTCCTGAAAAATTTGTTTTCCTTAAGATTTTAGGAATATTTACTGTGGTGTTTTTAGTGGTAGACATTGGGAGAATGCGAGTAAAATTTCTCCAAAAGATATTTCAGGTTTTTTTAAATGGTATGCTTCGCGGTCATGAGTTGGAAGGGAAATTTACCGGAGCAACCTGGGTTATGATTGGCAATTTCATCACGATTTTAATATTTCCAAAACCTGTGGCGATTTTGTCCATCTTTTTTCTGGTTTTTGGAGACACAGCAGCAGCATTGATTGGGATGCGTTTTGGCCACCATAAAATTTGGGGAAAATCCTGGGAAGGATTTTTTGGTGGGGTTGCTGTTTCTGTTTGTGTAGCGTGGATATACCCTTCAGTCCCCTTTAGTATTGGATTTGCCGGTGCGGTATCCGGAATGATTATGGAACTCGTGCCCATCCCTCTGGATGATAATTTTAAGATTCCATTGGGAGCTGGGGCTATCATGATGATGTTGAGTACGCCACTGGCATGACATTTCTATCTCCCACATTACTTTGGGGATTATTGGCCGTATCTCTTCCCATTATTATTTATTTATTCAGCCTTAGGGATACGAAGGAAATTGAATTCAGTACTGTACGCTTTATTAAAGAATTGGAACATGAAACGATTCGTAAATTAAAAATTCGCCAATGGCTTCTGATCTTATTGCGAACTGCGGCAATTGCAGCATTAGTTTTGATGTTAGCTAGACCCGTTCAAAAGGGATTCGCTCCAGGATGGATGGCAGGAGAACAGGAATCCAGAGTGGTCATTATTGTTGACAATTCTGCCAGTATGGCTTTGAAAGTTGATCAAAAAACAAATTTAGAAAAGGCGAAGGAATCTGTATCTGTTATTGTGAAATCTATCGAAGGGATTACTCAACTGAATATATTCCAAACCTCGCCACCAAAAGAAATCTTCAGCGGAAGGCTTACTTCCACAGGAATGATTCCTTCTCTTCTAAAATCTGTTCAGCAAAGCCATATTGAAGATCATCTTTGGACATTTGTGGATTCAGTATTAAAAAAAGTCCAGGGTACGGAACCCAACCACGAATGTTTTATTTTAAGTGATTTCCCCTCGGCACCTTCAACATCCTTCCGGGAAAAGTGGAACAGGGATAATGTACCTTGGCGATTTTATGGTATTAAAATGAACGAACTGGAAGACAATGTCGCTATTAGGGATATTCAAGCTGTAAGTCAGATAAAGTTGCCCGATCATTTATTAAAACTCAATACAAAAATCACAAATAATGGAGCTCTTGAAAAAAGGAATATTCCAGTTGAGCTATATTTAAATGAGGAACGAGTTGGTCAAATTGTATCCCATTTTCAACCCAAGAGGACTAAGGATTTTTTATTTCAGGTTTATCCAGGAAAAAGCGGCATCGTAAAGGGTATATTAGAAATTCCTTCGGATGATTTCTCCTTAGATAACATTCTTTCATTTGAGTTGGCTATCCCCGAACAAATTGCCTGTAAAGTCATCTCTCGATCTCAGGATGATGTATTTCTTTTAAGAACTGCACTTGAATCCATAAGTGGAAAATCTCAATTTCTTAATGTGGAGATGAGAACTCAACCTGAAATCAACCAATTATATTTGGATGATACAGACGTACTTATTTTACACGATCCCGGTCTTTTGTCAGATGATGCTGCTGAATCCATTAAGAAATTTTTGGCTGATGGAGGAGGCGTAATTTGGTTTTATGGGGAAACGGCTAAAGAATTCAGCGGATTGGCTGTAGAAAATAACCTGCGATTACCCATGTATTTGGAAACAATTACTCTGGGGGGGGAATCTTTTTATTCTACAGTTATTCAAAACCGGGAACATGGGGTATTAAAAGATTTAAATTTGCGAGATTTAGAGAAAGAAATGCCGCAAGTATTTTCGTATAATAAGATGAAAAGTAGACGGAATCATAACATAATTTTGGCTCTAAACAATGGAGACCCTTTCCTCATTGAGCAATCTCTTACCAGTGGAACTATCTATGCCTTTACATCCCCAGTGAGTTCGGAGTGGAATGACTTACCCATGAGGGGGCTCATGGTTCCTCTACTTCATCGACTACTGATACTACTGGCTACAGATGAAAACAATACAGATGGAATTATTGCCGGACATACAAAAACCATTCAGGTTTCTAAAGAAAAAATAAACGCACAATGGACATTGAAAACACCTTATGGTCAATCGATTCTTGTGGTACCGGATTTTACTTCAGAAGTGTTAAACATAACTGAAACAAGAGAATTGGGTTCCTATAATCTCTTTGCAGACGGTGAGCTTTATACGGCATTTTCCACGAGGCTTTCCCCGAGAGAGAGACCTTCCTTAAGGAGCTCAAACAAAGATTTGAATTCCGGGCTTGGAGAGCCGAAATCAAGAATAATTCAGGCAAATGAGACATTAGGAGATTCCCTAAAAACAATTCGTCATGGAAAATCATTGTGGAGAATATTTCTTATGGTGGTCATTATTCTATTGGTATTAGAGACGATTATTGGGCGACCACAGCCAGGTGGAATGAGGCGGTTGGATACATGATGGAAACTTCGAAAATCCTTAAAAAGGAAAAAGCGTTGTTAGTGGGAGTTATCCATGGCACGAATGATGAACATATGGTGGATGATCATTTGAAGGAATTGACTCTCCTCGCAGAAACAGCAGGAGCTGAGGTAACAGGAATAATAACTCAAAAGCTGGCGAGGGTCAATCCTGCCTATTTTGTAGGGAAAGGGAAAGCGGAACAAGTGATGGCTCAAGCAGAGACCTTGGGTGTTTCTTTGGTTATATTTGACGATGATTTGAGCCCAGCGCAGATTAAAAACTACTCAAGTTTGGAGAAAAATATTAAGGTGATAGATCGGAGTGCACTCATTTTAGATATTTTTCGTCAACATGCCCAAACAAGAGAAGCCAAAACACAGGTAGAATTGGCACAGCTGGAATATATGCTTCCGAGGTTGACTCGGCAATGGACACACTTGGAGCGTCAAATGGGGGGGATTGGTACCCGAGCGGGGGCAGGCGAAACTCAGATTGAAGTGGACCGGAGGTTGATCCGTACTCGTATATCGAAATTAAAACAGGATTTGGAGAAAATTTCCCGAGAAAGAGAAACCCAAAGTAAACGTCGAAAAAAAACCTTTCGGGTAGCTTTAGTAGGCTACACAAATGCAGGGAAGTCCACGCTCATGAAGGCTGTTAGCGGGGCCGATGTATTCATCCAAGACCAGCTATTTGCCACATTGGATACCACAGTAAGATCGGTAAACTTAGATGAATCTCATACCATTCTCATGAGTGATACTGTGGGATTTGTTCGAAAGCTTCCTCATCATTTAGTGGCGAGTTTTCGGAGTACTTTAAAAGAAGTGATAGAGGCAGATCTTATTTTGGTTGTTGCTGATGCCTCATCACCCCAACTACCGGATCATTTAAACACAATTTCAGATGTATTGAAAGATTTGGGGGCGGACCGGCATAAAACTTTATTGGTTCTAAATAAGATAGACAGTCTGGAAAATCATGGGCTCTTGAATGGGTATAAACGAAATTATCCCGATGCAGTAATGGTTTCAGCGCTGAATCATTTGCGATTGGAAAAACTTTTAGAAAAAATTATGGGTATCATGGATGAAAATTATTCAGTGGCTGAATTAGAATTTTCTTATGATCAATCACGAGCGATGGCCCAAGCCCAAGAGGGTGTGGATGTATTGGAACGAGAATATGTTGAGCAAGGTGTCCGGTTGAAGATTAAGGGTGCTAAATGGCGTATTGATCAAATATTAAACCATAAGAAAAAATGAAAACCCCCTTGGAGACCAAAGGGGTTTTTAAATGATTCCGTTCCGGACCTGATTTCAAGGATCCGTGAGTCACGGTAGAGCTCTCCGGACTCAGCAAACTTCCTTGATCCCACTAATGCAGAAAAGGCCTGTTTTTTGAGCCCGTGAAAAGTACTCAAGGATTCGATGTTGACGATCCTGAAATTCAATGACCGGAACGGAAAGTGTTAAAAAGCTTAGTCGAAATTACTGTGCAGAGTTCCTTTTTCCAAATATTTCAGGAGGGATATAATTATTTTTAGGAGAATTTTCTTATACTCATGATAAATCTATGGGGAACTATTATATACGTTATTTTAAGCGTCCAGCTTTTTAACAAATAGTTGTTGAAAAAATAATCTGCCAATTGATAATAGGTTACAGGAATTGAACACATCCTGATATTAATTTGTAACCGGGATGTGTATGTTACCGGGAATATTTATTGATTCGGGTAAAGCCCGGTTTCTCCCTCACTGGTGGCAACAAAAGCTGCACCAATGCTATCACTGGTGACATTGACCATAGTCCTTAACATATCCAAGGGTCTATCCACTGCGAGCATGGTCCCTACGATAATGGCTACATCGGGGTGGTTTCCGAGACCCACTGCATCTAAAACCACAAAAATCATTACCAAACCTGCAGAGGGAATGGCTGCAGCTCCAACAGAGGCCAAAAATGCCGTAAGAACAATTACAATTTGTTGTGTGATTCCCAAATCGAACCCAATCGCTTGTGCAATAAACAAAACCCCTGCACATTCATATAATGCCGTTCCATCCATATTAATCGTTGCACCCA
Organism: uncultured bacterium; assembly: GCA_964549275.1. Lineage (GTDB taxonomy): Bacteria > Fidelibacterota > Marinisomatia > Marinisomatales > TCS55 > CAZJUP01. Next base: position 36,449 of record CAZJUP010000012.1, on the reverse strand, counting down.
ACGGTAATACAAAGCTTGTTGTTTTGTTAGAAACCCCTGCTTCATTCTCAACACAATCCATCGTCACTGGGAGAGTCGCACCGGAGGAACTCGTAGAAAATGCTGTCATGAATGCCGGAGCCATGGCTTTAAAATGTTTAATGGGGTTTATGCGAGTAAAGAGATAAAAAATTATAGGTAGTGTAATAAGCCAGTGAATTGCCAGACCAATCAAGATGGTTATCATGTATAACCCTACCGCTTGAAATAATTCAAAACCAGCTGTGGCTACTGCTTTTGTGATTAACCCAAATACACCAAATGGTAAAAGTGCGATGATGCCATGTGTGAGTTTCATCATGGCCTGAAAGCCATAATCGAAGAAATGTGTCAGCATTTCTTGGGGTCTTCCAGATAATCGAGTTATGGCGAATCCAAAAAGAATTGACCAAAAAATAATTCCCAAGATATCACCATTTGCCATAGCATTGATAGGATTTAACGGAATCATTCGAATGATGACTTCACCCAATGATGCGGGTTTTTGAAGGGAATCTGGGTCAAAAGAATGGTCTGCGCTCTTATATTCAAGTCCAACACCCGGCTGAATAATATTGGTTAAAAATAATCCAATCAAGATAGCAAAAATAGAAGTCAAAAAATAGTATCCAAATGTTTTGGCCCCCATTCTGCCTAAAGTTTTACTGTCTCCCAAGCTTGCCACTCCACTTGTAATAGAGAATAGAATTAAGGGAACAATAATCATTTTTAATAAACGCATGAATATTGTGCCAATAGGGGCTACGAAAAGGGAATTTTCCTTGAAGAGAAGGGCAAAAATAGTTCCCAGTGCCATGGCAATTAGCACCTGCCAGTGTAATTTAAGTTTCATATTTATTCCCTAATTTTTTTTGATGTATTTAGGATGATTTTCCTTCATCTGTTTTCTTTTTTATATCAGTATATTTTTGAAAGTACGAATCACCGAAGGATGAAAAAAAGCCTAAAAGTTTATTCTTTTTACCCTGTGTCTCCGCAGGATTCATGCGTTTTAGTAACGTATGAACAACGGTATCTGTCAGATCCTGGATATGGGCGAAGAGTTCACCTAAACGTGAAGAAAAGGGTTTATTCATGGATATATTTTAAGGCTGTTTCCAGGTTAGTTGTGGGTTGATTACACGTAAAATCTCTGCAAATATATATAGTCGGTTTTTTATTAAGCATATCTTGGTTTTCGGTCCATGGCGCAATACCAGATAACTCTTGTCTGTTGATATTTTTAAATAACATGACCTTGCTCGGAACATAAGCTTGTAACAGATTTTTTCGTAATTCTATGGTTTCAGGTTCCGCTTCTCCTGCTAGTACCACCTCTATGGGATTATCTTGGTCAAACATAAAAGCCGACAGCATATAGGCATATCCGGTAGGAGCTTTTTGAATTTCTTGAAAGAAGAGGTTTAGGATGGTATCCGCTCTTTCAATATAAGAAAGGTTTCCTGTTATTTTTCCCAATCGATATAAGTTCATGGCTGCTACGGAATTTCCTGAGGGTATTGCACCATCATACCTGGTTTTTGCCCTCACGATAAGTTTTTCTGCTTTCTCGCTTCCAAGAAAGAATCCACCGTTTTTTTCATCCCAAAAATCCGCAATCATAATATTTGTCAAGGATATGGCTTCTTTTAAATAATCGATTTTGAATGAAGCTTCATAAACATTCAGCAATCCCCAAACCATGAATGCATAATCATCTAAGTGAGATTGAATTCCTGCTTGCCCATTTCGATAACGTTTTAACAGTCGACCCTCTTTATTTCGCAACGTATTCAGGGCGAAGTTTGCCGCTTTTTCAGCAGCTTGAATATAGTGGTCATCGTCCAACAAACTTCCTCCTTTCGCCAGAGCAGCTATCATTAATCCGTTCCAATCCGTAAGGATTTTATCATCTTTCTGCGGATGAATCCGCTTTTTCCGAACAGAGAACAATTTTTTTCTTGACGCATCCATTTTCATTTTCAGCTTTTTCAATGAAATACCATGTTGTGATGCTATCTTTTCAATTTCTTTATCTCTATTTAAAATATTTTGTCCTGTATATTGCCCTGTGGTTTCATCTCTAAAATTCCCGATTTTTTTCAGTTTATATATATCTTTAAACAAAGCTGAATCTTTGCCAAGAATTTTATTTACTTCTTTCAGAGACCAAAGATAAAATTTTCCTTCTTCTCCTTCGCTATCAGCATCCTGAGCGGAATAAAAACCTCCCGAACTGTCTGTCATATCTCTTAGGACATACGTGAAAATTTCCTGAACTATTTTTCCATAAAATGTCTTCTTTGTAGCGTGAAAAGCTTCAGTATATGCCAAAGCAAGCATGGCCTGATCATAAAGCATTTTTTCAAAGTGGGGAACTCGCCATTCTCTATCTGTGGAATACCGATGAAATCCCAAACCAATGTGGTCATACATTCCGCCAAATCGCATATGCTTAAGGGTGTGTTCTGCCATTTCCATAGCAGAAGTATTTTTGGTCATATGGGAATACCGTATTAGGAAAATTAAATTATGTGGCGATGGAAATTTAGGCTGAATGCCGAATCCTCCATGGGTAGCATCATAACGTTTTGTAAACTGATGGAAGGCTGTATTAAATATTTGGTTAGAAATTGTTTCGCCGTGAGTCTTTGGGTTGGACGATTCCAAGTAGTTTTTAACTTGCGCTACTGGTTTGAATACTTCATCACGATTTTGAGTCCAAACCTTACTGAGAGTTGGGAGGAGTTCTAACATACCAGGCCGTCCAGATCGACCATTTTTTGGGAAATATGTTCCAGCAAAAAACGGTTCCTTTTCCGGTGTCATGATAATCGTGAGGGGCCAACCACCCCGACCGGTCATTACCTGGCACACTGACATATATACATGGTCAATTTCCGGATGTTCTTCCCGATCTACTTTTATAGAGATATAGTGATCGTTCAGCTGTTTAGCAACTTCATGATCTTCAAAAGATTCATGAGCCATGACATGACACCAGTGGCAGGTGGAATATCCAATGGAAAGAAATATCGGTCGATCCAGTTTTTTTGCCGTTTCGAATGCCTCTTCTCCCCAAGGGTACCATTCCACAGGATTGTTCGCATGCTGAAGAAGGTATGGACTAGATTCTTTTGCCAGTCGGTTCAAACCATTTTTTCTTTGCTGTTGAGAAGTATCATCTTTATTTGAAGAACATATAACTCCTGAAAGAAGGCAAACTGCCAATATTAAATTTAGGATCATGGGTTGCTGTTCTTGGATTTTGGCCAAGTAGAAATTAATTTCGCTTCTTTCATATCACCAAGATAGAAAACAAATGCTACATATTGCCGTAATCTCTCTGTATTTATTTACGCTGATTGGAATCGGTGTTTTCAAATCACGGAAAATCAAGACACAATCAGATTTTTCTGTCGCAGGAAGAACACTAACTCCATGGATTCTAGTAGGTACGATGCTCGCCACATGGATAGGAACGGGATCCATTTTGGGGAATGCTGGTAAAACCTATGATACAGGAATGGCCGCGCTAATCCTTCCTCTTGGAGGAGTTTTGGGTATTTTTCTCTTAACTAAAATCGCAGGAAAAGTTCGATCTTACGAAAAGTTCACTGTACCTGAAATCATCGGTGATCGATACGGAGACGTTGCCAGACTTCTTAGTGTGATTGCCCTGGTGATGGCTTATATGGTTATTGTCAGTTACCAGTACAATGCCGGAGGTGCAGTTTTAAAAACCGTTTTAACAGATGAAATGGGAGTCCCCCTAATTTCGGAACACACCGGTACAATAATTGCCGCGGTATTTATTATCGCTTATACCATGCTTGCTGGATTGGTTAGTGTAGCTTACACGGATGTGGGGAATGGAATTATTATGACACTGTCATTGATGATTGCATTTCCCATACTCTGGTTAAAAGCAGGAGGTTGGGATGGAATGACTGTTGCATTTATGGCCCTTGGAAAACCAGAGCATATGGAGTTTTATGGACGGTATTCTTTATTGGATATCATCAATTTTTGTTTGCCACCATTTCTTCTGGTTCTGGGTGACGCCAACATGTATCAACGCTTTTTTGCCAGTAAGGATGCCAAGGGTGCAACAAAAGCAACAAACACACTTGTCTTCGTAGCTGCTGTCATTGAATTGCTGATTATTGCTTCGGCATGGGTGAGCTCAAGCATGATTACTGATGCTGCTAATGGAAGATATGTACTCATTTTTGCGGCGCATCAGCTATTACCACCACTTTTAGGCGCTATTATGATGACTACTATTGTTGGAATAATCATCTCAACTGCAGATAGTTTTCTATTGGTTCCTGCCACCACGCTCATAAGAGATATTTACCTGAAATACTTCAATCCTAAAGCCGATGAAAAGATCATCGTTTTATTAAGTCGACTAATCGTCTTGGGATTGGGACTCATAGCCTATGTAGTTTCTCTGGGATTTGCGCGATCGGAAGGATTTTTTGAAAGGGCACTATACGCCTATACCATATATGGTGCTGCCATAACTCCATCTCTTGTTGCAGCACTATTTTGGAAAAGGGCCACGAAGGAAGGAGCCGTTGCTTCAATTATTTCCGGCACAATCATGACACTTATCTGGAAAGAAGCGGCTTTCATGCAGCGTATAATCCCGGAGTATATATATCAAAATGTTGATGAAGTCCTTCCGGCTATTACGATATCTATTTTATCCTTGGTAATCTTTAGCCTTTCTGCTCGAAAATGAGAAGGAAAGTAACTTAAATAGTCTATAGTTTAAATTCTATTTGCCAGAGGGGGATTGTGTCTTTGCATTCCCTTGAGCTTGGGGTCAAGATCTCGGCGATAATATTCGAATGTTTTTTGGGTTCCTTGCCAATTATTTACTCTGGTTAAAATTTGGATTTCACCGGTAAATTTAGATGATATACCCAGTTTTACATGACCGGTAACAAATCGAATATCCCCACGTTTTTTTGCCCAACTTAAAAATACTCTTTTCAGCATTTTTGCATACCCATTCCCCTTAAACTGGGCTAGAACAATAAATGCATAGGTGTATAATGTATTGTTTTTTCCAAAGTTTTCATCCAACCGTGCCCAAGGTTCATGACCTAATTCATCTAATGGAACCCCAATAATATAACCAATGATTTCTCCACGGTACCGTGCAATAAAAGGGAGGGACCCCTGTTTATTAAAATAGCGGTGGATTGTGGATTTTGTTAATACTGCTCTTTTTCCATATTCTTTCGCAAGGGTTTTCGAAATTTCAATTAATTGAGGAAAATCTGCTTCTCCCACATGCTTTAATAATTCAATTTGGAAATTACCGCTGGAGGCAATAACCCTTGAGGTGGATTTTAATCCTGTATCAATTGATAATTGCTTCATAACCTTATGAAGGCTTCACCTTGAAAATTAAGAGATATTGATAAGGCAATTCATCATATTGGCGTATTAAATGGTATCCAGACTTTGTTAATTCACCAATTACAGTTTTCATGGGTAATTTATGGTCATCAGAAGGACCTACCGGAAGATCCCCTTTCCGAAAATCGACTATAACCAATTGGCCTCCTGGATTCAGCTTCTCAATTAATTTTGAAAAGTATTGGTTTCGATTTTGGATATGATGGTAGGTGTTGCATATAAAAACATAGTCCATTTTACCAGGGATTTTTGAATCATCTAGTTCCCCGAGAAAACTTTTTAAGTTTGGGAGATTCTCTTTTTCAGCCCGTTTGTTTAAAAAATCAATCATGTCTTTTTCTATGTCAATCCCGTATACAATTCCCTTTGGCGCCGCTTTGGCAAATCGAACGGGGAAATATCCTGTGGCGGAACCGATATCCGCTATGGTTGCATTTTCCGGAATGGCCATTATTGCCAAAACCTTTTCCGGCTGTTGCCATTCATCCCGAGAGGGATCTTCAAATTTGTGGGCCCACTCCTCTGCATTATCGAATGAATGGGACGAGGGTTTGTGGTCCTTATGTTGTTTTTGCCCCATGGCCAAACCTCCAATTAGGAGTGAAATGAATACTATCTGGTGAAGCATATCCTGTTTCTCCGATGAAGAATGAAAAATTAACAGTAGAATTTATAAAAATGACACCATCAATTTGTTGAGGGTTTTTAAGAAATTTTAGTCAAAGTAAATTCCACCTGTATGATCGCCTTTAATCAACACCTTTCCCGTATTATTGAATCAAAAAAATCCCATCTCTGTGTTGGGTTGGATATAAATCCTGAATCACTTCAATCCGGGGGAGCGTCTCTTAATGAATTAAAACATCACACAGAAAAAGTTATAACAGCAACATGGGATCTTGCTGCAGCATATAAACCCAACCTTGCCTTTTTTGAGCGGTGGGGAAGCGCCGGATTTCAATGGTTGGAAGAAACCATGGAACTGTTTGGCGAAGAAGTCATTATCATTGGTGATGCAAAAAGAGGTGATATTGGTAATACAGCCATTCAATACTCCAGAAGTTTGTTCGAACATTTTGGATTTGATGCTGTGACGGTTGCGCCGTACATGGGCAGCGACTCCATCACGCCGTTTTTAGATGATCCCGAAAAAGGAGCCTTCATTCTCTGTAGGACATCTAATCCCTCAGCACCAGACCTCCAAAACCTGGTTGCTGAAGGAAAAACAATTTTTGAAAAAACAGCTGAATTGGCCGCATCATTAAATAACAATAATAATGTTGGATTGGTTGTGGGAGCAACAGCTCCGGAAGAAATTCTTAGGATTCGAACGCGAGCCAAAGGTCTTCCATTTTTAATTCCGGGTGTAGGGGCTCAAGGTGGTGATTTGGGAAAAAGTTTGAAGGATGGGAATCGGGATGGGATCGCGCTTATAAATATTTCACGCGGGATAAGTTTTGCGGGGGATTTAAGTGAATCAGCAATCCGGGAAGCAGCCATGGATTATGTTGTACAAATGCAGGAATTAATAAATGAATCGTGATAACTATATAAAAATATTTAAACAGACCGGTGCATTACTTGAGGGGCATTTTGTGCTCACCTCCGGTCGGCATAGTCCAACATATTTTCAATGCGCAAAAGTTCTCCAATATCCTGAATACCTGAAACTATTTTCTTCCGTAATGGCCGCTCAATTTAATTCTGGTGAAATCGATGTGGTCATTTCGCCTGCAGTGGGAGGAATTGTTATTGGAACAGATGTGGGACGTGCGTTGAATTGCAAGTCTATTTTTGCAGAACGAGCAAAGGGTGAAATGACTCTCCGTCGGGGATTCCAAATTGAATCGGGACAAAAAGTGCTCGTTGTGGAAGATGTCATTACCACAGGAGGATCTGTAAAAGAAGTTATTCAGGTTGTAGAAAATTATGGTGGCGAAGTTATAGGTGTAGCCGTTATTGTGGATCGCAGTGGAGGTGAAGTTAAATTACATCCGAATCAGTTTTCCATCGTTCAGCATGAAGCTGTGAGTTATGAAGAATCAGAAATACCGGAATATTTGAGTAAAATACCCACATCTAAACCGGGAAGCAGGAGAATAAAATGAAAAAAACAGGATTAATCGTTTTACTGGGAGTATTGACCATGAGTTGTTCAACGGATAAAGATGTAGCGGTAATCTCCACATCCTTCGGGGATATGGTTGTAGAACTTTACCCCGAAGTTGCCCCAAAACATGTGGAAAGCTTTAAAATACTGGCGGAAGAAGGATATTTCGACGGAACAACCTTTCACAGGGTTATCCCTAGATTTGTTATTCAGGGAGGGGATCCGAATTCAAAGGATGATGACCGATTAAACGATGGTATGGGAGGGCGAGCAGGAAAATATTTTGATATAGGGGAAGAAGACGATCCGGCAACGTGGACTCTTCCCAGTGAGTTTAGCGATTCCCTTCATTTAAGGGGCACCTTATCCATGGCTAGGTCTGCAAGCCCTAATTCTGCCGGCAGTCAATTTTTCATATGTATTACACCTTTACCGCAACTTGATAGAAAATACACTGTTTTCGGAAAAGTGATTCAGGGATTGGACCAGGTTGATGCCATTGTGAATGTGGATACACCTCAAAAAGAAAATCCACTTTATCAGGGGCCGGATATGGCAAATCCCTTTGAAAAAGTTGAAATGAAGGTCAAAATCGCGAAAGCATCTGAAGTCTTAACAGAATAAAATGATTTTTCCAAGAATTGGATTGGCTTTAGGTGGCGGGGGAGCGAGAGGTGCAGCTCATATCGGAGCTTTAAAAGTTCTTCATGCCGAGGGGATATCGTTTGACCAGGTGGCCGGGACTAGTGCAGGAGCCGTAATTGGAGCAATGTATGGTGCAACCCGGGATCCGGAGTGGATTGAACAACGATTCAGGGCTTTTATTGAGAGTGATGTTTTTAAAGAATTGGGAACAGATCGTTTAGTTGAAAATCGAGATCCACACTCTGCTTTTGAGCAAATTGCCCGTAAGGTCAAGGACCAGGTTGTTTTGGCTATGTCCCTTCATCGGTCGTCCATCATCCGAAAGGATAGGCTTCGAGATGCTTTCAATTTTTTAATTCCAGTAAAAACATTCGAAGAGTTGCAAATTCCTCTAAAAGTTGTTGCTACGGATATTCAGTCTGCAACTCCGGTCATTTATGAATCTGGGGATTTATTAGAGGCTGTAGTTCAATCCGGAACAATACCAGGATATGTAGAGCCTACAAAACAAGAAGAAAAATTAATTGTCGATGGGGGAGCAAGTATGCCTTTACCGACACCGGTGTTAAAAGACACTGTAGATTTTTTAATTGGCATTGATATTCGAAAAAGAAGTATCCCACCCCTCGAAGATGTGAATATCTATGAAATTATGCTTCGTTCTGATATGGTAACGTATTTAAATCTGACACGGGAAATGAGACGGTTAGCGGATTTTGTTATTGACCCGGACGTAAAAAATCTTCATTGGTCCCGGTTTGACAAATTTGATGAGTTGCTAAATATTGGGATACAGGCTGCAGAATCATCAGTGAAATCGCTTAAGAAAAGAATCAAACAAAAATCACGGTTAAAATTTAAATTTAAACATTGGTTTGACCTCCTAACCTAAATCTGTTACTTTCGACCCACTTTTGCATCAAAATAATATTAAACTATGAAGCTAAAATTCCGAATCACATTATTCTTTCTGGCAGCAGTCTCAACTCTCATTGGACAGTTTGACAGCCCGGTAACAATTACTGCTACGGCTGAAAGTCCCGCTAGGGCCGGAGAAGTTGTTAATATTCTTATAAAAGCTTCCATGGAAGAAGAATGGCATATTTATGCAACGCATGATGCCGGTGAAGGACCTATTGCCACAAGAGTTGTGATTGAGGGGGAGGGAATAGAGTCGACAGGAAAAGTAAAAGAAGACTCTCCTGTGGAAAAATACGACGATGGCTTTATGACGGTGACGCGGTATCATGAGGGGGGTGCTGATTTCACTGTTCCGGTTTTATTAAAATCAAATCTTGAACCAGGGGAACTGACCCTGAAGGCCAAAGTGTTATACCAGGTTTGCAATGCATCTATTTGTTACCCTCCTCGAGAAGATGAGGCATCTGTAACATTGAAAATTGAGCCGGGGTTTCCTCGAGAGTCCAATAGGGATTTTGTTCCAGCGAAAACATCCGTAACAGACGGTTCAGGAAATATTGACTTGGATGCTGCAATCAGTCAGGGTTTTTTCTCATTTGTTCTCTTAGCTCTTTCTATGGGCTTCTTAGCTTTGCTTACCCCATGTGTATTTCCCATGATTCCCATAACAGTGAGTTTCTTCACTCATCAGGGTGAGAAAAATGGGAAATCGCCTTTTAGCCAGGCAACAGTTTATACATTGGGGATCGTGTCAACATTCAGTATTTTGGGGCTGATTTTAGCTTTTACTCTTGGAGCATCCGGAGCGAATCAGTTGGCTGCGAATCCTTGGGTAAACCTGTTTATTGGTGCACTGTTTATCTATTTTTCATTATCCCTTTTTGGGATGTATGAAATTCAGCTTCCGGAAGGATTGCGCCAATTTTCCTTAAAACAGGAAGGCAGAGGCGGTTATGTTGGTGTATTGTTTATGGCAGTAACTTTTACGCTGACTTCCTTTACCTGTACAGTACAGTTTGTAGGGCTACTTCTCGTAGCGGCTGCACAAGGTCAATGGTTTTGGCCGGCATTAGGGATGATTGTCTTTAGCACGGCTTTTTCATTACCATTTTTCTTTTTAGCATTATTTCCTCAATATCTAGCAAAAATGCCCAAATCGGGCGGTTGGTTGAATTCGGTCAAAGTGGTGATGGGTTTTCTCGAATTGGCAGCAGCTTTTAAATTTCTCAGTAATACAGATTTAGTTTGGGGATTGGGATTTTTCTCCCATAAGATGGTTTTGGCAGCATGGGCAGTCATCATGATTTTTTCAGGATTTTACCTTTTGGGGAAAATTCAGCTTCCCCATGACTCTGAATTAAAAACAATTGGTGTTCCCAGAATGATGCTAAGTCTCGGGTTCTTAACCTTCGGCCTTTACTTATCTTCGGGGTTATTCGGGCAAAGAATTCATGGATTAATTTACTCGTATTTACCTCCAATTGTGGAGGCAGAATCAGGCTCTGTTCGGACCAATGGAGTATCCATCGCAGAAGAATTCGACTGGTATTCAGAATTGGAGCCCGGTTTAGCTGAGGCAAGGCAAACCGGTAAATCGGTTTTTATCGATTTTACAGGATATACTTGCACAAACTGTCGCTGGATGGAAGCTAATGTTTTTACCAAATCTGAAGTAAAAACCCGATTTAATGAAATGGTATTGGTTCAATTATATACAGATGGGGGACCGAATTATAAAGAAAACCAGCAATATGAAATTAATAGATTCGGGACTGCGGCGTTACCCTTTTACGTCATTTTAAATCCCGACAATGAAATAATCGCAACTTTTCCCGGTATGACTCGTAATCTGGATGAATTTCTGGATTTTCTCGATGTGGGTCTCGCCGGTTAAAAAAGGAATAAAAAAAAATGAAAAAAACGGGTTTGATTTTGTTATCATTTGCAATGTTTGTGACCATGGGATGCAGCCAAAAGGAAACTGTCAATGCTGAAAAGCATTCGCAGTCTGCAAGTGCAATTGTAAGTAAAATGGTGGGAAACAATTCCCAACCTCGAGCCGCCAATGCGATCCCTGCACCCAACTTTACATTAAAAAGTGTCAATGGAGAAAAATTTACTCTGAGTGAGCATAAAGGAAAAGTTATCCTGCTTAACTTTTGGGGAACCTGGTGTGCCCCGTGTAGAAAAGAAATTCCTGATTTTAATAAACTCTATTCTAAACATAACAAAAAAGGTCTTGAAATTGTGGGTATTACTCTTAGTTCAGGCTCAGAATCTGATATTTCCGATTTTATGGAAAAATGGAATATGGAATATACGGTCTTAACCGATATTAGCGGAAATGAGACCGGCCAAGTTACAGGATTGTATGGACAAGCTATTGGTCAAGCCATTAATGGAATCCCCACAACATTTATCATTGACAGAGAGGGATATATCGTAAAAGGATATATCGGACCGCGCTCTGAAAATGTATTCTATAACGACCTTAAAGACTATCTTTAAGACAAATTATCTCTGTTAATTTCTTATTCTTGGTGCAAATATTTTTGGGACATACCCCTTATCCCTCTAAATAATACTTAATACAAATAGATTTATGAAAAAAATAATTAATGGAATAATCATGATTGGTATGGCAGGTTTTCTGTCAGCAGAATCATACTGGCAGCAATTTGTTCATTATACTATGGATGTCAAACTGGATACAGCAATCCATACGGTTGGAGGAAAAACCAGCATTAAATACATCAATCATTCTCCAGATACGTTGGATCAGGTTTATCTTCATCTTTATCCTAATGCCTTTCAAAAAGGATCCGTGAAATACAGAGAATATACTCAGCGGTTAGGACGGTTAGGTCGAGCCGCTAATTTTATTAAAGGGTTAGAGGATTATTTCAGTCGGGTTGATATCCATTCATTCCAGGTTTCGAATGACAAATCTATTTTGTCAGATTCCTTCAAGATAGATGATACGATATTATCTTCGGATTTACGGGCTCCACTTCTACCAGGTGATTCATTAATAATAGAATTAGATTGGACACACCACGTTGGGAAACAGGTAGAACGGGCAGGTCGAGTGGGGAAGCAATATAATTTTGCACAGTGGTATCCTAAAATGGTGGTATATGATGAAGACGGATGGCACAATATCCCTTTCCATGCTGAAGGAGAATTTTACGGCGAATTTGGTACATTTGATGTAACCATGACCGTCCCGGCGGGATATATTGTAGCCTCTACAGGTGAGGTTTCGGTAGGAGACCCAGGGTGGGAAAGTGTTAGAGTGGATACGAGTATGGCATTTGGAAAATGGTTAATGGAATTTAATAATACCTACAGCATCCCCGATTCCGGCGAATCAAGAACTGTGACATTTCATGCCGAAAACATTCATGATTTTGCGTGGATTACTTCTCCTGATTTTCTTTATGAAAGCGGAGAATGGAACGGGATAAAAGTCCATGTGGTTTTTAATATAAAAAATGGTAAAAAATGGACGAAAAAAGTAGTAAACCGTTCGGAGTGGGCTTTGGAATGGTTAAGTCACAATTATGGGATGTATCCCTATCCACAGGTGACAACAACAGATCGATTGAAGGGGGGAGGCATGGAGTATCCTATGTTGGTAATGAATGGAAGCGAATCCGAAAGCCTCATTCTCCATGAAATCGGGCATATTTGGTTTTACGGTATTCTGGGAAACAATGAGGTCCGAGAATCTTGGTTGGATGAAGGGTTTACCACCTTCCAGACACGACAATATATGATGAATAAATATGGCCCCGTAGGATTTGATTTAGAAAAAACACATCGGTACACTCCATTCCAGAAAAAAAAGTGGAAATTTGCCAGCGCTTTGGATAGAAGTCAGTGGTATTCTATAGGTTTTATCACCGGAGGTTTGGATGAACCAGTGAGTCGATATTCTTATCGATTTAAAAATAGTTTTGCTTATCGGCAAAATGCATATACAAAACCTTCGCTCATGCTGGAGGAACTCCAGTACATTTTAGGGGACTCCCTTTTTACATCTGGAATGCAGACTTATTTTCGGAGATGGAAACTGAAGCACACAAACGAAGAGCGATTTATTCAAGCCATGGAGGATGCTTCAGGACAAAATTTGACGTGGTTTTTCAACCCGTGGCTTCATGACACAAGAAAACTGGATTATGGAATTGATGGCTGGAAGAAAAATCCCAATTCCGATGGTTCATGGGAGGTCAGCCTGAATATAAATCGAAAAGGGAATCGTGAAATGCCCCAGTTAATTGAAACCCGACTAAAAAACGGTGAAATTTATCGAAACTGGTGGAAAAACCACCATTCGCGTCCAACAGATACTTTTACCTATACTGTATCCTCGGAACCCCAATTTGCCGTCCTTGACCCGGATAGCAAAACATTGGATATTGATCGGCGAAATAATTTTACAGGTAGAATACCAAAAGAAATCATGTTTTACCGACCCGGGATGCGTTATAATCCCAGAGACAGAGTGGTTATTCAGTGGTTGCCGACAGCACAGTATCATGATTTAGATAAAGTTATCCCGGGAATTCAGATAAAAAAAACTTATGGGTTATGGGAGTCTTCATCAGCGTCTCTTCACTTTGGACCAGAATCGAAAAAAGTTTTTTGGTCCATAAAAGGATGGAAAAAACACCCATTGAAGAGCAATGGAGGGAAAATGAGATACCACGCCTATAATTTTGGAGGAGTCAGCGGATATGGTTTAAAAGCAGAAACAAAATCATACCCATTGAACCCACTGATTAAGTACCGAACATTTTCAATTGGATTTCACGTTTCCCAAACTTTAGATACAACAAGAACAGATTTATTCGATAAAGGAAAAGTCTTCTTATGGTCTAACGAATTATCTATGGGAGTCGGCCCTTCCTATTTTACCATTAAATTAGATATTGCACCGGGAGGGTGGTCGGATTGGCATTTTGGAAGATTGACTTTTGAAAATAAAACAGAAAAAAAGTTTGGAAATTTTGGTTTTAGGGAAAGAATTATTTTAGGGAAAATTTGGGCAGATGAAAAAGGCGTTCCTGTTCAGGAACGATACACGGTTGAAGGGGCCGGTTCAGGTGATGTTTATGAAAATTCATATTTAAGAGATGCTTCCAGTTTTTTTGGCTGGTCAGAGTCTAGGAATAGATACCATTTACCAGGTGATGGGAATTTGCGTGGGTTTTATGGCAGAGGATATTCAGGGGTTGAACAAATATCAGGGCTGACTCTTGAGGGTTTTTATGGAAAATCATTTAAAGGATTGAAGTTGGAAGCGGCCTTTTTTATGGATGCAGGACTCCTTAACGGTTCCCGGTTAGAGAAAGGGGATATGGGGTTCAACGATACTGTTTTGACCGATGCGGGTATTGGAATACGGGCAGGAAAAAACATTGTTGGGCAAAACGTATTTATTCGGATCGATTTTCCTTTTTGGACACAAGATGAAACGGGTTCAAAAACAGGAACAAAAAACTGGGTCATCAGTTTTCAAAAAGGTATCTAAGACAGAGGAACTATTTTTATCCCCTTGCATTGAAGAAATAAAAATTTAGGAATATTTTTTATGAAGAAAACAGTACTATTCATATTTATAGTTTCGGGACTCATGGCCCAAAGCAGTATTTTAAAGCAATTCAGCAGTCAATTCGCGGATGTTGCAGAAAAAGCCAATCCGGCTGTTGTAACCATTTTGACCATTAAAAATGTAAAATTAGATCAAGTGCATCCAAACATTCCCTTTGATAATGACATGTTCAGATTCTTTAATCCCAGAATGCCTCAGAGGGAATATAAATCTAACGCATTAGGCTCCGGTGTCATTGTTGATGCCGGGAAAGGGTATATCCTTACAAACAACCATGTCGTTGAAAATATGGATGATATTACCATTCGACTTTTTGACAAGCGAGAGTATGAAGCGGAAATTGTAGGACGTGATCCAAAGTCTGACTTGGCTGTGCTCCGCATTGATGCGGAAAACTTGACCGACTTGAAGTTGGGCAATTCGGATAATCTCCGTGTTGGAGAATGGGTTATCGCAGTGGGCAGCCCTTTTTCTGCAAATTTAAGTCATACGGTCACTACGGGAATCGTAAGTGCGAAAGGCCGAGGGAATATTATTGGAAATAATGAATTTTACGAAGACTTCATTCAGACAGATGCAGCCATAAATCCCGGAAATAGTGGAGGAGCCCTATTGAACGTGGCAGGAGAATTAATCGGAATTAATACGGCTATTTATACGGGAGGATTTGACCGGTCTAACAAAGGGGTTGGATTTGCCATCCCATCCAATATGGTGAAAAAAGTGATGGATGATTTGATTGCCCATGGACGGGTGATCCGTTCCTGGATTGGCGTTCAAATCCAGGCCATCGATGACCAGTATGCCAAAGCCTTAGGACTAAAAACCAGAGATGGTGCATTAGTGGCAGATGTGGTAAAAAATGGACCGGGGAAAAAAGCTGGGTTAAAAACTGGGGACGTGATTATTGCCTTCGATAAAAAGAAAATTAAGAGTGTGGACCATCTCCGAAACACCGTGTCTTCATCCAAACCAAATCGAAAATATGATATCACAGTTATTCGGGACAAGAAAGAAAAAGTAATCCGTGTACGTCTTGAAGAAATGCCAGGTGACGAGGTGAGACTTGCTTCAGAAAAATCAGATGAGGATTCAAGAGGTGTAGGCTTTGTTGTAAAAAATATAACCAAAAACCTGATTCAGGAATTTGATATAGAAGATACTTCTGAAGGGGTCATTGTTACGGAAGTGTCTCCAAGTAGTGATGCAGCCAGAAAAGGAATTCGGCCCGGAGATATTGTAACTCGGGTGGGTACGGTAAAAGTAGAAAATGCGCGGGAATTCAATACTCTGATTAAAAAAGCTCGGAAAGATGATGTGGTGTTGCTTCACCTTAAAAGAAATAATACAGCCAGGTATTTGACCCTTGAGTTGAACGATTAGCTATAGAAAAAATATATAAGTCTAAAAGGGCAATGAATTCATTGCCCTTTTTATTATCTATTCCACTTTGTTCGACGAGGATGAAACGGTAATTTCCAACCCATTATTCTGATATGAAAACTTCCATTAACCCATGATAGAAAAAGTAAATCCCCAAGCCGATTTTATATCCATAGAACATAAAACGCTGGAATTTTGGGAGAAAAACAGCATTTTTCAAAAGCGTGTAAAAGCCAATAATGGTAAGCCACGCTGGTCGTTTATTGATGGACCTATTACCGCGAATAATCCCATGGGCGTGCACCATGCCTGGGGCCGAACGCTTAAAGATATTTATAATCGGTTTAAAGCCATGGATGGCCATGAATTGCGCTATCAAAACGGTTTTGATTGCCAGGGATTATGGGTGGAGGTAGAAGTTGAAAAAGAATTGGGATTTAAATCCAAACGGGATGTTGAAGAATACGGTATTGAAAAATTTGTTAATCTCTGTAAAGAGAGAGTTAAAAAATATTCCAGTATTCAAACTGAACAATCCAAAAGGCTTGGATATTGGATGGATTGGGGAAATTCCTATTTTACAATGTCGGATGAAAATAATTATACGATTTGGGCTTTTCTAAAAAAACTGTTTGAAAACGGAAAAATTTACCGAGGAACTGACTCAGTTCCCTGGAGCGGTCGGTCCGGAACCTCCTACAGCCAGATGGAAATTGTTGAAGGCCGAAAACTGGTTGCTCACGAAGCGATATTTGTCAAATTCCCTCTGAAAAACAGGGAGAAGGAAAACCTGCTTGTATGGACCACTACACCCTGGACATTATCGTCAAACGTTGCCGCTGCTGTAAACGGAAATTTGGAGTATATAAAAGTAAAAACGACGGACGGTGAAATTTTCTACTTTGCCAAGGATAACCTTAAATACCCTCGGTTAGAAAAACAATTTCAGGACAAAAAACAATGGGTTGAGGGTGTTCCTAAACTGAAAACCATTGAGCAGATTTTTAAAGAACGCGGAGGATACGAAGTCCTTGATACTCTCTTGGGGTCTGATATGGTGGGGTGGGAATATGAAGGACCATTTGATGATTTTGAAGCCCAAAACGAGCCGGGAGGATTTCCATTAACCCATGATGAATTAAAAGAAGCCGGTTTCGCTGCCGTTAACCAGCATCGGGTTATCGACCCCGGTAAAGATTCTATCGGGAATGATATTGTCGTGGGAGGTGAAGGAACCGGTATCGTCCATATGGCACCGGGTTGTGGAGATATCGACCATCAGATAGGGAAAAAACTCTCCCTGGTCGATATTGCCCCTTTGGATGAAGAGTCTAAATTCCTGGAAAAATTCGGATGGCTGACTGGGAAAACGGCCACAGATAAAGAAACCACTCAGGCTATAATTGATGACTTGAAAAAACGGGGAATCCTTATCCATGTGGAAAAATATCCTCATATATATCCCCATTGCTGGCGTTCCGGAGATGAATTAGTCTTTCGGTTGGTGGATGAATGGTATATCAATATGGATTGGAGAGGGAAAATCAAAAAAATCGTAGACGATATACAGTGGATTCCCGAATGGGGTAAAGACAGGGAAAACGAATGGCTGGATAATATGGGCGATTGGATGATTTCTAAAAAACGGTTCTGGGGTCTCGCTCTTCCGATTTGGACATTTGAAGATGGAACTTTTTTTGTGGTGGGTTCCGAGCAGGAATTAAAAGAATTGGCTGTTGAAGGATGGGAGGAGTTTGAAGGTCATAGCCCCCATCGCCCCTGGATTGATAAGGTAAAGATCAAACATCCTGAGTCCGGACTCATTGGGACACGGATTCTTGATGTGGGTAATCCTTGGCTGGATGCAGGGATTGTTCCCTTTTCAACGCTTAAATATCGCGCTGATAAAAATTATTGGAAGTCCTGGTTCCCCGGTGATTTTGTAACCGAATCATTTCCGGGACAGTTCAGGAATTGGTTTTATTCCTTATTGGCCATGTCAGCGCTCTTGGAAGAGAAAGCGCCTTTTAAAACACTGTTAGGCCATGCACTGGTTAAAGATGAAACAGGCCGGGATATGCATAAGTCTTGGGGGAACGCCATCTGGTTTGATGATGCTGCAGAAGAAATGGGTGTTGATGTTATGCGGTGGATGTATGCCGTTCAAAATCCGGAACATAATCTGTTATTCGGATATTCGCATGGAAATGAAATTCGGAAAAAACTGATTCAGTATTGGAACTCCTATTCCTTTTTTGCCACTTACGCTGCTGTGGACGGATTTACCCCGACTGATGGCGGATTTGACGAATCAAACCTGACTATAATGGATAGATGGATATTATCCAAACTCCACCTTTTTGTAAAAGAAAGTCGAGAAGCCCTTGAGGGATTTCGATCTGATCAGTTAATGAAAAGATTTGAAATTTTTCTGGAAGACTTGTCCAATTGGTATATTCGCCGCAATCGACGCCGATTCTGGAAAACTGAAGATGATGGAGATAAACAAGCTGCTTACGATACTTTATATTGTGTGCTGGTCACTAGTTTGAAAGTATTAGCCCCGATTATTCCATTCGTAACTGAAGAGATGTACCAAAATCTTGTCCGTAATACTGATGTAACTGCACCGGAAAGTATCCATTTATGCGATTATCCAAATTTTGAGGAATCTCGCATAGACCCTGCATTAATGGAGAAAGTAGATTCTCTAAGAAAATTGGTTGAAATGGGACGCTCTGCAAGGAATAAAGGCAATTTGAAAATTCGACAACCTTTAAAGAAATTAGTTTTTGCTGTGAAAGAGGATAAAGTGGCGGAATTTCTACTGAATTACCGGGATGTCATCATGGATGAATTGAATGTGAAATCCCTGGAGAGGACAGAGTCTTCAGAAACCCTGATGACGGTTACAGTAAAGCCGAATCTTCCGGTTTTGGGACAAAAATACGGTAGATATCTCCCTGCTATTCGAAAGGCTTTTGATGGAGAGGGTGGGATTGCTGTTTTAAATGCAATAAAAGCTCAAAAAGGATTTTCCCTAAAGCTTGAAGGTGAATCGGTTCTTCTTATTCGTGAGGATATTTTGGTAGAGCCTCAATCGGTGGAAGGATATACAGCTTCCGGTGATGATAGAATAACCGTGGGGCTTACAACGGAACTAACAGAAATATTACTTCAAGAAGGTATCGTAAGGGATGTAATTCGACAGGTGCAAATCATGCGAAAAAATGCTAATTTCGCCGTCGAAGATCGTATAAATATTTACGGAATTCCCGAGGGAGAAGTCGGTGAGGCCATTTTGGCTTTCGAAGACATGTTTAAAAATGAAACCTTGGCGATAAGTATTAATCGAGACTCTGAACCAGGGGAGTATGAGTCAAAATTTAGGGTTCGTGATCAGGAAATAGTATTCGGGATCGAGCGGATTAAAAACTGAAAGGAATTATTGTGGCAAAGTATTCAAAAGCAAAATTGAACCAATTCAGAAAATCAATACAAAAAAAAATGGAACGCATTTCTGACGAAGTTGATACAATGAAAGAAGGATTAAACAGCGCATCAAACAAACAAGGCGGTGTGACTCCCGATTCTATTTACAGTCTTCATATGGCTGACGCAGGAACCGACTCCCATGAGCAGGAAAAGAAATTTTTACTGATGAATAGGGAAAGTGATTATTTTAAAAATCTTGAAATTGCGTTGGAGAGAATTGATACGGGAGAATTTGGAATCTGTAAAGTTTGCGAAGAACTCATACCGGAAGAAAGAATGATGGAAGTTCCCAATGCCACAAAATGTGTAGGGTGTAAGGAAAAAGAAAAACTCGGTCTTTCATGAAAATACTGGGCATCACCGGAATCATGGTGACTATCGATCAGTTGACCAAAGTAATGGTCCGTGAATCGATGAATCTGTATCAGTCAATTCCGGTCATTCATGATTTTTTTCATTTTACGTATGTGACAAACGATGGTATGGCCTTTGGGATTAATTTCCCGGGAGGTATTTACATTTTTTCGGCTGTTTCTCTGATTTTTACCGTCTTTTTATTTTGGTATTTATGGAAAATTCAAGATCAAGGAATTGTTCTGCGGTCAGGGGTTGCCCTCATTTTATCTGGAGCAATTGGAAACCTCATCGACCGGGTACTTTTTGGAGAGGTAGTAGATTTTTTAGATTTTATGCTGGCCGGCCACCATTGGTATGTTTTTAATATTGCCGATTCCTGCGTTACAGTAGGAATGGCCCTTATATTATTTGACTCATTTTTTCTAGAGAAAAAGAAAATAATCACTGCTCATTGAGGGAAGTTAAACTGTTGGCATCGGAGGGTAAAACTTTCCGTCTTGATAAATATCTTACGAATAAACTCTCCTCACTTTCCAGAACACAAATTAAGGAAATGATTCTTTCCGGACAGGTTTTGGTGAACGGAAACGTGTCCAAACCCAGTACAATTTTAACAGGACAAGAAACAATACTGTATTCTTTACCTGAGCCGGAAGAAATTTCCTCTCTCCCGAAACCCCAGCCCATAACATTAGATATTGTATATGAAGACGATTGTATTGTTGCTGTCAATAAACCTGCCGGATTAATTGTACATCCGGGAGCTGGGAATCCGGATGGTACTCTGGTTAATGGTTTAGCGTATCATTTTAATTCCCTTTCAGATATCAATGGCGCGAGCCGTCCGGGAATTATCCACAGGCTAGATAAGGAAACGTCGGGTATTATATTAATCGCAAAAACAAACTTGGCCCATAGCAAAATTGCGGAACAGTTCGAAAAAAGAACCGTTAAAAAAACATATGAGGGAATTACCTGGGGAACTTGGTCAGAGTCGGCAGGCATCATTAACGAGCCCATTCAACGAAAAAGAAGCGACCCGCGAATGTATATCATAAACAGTGGGGGCAGAGAGGCCATTACCCAGTATAAAGTTATTCACCAGGACCAACATTTGAGTCACATGGAATTTTACCCGAAGACAGGGCGCACCCATCAAATTCGAGTCCATGCATCGGGGATGAATCATCCTATTTTTGCCGATGAAAAATATAGTGGCGGCCTCGCCCGGACAAAGGGGTTTATTCCTGAAGTGAGCCGGAATTTAAAACAATTGTATCAAATGATCGGGCGTCATGCCCTTCATGCGAAACAAATTCAATTTCAACATCCTGCCAGTGGTAAAGCTATAACATTGGATGCTCCTTTGCCTGATGAATTTTTATCTCTGATTAAGGCTATCAACTCTAGTGATGCCTAATCTTAAATTTTATCTGGATTCTTTTGTGGAATACCTGGAAAAGGAGCGAGGGTATTCACAACATACATTGAAAGCCTATGAAGCCGATTTAACAAAATTTTTCAGTTTTATTGAATCGTACTACGGGGAAACTCTCAAGGATTGGACCACTGTAGATAAAACATCAATCCGGCATTTTTTAGGTAGCGAATTCGAAAAACAATATGAGAAGGGGAGTAAAACTTTCTCCTATACCAGCCGAACAGTAGCACGCCGGCTGGCATCTATTAAATCCTTTTTTAAGTACCTCGTTAAAGCAGAAATCCTAAAAAACAATCCAGCCAATTTAGTTAAAACACCAAAAATTCAGAAAAAACTACCTAATTTTATCGACCAGAAACTCATGGATGACTTGATGAACTCACCAGACAATTCCACTAAAAAAGGGATGAGAGACCGGGCAATTCTAGAATTATTTTACAGTACGGGTATGCGCCTTGGAGAATTGGTGGGTTTAAATATTTCTGATGTTCAAATGAATAAACAAATTGTTCGAGTTAAAGGTAAAGGGGATAAAGAAAGGTTGATCCCCTTTGGAAATCGATCGAAATTTTCTATAGAGGAATACTTGAAAAGTTACGGACTTTCAAACAAAAAGCTGCGAAAAGAGGAACCTTTATTTGTAAATACGAGGGGAGAACGGTTGTCTGCGAGTACCGTTCAGCGACGTATTCGGTTGCATATCCAGCAGGTATCCGAAGGAAATCGATTGGGACCGCATATTCTCAGGCATTCATTCGCAACGCATCTAATGGACAGGGGAGCCGATTTACGTGCGGTGAAAGATTTATTGGGACACAGCAGTTTATCCTCCACGCAAGTGTATACCCATGTCCAACCGGAAAAACTGAAAAAAGTTTATGAACAAGCTCACCCGCATGGAGGAAAAAAGAATACAAAATGACAACCTTGAGTAAAAATTTAGGATTAGAAAAAGTTGGACTTACCGGTATTGATAACATTAAACGCAATCTACCGGTAGAAAAGTTAATTGAAAATACTCTTCTCCAAAAGGAAGGGCAGTTGGGCATGAACGGGGCTGTGATGGTGGATACAGGACGGTACACAGGGCGCTCACCAAAAGATAAATATTTCGTTGAAGAAGATTCCTCCAAAGAAAATCTGTGGTGGGGTTCAGTAAATGTAAAGGTTGATGAAGCCATCTACGATGAACTGTTTGAACAAGTTACGGATTATTATAATCAAGCAGATGATTCCAATACCTATGTATTCGACGGATTCGCCGGTGCAGATCCTCAATACAAATTAAATGTACGCATCATTGCCAAAAAAGCCTGGCAGGCTCATTTTGTTCATAATATGTTCATTCGGCCTGAACAAAACGAACTTAATAATTTTACTCCAGATTTTACCATTATCAATGCCTCTGACGTTCATAATCTCCGATTTGAAGAATACGGTATGAATTCCAAGACGTTTATCATCTTTCATATGAAAAAACGCATTGCGATTATTGGGGGAACAGAGTACGGTGGTGAAATGAAAAAAGGCATTTTCTCTGTTTTAAATTATTTGCTTCCTTTGAAGGGAGTTCTGTCTATGCATTGTTCGGCAAATGTGGATAAAAATGGCAAAAATCCGGCTATCTTTTTTGGGTTAAGCGGGACAGGAAAAACCACATTATCTACAGATCCGGAAAGACCCCTCATAGGTGATGATGAACATGGATGGTCGGATAATGGTATCTTCAATTTCGAAGGGGGGTGTTATGCAAAAGTCATTGACCTGAACCCTAAGCATGAGCCGGATATCTATCATGCCATCAGGCATGGGGCTTTGTTGGAAAATGTCGTTTTTGATGAACAAACAAGAGAGGTGGATTTTTCTGACGATTCAAAAACCGAAAATACCCGGGTGTCCTATCCATTGAATCACATAGAAAATTCTGTATTTGCTCAGGGAAAACCTGCCTTGTCCGGACATCCGAAAACGATTATTTTTTTAACATGTGACGCTTATGGTGTTTTGCCGCCGGTTTCTAAATTAACCCCGGCACAGGCTATGTACCATTTTATTAGTGGGTACACTGCAAAGGTAGCAGGGACAGAACGTGGAATTACAGAACCCGTCGCAACATTTTCGCCATGTTTTGGTGGACCATTTTTAACCTTGCATCCTTTGAAATATGCAGAATTATTGAAAGAAAAAATGTTGCGCTATCATGTTCCGGCATATTTAGTGAATACCGGTTGGATAGGAGCAAGCGCCAGTTCTGGAACAAAACGGATTTCACTGCCCATTACCCGTTCAATCATTCATGCGATTTTGGATGGAAACATTGATAATTCGACATTTGTCCCAGACCCGTTTTTTGGCGTTGACGTTCCCACAAACTTAGGAGAGATTGACCCTGGTTTGCTTATTCCGGCAAAAGCTTGGACAAATGTTGAAGACTATGAAAAAACAGCGACTCAACTTGTTATGAAATTTCAGAATAATTTTGAACAATATGACTTGGGTGATCCGGCTGTTAAAAACGCAGGACCCTATCTTACAAATTGAAACAAAAGGGAATCAATGAATATTGAAATTACTTCACGTCATTTCCGTGCACCTGAAAACCTGAAAAATTATACGGAAAAAGAACTGCATAAAATTGAAAAATATTTTGACAGAATAAATAACTGTCAAGTAATCCTATCTCATGAAAACAATGAGTATACAACTGAGATAAATATATCTATACCTCAACATATTCTAAATGTAAAAGAAACCACGTCGAATGTTACAAAATCCGTCGATAATGCTGTGGCGAAAATGATTACCCGGATCACTAAAATTACCGATAAATGGAAGAATCATCATAAAGGCACAAAGGAAGAGATTGTTTTATAAATCCATGTTGTTTATTTGATTTTTTCTACGTTTGGTTCATATGAAGCAAGAACTGTAAATTTCTTGGTTTAATAACACAAAAAATTTATTTTAGAGGAAACTATGAGTCGTTTTGTATTTACATCTGAATCTGTTACTGAAGGTCACCCTGATAAGGTATGTGATGCTATTTCGGATGCCATTTTAGATAACTTGCTTGAGCAGGATCCCGAATCCCATGTGGCCTGTGAAACCTTAGCCACAAAAGGGTTGGTTGTTGTATCTGGTGAAGTTCGTACTCACGGATTTGTGGAAGTGGAAAAAGTTGTTAAAGACACCCTGGAGAAGATTGGGTACACCGACCCTGCATACGGCATGGGCCATGAAGAGGTACAGGTCACATCTGTATTGCATGAACAAAGTCCTGAAATTGCTCAGGGTGTGGATGAGTCTGAAGACCATGAACAAGGAGCCGGAGATCAGGGGTTGATGTTTGGTTACGCCTGTAATGAAACCCCGGAGTTAATGCCTCTGCCGATTCATCTGTCTCATCGGTTAACGGAAAGGTTGACCTTTCTAAGGAAAAATAAAACCTTACCTTGGTTACGGCCGGATGGAAAATCTCAGGTATCTGTGGGATATAAAAATGGGCAGCCGGTTTCGGTCGAAAAAGTGGTTGTCGCCACACAGCATGATGATATGCTAGATCGTTTTGGTTCAGAAAAAGAAGAACATGCATTTGTGAAAAAAGAGGTAATCACTCATATTATTAAACCGGTCTTGGACGAATGCGGTCTTGACCATAGCAACACATTTATCGTGAATGGGACAGGTCGTTTTGTTTTTGGAGGCCCTGAAGCAGACACAGGATTAACCGGCCGAAAAATCATTGTGGACACTTATGGCGGTTATGCTCCTCATGGGGGTGGTGCTTTTTCAGGAAAGGATCCTTCTAAAGTGGATAGATCTGCCGCTTATATGGCCCGTTATATAGCTAAAAATATTGTGGCTGCAAAATTAGCTGACCGGTGTGAAGTTCAATTTTCGTACAGCATCGGAGTAGCAGAACCTACATCATTTTATGTCAAAACTTTTGGGACAGGTCATGTTCCCGATGAAGTTATTACTGAAGTTGCTCAAGAGACTTTTCCGTTAAAACCCGGAGAAATTATTCGTCACCTAAACTTAAAATATCCCCGGTATTATGAAACATCTGCTTACGGTCACTTTGGCCGTAATGGTGATAATTTTACTTGGGAAAAAACAGACATGGTGGACGCATTGATAGCGGCTGTAAATAAAAGGAATACATAATGAGTATAGCAGATATTGCCAACCCAATTGTGGAAGATTTACCCTATAAAATTAAAGATATCGGATTAGCCGACAGAGGCCGGAAAGCACTGGATATTGCAGAAAAAGAAATGCCCGGACTTATGGCCACACGAAAAAAATATGGCTCTGAAAAACCATTAGCCGGGAAAAAATTGACGGGTTCGCTTCACATGACAGTAGAAACAGCTGTTTTAATAGAAACCCTGATTGATTTAGGTGCTGATGTACGATGGGCAAGTTGTAATATTTTTTCAACTCAAGATCATGCCGCAGCAGCCATTGCACAAGCGGGTATTCCCGTATATGCGTGGAAAGGTGAAAGCTTAGAGGAATATTGGTGGTGTACTCTTCAGGCCTTGACATTCCCCGGAGGAAAAGGTCCGGATTTGATTGTAGATGATGGAGGAGATGCTACACTACTTATTCACAAAGGGTATGAACTGGAAGAGTATTTTGCGAAAAACGGAGTGACCCCGGACATCACCACAGAGATAGAAGAAGAAGTTATAGTCGAAACGCTATTAAGGGATGTTCTTAAAAAAGATCCTATGCATTGGCATAAAGTGGCGGAAAAAATAATTGGTGTATCCGAAGAGACAACTACTGGTGTCCACAGGCTTCATCAGATGGAAAAAGATCAAACACTGCTTTTTCCCGCTTATAATGTGAATGATTCGGTGACCAAATCAAAATTCGACAATATATATGGCTGCCGGGAATCCCTGGCCGATGGAATTAAAAGAGCGATGGATGTGATGGTTGCAGGGAAAACGGTTGTGGTTTGTGGATACGGCGATGTAGGTAGAGGATGTGCTCAATCTATGCGTGGATATGGTGCTAGAGTTCTGGTGACAGAAATTGACCCCATTTGTGCCCTTCAGGCTTCTATGGAAGGATATGAGGTTGTCACTGTGGAACAAGCCCTGACAGAAGCCAATATTTTTGTCACGGCTACCGGAAATAAAGATGTAATTACACTTGAGCACATGGTCAAGATGAAGGACCAGGCCATTGTCTGTAATATTGGCCACTTTGATAATGAAATTCAGGTTACCTCGCTGAATGCCGATCCTTCTGTTCAGAAAGAAGAAATCAAACCACAGGTTGACTGTTATACATTTAAAGACGGGCATCAAGTATATATCCTTGCAGAAGGACGGTTGGTCAATCTTGGATGTGCTACAGGTCATCCCGCATTTGTCATGTCCAATTCGTTTACAAACCAGGTTTTGGCACAAATCGCCTTAGCAAAAGATCAACCAGAATTAGGTGTATATATGTTGCCGAAACACTTAGATGAAGAAGTCGCTCGACTTCATTTGGATCATCTGGGTGTGACTTTAACGGAATTGACCGATGAGCAGGCAACGTATATTGGTGTATCCAAGGGTGGACCTTATAAACCGGAACACTATCGGTATTAATTAACTCTGAAGTCGAATGATTGAAAAAGCTCTGTAATTCATTACAGAGCTTTTTTTATGGAAAAGGTCTGAATTTTGAGTCAATTTCTACCCTGCATCACTGCTAAATTGTGGGATTGAACTGAAGAATGAAATATCTTAAATCAATTAATATTCCCTTGAAAAAAAGTATTCTGGTGACCTTCATTGGGATTTTTCTTTTTTCATCTTCCGGCTGTGATTTTCAAAATGTTGGTGGATTTAAACTGCCAACATGGTTTTTTGATCTCTCTTTTCCATTGGTTCAGAAAAAATATTCTCTCGAAGGCCTCGTTGATAATAAACAGATTTTTCCAACTGAGGATTCTTTGGGGATGCAACTTGTGTTTGAAGGGGTACTCCCCGATACTGCAATAAATACTGATATTTTAGAGGTGGAATTGAATCAAGATATCAGTTATAACCAAGATCCTGTTTCTTCTCCCATAGTTTCTGTTGTGATGGATACAACTTTTACAGTTTCAATCCCCTTGGCACCGGGGGGTCAACTTGTGGATAATACAGGGGCATCTTTTTCTGTACCGCCAACATCAAATAAAACCATAACCGGCGCTTCTTGGAATGCCATTGCTTCTGCTTTTGACACAACGTATTCTGTGACTATTTCATTGCCGGATATCCCTTCCAGTGAACTCCCTGAATTCATTACTGCAGTTGATGCCTATATTATAAAACCAGACGGTGGTGGGAGTACAAGCGATTTTACCACTACCTTTAAAAACAACGGCTTACCGACTGAAGTTGAAAATATTGACTTTAAACTGTTGACGGATATAAAAACTTTGGCCAGCCATACCCATTCAAGTTTGGCCAAAGATGAGACGTATGGGCCTGAAATAACTTCACTTTCAGCCGATAGTCTGAAAGGAAAGGTGAAATTAACAGTTGGATTTGATATAGCAAGTACCAATGCAGCAACCCTGACTGTCAATAGCGGTGATTCAGTTCAGGTGAATTTCTCAGTACAGCTCCGAATTGCAGGTGTAGATTCTGCCGTCGTACAAATTGCAGAAACCTCTCTTCCGGTGGAATTGCCCACCCTTAGCTTTCCTTCTGATATTGAAATATATTCAGGAACATTGAATCCAATTACTGGATTGGATGTTAATGAACTGGTTATTTCTAATCTAAAAAGTACATATCCTTTTGATGTTAGTTTTACCATGAGTTATGCCAATTTTAAACCGCCAACAGGCAAAGACTCTGTTAAAATAGATACGACCCTTAAAAACGGAGTGGCTGCCATTTCTAAAACTTTTGATGTTGATGGTTATTCCTTTTATAACCCTGCCGGGTCAGATAGTGCCTTGGCTGAAATGACGGTGAACATTAGTGCAAAAATGGCTGCGCAGATCAGTAATATTCCATTGGACGGATCTGACTTTGGTGCCATTTCAATTCGTGTTCAAATTACCAAATTATCCTTTGCGTCTCTCGAAGCAAATATTGTGCAAGAATTTCCTCCTTCCCAATTTAATATTGCGGGAATGCCCCTTGGGTTTTCGGGAATGTCTTTTTCGAATGTTCAAATGGAAATAGAAATGTTAAATGGAATCCGCCTCCCCGTCGTTTTGAACTTCGACATGATCGCCACAAATCAGGCGGGGGATTCCTCCATTGTAGCCGCAAAGTCAACCTTAGGCATGCCGATCGCCTCAGGAGATACAACAAAAACTATCATGCGTTTAAGCCGGGATGGAACTACAACCCTAAAGTATAAGGCACCAACCTCAGTGTTATATTCTGACAGCACAACGGTTCCACCAGGTTTCGGTGAATCAACAATTGTTGATTTAATGAGTTTTAATCCCGCTACAATACATATTAATTCAAAAGCCAAAATTGATGGGAGAGGTACCTTGGAAGCCGGTCAATCCATTGGGGGAAAATACCGGATGATAGCTCCTTTTGAAGTTATCATGGATCCCATGACTTTCATTTCTGTAACGAATACGCCAATTCAGGAAATGAATCACGACACTCGCAATCGGATTAGAAGCACATTTCAGTCTGCAAGTTTAACCGGAACTGTAGAAAATAAAATTCCATCCGGAGGTGAAATAGCCATCCTTTTGAGTAACAAAGCTTTTTTTCCCTTGGATACAACAGTAGCTGCTTTAAGCGCTTACCGGGATAGTATGGTTGCTAAAGCTGGCTGGAATCCCACCGACAGTCTTTATGTCATATCATCCTGTGATAGTATGAATCCATCTATTGGGAGTGTTTTTATTTTTGATGTTATGGATGATTTTGAAGATTGTATAGATGGATTGAAATATTTGGTTAAAGGGAGTGTGGTCGGTATGGATACCGTGATGTCTTATGTAGATACACTGCTGAAAATTCCACTACCGGATCCGGGGAGTTTTTATACAGTGACGACTGCTACGGCCCATGCCGGTGCTGTCCGGGAACCGGGGTCGACATCTTATACAAGCGCAATAAGCCCCAAAAGAATTTTACTCATCACGGATCCGGGAGACCATTTTACAGCTCCCCGGTTTCATTTAACTGGTTCGGAAGGGAAGAAGGTATTTCTTTCCCGGTCGGATTATATCGATATTAATTCCACTATAACATTTCGATTGAGTTCTACAGGAATGACGGATAGTGCACCGCCGGACCTAGTGATTAAGTTTCCGAATGGGGGAGAGACCATTAATAAAAATGAAACGGTTACCCTAAAATGGAAAACTTATGGGATGCTGTCAAAAGTGGATATTGCCTATTCAGCGAAAACTAATCCAAAGGTTACTGAAGATGAAGATTGGACAACCATCCAAACGGAGGTAGCCAATGTAGATTCCTTTCTGTGGCTTCCTTCATCAACATCAGGTATTAATTCCATGGCGGAATCATTAAGGGACAGTGTCAGAATTCGGGTTAAGCATACCGGTTCTTCTGTTGTGGATATGAGCGGCTGGTATTTTACTATCTCCCATGCAAGCTCAAAACTACAGACTCTTCAACCGAAATTTTCATTAATGGAAGTCAAGCCATAATGCAAAAACTTCTCATATACCTGTTGCTTTTTGCAGTGAGTACAGGACAGGTTAAGCGAGATCCTCGCAGTGTGGGGTTAGCAGGGTCTTACACGACCATCGCCGACGGTGTATTTGCCGTGGGTTATAATCCTGCATTGTTGGCGTATCAGGTGGATAAACCCTTTATGCTTCAGGTTGGTGGTCTGGACTTAGGGGTATTAGGGAATTACCTCTCTTTGGCGGGAATGAATTCGCTTAGTGGAGATACCCTTAATCAGGAAGAAAAAGATGCGATCTTAAACCGATTGGACAGATCCGGAGGATTGTCATATTACACAGATGTACACCTCGCACTCCCTGGATTAAACTATGCGTCCGGGAATATGGCATTAACCTCTAATTTGGTGGTTATGGCGGATTATAAGATTCCGGCGGGACTGGCCAGACTCATGCTGGAAGGAAATGCTGATAATCCAAATGTAGACCTGACTTTTCGATATGAAATTATGGGAGTGAATGAATTTGGGTTCTCTTTTGCGGTTCCTTATGAGAGTTTTGCTGCAGGAGTCACCTTAAAATATCTCCAAGGAATGTTTTATCTTGGTGTGGACCCTGATTCCAGTCACGCAGAATTTATTACAACCCCCTTAGCTGTTTACGGATCCGGAAAATATTATCTAAGGCAAGGGATAGGTGGTTCCGGCTTCGGTGTGGATATTGGTTTAGCTTCAAAAAATATAAATGGTTGGCGGTTTGGATTTTCGATTATTAATGCTATCGGTAGCATCAGCTGGAATAAACCTTCGTTTATTAAAGATATTCTTGCCGGTAAAGATGGCGCTTTTGGAAATAGCGACGATCTATTTCATTTTACATGGGGAGGGGAAATTCTTTCAGATAGTGTCTCCGTGCTTTATACCTATTCAATTGATTCACTTCGGGCGGACAATCTGTCTTCTTCATCCCTGATGACCAGTTCATCAACACTGGTCCCTAATTTGGGGAGTGATGGAAAACCGAAACAGTTTAAAACGAATTATCCTGCACTGTTACGATTTGGTGTTTCCCGGAGGAAGGATGATTTATTAATATCCTCTGATTTAGTGACAGGATTTGAAAACCGTCTGTTTGCCCGAGCTGCGTGGAAATGGTCTATTGGTGCAGAATTGTATCGATTCCCGGGGATGCCACTCCGAATAGGATTTGCTTGGGCAGGTATGGATAATACAGAATTGGGTATGGGGTTTGGATATCATAAAGGCCCCATGATTTTTGATGTGGGATTTGCCTTTAGAAATGGTGTTTGGATTCACACAATGAAAGGCTTTAATCTTAGTTTGGGGCTTACAGTCACCAGTTTTAAAAGCAGGAAAGAAAAAGCACCGTCCGCCGGCCCCGCCCCAGAGCCGGAAAAAAAGAATCAACCGGCAGAAATAAAGGCAGAAGATAAATCCTGAATTATTTCCTGGCCGATATCAACAGGGTAATGCCGCCTATGGAAAACACAATATTCCCGATCCAAGCTGCGGTTAGCGGCTCTAAAATACCCTTATATCCCATGGATAAACCAAATTTTAGGAAAGCATAATATATAAAAATGACAAAGATACCCATACCGGCACCAAAAGATAATCCTCCCCTGGGTTTGAGAACGACCAACGGCAGACCAAATAAAACAATAATTAAATTTGTAAAGGCAAATGATATTTTAAAATGACGATCTACTTCCCATCTGGTGGTGTCTACACCATTCTCTTTTAATTGAGCAATTCGAACAGTCAATTCTTTAAAATTCATTTCATCCGGTACTTTAGACTGGCGAGTGATGTCTTCCGGTGTAAAGCCCAAAGTTAGTAAAGAATCGTTTTTAGATAGGGAAACATTCACAACTTGGCCTGAGGCTGAAAAATACCGTATGGAAAAATCTGTTACAGCCCATGCGTTTAGTGAATCAATCCAGGTGATAGTAACAGCATCAATCCGTTCACGGATAACCCCTTCGGAAAGATTTAAAATTGTTGTTCCTTTACCGGATTTTTCCTTGATGCGGTAGGTATCGATGGCGATATGGGTTTTTTCCATTTTCTGGAAAAATACATTTTTCAATATGTTTCGATACCGTTTTCGGGCACGGCGCTTCATATATTCCTGTTCAATATCGTAGCGTTTTTTATTCCCAGAACTGACAAATACATCATCGAGTTCAAATGAGAGGAAACTTACAATTAACCCAATGATAATTAAAGGGAAGGAAACACGGTATAAACTTACTCCCGAAGATTTCATGACCGTTAATTCATTTCGCTTAGCAAGGAGCCCAATGCTGAATACAGTTGAAATGAGCATAGACATGGGTAACCCGATATTCAAAAACCAGGGGAATGCATAAATGTAATACGTCAGAACTTTATTAAAGGGAACTTTGTTGTCGATGAACCGATCCAGGTTTTCGATGAGGTCCACCACAATAATGATACACACAAACCCCAACAAGGTCATGGCCAGGGTTGTGAGGAATTGGCGCGTAATATATCTATCCAGTTTTTTCATCAAAATATTGTAGGTAATGAATCGGGAATTTCGGTATAATCGGCGAATATTTTTAGCCTTTGGATGAATAATTAAAAAATAAAGTAAAAATGATATCAATTTTTGACCGATTAATCGCAGGCTTCGCGGAATTTATGTGGGGATTACCTCTCCTGATTATTTTATTGGGAGGTGGACTGTTTTTTACGCTTTTCAGCCGATTGATTCCTTTTAGGTATTTTAAACATGGTATGAGCATTTTATTTGGAAAATACAATGATCCAAACGATCCCGGAGATATTACTCATTTTCAAGCTCTGTCCAGTGCCTTGGCCAGCACAGTAGGATTAGGGAATATCAGTGGTGTGGCTATTGCCATCCAAATGGGTGGCCCAGGGGCGCTATTTTGGATGTGGATGAGCGCAATCGTGGGAATGTCCACTAAATTTTTTTCTTGTACACTGTCAATTTTATTTCGCGGGAAGGATGATGAGGGGAATATCCAGGGAGGGCCCATGTATTATATAGAAAATGGATTGGGCAAATCCTTTAAACCCTTGGCTGTTCTATTCAGTGTGGCAGGACTTTTTGGTTGTACAGTTATTTTTCAATCCAACCAGTTGGCGGAAATTATTCGTCATCAAATTTTTATTCCGAATGAATGGTTCTTGGAAAATGTCGGGACAGGGAATTTATTCTTGGGGCTCATCATGGCGGGGTTGACTTCCTTGGTTATTTTTGGCGGGATTAAACGCATTGGACAGGTTACAGCCTATATGGTCCCCGTTATGGTGGTGCTGTATCTCGTAGCAGGACTCCTCGTAGTTCTGAATCACTTTTCTGAAATTCCATCTCTATTTTATCTCATTATACATGATGCCTTCACCGGTGAAGCCGTCATGGGAGGGGCAGTAGGGGCTGTTATTATTACGGGGGTAAGACGGGCGCTTTTTTCGAATGAAGCCGGATTGGGGACATCGGATATGGCCCATGGTGCCGCCAGGACAAAAGAACCGGTACGAGAAGGATTGGTAGCCATGACGGAGCCCTTTATCGATACGATTGTGGTTTGCACAATCACAGCTATTGTCATCCTGTCCTCAGGAGTTTGGCAGCAGGAAGGCTTGAATGGTGTTTCGATGACAACGATGGCTTTTAGTAATGAATTGGGTATGGCCGGAAGGGTTTTGTTATTATCGGCAGTTCTCACGTTTAGTCTTTCTACAATGATGAGTTATTCCTATTATGGTGCAAAATGCAGTGTGTACCTTTTTGGAACCCGTAGCCTTTTCTACCATCGTGTATTTTATGTAGGGACGATTGTACTTGGAGCTATTGTATCTATCGATATTGTGGTTAATTTTGTAGACGGTATGTATGCTTTGATGGCCATTCCTACTATTATCGGGTCTGTGCTGCTGTCTCCAAAAGTAATGGCCGAAGCAAAACAGTATTTTTCTAAGATTTAAGTCGTCCTGAAATCAATCCCCAAGAGTCTTGTTTCAAAATTGTTAAGTTTTTGAAATAGGGCTTGTACACTGAAACCACCTTTTCACTTTGAGCAGTAAGCAACCCTGAAAGGGCAATTCTTCCGCCCGGTACCAATCTGTCGGAAAAATGTTCTGCTAATTCAATCAGGGGTTTTAACAAGATATTTGCTACGATAATATTTATCTTTTGAGGGGGTAAATCTTCGGGAATGCAAGTGGAAACGGTTACGTGATTAAGCTCTGCATTGTTTTGTGTGGCTATTAAAGCCTGAGGATCAATATCGGTGCCAATAGCTTTACCCGCACCGAGCTTTAAAGCGGCAATGGCGAGGATTCCGGTCCCACACCCATAGTCTAGGATTGTTTCTCCTCCTGTAATATTATCTGACAACCACTTCAGACAGAGTTGTGTGGTAGGATGGGTACCGGAACCAAATGCCAATCCGGGATTCAATAGAATATTTACAGTATTATTTACAGAGGGGATACTGTGGGTGGGTAAAATCCATAGTTTGTCGGTTATTGAAATCGGAGTGGACAGCTTTTGAGTTTCTTCCACCCAGTTTTTATCCGGGAGTTTTGTACATTTAAATTCGAGAGGAGTGGCTAATCCAAATTCCCTTTGAAGCGCATAAGCAAAAACTTGGGGTTCTTGTGTTACATCGATAATGGCTTTGACAATGGGGTTATTCCAATTTTCCCATGTGGTTTGCCCATCTTCATCAAACCAGGATGCTTCCGGTGATTCTGAAGTCTCCTGGTTTTCAAGAGAAGCGGATTTTGCTCCCAATTCCAAAAGTACATCCATGACCTTTTCTAAGTCGAGTTTTGGTAAAGTGAAAATTATTTCTTTCATTCTGCCGAATACCGGGATGCGCTAAAGAACAACAGTAATTTATTAGGATTGGTTTTGTTTGCCATAAAACTGTTTAAAATTTCTCAGGTAATTTAATGTAATTTTTTATATGGAATCTGTTGAACGAAGACACCTCACCACCGAACAGCAAAATGCCAACTCTTTGGATATTGATGCTAAACCTGTCCGGGACATCCTGAATATTATTAACCAAGAGGATAGAACTATCGCAGATAAAGTGGGGGAAGCCATAGAAGAAATTGCCCAGGCTGTTGATCTAACGACGAATGCGATTCGAGATGGACACCGGGTTTTATATGTGGGTGCAGGGACGTCCGGACGATTGGGAGTGCTGGACGCATCAGAAATGCCCCCGACTTATTCCGTTCCGCCAGATTGGTTTAATGGGATTATTGCCGGAGGGGATAATGCCTTAAGACGACCTATTGAAGGAGCGGAAGACAAGCCGGCAGAAGCACTGAAGGACTTAAAAGATTTTGGACTTGAATCCGGGGATGTGGTGATTGGTATTAGTACCAGCGGTGCAGCGGCCTATGTCAAACAATCTTTGGAATACGGGCATAGTATCGGGGCTACAACTGTTTACCTCATTTGCAATCCAAAGCCTTTTCTGTCTACGAAAGCGGATGTGACCATTCGTGTTGATGTAGGCCCAGAGGTTATCACAGGTTCTACCCGTATGAAATCCGGAACGGCTACGAAATTGGTGTTAAATATGATATCTACTGCCACCATGGTAAGATTGGGAAAAGTGTATGGAAACCTCATGGTAGATCTTATGGCCGTGAATGATAAACTAGTGGACCGGGGGACCCGTATTATTCAAAAATTGACGAATATTTCTTATGATTCGGCCAAGAAAAAATTAATGGAAGCAGATAAATCAGTAAAAACAGCTGTGGTCATGGTTCTAAAAAATTGTTCTAAAGATGAAGCGGTAAAAATGTTGGAAGTAGAAGATGGTTTTATGAGGAGAGTGATAGAATGATAATTGTTTGAATTACACGAATTTGTTATTTATACTTGAGGATACTGTATGAGGGTTGTTATCTATGAAACATGACCATATATTTCGAAAATCATTTTTAATCTATTTACTTCAAATCCCATTTGTTGGGGGAATCGCAAAATCGCTCCATATCATCCAGGCCGAAAAGCGTTATCTTATAAATAAATTTGCCGTTGTAGGGTTTTGCTTCTACGAAGGTGAAGAAAATTTAGACCAAATGAAAATTGGCCATAACTTGGCATTAGTTTCTGATCCCAAAAAATAAATATGTCAACTATGCCATTAAGCTCCATTGGAATGCACAGATGAAAAAATCAACCCGAACGAAGTAACATGGCAAATGTGTAAAGTAAAAGTAGAAATGATAGGATAAATATGTCAAAAAATAATAGCGGTGCAAATTTAGGTTTCGAACAACAGCTCTGGAAGAGCATGTATCAAAGTTAGTTGAAACAGGGAAACTCATTCTGATTTAGGTGTTTC
>CAZJUP010000011.1:0-71861 GCA_964549275.1 uncultured bacterium | reverse complement strand
ACATTTGCTCAAGCAATCTTTTGCCGCAAACACTGCCATTTGATTGGGATGAATATTCGGATCACTAATATGTTTTTGATGAATGCCCAACTTGTCCCGAACTACCCGTTCCGGCAAGCCACTTTGTTCTGCAATTTCTTTAGAAGTCATTACCGTTTCCGGTAGATACATACCTAAACTCACAATACCCACTGTTTTAGGATCAATCATTTAGCCATATTCCGTAATTCAGTTTTTAAAATTTTCCCTGCACCTGAAAGAGGCATTTCATCTAATATGACCACTGATTTCGGAACTTTATACTTTGCTAAATTATCTTTCAAATACTGAAGAATGTCATTTTCATCATCATGTTTACCGGGTTTTAAAGTGATGAACGCTTTTCCTACCTCTCCCCATCTTTCATCCTTCACGCCAATAACTGAACACAAAGCAATTGCTTCATTCTTATATAATACCTTCTCAATTTCTGCCGGAAAGACATTTTCTCCACCGCTGATAAACATATCTTTTAATCTTTCCACAATGTAGAAATAGCCATCTTCGTCTTTATAAGCCAAATCGCCGGTATGAAAAAAACCGTCTTCTTCAAAAACAGCTGCTGTGGCTTCGGGGTTTTTATAGTAACCACTCATTACAGAAGGACCACGCAATAATAATTCACCCGTTTCGCATGGTAATACCTTTTCACCCGAATCAATATTTACAATTTTTGCATCTACAAAATAATTCGGTTTACCAATAGAGCCTGCTTTTCGTTCAGAATCTTTTACTGACAAAGAAAATACACTTGGGCCAAATTCCGTTAATCCAAAACCTTGCCTGAACACAACGTTTTTTTCTTTGTTGTATTGTCGCATAAGCGGTACAGGCATAGGCGCACCACCACTCATACAATAGCGTAACGATGACATATTAGATGATAACCAATTATCTGCATTTACGATCATCTGAAACATTGTGGGAACACCGGCAAAGATGGTTATGTTTTCATCCTTAATCGTCTGTAAAATTGTTTCAGGATCAAAAGATTTCGTCTGTACAATTGTCCCACCTAAAATCAGCATTGGAATAGTAAACGCAAACAATCCTCCGGCATGAAAAAGGGGAAATACATTCAAATATTTATCTGTCCCTAAAATATCACCCAACAAATTATTCATTGTATTCCATACCACTTGTTTATGAGAAATTTTCGCTGCTTTGGGCAAGCCGGTTGTTCCTCCTGTAAATAATAAAACTGCTGTATCATTTTCAGTTAAACTTTCACAAGTAACCGGATTTTCATTCCCTTGCTCCACGATAAGATTAAATGAGTATTCATCACCTGTGAGTGGAATCATCCTGGGGATATCCTTTTGTTCCGAGAGATAATTACTAATGATTTGTGGCTCTGCCTCAACACTATAAAATAAAACTGTTGGTGATGTCTGCTGAATCAATTCATATATTTCTTTCGGGTGAAGCCGCCAATTAAATGGGACCAAAATAGCACCCAATTTTCCGCATGCAAAAAAAGTATCGTAAAAATGCACACCATCTAAGGCAAGCATACCCACTCTGTCACCTTTTTGGATTCCTTGATTTTTCAGCCAGTTAGCTAATCGATTTGCCCGGATATTCATCTCGTAAAATGTATACCGGGTCGTCGGATTATTCCCCAAATCAATAATTGCTTCTGTATCCGGAGAATAAACACAACGCCTGTCTAAATAATCACCGATATACAATGTCAGTCTCCAACATTGAATTTTGTAAGAAAAATTCGGTTAACTTTCGATTAAATTTGTCGGCGTGCTCCATGAAAAACATGTGCTTCCCATCCATCATAATTTTATTACTTCCGCCGATTAGTCTGTGAAGTTTTTGTACATCCACTGAGGGAACCATTGTATCTTCTTTACCGCCCATTATTAGTGTGGGAATTTGACTTAATTTTGAAAAGTCTCCTCCGGAATAACCGTTCCCGGCAAGTAATTGCCGATAATATGCAAATTCTGGTTGTGGGTATTTAATCCGCCACCGTGTAATGGCTTCTATATCTTCAGGGTGATTTTGCATATACATTTCACTAAAATTGAGCTTATATGCATCCATTAAACGCTCACTGCGAGTTTTTCCACGTAACCGGATCATTCTACTCAGTGTTTCTCCATCTGGCCCGGCTTGGTTTTCTCCTCCTGCAGACGTACAAACTAAAGTTAAAGATTGTACTTTTTCTGGCCATTGTGAAGCAAAAGATTGAGCAACAAATCCACCCATGGATACACCAATAATATGAAAAATCGAAATACCCATCAGATTGACTAATTCATTCAAATCATCGGAGAACTGTTCTATGGAATATTTATGGTCTGGCTTTTCGGTTCTCCCCGAACCTCTTAAATGAGGCATGATTAAAGAAAAGGCTTCACCCAGTTTTAAACTCTTTTGCCATAGCCAACTTCCTGCCCCCAAACCAGGGATCATCAATACGGGGTCGCCTGAACCATATTCTTCGACAAATAGCCGAATTCCATTTACTTTATAATTGGATTGTTTGGGCAAATACGCAGGGTGGGCAACCATATCTTATAGGCTACTTTCTATTACTTCTAAATCGTTTGGGAGTGTTATTATTTTCCGATTCCATTCTTTTAAAAAAGAATTATATGAAGCCAAAGATGCTTTGTGAAATTCATACATGGAATAGAATCGTTCGCAAATCTTCTTCAATTCATCTTTTTCATTTTCAGAAGCATGTTCATAGAGTCTCAAGTATTGTGTTAAAAATCGTTTTGAAATAGATAAATTATCTTTGAACTGCGCGGCTAAATTTGTTCCTGCTTGGTGAAAAACATTTTCCGATATCGTATAGTGGTGTTTTCGATTCCCTTTAACCCACACTCTCTTGATTAGGTTGTGTGCCTCCAATCGATGAAGTACCTCGTTAACAGGTGTACGTGTTACTGACAGTGAATCTGCAATATTATCAATCGTCATTGGTTCAATTTCCGTCAAGAGAAGTCCCACAACGCGTCCCATCAGGTCACTATGACCAAAACGTTTGTAACCCATACCAAATTCTTCAATTAGTGAAAATTGTATATTGTTCATTATATCATTATTCTTTCAAAAATTTGATTATATCCCTATTAAACGATTCGAAATCTTCCACGAAAAATTGATGCTCTAATCCTTCATAAATTTTCAAAGTACTATTAGGAATTTTTTTATGCAAATTTTTCGCATTGACTACTGGGACTAAAATATCGTTTTGACCGTGGCCAATAAATGTATGTGCCTTCAAAGTATGTAATCGTCCGGAAGCGTCGAATTTTGGACCAATTGCGGCTTGAGCTTTATAGCCTTCTTTTGGTTGCGGATTTTGTAATCGTAAATCAATGAGATGCTCAACGCGCTGAGTATCAGCCATAAATATATCTGTATAGGCCATAGTCAGTCGGTCACGAATAATCTCTCGGGGAGCACCTGCCGGTGCTTTAAGAAGTTTTTTTAATGTTTTCAAGCTCATGGAAACATGGTCCTTTCCTCCCGCTGTTGTCGAAAGGAGTCCTAATTTTTCAACACGTTCTGGGTATTGAATGGCAAATTCCATAGCAATAAAACCTCCCATAGATGCCCCGATTAAGCTTGCTTTTTGAATATCCAACACATCCATAAGTCCCAGTAAATCTGAAACCATCATATCAATCGTATATGGCCCCACAGGAATAGTCGAATGACCGACACCTCTATTATCGTAAACAATAGTTGTAAAATATTTAGACAATTCCGGAATATTTTCTTCATACAACCAAGTTTCTACACCCAATCCTTCAATTAAAATGACGTACGGTCCATTTCCGGTTTTTTCATAATAAATTTCGATTCCATTTGATTGGATTGTTTGCCCAGGGTATAATTTTTTATCAAAATAAACCTCCGTTCTATTTGATGAAGTTATCCCTGGCTTTGGCCCACAGCCCAAGATATAACCCAATAACATTATCATGATGAGTGTAAAATAGTTTTTCATCTAATCTCCAAATTATGGGCCATAATTACTGAAATAACTTTTATTACAGATATTTCCGTTATTATAAATATACAATTCAATATTTCACCCGAACAAGACTTATTTAATATAAAACAACCCCCAATTTTGGGGGTTGTACTTAGAGGGAATCTGTTGAGGTAGAATCCGGCTCAGGCGGAGGTGGAATATTTCCCCAATACTTTGGATTGATACTTAAAGAATACACTATGTTCTCACTGGTTTGATAAACATTATTGTTATCCGGAATCCGAACATTCGACGTAGCCCATCCTGCCCCAGATTGGCCCACAATTATAGTCGTTAATTCCTGATTTTGTATGTCTAAGAAGGTTAAGGTCGTTCCGGTAGAATCACCCACATTATATTTGTCCCATCGATTCGGGTTTTGGGAGACAGGTGATGACATTTTAACTGTGAGTATTTTATCAAAAAAAGCATTCAATGTACCTTCCCTAACTTCCAAGGAATCATGTCCTTCTATACGCCAATTTACACTGTTAAAGTATAGAGACAATGTGTCCTTTTCTTTTTGAATTTTGATTCCATATATATCTTCTTTTGAAAATGAAAATAATGGGCGAGTGTCGGTTGAAAGATTATCCTGTCTTAATTGACTGAGAAAAAATAGTCCAGCTACTACAACAAATCCGATAACCAACCATTTTATTTGTTTAGTCATAAATTTCCTCCCATACTGATGCTTTCCTGTTTTGCTGCTTTAGTCGAATAAAGCCAAATCCAACTATCAGCATTGACGGTAATAATATATTCACCCATTTCCATGTTCGTTTTTCTGATTCGCTGACTTCATCCAACGGACGGGATGTTACCGCTCGGGATCGAAGAGCTATCAAATCCTTTTCTCCGATCAGGTAATCCACAGTGTTCATCACAAATATAATGTTTTCCGAAGATAAACCACCGCTGTTATCTAAAAATAAATCAGAATCTCCTGCCAATACAACCTGATTAACTAATCCTGTTCCAGGATGTGATTTTTCAGACCGAGCAACCAGTATTTTCCCTGACTGATTAAAGAGATGTATGGCAGGATTTTGTTGAGGATCGGGATTTAAGTTGAAATATCCGCGCATTTCTCCAGATTGCTCTGAAGAATAAGAAAGGGGAAATATCTTTGTGTTTTCTGGTAAAACAGTATCTGGTTTTATTTCACTGGCAAAAATCATTTGTATTTGTTCTAATCCAGAAACCAATAGTTCTGACTCATTAAAATGTCGAACAATCGGCAGCAAGGGGTACTCCATAGGCACATTCATCCGAATTGGTCCCATTTGCTGCTGCACATTCACCCGTCCGCACAGACGATCTATTACATAATTTTCTTCAAGATGTAATCCAAAAGAGTCTAACAAATCAAAAATGTTTGACTGGATAACAGTAGCCTGTTGAGTTTGTAAATTAGGATTTACCCGGCTTTGCGCAATAAAGAGATTTCCACCGCTTTCGAGATAAGACTTTAAATGGGTGTATTCTCCTGATTGAAGAGAATCTGAAACACCACTCATCAAAAGGACACCAATTTCTGAAGGAATTTCTTTGTTTAAATTGACCGTACGCACAGCATATCGCTGGCGCAGTTCACTTTGCACTTTTTGAGTCCCGGCATCTTGACTATCAATTTGAGCAAAACCGATTACCGGTTTATTGACTTCAACTAGTTTTTTTATTCTGGTAGTAATTTCATATTCCAAACCGGTTGAAGTTTGAATAACGGGTAGGATTTCTTTCTGATCGGCAAACAGAATTACCATCCCCATTAAAACACGTTTCACTTCAAGTTTATCATTTTCAACCACTTGCATTTGAACGGGCATTATCCCCGCTTTTTGTGCTTCTTCTTCTAATGATTTATCATCTTCAGGTCTATAAAATTCAAACCGAATTTTTCCTTTACCAAAGGCTACATATTCTTCAAGAATATCCTGGAGATATCTTCTGTTATTACCATATTCACCAGGAAGGTTATCAGAAAAATACACTTTCATTGTCAGCAAATCATCCACTTGTTCAATTACAGCTTTACTAGACTCGGACAACGAATACATATTCGTGTCAGTTAAATCCCATCGGAAAAACAAATTCCTTGATATACCATTTAACAGAAATAAAATTGCAAACAGGATTACTCCAGGAAGGAGAATAGACCGTTTCAAATCAATATTTTTCATTTTATACATCATCTACCTCCATTTCCTGACTCGAAGGGATTGAATAGTCAAAAAGAGAAAAAATCCTATGAGAGAAAAGAAATAAATGAGATTTCTAGAATCTACAACTCCACGGGAAATATTCGCCAAGTGATAATCCACTGATAGAAATTGAACAATGCCTGCCATG
This sequence comes from uncultured bacterium, assembly GCA_964549275.1. Taxonomy (GTDB): domain Bacteria; phylum Fidelibacterota; class Marinisomatia; order Marinisomatales; family TCS55; genus CAZJUP01. The sequence continues at coordinate 65,464 of CAZJUP010000011.1, read as the reverse complement.
GACACCGGAATAAATAATAATATTTTATCCATGAGAAAAAAGGTCAAAACAATAAAGACACCCACAATAAATGCAATCACTTGATTATCGGTCACACTACTGGCAAAAGCCCCTATAGCTGTATAAGTTCCTCCCATGAGTGCCAACCCCAAATACCCGGTAAACACTGCACCATAATCAATATTTGTACCGGTAAATATTAAGGTGATAAAATGAATGACTGTGGCCCCTAATCCCAAAAGAACCAATGAAAATGCTGCTAAAAATTTCCCTGAAACAAACTCAGTGTTTTTTAAGGGCAATGTGGAAATAGTTTCTATCGTTCCCACATTCTTTTCTTTTGCAATTAAGCCCATGGCGACAGCAGGAATAAAAAATAAATAAACCAGAGGAACAATATTAAATAAGGTTCGCAAATCCGATTGACTTACCAAAAAAAATGTATTGGTGAAAAAATATCCATTCACTATCGCAAATATCACTAAAAAGATATAAGCCATGGGACTGTTAAAATATCCTTTCAGTTCTTTTTTGAAAACTATCATTGTGTTATGCATTTGAATCTCCTTCCATAGTCAATCCACGGAAGATATCTTCCAAGTTGGTTGTCTTTGGAGTCATTTTCAGAATTGACCATTTATTATCTATAGCATAATTAAAAATTTCTTCACGGGAATCTTGGTCTTTATCATACTCAAATTGGACACTTTGAATGCCATTTTTTATTTCCATCCCTAAGTACTTCACACTGGGGAGTTTCGCCTGAATATGTTCAATGGATTCAGTTTTAGCGTTTTTTATCTCCATATTTAGCAATACATTTCCCATAAAGTTGCTCATTAATTCTTCACTCGTGCCATTGGCAACAATTTCTCCTTTATGAATAATCATAATTCGGTCAACAGTGGCTTGAATTTCCTGTAAAATGTGGCTGGACATCAATACGAGTTTTTCTTTACCCAATTGTTTGATTAATTCTCGTATTTCAACAATTTGGTTAGGATCTAGACCTGTAACCGGTTCGTCTAAAATTAGTATTTTTGGATCGTGGATCATTGCAGCGGCTAATCCAATTCGTTGTTTATATCCTTTCGAACAATTTCCAATCGTCCGATGAACGACTCCCTTTAACCCACATTGAGTAACAACTCTGGAAAATGCTGACTTGAAATCTTTCCCTGTAATATTTCGTATACCCGCAAGAAATTCCAAGTATTCATAAACCCGCATCTCGGCGTATAAGGGATTTAACTCGGGCAGATAGCCTATTGATTTTTGGATTTCATTCGTATGGTCAATAATGTTTAAGTCGTTGACTTCAATAGTCCCCTGAGTTGGAACTAAATATCCAGTTATCATTTTTAGTGTTGTTGTCTTTCCAGCCCCATTTGCACCTAAAAATCCAACAATCTCCCCGTCTTTAATCTCAAAGGATATAGATTTTACAGCCTTAACAGGTCCGTAATTTTTTGATAGATTCGTTACTGTAATCACGTTGATTTAACCTCCAAAGAATTAAACTCCTTTTCACAAAAAATAAATCTTAAATAGAATAAACAGCTAAAAAGTTCCGGCGAATTTAAAAATTACCCTAATTTTTTTTCAAGCTTTTCTCTACATAGAAAGGTGCTCTCTCCTGACAAATTTTCTCCAATAATCCCAATCATTTTTGTGGGATAAAAATGAGAGTAAAAATTCCTCAGGATAAGAGGTAAAGTATCCATGGTCTTTAATAATTTTAAAATGGGGATTTCCATTCCGTTTAATAGAGGGTAAAAGTGTTTCTTTCCCCTTTTCAATCTGAGAAATACAATATCCACGACGATCGCATAAGCCCCTATCCAACGTTGCATCCAAGCGGTACCATTTCCCCTCAAGCTTGGTTACAGCTAAAGCATGGAAATGCAGAATTCCATCGGGAATCATGGCCTTATACCGAGACTTTAAAAGAGGTGCATCAATAATATTTTGGAAATTGAAAGCCGCCGGGACTTTTAACGACCGAAGTAAGGCAACTTGCAAAATAGTTTTTTGATGACACATTCCATTCTTTTTTCTTAAAATTTCTGAAGCCTTCCAGTCTTCCTTTTTTGTGATTAAAGGGGCAAAATTATATTCAATCTCATCCCTGACAAATTCAAAAACGGCTTTAGCCTTGTTCCAATCACTGGTCTTTTCATCGCTTAATTCTTTTACCAAATTCATAATATCGTAATGGTCTGAATCAATGAACGTATCGAATGATAAACACTGGACTGTATTAAGCAGTTTGGGATCGGAAAGACCCTCAATTATTAAATCAGAATATTTAGACATAAAAATGGACTTTATTTAGTTTTATCAATCGGGATGGGTATAGGCATTGGAATAATTTTCCCAAATATTTTTCTCAGCCAATCAATCATGCGTGGGCAACCAATCTTGTATTCCGAATTAAACTCATTAAATCTTCTATCGGAATTTCGACCGGGATACCAGGTAAAGCACTACCATCAAGCATCCGTTTTTCATATTCTGTAATAAACTGATCAATTTGGTTCAAAGATTTTCTTTTTTCTTTAAATTTTATATTTTTCATAAATGGTTTCCTTTCATGCGGGCAACTGCAAAGATTGTGCCATATTTCATTTTCATTTGTTTTGTCTGAAATATTGTCAATCAGGCAGAAAATGAATGGGTATCAATAAGTTCTCTTATTAATTGTATGTGATTGGGTGTTGACCCGCAACAAGCACCTATAATTGATGCACCCCTCTCCCAATACTCTATTATTTTTTTTTCAAACTGGGTATGGCTTATTAGCGAATCAATATGACCATCCTTCTCTGGAGTTGACACACCCAGATTTGGATAAAGTCCCCAATTGCCTATTCTATTATTCAAAATACAGTCTAGGGCAATTGAAGTCATGTCTATCGTGTTGCAATTTAATAGGAGGAAAGACAAATGGCTTGAATTCGCCACATTGATTGTGTCGATAAGGGAATGTCCTGACAACAATTCTGAGTCACTTTTCAATATTAAACTCAACCACCGCTCTGCATTTAATGATTGGGTCACTTTTAATGCGGCATTAATTTCTTCCAAGTGCCCCATAGTCTCAAACAAAAGAACCTCTATTCCTGCTTCTAAAAACCATTCGGATGTTTCACCATAAGTTTCTTCTGCAGCTAGAGTTCCAGGGAATTTTTCTGGCTCATAACAATCTTCTAATGCAGTTAATGAACCGGCTATAATGGTGTTATCTTCTCCACCTTCTACCGCTAAATCTACAGCCCTCATCAATCCGGTCTTTGCCTGTTCTGATGCACGCTTAGGTGTATATCCCGCTTTTCGGTATGCCCATGTTGTTGTGCGAAATGTGTTGGTTGTAAGAACATCTGCTCCTGCTGAAACATAGTCCTTGTGAATATCCAATACAATATCCGGATTTTCCATGTTTGACTCCGCGCTCCAAAGAGGAAGAGGTAATTCAATTCCACGACGCATCAATTCGGTACCCATGGCCCCGTCCAATATTAGGGGTTTTTTCATGCCAGTTCTCCTTCTAACTTATGAAATAGTTTTTGATAGAGTTCGAGCTTAATGACGGCAGAAGTTGCCTCAGATATTTTACCTCTTTTTTCGGCACCATTCGCATAAATATCAAGTTTTTTGATTAACATCTGCAAAACATCATTTTTATGGCATGGATTTAATCCGGGATCGTCAATCAATTTTTCAAGAGATTGAATTCGGAACTGTTCTATTCCTTCTTTTGCTCGAGACAACTGGTCTCCATGTCCACCATATTTCACAAGTAAGGGTTTATCCAAAAATAAGACAGGATGCTTTGCTGTAATTCTTAACCAAAGGTCAAAATCTTCACAAATTGGAAGAGAAGTATCAAACAGTCCCACAGCATTAAATATACTTTTCTTTATCAGAACCGATGAAGGAGAAATTCGGCACATATCCAAACATTTGTCAAAAATCAATCCCCCATATTTTTGATGTTTTTTCCTCTGGTTTACCCTCTTGCCATTCCTTATCCATATTTCATTGGTATGGCAAAAATTATACGAGATATTCCGTTCAAGTTCTTTGACTTGCTCTTCTAATTTATGAGGTAACCATTCATCATCAGAGTCTAATAATGCAATCCAATCTCCCTTACTTTTCTCGATACCTGCATTTCTTGCAGCACTTACCCCTCTGTTGGGTTGTTGTACCAATGTAACTAACGGATACTTCTTTTTTAACCATGTTTCTGTTCCATCGGTAGATCCATCATCAACTACAATAATTTCTCCCGGAAGATAAGTTTGTTCTAAGACAGATTTAAGTGCCTTCTTTAGATATTTTTTTCGATTATATGTTGGGATTATTACAGATATATTCATTATTTATAAATACTAAATCCTGCAGAACTAAGAGCTGCATCTGCCTGATTTAAATGCATTTCTTTTATCAAGAAGTAGTCGGTGTCAAAAGTCGATACAGTTAATACAGGAATTTCTGCGTCTGCCAAAGGGTTCAAAATTGATGACAGTACTCCACTCATTGAAAAATTAAGCTCATCCATCACTTTTATCAGTTTAAACCCGGTCTCCATTTTCTCTCCACTAATTGCAATATCGTGACTAATAATGAGCGAAAGTTCATCTGATGTTTTTGATAAGAAATACAATTCTTCTGTACTTTTAAGTATAGAGTCGATGTTAAATCCAGGATTAAACCGATAAATATTAAATGTACTTTTCATCACCTTTAACGACAGTGGTTTTCGTTCAAAATCATTCATTGGACTTACCTACCGAATAACTTTTCAGGGTACACTCCGTCTTCAATCAACTGTTTTATTCGAGAGATTACAAATAATTTGTCTTCTTTATAGGTTACGCCAAACCAGCTCGAATTACTTCGAAGAACTTGAACATTTTCTTTTTTGGATTGAATAAGGTCATTTATCACGGATGGTATTAAAAATTCACTTTTTAATTTTGTCCCCTCTTTTATTAGAAATTCAACAAACATGGAGTTCAAATATTCGAATAAAGACGGAGTGAAACCCCACATATTCATAGAAACCGGTTCACTCCCATCTAAAGTAATCGTTCTGTTGGAGGTAATACCGCACTCAGTTTTTTCTAGATTTTCTGTTTCTACAACTGTTTCCAGTAATTGATTTTCTACTGTACACAACCCACGAGTGACTCCACCAAAAGCAGACAATGTTTTATCTAATCTAAAGGCGACCATACTGAATTGATCTCCACCTTTTTGATAATAATCTCTCACAACTTGAAAAGATTCCCTGCCATAATAATCATCTCCATTAATCACGACGAAGGAGCCTTGAATCATTGGGGATGCTGAGAGTATGGCATGACCGGTACCCCACGGTTTTACCCGTTCTTCCGGGCATGTAATACCTTTGGGAAGGTTTTCTAGTGTCTGAAAAGCAAAATCTACCTGTATTTCCCTTGAATATTTTTGAGTGACTTTTTCTTTAAAATCCTGTTCAAAATCTTTTCGAATAATGAATACAACACGAGTGAATCCAGCTTGAATTGCATCATATACTGAATAATCCATAATGGTTTCCCCATAGGGTCCCATGGCGTCTAATTGTTTAAGTCCACCATAACGAGACCCCATTCCTGCTGCCATAATTAACAACGATATATTTTCCATGAATTTTCCTTTTTATTTCATCAGTTTTAAAATCATACCGGCAGATAACACTGCATCATCTAAATGTCCGGAGATTTGCTCATCTTCCGTTAGAATATGGATGTGCATATATGTTGAGTGATGCGTAAATATCGTTTTATGGTGTCGGGAATAAAATCCAAGCAAAGTCACCATTTTATCCTGAATTATCCCACTCAATCCAGAATTTTTGTGTTTCTCATGGGTATGAACCGTATCAGTTTCGTCCCAATCAATAACATGCCAATTGGCCGAGGAAATTTTTCCCTCGATTAAGAAAGGAAACGGATTATTGACACTCCTTCCTTCCTTTAGTGAAACCTTTTCAATAAATAATTCCAATTGGTTTAGAGTCATTACGGAGTCTGGAATGATGTAAGAAGACCATGCGGTTACAGGGGCATAGACCAACAAGGAGGCTTTGTGGTTAAATGTGTTATCATTTATTAATTTTCCGTTTTGAACTGTGGTCGTAAAAGGCCTGCCATTTAATATCAGAATTTCACCTTTCAGTTTTTCCACTGCACCTATGGCATAGAGATTCGAAATCGATTCCAATTTTTTCAAGTCTGCTTTTGCAGAAATATCCCCCTTATGCATAAAGTTCTTCAATGCTCCAAAGTGAACGACTTGTCCCTGATTATTCCTCATACAGGAAAAAATCAATATAATACTTAAGGACATGAGTGTTTTTAAACTTAATCTCATAAATATTATTCTCCTCAATTGAAATATATAATTCTATGCCAATTCAAATAGATCAAACCCGAATTCTAATCCAATTTTGAAGGCACAAGACTATAAAGAATCAATCCAGTGAGAGATGCGGCTGCCCCTTTTATATAGCCCATGTCAGTTGGAATGATTCCGGATGATGATAAAATAAGCCAGAGATTTTTACGCATGTGATGTATCCATTATTTTTTCTATGTCTGAAATTGTTTTCGGTATTGGCTGTCCTAATACGGAATACCCGGTGTCCGTAATCAGAACATTATCTTCAATTCTTATCCCTCCAAAACTGCGATATTCTTCTATTAAATCATAACAGATAAATTCCGAGTGTTTTTTTTCTTTTTTCCATAAATCCATTAATCTTGGAATAAAATAAAGTCCAGGTTCTACCGTTATGACATATCCCTCTTTCAGCGGTTTGCTTAACCTCAGATTTCTCAATCCAAACTGAGGACTTCGTGTATATTTTTTGTCATACCCTATAAAATCTTCTCCAAAACTTTCCATATCATGAACGTCTAATCCCAACATATGACCAATCCCGTGTGGGAAAAATAAAGCATATGCTCCAGCAGCAACCGCTTCATCTGCATCTCCTTTCATTAGTCCAAGTTTTTTTAATCCTCTCACTCCAACTTTTGCCGCCGCTAAGTGAGCATCCACATAGGGAATTTCCGGTTTGCATAATTCAAAAGCAGCTTCCTGCATATCAAAAACCAATTCGTAAATATCTTTTTGTCGGGAAGAAAATTTCCCATTTACAGGAAAAGTTCGTGTTATATCACTTGCATATCCCAAAGGAGAGGATGCCCCCGCATCATTCAGGACTAGATCACCATCACGCATTGTAATATTTTTAGGATGATTATGGAGTACCTCTCCACGGGTAGTAAATATTATGGGATAGGCTAATTGACAGCCGTGAGACAACACAATGCCTTCCATTTGTCCTGCAACTATTATTTCACTCCTACCAGGATGGGTCATAATCATTGCTGCTTTATGCATTGCAGCAGAAACATCTAATGCCGATTTTATTTCATTGATCTCCTCGGATGATTTTACCGATCGCTGAGTTGCTATTTTATAGATTAATTTTTCTGAGAAGTTCTGGCTTACTTCGACACGGGAGACATCCAATAGAACTCCTAATTCTATTTGGATATCGCTCCGGTATGGTGGGAGATAATGAATCTCCTTTTTATCCTTTGGAAAGCATTTTTCCAATTCACAATATGGACGTATAGAATCTATACCGCCGATTTTTGCCCATTCTAAGAGTGGAGGTCTAGACCCCATCCAAATCTTGTCGTCCATGGATTGTTCATCTCCAAAAAGTGTCACTTTCCCGGAGTCAATATTTACCAATGCCGCTAAATCAGGTAGATTAATCCCAATATAGTATAAAAAACTGCTGTCTTGGCGAAAGGGATATACGTTTTCCTGGTAATTCATAGGAGTGTATTTGTTACCCATTAACAAGACTTGGCCGGTTTCCATGGCTGAAAATAGTTTTTTCCGCCGTTCTTTGTATACTTTCGCCTTAAACATGAGCATGAAATTAAAATGTGTTAAGGGGTTCTGAAACGGTTGAATGAATTAATTCATATTGTAAAGTATAGTTTCCGCCATGTAACTTTGATTAAATTCAATGAAAATTCCCACCAAACTAAATTCTCTCATTTTCGGGCTATTACTTATCTGTATTTCAGGATGTGGTTCTACCTATGGTCCCCGAGGTGTTTTAGGAGGTTATGAAGAAAAAGAAATAGGCAAGGATATGATTGAAGTAAGGTATTACGGGAATCAGCATGTTTCTGTACAAAAAACTATGGATCGCCTGTTGTACCGGTGCGCTGAAGTGACATTAGAAAGGGGATTTGATTCTTTTGTATTAATGGAAGATAAAAGCCATCAAAAGGAATCAGTCCAGGATCCTACCATTAACCAACCATTTGAAACCAGGCAATCCCAGTCCATGGGAACCCGAACAGTGGTAAACCCTGATCTGACTACAGCCACCGCATCTACGGAATGGGTTGGAGTTTATGTTATTGCCCCATTTAATCAAGACAATTCCAAGTATACTACTTTTAGAGCGAGCAGGCTGGATCCGGAAAAAATTATGAAGGATTTAGCTCCACGAATTCGGTAGAAAAATCCAATGGATTAGTAAAAATGCACTAAAATCTGGAACAAATCTTTCATTTTTCTCTTTAAACTGAAGAGACAAGGAGGGAATGCCCGAGGCGTTCCCTCTTTTTTTGAACTAATTCGAAAGGAGCACGCCATGCCCCAGAAAAAAACCGAAATTATCACTATGACTGCACTTATACTTGGGACAACAGTCCTAATCCTCTATGGCAGTCTAAAGAAGAACCCTAATGAACTCACCGCAATAAAACCGGATTGGATTGGCCCACCTGTATCGGAAGCCATTCTCATGGAATTGGAGCCTTCGGATTCCGAGCTTATGGTATCTGTAGCAATCCATTCTGATTCGACCGTTAAAAATGAACCTGAAGAAAAAATTTCCTTCGGGGAAGCCTTTGCAGAAGCAAGACAAAAATTAGGTCCCGGAGCCACTTTTACCTGGAATGGGATAAAATACACCACATTCTATTCAGAAGAAATACAGGATTCATTTCCAGATTCAACAAATCTGGACCTTGCTATGGAAAAAATTCAAAAATAAAGGATAAATCATAAAAAGGGGCTGAAAAGCCCCTTTACTTTAAGGTAATGAAAATATACGGATTAAATTTTTGTAGGCTCTGGGGAATTCTTCATCCCACACAATACAGCACACAGAAGAAATGGAAGTGGAAATTCCTAAAATATTTATATCTGCCTGTCCCAGCACAGAACAAATCATTCCGCTAATAGCAGGTTTATCTCGAAAATGTGGACCGTAAATCGTAAGAGCTGTTACACCGTCTTTACGAAGAATTTTTTTGGGCTTACCATCAGAATGAATATTTTTCATCATATTTAAGGCAATGGAAGCATCTGCACCTTCCAAACAAAAAGACAAGTTTCCATATCCTTCCAAATCAGTACACTCTGCAATAAACTTTAAATTAATCTCATTTTCACCAAGGTGAGACAGTAGTTTACCCGCCATTCCGGGTCGGTCAGGCAGTCCTAGACACTCTATCATGGTGAGCTCAGAATCTCGGAGAATACCTCCAATTGGCATTTTTATCATGGGAGCGGAATTCGAACGGTTATGGTTGTTCCCTGGTTCAGTTCACTTTTTAGTTCAATAGCACCTTGAAGTTGCTCCACCAGATTTTTAACAATGTTCATCCCTAATCCTGTTCCTGTGGGTTCGCATTCTTTTGCATTTTTAGCGCGATAAAATTCATCAAATATGTGCTTCTGGTCCAATGGTGTAATCCCAATACCTGTATCTGCAACCTTAAAAGACCAGTGGCTTCCCGTTAGTTCAGTTGATAGAGATACTCGACCACCTTTGGGGGTATACCGAATAGCATTGGATAATAAATTTGAGTAGATTTTTTCTAAAATAAATTTGTCAATTCGTAATGTTCCACGCTCCGCACAAATATCTTCCACAATCTCCACATCTTTTTCTTTGGCTAAAGGTTTTTCATTTTCAATAAATTCCTTCAAATAATCGCAAGGGACAACTTTTTCCACGTCTTCTCCATCTTTACCCCTGTCATAAGAAACATCTAACAAATCTTTTAAAATGTCTAACATTCCGGATGCCCTGTTTCGAGCTCGAGTCAGCATATCTAATGATTTTGTTTCGATATCTGGTTTTAAGACATCCAATACCACATTAATGGCACTCTGGATCGCCACAATGGGTGATTTTAGTTCATGAGAAACGAACCTGAAAAATTTCAATTTAGATTGGGCTGTTTCCTCTAAAATTTGGTTTTGTTCATAGAGAAGATTTTTTACCTTTTTATGCCTGGCCATTAAAGTAACACCTAGGTACGAACTGGCAAAAAGGGTAACATAAAAAACACCCAAAGCAATGGCTACTTGGAACGGTTCTAAGGTAGAATGAAAAATACTATAATAATCGACCCATCCTAAATATTCTAACAAGGTCATCAAGCTAAATAATACGACCGCGATTATGGTAATACCGTAGGCTTCATTTTTTTCTTCAAAAATGGTACAGGCAATAATGACATGAAAAATATAAAAAAGATAAAACGGATTACTCGCTCCTCCTGTTAGGTGAATGAGTAAGGTCAACAGGACTAAATCGACGTACATTTGAATTCGGACAAAGGTCAGCTCACCCTGAAGCAATGTTGGGGGATACTTTTCTGCAAACCAACCGTAAATCAGGTTAAACCCCACTAGGAGCATGAGGACAAGGATTAATTTTAAAAAGGGGAGTTGTCCGGGGATAACAACGGAACCAATAAGTATAAGGGCTATTGTAGTTACTGTGGCAATCCACCGTAGATTAATCAACCATAAGTTTTTCCTGCGGAGAGATTCAGGCGTATAAAAAGAAAAAACGTCTCCGTTAACGGGATTCATGCAATTGGCAAGTTTCGTTTTACTGCATCCAAAAGCGCCGACGGATTTACCGGTTTTTCGATATATTCATCCACGGGTAGAAAATCTTCATCCCTGGCCGGATCGAATGCATACCCTGTCTGTGAGCCCACTGCTGTAACCATTATGATTGGGATTTCTTTTGTTTCAGGATTAGACCGTATCTGGTAGGCCAGTTGAAACCCTTCATCCTGAGTATCCATCATTACATCCAAAATAAGTAAGTCGGGTTTTTCCTGTTTTAAAATTTCTAGTCCCTTTTGCCCCTCCTGGGCATCGATTACAGTGTAACTCCCTGCTTCCAATGTCAGCCGCATTGCTTCTACAAGATCAATATCATCATCAATAATCATTATTTTCTTAGGCATAGTTCCCCCTTTCAATGGATGGGTTTCTTTCCATTACAAGACTACAAATTTTTGAAACAGCATTCGGTATGGAATTTAACACCGATTGGCTCAGACCTTCCGGGATAGATATCCGTTCTGGTTCAATAGCCACTATCGTCAGTTTTTCCGGGTATTGTTCAATTTTTTTAGCTAAAACAAGAGTGTCGGCTATGCTTAATCCATGGACGGAAAGATGATCGGATTTTATTTTTAAAGTGGCTTTTTTTCCATCAAATACTTTCACCGTTCCCGGCAGTTCACCCATTTTCGCTGCATCAATCAAAATAACATGGTTTACTCCGGCAAACTTGTCTATCAGCCCCAGAGCATCCACATGACCATTTACTAAATCGATAGACTCAAAACTATCTATTTTCTTTAACTCATCAAGGATAACAGCCCCGACACCATCGTCGCCATACAGGCTGTTGCCAATGGCAATAATTCGAATCATTCGTCCTTAAACTCAATATTTAAAAAGTGAACGGAACAAGAAATACAAGGGTCATAGGCTCGCACCAGCATTTCCAAGTGTTTTTCAATGGAATGTTTTGGTTTTTCAATAATTTCCGGAATCAGTTTTTTCATATCGTCGTCGATATTCGCTAGATTTTGGCCTGTGGGAATAATGCAATTAGCAGAAACAATCTGACCTTTTTTATCATATTCATATTCGTGATAGAGAATTCCCCGTGGAACTTCTGTTGCTCCAACTCCTGAACCATATTTTGTGGGTTTTTGATTGGGTTTTTCATCTTTAAGACCGTTCTCCAACACCGTATCAATTATGGCGATAGAATCTTCCACAACGTGTGCAGCTTCTATAACTTGTGCGACATTGTTCATATAGGGATTGTAACATTGTGGTTTTAAACCCAGAGATTCAGCAGCGGATTTAGCAATGGGTAAAAGTTGGTCAAAATTATTATTCGTTCTGGCTAACGCTCCCACCATATAACTGCTCCGGGAATGGTTGCAATGCTTACTGGTGGAATGGGCCACCACATGTTCATTTGTCATGCTTTTGTACTCATAAATGTCTGACGGACCACTATCGGAAGAAAAAATATGACCATTGTACAGTGCATATTCATTTTCATTTTTTAAGGAGATATATTCAGTCTCCCTTTCAAAAGCTGGAATTTCACCGGCAAGAGCAGATACTGTTTTGACTGTCTCCTTCAAATCGGGTATTCCTTCTTCAATAAGACGCCGTTTTATTTCTATGAGTTCTTGTTTTGTGGGAATTTTTGTGAATCCACCCGGAACTGGTGTAATAGGATGCACTGCACGCCCTGAAACAATATCCCCGATATCATTGGCCAACCGCTTCATCCTCAGCGCCCTCAGGATAACCTCCTTATGGGTCGGAACCAATGGAAAAACGCTTGGAGCATTCAAAAGGTCTGGGGCCACCAAGAAATAAACGTGGAGAATATGAGATTGAAGGGTGGCCCCGTTGGTAAGCAATTTTCTTAATAACCTTGTTTGTTCAGTGATATTCAGACCTAGAGCATCTTCTGTGGCTTGAAGAGAAGCTATTTGATGTCCCAGAGAACAAATCCCACAAATCCTTGAGGTAATAATAGCTGTTTCATGAAAACTTCGTCCTTTGAGCATGGCTTCAAAATAGCGAGGCGCTTCCACAATCTCCAATTCACAGCGCTCTAACTGTCCCTCTTTCATATTCACAACAATATTTCCATGGCCCTCTACTCGAGTCAGGTGATGAATATTGATATCTAAATTTTTGCTCATTTTCCCCTCACTTTAGTGGGTATTGACGATTAAAACTATTAAATAAAGTTAAGCGATTTTCCGCTTCTTTGTAAGAGAGACCATGGTCAATTAATATTTCAAGCATGGCATTCTTATTCGGATCCGGAACCAAACCCCGACATCCGGTACAAAATTGTCCAAAACTGGGACAAATGGCGTCACATCCTCCCCGCGTTATGGGACCAAGACACACCATTCCCCGGTCATACAAACATTCATTTTCCCTCAATTTACACTCCACACAAACCGCTGCGTCGGGTTTAACAGGTGCTTTACCCATAACAAGCGCTTTAAATAATATTAAAAATTCCTGAGGACTCATGGGACAACCATGGACTTCATAATCAACCTTAACTACTGCTGAAACCGGCATGGCTGGCAATGTTGGGAATAAATATTTATCCTCGCCATACACTGTTTCTCTAACAGATTCAATGGGCTGAAGATTTTTCATCGCGTTGATGCCACCAATCGACGCGCAAGATCCTAACGAAACAAGAATTTTTGACCTTCGCCGAATATCATGAATCCGTTCAATGCATGTTGGTGTTGAGATTGACCCCTCTATGAAAGTAACATCGTATTCGTCTGCTTTGTCATCCATTGCCTCCCGAAATTCCACAATATCCACATGTTCCAGGAATTGGAGGATTTGATGCTCAAAGTTCAATTTATTTAATTGACATCCTTCACAACTTGTGAAATCAAAAAAGGCGACTTTGGGTTTTTGCTTCTCCACAGATTGAGTTTCCATCAGATGGCCTCCTGCAAAGTTTTTATTTCTGGATAATGATACACAGGCCCATCCTGGCAAACGTAGGAATGGTTAATCTGACAATGTCCGCATTTCCCTACTCCACATTTCATCCTTCGTTCAAGGGACAGGTAAATATTCTCATCAGGAATTCTTTTAGACTTCAGGGCCATCAGAACAAATTTATACATGACTGGAGGACCAACGACTGCTGTTATGGTCTGTGACAAATCCAATTCCAACGAGGGAATCAGAGTGGTAATCACCCCTATGTTACCTTTCCAATTCCCATCACTGCTGTCAACGGTTACATGGTATTCTATGGAAAGGTCGGCAGACCATTGTTCCAACTCATCTTTATACAGAAGTTCCTGCGGAGATTTCGCTCCGTATAAAATAATTAATCGCCCAAATTCTTGCCGTTTATCAATGATATAATTAATTAATGAGCGGAGAGGAACGATCCCGATACCCCCACCAATAATTAAAATATCTTTCTTCTTGAAACTATCCACATCAAATCCCTGGCCAAAGGGACCTCGAATCCCTACTTTCATGCCGGTATCTATTTTGTGCATCCAATCCGTTAACATTCCCACGTTTCGAACACATAAATCAAATGCACCCTTTTTAGTCGGAGATGATGAAATTGATATTGGTGCTTCTCCTATTCCAAATAAGGATACTTCAACAAATTGACCCGGTTTGTGGTTTAAATTACGACCACCGGGAAGTGTGATTTCAAACCATTTCTCTTTTTCTGTAAATTGTTTAATCCCAGTTACTTCCGCCATTTCCGGGTAGTAAAGTTCTGCAGGAGAAATTTCTGAATATTGAGATGTACTCATGCTGTAACTCCTTCCTTTTTATCCTCTAAATTTGATATATTTCGATGAACATGTCTATGTTCATATTCTTCACAGCATGCGTTCACAATTCCTACAAGGCTGATTCCTGCAGTGCAATAGGCAGTACACCGTCCACATCCTGTACACCAAGGTTCACCTGTCAGTTCTGTGATATATTTAAATTTTCGATAGACACGGTGACGTTGTCTCTGTGCCAATTTCCCTCTAAAATTTTCTCCCCCTGCTACTAAGGCAAAACTGTTCAACATACACCCATCCCATGATCGTTCCCGACTTCCATGAGTTAAACTTAAATCCACATCATCACTGACATTGAAACAATAACAGGTTGGGCACACCAAATTACACGTTCCACACCCAACACATTTTTCAGCTACATCTTCCCAAACTTTAAAATCCCATGCTTCAGCAAGAACATCAGACAACCGATTGTGATTATACTTTATTTTGTTTTGGAATTCCTTATGGACGAACGGTTGGTTTAACGCTTTTGTTATCCCATTAAATCCAGCTAAAAGTCCTTGTCCTTTCTCACTAACAACGTGAACAGTATAGCCTGTACCATGACAATTAAGAAAGAGATCAAATCCTTCCATTTCTTCCACAGATATTCCCACAGACCGACTAAAATGATATTCATCCGGTTCAAAAGAAACACCAATAAAAATAGACTTTTCTCTTCTGGACATGTAATTCCATTCCGGATTCCCCTGTGTAAAATTAAAATCTAACCTTAATACCGCCTGCATATCGTAACTGTGGACACCTAGAAATATTCTATCCTCGCTAATTATCTCAGGTTTTTCAAAAGTATTCTTATCTAATGAAAAGGATAACAGTGTTTCTTTTGGCGGCAAAAAATACTTTTTTACCGATTGAAGTGTTCGAGAATAATCTAATATTACTTCCTCAGAAATAGAAACTTTATCAAATTTAATTGATTCATCCCCCGTCCGGTGTGGAGCATAAACAGATCCTTTTGTTTTGAGGTGGTCAATTAAAGCGGTTACGGACTCATAATTTAAATTATATTTCTTCATAATTTTCCCCATTATGAATGCAAATTACTGAGGAATTCATCTCTTGATTAATCACGAAATACATACTTTTTCTCCAATGAATTTGATAAGAGATCATTTTTAACAGGACTTCCATGTCTTAATTTAAATACACTACATTTTATTAGGCAAGTGTTTTAACAGGATATTTTTATCCTGTTTTAATTTATTTCATTAAATCCAATGATATATTTTTAAGAAAATAATAAGTAATATGAACCCAATCCCCATAAAGGCAAATATCAAAATCATGACTACTTTCCCAGATATTTTTTTCATCAAAATGTATAGGAAATCCTTATATTGCCTTTCAAATCAGGATAAATACTTAAGGAAGTATTTTTACGATTGTAGGGTTGGGCAAATCCCCGACCGATAGCGGTTCCCAATCCCGCTCCAAATAAAACATCACTCAGATAATGTTTATTATCTTGAAGCCGGTTCGCCGCCACGATTAGTGCAAGGGTATAAGCTGGAATCCCAATTTTGGATCCATATATTTCATGAGCAATTGCTGCTATAGTAAAACTATGTGATGTATGTCCTGATGGAAATGATAAATAATCGCTTTCATTGGGCCTTTCCCTCCCTACTGTCCTCTTTATTATGTAGGTTGTGACCCCATTAGTTCCCAAGGCCATAAACGCATATTTAAGATCGTCATAAAGCTGTGTTGAATCTAAATACCTGTTGTCTAATACAATTACCGAAAGCAACAACCAATGTCCCCAGGTTCCACCATATAAATCCCCAAATATGGATAATTTCGTTGGGATGAGTCCATTTTCCTGCACATAATATTTAACTTTATTATCGGATTGATAGGCTACACCGGCTCCAAGGAATGCCCCGCCTAAAATCCAACGATTCGCAGGGAGGTCTACAGTGTGTATTATTCCCTCTAACCAATAAGAATAAAGACTCTGATATGATGTGTTCTTGCGTTCTATTTGGCCGGATAGAACACCGAACAAAAGAATCCAGGTCAATAGGAATTGATTAATTTTATTCATTTTATAAGACATAAATTAATCCTAAGCCCTGAATTTCAATACGAATTATCCTGCGATAACTTCAAACTCCGGTGGATTCTCGAGATGTTTTTTTACTGCGCACAAATTCGCAGAATTAATAACAGCATTTTTATACTTCTTTGGGAAACCATTCGGTAATTTAATATCCATTTTTATTTTGCGGACCAAACGGGTATTTGGATTTATTTCGAGCGATTGATGTATTTCCATTCCCTCAGTATCAATGCCCCTTTGTTGGCAAAATCCTAATACATATATACCAGCACAAGTAGCCATAGAAGATAAAAACAAATCAAAGGGTGCCGGTGCACTATCATCACCTCCACTCAATACTGGCTGATCCGTTTTAATGGTTTTTCCGTTAAAATCTGCGTATACTTTTTTACCTCCTGGGAAATATACTCTCATTTTTTCTCCTTTTTTCCTTTGGATGCAATGAGTCTTCATTCGTTACAAATTGGGATTGCTAACCTAAATGTGTAACCAATGGTGTTAAAATATATCAAAGAGATAAAGCGATTGAAAAAAGGGAAAAATCATGGTTCATCATTTAACAAAAGAAACATTTTTAGAAAAAGTATTTGATTACGAAAAAAACAAAGAATGGAAATTTGAAGGAAACAGGCCAGCAATTATAGATTTTTATGCGGAATGGTGCGGACCCTGCAAAATGATTGCACCCATTTTAGATGAACTTTCAGGAGAATTTGACGGTAAATTAGATATTTATAAGGTTGATACTGAAGCAGAACAAGATCTATCCGCAGTTTTTGGAATACGAAGTATCCCCTCAATGCTCTTTGTCCCCCTTAAAGATAAACCTCAAATGTCAGCGGGTGCATTACCTAAAGAATCTCTAAAGGAAGTCATTAAGGACGTCTTAGGCGTTGCTTGATCCCTTCTGACCCTCAGACCCCCCAATGCTCTCAGCATTGGGGGGAATATATTTTTTACTTCCGTTTTTATTAAATAAATTTCGGTTCATTTTTTATGGTAAATCACTCTTATGAGCCGACATCCCCTAATTCATCTCGTTGAAAACTATCCGTTAATTACCGATATTGCGGATTCCTTCGGCACACCAGTTTACATCTATTCAAAAGAAAGATTGATTGAAAATAGCCAGCGTCTTTTTAACGCTCTCTCTTCCCATTTTGAATCCTTTCATATCTGTTACGCCATTAAAGCTAACAGTAATCCTCATCTTATCCGGGCACTAAAAGAAGGAGTGCCCAATATGGGTGGAGATTGCTCAAGCCCCGGTGAAATTTATGCTGCCAAACTTGCTGAAATTTCACCAGATCGTTGTATTTATACCGGGAATTATGAATCTACTGATGAGTTAATAAATGCAATTAAAATGGGTTGTTTTTTAAATTTGGATGATATTTCTACTTTTAATCGTCTTAGACAGATTATGGTCCCGGATAGTATTTCCTTTCGACTAAACCCTGGGTTCGGAAAAGGAACTTTCTCCCAGATTACTACAGCAGGAGAAAATGCTAAATTTGGTATTCCGAAGGAAAAAATAATAAAGGCATATCGGTTAGCAAAAGAAGCAGGCGTAAAACAATTCGGAATACAATGTATGGCTGGTTCTGGAGTATTGGATGAATCGTATTTCCCAAAATTATTAAATGCGATTTTAACAACAACTCGACAAATTGAGAAATCACTTCATCTCCGAATGTCGTTTATCAGCCTGGGAGGTGGATACGGAATTCCTTACACGCCTGATGAAACTCCACTTGATTTGAATAAAATGTTCAAAGAGCTCAGCCAAGTATTTTATACCTTTTATCCGAAAGATCCTGATTCTCCGACACTTTGGATTGAACCGGGTAAAATTTTGGTTGGAGATGCAGGACTTTTGGTGGCAAAAGTAAATGGCATTAAAAATAGTTACAAAACATACGTTGGTCTTGATGCGGGCATGGAAACTTTAATGCGACCTGCCCTATATGGAGCCTATCATCAAATTTACAAGGTTGGGCATGTTAATGCAGCTCTGACTGCTCCCGTTGATTTTACTGGTCCTATCTGCGAAAATACCGACAGGTTAGCCATCAATAGACCAGCCCCAAAGTTGGAAGAAGGGGATTGGGTTGCCATCATGGATGCCGGCGCCTATGGATTTTCTATGTCCCATAATTTTAATACACGTCCACGGGCTGCAGAAGTATTGATTGACGGTAATGCTTTTACCCTTATTCGAAAGCGAGAAACCATTAAAGAATTGTTTACGGCTTGTGATCTATAAATATATATTCCCATTTATTTCAATATCTGTACTGTTTGGACAATTTCAGAAATCTATTCACCAAATTGAATTAGAGTGGCACAAGACTCATACTCCGGAACCAGTTTATAAACCTTACTCTGAACCCGCAATCCCTCTTCGCCCCAGAATCGGAGGGCCATCCAAAACAATTTTTGGGTATCATCCCTATTGGCAAGGAACAAAATGGCAACATTATAATTATGACCTTTTGTCCACCATCGCCTACTTCAGTGCAGAAGCAGATGCAGACGGAAGTTTAATTAATCTCCATGGATGGCCCGCTACTGACTTGATTAATAAAGCACATGAGAACGGGGTTAAGGTTGTTTTAGCAACAACATTATTTTCAAGCAGTAAAATTGAAACACTTCTTTCGAATTCTACATATCGGCAAAATTTAATTGATAATCTATTGTATGAGGTTAAACGTGCCGGTGCTGATGGTGTGAATATTGATTTTGAATCATTTCCCACTTCACAAAAAACCAATATGGTCTCATTTGTCAAGGCTTTAGTAAAATCCTTTCATGGCTCTATTCCCGGTTCGGAAGTCACTTTGGCCATGCCGGCAGTGGATTGGAATAGCGCATGGGATATCAACGAATTATCAATAGCCAGTGATGGACTTTTTATAATGGGTTATGACTATCATTGGAAAGGAAGCAGTACAACAGGACCAGTGGCTCCTCTCACTGGTGGGTCATATAATGTAACAAATTCAGTAAGTACTTATCTTTCAAATACAAACCAGCAATCAGATAAAATTATTCTGGGTGTTCCCTATTATGGATATGAATGGGGTTCGGATTCCGGAAACCCCGGCGCGAATACAACCCGTAATGGAGATGCTGTGGTATTTTCAACAGCAGAGTCAAAAGCGCTATCTTATGGAAAACAATGGCATACTGAATCCCAGACTCCATGGTACCGATATCAAAATCCCGGATGGTTTCAAGGATGGTACGATGATAAAGAATCTTTGTCAAAAAAGTATGACCTCGCAATGGATAAAAATCTACTGGGAGTCGGCATTTGGGCTTTAGGTTATGATTCGGGATATACTGAGCTCTGGGAATTATTGAAAAATAAGTTCTCCAATATCGAGACACCCCCAACTACACCTCACTCTATAGCGATGACCAATATGGGTAATGGATTTGCACTCATTGATTATAAAGGTGCTGAAACGGCAGATTCAATTATCGTCTATCGTACATTCTTAAATAACTCCACAATTAATATTTTAGGAAAATTCACTTCAAATCCCATCGTCCTCCAATCATTGAATTCCGATGAACCTTATTTTTTAAAATTACAAGCTGTCAATGCCTATGGAATCAGCGAAGAATCAGAACTTTTAGGATTCGTTCCAACATTGAAAAAACCAGATGTCCTTATAGTCAATGGATTCGATCGCCTCACAGGGACAACCAATACATTTGATTTTATTCGTCAGCATGGCGCTGCCATTCACAATGCCGAACTCACATTCGATGGGGTCAGTAATGAAGCCATTATAAATGGTTCCGTAGACTTAAATCACTACAAGATTGTAGATTGGATTTTAGGTGAAGAGGGTACTGCAACACATTCCTTTGACCAAGTAGAACAAAAAGCGGTCATAGGTTATTTAGAAAATGGAGGAAAATTAATTATTTCCGGCAGTGAGGTTGGATATGATTTATCCGAAAAAGGTGACATAAAGGACCAGGAGTTTTATAACAATTATTTAAAAGCTTCATTTATTAGTGATGCTGCTGCAGGGAAACAGGGCACGTATGCCACTTCAGGTGTTTCGGGAACTTTTTTGGATGGGTTTTCTTTTCAGTTCGACAATGGAAGTCACGGAACCTATGATGTAGATTGGCCTGACGGAATTAAACCGGTAGAAGGAGCAGAGAATATTTTGACTTATACAGGAGCAGACTATAATGCCAATGGCGGAGCGGGGATATCTTATCGAGGTGGGTTTGGTCCGAGTTATATACTTGGAGCCTTAGTATATCTCTCAGTTGGATTTGAAACTATTTATCCGGAAGACTCCCGGAATACCCTAATGACAAAAATTTTAGATTATCTTAGGGGCCCAAAGACGAACGTGACGAATGGGATAAACCCCCTGCCAACTGACCTAGGTATTAGTGCTATTTATCCAAATCCTTCCAATAGCCGGGTGACGATTGAATTCACAATCCCAGCTTTTTCTTCTTCCGCAATTTTATCTATTACTAATATCCAAGGAAGAGAAGTTTTTTCCATGCCAGTCCATCCATTAAAAGCAAAAACTCAATTGGTTCATTGGAATGGTTCCTTAAATTCGGGGGGAAATGCGCCTTCCGGTGTTTATGTTGCGATTCTGAAAAACGGCACTACCAGTCTCACTAAAAAATTCACCCTGTTAAAATGAAATCAATCTTTCCATTAACCCTAGCCATTTTAGGAACTTGGACTTGTACCGTTCCATCCCAATCAATCCATCAAGTACAATCACATAAATACCGTCACACACCAGACCCAAAAACTAACCTTGTTTCTGTTTCCACAGGTTTGGATATGTTTATGGAAAACAATCTTGACTTGATAAAGGGAAAATCAATTGGCCTAGTAACAAACATGTCCGGGATAGATAAAAATGGTATCCCTAATTATAAAAGGCTGATGGAATATGATGATGTAAATCTTAAAATAATATTTTCACCAGAACACGGACTTTTCGGGGAGGCTGCCGCAGGGGAGAAAATAGAGTATGATGGATATATAAAAACTTTTCCAAAAGTTATCAGCCTTTATGGCCAAAACAAAAAACCCACCCAAGAAATGTTAAAGGAATTGGATTTTATTATCTATGATATCCAAGACATTGGTGCACGGTTTTATACCTATATCTCTACCCTTGGTCTCGTAATAGAAGCTGCAGCTGAATCTAATCTCCAGGTGATTATTTTAGACAGGCCAAATCCCATTACAGGACTTCACATTGAAGGACCTGTTTTGGACATGAAACATCAGTCCTTTGTGGGATTTTACCCTATACCTATTCGATATGGATTAACAGTGGGTGAAATTGCAAAAATGATGGTGGGCGAAAAATGGACCCCATTTCAATCTCAGCTATTGGTTATCCCAATGGAGGGGTGGACTAGGGATACATGGTTTGATGAAACGACACTCCCATGGGTTAACCCTTCACCAAACATACCGAATTTAGAAACCGCGACACTTTATCCCGGTTTATGCCTCTTGGAAGCAACCAATATTAGTGAAGGAAGAGGAACACAGTATCCCTTTAAATGGATTGGGGCTCCCTGGATAGATGGGCAATTATTAGCAGGTGAACTTAATAAAAATAAATCACCCGGAGTAATTTTTAAGCCGATACATTTTATTCCAAAAGATATCCCTGGAATGGCCATAAATCCTAAATTTGAAAATCAATCCTGTTATGGGGTTGAAATTATTCTACAGAATCGCCATAATTTCCACAGCATAAATACTGGGGTAACACTCATTAAGACAATCAAGCGATTATATCCGGAAAAATTCACTATTCTCGAAGGTAGAATGAATAGATTATGGGGACAGGACAATTTTCCAAATTATAAAGAAATTGGACCCTTAAAATATAATGACAAAATCCAACCCTATCTTCTTTATGACTAAATCAAAGCCATATCTCGTTCTCATTTTATTTATCGCCATTGGATGCACCCATCACAAAGCAGTCATTCGAGAATCGGGCTCTTTGTCAATAAGGCATAAAATCCACAGGGTTATTCAAAAGTCGGGGTTAACTACAAATCTTGGACTAAAAGTTGTAAATCTCCGAACAGGGGAAACACTCTATGAATACAACCCTGATGTACTATTTCACCCGGCCAGCAATAATAAACTGTATACTTCAATTGCAACTCTTGCAAAAATTGATACGGGTTTTACTTTTAAAACAGCTGTTTATAAGTCCGGAAATAACATATTCCTTACAGGAAGTGGTGACCCGGATTTTTCACTTAAAGCTTTGGATTCGTTAGCGTCGATTATCGCTCAAAAAATTTTATACATAGACACTTTGTACATTGATGATACTATTTACGATGCTGTTCATTATGGCGAAGGATGGATGTGGGATGAAGGGGCTTGGTGGTATGCAGCCCCCATTGGTGGACTTTCTTTAAACGATAATTGTGTGGATTTTTATATCCATCCCGGAACAAATGGAAATCCTCCTATTGTAACCACTAACCCAAAATCAAAATATTATTCCATTGTAAATGATGCAATAACCGTTAACGACACTGCCGGCTTTACTCAATTAAAAATAGGTAGAAACTGGGCAGGGCGTACCAATGAGTATTTTATTACTGGTATGGTCCTAGATACCGCTTCCGCAGACACCCTTTATCGAAATATTTATGAACCGGCCCTTTTTGCGGGTACCGTGTTTATGGAAATGCTATCCTCAAAACAGGTTTCTGTAAATACAATGCAAAAAGGAATCCACCCAGTTGATTCTGAACAGATTGCCTATCACGAATCAGGTCCTTTGATAGAATCACTTTCTAACTTAATGAAAGAAAGTGATAATCTAACGGCTGAATCTCTCGTCAAATTAATAGGACACCAATCAACCGGTGGTCAAGGGACCTGGGAAAATGGATTACTTGAGATTAAACTATTTTTGAACGATGTTGTGGGAATAGATACCACTGCATTAAGGCTGGCTGATGGATCGGGAGTTTCCCGGTATAACTACTCCAGTCCAAACCATCTTATACACCTCTTAACTTGGGCATATCATAATAATTATATCCGAGAGCAATTAATCACCACTCTGCCCAGAGGAGGATGGGATGGGACACTAAAAGATAGACTGAATGGTGAAAAAGGAAACAATGTATTTGCAAAGACAGGAACCCTTTCCGGTGTTAGCTGTCTTTCAGGATATATCCTCCCTAAAAACGGAGATCCACTTGTTTTTTCCATATTAATGAACGGTTATGTGGGTTCTTCCAAACCCTATCGAAATCTTCAGGATTCTCTTACATCCATTTTAATGGAATAATAGTTATGATTAAACCTCTGGCATTGGAAAAAGAACAAACCCTCGGTATAGTTAGCCCTTCCTATTGGTTGAGTAAATTAGATTTGGAAAGGGCTGTAGCACTTTTTAAAAAACAAGCCTACAACATCAAATTGGGGGACTCAGTTTTTTTGCAAGATGGACCGTTTTCCGGAACACCCCAAAAACGCGCTGAAGATATTCATGCTCTGTTTTGCGATGCTAATATAGATGCAATTATTTGTGCGCGGGGTGGTTATGGAGCCAATAAAGTTCTCCCCCTCTTAGATTTTGATCTCATACGAAATCACCCTAAAATTTTTCTTGGGTATAGTGACATCACATCTTATCTCACATCAATCACCCAAAAAACAGGGATGGTTACCTTTCACGGACCAATGTTGTCCAGTTATAAGTCTGGCCTGATTCCCTATAATTTTGGTATGATGGAAAAAGTATTATCCGGAGAAAAAAATATCCATATTAGTTCAGTCCCCGAATTACCCATTCAAATTCTAAAACCCGGTTGCGGAGAAGGTCTCCTTTGGGGTGGGAACATGACCCTTATTTCTAATGGCCTTGGTACTCGAAGACACTTTATTCCAGAGGGTAGCATTCTTTTTTTAGAGGACCTTGATGAATACTTTTACAGTTTTGAAAGAATGTTGATTCATTTTAGGGAAGCCGGTTTATTTGACAATATTTCTGGTCTCATATTTGGAGAACTTATTGATATGAAAGACCAGGAGATATCTTTCGGAAAAGCTACAAATGAAATCATTATGGATATATGCGGAGATTTGGATATCCCTATTATCTCAAATTTCCCTTGTGGACATGGAAAATTCCAGTCTACGCTTCCTTTGTCTATTCCTG
Source organism: uncultured bacterium (assembly GCA_964549275.1). GTDB lineage: Bacteria > Fidelibacterota > Marinisomatia > Marinisomatales > TCS55 > CAZJUP01. Next base: position 40,391 of record CAZJUP010000011.1, on the reverse strand, counting down.
TCCGATTAGACACAAATTTTACTCCCTTGGGAGTTACTTTATTGGATTCACCTGTTAGAAAAGGAGACTAAATGCTGAATTACATTTGGTTCGGGATGATGTTTATATCAGTGGTAGTCGGGTCCCTAACCGGTAACATAGATGCTGTAACGGAAGCTGCAATCTCTATGGCAAAAACAGCTGTAGAAATTGCTATTGGATTAATTGGGATTATGGCTTTATGGCTTGGGGTAATGAAAATTGCTGAAGAGTCTGGCCTCATACGAATTATAGCAAAGGGATTAAGACCCATCACCGTTCGACTATTTCCTGATGTTCCGGAAGACCACCCAGCCATTGGGTCTATAATCCTCAACATGGCTGCAAATATTCTCGGTCTGGGTAACGCAGCAACACCTCTCGGACTAAAAGCAATGGAAGAACTCCAAGAGATTAACCCAAATAAAGATACAGCCACCAATGCTATGTGTACTTTTCTTGCAATAAACACATCCAGTGTGCAATTAATTCTCCCTGCAACGGTTGTGGCACTTATGGGAACCGCTTCCAGTCAAATTTTCTTAACTACAATATTCGCCACAGGAATGTCAACAATTGCCGCAATTGTTGCCGTAAAATTTCTCGAAAAAAGAAAGCGATTTAGCCTGAACCCGGGAGATGAATAATGACTGAATCTATTGTTCAAAGCATTAATGAAATTTCTCGTTATATTATTCCTTTCCTTTTGGTTGGAATCCCTCTTTATGGGTTGGCAGTAAAGAAAGTAAAGGTCTATGAAACTTTTGTAGTGGGGGCAAAAGATGGGTTCGCAATTGCTGTTCGAATAATTCCTTACCTTGTAGCTATTCTCGTTGCTATTGGTATGTTCAGAGCCTCAGGTGCTTTGGACCTTCTCCTATCTTTTTTATCACCAGTTTTAACAGCCATAGGATTTCCTCCGGAGAATCTTCCCCTTGCTCTGATGCGTCCACTCTCCGGGAGTGGATCTCTGGGCCTCCTTACTGATATTGTCAATACCTATGGAACAGAATCGCTCTATTCTAAGATAGGAGCGACTATGTTTGGCTCTACCGAAACAACTTTTTATGTTTTGGCTGTATATTTTGGCTCTGTGGGAATCAAACGGTCGAGACATGCGTTGGCTGCGGGTCTATTTGCCGATCTCGTCGGTGTTCTTAGTGCAGTATATCTCTGCAATATTCTTTTCGGATAGTTCTACCAAATGACAGATTATAAACGAGAATTAGGGCTTAAGGAGTCCGTGGCTGTCATAATTAGCAGAATTATTGGATCTGGTATTTTTAGGACTCCTGCTCCTATTATGGCGCTGGCAGGATGTACATCCATATTCGGACTAATCTGGGTTTTAGGCGGTATCATTACCATTTTTGGAGCTGTCATTTATGCTGAGCTCACTGCTATGCTTCCAAAATCAGGAGGACCTTACGTTTTTCTAAAAGAAGCTTATGGGCCCTATGTTGCATTTATCAGGGGATGGGCAATGTTTTTTGTTTCGGAGACAGCTTCAATTGTAGCAGTTGCCCTTGTTTTTACAGAATATATTAATGCGATTTGGACCCTGACAAACGGGACTCCGTTTCAGTTAGGAATCACATTTACCCTCGCCTTAATCACCATTTGGATTTTAACAATTATCAATTTGTTTGGTGTAAGCTTAAGCGGCAAATTTCAAGTTTTTTTTAGTGGAATAAAAATTGCCGCGCTTGGGGCCATTATTGGTATGACATTAACAGGATTCTCTACTGGAAATATGGAAAATTTTACCAATCCGGTTTGGCCGGAAGAATTTGGATGGAAAACCATATTGGCAATTGGAGCTGGTCTAAGATATGCATTTTTTGCCTTTAGCGGATGGGAAGGTGCAACTTATCTTGCAGAAGAAGTAAAAGAGCCACAAAAAACACTTCCCCTTTCCCTATTCCTGGGCATAGGAGGTGTCATGCTTTTATATATTGGTGCGAATGTAGGCTATTTATATCAATTGGATGTTTCTTCAATCGTTGAGAATAAGTGGGTAGCCACTGCGGCAATGAAAGTAGTATTGGGTGCCACTGGCGGTATTTTGATTTCTATTGCCGTAGCAGTTAATGCCTTTGGAAATATTAGTACACAAATATTATGTAAAGGTAGAACTTGGCATGCCATGGCCAGAGATGGATTGTTTTTTGAAAAATTTAAAGAATTGCATCCCAAATTTAAAACACCGAACAATGCCCTCATCGGTCAGGGCCTTTGGGCCACAGTTTTACTGGTCTTTGCAGTTTTATCCACCTATCTTCAGTCGGGATCGGGAGGAACCAATGCTTATGAAACTATCATAGATTTTTTCTCGGCCACCAGTACGGTATTTAACATCCTTACCTTTTCATCTATATATGTTCTACGGAAAAAATGGCCAACAAAAGATCGTCCCTATAAAGCACTTTTTTACCCTTGGAGTATGGTCTTTGTCATATTGCTATACACTGCTTTTCTCTTTATTACGCTCATTACAGCTTTCATTCCTTCATTAATTGGTCTGGCATTAACTTTAACCGGTTCCTTCTACTACATATATAAAATAAAACGTGTATCCTTAAAATGAAGAAATGGGTTCATTCTTTAACCGGATTCATATTTCTACTCAGTCTTGGATGCAAAGTAAATCCAGTTCAGTCTTCCGTACCCCATGTAATTGTATTAGGCATCTCTCAAGATGGAGGTGCCCCCCATGCCGGGTGCGTAAAATCCTGTTGTAACGATAAATGGAATACTCCAAACAATAGAATTCCCGTATCATCTTTAGGAATTATCGATCCTGTTACAAACCAAGCCTGGCTCATTGATGCGACACCGGACTTTCCAAAACAGGTCCATAAATTGACTGTTAATGGTTTTCATCAGTTAAAGGGCATTTTTCTATCACACGCACACATAGGTCACTATACCGGGCTGATGCATCTTGGTCGAGAAGTTATGGGGGCAAAAAATATTCCTGTATTTGCCATGCCCAGAATGAAAAACTATTTAGAATCAAACGGTCCTTGGAACCAACTGGTCAATTTACATAATATTAAAATTTTATCCCTACATGATGGGAAAGCGATTCAATTAAATGAAACTATAAAAATAACACCATTCTTAGTACCTCATCGGGATGAATATTCTGAAACAGTAGGGTTCATAATCTCTGGAAAAAATAAAACACTAGTCTATATCCCGGATATTGATAAATGGGAAAAGTGGGATCAGGATATTGGGGAATGGATTCAACACTTTGATAATGTGTTAATTGACGGTACATTTTTTGATAAGGATGAAGTGGGTGGTCGAGATATGTCAGAAATTCCTCACCCGTTTATTGTAGAAAGTTTTGAAAAGTTTAACGCACTTTCAAAAAAAGAGAAATCAAAAATTCATTTTATTCACTTGAACCATACCAATCCAGCCCTGAAAAATAATTCATTTGAGCGAGGACTGATTGAAAAATCCGGATTTAACATAGCAAAAGTGCATCAAGTATTTTCATTAGTAGATTAAACGGTTAGGTATAGGGGATTTCTTCTTTATATAACTTCCTTCTTAAAACTGCAAATTCACCGGGATCCAACTCAAAAGGAAATGCTGCCTTTCCAGCTCCCCCATGAACCCACTCAACTGGGTGTCCTTTTTCATCCCTCAATTCTGAAACACGAAATGATTTTAATCCTTCCGGTGTAATGAGATCAATGGTTGTTCCAGTCCCCAATCTATTTTTTACTTCAAACCATAATAAACCAGATTTCTTATCCCAAGAACAATTCGTCCCTACGGCTCGGTGGGTTCGCTCAAGAGATCTGTTGTCATGATAATTTTCTCCGTATTCTTTTGGATTCCTTGTATAAAATCCTGTGGTATATCCTCGATTTGATAAGGCCATTAAATCCTTTAAATGATTTGGGTCAAAGGGTTTTTCATCAACCATATTGTCAATTGCATTTCGATAAGACCGTGTTGCCATAGCCGCATAATATGCGGATTTTGTTCGTCCTTCGATTTTAAAACTCATCACTCCTGCATCGCGAATCTCTTTTAAAAGTTCCACAGCACATAAGTCCTTTGCATTAAACAAGTATGTACCGTTATTATCTTCAGAAATTGGAAACTGCTCTCCGGATCTTTCTTTTTCTTCTACAAAAAACCCCCTTTCAAAACTTTTGTGCTGCTGTTCATTAAAGTGTATTTCTTGATTTTTTTCAGTATTTAAGATGGATTCTGTTGACTGTTTTAATTCATATTCCCATCGACAGGAATTGGTACATGTTCCCTGATTGGCATCCCGATGATTCATATAATTACTAATAAGACATCGTCCGGAATAAGCAATACAAATAGCGCCATGGACAAATGATTCCAATTCGATTTTTGGAACATGTTTGTGGATTTCCGCTACTTCCTTTAATCGAAGTTCCCGAGATAAAATAATGCGCTTTACTCCTAAATCGTTCCAAAATTCAACTGTTGTCCAATTGGTGGCGTTTGCCTGAGTGGAGAGATGAACAGGAATATGAGGAACCCGCTTAAGCGCCTGAGAGATTAATCCAGGGTCTGCCATAATTAATCCATCCGGATTCCACGCTGCAACTTTTTCTAACTCCCGGATAAATCCATCTACTTTTGTATTGTGGGCATATATATTTAGAGTAAGGTATACTTTTTTCCCTAACGCATGTGCATAAGATATACCTTGAATCAGGCTTTCTTCACGAAAATCATTCTCACGTGTACGTAACGAGAATCTAGGTACACCAGCATAAACGGCATCCGCTCCATAAGCAAATGCATATTTAAGTTTTTCCAAATTGCCAGCTGGGGAGAGCAATTCAGGTATTAAGCTGGATTTCATGGGGAATAAGTTATCAAAAAAATCAATATATTTAGGTTTAATCCTAAAAATTTACCCGTTATTTTCATCCCCAATTTTTAACAATAATTTGAATAATTAATCCCATGATGATAAACAACTGGATTGAATGGCTCGGGTATTTGGCTTCCATAGTCGTAGCCGTGTCTCTTACCATGACAAATATTAAAAGACTCCGATGGATAAATCTTGCCGGGTCATTGGCCTTTACACTTTATGGATGGATATTACAGGTATATCCGGTCATGATTGTTAACTTGTTTATATCCGGTATTAATATTTACTATTTAATTCGGATTGCAAAAACAAAAGCACGTTTTCACCTCGTACCCATTTCGTGGAATACCAGCATATTTCTTCCCCGTTTTGTGGAATTTTATTTAAAGGACATTCACGAACATTTTGATAACATTTCTGTCGAAACGCTTAAAAAATATTCCTCTATTTTTATCACTCGAAATGTTGTACCGGTTGGATTATTTGTTTATGAACCGCAAGACAACGGTGTAATAAAAATTCATCTTGATTATGCCATCCCCATGTATCGTGATTTTGAAAATGCTCGTTATTTTTTCCGCGAATTCCGAACGATAATGCAAAAAGAAGGGTATCGTACTTATACAGCAAGCAGCAAGAATCTCAAACACCAACATTATCTAAAACAAATGAAATTTACTGAAGTCCAAAATCAGCCGGGGAATTTTATTAGACAAGTGTAATTCATTGAACTTCGCCTTCCATGGACTTTTCCAATCGTCGAGCTTCACTCATAAATTCTTCTGCCGTTAGTTCTCTTAAAAATACCAAGCCGTGGGTTGCTCTTAATCGCGGATGTTCGTTCCGGTACCAATAATCTTTTCCCAAAACCAATTCCATGAGTTGATGTTGCTCTACCCAGATTTTCTGGGTTAAATCGCAAAAGGGTCCATCCAATTCATAACTGGGAAAACTGGCATCTTTCTGGCTCAGGTAACAGTTCAAGAATGTATCCCGAAGCATAGCCATGGAATTGAGGGAAACAGGCACAATAATATCCGCTTCCGCCGGGTCGAACCGATACCAGACATTTCGATAACCCCAGATCTTCAATTTGGAAAGATCCGCCTCTTCTCCCCACTGTCTCACTGCTTCTGCGATGGCCTGAAGTACCTTATAGTGGGTGTCCGGTCCGCTACCCTCCGGATCCAAAGCCAGAGAAATAACCGTAGGTTTAAGTTCACGGATTAAGTTTAAAACAGGCTCTACGTCCCGTTTCTGCTCTGGCTCTTCTGTAAAAATGTCTCCTGAATAGAATCCTAAGCGTAAATGCTTCACATCCTTAACCTGAACACCATAATGAGCCCAAACCAGTTCTTCCTCAAATTCTCGAATCATGCCTTTCAATTTCTGGATCGGTGGTATATTTTTCTCCCCATCATAACAACCGGCTAAATATGCGAGGATTTCCTCAATTTTCCTGGAAAGTTCTTCCCGGGTCTTTAATTCATAAATATCCACCAGGGCACGGACGACCCGGTGGCTCAGTCCCCTGGCCTGGCCTTCGATATTATTGTCTGCGATACGATCCAGATAATGATAGATATCCTTATCAGTTTTTAAGGCATACCCCTTCTCAAAAAAGTCTGGGTAATGGACCATTTGAATTCTGTCTGCGTCCAGAAAAGTCCGTGTTTTGAGGAGAACTTCTTTCACATAGGCATTGGTAACGGAAGTAAACCCCGAGGTCATATTGGCGAATAAATGTTTATTATGAGGCGATCGGACTAAGTGAACGATATAGGGTAAAAAGCCCAGCATAATATCATCATGATGAGGGCCGGTATGGAGAAAGGTTTCTCCATCGAGGGTTTCAAGCCCTTTTTCAATTTTCTGTTTAAACGTATTTAGAACAGTCGAAAGTGTTTCATCATTGAAGGAGGGGATGTCCTCACCCTTCCCATTTTTCATGAAATCAGATGCTCTAAGCCGGGGGCCGAAAGTATTGAGTTCTTGCGCTTTTTGGACAAAAACGCGTTGATTTTTTTCGTCTGTCCATGGGCTCTTTATCGTATTTTGTGTCACCACATCATGAAGGTGTTTCGCCGCACCCTTAGTGAGATAAAAGCGACCACCCGGCAGTTTTTGAAGACTTGTAGCGGGGAATTGGATATCGGAGCTGCTTTCAAGAGAAGATTTGACGATACCTGCTTTTGCTTCCCCGGCAGCAATGATGATTGCAGTGGCATTTTTGTTCGCCGTTATGGTTGCCAATCCAATGGTAATGACCAGACGGTTTTTTGAAATCTCAATTCCGCCCAAATCGGTAGCCGCCGCAGCCTGAGTCTCAAAATTCGTTTCCATGAGTCTGGTTGTTGAATTATGGTCTGAACCCCTCACATTAAAGGCAATATGGCCATCAGGACCGATTCCACCGAGAAAAAAACCAATTCCACCTTTTTTCGCAATGGCTTGTTCGTATTCCGAGCACCATTGATCTACCTGATAAATAGTCTTTTGCTGGATTTCCTCAAGAGAGGTCTCAGAGGACCGATACCTCAGAGTTAAATCAACTTGATTATCGGGAAAAATATCAATTATAGATAGATTTCCAACTCTCGGGATCTCCTCACAATTCATAAACATTCCTTTTGCCGGGTCTAATCCAAATCCACCCATATAAAACTGCATCACATAATGGAAAAAACTGTTGTGTTGTTTTGGAGAAATAGGATAAAATTCATCAATCTGAACAAATTGAAGCCCTCTCAGGTTTGGTTTTTTTTCAAGGAAAAGCCCATTGTCTTTTCTAAGCTTTTCTAGAGAAGTATCGCTCCAATTTTCCAGTAGATGCGTTGTCCATTTTATAAAATGCTCGGGAGTTTTACCTGTGGGTAAACTGATTACACCATCAGGATTTTCTCCTACCCATTCCAAAAATCTTAATGCAGTTAAAAATCCTAACTTAGGATAATTATCAACAAGGATATAAGGCGTTTTTGTTGATTGTTTCTCAAAAGGATGATTTAATGAAAAATGTTGTTCAACTGCTGACATTATCACCCCTTATTATTTTAATCACTATATCTATACTGTAAACAACGATTAAATTGACAAAAACTGATATTCCAATAAACCATGTCCATGCTAATCCAATTTCTTTTAACCATAAAACAGTGCCTAAACTGGCAATGAGTCCAGTTATTAAACTGGAAGAGTGAAAATTTCTTTTTATTCTGGTTAAAATAAATAACCCCAGCAAACCCCCATATGTGAAGGAAGCGATTTGAAGCCCCAATACAACAATAGCAGTATCTCCTTCATCAAAAATTAATGCAATCCCAACTAATACAAATGCCCAGAAAAAACTGACTATGCGGGAAATGAGTATGGAGGTGTGTCTTCCCATCCAATCCACAACAGTCGATGAAGCGAGAGAATTCACAGAGGAACTTAGGGTTGACATGGCTGCAGAAAGCACTCCTGCTAGAAGAAGACCTTTCAATCCTACAGGAAGATATTCCAGAATAAAGGTTGAGAACTCTCTATCCTTTTCTAAAGGGATTCCTCCCATTAATTGAAAAATCAACGATCCTGCTAATAAAAATACCGTAAATTGAATAAAAACAAAAAAACCACTCCCAATCATGGCTTTTTTCGCAGAGGGTAAATCCTTAGTCCCTAACACCCGTTGTACCATCATATGATCAGCCCCATGGGAAGCAAATGAAAGAAAAGCACCACCAATCAAAGCACTTAAAAAGGAGAAAGGATCGGAAAATAGATTCCAACTGAATTGAAACACATCCAGTTTATGGTTATTGGCGAGGTCAATGAACACAGACCCAACAGACAAATCGGTTTGAAAGAGGATAAAACAGATGGAAACTATTCCTCCGAATAAGTACAAGATAAATTGAAAGCTATCAACCCATACCACTGTCCGAATCCCGCCGAATAAAGTATAGATTAAAGTTACGCCTCCAATCACAAGGATAGCAATTGGAAGACTCCACCCCGTGACTACTTGTACAACAACTGCTGTAGCAAGATACCTGATACCGTCGGCTAATATCCGAGTTAATAAAAACACTCCTGAGGCAACTTTTTGGATTCCGGAGCCAAATTTGTCACCCAACACTTCGTAAATCGATGTAATTCCCTTCTCCAAATATTGCGGTAATAAAAATATGCTCACCAGAATTCGCCCTATGATATACCCCATCGCTAACTGTAGAAAAAACCAATTTCCTCTATAGGCTAGCCCCGGCACACTTATAAATGTGAGAACAGAAGTTTCTGTGGCAACAATTGAAAACATGGCCACAACCCATGGCAGTTTACGACCCCCCAGAAAATAATCTTCGATATTTTTATTATACCTACTTTGCCAAAGACCATATCCGGCTAGACTTATAAGAAAAAACACAATAAGTGTGTAATCAACCCAGTGGATGGCTCGTCCTCATTTGATCAGTAATTCTAATGAAAATATTGATAATAAAATTTCTTAGGGTCTTGAATTCAACCAAAAAGTAATTGGTCTGTTACACCCATAATAAGGTAAATCATTATTGCAGGACAATATAAAACAGAACAATATTTAATATTTTATGGTATTATGTTTTATATGATGTAAACTTGAGTTCAATTTATCGGTGGCAAAAAAGTCTTTTTTTAGATATTAGGTACGTAAATAGAATCAAATTGAAGGTAATACATCTCCCCATACTTTTTCAATCGGTTCAAAAACCGGACCCCATACCAAATTTTTCAACTTTAATAACAAATCCTTATCTTAAAGAATATGCAGATATTCTTTCTCCGGTAGTTAATATTCAATTTCCCACAAACAATTCCAATTTTGTTGAATCCCTTTTGCGCGATCACAATCCTACCCTTCAAGCAGCTATTTACGCCGGAATAGCCCAATCTCTTTTGGGAAAAGGCCAATTAATTGATGCAGCAAAAATATTTGGATACGCATTTTCACTCATCCCTAAGGCCAAGCCTAATTTTCGGGCGTTCATTCAATATAAAATGGCCGGACTTCTTATGATAAACTATAATTATAATGACGCACTGTTTTTAGTCCAGAGTGGATTGGAACATGGAAAAACAGATTTTTTACTTCATTTAGGAAATTTTTACAAAAATACGATTAAACATCTCATACATCGACCAGTTTCTATCGAAGAAATCCATACTTCTGCATCATTTTTCAAAAAGAAAAAATATCACAGTATAGTTATAGAACATTTTAGTCTCGAAGGAGATCTTAATAAGAAAGAGGGTAAATTAAAGGAGGCAAAAAAGTTTTATGATATTGGTACTACAGAAGCTCAGAAAAATAATTACACACATCTTGCAGAATCACTATCTATAAAAGCAGCACTTCTTGAAATGGAATTAGGGGACCCGGGAAAAAGTGTTGAAAAAATGAAACAACTAAATATACTCGAGAAAAATTATTACCATCGTGTATTGGTACAATCAAGTTTGGGCGCAACAATCCGGGGATTAGGAAATACAACTGAGGCAACTTTTTTTCTTCAGCAAGGTCTTAACCTGGCTACACAATACGGAGTCAATCATCTTATCCCCCACTGCTCCTTTCACCTTGGAGAATGTTATGAAGAACAAGGTAAATTAAAGTTGGCTCATTATTTTTTCGAACGGGGATATCAAACTGCAATCACCCTCATTAAACAAAACCTCAATTGTTCAAACCCATTTTTAAAGTCCATTGAGCGTTATATTAAATTTCTGCAGGAGAATCCATTATCAACTCAACTTCAGCCCACAGAGTCAGATTTTTCTTTTGCAAAAGATAAGTCGCTCATTGAGATTCGATCAATTTTTCAAAATGCCTTATTGGGTATATTTTACGCTAAGTATGGCACCTTTAAAGATATGGCAAGAAAACTTCAGATTTCTGAAAGAACTATATCCTTGGTAAAGCATAGAATAAAATATCAGAATTTCAAAGAAGTCCCAGACTCCATAGCTCAATTTATCCAAAACAATCAGGATAAAAACTGGAAGGAAATAAACCAAGTTTTTGAAGCAAAAGTACTAAAATATCTTTTTAAAGCACATTATCCCAATAAGAAACGAATGAGTGAAAAATTAAATATCAGTTATCCCCACATGTTAAACCTGCTAAAACAAGCGGATTCCTACGAAAAACCCGACAATGAATAACCAATTTATCTTAGTTGGAATCGAAGGTCGAGCCAACCAGTTCAAGGGATGGGTAGTACATGCTGATGAAGACAGTTTGTCATTTTGGTTGGGTGATAATCCCATTGAAACAAAATATTCTGAATATCCGGGATTCATTTCCGATTTTGAATCGGCTGAGTTAAATATGCAAACTGAACATTCACTAAATCTAAAATTATCTTCTGAAGAAGATTCTCAAAGTGAGATTCGTGTCCAAGCTTGTATTGATACACTGAATTCTTTGTCTAATGCGTATGGGAAAAAACCTCTTTTGGTTGGAATAGGTATGCCCGGACTCAAATCGAGGGATAAACGGAGTATTGTTTTATCCACTTTTGGGCCAAGACTCCAAAATTTCTGCGATCGAGTGGAAAAAGGACTGAATGAAAACAGAGTTGAACTCATAACTCCTATTACCCGATTAGGTAGTGATGTGGACTATTGCGGTATTGGAGAAGAATATTTTGTTGCTGGGTCATTTCGAAATTTTAACAACTGCTACTACTTAGGCGGTGGGACCGGTGCTGGAGATACGTTAAAATTGGATGAAGAATTAATCTCCTTAGATGAAACAAAATCCTGGATTGCTAAAACATGGGAATTAAAAAACGAACACGGAGTTTCTTTCGAACAATATACTTCCATTAGAGGAATTCAAAGCGTTTATAGCCTCAATTCAGATATACCATTGAGAAAAGTGATAGATGATTCCATTACCCCAAAACGAATCTTGGAATTAGCATGCCAAGGAAATTCAGGAGCAATAAAAACTTTAAAAGATATCAGCAATTTTCTGGCACTATTGATAGGAGAACGAATTGTTACTCTTTATTCAGGCTGGAAGAATTCATTCGACTTTATGGAAAAAGGACGAGCCAAATTAGACTCGAGCCATCCCTATACAGGCACCCTCCTGGATCGTATTGTTTTTGGACAACGATTTGGAGAACTCGTTCGTGCTTCTCAATCAACCCGTTTTCTTTGGAAAGACTTTATTAAGAAACTCAGTGAAGTGATTGAATCCTCACCTCACCTCGATACTATTGCCAAAGAACACTATTTGTCCAATGGTATATTAGCTTCAAAAATTATACACATTTCTCCATTAACTAATGCCTCTATTTTAGGGGCAGGAATTGATGCATATTTAGGATATAAAGGGATAAGGGTTTAATCACTAAAAGGATTAAATCCAAAAATCATTATACCATCAAAACGGGAAATACCCTCATCAAAATAATAATCCATAAAATCTACATTTACTGTTTTACCATATTCAGATGAAGCATGAATAATATTTTTTTGATCTATAATCATTCCTTCATGCGCAATGACTAATCCTTTCTTAAGGTAAGCTCTTTTTACGAACGCTACACCGCACACGTTAGGAATTTTATTTAAATTTGATTGGGTGATATATTTGCTTGGCAAGTAATACACCGTTGTTCGTTTTTTCCATTCTAAATCCAGAAAAGGTGTTCCATCCTCTTTTAGATTTAAGGTTACATCAAGGTTATGCAATATCTTTTCCGAGTACAAACTCAATGTTAAATCTTTAGTAAATACATTCTCCTGAAGCCGATCCAAAGTATAATGCCACCGGGTCTGATACGAAGGATTCCCATCTTTATAATGTATAGCAATCATATTTTTTTTCGCCATTTCCCAAGATTTTGCTTGAGCGAATGAAAGAGTAGTCAGGATGTGTACGGTACAATCGGATTTATCTAACCGGATAATCGGGTCTGTATCCCTCCCTTCTTCCTCCCCAAGACAAAATAATTCGTACGGCTTTCCGACTTGCCACAGAGCAAAAGCTTTGAGTCGATCATGAAAATCCGGATATCTCTGATGTAATTGAGGAAGAATTTTCGAAACCTGCTCCTCTGATAACTTCCAGGGTTTAGGTAGAGTGTGGACCCAATCATTTGTATTTGAGCAACTGATAAATAGGACCAATATTAGTGGAAAAAGAGATTCGCCTATACCCCATTTATTTCTCTCCATATTCCACTTTATTCCCACCTTGGTCTCCAATTTAAATTATTATTCCTCTCTGTAACCCCTACTGCTTCATATACTGCGGAATGAATTCTCTGCCGCCAATCGTAGTATTTGGGTTTTTTATAACTACGATGGGGATGAACCGCATTGGTCAGGAGGATCACAAACATGTCATTTACCGGATCAATCCATAGTGACGTTCCTGTGAAACCCGTATGTCCAAAACTTTCATCACTCAGATACACGCCTCCGGAAGCTTCCCCCGCCGGGCTGTCCCACCCGAGGCATCTGGAACTCCCCTCTACTAAATTGGCTTTTTGTGTAAATAAATCCACCGTTTCAGGTTTAAAGATCCTGGTCCACCCGTAAAGACCATCATTGAGCATCATTTGAGAAAAAATAGCCAAATCCTGTGCTGTTGAAAATAAACCGGCGTGCCCCGCAACACCATTAAAACTCCTGGCATTTTCATCATGAACCAGTCCCCTCACATAAGTCCCTGTTTCTGTGGAATACTCAGTGGGGACGATTCGCTTCATTTTTTCAGCCGGTGGATTGAAAAGGGTGGTACTCATCCCTAAAGGACTGAAGATCAATGAATCCGTTAGAACCTCAAGAGAAAGACCACTCACCTTCTCAATGACTTTCCCAAGAGTGATTAATCCCACATCGGAATATTTAGTCGCCTCAACCAATCCTATTTCCGGTTCTGTATTCAAGAGGCTATCCAGGTGAACGGATGCCTGCCCCTTGATGTTATAATAGTGTCTAAATGGCGGTAAACCGGCGGTATGGGTTAATAAATGCCTGAGGGTTATCTTCTGTTTTTGTTCAAAATGTTCAGGCTGATCCCCCTTGAATTCAGGGAGGTATTTTACTACGGGTGCATCCAGATCCAGAGCCTTTTTTTCCACCAGTTTCATGGCTGCGGATGTTGTGGCTATTACTTTGGTGATGGAGGCTAAATCAAAAATATCACTTTTTCGGGTTAATTCGAATTTCCCATAAGTATGGGTTCCCTGGGCGTGATGAATAAATACTTTCCCATTTTTACACGCCAGTAATACACCACCGGGCCAGGCTGAATCTTCCACCGCCTCAGCCATTAACCGGGTGACTGAAGAAATGTCAGCTTCTATTTCGTAAGGCATGACCCTTTTCAAGGTGAGCCCCCGATTCCAGGAGCTGGTTTGGTTTTCCCATGGGTTTGTTTTGACCTCGATTCCATGACCCCTCTTTGCTACTCCGGGAATTGTGACGGGTAAAAATCCGGATATATCCGATTTTCCAGTGTAAGCTTTGGCCGCTCCCTTTTGCATAATATCACTGCTTTTATAGGCACATAGGTAAGTGGAGGCTTCAGGAAATGCCTGGATTAAATAGGGGCTTCCAAAACTGGTGACCACCACTCGGGGACACTGGGCCAATAATTCTTGTACAAAGACCAGCTCGCCTTCCGGAAGGAAAATTTCATCCTTATTGGGAGATGTGTTGGCAAAAAGGTTTAAAAAGACCAGTCCCTCCTTTGGTATCTGGGATAAAATATGTTTCCATACAATTGTACTATCGGACTTGTCAACCTGATAGAGTTTTGCCGGTCTCCCATTTCTTTTCAGGATGTTGGTGAGTGTGCTGGGCTTATGGTTAAAGTTATAATCATAAAGATCAATCAAGTACAAGGTATCTTTAAGCTCCGGGTTCAGGGGGAAGAGTCCCATTTCATTTTTAACGAGAGTTACTGCCTTTTCTCCAATGGCTTCCGCTATTTTTCGATTGGACTGTTTACCCAGTGCAAACCGAGTATTTTGAGAAGAAATATACCTGTTTTTATTCAGGCCGATTTTTTCCTTGAGCTGAAGCATCTTTAAAGCGGCTTCATTTATTCTTTCCTCGGAAATGAGCCCTGTTTTAACTGCCCTTTCAACAACGTCGACGGATTTTTTGAATTGATTATTTTGAATGATGATATCTGCCCCTGCTTTAATTGTTTCGATGAGGGCATAATCATCAGAATATTTATTTGTAACACCGCCCATGGACATGGCGTCGGTGATGATGGCACCCTGGAAGCCTAATTGGTTCCGAAGGATGTCCTGGACCCAGAAAGAGGACAATGTTGCAGGTTCATCCGCATTGGGCTGATAATCCGGTGCATTGACGTGGGCAACCATAATGGCGTCGACCCCAGCCTGGATGGCGGACTGGAAAGGGGGTAGTTCTATGGACCATAACCGGGCTGAATCACTGGGGATCTGGGCGAGAAATGAGTGTGAATCTGTTTCAGTATCTCCATGACCAGGGAAATGTTTTGCAGTAGCCAACATACCGTGAGCCTGAATCCCCCGTATATATTCCAAAGCATATCGGGAGACAGAATCGGGGTCCTCACCAAAAGCACGGGTATTAATAATCGGATTCTTGGGATTATTATTCACATCCACAACGGGTGAAAGATTAAAGTGAATTCCCACAGCACGGCTTTCTTCAGCAGCAATTCGACCGGCTTCATAGGCGTGGTGCGGATCCCCCGTTGCTGCAATGGCCATAAGGGGGGGCAGATCAATCCCGGAAGGGTATCGCCTCCCTAAGCCCGATTCAATATCCCCATCCACCAAAATGGGTATCTTGGAGCGTTTTTGCATTTCGTTTAAAAGGGTCATGGACGTCCCAGCATCCCCGAACCAAATGTGGACACCGCCTATGCCGTCCGTGTCCACCAGGGATTCGATTTCCTTCCAAGTCCTACTTTCAGTATTCAAAAACCGCATATTCATGCGAAAAATCATCATTTGAGCAATTTTTTCTCGAAGAGTCAATTGACTCAAAGTTTTTTCTGCCCAGGGTTTATTTAACAAAAATTGACCCGGACCGGTACAAGCTACCAATACAAGTAGTGATAAGGATATAAAGTGTGCTTTTTTAATCATGTTTATTGAATTATCCCTCACAAATTTCAGACATATCTCTTATGAATCACAATTTTCTTTTGGAATACTTCCAATAAATTTTCCTAAAATACTATTAAGACTCACAAAAATACGGAAATAAATCTTATATTAATATAAGATTTATTTCTACTTTTTGTAAAATAACAATCACTGAGACAAATTATTCAAAATTTCGGACAAATGATCATTTCTGGTTTTCGGGGCAGCAACCCCAGTGATATTACGGAAATTGCTGATACGATTAAAACTTATGATTTGGGGGGAGTTATTTTATTTGATGAAAATATTTGTGAGAATCCGCCAACTTCCCACAATATTCGATCTCCGAAACAAGTGAAATGGCTAACGGAAACCCTTCAAAAAGCTTCACGAGTTCCTCTACTAATTATGACAGACCAGGAAGGTGGACAAGTCAATCGGTTTAAACCGCAATATGGATTTCCAGAAACAGAGTCTTGGAATACCATCGGTAGTTTTTTAGATAAAAATAAGACAAAATATTATTCCGATAAAATAGCAACTTCGTTATCTGATGCAGGTATTAATATTAATTTGGCTCCAGTAATCGACCTGCCCGTCAGTCCAGATTCATTTTTAAATACCTCGAAACGGTGTTTCCATCAAAATCCTGAAGAAACGGCTTATCATGCAAGAATCTTCATTGACTGCCATGAAAAAAAAGGAGTCATGTGTACCCTAAAACATTTCCCTGGTATTGGGAGTGCAAAAAGTGATACGCACAAAGGGTTTACAGATATTACTCGTACGTGGTCGCCTGTTGAATTAGAACCTTTTAAAGAAATAATTGAAGGTGGTGATGTTGATTTAATTATGGTCGGACATGTATATCATTCAGGATTAGATTCAGATTGGCCCGCATCCCTTTCAGAAAAAATTGTAAAAGGGCTTCTTCGAGATCAATTAGGGTATGAAGGTGTTATAATATCTGATGATCCTGCAATGTTGGCCATCGCTGAAAAATACTCTTTAGATATTATATTGGAGAAAATGATCAATGCGAGTATTGATTTATTTTGTTTTGGGAATAATCTGACCTATGACCCTGATATTGTTCCAAAAGTTGTTAGTACCCTCAAAACTTTGAAGGCACAAA
Organism: uncultured bacterium; assembly: GCA_964549275.1. Classification (GTDB taxonomy): domain Bacteria; phylum Fidelibacterota; class Marinisomatia; order Marinisomatales; family TCS55; genus CAZJUP01. The sequence goes on along the minus strand of CAZJUP010000011.1, from coordinate 23,221 downwards.
ACAGAATTTCATCTATTCAAATTGATGAAGCCTTAATGCGTATACAACAATTAAAATCAAAATTAACTTAATGAAACAACCCATAATTGGTATCGATGGCGGGGCAACAAAAGTGGCCGGATGTATTCTTGAAAAAACAGGAAGATCTACATTCAAAAAAGATTCTGAACTTATTACGGTCCGGTATGATGAGTGCCCATCTTTTATCCCGGGATTTCATCCTTTACCCATTCAGGAGCAATTGGCTGAGAGCCGTTCTGGAAAATTAAATTTATCCGAGCAAGAGATGAATCACGGGAAAGCATTCGTGGAGGCATGCGAATTTGTAATTAATTCTCTACTAGATGAAGTCATTGGAAAACCTCCCATTATTGGCATTGGACTACCGGGACTAAAAACCACAGATTTGTGCGGTATTCATTCCATGAACAATGGTCCAAGAATACCGAATTTCCTGAATCAGTTAAATGACAGATTGCGTCAAAAAAACGCAAACAATAATCCTTTACGAAAAATAGGAAATGACAATGATTTCTGTGGTATTGGAGAAACTTATACCGAAGAAGGCGCATTCAAAAATATACAATTTGGTTTATACATAGGCGGCGGTACTGGGATCGCAGACGCCCTCTTACTGAATGGTACTCCTACTCCTTTCAATGCGGTTAGGCATTGGCTTCCTAAAACGTGGGAAATTGCTGATTTAATGGGTACACCAATGGAATCCCTGATTAGCCACCGAGGATTAATGAATCAATATGCATCAGCAACAAAAACCGATCGAGAAAGTCTCATCAGAAATAAAATCTACCCGGAATCATTTTTAACGATAGACCCTATTGGTGAAAAGATTGCCAAAACTTTTTCAGATACTCTCTCAAATCTTATTTTCGACAGGATATTAACGCTAAACTCTGGGTGGTCGAATACTTTTAATTTTATTGACCCATCAAGATCAATAGAAAAGGATTTTAAAGAAAAGGGGAATCATTTTGATCGTATAGTTTTTGGACAACGATTGGGATATTTATTAGGCAAAACTCCCCACATTTTTACCAAAATAAAAAACTGTGTGTCCCATTTAATCGATACCTCTTCTCTTTTAAGCGAAGAGTCGAAACATCAATACCTCTCTCAAGATTTTATCATTCGTTCAAATCTTCGGAATGCATCAGTCCTCGGTGCAGGTATTGATGCGTATTTTTTTGAACAAAGTTTGTACACCTAATATGCCAGAACCCAACCTAATCATTGGAATTTTACTACCAGAAGATCATAAAACTGAACTTTCCTTCTCATTCACAAATCCTGCTATTTATACTATTAATTCAAATGAACATACAACAATTTCTCCCGGTTCTTCGAATTCTTCAATCGTGAGGGTGCATAATGGAAATGTATCCCTGGAATCGCATGGACTGTTGGAGTCGAAAATTTCATTAATCCGGCATTCTGAATCATTTGATAATAATGGCATACTATTAAAGGGAATTCCTGCAGGAAGAGGATTTCATTGGGAAAAAGAAATCTCAGTCTGCCTTCCCGGAAATATCGAGATTTCGGTTATAAAAAACTCTCTTTTTGTCACCAATATTCTTCCTCTCGAACAATACCTTTCTTGTGTGGCTGTATCTGAAATGAGTTCTGCCTGTCCACCCTCTTTTTTACAGGCCCAAACCATTACAGCCCGTTCTTGGATATTAGCCGCAACGGAAAAAAAACATGAATCCTTAGGGTTGAATGCGTGTAATGATGATTGCTGTCAGCGATACCAGGGTTTATCCCAAACCAACTCTATTTCAAAAAAAGCAGCATCACTGACTCGCGGCATTGTTTTAACTTACAAAGATTCCATTTGTGACACGCGATATTCAAAATCTTGCGGTGGGAAAACTGAGCGAAAGGAAAATGTTTGGGGAGGTCCTCCAGTCCCTTACTTAAGATCAATCAAAGATACGATTGATGATGATATTGCCTATTGCAGTCCGGAAATTGTCCCGGAGGAAGAATTAAAAACTTATATAGGCACTGTTGATGAAAAAGGCCAGTACTACCGATGGTCATTCGAAGCTACACAGACCGATTTAATAAACTCTTTACAAAATCATCAATATATAAATGCTAAAGAAATTTCTAATCTCATCCCCATAACAAGAGGAGACTCAGGTAGAATCATTTCACTTGATATTCAATTTCTTGATGAAAATGGAGAGTCTCAATCGCTAATCCTCCAATCGGAATATGACATCAGAAAAATGTTGTCTCCATCCTTCCTCTACAGTTCTGCTTTTACCCCTCTAAAAAAGGATGATAATAATTTTCTGCTAAATGGAAAGGGTTGGGGGCATGGCGTTGGTCTTTGCCAAATTGGAGCATTAGGAATGGCTTTGAGAAACCACTCCTCCAGTGATATTTTGCGCCATTATTTTCCATTGACTAAAGAGACAAAACTCTATTAAAAAACCAAAAGGAGTTCGCCTTGCATCTTCAAGCGATTGATTGGACAATAATACTCTTATACATATTATTTTCTTTGGGTGTGGGTATATATTTTGCCAAACGGGCAGGGAAAAGCACACAGGAATATTTTCTCGCGGGTCGAACACTCCCTTGGTGGGTAGTTGGCACGTCCATGGTAGCAACAACCTTCGCTGCAGACACTCCCTTAGCGATTACAGAATTTATACGGGGACCTGGCATTTGGCAAAATTGGTTTTGGTGGAATCAGTTATTGGCGGGCTTACTGGGAGTTTTTCTTTTTTCAAGACTTTGGCGTCGTGCTCATGTCTTAACTGATAATGAACTGCTCGAAATTCGGTATAGAGGAAAACCCGCAGCAATTTTAAGAGGATTTAAAGCAGCCTATTTCGCTATTCTTTATAATTTTATTGTTATGGGGTGGGTTATCAACGCTATGGCGGCAGTGGCTGCTGTCATGCTAAATATTGACAAATGGACCGCGGTATGGATTTTAGTTGCTGTCGCTTTAATCTATGCATTGCTCTCCGGTTTCTGGGGTGTCGTAATAACAGATCTCGTTCAATTTTCCATAGCCATGTTTGGCTCCATAGCTCTGGCAATAATTGCTGTGTCTGCATTTGGCGGTATGGAAGTCATTATTGATAAAATTAATGCACTAAATTCAAGTGATTCTTCGTCAGTGAATGGGAATACCCTTAAATTTATTCCGCCTATTCCAGATGCTAATTTTTTAACACAAACATTTTGGGAATCTCCATTTTCACGGTTTTTAGTTTTTCTGACCATGATGTGGTGGTCAACACATAATACAGACGGTGGAGGATATATTATCCAGCGTATGTCTTCAGCAAAAAATGAAAAACACGCCTTAATGGCAACCTTATGGTTCAACTTAACCCACTATGCCTTTCGAGTCTGGCCATGGATCATTGTTGCAATGGTTTCAATTATTGCCTTCCCTGTTATTCCCGACCAGTTCTCTACCCTTGGAGAAAAAGCAGGATATCCCCTGATTATGCAGACCTTGCTTGGTCCGGGTATGAAAGGAATTCTCGTGGTCTCCTTTCTTGCGGCATTCATGTCCACCATAGATACCCATCTGAACTGGGGGACATCTTATCTCATTAATGATGTTTATAAGAGGTTTATTAAAGCTGAGAAACAATTTTCCTCATCAGAACAAGCTCAAAGGCACTATGTAATCGTCAGTCGATTTATTACTGTAGGTATGATGATATTTGCCGCAGTCTTCGCCATGAAAATGCAAAGTGTGTCAAAAGCGTGGGAATTTATTTTTTCCATGGGTGCTGGAATTGGCCTCGTTCTTATTCTCAGATGGTTTTGGTGGCGAATCAACGCTTGGTCAGAAATTACTGCACTGTTAACCTCCATGGTTATAGCCATAGGAATGGAGACAATTGCAGCAGTCCAAACCATACAAGCTAACGAAGCTTATACTTTATTTGGAAAGGCACCCATTTTATTTGGAATTGAGTTACAGATTCATCATAAACTGCTCATTATTGTCCCGTTGTCTATATTGGCTTGGCTGACTGTCACATTTTTAACACGTCCGGAAAAGAAAACCACTTTAAAAGCGTTTTACCAACGGGTCCAACCTGGTGGCTGGTGGGCCCCAGTGTCTCAAGAGATTGAACAAACTTTAGAACCGGTATCAAAAGGATTTTTTATGAATTGGATTAGCGGTCTTGCTTTAGTCTGGGGTGCAACATTTGCTATCGGACATTTAATTTTTGGAAATATTGGAATTGGACTGGGATTAACAATATTGGCTCTTGGTGGCTTTACATGGATTTGGAAAAATAATATATCTTTAATTGACGATGAATAATCGCCTCATTTCTCTAGACGCATTTCGTGGGTTAACTATTGCTTTTATGATTTTAGTGAATACACCAGGTCATTGGGCTTACGTGTATTCTCCTCTCCGTCATGCAAAATGGAATGGATGTACATTAACAGATCTAGTTTTTCCATTTTTTCTCTTCATTGTTGGTGTAGCCATGCGTTTTTCTTTCGAAAAATTTGAATCTTACTCTCTCCGTGAAGCAAAAAAAACAATCCTGCTTAGAGCCCTAACTATTTTTGTTATTGGACTTTTGATTAATGCATATCCATTCATTCGTCAGGATTGGAACTGGTCAACATTTCGTATTATGGGTGTTTTACAAAGAATTGGTTTGGCTTATGGTATTGCCGGGTTAATGGTTCTAAATACGGACCTACACCGAATAATATATAAAATAGTGGTGATACTGGTCGGCTATTGGGGGATGTTTCTATTATCAGGATGGTGGACAAACTCGCCCCCTTTTGACTTAGAAACAAATCTAGTTAGACGGATTGATTTACTCATTTTAGGACAGAGCCATCTTTGGCAAGGAATGGGCATCCCCTTTGAGCCAGAAGGTCTATTGAGTACTATTCCTTCAATTTCAACTATACTCCTGGGATTTATTGTGGGGACAATGATTCGAACTGCCTCAGATATTGAGGAAAATGCAAAACGTATGGCGGTACTGGGAGCCGGACTCATCATTTTAGGATGGATTTGGAGTGGTGTGTTTCCGCTAAACAAACAACTTTGGACGAGTTCCTATGTTTTATTTACAGGAGGGATTGCGAGCCTCATACTGTCCTGTTTTTATTGGATTATAGACGTAAAAAAGATTAAACATTGGGCATTCCCACTGGTTATTTTTGGAACAAATTCCATTTTTGTATTTGCGGCCTCCGGTCTGTGGATTAAGACAATATTGAAAATAAAATTTTCCTTAAACGGTCAATTAATTTCAGGTTACGGGTATTTGTATAAGACGGTATTCCAACCTATAGCCGGAGATTTGAATGGCTCTCTTCTTTTTGCATTAACGCATGTTATCGGGTGGTGGTTTTTGTTATTTTGGATGTATCGGAAAAAGATTTTTATAAAATTATGACTTTAAAGAAAATATCCTTAAAATAGTGACATAAAGTCAAAAAAAAAGGAGAAAAATGTATGAGTAATAAACCCAATTTTAAATCCCAGTATGAAAATTATATTGGAGGAGAATGGGTAGCCCCTGTGGATGGTGAATATTTTGAAAATAATTCACCTGTTAATGGTAGCTTCATATCTAAAGTACCAAAGTCAAATAAAAGTGATATCGATTTGGCTGTAAATGCTGCGTGGAAAGCAGCACCAGTATGGAATAAATCGTCTGCAACCGAAAGGTCGACTCTTTTAAATAAAATTGCTGATAGGATAGAGAAGAACTTAGAGCAACTTGCCCTTGCCGAAACATGGGATAACGGCAAAGCAATTCGGGAAACAATGGCGGCAGACATTCCTTTATCGGCCGACCATTTTAGATATTTTGCCGGGGTCATTCGATCTGAAGCTGGTGAAGTATGTGATCTTGATGCGAATACGGTATCAATGGAAATCCATGAGCCTTTGGGTGTTGTGGGTCAAATAATTCCTTGGAATTTTCCAATCTTAATGGCCGCATGGAAACTTGCACCTGCTCTGGCTGCAGGGAATTGTGTTGTGTTAAAACCTGCTGAACAAACTCCTGTTTCCATCCTTCTGTTAATCGAAATGATTGCAGATTTACTCCCACCCGGTGTCGTCAATGTCGTCAACGGATTTGGCCCTGAAGCAGGTAAACCCCTTGCGACCCACCCTGATGTAAAGAAAATCGCATTCACAGGTGAAACCACAACAGGGCGTCTCATCATGCAATATGCTTCCGAAAATATTATTCCATTTACATTGGAATTAGGTGGGAAATCACCAAATATTTTCTTTGATAGTGTTATGGCAGAAGATGACAATTTTCTTGATAAGGCTATTGAGGGACTTGTCCTGTTTGCTTTCAACCAAGGTGAAGTTTGCACATGCCCATCCAGAGCATTGATTCAAGAAAATATCTATGATGCTTTTATGGAGCGAGCATTAAAACGGATTGAAGCCATTACTATGGGAGATACCCTAGATGGCTCAACCATGATGGGAGCTCAAGCATCTAACGACCAATATGAAAAAATCCTTAACTATATTGATATTGGTAAACAAGAAGGTGCTGAGATACTGATTGGCGGAGAAGCCTATGAGAACGAGGTCTACCCAGATGGGTACTACATCAAACCGACAGTATTTAAAGGGAATAACAAAATGCGCATTTTCCAAGAAGAAATTTTTGGTCCCGTATTAAGTGTTACAACCTTTAAAGATGAAGCGGAAGCTCTTGAAATTGCCAATGATACACTTTATGGTCTTGGTGCAGGAGTTTGGACTCGTGATATTCATCAGATGCAAACATTTGCACGAGGAATTGAAGCAGGTCGTGTGTGGTGCAATTGCTACCATGCTTATCCAGCACATGCTTCATTTGGCGGGTATAAAAAATCCGGGATTGGTAGAGAGACACATAAAATGATGCTTGATCATTATAGACACACCAAAAATGTGCTAACATCCTATGATAAAAACCCACTTGGGTTCTTTTAAATAACGATCAAAGAGCGGGCAGTAAATCTACTGCCCGCTCTCTTACTAATATAATGACCATCGAAAGATTAAGCGTAACAGACAAAGCAAAAGCTGTTATTGACCAATTAAGAAAAAAACATGGGGACCTCATGTTCCACCAAAGTGGCGGATGTTGTGATGGCTCTGCACCCATGTGTTTTGAAAAGGGTGATTTTATCATCGGTTCAAGAGACATATGTATCGGGAACATACATGGATGTGAATTCTATATGTCTGAAGATCAATTTGAATATTTTAAATATTCTCATATAACTGTTGATGTATCCGAAGGACGAGGTTCAAGCTTCTCCCTTGAAATCCCTTTAGGCTTGAGGTTCATGTCAGTCTCAAGAATTTTTACAGATGAAGAATACAAGGTGATTAATCCTAATAAATCTAAATAATTTTCAATTTCCCAAATTTCAAGCAATAGTATTTTACCACTCGGAATGCAATTCACCTTAAATCAATTTTTTAAAAATATTAATCAGGAATAATTATAGTGAAGATATTTATCACTGGAGCATCCACAGGGATTGGGAAATTCCTCGCACTAGAGTATGCCAAACGGGGAGCCGTTCTTGGTTTAGCCGCCCGAAGAAAAGAATTATTGGATATATTAGCCGACGAATGTCATTCCCTTGGAGGAAGGACATATATTTATCAGCTGGATGTAGCCGATACCTCTTCCTGTAAATTGGCAGCTGAAAATTTTATTCAATCCTCTGGTGGTATCGACATCGTAATCGCAAATGCCGGAATTGGAAATCACGATAATATAATGAAAGGTGATGCATCTATAATCAATGGAATTTTAGAAACAAATATTCTGGGAGTTACCAATACCCTGATACCATTTCTCCCTAAAATGAAAGAACAAAAAAGAGGAATTTTAGTTCCAATTAGTTCGGTGGCTTCGTTTTTCCCGATTCCTTTTCACGGAGGGTATTCTGCTTCAAAACGAGCTGTTCGCATGATTGCAGATGCCTGGAGGTTAACTCTCCACCGATACCATATTCAAATTACCACTATTTGTCCGGGTTTTATCGAAACACCTATGACTGAAGAACAATCCAATAAACCATTTCTCTTAGATGTAGAAACCGCCTCTAAAAAGATTATTAAAGCGATAGAAAAAAAGAAAAAGACATATATTTTCCCCTGGCAAATGAGAATACTTGTTCTTCTTTTAAGACGGTTCCCTGAGCCAATTTTTCGGTGGGCATCAAAAACGTTGTTGGGATAATCCTACTTCCTTTGACTGATATAATTTGTAGAAGGAGACTGCCTTAAAACAGATTGTATTTGATGATTTTGAAACAACCGGGACACCTTTCTTTTTTTCCCATTCTTGAGAATTTTTTCCACTGACGGTGCCTGGTTAAAAATTAATTTAATTTGAAACCAGTAATCCACAAGCGTTCCTTCATCCAACCCCATGCTTTGTTCTGCTTCCCTAAGACATTCCGAAATTCCCTCGCACAAACTCATCCTCTGAACCAATGTTAACATCCCGTTATCAATTGAATAACTAAATTTACTCGTATTGCAATCTTCACCTTCATCATCCTCACCGTAGCAAAATGTCATAGTTAATGTTGAATCTGTACCCACCCAAGTTAATGCCTCTCTTTCTGATCCGTATCCTGCAACACTTTCGGTGACCCACCCGGTACCATCCTCGATTAATTGGATTACAACCTGAACGCCATTATCAACAAATTCTTCTTCTGCAGAAATTTTTATAGGAGTCCCTCCTGTCAATTCCATTCCAGAGGTTGTTAGACTCCCGGATGCAAATGCCATACGGGTAGAATCAATGAACTCTCCTTGACTCGTATAAACCGCACGGTAAAGAGTGTCAAAATTTAAGGTAAATGTTCTGTTGGAAGAAGTATATGAATAATCATAGTTACTGCCTCGATAATCATAATAATCACTCCCAGTTGATCTTGTATACCTTGACATATCCCAATCATCCATACTGGAAATATAATCCACTATGGAGTATTCATAAAATTCGGAATCATTTTCAAGGGTTACTCCTATCCATATTAAATCTTCATTTTCATCAATATCCATATAAGACATTGATGTAGATTCAGATAACACACCATTATCATATTCTTTAACGGTAAAATCTCCCGTTGCTTCCAACCACGGGAAATATGCTATTTGATTTGTGGTGACCTGCATATAGGAACCATAATCCATACTGGTTGATGTCCATGTCCCCACCAATGGATGGGCTTCTTCTTTTTTATCTTCACAGGCCACAAATAGGAAACCGATAATGAATAGGGATATTTTTATCACTCTGTATATTGATTTTTGCATGATTGCCTCCTAAATATGTGATATCAATTAAACACAAAATTATTATAAAAGGCAAGAAAAATATGAATTAATCTAAAAGTAATATTTACTATACTAAATAATTTATTTATTATTTATAAATATTTTATTTATACATTTCGTTTATTTCGTCTTGATAATTCTGTATAACGATTTTCCTTTTTACCTTTAATGTTGGTGTAATTTCATCTTTATCCTGGTCTAGTTCTTCTTCTAAAATTCTAAACTTTTTGATGGTTTCATAACTGGCAAGACTTCGGTTCACAGATGAAATCTCATGATGGATTAAGTCTATGACTTCCTTTTTTTGAGATAAATCCGCCAAATCTTGATATAGAATTTTTCTGTCTCTAGCGAATTTTGCAATTTCATCTTCATCCAAAGTTATTAATGCTGTTAAGTAGGGTTTTTTATCTCCATATACCATTGCCAATGAAATATAGGGACTGGATTTCAAATGGTTTTCAATATTTTGCGGCGCCACATTTTTACCGCCTGCCGTAATAATTAGATCTTTTTTTCTATCAGTAATAAACAAATATCCTTCTTCATCCAGATGTCCAACATCCCCTGTGTGGAGCCATTGTATCCCTGATGTGTCAGCGGTCAGCAGTTCCTCCGTTGCATCTTTATTATCATAATACCCATTTATGTTTTGCGGGCCTCTACAACAAATTTCACCATCATCTTCTATGCGAACCTCAGTTTCGGGAAACACCTGTCCTACAGACCCGATTTTTACTTGACCAATTCGATTTGCTGAAATCACACCTGTTGTCTCCGTCATACCGTATACTTCGTAAATATCCAATCCAATCCAATGAAAATACCATATAATTTTTGGAGAAATTGGTGCCGCCCCAGATATCATAAACCGGATTTTTCCCCCAAAAATATCATGGATTTTTTGGAAGATCAGAAAATGGGCTAAACGATATTTCAGTTTTAATATTAAAGACACTTTTCCCCCTGAATCCTTTAATTCTGATCTCTTTTTACCTACGTCTACAGCCCAATGATAAATATTCTTTTGAATCCAGGTGGCATCCTTGACACCCGTAGAAATACGGGCATAAAATTTTTCAAAAACTCTTGGTGTACCAAACATAACCGTTGGGCCGGTTTGCCTCAAATTCGCCGGCATATCTTCAATGCTTTCTGCAAATACTGTTATATTTCCGGCATAGAGTTTCATAAAATGGCCTAAATCTCTCTCAGCAATATGTGCTAACGGCAAATAAGCGATGGACATATCCTCTCGTGTTAATCCATACAATCCCACTAAATGTTTAATCACTGAAATGACATTTCTGCTGTTAATCATTCCCGCCTTTGGATGGCCCGTCGTTCCTGAAGTATATATAAAACTAATCAGGTCTTCCGAATTCCCTTTTTGTAATTCAATATGAAATTTTTCAGGATTATTTTGAGCAAATACTTTTCCCTTTTTTCTAAAGGAGCTTAAACTGGAGACCTTTAAATTTTTCTCTAAGGAAAATTTTTCAAAGACAATAATCTGTTCAATATTTGGAAGTTTGTTCCAGATAGCCAGCATTTTATCCAACTGCTCCTGATCTTCAACAAATGCGAATTTAGAAACACTATGGTCGGCTATATAATACACTTGTTCTTCTGTATTTGAATGATACACAGGGGCAGTAACTGCCCCGATAGACATGATGGCCAAATCAACAACAACCCACTCAAAACGAGTTTGGCTCAAAATTGAAACTTTATCCCCACGCTGGATACCCGCATCCATTAGAGCGTTGGCTATATCCCTTACCCAGTCCCCATACTCGCTCCAGGTTGTAGATAACCACATTCCTTTTTGTTTTTGCCAAATTGTAATCTGTTCACCATACTTTTCCACATTGAACCAGAAAAGTTTCGGGACCGTATTATATACGGATACATCAACAGAACTCATACTCCGCTCCACAATTTGGCCCGACGAACGTATTTCCCTTCGCCAAGGTATTGTTCCCTAACTTTTTCTTCATCCAGCAATTCTTCATATGTTCCACTCAGAAATATTTTTCCGGTTGTTAAAACATAACCATAGTCTGCGATTTTCAGAGCATGGTTTACATTTTGCTCCACAAGTAAAATAGTCACACCGGACTGATGAAGTGTTTTAATTGTTGCAAATATGTCTTGTACCAGTAAGGGTGAAAGCCCCAATGACGGTTCATCTAACAACAGTAATTTTGGTTTAATCATCAATGCCCTGGAAATTGCCAACATCTGCTGTTCTCCTCCGCTCATAGTACCTGCCTGTTGTTTTTTTCGCTTTTCTAAAACAGGAAAATGAAGAAATGCTTCTTCCATTCGGGTATGGAGCAATTCTTTATCCTTTATTAAAAATCCTCCCATCATCAAATTTTCATAAACAGATAATTCGGGAAATATTCTACGCCATTCAGGAACATGGCTTATTCCGAGTTTTACGATTTTTTCCGGGTCATCCCTGTCAATTCTCTTCCCATTAAAATGAATGGTACCATATTCTGGTTCTACCAATCCGCTAATGGTTTTTAATATTGTTGTTTTTCCTGCACCGTTTGCCCCTAGAATACAAACCAATTGTCCTTCTTTTACTTCAAGAGAGACACCATGAAGCGCTTTGACTTTTCCATAATAGGTTTCAATACCAACCAATTTAAGCATCAGTATTTTCTCCTAAAAAAGCACGAATTACATCCGGATGGTTTTTCACCATTTCCGGTTCGCCGATAGCAAGAATATTTCCGGAATCCAATACACAAATTCTATCTGAAATGCTCATGACCAGGCTCATATCATGTTCTACGACAAGAACGGTTATCCCGAGTTCGTTCCGTATTTCAGAAATTATTTTTGCCATCTCATAGGTTTCCTGATCATTCATTCCTGCTGCAGGTTCATCCATAAGGATTAATTCTGGTTTTGCTACAAGTGCCCGGGCAATTTCGGTCAGTTTCTGAATTCCGTAGGGTTGGCCGGCCATATATTTTTGTTCATAATTGGCAATGCCCAAAAAATCTAAAATTTCCAATCCCATGGATTCCTCATGCTCTCGCTGCTTTCGAGAAATCCATCTACGAAGGGTTGAACCATTATCTATCCGATGGTGTGCTCCTAAAAGAATATTATCGAGTACCGTCATATACGGAACATTTTGAACATTTTGGAATGTTCTTGAAATTCCCTCTTTTATGATTTGATGGGATCCTTTTTTAAGCAGATTTTTAGAACCATAATGTATGGTTCCTGCCTGAGGTAAATTGAAACCATTAATACAATTAAACAATGTGGATTTGCCCGATCCATTGGGTCCAATGAGCGAAAATATTTCATTTTCCTTTACAGTAAAGGACACATCATCCAGAGCGACCACCCCAGAAAACTGCATATGAACTTGGTCTATGATTAAATCAGCCATAAAAGAAACGGGCCCCGGATTACCGGAGCCCGTTTAATAATTATTCGATCCAGTCTGAGATTACGGTTTGAACGCCATCCTTTACCTGAACCAAAATTACAGATTCTGAACCGGCATGGTCGTTTTTACTGTATGTGATAGGTGGGAATGCGCCCCCATCCCAATTTTTAAAGTTTTCCAAACTGTTAATTAACCTGTTACGAGTTAGATTTTTCCCTGCACGGTTAAGACCTTCTACCAATAATTGAGCGGTTACAAAACCATAAAAATGGTACATCCCCATATAAGGCTTCGGAACTTCATACTTTTCACACAATTCCCGATATTGTTTTGCAGATGGAGCATCGGAGTTCCATAGATAGGCAAAATTCGCCGCAATGAATCCTTCCCCCGCTGGTCCAGCTGCAAGTGCAACCCGGTGATCCATCGTTGGACTGGTTCCGAAAAATTGTGGAGCATATCCCATGGCAGCAGCTGTTTTCATCACAATTATAGGTTCTTTCACCACACCGGCAATAATCACGTGTGTCACTTGACCTTTCATTAAGTTCGCAACCTGGCCAGCAAAATCTGTAGCTCCGCGTTGGTAAGCTTCCTTTTGAAGGGTTACACCATTGCGAGCCTCTGCTTCAGCAGCACCTTTTAAAACATTTTGGCCATAGTCATCATCTTGATAAATCACACCGATTTTTGAGTCATGATTATCTTTCATGATTTGGTCAACAAGAATATTGACCTGTTTATCATATCCGGTATCTGTATGAAATATTAAATCTGATGCCGGTCTGGTCATATCAGACATTGATCCTGATTGAGTGGCGGGGGCAATGAGAGGAGTTCCAGTTTCAGCTAACAAAGGACGAACTGCCTCACATGTTGAAGTCCCAATAAGCTGGTACAGGCAAAAAACTTGATCTTTTTCTATCAGCTTTTTTGCAGCGGAAACCGCTTTTTGGGGATTATATTGGTGGTCTTCTACCAACATTCTTATTTGTCGACCATGAATACCCCCATTCTCGTTTACATAACGAAAATACAAATTAGACCCTGCCGGAAGTACCGCTCCCAATTCCTTCATAGGGCCACTGAGGTCCTGAACATTTCCAATAAGGATTTCGTTATCAGTAACTCCGGGAGTCGGTACTTTCTTTCCACAACCGACAATCAGAATTCCGATAATCAACAATAATCCAGTTACTTTTTTCATACCATTACCTCCTGGTTTTATGTTTAGGTGAATCGCTTCCGCGGATTAAACGGAAAAAGTTTCCAATAAATTCTCATTTTTAACCACATACCATATATACCCATGGGTTGGAATATAATAAACAAAAACATTATAAGTCCGAAAATCAGTGATTGAATATCCCCTGCCTCTGTATTAAATATTCCATGGATCCAATCTTTCAGTAAAGGAACAAATAAATTATCCAAAGAGACGATAAAGATGGTTCCTAAAACGGCACCATAAATTGAGCTTACCCCTCCAACGAGGACCATGATGATAAAATAGATAGACAATAAAATATCAAAATGGTCTGTAGAAATAAAGTGATTGGTATGCGCAAATAATACGCCAGCGAATCCGGCAAACATTCCGGAAATAAAAAAAGCCAGCATTTTATACTTCGATAAATGAATCCCAGAGGCTTCTGCAGCTTGTTCAGAATCTCGAATGGCCATAAAGGCTCTTCCGATTTTTGACTTGGCAATTCTTCTTCCTGTTATGACAGCCAAAACCGCAAAAAAGAAAATGAGATAATAATTATCCCAATCAGTTCTGAATGTATATCCGAACAATTGGGGAGAAGAAACTTCCAAACCACCTGCACCGTGAGTCCATTCTCTCAATGCGATGATAAGTCGTTTTACAATAAACCCAAAACCCATTGTCGTTAGCCCTAAATACATTCCGGAGATTCGTAGAGCAGGAAATCCAATTATAAATCCAAAAAGACCGGCAATAATAGGCGAAACAATAAGGGATGCAGCAAATGGAATCCCCACTTGGTCCACCAATATGGCAGAAGTATAAGAACCAATGGCAAGAAATGCCGCATGCCCTAAGGATATTAACCCGGAATAACCACTTAAAAGATCCAACCCTACTGTTAAAATAATATAGATACCCGCAACATTTAGAACATACAAATAATATTTATAACTATACGTAACGCCTTGTAGAATAAAAGGAAGTAAAAATACCAACCCTATGAGAAAGGGTATCCAAACCAAATTTTCGTCTTCGTACCGGCCCTTCATTAAACTTTTTTCACCTTTTCAACACCTAATAATCCATCCGGTTTAACCATCAAAACTGCAATAAGAACAATCCAAACAATAATATCATTGATTTCTTTTACCCATCCAAAATAAAAAGAAAGAGTTCCCATACTGATAGTTTCAATCACACCCAATATGATTCCTCCAAGAATGGCACCAGGAATGGAGCCAAATCCCCCCAATACTGCCGCAGGAAATGCTTTCAATCCAAGAAATCCCATAGTTGTGTCCAAAATAGACATTCTAGGGGCTAAAAGAATACCGCTGACTGTAGCAACCACAGCAGAAAATATCCACACCAATGCATGTACTCGTTTGACCGGAATTCCCATTAATTGCGCGGCTACCGGGTCTTCTGACGATGCTTGAATGGCAATCCCCCATTTAGTTTTATTGAAAAACACATAAAAGACAGAAATCAAAACGACAGCACTTCCAATTATAATTATGTCCAAAATAGAAATAATAATACCTCCAAAGGAAATGACCGTATTGTCAAATGGAGACAAAGGAACCAAACTCAATGGTCCTGCAATAATTGCCATTAAAGCACGTAAAATAATCGAAAGACTAATCGTAGCCATTATGATGGAAAAAATGGGTTCATCTTTTAGAGGGCGATTAATGATAAAATCCAGTACAATACCAAAAAGAACTGAAAATATAATTGTAGCTACAAGGGCTAAGAGATAGGTTGTTATAGTTGGGTTTGGCGTATTGGAAAGAAAAACAGTTACAAAATAAAAATTAACGAAGGCACCAACCATCATTAATTCCCCTTGCGCAAAATTAACGACCTCTGACGCTTTATAGATTAAGGTAAACCCCAAAGCAATTAATGCATATATTGACCCCACAGCTATTCCGCTTACCATCTCTTGGGATAAGCCTAAAATCAAGTCGTTCATTAGTTTTTATCAATCTGCATCATATTCCCGATGTATCCAAACTCAATTTTCCGAACCAGTTGAAGTTGATTTTATTCTTCCTGTTTCCATGAAAACTATCGTGGAATTTATGCAACAGACTTTAATATGAAAAAGGAAATGGGGAAAATACCATTAGAAGAAATTTAGATGATCAATCAAATAGAATTGGATTTTTTTTTCGGTTGATATTTGCCATCCTTGGTTGAATTATCTTCATCTATTACTGACTAAGGAGTATTTCCCTGATAATTGTTATAAAATGGTCTCTTGGATTTTACTATAATACTGATCCACTATAAGAAATGGATAGGTAGGCTAACTGGCCAATACTTACCGAACCAAACGCATGTTTATAGGACTCTCCTGTAAGATTGTTTATACCCAGTTTAACGGCAGCGCCCCATTGTTGGATCTCGTACGATATTTGACCTGGACCTAGGATAATAAAGTGTACTCGTAGTTAAGCAACTTTTTAATTTAGAAAAGTTAAAAGGAAGCAAAATGGAAACGAAAAGAAAAAGAATGGTATATGTTCGAGATTTTAAAGTATCAGCCATGAAGTTGATTTTGTAGAAGCATCAAAGTGTAGCCAAAGAGTCCAGAGATTTGGGCGTCAGTCAAAATACGCTCCATGGATGCCTGCCCGCCGTAGTGGAATGAAAGCGGGTCTCTCGCTCATACACAAAACCCCGCCTTCTGGTGGGGTTTTGTGCATACGGACATTGATCATATCTCGCCTGTCCGCCGTAATGAAATGTAGGCGGGTCTCTCGCTCTGAAGATAAGCCCTTGATTTCCGTCAGGGGCTTTTCTTTTACCTACTAATTCAAATTATATCAAACCAATCCTAATAAATGCTAAATATGGAAAGGTTTTGTATGGAAATAACCCCCATATCCGTTATCATATAAGGCACTAAAGCCTTCATCACATTGATTCAATGTAGGGATTTGATTAGAATCCCAGTGTATTAGATGATAGTGCGGTGTGATTTGTGTGTGGTGATGTTGTGGTAAAACGCCCTTATATAGAACGCCTACTTATTCAACATAACTCAACTCAATTTGGAAAACTCAACGAAAAAGACCCCCAACCCGTGAATTGGATGGGGGTAGGGTTGATATAATAAAGTGTACACACATTATTGAGAAATTTTTAGTAATTTTTAGGGTCAGGCGTTCCACATACCATAAAGAATTGGTGGAGCATTTTAAAAATAATGAGATACCAATGTGAAGTAGGTCTATATATCTCATAGCAATTTAATGGATAAAATGAGTTGGCAAATAGTAGCAACACCACGTTAGGAGAAAATAATTTTGCAGCATTAAAAATGTTGAAGGAAGTAACCAAAGTTTTTGAAAATGAAAAAATAAAATATGTTCTTGATTGTGGTACTCTATTAGGTGTTTATCGAGAGAATAGGCTGCTTCCATGGGATAATGATGTGGATTTGAGTTTTTTCTGTGATGATGAAAAAAAGATTAAATTCCTTGTAAAACAAATTAGGAGAGCTGGATACTACGTAAAAATAAAATATCAGGAAAAAAATGATTATCCCCTCAAAAAAGGAAAGATAAGGTTACTAAAAGTATTTAATAAAAATATATTTTACCGAAACAGGGTCTTGTTGGACTGTTTTTTGATGAGAAAACTCGGTGAAGAAAATTTTGTTTGTGCATATGGAGGAATAAATCACTATACTAAAATAAACATTCCTTATAAATATTTTGATAAAGTTGGTTATCTTAAATTTGAAGGAAAAACATTTTCCATTCCCAATCTAATTGAAGACTATCTTACCCATCGGTACGGTGACTGGAGAATTCCGATAGATGATGGTAGCTATGACTATAGAAAAGATGACCATTCAATCATCTTTTCTCAGATATTAGAAACAAATACTGTAAAAAGTAATGGGGTGAATTAAAAGGGGACGAACTGAAATGAAACGCCTCTGGGTCAATCTGGATATATAATTGAAACAGTGGCTCTTATAGAAATTATTGGCGGAGCTTTACTCATTTTAGGGAAGATGATTCCATTTGCCCTTATTCTGCTTGCACCGGTGATTTACAATATTTTCATGATACATGCTGTCTTAGATCCAAATGGCTTACCTGTTGGAATCATATTGGTTGTAGTGTTAGGTTGGATGGCTTGGAATCGAAAAGAAAAATTTTCCGCATTGTTTGAATAAATAATGAGCAAACGTGGAATTCAGCAAATTGTGGAGGGAATTAAAACCACCGATGGCGCCGGTGTAAACCTTACGAGAATTATTGGTTCACCGGCCTTGAATATGTTAGACCCCTTCCTCTTGTTAGATGAATTCGGCACCGACAACCCCGATGATTATATTGCCGGATTTCCGCCCCATCCCCACCGGGGATTTGAAACCATCACTTATATGCTCAATGGTAAATGGCAGCATAAGGATTCTGCCGGGAATGAAGGTTTGTTGGAAGATGGATCTGTTCAATGGATGACGGCAGGCCGGGGCATCATTCACAGCGAAATGCCCATTCAGACCGATGGATTGGCTCGCGGTTTCCAACTTTGGCTCAATCTGCCTAAAGAGAAAAAATTGATTGAGCCGGCTTATCAAGATATTGATGTGAGTCAAATTCCGATTGTAGATGAAGAAGGCGGAACAGTAAAAGTTATCTCCGGGGATTATCATGGAACCATTGGTCCGGGACAATCACACACACCGGTCCTGATTTTAGATATTCAAATGAAAAAGAATGCCGAGCTGATAATTCCTGTTTTGGATGGGTGGAATGCCTTTGGGTTTGTTTATGAAGGTGATGTTTCTAGTGGACAAGAGTTATTTAAAGGCCAATTGGCCGTATATGAACAAAGTGGGCATATCCAATTTCAAACAGTACATAATACCACGAGTGTCTATCTAGTTGCAGGTGAACCGTTGAATGAACCAGTAGCACGGGGCGGCCCTTTTGTCATGAATACAAAAGGTGAAGTGCTGCAGGCATTTTCCGATTTCCAAGATGGTAAATTATAACTATGAAAGCTCATTATCTCGGACATGTTGTTTTTTATGTGAAAGTATTGGAGCGCTCTCTGGCGTTTTATCGAGACCTTATAGGATTTGAACAGGCCGGGGAAATGAACCATCCATTCAATGCTGTGGCGCTCACATCCGGCCGGACCCATCATGAAATTTTACTCATCGAAGTAGGCGATGCACCAAAGCCGCCTAAAGGTCACCGGATTGGGTTTTATCATATCGGTATTAAGGTCGGCGATTCAATGAATGAACTTCGCGCTGCAAGAGATGAACTCATGGAAGCAGGCGTTCACATCGCCGGCATGAGCGACCATACTGTAAGCCAAAGTTTATATCTTGAAGACCCGGACGGGAACGAAGTGGAACTCTATGTGGATGACCCAACTGTGGATTGGGAGAAGGATCCTTCAACGGTTGTATCTGCTATAAAGCCATTAAAGCTTTAGTTTTCTTTTTTTAGTTAATTGTCCAAATTTTTGTTTGCAATAATCATTTATTTGTTTAACATTGTAAGTGATTACTCACAATCCTATGACAAATAAACAAGAAAAAATATTAGAAGCAGCATTAGAACTTTTTGCTAAAGAGGGCTACCATGCAACATCTACAAGCAAGGTAGCCAAACGGGCCGGCGTCTCTGAAGGACTCATTTTCCGTCATTTTGAAAATAAGCAAGGGTTGTTAGATGCTTTATCAAAATTAGCTGAAGAAAAAATGGGTGGTATTTTCTATAATATTATGACAGAAACAGACCCAAAAAGTCAGATGCGCCTATTGTTAGAATTACCTTTTAATATTGATTCTTCCGATAGAGAATTTTGGAAATTACAGTTCAAACTCAAATGGGAAATGAATACCCATAAAGAAGAAAAAATGAAACCTGTTTTGGAACTGTTAAGTACAGCATTTACAAAACTTGGCTACAAAGACCCCCAGCTTGAAGCAAAGTTTATTATGTTTTTTATTGAAGGTATTACAACATCAATTTTGAGAGATGGCGGCGAATTTGATCAAGATCGAATGATTTCATTTTTGTTAGAGAAATATAACTTGTAAAATATTTTTAAAGCGGTAGTAAGTAATTAATCACTTAATAAATGAAAATAGGATTAAAAATGGTTGGAACAATCGCATTAGGCATTGTTGGATTAACAATTGTAGGCGGAGGAATATTCATTGGGTTTAGCCCTGAATTTGGTGGCACCCACACCGATTCTGATGTACGTCGCTATGAAGAATCCAAAAATTATAAAGATGGAATTTTTCACAATGAGATTCCTGTGAATATGGGCATGGGGGCAAAAAATTATATTTCACTCACGTATGATTACTTTTTCAAAGCTAAAGACAGGGCGCCCAAAAATGCACCACCCGTGGAAAAATTGAGTGCAAATCAATTTTTGAATGAAAATGAGAATTTTTATTTTGTATGGTTTGGGCATTCCACCATCCTCATGAGAATTGATGGAAAAACAATTTTAATCGATCCAATGTTTAGTGATGTGCCGGCACCCCATCCTTCGTTGGGAAATAGCCGGTATCAAAAAGAGCTTCCCATCACAATTGATGAATTGCCCCACATAGATTTGGTTTTTATCTCTCATGATCATTACGATCACTTAGATTATCAATCCATCCAGAAATTAAAAGAAAAGGTTGATCAATTTTATGTGCCGTTGGGCATTGGTCGCCATCTTATAGATTGGGGAGTCACAGAGTCGGCAATTCGAGAATTTGATTGGTGGGACGAACATCAGTCAGAAGATTTTAAATTTGTATTTGCACCTGCACGACATTTTTCCGGACGCGGGCCTATGAATCGATTTTCCACCCTTTGGGGGTCTTGGGTGCTTCAATCTAAAAGTAAAAATATTTATTTTAGTGGTGATAGTGGATATGGATACCACTTTAAACAAATTGGTGAAAAATATGCAAAAAGTGCTTCGCCCAGAATATGAGATCGAGGTACAAATCCCCAATAACGGGAATCCAAACTATTATCTCGATTGTCACCCATGGCCCAAAAATAATCATCCTTAACAGTATAATGTGTTAAGTTGCCTAATGGCTTACCATCCATAAGAAGGGTACCTTTAGGGATATTTTCAGACCAAGGAACAAGCATATTACCCTCGGGGTAGTATGTAGCATCGATTTCATTCACTAGTCTAGATAAATATCTCTGCCAATTATTTCTACCAAATAAACTCCTAAATTTCCTAGCAATTGGATTCCCACTTTTTCTTCTATAAAGTTCATCAGGACTGGTCATTGTAAACCGATATATTTTATTACCGCTTTTAAGCGTGAGGTCATGCCCATCCAATAACATAAGATGAAGCAAGAGTTTTGCATTTTGGGAGGAGATTTCAATCTGATCTCCTTTTTTTGGCATTCTCAAAGCTTTGAAATGATCTTTATTACCCTGGTTTCCCAAAAAGATATCCTGCTGAGTGAAAGTATCAGAAAGAGGCGCCATAACAAATTTACCATTAGGTGGCAATGCGGAAGGCTCGCCGTTGAGATAAATCACTTTATCCTTCACTTCTAACATATCTCCAGGGCCAGCTACAGCACGCTTCACGTACTTTTGTTTAACATCCCTGGGAAACTTAAAAATAATCACATCCCCTTTTTTGGGTTCTTTAAAGGAAGGGAACTTGATGGATGGTATATCAAAACCAATATCCGTATAGGGGATACCAATCCATTCAGGAGTGCGCATGCCATAGACAAATCGGTTGCCCGCAAGAAAATCGCCAGTCATTATGGTATTTTCCATACTGCCGGTGGGGACAATATATAATTCGAAAATGGTCACTTTCAGGGTCAGAACAATAATAATCAGAATAAATAGTGAACGAATCTCGTTGATTGCGCGTGAAATTTTTGAATTCATAGGCGGCGAAGTTAGGCTTCTTCCCTTTCAGACTGAAGCAATTATTACTCCATTTCTCATTAATCCAGGCTAATGCCTTTATAGGTTTTTAAGATGGGAGTCTTATCCAGGATGACTGTGGCCACATCCAGTCTAACATCCGATTCCGTTTCCTGTTCCGAACAATAATATTGAATGGCCGATTCCAGCTTTTTCAATTTATGGCTATCCACCTTTAATATAGGACCGCCCATTTGATCTCGAGTTGCTGTTTTGACTTCAATAAAAATAGTTTCGCCTTCTTTTTCTGCAATAATATCCAATTCGCCATAATGACCGCAGGTTCGATTCATTTCCTTAATTTTATATCCATTATTTAGATATTTTAGGGCGATCAGTTGTTCCCCCAGCTGTCCCACCTTTTTATTATACTTTAGCCATGCCATATTGGGGAGGTTCACTTTTACCGGCTCAAAAGATTTTCGATGAATGGGTGTGGCACGATGCATTTGAAGTGCTTCCATATGTTGTTTCGTCCCATAGCCTTTGTGTTTGGCAAAACCAAATTCTGGGAAAATAGGGTCCACAGATGCCATAAATCGATCTCGTGTTACTTTCGCTATTATGGATGCTGCCGAAATGCATTCTACAAGATTATCTCCATCCACAATACCTTCATTTTTGATCGATTGATCCGGGAGACCATAGCCATCAATCAATGCCTTATCCGGCCCTTGAGAGAGTGCATCAATGGCTTTTCGCATGGCTTTATAGGTAGCCTGAAGTACGTTGATTTTATCAATGGTGCGGTGGGATATAATGCCAACCCCCACATCAGAAACATCCATGATTTGCCCAAACAGTGTTTCTCTTTTTTTGGCCGTCAGTTTTTTAGAGTCTGCCAGTCCTTCAATACTATGGTGTTCTGGCAGAATAACAGCTGCAGCCACTACGGGACCGGCTAGGGGACCTCGCCCTGCTTCATCAACACCTGCAATTATTTCCAATGGATTTCTCTGATTTCTTTTCCGTTTGAACGCAGCCACAATGCGCCGGAATGGTCCGTTCTGTGAATGCGATCTGTATATTGTTTAATTCGCCCCATCACCGCTTCCGATGGGTGTCGAAATTTATTCTTATAACCCACAGACACAACGGTTAATTCTGGTGAAACCAAATTTATAAATGGTTCGGTTGAACTGGTTTTTGAACCATGATGCCCCACTTTCAGTACATTCGTGGTCAATTGAGTGCCATATTTTAGCAGGGATGCCTCCCCATCTGCTTCCAAATCACCCGTGAATAAA
>CAZJUP010000010.1:0-94618 GCA_964549275.1 uncultured bacterium | reverse complement strand
GCTCCGCTTCTTTCACAAACAGTCTTTGAGTTGCACTTAAGAGTTGAATTCAAGGTGTTTTTACCTCATTCAATTATGTATTTTTTTCATCAACGAATTTTATAGGGATGGGTTTTATGTTGATAAAAATCATGATATCCAGGCCCGGGGTCTAGTGCCGGTCGGAAAATAATTAAAATTAGAAAATACTAAAAAAATGCCCCGCAAATTAACCCTCGAGAAAATCTTTTTTCCCTGAAGAGCACGCCACACCTGCGGGGCTTTCATATCAAGTTTATCGGTAATGGATTATATTTTTCAACCCCTTTTTTAATTTTTAGCTAAAAATTCCTCTGCCATTCGCTCCCCTTCTTCAATATCGACCTTAGACAATAATATTGCCCCTGCAATAAAGAGGATTAAAATCGACAAAATACCCAACCTCGGATTTCCGGTAACCAATCCAATATATCCCATTAATGGTGGTCCGATGACGGCGGCAAATTTTCCTAACATATTATAAAATCCGAAAAATTCTGCCGATTTTTCCTTTGGAATAATCCTGGCATATAAACTTCTGCTTAAAGCCTGTATCCCGCCCTGGAATAAGGCCACCATGACAGCCAGGGTATAAAAATGCCAGTGTTCTTTCATGGAATACCCTAAAAAAGTGATAAGGCTGTATCCGCCAATAGCAATCATGATGGCCCGTTTCACGCCCAATTTTTCCGCAAATTTATTATAGAGCAGGGCAGCAGGAAAAGCTACGAACTGAACTATGAGCAGAGCGGTAATCAATGAACTGGAAGGAAAGCCCAGGGACGTTCCGTATTTGACCGCCATCCGAATGATGGTATCGACTCCATCAATATACAGCCAATACGCCAACAAAAATAATCCCACAACTTTTAAGTGGCGAATTTCCTTAAGGGTATGATTTAATTGCCTCCATCCATCTCCAACGGCCCGGAAAATTCCCACAGGTTTATAAATGACCGGTTCTTTAACAAAGAGGAAGATAGGAATGGAAAACAACCCCCACCATATCCCCACACTTAAAAAAGATAACCGTATGGCTGTTGCCCCGTCAGCAATTCCAAAGAGTTCCGGTTTTAGATACATGAGTACATTGACCAAAAACAGAAGCCCACCCCCGATATAGCCCAAGGCAAATCCCAACAGGGAGACATAATCCCAATTTTTCTTGGAAGACACCCCCACCAGCAATGAATCATAGAAAATGTTTCCGCCTAAAAATCCGATTGAAGAAATAACATAAAATATGGATGCCAGTTGCCAGTGCCCCTGACCCACAGTCCATAACGCGGCCGTCATGATGATTCCCAGAAATGCAAAAGTAAATAAAAATTTCTTTTTTGCGGTTCCTCTATCCGCGATTGCTCCAAGAAACGGGGCCATGGCGGCCACAATGATTGAACCGACTGAATTGGCAATCCCGAGATAAAAGGTACTCTCATTAACATTGGCGGAGGTGGACCAGTATTCTTCAAAAAAAACCGGGAAAAATCCGGCCATGACTGTAACGGCATAGGCGCTGTTCGCCCAGTCATAAAACGCCCAACTCCAAATTGTTTTTCTTGAATCAATCATATGAACCTTCCGGGTTTAAAAGAATGAAATCTACGTCTATCTTCACCACGCCTGAAAATAAGAACTGAGTGTAAACCCTATTTCGGTTTCCCCGAAAGTGTTTCGGGTAACCAGGGGAACAACCCACTTTACGGCTGCCTCGAATTCAAAGGGCACAGGACCTATTTTTTTTAAGGGATCTGTATTTAATACATTTAGGGTTACCCACTGCCTGACCAGAGTATTTTTTGTGTCAAAATTTATTCGGGAAGCCATCCATGAATCCCAGGCTTCATTCTCAGAAAAATACTGATCCCTCCCCCGGTATTGCCATTCCATCCCTCCGGATAAAAATAATCTCTCCGGCCACAGTTCAAGTTTCCCGGCGATGTTTCCTGTAAGTCGTAGTCCTTTTTGATGGAGAACATTTTCTCCAATCATAATTGAAATAGAGTCCGCTTCTGTTTGGTCCGTCCATAAAAACGAAATGGGGTTGTGGACGATTTCCCTGCTGGAAAATCCCGTGGAAACCTTCCAAGTAATATTCACCAGCCTTCCTTTAAATCGTTTAAAAAATTCCCCGAACAGACTCAAGTCCCATTCTGTTAACCCATCTCCAATGGGTAATTGTGAAAACTGAACCGGTACCCCAGCCGAATCTTTATGAGAGTTATTAAATTTCCGGAGCCTCTCTCCAAAAGGCATTTTTACCTGAATACCCCCATACACAGAATATTTTCCCCTACCGCTCCAGGCGGGTTTTCCTTTCAATAGCAAATTGAACCCCAATCGGATATCCCCTAATCCTTGACTGTTTTTATTCTTTGGATAAAAATAGGTCAATAAAGAATCCAGCGAGGTATTTATCGAATCGCCGGAAGAGGTCCACGTGGATATTTCATGGTTAGAATTAAAAACAGGAATATTGAGGAAAAATGAGAATTTATCCGTAAAGCCATATTCCATGTTGTAAAGGTTTACAGAGGTCTCTCTTTCCAGAATTTGGGTTAGACGATACTCTGACCCCTGAAAGGTGTAAGGATAATCCTTCCATCCGCTTTTTCCATCGTGTCCTTTCCATTCACTTGAGACCGAACGGGCAGTATAACTTATCCTCCAGACATTTTGTGGAAGGGTAAAATGTGTTTGAGCCTCTAAGCTGAATAAAGACAACAGAAAAATGTAAAACCGGAGAGGATGGCGGTCTTGCATTCCGGCTTATTCGTAAAGGAGAAACCGCTGACGAAACTCGTTAAAACGAACCACATCATGAAACCACAGAGGCGGCAGATAATTCGGTGGTTTTTTTTGGGCAGCAAAAATCCTTAACTGGTCGTAACCGTATAATTTATCGATGCGGTCAAATTCTGCCCATTTGAATTCCCGGGGATATAATTGACTTGTCAATACAATAATTGCGGTGGCTGTGGCTAAGGGGTCAAACCGGTTTGGGTCTGTTACTTCTATGTCAATACCACTGCAAAATTCATCCGTGTACAAAGGGACAACTTTATCTCCCGGACGTTTTCTCGGGATATATTCTACGACCTTCAGTTTAAACCCCGGCAATTTGTAGGCCAGTAATTTTTGGGCCAAATGCTGCCCAGAAATCCATGGGGCTCCCACCCGAAGATAAGGTCTGTCTGTCCCTCTGCCGTCATTTAAGTTCGATCCTTCAATTAAGCCAAACCCGGTATAGGCTAAAAGTGTTGTCATATCTTTTAATCCAGGAGCAGGTTCAATCCATTTTAACCCGGTGGAGTGATACCAGGAATCCCGTTTCCAATTGGCCAGGGGTATGACCGTTAAGTCCACACGTTTCAGGTCTTTAATCCACCCCATTTCATTCACCATGATAGCTATTTCTCCGAGGGTCATGCCGTGGCGGATTGGAATGAGATGATACCCTTCAAAAGATTGATACGCCGGACGGACGACAGGGCCATCCACACGGTCTCCTCTCAACGGATTTGGTCTATCCAATACCATTACCGGTGTATTCCATTCACTGGCCACTTCCATAATTTTCGTTAGTGTGGCAATGTAGGTAGAAAATCGAACTCCTGTATCCTGGATATCTACCAAAATTAAATCCAAATCCCTCATGGTCCAATCAGGCGGTTTCACACTTCGGCCAAAGAGATTTACGATTCTTGCACCTAAAATCGGTTCCCTCTTCTTTTCTTCCTGAATTTTTATTCGCTGATTATTAGAAGCAAAGAGTCCGTATTGAGGAAGAAAAATAATTTCTGTTTTTACCGCTTGTTGAGTTTTGAGTAATTCCAATACATGGCGCCCCTCCCTATCTACAGCAGTTTGATTGGTAAAAACACCAATCGTTTTATTATGAAGGGGTGCAAAATCAAGTTGTTCCAGGACATCCAATCCGGTGAATACGGAAGGTAAAAAAGATAAATCCGGCACAGGCATAACATTGCTGTACTTGTATTCCTGGCCAATGAGACTCCGCATACCCATTGCAAACCATACGATAAATAGAAGGATCCGTTTCATCATGGGGGTGTGAATTTAATCAATAGTCTGTTTCCAATGAGAACAAAACACTTTTTTTGTCTTTGTGATACCAAACAATCTTAACTATTCCCAGGCATTTTCTAATCCTAGCCTGTCCTTTTTGCTCTTGACTAAAACTAATTTTTTCCTCATTTTCTTCTTACCTATTCTCATGTCGGAACCGCAACAAAATACTTCAGGGGGATTTTCCAAGACGACTGATTTTCGCTGGTTAGGGCTTGGCTTAGTTATTTTTCTCTTGGTAGGTTTTATTCTCCCTACACCAGCCTCTATGACTGAAAAAGCCGCAAAACTTCTTCCCGGAGCCACACCGGAGGTTATTTCCCTCCAAGCAAATCATATTCAAATTATTATCGGACTTCTTTCTGCCTGTGTCGTATTTTTTGCCACAGAAGCAATACCCATGCCGGCTGTGGCTCTACTCATTGGATTGGTTCAATTGTTTTTCGGCATTACTCCCCCGGCTAAGATTGTGGCGACCTATGCTCATGATGCTGTTTGGTTCATTGCCGGATCTCTGGCCATTGGTGCCACACTGGTTAAATACGGCCTGGATAAAAGGATTGGGATGGCCGTTATCCATCTCTCCGGCACAAAGACAAGAATGATTGTTCTGGGCCTGCTGTTAGGAACCGCCATCCCCTCCGCATTTATCAATGAAGCATCCATAGCTCCCATGTATGTTCCCATTGCCTTGGCCTTGTATACGCTTACCCATAAATCAATTCCTTCTCCCCGTTTGGGAAAACTGCTGATGATGTCTATTGCTATCGGTTGTATGATAGGCGCTCCCATGAGTCCGTCCGGAGGTGCACGAAATGCCATCATGATTGGATTTCTGTCCAATATTGGTGTGGAAGTCTCTTTCTTCCAGTGGATGCTCATGGGTATGTTTTATACTTTGGTCATGACGGGACTCATGTCTTTTCTTCTCCCAATTTTGTTTAAACCCGAAACGCAAGATTTGTCGGAGGCGGTGAATACACTAAAACAGGATTTGGAAAAACACGGAAAAATGACTCCAAAACAATGGCTTGTTGGCGCCATTATGGTTTTGGTTGTCTTTATGTGGATTACAGATAAATCTATTACCCCAAGACTGTTAGGGTTTTCTCTTGGATTAGGTGGGGTGGCGATTTCAGGTGCTGTTCTGTACATGATATTGGGACTTGCTTCATGGAAAGATTATGAAGAAAATGTAAGCTGGGGTGTCATTATCCTCTATGCCGGTGCTATTAGCCTTGGGAGCGTTTTTCGCTCAAGCGGTGCCGCGGGATGGTTGGCAGACAGTATCATTGATGTGTTGGCTCCCTTGGGTATTAATTCCGGAGTCGCCCTTATATTATTGGTTGTGGCTATCGGTGCAGGACTGACCAATCTCATGAGCGCAGGTGCAACGGTAGCCGTCATCGGACCGGTTGTACTGGATATGGCCCAGACTTCCGGTACCAATCCGCTCCTCGTCGGGATCGGGCTGGCTATTTCAACCTCCCTGGCCTTCTGGCTGGTGATTGGAACTCCTGCAAGTTCCATCGTGTACGCTGCCGGGATGCTTGAGGCAAAAGATTTTATACGGTTGGCCATATTTGCCTGGCCTGCAGCATTGGCTGTCATGGCTGCCATGGTCATGTTCTACTGGATCACCGTATTAAGAATTCCTGTTATTTTACAATGAGAATGAATCATGAATGAATTAATACCTCTATCTGTAATCATTGTTTTTCTTGTGGCTGTTTTATTCGCCGGACGGAAAATTCAAGTTCTAAAACTAGAGAGAGAAAAAGAAATCAGAAGGAAAGAAAAAGAGCAGTGGAAAAAAGAAATGAACATCAGTATCGCAAAAATAGAAGACCATAAATCGGAAGTGATTCAAATCGTTGAGACCGTTCTTGAGAATGACCACCCGAATCAGGCAAAAACCCTAAAAAAAATCATTAAAGAATGGGCAGAACTAAAGGAAAAAACATTTTTAGACCGACGCTCATGGGTGAGAAAGCCTGAGGATAAATCAAAATAAAAAGCAATTAATTTTCATTATATATATACTGCGTCCTTCCTCCAATAGCTGTAGAGAGCACATAGGGTGTAGAACCAATGGCCTGGGCAATTTCTTCCATAAGAATCTTCCCTTCTGCTCCCTCTCCAATTAAAAGTACATCATCTCCAATATTTGGTTCCGTCCCTTCAAAATCCACCATAAACTGGTCCATGCAGATACGGCCGGCTATTTTGTATTTTTTCCCCTGGTATAAAACATGCCCTTTTTCATACCATGGCCGTGGATACCCATCTGCAAATCCACATTCAATAACACCGATTGTTGTTTCCCTCTCTGCCGTATAAACACCCCCGTAACTGACTTGAGTCCCTGCCAATACTTTTCTCACCGTTACAATGGGGGCTTTGAATTCCATAACCGGCTTAACGGGTAAATCCTGAGGGACTTCATCAGAAGGAAAAGCACCGTACAACAGCATCCCAACTCTTACTAAACTATAAGAAGTTTGGTCAAGATTAATCACGGCTCCACTGTTTGACAAATGAACATGTTTAAAATCGTAACCTGATTTTTCTGCTTGTTCTAATACGTGGTGAAAGGTCTCCCCCTGTTGGTGAGCATAGGATAAATCCCCTTCATCTGCTGTGGCCAGGTGAGAATAAATGCCTTCACAGCGAATTTCCGGATGTTTCTTCAAACGGTCTAACACTGCATAGACATCATCTAAAGGCACGCCTAACCGTGTCATGCCTGTATCCACTTTCAGGTGCATTCGGGGACAAGTGCCGGTTTTTTGATAAAATTCTAAAAGCAAATCCAAATCATCAGACCATGATAAATTTAAAATAATGTCCCGGGTAACCGCTTCAGCCAAATGATCCGGGTTCATTTTACTAAAGACTAAAATTTCACTTTTTATACCCTTTTCTCTGAGCTCCAAGGCTTCATTAAAAGTAAAGACAGCAAAAAAATCACACCCGACTCGTTCCAAAGCATTTGCGCAAGATACAGCGCCATGGCCATATCCATTGGCTTTTACTACACTGACAAGGCGTTTACCCTGGACCGCATTCAGAAGAATACGGTAATTTTTGACCAACCGGTCTAAGTGAATTATCGCTTTTGGCCCTGCCATGTTATCCGTAATGTTTTTTCAAAAACCTTTTCAGTGTTTCAAAGTCATGAAAGATTTCTGTACTGCAGGCCATGATCCATCCGCTAAAATCTTCAATAGGGACACGATTCACCAGATAAACTGGAATATCGCTGTGATAAGCCATCGTAACCTCACCATGGGTTCCCGCTCCTTTAAATACGCTTTCATCCCAAAGACAAATTAAATAATCGCAATTCTGCGTTACGGTTTGCAAATCTGAATCCACGCACTTCCGGATAAAATCCCTGTAGCGAACCGGGTTTTCCGTTTTCCATATTCGATAATTGTCGGCCCCGTGAGATTTGATAAGCCGATCGGACTCAATCACCGGGTTATAAACGGTATGCCCTAAGGCCTTATCCAGCCAATGGGTCATTTCTGAACGCCACCCTGCTCCTTCATCCCCCGCATATTCCATCGCCCCGGATAAATATGCTTTCATTGTTTTAACTTCCTTTTTAGTAATAATCCGTTCCCCCATGTCCATAACAAGGTTAACCCCATGGGAATGAAAATATACAACCAATCAATTCGACTGTAAAATATGATGGCTCGCAATGCTGATAAAATCATACTGGTGGGAAACAGGGAAAGTCCCTGACCAATGGGATGAGGATAGAATTCGAATTCTACTAAAATTCCCGAGCCGAATAAGATGATAACCAATAAAATAATGATGGAAGAAAGATAGGTGCTTATTCTGTCTGTCAGCAGGGACAGAGATATCATGATATTCCCCATAAGACTGCTGAAACCCAAAGAAAAAACAGGCATAAAAATAAAGGCTTTCCAATGAATAGCCTGGGTATTCAGTGAATTTATAATACCCATTCCAATAAAAACATAAACAAAGGATTCCAAGCTAGCCGTAATAAGAAATGCTGTAATCAGTTTCGATTTGTTAACAGGAGCTAAGGTCATAGGCATGAGAGATTTCTTGTGGATTCGTAAATCAAATAAATCCCTGTAGAGGAGTGGAAAAAGAGTAATAATAGATATAATCATGATAATTCCGGGGAACACCCATAATTCATAGGGAATATTATTGATGCTTTTCACCAAAATTCTTTTCATGACCATTGTAACAACAATATGAAGAAGGATCGGCAACATGACTAAAAAACTAATAAAGGGTAAAAATCGGTTTTTAATGAGCCACCACCGTCGGATTATGAGTGCCCGTATCATTGGATTCCTTCCCGTGCAAACTTGGCATCCAACAAATCCTGAAGCCCGAGTTTGGTTAGACTCATGTCTCTCATGACAGTTCCCGCTGCTTCGCGAATCACATGAAAAAATACCTGTCTGTCTTTCCCGTAGAAATAAAAACTGTTTCCTGTTTTTGAGGAGTTTTTTACCTTGGGTATGGAAGATAATTTGGCAAATAATTCTTCCGATAATTCTTCAAATTCAATTCGAAATTGATGGAACTCAAATGTGCTTTCCAATAATCGATCCAGCTTTCCATCCATCACGATTTTGCCTTCCTGCATCACAAGGATTCTGTCATGCCATTCCTCTACTTCTTTCAAGGATTGGCTAACATATACAATGGTTTTTTCTCCCTTCAGCCGATGGAGGACATGCCAAGTTTCTCTATAGGATTCGGCATCCATAAAGGCTGTGGGATCGTCCAGTAATAAAATGTCCGGGTCGTGAACCAACGCGCGTAAAAGCAATCCTTTTTTATTAATACCCGGAGAAATATCTTTTACAGATCGGTGGAGGTAATCCACGAGACTCAGCTCACCGGCATAGCTCAATATTCGATTGGAAATAACCTCATCTTTCAACCCATATAAATACCCCATAAATCGGATATTCTGTTCAAGAGTTAACCAGGGGTCTAAATCAATTTCATTGGGTACGTATCCAATATTTGGACTGGTTTCCCGCCGTCGTTTAACTGTATCTAATCCATGGATATAAACAGACCCGTATTCCTGAGACTCTACACCGGCCAGCACTTTCAATAAGGTGGATTTTCCCGCTTCATTATCTCCGACTAAAGCCACCAGCGTTCCCCGTTCCACTCCAAAGGTGAGCCCCGCAAGGATGGTTCTGTCCCCTGCCAATTTCCCAACCTTTTTTAAAGTGATACTCGCTTCCATAATGCGTGTTACCGATTTAGATGTTTAGTTTAATGGGCCTCAAACCAGGAATCCCCCACACCACAATCCACAATGACGGGGACAGAAAGTTTCAGGGCATTTTCCATCTTGCCAATGACTACGGGCTTGAGGTCTTCCAATTCTTCTTCCGGAAGTTCAAACAGCAATTCATCGTGAATTTGGAGTACCATTTTTGCTGAAAACTTTCCGGATATCAATTCACGTTGAATCGCAACCATAGCCAATTTAATCATCTCTGCATTGGTTCCCTGAATGGGCATATTGATTGCCATTCTTTTTGCTGCTTCCCGATGGAGATGGTTTTCGCTATCAATATTCCATACAGGGCGTTTTCGTCCTAACATTGTTTCCACATAGTGAGTTTCCCGTGCTTTTTCAATAGTGGAGTCAATATATCGTTTTATGCCGGAATATTGTTGAAAATATGCCTCAATGATTGTTTTTGCTTCACCCTGGGGTATGCCCAATTCCTGAGCCAAACGAAATGGGCCCGCACCATAAATTAATCCAAAATTAACAATTTTAGCTGTTCGACGCATTTCCGGTAAAACATCCTTCATGGGAACGCCAAACACATCACTGGCAGTTCGTGTATGGATATCCTGCCCATGATTAAAAGCATCCACCAAAGCTTCATCCCTGCTTAAATGGGCCATAATACGAAGTTCAATTTGAGAATAATCTGCTGAAAAAATCTTCCATCCTGATTTCTGGGCCTTAAACGCTTTTCGAATTTCCCGACCCATCTCCCTCCGAATTGGAATATTTTGGAAATTGGGATTACTGGATGATAAACGCCCAGTGGCGGCAATGACCTGAGAAAATGTGCTGTGAATCCGATGTGTTTCCTGATGGATCAGTTCCGGTAAAGTATCCAAATATGTATTTTTCAATTTGTTCATTTTCCGGTAGTCCAATATGAGTCCGGGGAGAGGATCCTGATCCTTGAGGTGCTCCAAGACTCCTTCAGCTGTAGACCGTTTTTTAATGGGTTGGAGTCCTTTAATATCGAATAAAACATTGGCCAACTGCTGGGTGGAATTCACATTAAACTCAACCCCGGCTTCCGTCTGTATCTTCCGGATCAAATCTTCTATTTTCTTTCCTAATTCCAGAGACATATCCTGAAGCATTTGACCTTCTACATAGACACCATTGTATTCCATATTTAGCAGAACAGGTAAGACGGAAAGTTCTACAGTCTCAAAAAACTTGGTTAAGCCTTCTTCTTCAAGTTTTTCTTTCAGAATCTTGGTGATTTGCAGCGCCACATCTGCATCTTCAGCTGCATAAAAGGTAATTTTATCCAGTTCAACTTCGGCCATGGAACTTTGGTTTCGTCCTTTACCAATTAGATCTTCAATGGGAACCATACGGTAATTCAACAGCTCGACACTCAAATTATCTAATTTATAGGAACGGTTTTCCGGTTTCACCAAGTGTGCGGCAACCATAGTATCAAAAACAATACCTTTAACCTCCATCCCGAATCGTTTAAAGATTAATGCATCATACTTTACATTTTGCCCTGTTTTTGGGATGGACGGCGATTCCATCATTGGCCGAATTTTCTCAAGGACTATCCCCAATTCATTCTCTCCAAAGTGGGTGCCCTTTTTGTCTTTATAAACAAGGGGTATATAAACCCCGGAATTTTCTTTTATAGAAAATGAGATCCCTACAATTTCGGCTCTCATGGGATCCGTTGAGGTTGTTTCTAAATCAAAGGATAACAATGTCCCCGGTTTTACAGAAGATACGAAAGAATCAAGAGCATCAAGTGTCGTGATGGAAATATAGTCTTTATCGGAACGGGTTTCCTGGACATTTACCTCGCCATGGAATGCATTAAGCTGGGGTTGTAGAGCTTGAAATTCCAATTCCTTAAATAAGGTATCCATTGCTGCAATATCAAACCCGTCCGTTGCCATATCTTCAAAATTCTCCTGGATCTCCATTTGAGTATCAATGGTGACCAATTCCTTACTTAAGAGTGCATTTTCACGTCCGGTCTGCATCCCTTCTCTGGCTCTCTTATTCTTAATGTCATCGGCATGTTCCAGGGCATTTTCTAGCGTACCATATTCATCTAATAGTTTCACGGCTGTTTTTTCACCCACACCGACAACACCAGGTACATTGTCTGAAGCATCCCCCATTAAACCCAACAGGTCAATAATTTTTTCAGGGGGCAATCCCCATTTATTGATGACACCATCTCGGTCATATATTTTAATTTCAGCCTGACGTCCAGATGGAGTATAAAGAAAGATATGTTCATTGACCAATTGCATAAAATCTTTATCCCCGCTCACAATAAATACATCTAATCCGGCATCTTCACCCTTTTTTGCAAGCGTTCCAATGATATCATCCGCTTCCCACCCCGGTTCCTCGTAAGTGGGGATTCTCATGGCCTTCAGCAGTTTCCATAAATGAGGCAATTGTTCCCTTAACTCTTCAGGCATTTTTTCCCGAGTAGCTTTGTATTCCGGATATTTTTCATGACGAAACGTTTTCTTGGACGAATCAAAGGCTGCCATGAGGTAATCAGGTTTCTCTGTGCGAAGCAGTTTCAGGACTTGGTTTGTAAATCCAAAGAGAGCCGAGGTATGGAGACCATAGCTGGTAATCAGTGGATTTCGAATCATGGCAAAGTGAGCACGATACAGCATGGCATAACCATCGATGAGAAACAGGCGTTTACGCTGAGATTTTTCTGCAGTCATGAGGGGACAAAGTTAAGACAGGCTTTTAAGAAACGAGAACCGTAATTATACCATTTTTGAATAAATGAATTATAAAATTTTTAAGTACTATTTTATAGGATCATGAGGGTTAACTTTTACCTTTTACAAGGGAAAAAAGATCATGACTCAATCAAAACCTACAGACAGAACTCGGCTCAAACGGCTGCCACAAAGGGGCAATTTTGAAACGGAAACTCTTTATAACATTATTGACGATACAGCCATTTGCCACATCGGGATTATCCATAACAACACTCCCGTGGTTATTCCCACTCTTTGCGGAAGAAAAGGGACGGAATTATTTATCCATGGTTCAGCAGCAAGCCGGCTTTTAAAATGCATTCAACAAGGGCAGGAACTCTGTGTTACCCTTACCCATATTGATGGGATTGTCTTAGCCCGTTCTGCCTTCCACCATTCAATGAATTACCGATCTGTCGTAATTTTTGGAAAGGGGCGTTTTGTTTCTGATGAAGCCGAAAAAATAGATGCTTTAAAGACCATAAGTGAGCAGTTAATCCGCGGAAGATGGGAGGATGTACGACCCCCCAATGCCCGTGAATTGAAACAGACTTCTGTCATCGCGATTCCCATTGTAGAAGCATCGGCCAAAATCAGAACCGGACCCCCTGTCGATGACAAGGAAGATTACGATTTACCTGTTTGGGCGGGGGTCCTCCCTCTAAAGCAATCGTTTGGGAAACCCATGAATGATGACCAGCTGCCGGAACACATTTCACTCCCGAAATATTTGGAGAAGTTTTTGGAAAATTAAGCTTTGAAGCAATTAGTCATTCTCCTACTTATTTCTCTGGGTATTATCTCCTGTAATTATAAACAGGACTATTCGCCGGAATCTCAATCTACTAAACTTATTCAAAATTTTATGTCTCAAAATTCCATTCCCGGATTATCGGTATCCATCGGGTATAAGGGGGAATTGATCTGGAGTAAAGGATTTGGATTTGCAGACCTCAAAAACAAAATTCCGGTCACATCCCAAACCCGATTCAGAATCGGAAGTATTTCCAAAACAATCACATCCATTGCTATGGGGCGATTAATGGAAAAGAACCTGGTGGACATTTTTGATCCCGTACAAAAATATGTTCCTTATTTTCCGAATAAAAAATGGGCTGTGACTTCCAGAGATGTCATGGGACATATTGCAGGAATTCGCCATTATAGAAACAATGAATTTTTGAATGATCAGTTTTACCCCTCTGTTCCATCGGGTTTATCCCTGTTCCTGGATGACACACTTCTCTTCAAACCAAAGACGAAATATAAATATAGCAGTTATGGTTGGAACCTCGTCAGTGCAGTTGTGGAAGGTGCCTCAGGAATGGATTTTCTATCATTTATGGAGGATTCAGTATTTTCTGTTTTGAATCTTCATTCCATCATGGCAGAACATCGAGACTCCTTGCTCACAAATCTGGCTAAATTTTATATAGCCGAGGATAATATCATGGTAGAAGCACCCAAGGTAGATAACAGTTATAAATGGGCCGGAGGCGGGTTTATTGGAAATACAAATGATCTGATAAACTTTATTTTGAAGTTAAACCAATCAAACTTTATTTCTCCATCTACTCTCAACCTTCTCCAGACTCCGTTGACTTTAGAAAATGGGAGTTCGACTTATTATGGTTTGGGATGGTCAGTTCGTAATACGGCATTCAGGAAAAAGTGGGTCGGGCATTCAGGAGGATCAATGGGAGGACGTGCAATGCTTATGCACTTTCCTGAATCTGATTTCACGGTTGCTCTCCTTGTGAATTCAGGAAGTGGCGGAAATTTGAGTTCCCTCGCCAAACGAATCGCAAGACGTTTTACCGATTAAGTCGTTTTTTTTAAAATTTATAGGACATATTTAGAAAAGAATTTCGAATTGCGCCCGGCCAATAATAAGCGTGATATCCATCCCACTCGTATCCATAACCAAAAGTGGAATACAATTTATTAAACACATTATTAATTTTTAACATCAATGAAAATTTCTGCCATTCCAATTGTGCCCCTACATCGAGTAAAGTATAAGGAGTAATTAATCCTTCTTCCCGATTTTCATTATCAATCCACATTTGGCCTATAGATTTGTAATGAGCAAATAAAAGTATCGTTTCTTTCGGCGTATAGTTTAATGAGAGATTGAATAAAGTAGCTGGAATATTGGGCAAATTTTTACCATTCGTAAAAGTATTGATTTGTAAAGCTCCGTTTGCGGCAAGGCGCCATTTAGAGTTGAACCTGTGTGTCCATTCCCACTCCACGCCAGAGTGTGTCGTTGAATCCGCTGTATAGTAATCATATTCGCCTTCCTGTTCAACATCAATATTTTTCATTTGTTCATTGAGGTACTGAATCGTATATACATTTAATCGTCCTCGGCCTTTAGGAAAAGTAAATTCCAAGCCCAACTCTGAATCATGGATAACTTCAGCAGCGGCCATTACCGGGTTACTCCAGACATCATCCGCATTGATTATTTGATTATCAGCCGGTTCTTTTTGTGCTTTTCCATAATTTACAAAAGCAAATAAACTATCTCCGAAATGCCAAACCATACCGACACGGGGATTTAGAAAATCCCAATCCGCGGATAGTTTATGCCCTGCAGCATGCCCAATTGTCTCTTGATTTAGAGTCCATTGATGGTTTTGCGATTGAATATCAGCCATGAGAACAAAAGGGGCATCTTCCGGAGACCACACCAAATGGGCAAAACCAGTAACAGAATTTTTCTTTCCTAAATACTGATAATATCGATACCAGCTATCCCCAAGGGTTTCACTCAGGGATTCATCTGAAAAGTTTGTCGCTTCCCCGAAATGATCCCCGGAATAAAATCTTAACTCACCACCAATATCAGCCCTCAGGCTTCTTTTTTCCCAAGTAAATGTGGGTACAATTCCATAATATTTATTCACAATCCATTTTCGCCTCAACAGATCTGTCGTTAAAGATTGTTCCTGAGAATCTGTATATTCCTCATTAATATCCAAATTATAAGAATAATAATCCCGTCCTGTTTTAAACACCTCATAATAGCCCTTTCCTGAAACAAAGTAACTCACATTACGAAAGTGAATATTTTCGTTGATTGGCATTGATGTATTTAGTGAATAAATCTGCTGTAAAAAATCGTCGGTGTAGGCTTTACTTCCTGCTCGCCTCAAGGTTCTGTCCTGGATACCAGACATGTGGATTCCATCCCACATCAAGTTAGCATTTTCATATCCAATGAGTACCCGAAACTGGTTCGTCATTTTCGATTTTCGATGTTCTAAACCAAAAAACATTCCTTTTTGAAGACTATGATGTTCTTCTCTATAACCGTCTGACTCAATTTGAGATGCACGAAGGATTACACTCAAATTTTTTCCGAAATCTGTTCCCGATTTATAACGGGCCTGCAGCTTTGTTGTGTTAAAAGAACCTGAACCTGCCAATAACCTCATTTCTCTATCTTGGGAAAAGATTTGGGTTTCTACATTAATAGAACCCCCAAAGGCTGAGGATCCATATAGACTGTTACCGATCCCTCTCTGAATTTGCACATCCTTGGCATCGCTAAGAATATCACCATGATCTACCCAATAGACTTGGTGGCTTTCGTTATCGTTGAGGGGAACATTATCCAGCATGACCGCAATTCGACTTTGGTCAAATCCTCGGATTGAGACATAAGAATATCCTGTCCCATTCCCACTTTCACCATAGGCCCACACCCCCGGCTCAGAAGCTAAAACCATGGGGACATCTTCCACGGTAAATCTCGTATTTATTTCCTCAGCTGTTAAATTCGAAAAAGAAACGGGGGTTACACCCGATACAGCCCGTGTAGCACTCACATGGACTTCTTCACCCATCAGAATTGTTTTTTTCAGCAGAATATTCATATCCACCCCGGCGGTTACTTTGACTGTTTCGTATCCAATATGAGTAATGGTTAAAGGGGTGCCTGGCGCCACATTTAATTCAAATCTACCGATTTGATTTGTGGTTGTACCCTCTTCTGTGCCTACAACGATATTCACGCCAACAAGAGGTGTATTTGTTTTTCCATCCCTTACCGTCCCGAAGATTTCAGGCTCTTGGGCTGGCAATACAGAAAAACAATAAACAGATAGTATAAATAGTGGAAAAATAGGTTTCATCATTAGACTCCCTACGCTGGTATTATCCAGATCAGGTTAATGGGTGTGTTCTCAGCCGCTTTGTCTGGTTCAAAACAGCACCCCATACACTTATTTAAATTACGGAATCATACACCAGGATAAAAGACGGAATGCAAAGTATTGATATTCCAAACAATAATCATATTGTCTCATTTTCTTGCTGAACTTAGAGGTTTCTCACTACCTTTGCTGTTAAAAAATTAAGGATTCCTCATGTCTAACCCTAAGCAACTTCCTGAAATCACAATCAAAGCTATTTTTCTGGGAGTCATTCTCTCTATGATACTGGCTGGAGCCAATGCCTATTTAGGATTGTTCGCAGGGATGACCGTTTCTGCCTCCATCCCGGCAGCGGTGATCTCCATGGGAGTACTGGCCCCGTTCAAAAAATCCAATATCTTAGAAAATAATATTGTCCAGACAGCAGCCTCCGCTGGTGAATCCCTGGCGGCAGGTGTGATTTTTACCATCCCAGCCTTGGTATTATTGGGGTATTGGAATTCATTTGATTATGTTGAAGTAGCAAAAATTGCGGCCATTGGTGGGGTCATAGGTGTTCTTTTTACCGTACCACTTCGCCGAGCTCTCATTGTAACAGCAAAATTAAAATATCCGGAAGGTGTGGCAACAGCAGAAGTCTTACGAGCGGGAGACAAAGCAAAAAAAGGGGGCGCTGATGATGGATCCGGAGGACTAAAAACTATCGGGATTGCCAGCCTTATCGGGGGAGGTATGAAAGTTTGCCAGCAAGGATTTGCCATGTGGCACGCAGAATTAGTCGGGGCAGTTTCCTTCGGAAAAACCATTTTCGGAATTGGAACAGATTTATCACCTGCCTTGATTTCAGTTGGGTATATTGTAGGGAGAAATATCGGTATTTTAGTGGTTGCCGGCGGATTAATCTCCTGGGCCGTGGCTATCCCTATTTATTCTGCTATGGTAGGATTTGAGGGTGATACCCTCGATGCGGCCTGGAATATATGGAATTCAAAAATTCGATACCTTGGTGTTGGGGCCATGGTTGTAGGTGGTGTCTGGTCTCTGATTAAATTATTTAAACCCCTTGTCCAAGGGATCAAAGCTAGTCTCAGTTCGGTTAAAAATCATTCAAAGGATGGATACACTCCGCTTGAAGAAAGGGATTTGCCCATCAATTATGTGGGAATTGCCCTGGTTGCGCTCTTGGTTCCTGTATTTTTATTGTACATGGAAATTATCGGATCTATTGGAATTGCAGCTCTTCTGGCTGTTGTTATGATGGTTTTTGGATTTCTATTCTCAGCAGTTGCCGCCTATATGGCCGGTGTAGTGGGCTCATCCAACAATCCCATTTCCGGGGTAACCATTGCCACAATACTATTCGCTTCGTTATTGCTTTTAGCCATTCTTGGAACCGGTTCCGGTGTTGGCGCTGCCAGTGCCATCATGGTCGGGGCTGTGGTTTGCTGTGCCGCTGCAATTGGTGGTGATAATCTTCAGGATTTAAAAGCAGGCCACATCGTGGGAGCGACACCCTGGAAACAGCAAGTGATGCAGATTGTGGGTACCGTTTCTGCAGCAGTAGTACTCGGTCTCGTACTCGACATTCTTCATACGGCCTATACCATTGGATCACCAACGTTATCCGCCCCACAGGCAACTTTAATGAAATCCGTTGCAGACGGAGTTTTTACAGGAAACCTTCCGTGGAGTTTTGTTTACATCGGTGGTTTAATCGCCATCGTACTTATACTGATTGATCTTAGACAGGAAGAAATGGGGTCAGATTTTCGTGTTCCTGTTTTAGCGGTGGCGGTGGGTATCTATTTGCCCATAACGCTAACAGTTCCCATCTTTTTGGGTGGTATGATCAGTCACTTTGGAAAAAAAGCCGGAGGGTCGGAAGCTTCACAAAAACGGGGATTGCTCATGTCATCCGGATTGATTACAGGAGAAGCGTTAATGGGTATACTCGTTGCTGTCCCAATCTTTTTAACAGGCCAAAAAGATTGGTGGCTTCAAATACAGGGATTTAGTATAGTCGGACCGGTTGCATTTCTGGCAGTGATGTATTGGATTTATAAATCCGTAACCAGAAAATGAGAATAACTAAATCCCTCCTGAAACGCCTCCCAAAGGTCGAGCTTCACTGTCATCTTGATGGCAGCGTTCGAGTAGAAACCGTTTTAGACTTGGCACAAAAGGATACTATTTCACTTCCTGCCTCCAGTGTAGAAGATTTGAGAAAGATTCTAGTTCTAGGGAAAAAGCGGGGTTCCCTGGAAGAATACCTGGCCAGATTTAACGTAACCCTCAGTGTCATGCAAACTCCGGAAAGCCTCGAAAGATGTGCCTATGAACTCATTGAGGATGTGGCAAAAGAAAATGTAAAGTATATTGAAATTCGGTATTCTCCCATTCTCCATACAGAAAAAGGGATGATGGCAGGGGAATCTGTAGAAGCGGTAAGACTTGGATTAAAAAAGGCAGAAAATGATTTTGGTGTAAAGTCAGGAATTATTGTGTGTGGAATACGAAACATTTCTGCCGAAGTTTCCCTTAAACTTGCTGATTTAACTTTAAGATATAAAAATAAGGGTGTTGTAGGATTTGATCTTGCCGGTGCGGAAGAAAATTTTCCCGCAAAAGACCATCGGGAAGCTTTTTACATGATTCTTAACCACAATATTAATGCCACAATCCACGCAGGAGAAGCCTTTGGACCAGCATCCATTCACCAAGCGATTCATTATTGTGGCGCTCACAGAATCGGACACGGTACACGGCTGAAGGAAGATCGTGATTTAATGAACTATGTCAATGACCATCGAATTCCTCTTGAAATCTGTCTTACATCTAATTGGCAAACCCGGTCCGTACGCTCCTTAAAACATCATCCCATAAAATTCTATTACGATCAGGGAATTCGTGTAACCTTGAATACAGATAATCGTTTAATGTCCGGAACAACCTTGACCGATGAATTTTATTTAGCCCGGCAATTGTTTGGCTTTAGACTGCATGATTTTAGAGAAATGACCATCATTGCCATGAAAAGTGCATTTATGCACCATAACGATCGTAAACTAATGATTAGGAATATAGCAGACGAATTTGAAAATGAATTTGGTTTACTTCCGGAGTATATTGAAAACCCTTAGAGGGCTTTTCATGCTCCGTTTTTGGTAATTCTTCCAAAGAATTATTGTCTAATCACGGTTATTTTTTCTATTCCTGTGTCACCCGATGTATTATACATTGCAACCAAATAAACACCACTTCCGACAAATTTCCCTTCATCATTTAATCCATCCCAAAAAACTTGATACCCATGAGAATCACTTTCCCCAACTGTTAGTGTCCTGATGACTTTGCCGTTTAAAGTCATAATTTTTACTGAAGAATTATCCATCAGGTTTGTGATCACCATTGGGGATTGATTGGGAATTCGATAGGGACTGGGAAAAATTTCAATTTCACTAAAGGATTTTTTTTCGTTGGCAAACGGAATCCGCAAAACACTCATTCCTCTATTTGTCGCGATATATGCTAATCCATCTTCTTGATTAAATGATATATCCTTAACATGATTAGATAATAAGTCACTGTTTTCCTTTCTCAGGCCGGCAGGACCTGGCCATAATTCGCCATTTTCCAATAAAATGTGAACTCCGTCTGATTCAGAGGATGCCCAAACGTTTCCCTTAGGGTCAATCCTGACTCTTGCCCCTTCCTGAAAAGAAACATTCGGGAAATATGGATACAATTGGCCTTCCGGAGTTAGAGGTCCAATGGCAAGAACAGGATTTTCTTCTGATACCTGCAAATCTTTATAAAACAATCCAATAGGTGTTAAAACAAACAACCTGTTTTTCGGTGAAACAGCTAAATCCAGTACGCTGCGATTCTGGAATCCTGGATTCACCTCCACCGTGACCCAAGTTTGGGTCTCCGGAGAAAGGACGTCCCCAGTGATTTTTACCATGGTTAAACCGGTTTCTTTACCTACCCATACCCGATTAAAGTTATCGATCGTTACAGCAGTAGGGTCTGATGTTAATGTATTTCCGGACTCCGCAACGGAAAATGACTTCCAATTCTCCCCGTTAAATACACTTAAGGGTTTGTTTTCAGTATTATCAGTAATAATCCAAACATTGGATTTTTTATCGGTTTCCATATCTAATACATGAAGAGACAAATCTCCGTCCGCTTCGAAAAAAGAAGGGATTTCAGGATATCCGGCTATGGTAATATTCGGTTTGACATTTGTAAAATTAATTATGGCAACCCCTCCATCTCCATCTAGAACCAATCCACCGGCATACCCGAGAACTATGGTTTCTGAATCCAATACCAATAGATCCTTAAGATGAGATCCCAATGATATTTTTAATTCAGTCAATTGAATCTTGTTTCGCTGATGAGGGGTGATATTAAGGGGGCGTGTAATAAAGTTTTTCCACCCATCCGGTTCAAGTATAGATAACCCTTTTGAATTGCCAGCTATAAGATTTCCATTAGGAAACGAAGCCACAACATCAGGATTTGAAAGTATTGAATGGTCTGGTGCACTATAGTTTAATTCCTCCCCTTTCCACACAAGCCCTAAATCTGTTCCGATAACAACAGAACTTCCTTTAAAGTAAACGGTATTGAATTTGTATTGTGTCTGCGTGTTATCTACAGCATCTTCTGCCGTATCTTCAGTAATTCGAATCAGGCGATCATCAGAAATCGCCAAGAAATGATTATCTGAATATATGTGAATATTCTTTAGGGGAATATCTTCGAAATCGACTTTTTGAAAGAGGGTCCATATTCCATTAGTCGTTAGACCATAAACTCCTTCTTCAGTCACGACCGCCAGGGTCCCGTTTTTCTCTGAGAGCGCTCGAACAGCTGAGGATGGAACTGATAAGGGATAGTTC
The DNA here is from genome assembly GCA_964549275.1 of uncultured bacterium. Taxonomy (GTDB): domain Bacteria; phylum Fidelibacterota; class Marinisomatia; order Marinisomatales; family TCS55; genus CAZJUP01. The sequence goes on along the minus strand of CAZJUP010000010.1, from coordinate 73,383 downwards.
CATTGGGCAATATGGGATTCATGAGGGTTACCCACAAGTAATCCATTTTCCGTTCCCAAAATAATATGTTCATGGGTTGCTTCAATTACGGAGATAAACGAGAGATGTGGATGTTCATACAGATCCCGGTAATAATATTTTTCTTTGGAATAGATAAATTCAGAAATACCCCAGTGACTTCCTTGACGATAGGCGCCATATATCACGCCTTTAAATTCATCAAACCCTATAACTTCATCTAAATCTAAATCGAAAACGGCCAGGGATGTTTTTTCTCTGATATTATACACCTGGACTATTCCATCACCGGAAAGCCATATATGCTCTCTTGAATCCTTAAATAGGGTTTTTAAAGAGGTCACCTCCAATCCATCTAAGTTTGTCAAGGATTCAAAGCCTGAATCTTCGTGAAAAATAAGGAGCCCTCCATTTGTCCCACAAACCAATGAATCTCCAAGCCCCACAATGGTATTAATATGGATTGCAGAGGTGAGCGATTTCCATTCTCCCACTCGAACCTGTCCCATGAGAAAGCTCGTGGTCAATACAAGAAAATAGCGGAACATTAGATTTGAAAAGGAGCGGGGATAAAACACAAAATGAAAATAACTAAACAGACAAGTCCTACATTCTTATTTTTTTCGGACAAGGGAGATTGGATATCTTGGATTGGGGGATGTTTTGTTGTCCGCATGAGAAAAAGAATTAAAAGACCCCAAACCAGCCAATTCAATGAAAAGAAGCTAAGGGGTATCAACATAAACAGAGCTGCTTTAGCAACGAAATCATGTTTTTTCCCCAGCATGGCATAAGCAATATGTCCTCCATCTAACTGTCCGATAGGAAGAAGATTCAACATGGTGACCAATAACCCAATCCACCCGGCAAAAGCAATGGGATGAAGCATGACATCCTGTGCTTCTCCCAATCCGGGAAAAATAATCCACGTAAATATTTTCATCAGTATAGAATCTCCAAGAAGAATAGCCCCTTCCGTTGCAGCTTTTTCAACCACGGTTGAAAGTATTAGCCCAATGAATAATGCGGGAACTGCAACCAAAAATCCTGCAATAGGACCGGCTGCACCAATTTCCAGTAAAGCATCCTTCCGGTAAATCGGTGATTTAATTTTAATGAAAGCTCCAAAGGTTCCAATTAAAAATAAAAAAGGAGGTGCAGGGATAAAATAAGGCAATGTCGCATCCACTTTGTGTTTTTGCGCATAGTAATAATGGCCAAATTCGTGCGTACCTAAAATGAGCATTAAGGTTACAGAAAAAGGAATTCCCTTCAAGATATCCAAAGGATTTTTCCAAAGATTACCCCCTTCCATCATGGCTCCTGCCATTAATGTTGTTAATACGGTCAGAAAAAAGAGAGCCATATGAATTCGGGATATCTTTGGAATGCGAAGAATAACATTATTTTTCACCGATTTAATCTTTAAGTATACATCCCCATTTTGATTTTGAATTGCGCAGGATACGTTGTCTTTTTTAAGACTGTATTCTAAATCTGCCTGCGTGTATTTCTCCTTTATTTCCCCCAGTGCGATCCACGAACCATTACTGGAGCCCACTTGCCGAATTCGGAACATTATCTCGAGTTTTTTTAATAGTGATTTAAATTCTGCTTCTGTCATTGGTGGTTCATCGTAAATTTCTATACAGGAGTTTAATCATGAAATCTTTACTCATCTTTATATTTATCTCTTCATTGGTTTTTTCTCAAAACCGGGAGGGTCCCATTGATATTGTGGTGTCCCCTGAGGTTATCAGGAAAAATTTGCTTCGTGTGACCATCAAAATTAAAAACAAAACCAATTATCCTGTGGAACAGTTAGAGGGATTTATAACTGAATCAGATCCTGAAGGGCGAAAAATTTCTGAAAAGCGTGTTGTAATAGTCGGCCCTACCGACCCTGCTTTGAATTCGGGATTTTCAGTCACCAAAAGCAAAAAATATAATTATAATCCAAACCGGTTTTTTCATTACACTTTTCATGTGGGAACAATAAAGTTTTCCGGAGATTATCGTATATATACCTGGCATCCCTTAACGGGATTCATTCGCGTTGATTAGTACTTTCTTTCCAGATAATTTTTCTGCTTTTCTTCTAAGAGTTTGCCCATCCCTTCCTCTTCCATGTCCAGCATGAATTGATTAATCCAAAATTTTGTTTGGGTAACATAAGCATCGATGGTTGATTGGGAAACCTGTTCGCCATAAAGGTTTGCAATTATCATGGCAGATACAACCGGAATAAAAACGTTTGTGGGTTCACGGTAAAATTTATCAATTGTCCCTATCATTTGCCGGGGAGTAAGGTAATCAATGGGGTCGGAATAAAGACTATCTGAAAATGATTGTTTAACACCCCAGGATTTTAAGTAATAAAATAATCGACCATCCAATACACCACTAATATAGGCGGATTTTATACGATATTCCATTTCAGTATTCCCCTGTACTCTTTTTGAGATTCGCCGCCAATCTCCTCCATCCCAAAACAACCGATTTTCTTTTTCAAAAATTTGGCTCGTCAGGCTCGACAGAATAATCCCGAATGATATAAAGAGGACAATCCTGTGAACTCCATTTATCGTATTCATCGGATTAAATTGTTTTCTTCTTTTGCTGAAATGGTTCTACCATGAATATTATTTTTTTATCTTATCGCCGGAAATGGCCACAGGGTTTATCGGAACGAGGGTTTGTCTTCGGTTTAACCAAATTATTGGAAGATAAGCAATTCCAAAATGAATAAGAGCCACAAATTCACCTGTTAGAATATACCATGGCCAAGGACCCATATAATCCAATAGAGACGGAACAGAAGGTTTGCCAAGAATCCAAAAATAATTCGCCCCAACTATCAAGTTCATAACAAGAGCGATGACTAGAAAGATATTCATGGCGATGAGAGCTTTCCAAATGCTTTTATATGTGGGGCGCATGCCATAAACTACAGTAGCATATACAATTGCTAAAATTAGACCGTTATGACCTACAAAAAACCGCAAGAAATGAAAATGAGGAAAGCCTTCGACAATGTCTGGTGTAATGGCTCCTTGGATCACGCCGGATAATCCCCAAAAATACAAAATTTCATACATCCTGTAATCTCGTTTCCACATCACTAAAGGGATAGCCAAGTTGGCAAATCGACATAAATGAAGAGGAAGGTGTAATTTCAAACTGAAGGTCCCGGCTCCCAGTTCTAAAATAACCCATGCCACATAATTTGACATCACAACAAACCCGATTACTGTCCCCATCATCTGCTGTTGACCAGGATTCAATCGTGTTTTTGCATACCAGGGTATCCCTATGGTCAAAACGACAGTAACTATCAAAGCCCAAATATGGTCCGGTCCAAAAAGGATAAAGGGTTCATAGGTATTCAGATATTGATGGATTGCCGATTTCATGATAGGTATAGACTCATCATGGTAAATTTACACCGATTATTTTTATTCAATGCAAACATTCTATCCTTGTTTCAGGAACATAAATCCGGTATAATATATACAGGAAACAAAGCGGGGAATCATGCCTACAAAACATACCTCATTTTTCCCAACCTGGGAAAAAGCGACCCTCATCGCACTCATCATTGTATTCATTATCACTTGGATTTTGGCGGTAAGATACGGTTTTTAATAAATCCTTAACCATTGATGGAAGGATGCACCCCTACTGATTGCTGGATGCAAATCGGGATTAGGAATCTTCTTTGTCCTCTCCGGATTTAACAGCTTTCTGAAGTTGGTTTAGGGCTGCTACTGCAAATAATAACCCCAAAATCCATATATGATTAAAAGCGTCTCCGCTCCGCTTTAACATCCACCCATATATCAATGAACTGGCCATACCTACAACAAACAAACCTCCGAATAATAACCGTATTTTTGATGACAAAATTAAGAACGGTGAAAGTTATTCTGCTTTTTTAACTGCTGGTTTCTTAGCTGTAGGTTTTTTGGGTGTCGCTTTTTTTGTAGCAGTTTTATTGGCTGTTGCTTTTTTTGTTGGTGTTTTCTTTGCTGGTGTTTTTTTCACCGGAGTAGCTTTTACCGACGCTTTTTTTGCTGGAGCTTTTTTAGGATCTTCTTTCGGTGCCGATTTTTTCCCGGCTTGAATGGAAGACATTTTGATTGCCTTTAACCGTGCCTTGTTTTTTCTGTGCTTATGTTGTACCAATCTTTTCTTTTTATTCATGAACCGTCCCTGTTCTTTTATAGTAAATTAAAGTTTAGTTTATTCATTATTATGTATCAATCATCAGTGGGAAAATTAGCAGTTTTTCCTCAAGAATAACAAGCGATGAGGTGAAGGGGGGAAAACTATGAGGAATAAAGATAAAGTGCAGAATTACTACAGATTATGATATCCATTAAATCTCAACTCCTTGTTAACTAGGAGTGAAACTTCTTGCGGGAACGCCTGGGAATCGAACCCAGCTCCCCACTCGCATGGAGACAACGGTTTTGAAGTTTTTCTCCTCCGAAAATATTGCCGAACTTACAGGGGTTTGTGCCTTGTTTTTTATTCAATCCACCTTCTCAATTTATTCGCAATTAATTTTCAATAAGATATCTTATGGTTTCGGGGATACTAAAATTTTTGATTTGTCGTTTTTTAGATTTTTATCCCAATAATGACTCTGCAGGAATTTGCAATTTTTCACGCAGAGTGTTAATCATTTTTACTGTTAATTGCCTTTTACCATGCAACACTTCAGATGCCCTATTTGGCCCACCAATCAACATTCCTAAATCTTTTTGTTTCATACCAAGTTGTTCCATGCGGAACAAAATTGCATCAATTGGATCGGGTGGTAATATAGGATAATGTTGCTTTTCATAGGTTTCAATCAATATTGTCAGAACTTCGAGAATATCCCCTTCGGGAGATCCCATTTTTGAATCCCATAGTTCCTCAACTTGGCAAAGCGCTGCTTCATAATCTTTTTCATTTTTGATGGGTTTAATTTCCATTTCTACACCTCTTTTGCATTTATTTTATCATACTGCTTATGGGTACCAACAAATCTAATGTATACGATTTGGTATTCATATTTAATCGCTGTGACTAATCTGTATTTATTCCCTGCAATATTAAAAACTGCCCTGTTATTTCCGAGAATGCTGGCTGATTTGTATTTTTTCTTAATATCATTTGGTTTTTTCCATTGAGCCGCTATTGCTTCAACATACCAAGCACGTAGCGGTCCCTCTGCATCATGGTATTCTTCCCAAAACTCTCTCAATGACTTTATTGCAATTATTCTCATATTTAAGTGTAACGAATATACATAAGTTCCCATAATGGGAACAATTAATATTATAGATGATTTTTGGTACACATGACCAGTGTCCTCTCGTTAATATAAAAAATATTCTGATAATGAAATGCCCACCAAAGTATTTTTTCAATGAAAAGAATAAAATATTTATTTTAATGTTTGTTTGAATACATATGGCTTATTTCATTCAGCACCAGTGAACATGATAATTACAGAAGAAAAACCGGTATTCAGATTGGCTTCACAGCCAAAAATTGTTGCGAAAATCGAACCAAGTGAGTTTGATGGGCCATCAGTAACAATGGATGAGCTTATAGATGCGCTAAATAAAATCACTCACGGTATGTTTATACTTGAAAAACGCAATATTACCTGGTATGCTGCTGAAGGACTGATCCAGAGATTATCTGAAAAAAAATGGCGAGAAGTCCTCTACCCTATGAGAACTGTCTACGAACTCCAAGCATTATGGATTTTAAAACATCATTATAATGTTACCGTAGAAGTTATGAAAAAGATTAAAAATGCAGGGTTTAATGAGCATGTATCAAAGTTAGTTGAAACAGATAATTGAATTAATGTCCTTTTATCAAAATCACTTCTTTATTTTTAACGCATTTTGCACAAGAAACTTTATCCGCACGATTTTTGTTTTATCCGGTCCATAACTTTTCAATTTTATGTGCTTGCCGATCCGATAAAATAAAATTAGTTGCCATAGGTGCTTTAATTATTGTTGCCGAGGAAAGGATATCATCATTTAGAAATTCACTACGTTGAACCATTCCGGTATTGGGATAAAGCCTTTTTCCTAAAATTCGAATGCCACTCTTTACATTAGATGTTTCACCATCACATTGGGGAAAATAAAGATGGCTACCAAGATATTCTGGGTGATCTACTTCATTTTTGTTTTTACACTCTTCAATTACCTTTCCTTTGGCAATTATTCCCGAAGGTAGATTATTATTTCCTGCTGAACGCCAAATATAAATAACATCATTTAGATCTAACTTTTTTTGATGTAAAGGGTACTTTACAGACCAGTATATTTTATCATATTCAGATAAATATTTATCTAATTAAAACCTATCAGGATTACCTTGAAATATCCAAGATTTAGTCAATTTGAAACCCATAAAAATGGTGCGAATCTTAAAGCAATTAATATTTCAAATGTATTTGCTAACGCATATTTTACTTCATCATTATCAATTTCATCAGTATTTATAAAATAGTTGGAATGAACTATTTTGTTACGCTTCGCCCTCAAAGAATAATGAATTTTAATTGTTTTTTCATAATCAAATGGAAAGTTGACATAGTCTCTAAAAAAAAGATTTTCTGGATTATAGTATTTTATATCCTTAGGTGATGCAAGCCTTTCATTGATATAATCATTCAATAATTTTTCATATTTTTCTTTTCTATTATTTCCCGGATATCCATATTGACTTGATTCAATCTTTCTTAAAAAATGCCGAATTTTAGTACTCGAGTTTTCTTGATTAATTTTTCCTAACAATAGCAACTCTTTATAATCGTCAATAATACTTGAAAATAAATCGGTATTTTTTAGCCAACCATTATAAACACTCTCGATAAATGCATCTAACACTGCTATTAATAAAATAATTGGAAATTTTGTTAAATTATATTCTTTGTAAAACTGATCATAAAGCCGTTTTCGCATTACCTCCGAAAGATTATAAATGCCATGGTCATCGGGTGTTTCTTCAAAATCAGTAAAATCATACCCATCAGTAATTTCGATACCATATATTGAGGATTCAAAAAGAAAACAAATAGAAATTAATTCTGATACATATGAATCATTTATCTGGTAAAAGTTTTTAATCGCAAGTTTTAGTGGAATTTCCATATTATTTATAGTCTCCTAATAATTTAACTTATGCGGTCTATCAACAATAAATATAAGGCCTGAATTCATTCTTCGGCCTCCAAATACTTCTTCCAATCATCTACAGAATGCACTTTTGAAAAATAATCCTCATTGAACATATCAATAAATCGTCCAAATTCTTTTTTACCATAGAGACCGAAATAATAAGCAAAAAAGAACACATTATTATCTTCTGTCAAGCCAGCAAAAACAAAATTTCCATGGTCATTTAATTCATGAACAAATTTTTGTACCTTTATTTTATTATCTAACAATTCTTCTCTCACGGGTAATAGGGAATGAACCACCAAAACATCTTCATATAATTGTATTAACATTGTTGGCTTATTGGTGTGAATCGCACGAATATATTCTTCTCTTTTTTCTTCATCAATTATTTCATACCCTAAAAATTCCATGTGATCGAGGAATTTATTAATTTTCAGATTTTTTAATTTCTTTACGCCCATAAATAAAGCCCATTTTTCTTTGTGGGTTTATTCATAGGTGATACCCAGCTTGAGATTCAATTACGGCATCAGGATTAAAAAAGACTGTTCTCCCCCTATCAGGGGCTACAGCCCCTGTGGGAAGTTTCGATAAAATGTACTTTATAGTTTTCATTTGACAACTCCTTAAATCTCGCAATGTCCAATCCCTAAGGTAGTTGCTACACTGTGTGCAATCTACATTAATTTTTATCACATTCAAAAGATTCTACCTTTTTATTATCAGTCAATTAATTCAGCCCTCACAATAAACCGTTCATCCGCTTCTCCAATATAATTAAAAGGATAGCAGGTAACGAGTGTAAGGCAATTATAATCCGTATTCTCCACCCAATAAATATCACTGGCATGGGTAGGTACGGTTTCCTTTACCTCATAATACTGGATATTATATTTGGATTCCAATTGAATGAGGTCTCCCAATTTTATATCTTTTAAGGACCGGAAATAACTGTCTCGATGGCCGGCAATAACGATATTCCCTCCTTCACCAATGGTTGCAGAATTGGATAAATGGCCGGGCCCGAATGCCAGTGCTTCCACTGAAATATTATCCACCACAACAGATGAAAGACTTATGGACGGTATTGAAATGCGGCCTATGGGATGGAAGTCGGCCCAACGCCACGGTTTTTCAATTTTATGGGTTCTTTTTGTTTCTGCCCAGGCATTATTCAAAAGGGACTCCGCAAGAATACCTTTCCCATAAAAATAAACCGGCCTGGACAGGATTAGTAACCCAATTCCAATAATAACAAAAGGAATGATCCTGCCTTTATTCATGTGCGTTTCAGAAGGAAAATCACGATTACCCCTACTGTAATAAAAGTAAAGCCAATCAAGATGAATAAAGGAAACTTTGTTCCGGTCTGTGGAAGGGATATTGTTGCGAATGTTTGCGGATCAGATGATGTACTGGCACCAGGTTTGTAAGATGCCGGTTTTGGCATGGATGCGTACGGGCCGCCACCCCCGCTCCTTGAGGCATAAGTAACCGGTAATACACCACCAGAGGGTGGACCGAAAACAGCATCATAATCCCACCCGTGGGGCAGGTCTGTAGGAATGGCCAAGGATATTAATTCAGACATTGGGTTGACAACCCGATTCTCAATGGCCAAGAAAGAAGTAAATTTGGTCAAAATATGATGATCAACAGCCAAATCAATAATTTCTTTCCTTTTAGAATTATCACCCAATTGATATTCATCCATGAGGCCGGTTATCTTGGATCTCGCCCAAAGTGTCGGAATGGCCGGTGAGGTATTGGCATGACTCCAATCGAGGGTTAAGGGAAACTCAACCGGGCCATCCGACATATTACCTTTGAGAGTGGCGTGCTCCATGGAGGAAGAATAATGAACTTTTCCGAATAAAATAAGCGGTTCATCATGGTATAAATCCTGAATGGGATTGGGATATAAATCGTGGGCACCACCATAGGAAAACTGAAGATCCGATAATACAGGGAGATCAATCTTTTTAAGGAGTGTCTCAATTTTTTGATCCACATCTTCAACAGAGTTGATATAGGTGAAAGACCCCCGACCATATTTAGATATTTTACGCAGGAGGTAGCTATTGGGCGCTGAACCGATTCCAATACTGAATAAGCGGGTATCACCGATTGAATAATTCACATTACGAATGATTGCTTCTTCATTTCCAACAACACCATCTGTTATAAAGAAAATCATGGGGAATGCGTTACTCACTCCGATCTGCTTCATGCCAAATAGCAAAGCGGGCAATGCTTCCGTTCCACCATTGGCCTCAATGCGAATGATATATTCAAATGCTTTGTTTTTCATTTTTTGGGTAGCAGCCATCGGTTTTTCAAAGAAGGGAGAATAATAGTCATTAAAAATGATTACATTAAAATAATCTTCAGAACCTAAGCCCCTTATCGCTTGGGAGATTGCCTGTTTTGCCTGGCGAATGGACTCCCCTTCCATGGATCCGGATATATCCAGTATATAAATGACCTCTTTTGGAAGTGGTGTATAGCTCCCTTCAACCGGGGGAATGGTCATGGACATAAAATATTTATCGTTACCCACTTTTGATGTAAATAAGGCGCTGTTGGGCTTGTCCGGATTTAACAAACTGAATGAAAGCACAAAATCCCGATTGGGAACTTCCTTCTTTTTATCAAAAGTAATCGTTCTTAATCCAGTACCACGATTATTAATATTCAATGAATGGGTAGGAGACCAGACTTTCCCCAAGGCAAATCCCGCATTCAAATCCACTTTCAAAGATATAGTATTCCCCGTTTTCTTCCTTACAGGAGGTGTAATACGACTGCCATCCAGTACCTCCTCCGTATCAAATGACCATCCATTACCACTAAAATCGACTGCATGTTCACCCGGGATATAGCGGGGGCCCACCACCATAGGAAATCGCAGTTTAAATTCACCACTGGAATATTCCAGGTAATCAACAAATCTCAGCCGCACAACGATTGTATCGCCGGGCAGGATATTTGCCACTGAATTGGTGAATACATTGGGACGTTCCTGTTCCGTTAGTGAGGCACGTTTCCCCTCTGATTTTGCCCGCTCATAGGCCTTCTTCGCTTCTTTCCTTTCTTTAACCACACTTTGAATAAATCGATCATTTACCTGCATTTGCATATCATAGACAGCAGCCTTATCAGGGAGGGGGAAAACATAAACAGCTTCTATCGGTTTATTTGAATTGTTGAGAAACATTTGATCCACAGTTGCGCTCACGACGATTCCATCTATTTTCAGTTTAACATTGGTATCCAACCGTGGTAATTCATAAAAATTGCCCGGCTCATCTCCTTTTTGAAGCAGAGTTCCCGTATTTATTTCATTTATCTTGACCGGTTTTTTATCATTTGGGTTCGCAAATGCAGTTGTAATAAAAACGAGTAAAAGTGCAACTGCCCTGAAGCGACTTGATTTATTCATCATGATATTTTCCTTCCTGTTTAGGCATAAAAAAAGCCGGAAACTGTCAGATTAATGACAGCCCTCCGGCTTGAAGTTGGCTACCCGAATCGGGTGCCAAGGTCAATTTCTCTATTACCTTTTAGGGATTTACAATTTCAATTTTAAATAGTTCCAGATTTAATTAAATCAATTCCATTATTTACAATTTCGGAGATCGGATAAATGAATTTTGGTATTCTGACATACTGATCCACCCAAAATTTTGTGCCACTTTTATGCCATTACCGAGACCAATTGGGACTATTTGAGACCAATTGGCGGTTTTTGGGAAAATTCCGGAATTGGGGGATTGGAAATTATATAAAATGCTAAGTCTGCGTATGTGTGAACTTACAGACTTTTTAAACATTGCGGGAACGCCTGGGAATCGAACCCAGCTCCCCACTCGCATGGAGACAACGGTTTTGAAGACCGCGGCGGGCACCAGCCTCGCAATCATTCCCAATATTGTTACTCAGAAATCCTGAGAATTATTTCGGTTTTTTAATAAGCCTAAAATCCAGCCCAAACTTGTGGCTTAACTTTTGGCCGGTTTTATCTGCTTCTTCACGGGTTTCGAAACGCACAACTCGAACAGCATGCAATCTACGTCCATTGGAATTCACCTCATGGATTTCCACTGGGAAGCCACCTTCCTCAATCATGGATTTCAACCGTTTAGCATTTTGATATTTTCCAAATGCACCAACCTGTACAACCCAATCCATGGATAAGGGTTTATGAACCAGTTTTAATATTTTCTTAGGCTTAATAGACTGAAGACGTTTTGATGTCCGTTTCGGGTCTAATTTTACTAATTTTGCTTCCCGGGTTCGGGAATCCAATCCTTTAATCCCATACCCTTCATAATTCAATACCGGATACATGATTTTTAATTGTTTTAAGACGATTAATGCTGAATCACTTTCACCTGTTGCATCATAGGCATTTACCATTAAATCCATGGCTTGCTGATGATGTTTCGATTTTGGATAACGGAATAAAAATGACTTTAATTGATTTGAAGCTTGAGTGTAAAGCCCGCGTGCAAATAAATATTCCCCAATCTTTAATGCGGATTCCGAGGCATATTCACTTTCGGGATAATCCTCTATAATTGTCCTGAAAAGTGTGATAGCTGAATCCCCATTTTCTGTAGTTATCGCTTTTAAAAATCGAACACCGGAATTCTCAGGATAACGGGACAGTAATTCCGGGATATTTTCTCGAACTTCACTTACCCTGCCTTTTTCTAAAAGTGAAAGGTATAATTCAACATTTTGGGCTGGTAAAACCGAGGTAAATAGGAGTCCGATGAATATTGCCCTTAGTGAGGGATTCATTGTTCCTCATCATTTTTTGATAGCAATGCAATGATAACATCTATTTGATTCGCTAATTCATGCGGGCGTTCCTCTTTTAAAGACAACTTTAATTTCATCAAACGTGCATGAATGGATTCTCCAAAACGGGATAAGGCATCTTCCACCAGGGTTAGGGCATTCTGATGTTCACCTTTTTCTTCAAAGACATTTGCCAATTTTGAAAGAGCATCCAGGTTGGATGGGTTCTTGTCCAAAATTCGTTTATAAAAATTTTCAACTTCACTAAACCGTCCTAAATCAAATAAAGCTGCTTCAATTTTTGCAAAAACGCTTTTTCCCTCTTCAGGGCTGCATAACGCGAACATTTCCCAATTTTCGATTGCTTTCACTAAGTTTCGTTCTTCAGCGTATAAATCTCCAAGATGAAGATAAGGTAAATGATAATTCGGAGCTTGTTTGATCGCTTTATTAAAATGATCTTCAGCATCTTTTTTGTTGCCTTTTTCCAGTTGATCCAGTCCCTGATAAACCTGAAAACGGCTTAACTGTTGGCTATCTTTTACTTTATTTATTTTTTGTATCATTTTAGCGATATGTACTGCCCGATCCCAATCCCTGTTCTTTTCAGCCATCGCTAAAATGAAATGATTCGCCCAAGTGCTTTTTTTATCAAATTTCAAAACCCTTTCAGCTTCCTGTCTTGCCTTGTTTAACTGTCCGGTTTGTTCAAAGTCTAACGCAAGAGATTTATGAATATCCCTCTGAAGTGAATCGGACAAATTTGGACGAACCGTTAAAGATTGGTGAATTTTTAACGCCTGCTGAGGATTTCCCTGCTCCCGTTGAATATCCCCCATTTGAATATAGGCATCAATGTGATTCGTATCCTGTTTTACCACATCTCTGAGATGATTCAAGGCTTTTTTAGTTTCCCCCTTAACCATGGCATTCAGAGCTTGGGTATAAAGAGATTCTGTCCTTTTAGGCTTTTTGGGGCGAAAGGAAAAGAGAAGAACACCCCCGACAATAACCAGGGCGATTATAGTATATAGAATAATATCCAATGTCAGGCATCTCCATCTTCGGCATCATAAATACCTTCATCAATCGCCACATTTCTTAAATCATTAAGTTCATCTGAAATTCGACGATTTTTCACTTTTAATGACCGAATCTCTCCCTTAGATGTAAGGATTTGTGTAACCGCAACACCATATCCTACCAAGATTCCCAGCGCCAAGGCTCCCACCATGACAAAAGCAACATGGACGTTTTCGTATTTTGCAAAAATTAAGTTAACACTGACCTCTGCTGTGTTTTGCAGGAGAAAAATAAGGATGAGAATTAATACAGCTAATCCGCTGAATATTTTTACAAGTTTCATCAGGCTGCTTCCATTTCTTGTTGTTTAACAATCTTACCGTGGAGGCTAATCCCTTTTGCTTCAGTTATCTCCACGGGAACCAGATCTTTTACCCGAGCGGACCCTTTATCAAAAATTACCCATTTATTGTTGTCAGTCCGACCCGCCCATTGAGTAGAAGACCTCTTACTTTCTTTTTCAACTAATATGTGTTCCGTCCGTCCGACCATCTTCATATTCCGTTCTAATGTATGCATTTTTTGGCGATCTATCAATCGTTCAAGCCTATTCTGTTTATCTTTTTCCGGGACAGCATCAGTGTATTCAGCTGCTTTTGTTCCGGGACGAGCAGAATATTTAAATGTAAACGCTGAATCAAAACGCACCGCATCCATCACCTCCAATGTTTCTGAAAATTGATTTTCAGTTTCACCAGGGAAACCGACAATAATATCTGTCGACAGTCCCACATGGGGTAATCCCTTACGGATTTTTTCAGCAAGAGTTAAAAATTGTTGCTTTGTATACGTACGATTCATCCGCTTGAGAACTTGGTTATTTCCTGCCTGAAGAGGAAGATGAACATAGTTACAAATGGAGTCATAATCAGCCATCACTTTAATCACCTCGTCGGTCATGTCTTGCGGATGGGGAGATGTGTACCGAATTCTTTTTACTCCGGGAATTTGTGCCACCGCCTCAAGGAGATGATGAAATTCCCGGTTTTCGTGGCGATACGAATTAACATTTTGACCCAACAAAGTAATTTCAATAAAACCATCTCTTACAGCCTGCTTTGTCTCCCTGACTATGCTTTCTATGGACCGGCTGCGTTCTCTGCCTCTGGTAAAAGGCACGATACAGAACGTACAGAATTTATCGCACCCCCTCATTATGGATATCCAGGCATTGAATCCTTCATTTCTGCTGGGAAATAAATCTTCATAAACTTCAAATCGAGAAAGTTTTGTGTCAACAATATGGTTTTTCTCTCCCCGTCTTTCCTTCAGCATTTCAGGAAGACGTCTGTAGGAATCCGGTCCCAATACAATATCGACATAGGGTTTGGATTCAAGGATATCATCCTTCAAATGTTGAGCCATACATCCCAGCATCCCGATAATAACATGGGGACGATCCTGCTTTATGCGCCCGTATTTTCCAAGGCGGGAGTGAACCTTTTCTTCTGCATGTTCCCTAATGGCACAGGTATTCACAAAAATGGCATCGGCAGATTCAAGGTCTTTGGATTCAACATATCCTTCTTTTTGGAGGAGTCCTGCAACCAATTCTGAATCTGCCACATTCATCTGGCAGCCAAAAGTTTCAATAGCGTATGATTTACTCATAGTTTATCAGGGAAAATTACTGTAGGATAGATTGACGAAAAAAGGGTTACTTCAGGTAACCACTGAAAAAATAATCCAGGGGATTTTGTGGGGCTCCGTATCGGTGGACTTCATAATGAAGATGAGGTCCTGCAGACCGTCCAGTATTTCCAGATATTCCGATGAGGTCTCCCCGTTTTATTTCTTCCCCCCGTTTTACCTTTATTTTCGATAAATGGGCATATAATGTACGATATCCATTTCCGTGATCCAGTTTAATGACTTTACCATATCCGCCTTGGCGACTGGCATATTTTACAATACCGTCAGCAGGAGAATAAATCCTTGTTCCCGTATTCACTGCAAAATCTTGCCCATAATGAAACCGAACCTTTTCGTTAAAAGGGTCTTTACGATAGCCATACCCGGATCCCAAATACCCCTCCTGCACAGGGCGAATTGAAGGAATAGATTGAAGTTGGTCTGAATAATCTTTGACTTTATCAACCATCGTATTATAGCTGGCTAATTCCATTTTTACACGCCGGGATAATTCTCCCATATCCATTTCCAGTTCAGAAATACGTGTTTTTACATCCGGCTTGAGCCTGTCTAATTCGGAATTGGCGCCAACCCGCATACCTCCAATACCTAGCTTTTGAATGCCGCTGTCTATTTTTGGAAGGTTCGCGTAGGTTCTTATGGCCTTATCTTTTTCCTCGATCTCGCTAATTTGACCCGTTACATCCTGCAATTGTGTTTGCAGTTGTGTGAGCGTCTTTGTCAGGTGGCTATAGTTTTTATTTATATCCTGGATTTTGGCTTTATAAAGAATCGTTGACAGAGCATCCGCACTTAGGAATAAAATCAGGGAAATGAAAACAACAGCGATACCAGCAACAGACAATAGCTTTTTCCGTTGGAAATGCCATTGTTGAACACCGGATTCTCGCTCCGAGGTCAGGGTGTAATAATAATAGCTTGATTTTTTTGGGCGGCGATTCACAGGCACACGACGTCAGTTTAGTATAAGAACCTACATATTTTTGTGGAAACAGTTCAACGGATTTAATGAAGATACATTTTCAGTAAATGGGATCGTGTTGTGTGGCGTAGCCGCTGCAAGGCTCGGGTTTTTATCTGTCGAATTCTTTCTCCTGTCAATCCAAATTCATTACCAATTTCTTCCAGATTTTTTGGATCTTTTCCGTCTAATCCGAAATAAGATCGCAATACGTATTCTTCCCGCTCATCCAAGGTATGTAATACATTGATGATTTCGTGTTTAAGAGATTGAATAAATAATTCTTTTTCGGGACGATCATCTTCTGAAATGATAAAATCAAGACGAGTGTTATTTGAATCATCCATAGGCTTATCCAGTGAATAGGTTTCTCCACTGGCTTGGATCATTTCTTCTACCCACTTGGTCGTTGTATCCGTCAGCTCGGCTAATTCTTCTGATGTTGGCTCTCGTTCAATAACCTGCTCTAATTCAATAGATTGTTTGAATAGTTTCCCCATTGATTCGGATACGCTGGCCGGAAGGCGGATGGTTCGCCCCGTTTTATTGATTGCATGGCGAATTCGTTGAGAAATCCACCACACGGCATAGGATATAAATCGAAATCCTCGAGATTCATCGTAACGGGAAACCGCTTTCATCAGACCCAGATTCCCCTCATTAATTAAATCTTCGAATGGAATACCTTGCCCGGTGAATTTTTTTGCCACTGCAACGACAAAACGAAGATTATGGGTAACAAGAATATTAAAAGCGTCTTGATCTCCGGATTTTGCCCGTTGAGCTATGGTAACTTCTTCGTCCGGTGTCAGAGGATCCAATTCTTTGATTTCTTGGAGATACTGCTCTAATGCAGCATGTTTTGACTTTTTATAGGACGTTTGGGAAGCCAATCGCGTTATTTTTCTTCATTAGGATCGTCGTTAGGGGTAGATTCTTTTTCGCTCTCCGAATCCGTGGCTTCTTCGGTTTTCAATTCACCCTCCATTTGTTCCATAGCTGTTGTGATATCAGTTTCCCGAATATTATACTCTTCTTTAATTTGCTGTATAGCAACCTCTTTTTCATCTATGGAGGACTGAAGGTCTTCAATCTTTCCTACAAAAGTAAAAAATTCTGAATTCCCCGTAAAGTTCACCATATTATCTTCCTTTGCCTGGTCATAAACCAATTGGCCCAACGATTCTTTGGCTTTGTTTTGATCCCGCTGGAGTTGGTGAATTTCAATTTTTATTTTACTGATTTTTGTCAATTCTTCTGTTTTGGCTACGGCGATTTTACTCACCTCCTCCGCCTTTTCTACAGCAGCATTGCTCCAGTCTTTCATATTCTTTTTTAAGTCTTCCCAAAGTTTAGACATAGGTGAATTCTCCATTCAGGTTATTCAAATTTATTGACAGTATTATCATGATGCAATTATTTGCTTTTCTCCAAAAACATGTTTGCAATATAAAATAAACCGGCTCCAAAAATTAGCGCATTTAGTTCCAGCATGACATTGTTCTCCCGGATTCCCCATATTAATCCGGAAATTAAAATCCCCATTGCCATGACTTGGATACTTCTAAGAAAAACGTATTTCATATTCTCTTTTCAATTGTTGTAATCGCAAATATTTTCTGATATTCCACTGGTAGATCTGAGATAAAATTTTGAGAGGATTAGTAGCTTGTGAAAACCTTTTCGTTAATCCCAATTTTTGTTTATCCGTTAATCTTTCATACAATATGCGATTCATATAGGAAAGTTTCCGTTTTCGATTAATCTCTTTCATTAATCGATTAGCCTTCAAGTTCAAACCCATTATTTTATACGCAACTGCCTGACCCGATGCCATGGCCATCCGAATGCCAAAACCAAACAGGAAATCCTGAAATCCACCCCTTTCTCCAATCAAATAGGGATGGGACATTGTATTACCGATTGGGAATGAAAAACTCCCTCGTCCGGCAAAGGAACCCCCCTTGGGAATCGGGAGTCCTATTGAATTGAAATATTGTAAGGAATTTTCCAATGGAGAGGTGGAGTACTTTGATTTTTTAAAAGCAGAGGCTAATGTTCCCCTCCCATTTAAAATGATAAGGTAGGCATATCCTTTTGGAGCATAAGTATCCCCAAGTAACAAGTGGACCTGGTTTTTTAATTCTGTCTTAAATGAAATCCCTTGAATATAGGCATTTGCATTTTTTGACCCTGTGGCAACAATATCCATACATTCTGGAGCATCCTGGTTGAAGAAGAATTCGACATTTTTCTCAAGGCAAAGCTCATACAAATATGTATCTAAATCATTCTTTTCCCCACCCCGACGGATCATGTGAAAAAAGGGTTGGCTCGACTTGACTTGATAAGGGGAATTCAAACCGGTATGAACTGAAAATTCATACACAGAAGTTTTATCCAATTTCGCCCAGGGTAAGTGTAATTGGGAAAAAAATGATTCAGGAGGTGTTGAATAAATCCAATTTTCAATTCCTTCAAAATCGCCGTGGCGTGAACCCCCAATGGTTTTGCACTTTTCATAAATTTTAACAGGGTATCCTTTCGATGCCAGCAAAAAGGCCGCGGTCATTCCGCCTACCCCGGCTCCTGCAATTGATATGGCTTTCATCCCAATTTTTCTTCCAGAATTTCCTTTAATACCTCCGGATTGGATTTTCCTTTCGTCTCTTTCATGACTTGCCCCACAAAAAATCCCAATAATCCTTTTTTCCCATTTTTATAGCGTTCCACTTCACCCGGAAACTGATCCAAAACTGCTTTTACCTGCGACAACAATGAGTCCATATTTGAATCCTGCACCAATCCTTCTGCTTGAATAATTTCTTCTGCCGATCGCTCATCACTCTGCATTTTATGGAGGACTTCTTTAGCCATAAGCCTGTTAATAATCCCTTCCTCTACTGCTTTTATCAAGCCTGCTATTCTTTTGGGGTTAATTTTTAATTCATCAATGGTCAAGTTAAATTCATTTATTAAGGCCAGCAACTCTCCACGTATCCAATTAGAAGCTAATTTTCCGGTAACGCCCTCTTGAATACATGCGTCAAAATAATCAGCAATTGCCTCATCGCGAGATAAAATCTGGATTTCTTCTTCCTTTAAGTGATAATCTTTTTTCCAGCGCTGCTCTTTAATATGGGGTAATTCCGGGAGGGCAGATGTGTATTTTCCCAAAGTGAGGGGATTAATATTTATTACCGGCAGATCCGGATCAGGCATATACCGGTAATCTTGCGCTTCTTCTTTCGTCCGCATCAATTCACTTTTTTCTGTTTTTTCATCCCAGAGATAGGTCCCCTGTACCACAGATTCTCCTTTTTCCAACACTTTGGATTGTCGCTTTATTTCATAATGAAGAGCTTTTTCAACGCTTCGTATTGAATTCAGGTTTTTTATTTCAGTTTTAGTCCCGAGTTGTGTCAATCCTCGTGGACGGAGAGAAATATTTGCATCACAACGCAGTTGCCCTTTTTCCATATTTCCTTCGGATATTTTCAAATATCTCACCGTTTGACGAATTCTTTCAAGATATAAAGCCGCTTGTTTTGGATAGGATATGGCAGGGTCTGTTACAATTTCAATTAATGGAGAACCACACCGGTTCAAATCAATCAATGATGTGTTCGTATCAGGAGCATGTACGATCTTTCCCGCATCTTCCTCTAAATGAATACGGGTTAAGGGAATATTCATTAAATGCCCTTCCCACCAGATAGGAACTTGACCCCCATGAATGATCGGTTCTTCAAATTGGGAAATTTGATATCCTTTAGGAAGGTCTGGATAAAAATAATGCTTTCTTGCAAAACGACTTTTTAGATTGATATTTCCTTCAACGGCAACACCCATTTTTAAAGCAAATTCAATGGCCTGCTCATTTGGAACAGGCAGAACACCGGGTAACCCCTGGCATACGGGACAAGTGTATGAATTTGGAGATGCACTATATGCCAATTCACATCCGCAAAATAATTTAGTTTTTGTAGCCAGATGGACATGGACTTCCAGACCGATAACCGGCTCCCAGTTCCCCTTTCCAAAGGATTGAATACTGTCCATATTACGTCTTCAATTGGCGTACATCTAATATTTCCGGCAGTGCATTAAGGCTGTTTAATATTCCATCAGACAATGAACTGTCCACACGAATAACAGCAAAGGCTTCTCCATCTTCAGACTGACGGCTGAGTATATAAGCCCCAATATTGATTTTTGCCTCTCCCAGCAGAGTTCCGACTCTCCCGATCACTCCGGGAACATCTTTGTTATGGGCGAACAGCATAGTTCCTTTGGGAGTAATATCCATTTCAAATCCCAAAATATTAACCAATCGGGGCTGATTTCCTTCAAAAATACTCCCTTGAAGAATTTTCTCGCCACACTTACTGGTTACCCGAGTCCTCATCAGATTCGTATAAACGCCACTGTCTGAAGTATAACTGTGTTCGACTCTTATCCCCCTTTCCACAGCCAGGGATTCAGCGTTGATGTAATTAATGCGTTCCGGAATTCTATCCTGCAGCATCCCTTTTATAAAGGCCAGCGCTATAGGCTTGGCTTCTTCTATCGTACCGGCACATTCAACGTGAAGAGAGCGGATACTTCCCTCCGAAAGTTGACTTTGAATTTTACCCATGGTTTCAGCCAAATCAAGATGAGGTTGTATTTCATTCAGTTTTGCTAAGTCTTTTATGGGCATATTAATGGCATTGGCTAATTTTTGGTGAAGAAGATAATCTCTCACTTGTTCGCAAATAGACCGACTCACACCCTCTTTTGCTTCCTGTGTTGAGGCCCCCAAATGGGGTGTAAGTACAATATTTCTAGCCGAAACCAATGGATGGTTCTTATTTATCGGTTCATCACTGAACACATCAATGGCTGCACCATCAATAAGTCCTTCGTCAAGCGCCTTAGCTAAATCGTTTTCGTTAACAATCCCCCCTCTTGCAACATTGATAATCCTGGCTCCACGCTTCATCATAGACAAGCGGTGATAATCAAATAAATCACGAGTATTATCTGTAAGGGGTACATGAAGCGATATATAGTCTGAATTTCTTGTGAGGTCATCCAATTCAACAATTTTCACTTCTTCCGGGTTAAACATTTCCTGCCCTAAATAAGGGTCATAACCCAATATATTCATCCCAAATGAGCGGCATCGCTGTAAAACTTCCCGCCCGATTTTCCCCATTCCTATTATGCCTAATGTTTTATTTCTTAATTCAGAACCCACCAATGCATTTCGGTTCCATTCCCCGTTCATAAGTCCTCTATGTCCAGAGGGTATATTTCTCGAAAGGGCTAAGATTAATCCTAACGTATGTTCTGCTGCAGAAATGGTATTGACATCGGGGGTATTCATCACCACGACACCTTTTCGTGTGGCAGCTGTAATATCAATATTATCAACCCCAACACCAGCCCGGCCTATAACCTGAAGGTTTTTCGCCGATTCAATCATTTCTCCACTGATCCTTGTTCCGCTACGAATTATCCATCCTTGAACATCCACGCCGGCTTCAGCCTTTTCACTTGCTGTAGCCTCCGGCAGATAAAGGACATCAAACCCTCCCGATTTCAGGATATTAAGTCCAGCGTCTGTGATGGGGTCAGAAACAAGAATTTTCATAGGTATAGTTTCTCAATTTTTAGTTCAATGGGGCTCGTTTGGCCTAATCACTACTTTCAGCTTCAGACCACCAATGCCTATTCTGAAAAAGTGAAGTTATCCGAAAGATTTACGACTGTCTTGAGCGAATCAAGTTTAATGCAGACCCTGCTCTAAACCACTCGATTTGAGCTTCATTGTAAGTATGGTTGCAAATGATCATATCTTTGGATCCATCTTTATGCCGTGCCAGTAAGGTCAGTTGAGTTTTGGGCGCAAATTTATCCAAATCAACAAAATCAAATGTATCATCTTCTTGGATGATATCATAATCAGTTTTTTCAGCAAACGTCAGCGCCAACATCCCCTGCTTTTTCAGGTTTGTTTCATGAATACGCGCAAATGAACGGACAAGAACAGCATTGACACCCAAATGGCGAGGTTCCATGGCGGCATGTTCCCGGGAGGATCCTTCTCCATAATTTTCATCTCCAACAACCAGGGTCGAAATTCCTAAATCTTTATACACCCTTTGCGTATCCGGTACAGCCTCATATTCACCGGTAATCTGGTTCTTTACTTTATTGGTTGCTTCATTAAAGGCATTGACAGCCCCAATCAGGAGATTATTCGAAATATTATCTAAATGTCCTCTGTAATAAAGCCAGGGTCCTGCCATTGAAATATGGTCAGTAGTACATTTGCCTTTGGCTTTGATTAACAACTTCATTTGGGTAATATTCTTTCCATCCCAGGGTGTGAAAGGCGTCAACAATTGGAGGCGTTCAGAGTCTGGATTCACCGAAACCCTAATTTGCCGCCCATCCTTCGCCGGTGCTTGGTAGCCCATGTCTTCGACGTCAAATCCTTTTGAAGGAAGCTCCTCTCCTGCTGGTAAATCTAAAGATACTGTTTCTCCTTTTTCATTGATTAAGGAGTCTGTCAAAGGGTTAAAGGTTAAGTCACCGGCAATGGCTAAAGCAGTGACCATTTCAGGAGAGGCAACAAACGCATGGGTATTGGGATTTCCATCAGCCCTTTTTGCAAAATTTCTGTTAAACGAATGAACAATAGAATTTTTTTCTTCTTTCTCCGCTCCTTCTCTGGCCCACTGACCAATGCATGGACCGCAAGCATTGGCAAAAACATTGGCTCCCAATTCATTAAAAATATTAATAAAGCCATCTCGTTCAATGGTGTACCGTACTAGTTCAGATCCTGGAGTTATGGTGAAATCAGCTTTTGGCTTCAATCCTTTATCCACAGCCTGTTTTGCAATGGAAGCCGCTCTTGATATATCCTCGTAGGAAGAATTTGTGCAGGAGCCGATCAGTCCCACTTCTACCGAAGTGGGCCAATCATTTTCTTTAGCTGCTTTTGCCATTTTTGATATGGGAGTTGACCTATCGGGTGTAAAGGGACCATTTAAATGCGGTTCAAGCTCAGATAAATTGATTTCAATGACTTGATCAAAATATTGCTCAGGGTTTGCATAGACTTCATCATCGGCTAGTAAATGTTCTGCTATTCCATCCGCCAATTCAGCAACTTTAGTCCGGTTTGTTGCCTTCAGATAATTCGCCATGTTTTCATCGTAGGCAAATATAGAAGTTGTAGCTCCAACTTCTGCTCCCATGTTACAAATTGTCCCTTTACCAGTACAACTCATAGCCGTTGCCCCAGGACCGAAATATTCAATAATAGCTCCCGTACCCCCTTTAACGGTGAGAATACCTGCCACTTTCAATATGACGTCTTTGGCTGAGGTCCATCCGTTCATTTCTCCGGTGAGTTTTACACCAATCAATTTCGGAAATTTCAATTCCCAGGGCATGCCGGCCATCACATCCACTGCATCAGCCCCTCCTACACCGATAGCCACCATCCCAAGTCCACCAGCATTCACCGTATGACTGTCTGTACCTATCATCATTCCACCGGGAAAAGCATAGTTCTCCAATACGACCTGATGTATAATTCCCGCTCCGGGTTTCCAAAACCCAACCCCATATTTATTTGAGACCGATTCTAAAAATTCATAGACTTCGTTATTCTTGTTCCTGGCGATTTCCAAGTCGGTGTCTGCATTGACTTTTGCCTGAATGAGATGGTCACAGTGCGTGGTGGACGGTACAGCGACTTTCTCCTTACCGGCCATCATAAATTGAAGGAGGGCCATTTGGGCAGTGGCATCCTGCATCGCTACTCTGTCTGGCGCAAAATCAACATAAGATTCCCCCCGGACATAAGCCTCGGTGCCATCCCATCCTGAAAGATGGCTGTATAATATTTTTTCAGCGAGGGTTAAGGGACGGTTCAAAATTTTTCTGGTTTCTTTTACCCGTTTTCCCATTCGACTATATACTTTTTGAATCATATCAAAATCAAACACAGATTTTCCTTTCGCAAAAATGACTTAATGATAATTTTATATTTTCCAGTAATATCTGAATTTGAAATTACATCACCCATTAAATGTGATTCAATTTTTATACCAGGAGAAAAAATATCAAAGTAAATATTTTGAGTTAGTCAATTCCTATACAGAACCACATATTATCCTACTGTAAATTTCTGACCTTATGTACTTCAAAAAAGGACTGCTTTCAATTTTTTCACTTGCCTCAATCTTGTATGGGGGTTTAGAAATTCGTACTCTTGAATCGACAAAGAATCGCTTAATCTTGCGAGTAGAAACAACAGGGGAATCTCCTGAAGATATTAAACCGATGACATTACTCCTTGGCTTACCAACAGAAAAATACCCGAAACTGTCCATCTCAAAAGCAGAATTAACCTCACACAACTTTAAAGTATCATCTACTCAAAAAACAGGATGGCTGAGACATCAGAAACTTAATGGACTCTTTACAGCATCTTTACATATTAATCCAGCAAATGGAAAAGGACAATATTGGAAGAAGCAAATTATAACCATTATTTTTCAGACAGAGAATGCGAGCTCCAGAATTCCAACAACCCAGCAGGAGCTGTTACTTGCCCCAAAAATACATAATTGGAACATTGCAAAACATTGGATGATACATCAAAAGATTAAACACTTTAAATCGGTGATTTTCAATGAGGGTAAATGGCTCAAATTTTCTGTGTCTGAGGACGGTATGAGAAGGATATCCGCTTCAACAATACACACTGCTATTGGGACGGGTGAAACCATTGAACCCAGAAGCATCATGGTCTTTACCGGTTCTTCTCTGGGTAGAGACAGAACATACGATTTAACACAAAATATTGGCGCAGATACACGCATCCCGGAAAACCTAATGGAAATTGCAATTGAAATAATAGGCGAACAAGATGGGCTATTACATTCTGAAGATGAGATACGATTTTGGGGCCGGGGGCCAAGTGGATTTGATATAAACGGTGAAAATTTCTCCTGGCATCAAAATCTATATTTTACTGAAAATACCTATTGGCTTTTTATTCCTGAAGATTCCGCACTAAGAGGAAAAAGAGTCCAAACCTCACCAGAGGTAACCCCGGAATTATTAACACTAGAATACGGTCTTTCGGCTGTTCATCTTGAGGTAGATAAAATAAACCCTTTTGAATCTGGTTTGGGATGGGCTGATGTCTCCATAAATACCAATGGAACACTTATAAAGGATATTGAGTTACCCCACCCTGTTCCTACGGTTCAAGCCAATGGAAAAATTGGATTCCTCGGTGGAGAAGCGGTGGAAACGCGATATGGAAATACCCAACACCAGGTCTCAGTTAAATTTGAAAATTTGCAACTCGCAACTTTAAGCTGGGCAAACCTGGGTCAAAAATCCGCTTCTTTTACAGTATCAGAAAATTCAATATCAAATGGAACAAATTCATTTGAATTTTCCAACACTTCCTCGAATCCCAATTCAACACCCTATTTCGATTATCTCGACCTGACTTATGGAAGGAAATTAACAACAGACCAGGGTGATTTTACATTTGTCGCTCCAATTAAAGGTCATATCGCCACATTTATTATTGAAGGAAGTGAAAGTGAAATCTGGGATATTTCGGAGCCTGGGAATCCGCAGAAAATTCCAACTTCATCTCTAGAAGACCAAACCCGATCCACCGTTCAACTTCCCGAGGATAATCTGGCTCATTTTTCTGTCTTTAATTCAACTGTTATCTCAGAGGTTTCATCCTTAACGATTATGGGAAATAAACAATTTAATGTGTTAAGAAATTCAGACCCGGGCGTATCCCACCTCATCATTGGCCCTGATATATTTAAAAATTCTTCTTCCCCCCTTGTAGAGCACCGGGGCAATTCACGGTTTATTCCCTTAGAATCCATATACGATGAATTTTCTGGCGGAAATCCAGACCCCATGGCCATCCGCCATTTTCTTCAATGGACACAAGAATACTGGATGGAACCACGCCCTTATTGCGCCTTTTTACTGGGGGATACAGATTATGATTATCGAAATATTACAGGACAGTCACAAAATATATTGCCAACCATTGAAGTGGGTATACTGTATTCTCATGCTACAGACGACCGATTGGCTTCTTTTAACGGTTTTATTCCAGAAATTGCTCTAGGCAGATACCCGGCAAAAACTGTAGAAGAAGTGGATAATTTTGTTGAAAAAATTATTGAATTCGAATCACATCGCCCTCCCGGAGCCTGGAAGCAGCGGGTAACACTGGTTGCAGACGACCCGGCCAGGCCAGAAAGAGAATTGTACGAACTGCCTACTGGTAAAAGCCACACAGCTAATTCTGAACGATTAAACCGAATTATCCCTCCATTTATGGAAGTCAATAAACTGTATATGGTTGAATACCCGGAGGTGAGTGATGGAACAATGTTTGGTGTAACCAAACCGGAAGCAACAAAAGCATTATTTCAATCAGTTTCTGAAGGAACCGTTCTCATTAATTATATTGGCCACGGTAATCCCAAACAATGGGCTCAAGAAAAATTATTGTATATCAACGAGGATCGAAATGATGCCCAGGCCTTAAAAGCTGAAATGAAGCTCCCAATTTGGATTGCCGGTACTTGCAATTGGGGTCATTTCGATCAGTTGGGTGAGGAATCATTTGCTGAAGAGTTGATTCGCATTCCCATGGACGGAGCATCTGCAATAATATCCACAACACGAGGCATCACTGTTTCCAGCAATATTATGTACCTGGAACGAATATTTAAATCATTTTTCCCCGACGGTGGGTTAACATCAGGGACGGTAGGGACAGTTTTACAATCAGTAAAAACAGGGGGAACGGATGGTGAACTTTTTCATCTGTTTGGTGATCCAGGAATGCCTGTTCCAATTCCAGATAAATTAATCACAGATGCTGTTGTTTCATCCGATTCGCTAAAAACTCTTGAAATTGGAACGGTGTCTGGTTCCCATCCCCTATCAAATGGTGAGGGGATTATTACCCTTCAGGACGGCAGCAAAACTGTTTCGAAAGAATTTAATTTTCTATCCACGACTCAAGAAATTTCCTATGAACAAAACGGTCCTGTTTTATTCAGAGGTCGTTTTTCATTCGAAGAAGGAGCCTTTGCATCTGAGTTTCGAGTTCCTAAAGATATAACGTACTCTCCAAACCCTTCAAATATTCGTTTTATCCTAAATAGTAATGAATCTGAAGCTATTGGTGGCGTCGGTAACATTACTCTTTTATTAGGGCCACCGTCGACAGATACAGAAGGTCCAATCATTACATTTGAAACAGACTTAAAACGCATTCTTCGTTCAGGAGACCATCTAAATCCAGACGAAACACTTGTGATTCGATTATCAGATCCATTGGGGATTAATATTTCTGGTGAAACGGGACATGAACTCTATTTAAAAAATCATACTAGCAAAGAAACTGAATTTCTTTCCGGGCGATTCGTTTATGATTTAAATAGTTTAACAACTGGAATAATTTCTTATCCCCTACCAAACGATTTGGAAAAAATTTCTCTGAAAGTTCAGGCTTGGGATAATGCAAACAATCCATCGGAACAGGAAATTTTACTATCACGACTTCTTAGAAATAAATTGACTTTGCTCCATGTATTGAACTTTCCAAATCCCTTTGAAGAACAAACGCAATTCACATTTGAATTAACATCTTCGGCTGAAGTATCCGTTGACATTTATACTCTTGGAGGCAGACGGATTAAAACCCTCTATCCTGTTCTTTTATCCATGGGGTACCATGCCTTGGATTGGGACGGAAGGGATGCGTATGGGAATCCTCTGGCGAATGGAGTATACCTCTATCGTATCCGGGCAAAAAATCATGATCAATCCGTGTCTGCAATTGGACGGTTAGCTAAATTCCGATGATGAGCCAACAACAAATCCCCATTATTCTTGCTTCAGAATCTCCTAGAAGACAGATACTTCTGGAACAAATTGATTTATCTTTTCAAGTGATTCCCAGCAATGTGCATGAAGATTTTTCACTCGATCTTCCACCAAAAGAATTCGTTCAACATTATGCACAATTAAAAGCCAAAACCATTGCCAAAAAATTCCCGAAGAGTTTAGTCATCGGTGCAGATACTGTTGTGGTGTTTGATAATCATATATTAGGAAAACCTAAAAGCAAAGCAGAAAGCAGATGGATGCTGAAACAGTTGTCCGGACAAACCCATTCAGTTACAACAGGCGTGTCTCTACAATGGGTAAACCAAAGATATTCTGAAACATTTTTTGAAAAAACAGATGTTACATTTAACACATTAAGTGATTCTATTATATCTTATTATATTAATACTTATAAACCATTTGATAAAGCAGGTAGCTACGGCATTCAAGATTGGTTTTCTGTTTGTGTTAAGAAAGTAAATGGGTGCTTTTATAACGTCATGGGTTTCCCCTTATCAGCTTTTTATACCCGATATCAATGTTTGAATGGTAGAGATTAATGGGCCGTTTCCTTTTTAGAATTTTATGTTTAATTCTTTTATATGGGTGCAACACAGTTGAAGAGAAATATCCTGAGTTTGCAGTTGTGGACACACTTCAAACAATCAAAAATTATGGTTCCCCTGCCCTTTTTGTCACCATAAAAAATACCGGAAAAGTTGAGGGATTTAATGTATCCTGTGAAATTATCGCTAAAAGCAATAATTCAATCCTTGATGCCGCAATTGCTTACTTTAAGGGTGGTGAACCAATTTTCCCAGGAGAAAAATCCACCGATGAAGCCGTATTTTTAAACCTAAACTCACACAGCGACTACATAGCCATAGAGTACAAATTAAAATGGAATACTCCCGGGTAAAATTTTCCATATTAATCAGAAAAAGGTTTTGGTAGGCATTTAGCCCTCTTAATTTCTAAGCAGGAATTTGATGACTATGAGCGACTTTTTTAAAAACTTGAAAGCCAAACGCGAATCCCAAGGAATCGAGCTTGAAGAGATTCATAACAGAACAAAAATTAATCTCGACTACCTGAAAGCCATCGAAAATGGCCAGTTGGATATCCTGCCAAAAACTTATGTCAGATTATTTCTCAGAGCTTATGTGCTGGAAATAGGCGGAGATCCGAACGAAGCCTTATCTGAAATGGAATTGTCATTAGGTCAGGAACCCAAGAAACAAAAGACAAGCGCTTCTGAAGAAAAACCTACACCTTTTATCGACAAAAATAAACCTGTTCTTCAGGCACAACGATCACCGTTAAAAATCAGGTCTGACGTCCTAAAGGGTATTGGAATGGTCCTTCTGGCTATTTTTGCCATTTATATTATTCGGACAATCAACGCTAAAAATCAGGTCCCCGAAGAATTATATACAAATTATACCTTAGAAGAAGAAGGTATCAGTGAAATTCAACTGACCAATGACTATGATTTACTTACAAATGTAACTGAACAGTATGATACCCAACTTCCATTAAATATAAAAGTCGTGGCCACTCAGCGAGCCTGGTATCGGGTGGAAATGGATACCGCATCCATAAAAGAGCAAGTGCTTCCAGCAGGAGATAACCGTTTACACGGGTTCTCAGAAAAAATTGATCTCCTGTTCAATCACACAAATGGACTAAAACTATATATAAACGGTAACAACGTCAAAAACGTAGATGGTTCAAATCATCCTGTTCGCGTTACTGTTTTTGTCGACCCGAAAACAATCACGATTCGGCGATTTATTCCTAAATCCTGACCCCTACCTTAAAGTAAAAAATTAAATCAACTCCCTATCTTCTGTGGGAGACGTACAATTTTTTGTAAATAATTATTGACACCAGTGGGTATGAAATAATACATTGTGGGTAGTTGTGGGTAATATTCCCTTATAATTCAGGGCATGACAGTTAATCAAAATACATTCACTGGGGAGTTTCTATACTCCATCGATTCTAAAGGACGGGTCAATATTCCGGCAAAGTTCCGTCAGGTACTTTCAGCGGATAATGAGCAATCTTTTGTCATCACTCGAGGGCTGGATCCTTGCATTTGGGTATACCCTGCCGTGGAATGGAAATCTATTGAAGACGAATTAAAACAGCTTTCCTCTCTTTCTGCAATTAACCGAACATTTGTGCGTTCTACTGTTCGATACGCCTCTACGGTCACTTATGACAAGCAAGGCCGAATACCTATTACCCCCTATCTTATAGAGCACGGGCAACTGGATAAAGAAATTCTCATCATAGGGATGGTTAACAAAATTGAAATATGGAATCCGTCTGTCCTTGAAAAAGTCGAACGTGAAACAAAAGAAATTGACGCAAACGCATTTGATGAATTGGCAAATAAAATCACACTTTAATGACTCCAGGCACGCTACAGGAATCCAACCCTCGTCATGTTCCTGTAATGTTGTCAGAAGTTTTAGAATTTTTAAAGATACGGCCAGATGGGATTTATATGGATGGAACCATCGGAGCCGGAGGGCACGCCACACCTATCCTGAATCAGCTTTCATCCAACGGAAAGCTGATTGGATTTGATCGGGATGCGGAGGCACTTGAACTATGCTACCAAGCATTCAGTGCCTCTGAACGTCCTTTCTCTCTCCATAACCAATCTTACGATTCCTTCTCAGAAGTACTGGAGCAATTGGGGATTGCAAAAGTGAACGGTATGCTTTTGGACTTGGGTTTGTCTTCTATGCAATTGGAATCTCCAACTCGTGGATTTGCATTTCAGTCGGAAGGCAGACTGGATATGCGATTTAATCCAGTAGTGGGTAAAAGTGCTGCAGAGCTTATACAACAATCAGATGAAAAAATATTATCAACACTTTTTCGGGAATATGGTGAGGAAATACATTCGGAAAGGATCGCCAAATATATCAAAAGGGCTCCACGAATGGAAACCGTTTCCGATTTAAAAGAAGCCATCCGCAGATGTACCTCCCCAAATCACCGAAACCGTGTATTTGCCAGAATTTTCCAAGCACTGCGTATTGCTGTAAACGAAGAATTAGAAAAACTCACACATTTTTTAAGTTTATTTGTGCATTTTTTATCTCCTGAAGGGCGCATGGTTATCCTGTCTTACCATTCACTGGAAGATCGCCTGGTGAAACACACATTTAAACGATTAAAGTTGGAAGGCCAGTTAAAAATCTTGACTAAAAAACCTTTAGTCCCCACCGAACTTGAGCAATCCCAAAATCGCCGATCTCGTAGTGCAAAGCTTCGAGTTGCCGAAAGGAGTGGCTAATGGCAAAAAAAAGATTTAAGCGTCGAACAAAAAAACAACGGGAGTTTATTCAGACATTACTATTCTTCACTACAACTATTTGTTCTATAGCAGGACTTATTATATACCTCTGGGTTTATACAGAAGTCGATGAAACATTAATGGCAATTGAAGTCCAATCTCAAGTGGCTTCAGAACTCAATAATGCCATTAATGAGTTAAAAATGGACATTGCTGCATTGGAGCGGGTTGATCGACTCACTTCAGTAGCGAAAAAAGAATTGGGTATGGTTATTGCCAAACCAGAGACACTGGTGATTTATATCGATCCAAAAATGATTGCTGAAAATCTTGACTAAAACATATTTAAAATTTCGGGCCAGGGTTACCGTTTTATCCTGTTGCATCATCTTTGGATGGACAGGATTATCAGTCCGTTTATTCCAAATCATGGTTTTGGATAGTGAAATCTACAGGGAAAAAGGATTTCAACAGGGGAAAAAACAGGAATCCCTTCCATATGTCCGTGGAAATATATTCGATAGAAAAAATATTCCACTTACACGAAATATAATACATTACACTTTAGCTGCACATCCGTCAAAAATTAAGAATAAAAAAGATTTCTCTTCTACAATCAGTCAATCAACAGGGCGGAATCCGGAACACTATTTAAATAAACTGAATTCAAAATCAAATTTTGTCTATCTTGAGCGAAATCTTCGTCGTTCTAAAGTAGAACAATTGCTTGAAAACCAACCGGCAGGACTGATTGTTGAACGAAATTCCCGACGATCATACCCCCATGGTCATATTGCTTCCCAAGTCATTGGATATACAGACGTCGACAATAAAGGATTATCAGGAATTGAAAACCAGTTTAATCGATATTTGCAGGGGACGCCCGGTTGGGTGGTTAAACAATTAAACGGACGAGGCCGCGCCAACAGAAAAAACAGTTTTCCCGTAAAATCTCCTGTAGATGGTTCCAATATACAATTGACCCTTGATTTAGAATATCAATCTATTCTTCAGGAAGAATTGACTCGAAGGGCGACTGAAGCAAAAGCTAAAGGAGCATTAGGTATTCTCATGGATCCCCAAACAGGAGCGATATTGGCCATGGCATCCGTACCCGATTTTGACCCCAATTCACCGGGCGAAACCAAACTAGAGTACCATAAAAACAGGGTTTTTACGGACCAGTTCGAACTCGGATCAACCTTTAAAATTGTGGCAGCAACCGCCGCAGTTGCTACAAAAACAGTTTCACTTTTTGATGAATTTTACTGTGAAGACGGTCAATTCACCGTTGCCGGTAAAACCATTACAGACCATGAGAAATTTGGATTATTAACTTTTCCACAAATCATTGCCCATTCCAGCAATGTTGGAACTATAAAAATAGCCCAACAACTGGGGAAAAACACATTATACAAATTCGGTAGAGATTATGGCTTTGGGACCCTTACCGGACTGGGCTTCCCGGGTGAAACCACCGGTATTCTCAGGCGCCCCTCCGACTGGAGTGACATATCCTTAGCTGAAGTTGCTATTGGGTATGAAGTTGGTGTATCAGCCCTTCAAATGGCTTCCGCATACTCTGCCATTGCCAATGGTGGTTTTTTAATGAAACCGCGTATTATCAATCAAATTATTTCAGAAGATGGCACAGTACTCCATGTTGAAAAGCCGGAAGTCATCAGAAAAGTTTCGGATAAACCTGTTATGGATACAATTAAAAATATGCTCATTCAGGTCGTGGAAACAGGCACCGGAACCCAAGCCAATATCCCTGGGTGGAAAGTAGCCGGAAAAACAGGCACAGCACACAAATTTATAGACGGGGCTTATTCCAACCAGCATTATATTTCAAATTTTGCAGGGTTTTTCCCTGCTGATGATCCTCAAATCGTCGGAGTGATTATTCTCGATGAACCTCAATACGGTCTTCATTGGGGTGGTTTGGGGGCTACGCCGGTTTTTCGACGCATCATGGAACGGATAATCAATATGGATGATTCCATTCGTTATCGAAGGAAAAAAGATTCTCAAACCGAACTTCATTTCGCCCAGGTTATCAACGCACCAAACCACCTAAAATCCCTATCCACTGTGGCAAGAACGGATCACTCTCAATATACTGATGGATTTGCATTGGTTCCGGACGTGAGAGGTATGAGCATTCGAAAGGCTAAAAGTTATTTAACCTCTGCTGGTCTGCGAGTCCGGTTCAGCGGTTCCGGACGCGTTGTATGGCAGAGCCCGGTTCCGGGAACAAAATGCCTTCCGGGATCTATATGCACCATGGGACTACAATAAGAATGAAATTGAAAAAAATATTATCGGGATTAACCCATGATTTTTCTGCATTACCCGAATTAGAAATCGGAGGTATTTGCACGAATACAAATACCCTAAATAAAGGAGATTTGTTCATCGCAATTAGAGGGCATTCTGCCGATGGGCATGATTTCGTAACAGAGGCTATCGCACGCGGAGCGGCCGCAGTAATATCAAATGGGCGGGATTTAGGTCAATTATCGGTTCCTCAGGTGAAAGTAGCCAATCCCCGCATTGCCGCCTCTCATGCAGCGGCTAATTATTATGGGCACCCTACACGGCAACTCACGGTTATTGGAATTACAGGTACCAATGGAAAAACAACAACGGCGTCCATGGTAAGATCCATCTTA
Organism: uncultured bacterium; assembly: GCA_964549275.1. GTDB lineage: Bacteria > Fidelibacterota > Marinisomatia > Marinisomatales > TCS55 > CAZJUP01. Next base: position 39,711 of record CAZJUP010000010.1, on the reverse strand, counting down.
AAACGGGCAGGGATTTCATCTGCACAACTCGGTACGCTGGGAATTATTGCTGAAGGGTTTCCCCATAGAAAAACCTTGACAACACTTGATCCAATAACGCTTCATAAAACCATGGATGAATTTGTGAGACAGGGAATCACCCACGTTGTAATGGAAGTCTCCTCCCATGCTTTAGATCAGCATAGAACTTCAGATGTAGATTTTAATATTGGTGTATTTACCAATTTGACTCCAGAGCATTTGGATTATCATTTATCAATGGACGACTATTTTCACGCAAAAGCCCATTTGTTCAAATCCCTCCCCATTACGGCCACAGCAATAATAAATATAAATGACGATTACGGAAAAAAAATGGTGAATGAAAGCACTTCCCCTGTCATGACATTGTCCCTGAATAATGAAAGTGATTTTTATTTTTCAGAGTTTACCCATGATATTAATGGAATAAAAGGCACCATACAAGCAGGTGAGAAAACGATACCTGTTTCAACCTCGATGGTTGGATTATTCAATGTAGAAAATATTTTAGCTGCCACTGCTGTTGCAGTCTCGATGGGCATATCGGAAGACCACATCGAAAATGGACTCTCGGACTGCAAATCAATCCCTGGCAGAATGGAAGTATTTTCATTGCCCAAAGGGGGAAAGGTGGTTTTGGATTATGCCCATACGCCGGATGCCTACAAAAAGGTTTTAGGGACCCTTTCCACACTGAATAAAGAACTTGGTAAATCAACCGTCATTTTCGGTTGTGGAGGAAACAGGGATGCAACAAAACGGCCCATAATGGCTCAAATTGCTGAAGCATTCGGTGATCAATGTTTTATCACACCGGATAATCCTAGAGATGAAGTTATTTCTGATATTAACGCAGATATCATTTCAGGGTTTTCTACCGACCGGTACACTGTTTTCGAAGATAGAGAGCAGGCATTGATTCAAGCCATGGGAGAAGCGAAGGAGGGTGATTTCATCGTTGTTTTAGGAAAGGGCCGGGAAAACTACCAAGAAATACAAGGTGAAAAAATTCCTTATTCCGATAGTGATACCATTGAGCGATTTATTTATGAGAATTGATTTACCTCACCCTCAAGGTTTTTTGAATCTGTTTGAACAGATAACAGGAACACGCCCGGACATAGACATCCAAGGAATTTCTACTGACAGTCGAGAGGTAAAAAAGGGAGATCTGTATATAGCCATTAAGGGTGAACGTGTAGATGGTCACTCCTTTTTACCAAAGGTATTTGAAAAGGGCGCTGCCTGTGCCCTGGTAGAAAATCTTCATTCCCACGCCAAGGAAAAACAAGTGGTCGTCAATGATACCGTAAAGACCCTAGGGGAAATTGCCAATGCCTGGCGAAAACAATTTAACATTCCTGTTATTGGCATTACAGGCTCCAACGGTAAAACCTCTACAAAAGAATTAATGAAACATGTCCTATCCGAAACCTTTGAAGTACACGCCACTGAGGGGAATTTCAACACTTCCATTGGTCTTCCCCTCACCTTACTTCAGCTGACAGAAAAACATCAATGCTCAATTTTGGAGATGGGCGCAAATCATGCGGGAGATATTGCCGTCCTCTGCCACATTGCTGAACCGACACATGGTCTTATTACCAATGTTGCCCCTGCCCATTTGGAAGGATTTGGTTCTATCGAGGTTGTGGCTGAAACAAAAGCTGCGCTTTTCCTTTCCCTTTCTGATGGGATAGCTTTCATCAACAAAGCCGACCCTAGGGTCGCTGAAATGAAAACCCTCGGAAAAACAATTTCCTACGGATTAACTCCTGACTGCGATTTCCCCGCAGATATCCATCATGAAAAGGATGGAACCATAACGCTCACCATAGATACTGAAGAAATCCCAACAGGTACCCAAAACTTATCCTTCGCGAAAAATGTCATAGCCATAACAACAGTGGCAAGGATTTTTGAAGTGGATTGGAAAACACTTAAAGCAAAAGTTAATTCCTTTAAAACACCTGAAGGTCGCTGCCAAGTAACTCAGGTAGATGGTATCACCGTAATTGACGACACCTATAATGCAAATTTAGAATCGACCTTGGGAGCAGTAGATTATTTAAAAGCCTTCACAGGTTCAGGGAAAAAAATACTTGTATTTGGTGATATGTTTGAATTGGGAGAAAGTTCAGCCGATCAGCACAAGAAAGTGGGAGAAAAATGTGTTGATGTACAGCTCTCCCACGTTTTTACGATTGGTCAAGAAACATTTTATACCGATATAGCTTTGAATGAAAGTTTGTATCACAAACACTTTGAATCCAAAGATGATTTATTGGCAGCTCTTCGACCCATCCTCCAAGATGGGGATCAAATCTTGGTCAAAGGGTCTCGAGGAATGGCCATGGAAACTATAGTTGAGGGATTGCTAAAAAAATAATGTTCTACGAACTACTATTCCCTCTGAAAGAATATTTTTCTCCTCTGAACATTTTTCAGTATATCACTTTTCGAGCATCCAGTGCTGCAATTTTGGCTTTGCTCATAAGCTTTCTCCTCGGACCGTGGATCATCCGGAAACTCCGTCATTACCAGATTGGTGAAGAAATTCGTAGTACCGGCCCCGATTCACATCAGAAGAAAAAGGGCACACCAACGATGGGGGGGATTATCATCCTTTTGGCCATACTCCTCCCCACCGTTCTGTTGGGCGACCTGCGAAATCCCTATATTCAAATTATAATTATTTCTATCATGTGGATGGGAGGAATCGGATTCCTGGATGATTATTTGAAATCCGTAAAAAAAATGAAAAAGGGGTTGATAGCAAAATATAAACTGGCCGGGCAAATCCTTTTAGGGGTCATCATCAGTTTTTGGATTTTTAATTCTCCCGTGTTTGCAGATTTCAAAACGGTCACTTCAGTCCCATTCCTAAAGAACGTAGAAATTGATTTCGGACTCTTATACCCCATTTTGGTTGTATTGGTCATAACCGGTACCTCGAATGCGGTGAATTTAACTGATGGACTTGATGGACTAGCCGCAGGACTATTGGCTATTGCATTTACAGTATTTGCTGCTATTGCCTATATAAGCGGACGTATTGATTTTTCCGGTTATCTGAATATTATCTACCTTCCCGGAGCAGGAGAATTAACGATTTTTACAGCCGCGGCTGTAGGGGCATGCCTGGGGTATTTATGGTTTAATGCCGCACCGGCTGAGGTTTTTATGGGTGATATTGGTTCCCTTTCCACCGGCGCGGCTTTAGGAACATTAGCACTGCTTCTTAAAAAAGAAATATTATTGGTCATTATTGGTGGTGTATTTGTGATAGAAGCTCTATCTGTTATTTCTCAAGTGGGGTATTTTCGATGGACAAGAAAAAAATACGGAGAAGGAAAACGCTTTTTAAAAATGGCGCCGCTCCATCATCATTTTGAATTAAAAGGCTGGCCGGAAAGCCGAGTAGTTATACGATTTTGGATTATCGGACTTCTTTTGGCTCTTTTCTCTCTAACAACATTTAAAATCCGCTGATGAATATTTCAAATAAAGCCAAAATCGACCTCAACGGGCGCCGGGTGTGTATACTTGGAATGGGTAAAAGCGGTATCGCTGCAGCAGAGCTGGCTCGTCATTGTGGCGCTTTTGTTTTAATAAGCGACTCGTCAGAAATAAATCCACCGAAAAATTTAATGATTCAGGGGATAGATATTGAAACAGGTAGACACTCGGATAAAATATATTCGGGGGATTTAATCATCGTTTCACCAGGCGTTCCGCAAGACAGCCCTCTATTGTTAAAGGCAAAAGAAAAATCAATTCCTGTTGTAGGAGAAATAGAATTCGCCTCTTGGTTTACGGAAGCGCCTGTCATCGCTGTAACCGGATCAAATGGAAAAACAACCACGGTCAATATTTTGGCTGATATGTACCAATCAGAATCGGTTAAAGGAGTTTTAGCCGGAAATGTAGGAATACCCTTTTCAGCAACTGTATTGGACGAAATAACAAATAAAGATTCGAATCGAGTTTATATATTGGAAATATCCAGTTTTCAAATGGAAACCATTGTCCACTTCAAACCAAAAATATCGGTATTCCTTAATATATCTCCCGATCATCTTGATCGGTATCAGGCTATGGATGATTATGTCGCCGCAAAACTAAATATGATTCGCAATCAATCCAAAGAAGATTATATCATCTATAACACCGAGGATCCTTATTTACGGGAATCCTTTCACAAAACTCAAGCTAAAAAAATTCCGTTCAGTTTAAAAGAATGTTCTGGCAGTCTTTTTTCATTAAATAAAACAAAAATCTATGATGAAGAGCACGCCACTCTGATTCACTTAGACCAAATCGCCTTGCCCGGGCGTCATAACCTGGCTAATGCCCTGGCAGCTGCCTCAGCAGCTGCATTGATGGGAATACCCAACGACAAAATAAACCAAGTCATGTCCTCCTTTACAGGTGTGGAACACCGGCTCGAAAAAGTGTCGGAAATTTCAGGGGTCACTTACTATAATGACTCAAAAGCAACCAATGTGGATGCTGTAAAAGTGGCTCTGGATAGTTTCACACAACCGACCATCCTTATTCTGGGTGGAAAGGATAAGGGGGGGGATTTCACGCAACTCCTTCCACATACCCACAACACCGTGAAGGAAATCATCGCCTATGGGCAGGCCAGTGACAAAATCGCTTCCGCATTAAGGGATGCGGTAAGGCTTGAACAGGTATTCAGCCTTGAAAATGCGGTGGCGATGAGTCACTCTCATGCAGAATCCGGGGATATTGTTTTACTATCCCCAGGTTGTGCAAGTTTTGATCAATTTCCAAACTTTGAAGAACGGGGTAATTCGTTTAAAGAATGGGTACACCAACTGGAAAACAGGTCATGAGGCAATTAGACATTATCACAAAAAAATATGACCAGATTCTTTTGATTCTCATTATTCTACTGGGTGTATTGGGAACCGTAATGTTATACAGTTCAAGTTCTTCTCTATCCATGGATGAAACCAATAATTTGACCCATACCCTTTTCCTTCGGTCCCATTTAAAGCGGCTCTTAGTGGGCTTGGTTGCCATGTTTATCATTATGGTATTGGATTACCGACGATTAAAAAAAGTGGCTCCTTACCTCATGATGGCTTCCCTTTTTCTTCTGGGATTCACAAAACTGGTTTTTTGGATAAAAGGATATACCTTTCCAGCCCGGTGGTTGGATTTAGGGTTTGTTTCTTTTCAGACGTCTGACTTCGCACGATTATCGGTCATTATTTACCTTGCATATTACATCGATAAAAAAAGGGGTCAGATCAAAGATTTTTATTCCGGATTCTTCCCACCCATTGTGATGATAGGACTTCTGCTTTCTCTCATTATTATACAGCCGGATTTCAGTACCGCAGCGGTTATTGGTCTTGTGGGATTTGTTTTACTCTTTTTAGGCGGGGCAAAAATATCTCATATGGCTGCTACTGGAGCAGTATCCATCGCAGTAATGATCCCGGTTATGCTCATGAGATCCTATCGAATGAAACGAGTTCTGTACTGGCTTGGGGCCTTTGTAGGATTGGGAGAAGGTGCAAACCAGGAGGTTGTGGGATATCAGGCGCAGCAATCATTAATCAGTCTTGGTAATGGCGGATTTTTAGGACTTGGTCTTGGCAACAGTATGGAAAAAAACCTGTTTCTACCCACACCCCATACAGACTTTATTTTTGCCATTATTGGAGAAGAATTGGGACTGGTTGGTGCTATATTTATTTTAACCTTATTTCTATTTGTTTTTCAGAGAGGCATAAAAATTGCCAAAGATACAACGGATCCGTTTGGGGTAATGTTAGCTGTTGGAATCGCTTTTAGTTTTGTTCTTTATGCTTTTATTAATGTGGCTGTGGTCACCAGCCTTGTGCCTACAACAGGATTACCTATGCCTCTAATCAGTTATGGAGGAAGCGGGTTGGTGGTTAACCTCGCCAGTCTTGGAATTCTTCTAAACATCAGTCAATCCAAACGTTCCGTCCGGCATCAAAATGACTGGAGGCCAAGGTTTAATGGCTGATCGATACTCCATTATCATCGCCGGTGGAGGTACCGGAGGACATCTATTTCCCGCTTTAGCCATCGGTGAAAAACTTCTGGAAAATTCTCCAAACCTTCATCTTCATTATATCGGCTCAAGATTTGGGGTCGAAGCTACCATCTTCCCAAAGCGAAATATTGAGTTTTCCTTGTTACCTATCCGTGGACTACAACGAGGATTTAATTTCAGTGCCTTTGGGAAAAACACCCTTTTGCCCGGACGATTATTATTTTCGTTGAGAAAAGTAAAAAAATTATTCTTGACCTTGAATCCGAAAGTGGTGGTAGGTACCGGGGGCTATGGGTCTGCCCTCCCTTTGTATGAAGCACAGAAAAAAGGGGTTCCCACTCTCATTCAGGAACAAAATTCCTATCCGGGATTAACCACAAGAAAATTTTCCGACAAAGCGAATCACGTCTGTGTCGCATTTCCAGAAGCCTGTACTTATATCCGTAAAGGGAACTGTATTGTAACGGGAAACCCCGTAAGAAAAACTATTGCTGAAGCTGACCATGGCATAGCCTTGGATTATTTTCAATTATCCCCTTCCCGAAAAACTCTCTTTTTATTTGGAGGAAGTCAGGGGTCTATGGCTTTAAATCATGCCATGCAAACTATTTCTAAGACGATTACGGAAAGGGGATTTCAGATCTTATGGCAAACAGGGGCTCGACATATCAAATCATTGAAGAAATTTGAGACCGAATTTTGTCGTGTTTTACCGTTTATTGATAAAATGAATTTGGCTTACGCTGCAGCGGATTTGGTTTTATCCAGAGCCGGTGCTCTAACCTTATCAGAAATGACCCTGTGTGGTAAACCCTCTATATTGGTTCCTTTTCCCGGAGCTGCAGCAAATCACCAATCCATGAATGCATTTTCCATGGCCAAATCCGGTGCCGCATATCTTATTCCTGAAAAAGACATGTCTCCGGAAAGTTTGTTAAAAGAAATTTCCCTTTTAATAAAGGATTCCAATAAACTGAAGACCATGTCCAAGGCCAGTTTATCCCTGGCCAAACCTCAAGCAGCAGAAGATATATCAAACCTCATACTAACCATGGCAGAAGCTTAATGTTTAGAAAAGTAAATAAAGTTCATTTTGTAGGCATAGGCGGGATAGGAATGAGCGGTATAGCTGAACTGTTACTTAACTTGGATTTTACGGTGACCGGATCAGATTTATCCGATACGGAACTCATTCAGAGTCTAAAGAATAAAGGTGCAGAAATAAAAACCGGTCATTCAGCAGAAAATATCGGGGACTGTGAAGTCCTTGTTTATTCCAGTGCTGTGCGTCAGGACAATCCGGAATTAATTGCGGCTAAGACAAAAGGAATCCCCATTATTAAGAGGGCAGAAATGCTCGGAGAGCTTATTGCTCTAAAAGAAACCAGTATCGGTGTAGGAGGCACCCATGGGAAAACATCCACATCTTCAATGGTTGGCGCCCTCCTCTCCCATGCAGGCATAGACCCTACACTCGTTGTGGGTGGGTTAGTCCAAAATCTGGACACCAATTCCCTGTTGGGAACCGGTGATGTTATTGTAGTTGAAGCCGATGAATTTGACCGAAGTTTTCTTCAGCTTCGCCCAACAATTTCCGTCCTCACAAATATTGAATTGGAACATACAGACTGTTACGAAGATTTTGACGACTTAAAAAGTGCGTTTACTCAATTTGCAAATTCTGCGCCTTTTTATGGCGTAGTTATTGCCTGCATAGACTCACCCGGTGTTCAGGACATCATCCAAGACATTAAACGGCCTGTGATTACTTATGGACTTTCATCACAGGCGGTATTCAGCGCAAAAAATATCCGTTTCAACGAAACAAGAACAACATATACTCTCCTCTATGAGAAAAAAGAACAGGGAGAAATCGTTCTCAGAGTTCCCGGAGAACACAATGTTGTTAATTCCCTCGCTACAGTGGCTATTGGATATGAAATGGGGTTAGACATGGCCACAATCGCCGAAGGATTAAACACTTATGAAGGTGTTCGCAGACGATTCGAAATCAAAGGATTTGCCCATGACATCATGGTTGTGGATGATTATGCCCATCACCCCACAGAAGTGGCAGCGACACTTCAGGCAGCACGACAAGGGTGGGACCGAAGAATTGTCGCTGTATTTCAACCGCATTTGTTTTCACGAACTCGAGATTTTTACCGTGAATTTGCCACCGCATTCATGAATTCAGATCTTTTAATCGTAACAGATATCTATCCTGCAAGGGAAGACCCAATCGAAGGAATTTCTGGAAAACTGGTTGCGGATGCCGCCGGCGAATCCGGGCACCGAAATGTATTTTATGTACCGGATTTGGAAGATTTAAATAATTTTTTAGATGGAATCATTCAACCCAATGATATGGTATTAACCATCGGAGCCGGAACTATCTGGCGATATGGCCAATCTTTTTTCGAATTTATTCAAAAACAAGAAGCTGTGGTATAACGTGGACAAGATGGCCATTTTAAAATCCATAACACAGGGAACTTTTTTAGAAAATGAACTGATGAAGCACCATACATCTTACGGTATCGGCGGACCGGCAAAAGCTTATGTTATACCAAAAAATAAAAAGGATTTAGCGGAAATTATGACAACGGCTTCCCGGTATCATATCCCTGTTTTTTTTGTGGGATCCGGGTCCAATCTTCTCGTGAGCGACACCGGCATTGACGGGTTGGTCATTTCTCCACAAAAATCACTCACTCATTTTTATGTGCATCATCAACAAGTCTATGCCGAGTCCGGAGTGATGCTGGGAAAATTTGTTAAAGAGTGCATGAAGCACCAACTGACAGGTATGGAAAGTCTCATTGGTGTACCGGGAACCCTGGGAGGTGCACTCATTATGAACGCCGGCGCATTCGGAGGTGAAATTTCCACACATCTTAAATCTGTAGAAGTTCTGACCCTTTCAGGAGAGCAAAAACAGTATGGGCCGGGAGATATTTCATTCGGGTACCGCCATTCTTCATTTCCAAAAGATGAATTTATCACCGGGGCTATGTTTGAATTCCCAATGGGAGATAAAAAAACCATCCAATCAAAAAAGGAAACGGCTAGCCGGGGCCGTAAAACCCATCAACCCTTAAAATATCGAAGCGCTGGAAGTGTGTTTAAAAATCCGAAAGAGGGTGAAGCAGCTGGTTATTTAATAGACAAAGCCGGATTAAAGGGAACAAAATTCGGAGATGCAGAAATTTCCTTAAAACACGCCAATTTTTTTGTGAACCACGGACAAGCTACTGCAGCCGATATCGCTGATCTCATTCGCCTGGCAAAAAAAGCTGTCTATGATAAATTCAATGTCTTACTTGAATTGGAAATAAAAACCCTTGGATTCGAACCAGGAGCCTTTGACCTATGAGTAAAAAGAAATCACGCCATAAAATAACCACCAGACAATTCATTGGTATTGGATTATCACTCCTCTTTTTCTCCCTTCTCTGGGGATCTTTTTCCTGGGCAGAATATCGAGGAAATTTTCAGCTAAACCGGCTTCGGATTTATGGAGGAAATATTCAAACCAATGAGCGGTACAGAGAAATATTAGGACCGGTTGAGGGTGCAGATATTCGTGATATAAAACTGAATGAAGTTCGGTTAGTATTAGAAGCAAACCCTTTTGTTGAGGCTGTACGCGTCAGCCGCCAATATCCCAGCACGATGACGATAGAAATAAAAGAACGTCTCCCCATCGCTATGATGAACAGGGCTCCTTTCCTTTTTTTGGACAAAGATGCTGTAGTCTTACCAGATAATGGATACAGTCAAGATGCTATACTTCCTATTTTGTCCGGATTCAACCCGGCCCAAGAGCTCTACCCTACCGGACAAAAAACATTTTCTATCAAAGTAAAGGAAGCGGTTGAAATCTTAAACCAATTATCACAGGATTATCACCATCTGTATAATAATCTGTCTGAAATGACTTTAAATAAAAATGATGAATTTGTATTAATTCTTTCAGACAGACCCACAAAAGTAATATTGGGGAAAAATAATATCTGGACCAAGATTCGCATATTAAAAGAATTTGAACAAGCTTTAATTGGACAACGTCATTTGACGGATTATAAACTGCTGGATATGCGGTACAATAAACAGGTTATTGCCAAGGAATGGACATGATTCGGTCGAGTCGAAATAACGATAAGTTTATTCAAACCGGAATGGATATCGGCTCAGCAAAAATTTGCTGCGCTATTACAGAGGTAGATCCTCAGAACGATGCTGTAAAACTTCTCGGAGTGGGAACAAGTCCCTCCCGGGGAATGAAAAAAGGGTCGATAATCCACCGGGATCAGCTAATTGACGCTATGGACCATGCCCTCCAGGAAGCACAAACCATGGCTGATATAAAAGTCAGTAAACTGTATTTGAGCATTTCCGGCGAAAATATACGCGGGATTAATACCCAGGGTGCAATTGCCATTCAAAAAGAAGCTGCTTCTTCCATCCCCATCCAGCATGAAATTACTGAAATGGATGTTCATCGCGTGCTGGATCTGGCAAAGGCTATCTCCCTCCCTGTGGATAAAGATATTCTCCACGTGCTGCCTCAAGAATATGTCATTGATACCATGGACAGCATAAAAGACCCTGTAGGATTAACAGGCAGACGTCTGGAGGCTCGGGTGCATCTCATCACCGTTGCAACAACAGCGGCAACAAATTTAGCCAGCTGTGCAGAAGAGCTGGGCATCACTGTAGAGGGTCTGGTTTTTCAGGGATTAGCCTCAAGTCTTTCCGTATTGGATGACGACGAAAAAAACCTGGGTGTTGCCTGTGTGGATATCGGGGCCACCACAACGGACATTGTGGTCTATCATGAAGGAGGTATTCGCCACACCGCTGCATTGGGGATTGGAGCAGCCAGCATTACCAATGATATTGCCGTTATGCTCCAAATTGGAATTGATGAAGCGGAAAAAATTAAACTTACTTACGGTTCGGCAAAGGCGTCCATGTCTTCTCCTGAATTGGATTTTAAACTCCCCAAAAAAAATGGAGAAATTTCCCGAAAAGTTTCGGAACATGAACTCTCAAGATATGTGGAAGCACGGATGGTTGAAATTCTTCAGTTGATTATGCGCGAAATTGCTCGTGCCGACGTCAAAGAAAAACTTACGTATGGGCTGGTTTTGACCGGGGGAGGTGCAGAACTTAAAAATATTGTGGGACTGGCTCAGGAAACACTGGGTTTAAACGTCCGGGTCGGCCACCCGAAAAATATTAGCGGTGCCGTAGATATTGCCGCAAACCCGGCTTATGCCGGTGCCATTGGTCTAACCCAATGGAAAAAATTTGGAGAGGATATGGCCTTGATGAAACCGGTCATTTCTCCCATGAGTCAAGCCATTGAGAAAATGAAACAATGGATAAATGAATTCTTTTGATCATTAAACCACAACCAAGGAAACTAAGGAAGGAGCAGTGTTATGCTGTTTGAGTTTGATAGTCTGGCTGAACAAAAGGCCAAATTAAAAGTCATTGGTGTTGGCGGCGCAGGAGGCAATGCCGTTAACCGTATGATCCAATCCGGGATGCAGGGAGTCGATTTTATCGTGATAAACACCGACGCTCAGGACCTGGAGAATAATAGTGCGGAACACAAAATACAGATTGGAAAAAATCTTACAAAAGGTCTGGGAGCCGGAGCACAGGCGGAAGTCGGCAAAGAAGCCATGGAAAGTGATATGGAAGCCGTAAAAGCCATGCTTGAAGGTGCAGATATGGTCTTTATTACTGCAGGAATGGGCGGCGGAACCGGAACCGGTGCAGCACCGGTCATCGCCCAATATGCGAAAGAAATGGGTATCCTTACCGTTGGGATCGTTACCCTCCCCTTCAATTTTGAAGGGCCAAAAAGAATGAACCGCGGCCTGTCGGGAACCACCGAATTGAGAAAAGCCTGCGATACGGTCATTAATATTCCTAACCAAAAACTCATGTCTATTGTGGACAAAAGTACAACGGTGGTGGAAGCATTTAAACTGGCGGATTCCATCCTTCATCAAGCAGCTAAAGGTATATCTGACCTCATTAACGTCCACGGATTAATCAACCTTGATTTTGCAGATGTGGAAACCATCATGAAAAATATGGGTGATGCCATTATGGGAACGGGCATGGCATCCGGAGAGGAACGTGCGGTCTTGGCTGCCCAGCAAGCCATATCCAGTCCCCTATTGGACTCTGCATCCATCAGTGGCGCTCAAGGTGTACTGGTCAATATCACCGGAGGCACGGACCTAACCCTAATGGAAGTGGATGAAGCCACATCCATAATTTTTGAAGAAGCCGGACAGGATGCCAATATCATCTTCGGAGCTGTAATCGATCCCTCTTTGGATGACACTATCCAGGTTACGGTTATCGCTACGGGCTTTAATCGAAAAACCATGGTAGAAGAGATTACTGAGCCGAAAGTTCAGGAGATATCATCATCAGCGGCACCTACTCGAATTTTGGCTGATAAACCCAATGTTCCTCTTTACGAAAAACCGGAACAAACAGACAAGGGCCACTCTGGAGAAGAACAGCCAAAGTTATTCTTTGATGATAGCAATCCCGTTCTCTATGGAAATGATATGGATGTCCCTGCATTTATTCGCCGACAGCACGAATAATAAAGGCATCGATTTCCCCCACTGCTTTTCACATACACTTGGTTGGCACAAGGCAGGGTGATAAACCCCCGACAGCACCCCCGTTTTCTTATGGGAAAACGGGGGTGTTTTGCATAGGATTCATTATGAACGAAGCATGTTCTGATTTTTATTCCCGGAGATGAAAAATATAAAAAAAGTCCCGACAATAGTGCCGGGACTTCCAAAAGGAGATGGTTATATGATAAATTTAAATCTTTTTTCCGTCTGCCCGTAACTGATTCACGACTTGTCGAATACCAATTTTATCAATCAGACGAAGGCCTTGTGTCGATACGTTCAGGGTAATCCAGCGGTTTTCGTCCGCCAGCCAAAATCGTTTTTTCTGAAGATTTACATCAAACCGACGACGGGATTTATTATGAGCATGGCTCACATTGTTCCCATACATGGGTTTTTTTCCGGTGATGTCACAAACTCTGCTCATGGGTTGTTCTATATTTTTGTCTTGTCTTAATGAATAATTCTTTGCTTAAAAAAGCCGAGGAATTTAAACCCCATTCATTTTGATACAAAGAAATATTGAATCAATTTCGCCCCCTCTTCATGTAAGAGTGGACGTTTTAATGGGGCTCAAGACTTTACATCCTCAAATCTGGGCTGTGAAAAAGGTTCACCGAATAGAGGACTGAGTTACAGTCCGAAGGAAAACTCAGAAGTAAAAGCTGAGAGTAAAGCGGGTATAGGTCCCGCCGAGGCCTCCACCAACCTCATTTTTCCATTTATCTTCCCAGTAACTTCCGTGGGGTTTATCTCCTGATTCTGATCCCTCATCCATCATATGTCCACCCACGAACTGAAAACCAAATTCTCCACCAATCATTAATTCAGTTTCCAAATCATATTCCAAACCCAACCCAATGGAAAAACGGCCGAAATCCAAATCTTCCGCATCATCCTTTAGTTTAAAATGATCATCCCAGGATTCATCCCATTGGAGAGACCCATCCGGATTGTATTGGTGTTCATAACCGGTGGATTCAATATTGATATCCGGCAATCCCGGTCCTACTTCTGCCAAAAGGTATGCTCGAATATCAGACTGCATCAAGTAGAACCGTAATCCGAAAGTCGGCATAAACACATCCGTTTGGACTTCAGTATGGTCACGATACTCCCAGTGATGAACTAACATTCCGGACTCCCAATCTGTGACAAATTCATCATCCTTCCTGTCCACATTGAATCCGAATGTAAAATAATCGGCACCCAAATAAGGGAGAAAAGGTCCCAGTTTAATCCCGATGATTGTTCCGTTGGCCGGCTGGCCAGCGCGGAAGGTAATGGCCAATCCGCTTTGCCCTTGAAGAAAATGAATAGAAATAAAAGAAATGGCGATAAAAAGGATAATTTTTTTCATGATATTACTCCTCTATTTCTAAATAAGATTCGCTTATCCAATTTACATGGAATCCTATTGTTTCTAAAGGAGTATCCTCAAAAATTCCGTACCCCAACTCAATGGCTTATGTTGAATTTGAAATGAGAGAAACAATTATGTGAAAAATAATTTCGGCATAATACAAAAAATAGATAAAGAAAAATAATTTTCGAATTCTATTCAATGTTTATTGTTGATTCTTCCCCATACTCCTTGGGTCAATCATAGATGTGTTATCGTAAATTTTAACCATGAAAATCGGTTCTTTAAAGGTTAATCCCCCTATTTTTTTAGCTCCCATGGCCGGGGTAACGGACTACCCTTTTCGTGTGTTATGCAAAGAACAGGGAGCCGGTGTGGTTTATTCCGAATTTGTATCCGCCCATGGTATCATAAGGGAAAATGCCAAAACCTGGCGTATGATTCACTTTACAGACGCAGAACGACCTATAGGCATTCAAATTTTTGGAGATTCTCCGGAAGTCATGAGCCGGGCAGCGCGAATGGTAGTGGATAAATTTCAACCGGATATTGTGGATATCAACTACGGATGTCCTGTTCCTAAAGTCACCAAACGGGGCGCCGGGTCTGCTGCCCTTCGGGATTTATGCCTCATGGATGATATCACTGCTGCTGTTGTGGATGCCGTACCGGAAGTCCCTGTTACCGTTAAAATGCGCGTGGGTTGGGACAAAAATTCTATGGTGATTCCGGAAGCAGGTGAACGCCTGGAAAAGCAGGGCATTAAGGCCATTGCTCTTCACCCCCGGACCACCAAACAAAGTTATAGTGGCCACGCCGATTGGGCCTATATCAAACGCCTGAAACAATCTGTTTCTATCCCTGTTATTGGTAACGGGGATGTGAATTCTACAGATGATATGAACCGCATGTTCGAAGAAACAGGATGCGATGCGGTCATGGTGGGGAGAGCTGCTTTGGGAAATCCCTGGTTTTTCCGAAATGCAGCGGCTGTGTTAAACGGGGACCCCCTTCCTCCTCCGCCAACGATCACAGAGCGCTTCACCTTATGCCGCCGCCATTTTGATTTAATGATTGAATGGCATGGCGAACGGAACGGCACCAATATGATGCGAAAACATTTTGGGTGGTATATCAAAGGATTTGAGGGGGCGTCTTCTGTACGAAAGGCTTTGGTCATGGCGAAAAACAAGGATGAAATGTTGAAGCTTTTAACCAGCTTAGAATCCTGATATGGCACCTTTTTCTCAACCCCATGCCTTGATATGCATCCAGCAACTCGGTAAATTCCCGGGTTTATTTTACGATAGTAACCCAATTTTGATAGGTATACCATGAAAAACGCCAAAGCTGTTGTACCGAAACCCGTTAATGAGCCTATTCTGTCTTATGCTCCGGGGACACCGGAAAGAATTGCCCTCAAGTCCCGTATTGAGGAGTTGAAGTCCGCTCAAATAGAAATTCCACTGGTCATCGGGGGAACAGAAATTAAAACCGGGCGAATGGGCGAAATTCGGATACCGCATAACCACAGCCATCTTCTTGGCCATTATCATATGGCGGGAGAAACAGAAGTGAAGATGGCCATTGATGCCGCCATGGAAGCGTGGCAGACCTGGTCAAAAATGCCCTGGGAAGCCCGGGCGGCTATTTTTAAAAAAATGGCGTCAATTCTTCAACGCCACGATGAGCAAACTCTCAATGCGGCTACCATGTTATCCCAGAGCAAAAATGCCTTTCAGGCTGAAATTGACGCCGCTTGCGAAATGATTGATTTTTTAAATTTTAACTGTTGGTATGCTCAAGAATTATATGAACAACAGCCCACCTATTCACCGGACGGCATGTGGAATCAATTAGAGCACCGTCCCCTGGAAGGATTCGTATTTGCTGTTACCCCCTTCAATTTTACGTCCATTGCAGGAAATCTCCCTTCTGCTCCGGCCATGATGGGGAATGTCGTCCTCTGGAAACCGGCATCATCTGCCGTGTACAGCGCCCATTTTCTCATGGAATTATTCCGGAAATCCGGTGTGCCGGACGGGGTCATTAATTTTATTCCTGGACCCGGTTCAAAAGTGGGTCCTGTGGTGATGAAAAATCCCAATCTTGCCGGTGTTCACTTTACGGGTTCAACACCTGTATTTCAAAATATGTGGAAAACCATTGGCGAAAATATCAGCACATACAAGTCTTATCCTCGGATTGTAGGTGAAACCGGAGGCAAAGATTTTTGCATAGCTCATGAATCCGCACACATAGAAGGATTGGTTACCGCCATGATTCGGGGCGCTTTTGAATACCAAGGACAAAAATGCTCAGCCCTTTCCCGTGCGTATATTCCCACTTCCATTTGGCCGAAAGTTAAAGCTGCCTTCATCCGACAGGTGAATGAAATAAGAATGGGTGATGTGGAAGATTTTTCAAATTTTATGAATGCGGTTATTGACCGGTCTTCTTTCGAAACGATTAAATCCTATATAGAAGATGCAAAACATTCACCGGATGTGGAAATCATCACCGGCGGGAATACAGATGACTCTAAAGGGTATTTTGTTGAGCCCACAACCCTCCTCACTACAAACCCGCAATACACCACCATGTGCGAAGAAATTTTCGGGCCTGTACTGACTATTTTTCTCTACGACCCTAAGAATTGGGATGTAACTCTGGATTTGGTGGATTCCACATCCCCTTACGCGTTAACCGGGTGTGTTTGGGGGCAGGATCGCCAAGCCGTGGAACAGGCATCAGAGCGGCTCACCCATGCTGCTGGGAATTTTTATATCAACGACAAACCCACCGGGGCCGTGGTAGGCCAGCAGCCATTCGGTGGAAGCCGAGCTTCCGGAACCAACGATAAAGCAGGGTCCATTTTTAATCTCATTCGATGGATTTCTCAACGAACCATTAAAGAAACATTTGACCCACCCAAAGATTTTCAATATCCCTTTATGAAAGAGTCCTAAAAAAAATCACAAAAAACGCTGAACGACAGAACTTAAATCCATAAACCATAAAAACCCGGGGGAGAACTATGACTAAAGTAAAAACCATCATTATGGGTGCCGCAGGGCGCGATTTTCATAATTTTAATGTGATCTATCGCCACAATAATTTGTACGATGTGGTCGCCTTTACAGCGACGCAAATCCCAAATATTGAGGGCCGCATTTACCCTCCGGAACTCTCCGGAGAACTTTACCCGGACGGTATTCCGATTTTAGATGAGTCCGAATTGGAAAATCTCATTAAAGATACACAAGTAGAAGAAGTGGTGTTTTCTTACTCGGATATTGCCCATGAAGACGTCATGCATAAAGCATCCCGAGTATTGGCCGCCGGTGCTCATTTCAAACTCTTAGGCGGAAAACAAACAATGGTGGCATCATCCAAACCCGTTGTTGCAGTCTGCGCAGTCCGGACAGGATGCGGAAAAAGCCAAACCACACGCCGGGTGGCAGAAATCCTAAAAAAATCCGGTAAAAAGGTAGCGGCTATTCGCCATCCTATGCCCTACGGAAATTTAGCAGCCCAAGCTGTTCAGCGATTTGAAACGATTGAGGACTTAAAAAAGCATGATTGTACGATTGAAGAGATGGAAGAATATGAACCGCATATTGCCACAGGCACCATTGTATATGCAGGGGTAGATTATAAAGCTATCCTCCGGCAGGCAGAGCAGGAAGCTGATGTCATTTTATGGGATGGGGGAAATAACGATATGCCCTTCTATAAGCCTGATGTTATGATTACTGTTGCCGACCCTCATCGTGCCGGACATGAACTGGCCTATTTTCCAGGAGAAACAAACTTGCTCATGGCAGATGCCGTCGTTATCAATAAAATAGACACTGCCGATGCGGAGTCAGTAGATGAGGTTCGCTGGAATGTCAGGAACTATAATCCCACTGCTATCATTATTGATGCAGCAAGCCCAGTATCTGTTGAAGAGGCTTCCCTCATCCGGAATAAACAGGTGCTGGTCGTTGAGGACGGTCCTACATTAACCCACGGGGAAATGCAATATGGTGCCGGTGTGGTCGCTGCAGAAAAATTTGGAGCCATGGATTTGGTGGATCCCAGACCTTTTACAGTAGGGACCATTACGGAAACATTTGAGAAATATCCCGATATAGGCATGGTTCTTCCTGCCATGGGGTATGGTGGGCAACAGATGAAAGATTTGGAAGAAACCATAGCTAACACCGAATGTGATGTGGTCATAATTGGAACGCCCATAGACCTCAGACGCATTATCCAAATTAAACAACCAAGTGTCCGTGTTACGTATGATCTCCAGGAAATCGGGCACCCCACACTGGAAGATGTCTTAACAAAAATTAGTTGATAGTATCATCAGGATAACCAAATGAAAATTCACGAATACCAAGGTAAAGCAATTCTAAAACAATACGGCATCCCTATCCAGGATGGGATAGTCATTCAATTCAAAGATGAGGCAAAAAATGCTATTGCGTCTGTTCAAAAAGAATATGGTACAGATGCTGTTGTGGTTAAAGCTCAAATCCATGCCGGTGGTCGGGGTAAAGGTGGCGGTGTGAAGTATTCTCCAACATCAAAAAAAGCTTTGGATAATGCCCAATCCATTCTTGGAATGAACTTGGTTACTCACCAGACGGGGGCCCTAGGACAAAAAGTAAAAAAAGTGTATATCACCGAAGCTCTGGATATCAAACAGGAGTATTATGCGGCCATCACTTTAGACAGAGGGAATGCCATGGATGTATTTATGGTTTCTTCCGAAGGGGGTGTTGAAATTGAAAAAGTGGCTGAAGAAACACCGGAAAAAATTATTAAAGTCTGGATTAACCCCCTCATGGGGATGAAAGCCTACCATGCCAGAAAATTGGCGTACGGATTAGGACTGACTGGACCGGCGTTTAAATCCGCTGTGAGGGTCTTTTTGAACATGTATCAATGCTATAAAGGAACGGATGCATCACTGGTGGAAATTAATCCTCTCATTCTCTCCGAAGAGGATGAAATCGTCGCGCTGGATGCTAAATTCAACTTCGATGATAATGCCCTGTTTCGCCAAAAACATATCGCAGAAATGCGGGATTTTGACGAAGAAGATCCTATGGAAGTTGAAGCGGGAAAATACCATCTCAATTACATTAAACTGGATGGGAACGTGGGATGTATGGTGAATGGTGCAGGATTGGCTATGGCGACCATGGATATTATAAAACTGGCAGGGGGCGACCCGGCGAACTTTTTGGATGTGGGGGGAACCGCCAGCGCAGAAACAGTTAAAAACGGGTTCAAGATTATTATTTCCGACGAAAATGTGAAGGCGGTTTTGATTAATATATTCGGGGGTATAGTACGGTGTGATCGGGTTGCAAACGGAGTCATCCAAGCCGTGAGCGAGCTGGGGCTAAAAGTCCCTGTTGTTGTTCGGCTGGAAGGCACGAATGCAGAAGATGCGAAGCAAATTCTCACCGAGTCTGACTTGGATATTATCCCGGCAGACGGGATGAAAGACGCAGCAGAAAAAGTGGTTCATTCCGCACTAAATCATTAAAGGAAAATCATGTCTATTTTAATCAATAAAAATTCAAAGGTTATCATTCAGGGTATTACAGGGTCCGAGGGCACCTTTCATGGTGGACAGATGTTAGAATACGGAACCCAAATTGTTGGGGGAGTAACCCCGGGCAAAGGTGGACAAACAGCGCTCGATGGACGCGTTCCTGTATTTAACTCCGTGGAAGAAGCCAAAGAGGCAACAGGTGCAAATGTTTCCATTATCTTCGTCCCCCCGGCCTTTGCCGCAGATGCTATCATAGAAGCCTCTGAAGCCAACATCGACGTGGTGGTTTGCATTACAGAAGGTGTCCCAGTCAATGATATGGTCAAAGTCAAACATATTATCGACCAAAACGGTACTCGACTTGTGGGTCCGAACTGCCCGGGAATCATTACTGTGGATGAATGCAAACTGGGAATTATGCCCGGGTTCATTACCCAAAAAGGAAATATTGGAGTCGTCTCAAAATCCGGAACATTGACCTACGAAGCTATTGGCCAATTGGTTGATGTAGGATTAGGGCAAACCACTGCACTGGGCATTGGTGGAGATCCCATCATAGGCACAACCATGACGGATGTTTTAAAAATGTTTGAAGATGATCCGGAAACGGAAGGTGTTGTTGTCATAGGAGAAATTGGCGGGCAAATGGAAATAGAAGCCGCACGCTGGGCTAAAGAAAATATGTCAAAACCCATTGTTGGATTTATTGCAGGACAAACCGCACCTCCCGGACGACGAATGGGTCACGCCGGAGCTATTGTTTCAGGTGGAGATGATACAGCAGAAGCCAAAATGCGAATTATGAAAGAATGCAATATCGATGTTTGCGAATCGGTAGCAGATATTGGCGAAAAAATGAAAAATGCACTAAAGTCAATTTAAATAAATACAATTTGGAGGATTAAATATGGGCAACCGAACCTTTGCTATTATCAAACCGGATGCTGTGGAAAACGGTCATACAGGAAAAATCTATGATCGAATTCTTGAAGCAGGATTTACAATTCTAGGGGCAAAGCTCACCCGTATGACGAAAAACCAGGCGGAAGGGTTTTACGGCATTCACAGAGGTAAACCATTCTTTGAGGAATTAACTATATTTATGTCCTCAGGGAAATGCATGGTTTTAGCTCTTGAAAAAGAAAATGCAGTTGCCGCATGGCGTGAAACGATAGGAGCCACCAACCCAGCGGATGCAGAAGAAGGTACTATCCGAAAAGATTTTGCTGCAAGTTTAGGAGAAAATGCAGTCCATGGTGCCGATAGCGATGAAAATGCAAATCGGGAAATTGGATTTTTCTTTTCAGAATCCGAATTAATTTCACAGCAGTAACTGTTGCATTTAATCCTCACTCACCCTCAAATTCGGTGTTGATGAGAAAGCAATCTGTACACAGGATTCCCTTGTCCGCAAAGTTCATTTTCCTCATGGCCTGTTTAGGAATTTTATTGGTGAGTTGTGGAAAAGGTAAAGAATCCGCACTTGCAGGGGACCCTTATACCTTCCATTCCGAAATCCCCGATGATAGTGATGATTTGGACTTTATGTGGGAATTGACAGAAAAACCGGACGACAGTGAAATTATAAATTCCGACTTTTCCCTTGATGAGACAGGAGCTCACATGACCTTTGTCCCCGATGTCTCGGGTGGCTATGCTGTTGAGGTGTCTGTATTTCAATACAATGATGAAATCAGTACACAATCCTTTTCGGTGACGGTGGAAGATCCGGAAGCTGACTTTGAAGAGGATATCGATTCAGAAGAATTTATTGCGGAAGGAGAAGATGAGGTTAATGATTGGGATGCAGTTGCGGAACTAATTGGTGAAGATGAAACCGCCGATGAAGAAGAATCGATAAAGTGGTACGAAGAAGAAAATACTGACTTTGACCTTGAAGAAGAGGAGCCCATCATCGTTCCGAGTGCGGCGATGGAGACCCCGGAGTCACCACCTTCCCCGACACCTGAAAAAAAACAAAAACCGAAAATTAGTCCCGGCTCATCCATTCCCTTTGACCAAAACAGATTTACTATACAGGTGGCTTCAAAAAAGAATTTAGATCAAGCTAAAATCGTGGCTGCAATTTTAATTGAAGCCGGATATGATGCATATATCCAAAAGGCTCTTTTCAAAGAAAATGGAGCGGTTTGGTATCGAATTCGTGTCGGCAGCTACGAAAATAAAGATACGGCTCTCGCCGTTGCAAAAACCATTTCTGAGTTTCAAAAAGAGATGGCGTGGGTGGACTTTGTCCGCTATGAAAATTAATTAAAACTATTAAGGGAGGATTTCATGGAACCTATGAAACTTTACTTTGATGTTCGCGATATTTTTCGCGCACCCCGTTTGGCTTTAAGTGGCAAGAAAATATGGATTTTTATTATAGCTAACCTCCTAGGGTATGCTGTTTATTTTATCCTTAATTACCTTGGGTTTTCCCTCTCTGGCTCATCCTTTACTAACACATGGCAGACATATGGCCTTTATCCTTGCCTGTTTGCTTCCGGAGCACCGGGATATGTTATGGCCTTGTTCTGGATTGCCACCCTTTTTTGGTTCTATGCCATTTCTATGGCCTGCACTGCAGTGGCTCGGGTTACTTACAAACAGCTGAAAGGTGATGATTTTTATTCTTCCGGAGATGCTTGGAAATACGTAAAAAAACATTGGCATCCGGTTATATTCTCATCCATTTCTCTATTCCTTATTTTGGTATTCTTTGTTGCCATGGCTACTATCTTTGCCCTGTTTGGTAAGATACCATTTGTTGGTGAATATTTATTCGTTCTTCCCTATCTGCTTTACTTTTTTGGTGCAGTTTTTACCCTTTACACCGGAGTGGTGTTTCTGATTTCCTTTATTTACACCCCGGCCATTGTTGCGACAATTGAAGAAGATACAATGGGTGCGGTTTTTAATAATTATGCTGTGACCTGGGGTCAACCCTGGAGAATAGTTCTTTACCATGCTGTACTTCTCCCTTTGCTTTACCTGGCTGTTGCCGTATTCAAATTATTCTGGCTTGGCGGTATTAAACTCATCAATGTTGTTTTTGGGCACCCTTGGCTCATGGGAGAAAAACTTTCTGACATTGTGGGAACTGCTGCCAGAACAGTTTGGCCCGAAAACCTGGTTCACTCCATTGTTCAGGCCTGTACATCTCATGCTTCATCCTGTTGTGGAGGATGCCATTGTCTTGCTAACTGTGACTGGTATGGCTGGCTTATCCCGGCCAGTTCAGGACCTCTCTCTGGTTCGCAAACCGGTGCAGCATTTATCTTGGGAATATTTCTGTTCATTTTGATGGTGACAATTTTTTCCTACGCCCTTTCTCTACTCTCTGTTGGTGAAACTCTAATGTTCACCATTTTCCATAAAATATCCGACGATGATAATATCCTCGAAAGAAAAGATGAAGAAGAACTGGAAGAGGAGGAGGAAAAAGAAGAAATTGAATTTGATGATCAAGAAGATTCAGAGGAAGCTTCGGAATCCGATGAAGATTCAGGTACAGAAGAGGAAAACGACGCCTAATTCATAATCATTAATCAAGAAATTATCCAGGACTAGGAGCCTTAATTTCTTGGTTAAAAAGGTATTACTCAGTACTTTCCCGGGCTTTAAATGAAGCTATTTCGAACGGATTTAGACCAAGGATTATCCGACCGGCTCATTGACATTTCAATAGAGACTTTGGACATGGGAGAACTTGAGGTACCCGATCAAAAGGTATCCTTAAAACTTTCTTCGGAAAAAACTGCCCATGGTTTTCGGTTAACTGGTACCATTGACGTATCTGTTATTGAACCGTGTGACCGTTGTTTGAAACCATATCAAGAAAAACATCATACCCGCCTTAATATTGTTCTCACTTCTGATAATGAACTGTTGAGCGAGAAAAATGTTGATGTTATCTGGTTCCCAGAATCTGAAGATTTTATTGATATTGGGCCGATTTTGCATGATTTAGTTCTCCTTGAAGAACCGATAAAAAGACTATGTAAGGAATCATGCAAAGGACTATGCCCAAACTGCGGTCAGGATTTAAATCAAAAAATTTGTGATTGTACTACCGGGGAATCGGATTCTCCATGGGACACATTAAAATCATTATCAAATAAAAATTAGAATTATTCAGGAGCATCAATGGCCTTACCAAAAGGAAGACAATCGAAAGCACGGGGTCGTAAACGCAGAACGCATTATAAAGCTAAAGCTGTAAGTATTACAACGTGTCCCCAGTGCAGCCAACCCAAAATGCCCCATCGTGTTTGCCCAAACTGTGGCTACTATAAGGGCAGACCTGTTATTTCCGCCAACGATTAACCGTTTTACGAAATGAAAATAGCCCTGGATGCTATGGGGGGAGATTATGCCCCTGCCGCTCCTGTACAAGGTGCAATGGACGCCATACAGGAATCCAATGGTGATTTCGAAATTATATTACTTGGCGATGAATCTGCCATTCGAAATCATTTACCACACTCAGTCCCCGATAGATTGACGACTAGTCACACCACCGAAATTGTAACTATGCATGATTTGGGTTCCAAAGTTTTTAAAACAAAACCAGATTCGTCCATGGTTAGGGGAATTCAACTGGTAAAAGAGGGCACTGCCGATGCATTTATTAGCGCAGGGCATACAGGGGCTATTATGGCGACGTCTCTATTTTTATTGGGACGTTCAGAAGGAGTTAAACGTCCGGCTCTCGGTGCATATATTCCAAACCATACCGGCGGAAAAATCATTTGCGATGTTGGTGCAAATCCAGAAGCTAAACCTCAACATATGCTTCAATTTGCCATCATGGCTTCCTTGTACCTGGACCATATTGAAGGTATAAAAAATCCAAAAATCGGATTAATCAATATTGGAGAAGAACCAAATAAAGGTTCCGAATTGTATGTAGAAACCCATGCCCTTCTGAATAAAGAATTACACAATTTTGTCGGAAATGTGGAAGGACGACATATTTTTGACACGGAAGCGGATGTTTTAGTTTGTGATGGTTTTGTGGGGAATACACTATTAAAATTTGCTGAAGGTTGGATCTCCACTTTTGGCAATTTGATTAAAGCAAAAATTTCAGAAAAAATATCCTACAAAATCGGTGCGGCATTTTTTAAACCCGCCTTGGAAGATATTCGAAGCCAGTATGATTACGAAGAGCACGGCGGATCACCCTTATTAGGCGTGAATGGCATTTCAATTGTTGCCCACGGAAGTTCTGAAGCAAAAGCGATTAAGAATTCTGTTTTAATGGCAGGAAAATGCGTCAGGAAAAATCTTGTAAGAGATATTGCTCAAGGGATTGCAGAACATATTGGAGCCTTGGGATGAGAGCTGTTATCACAGCAACGGGACGGTACTTACCCCAACGTACATTAACAAATTTCGACTTGGAAAAAATGGTCGATACATCCGATGAGTGGATTAGGTCTCGAACCGGCATAAGTGAAAGACGTCTTGTGTCAGAGGGAGAAGCCACCTCGGATATGGGTGCTGAAATCGTTAAATCGATTTTAGCACAAGCAAATAAATCTCCTGAAGAGATTGATCTCATTATTGTAGCGACGGTAACTCCAGATATGCCTTTTCCATCCACTGCCGCACTTGTCCAAAACAAAGTTGGTGCAAAAAACGCATGGGCATTCGACCTTTCTGCTGCGTGTACGGGATTTTTATATGCACTCGAAACCGGAGCAAAACTTGTTGAATCTGGTGCCTATAAAAATGTTGTTGTTATCGGTGCTGATACCATGAGCTCCATCATCGATTATACTGACAGAAATACGTGTGTTATTTTTGGTGACGGGGGAGGTGGTGTTTTGCTTGAGCCTTCACAATCAGATGAAGGGATTATAGAATCTATACTCCATACTGACGGCAGCGGGAGCGAGTTCTTGAATATGCCAGCTGGAGGCAGTTTAAAACCGGCTTCTTTCGATACCGTAGAAAAAAGAATGCATTTTGCCCGTCAAGATGGCAAAACCGTCTTTAAATTTGCCGTTAAAAATATGGCTGATGTCAGTGAACGGATTTTAACAAAAAATGGTTTCAATGGCCATGATATTAAATTGTTTATTCCGCATCAGGCAAACAAACGCATTATTGATGCTGCGGCTAAACGATGCGATCTTTCTGATGAGAAAGTCCTTATCAATATTCACAAATATGGAAATACAACAGCCGGAACCATTCCCATTGGAATTGATGAAGCAGTAGAAGAGGGAAAATTAGACAAGGGGGATTTATTGCTTCTGGCAGCTTTCGGTGGTGGTTTTACATGGGGAAGTACACTCATCAAATGGGGAGAGGTCAATTGAGTACCGCATTTTTGTGTCCCGGGCAAGCCTCTCAAAAGGTAGGAATGGGTCATGATTTATACCTGAATACCGATTTAGGGAAACTCTATTTCGAAGAAGCCAATGATATCATGGACATGAATATTAGAGATGTCATTTTTTATGGACCAGAAGAGGATTTAAAACAAACAAGATACACACAACCTGCAATATATATCGTTAGTGTGATTATTGGGAAACTCCTGCAAGAACGAGGCATTTCTCCCTCTTGCGCTGCCGGACACAGTTTGGGAGAATATTCAGCATTGGCTTTAGCAGAAGCCTATGATTTTGGAACCGGGTTAAAATTGGTTAAAGCTCGAGCTGAAGGTATGCAGCAAGCCGGGAAATCTGCACCGGGGACGATGGCAGCAGTCATCGGATTGAATGATGAAACTGTTCAAAATGTATGTTCTGCTTATGAAAAAGGCATCGTTGTTGCGGCAAACTTTAACGCACCAAATCAGGTTGTTATCTCCGGTGATACAGCGGCCGTTAATGAGGTAATGGTCATTGCAAAAGAAACCGGTGCAATAAAAGCAGTAGAATTAAATGTTAGCGGCGCTTTCCATTCCCCCTTAATGGCTCCCGCTCGCGAAGTGCTTGCAGAGGAGTTGAATTCCATCGAAATTCAGGACTGTAAAATTCCGGTTTATACTAATGTTGATGCTCAACCCGTTAAAAAATCAGGGGATGTAAAAACAAGATTAATCAGACAGTTAGAAAACCCGGTTCACTGGCATGCCACTATTTCTGCCATGATAAATGACGGGGTAACCGGTGCAGTGGAAATAGGACCTGGGCGTGTTTTACAAGGTTTATCTAAAAGAATCAATCGATCTTTTAACATGAGTGGAGTAGAAACTTTAGAACAGGTAGAAAATAATTCACATGTTTAATTTAAACAAAAAAGTTGCCATCGTCACCGGTGCTTCCCGAGGAATCGGACGGACGATTGCAGAAACACTGGCTCAGGCAGGTGCTCATATTGTTTGTGTCAGCCGAAATGAAAATGCACTGGAAGATACCGCAAATTCTATTCAAGCTGAAGGCGGTTCCGCATCAGTCCAATCCTGTGATGTTTCATCCTTAAGCGCATTTGAGGCATTGGCTTCGAATACAGCTTCCGCTTTCGGCCGAATCGATATTCTTATTAATAATGCCGGTATCACAAGAGACACTCTCATTATGAGGATGAGTGATGACGATTGGGATACTGTGATCCAGGTGAATTTAAAAGGGGCTTTTAACGGCACAAAAGCCGTCACCCGCCAAATGATGAAACAACGAGCTGGACGAATTATAAATATATCCTCTGTTGTCGGCTTGATGGGGAATGCTGGACAGGCGAATTATGCCGCTTCGAAAGCAGGCTTATTGGGCCTCACAAAAGCAACAGCAAAAGAACTGGCTTCCCGTGGTATTACAGCTAATGCTATTGCCCCGGGATACATTGAAACAGATATGACAGAAGATTTGGGTGAAAAAGCCCGAGACACTTTATTAACACAAATTCCGCTTGGCAGGATCGGTGCAACAAATGATATCGCCGCTGCAGCCTTATTTCTGACTTCTGATGAAGCCGGATATATCACGGGGCAAACAGTGACGGTCGATGGCGGAATGGTAATGATTTAACTAGGAGGAAAACATGGCTACATATGATAAAGTCAAGGATGTGATAATCGATAAATTAGGAGTCGAAGAGGATAAGATTACCCCAGAAGCATCATTTGTTGATGATTTGGGTGCAGATTCACTGGACACCGTCGAACTTATCATGCAGTTGGAAGAAGAGTTTGGTATTGAAATCCCTGATGAAGATGCTGAAAAAATTACCACTGTACAGGCTGCGGTCGATTATATTGACGGATAAAATAAATAGTGTCTAAACATCGCGTAGTTGTTTCCGGATTGGGAGTTCTTGCCCCAAACGGTAATTCAACATCAGAATATTGGAAGGCTCTTGAATCCGGAAAAAGCGGTATCTCCACCATTTCATCATTTGATCCCTCAGACTACTCTGTAAAAATTGCAGGAGAGCTAAAAGGGTTCACTCCTGAAACGGTTTTGGACCGTCGTGAACTACGCAAATTAGACCCCTTTTCTATTTATGCCCTGGTGACGGCCCATGAGGCCGTCACCGAATCTGGCATATCCGGGGATAATACCAACCTGGAAAAGGTGGGTGTCATCCTGGGTAGCGGTGTAGGAGGAATTCAAACACTCGAAGAACAGCATTCCTCACTCTTGAACCGTGGACCTCGTAGGGTTTCTCCGTTTTTTGTCCCAAAAATGATTGCCAACATTGCCGCAGGACAAATTGCCATTAAATATGGTTTTGAAGGACCTAATTTTACGGCAATATCCGCCTGCGCCTCAGGCACAGATGCCCTTGGCTTGGCTTTTCGGAAAATTCAATACGGAGAAGCCGATGCTATGATCGCGGGAGGAACGGAAGCTTCAGTTACTGGTTTAACTATCGCCGGTTTCGGAAATATGAAAGCCCTTTCGACCCGAAATGATGACCCTGAAAGTGCCAGTCGCCCTTTTGATGCTCATCGGGACGGATTTGTTTTAGCAGAAGGCTCGGCACTTCTTATATTGGAATCTGAACAAAATGCTCTGGCGAGGGGGGCAAATATTTTAGCCGAAGTTGTAGGTTACGGAGCAACAGATGATGCTTTCCACGTTACCCAACCGGCAGAAGGTGGAAAAGGAGCAATCCGAGCGATACAAATTGCTTTAGCTGATGCTGGACTCAACCCGGAAGATGTAGATTACATAAACGCCCACGGGACTTCTACACCCTTCAATGACAAAACAGAATCTGCCGCAATCGAAACCGTATTTGGACTTCATGCAAAATCTCTTAAGGTCAGTTCTACAAAATCGATGACGGGACATTCTCTTGGAGCCAGCGGAGCATTGGAAGCAGTTGCTTGTATTCTCGCTTTGAAGAATCAGGTTTTACCCCCAACAATAAACTATACAACACCGGACCCAGACTGTACTTTAGATTACGTTCCCAATACAGCACAAAGCCATCCGGTAAAAGCAACCCTATCCAATTCGTTTGGATTTGGCGGTCATAATAGTGTAATCGCCATAAAAAATTGGGGTGAATAACGGGTGGGGTTTTTAACCCGGTTAATATCATTCCTCCTCCCTTCTTCACACCCATTGCAGCCCGTCGAAGCCCTTGTGGGGTATCGATTTAAAAACCGGGCACTTCTTAGTCAGGCTTTTACTCACCGTTCTCTTTCCTCAAAACCCCGCGGTAATTATGAACGATTAGAATTTTTAGGTGATGCCGTCATTGATATTGTGGTCAGCCGGGAACTTATGCGGGAATTCCCCGAAGGTGATGAGGGGATTTTAACTCAAAAACGATCCGCATTGGTGCAAAAATCTTTCTTAGCATCTATGGGCTCTCTGTTAAATCTTTTAGATTTTATTCATATTGAATCGACTGTTGACCTTAATGAGGAAAAAATCGCCACAAAACAATTGGCCAATTTATACGAAGCATTGGTTGGAGCTATTTACTTGGATGGAGGAATTGAACCCGCGAAAAAAGTAATTCTGGATACAGTTTGGCATCAGCGGGAACATGCATGGAAATCTGTGAATTATAAAGGTCAATTAATTGAATTATGCCATTCTCTCCAACTTGAGAATCCAAAATTTTTAGTTTCAGATGTTTCAGGGCCAGACCACCATAAATTATTTGAAGTCCACGTTAAAATTGGCACCCGATCTTTTTCCAGTGGTATTGGAACAAATAAAAAAGCGGCTGAACAACAAGCCGCTCAATATGCTATGGATGAATTAAACCGCTAGCTGTTAACTTAAAGACATGGATTTTATTTTATCCCGCAACCGCGCTGCCATTTCATATTCTTCTTCCTCAATCGCTTTTTGAAGCCGGGCCTCTAATTTTTCGAGTTTTGGTTCTCGTTTCAGAGCACCAGAATCATCTTTTTCCAACTCCATGACCGAGGCCTCTTCCATAACTTCTTCTGCTACTAAAATTGGAGCACTAAACCTCAGGGCTACAGCTAAAGCATCACTGGGGCGCGAATCAATAACCTTATTCCCCACCTTCTTCCCTTTAATATCTAGTACAGAATAGAATACCCCATCCACTAATTCTGTAACCTTTACTGCGACTAAATCTGCGTGTATTCCTTTAATCATACCCACAATTAAGTCATGCGTCAAGGGGCGCGGCGCTTCCATATATTCCAAAGCCATGGCAATAGCTTGAGCTTCATAAGCCCCAACTAAAATCGGTAATTTTCTTTCACCGGTTATTTCTTTCAAGATGACGGCATAACTCCGGTTTGGGTGATAGTAAGATATTTTTTGAACTTTAACAGGAATCACGATACAATCCTTAGTATAAGTTATAACCGCAAGTGTACCGCGGCAACTCTTTTTAATCCTGATTTGCTAGAATTTCTTTCAGTCGATCAATTTTTTTAACCGGAGAGGGATCCGTCTCATGAAGAATCGCACACCAAAAACTCACCCAATCTCCGTAATGAATCAATTGTAAAACTCGCTCCGTTTTCGAAACCCCTTCTCCATGAATAGTATAGTGTGCTGCCGGAAGATTCTCTATAATCTCACGTGTGGATTGCTGCCGTATGCTAACTCTCGGATGGTCATCCTCATCAACAAGCCATAATAAGGATATCTTTTTCATTAATTCCACATTGTTTTCCCAACCTACGATTTCATTATGATCTAATTCAGGTAGTTCATTGAAATAGGCCAGCATTTTTGCATTTTCGCTTAGCTGTCCTTTCCAACGGTTAGCAACAATTCCTGTTGAATCTGTTTCACCATATAGTATGGGTAAAGTCTGATATATACCCTGAGCCAATACATACGCCGGATTGCTTTCATCTTCTGAAGCATATTCATCCCTAATCATTTTTAAGGCAGTAGCTCCGTTAGATAAATCTTGAATTAAGTCACCTCCTATTAACCTTAATTTGTTCAATACATACATCATGGGTACAAATGAAAATGCCAGTGCCGCCCTGGGCTGAAGTCCACCGGGAATAGTTACTACATCCCATCCATCTTTTTTCAGAATGTCCGTTAAGGTACCGCCTGTGGAAATCCCAAAAATGATTGCTCCCTTCGTTTTTGCATCTTCATAAGCAGAAAGAGATTCTTCCGTATTCCCGGAGTAAGAGCTGCATATAACCAATGTGTGTTCATCGACCCAGTGTGGGACGTGATAATGGCGGGATACCGAGAGTGGAATCTTTAATTCATTTTTCGTTAAAAGTCGAACCACATCTCCTCCAATAGCAGATCCCCCCATTCCGGCCACAATAATATTTCGAATCTCCCCATACGAATGGTTTAAGTTAATAGTTTCTCCAATTCCCATGGCAGTTTCCATGTGGTCTGAAAATTGATATATAGCCTCATACATATTAGAGGGGTCATTGATTTGATACTGCATGATTTAAAATGTCCTATTCATCACGTAATTAATAAAATGTTTCAATTCGCTTCTCCCATTTTCCGGAAATGCTTCCAAGGAAGAAAAAGATTCATCAAAATACTTTTTGGAGATCCCTTTGGCTTGATCCAATATCCCCATAGATTTGAAATAATTGCAAAATTCCACCATTCTCTCTTCCTCCTTCAAGGCTAATGCTTTTCCCCTGAACTGCTTCCACCCTTCTGAATCATTCTTCTCTGCCAATAGGGTAAGGGCTGTTTGTTTTCCGGAAGAAATGTCACTTCCCAGAGTTTTCCCCATGGTGGAGGCTTCACCGAATATTTCCAGGATATCATCTTGGACTTGAAAAGCCAATCCCAAGGTAAAACCATATCGGTTAAGCTCCTTGCATCGGGAGTTTGATTGACCGCTTAATCGTCCTCCAAGTTCTGAACATAACCCCAAAAGGGTTCCTGTTTTTCTTCCGACCATATCGATATACTTTTCGAAAGTAATGTTGGATTCATGTTCAAACGATTTGTCTAATGCCTGTCCTTCACAAAGAATCAAAGAGGTTTCATTAAATCGCTGATGGATGATGGAATTCAATTCCGAAAGCAAAAGTTGAGATAGAACGTATAACCCATCTCCTGATAAAATTGCTGTGGGTATATCCCATTTTTCATGAACTGTTTTCTGCCCATGCCGTGTTTTATCGTTATCCATTACATCATCATGAACCAGAGTAAAATTATGAAGTAGTTCTGCTGCAAGAGACGTTTTCATGAGGATGCTCGGGTCAACGGAAAATGCTTTTCCGGATAAGTGAACCAATACAGGTCGTAGCCGTTTTGCTTTTCCACTGAGGCTATACCGGATTGGACCATATAAATATTCAGGAATATCGTTTAGGGGGAGTTTTTTTAATCCTTTTTCAACTTCTCCCTTTATAAATCGGATATGGTCTTTAAAGTTTTTAATGTCCCGATTCAAGTTCTAATGTTCCAATTTCCTGCAGTTTCGACAATACTAGATTTTTAATTTCTTCCATCCTCGCTTTCGAATTGGCTTCAAATCGACATACAATGACCGGTTGTGTATTTGAAGACCTCACCAGTCCCCAACCATCACCAAAATGGACCCGAACACCATCCACTGTGCTACATTCGTAATTTGAGGTAAAATATTCAACTGCTTCTTTGGCTATCCGGAATTTTTCTTCGTCAGATTCTGCAGCCATTCGCATTTCGGGTGTAGAATAATAAGTAGGCAGTTCTGCTTTAAGTTCGGATAATTTTTTAGGAGTTCTGGATAAAGTTTGGACAATACGTGTAGCCACATATATGGCATCATCATATCCATAATAATCATCTGCGAAAAATATATGACCACTCATTTCTCCACCCAATTTGCATTGAAGTTCAGCCATCCGCTGTTTGATAAGGGAATGACCGGTTTTCCACATCACAGGTTTGCCGCCAAATTTTATAATGGTTTCTTCCAGAGCCTGAGAACATTTTACATCATAGAGAATTTCATCTCCATCCTTCAAGACCTCCGGAAGAAACAGTGCCATAAGCTGGTCCGCCCAAATAATATCACCGGTTTCATCCACAACACCAACACGGTCTGCATCTCCGTCAAACGCAACACCAATATCATATTGTCCCGTTTTCATGGCGTCTATCAAATCTTTCAGGTTTTCCTTCACAGTAGGATCTGGATGGTGGTTCGGGAAAGTCCCATCTACATCACAATACAGTTCGGTTAGGTCCACATCTAGATCTCGGAATATTTGTGGTGCAATGATAGCACCGGCCGCATTCCCACAATCCATGACAACTTTCATGGGCTTTTCAATGGAAATTTTTTCGGTAATCATGTTCCGGTATTCATCGAGGATATTGAATCTGGCTTCAGTCCCCTCACCCTTTTCAAAATCTTCCTTTTCCATAATCTCACGGATATCCTGGATGGATTCTCCGAAAACAGCTTTTCTTTCCAAAGACATTTTGAACCCATTAAACTCCGGAGGATTGTGGCTGCCTGTTATCTGGACTGCCCCTGCAACATTTAAGCGAAACATACTATAGTAATTAGCCGGAGTAGGTAATATACCGATATTGATTACATCAACACCTGTAGATAATACCCCTTTTTTAAAATGGTCAATGAGATCAGGGGTGGTTAGCCTCACATCTCCGGAAAGAGCAATTTCCTGCCCTCCAGCTCGTTTGACAAATGTACCGAATCCTTTACCCAGGGCTGTAACGATGTGTTGAGGAAAATCTTCGGCTACCTTACCACGTATATCATATTCACGAAATATATATTTATTGAGTTCCATAAGTTATTTTTACAGTTTTATTGATTATTGAAAAAATTTTTGGGGCAGAAATTAAGGGTAGAACAGGGTAAATACGACGACAGAGTTGTATATTTTTTGTCATTCGTCTTCTAAGGGATTTTTACGGGATTTTTTTTTCTCCGACCGCTGCTTTTTCGCTTGAATTCGTTTTTCTTCTGATGACCGTGTTGGACGAGTGGGGATTCTTTTTTTTTGCTTTTTTCCCAAGGCTTTTAATTTTTTTCGAAGACGGTTTAAGGCAATATCCTTATTTCTGTGCTGACTTCTCTCATCCTGACAGACGACAACAACTCCCGTAGGAATATGGGTGAGTCGTACCGCACTTTCGGTTTTATTGACATGTTGCCCGCCCTTGCCGGAAGCACGAAATGTATCTATCCTACATTCGCTCAGAAGGACTTCATCGGATTCCCACCTTATTGAATATTCATTGCCGTTCTCTTTTACAGTATTCATTATATTCCCTGTCTAAAAGTATGTCTAAACATTCAAAAAAAGCCAGAAACGAATCTTCAGTGAAAAAATTATTACTTCTATTCCTGTCCGTCTTCATTCTCTCTTCCTGCGAAAAACAAAATTCTATCCTACGGGAAATAGTGAACGAAAAAGATGGAGCTTTTCAGTATGAGATTAAAAAGGTAATCGAAGAGGATTCCCGAAAAGAATATATCATAAAAATGGTCTCTCAACACTGGCTAACATCTGCTGAGGTCAACCAGACAAAATGGTGGCATTGGCTCACAATTATTATTCCCGACGAAGTCGTGGAATCGGAAGGGCTAATGGTTATCGGCGGGGGAAGCTATAAAAATAATATGCCGGAATCTGCTGACCCTGCATTGGCTCAAGTCGCAATCACAACTCAATCGGTTGTAGCCAGTATAACCAATGTTCCATTTCAGCCTGTTCTATTTGCTCAAGACACTTTAGGAGAACGAGTAGAAGACGATCTTATCGCCTATGGATGGCGCCAATTTCTTGAAGGGGGCGCTAGAAACAAGGATGCACATTGGTTGGCCCATATTCCCATGACAAAAGCAGTTGTTCGTGGGATGGATGTGGTTCAAAATATTACCGCCTTGGAAGGAAAACCGGTCAACAGATTTGTAACTACAGGGGCATCGAAGCGAGGTTGGACAACCTGGGCCACAGCTATTGCAGATGACCGGGTGATGGCCATTATCCCTATTGTCATCGACATGCTGAATGTTG
Organism: uncultured bacterium; assembly: GCA_964549275.1. Lineage (GTDB taxonomy): Bacteria > Fidelibacterota > Marinisomatia > Marinisomatales > TCS55 > CAZJUP01. The sequence goes on along the minus strand of CAZJUP010000010.1, from coordinate 4,629 downwards.
TTCCCTCTTTTAATCACCATTGGAAGTGTTACGGGGAATGGTCCCATGCTATCGACAGCTACGTCCATGAAGGAATTATGGACTGGATGGGATCCAGGGAATTTAATCGAATGATGGACATCGTAGAACCCTATTCATTCCGAACAAAGTTGACCCTGCCAAAATTCCTTATAAACGCCACAGGGGATGAATTTTTCATTACGGATTCGTGGCAATTTTACTGGAACGATCTTTTAGGAGATAAATACCTTCAATACATTCCCAATACGAGCCACGGACTCCAAAACACAGAAGGTAACTATAACTTAAAAAGCCTGATAGCTTTTTATAAAGCGGTAATATCCGAGTCGGAAATTCCCAAGTTTGATTGGCACATTAGCAACGATTCCATTTATGTGAAAATTGATAGCTCCTTTACCGGGAGTTATATTGTTAAACAATGGGAAGCGGTCAATGAAACCACTAGGGATTTTCGAGTGGACACCATCGGTCGTACCTGGAGTTCAAAAACACTCCCAGAGTCAGATCGCGGAACTTATGCAGTAAAAATTGCACAGCCTGAAGCAGGCTACAGAGCGGGACTTTTGGAACTTACTTTCAACCCGAAAGATGAGAACCCTTTTATGTTTACCACCGGGACACTGGTATCCCCTAATTCGTTTCCTCTTCCAACTTCGTAAATAGCATTCAAAAGATCTTCCGGAGCTGACTCTTTAACCAAAAATCCAGAAGCTCCAGCTTCTAAGGCTCCGCGGACAAACACGTCATCCGAATACATTGAATGAATGACAACTTTTGATTGAGGGATATGTTTTCTGATTACCCGCGTTGCATCAAATCCATTGAGGACTGGCATGTCAATGTCCATTAATACAATATCTGGTTGTAGTTTTTTAGTTAAGGTTATTGCCTCTCTTCCATCTTCAGCCTCACCAATTACTTTAATATTTTCATCGGTTTCAATTAATAATTTTAGACTATTTCTTAAACCAGCATGATTATCGGCAATTAAAACAGTTATTTTGTTCATTCGTGTTTCTTTATACTTCAATTAGCAAGTGAAATCTATTGATAATTTTGATTTCCAATATAACAAAAAAGGGCATCTCTTGCGAAATGCCCTTCTTCTCTTTTTAATATCACAGGTTTTTATTTCATTAAAACCATCTTACGACTTTCAATGAAAATTTGATCACTTTCAAGGGATTTTGCAGTCAATTTGTAGATATACATCCCTGAGGGCACCTTATTACCAAAAGCATCTGTACCTTTCCAGGTTCTCCTTTTATATCCTGCCTGTTCATTTCCGTCTACCCAACTCATGATTTCATTTCCTTTCAAATCATAAATCACCATGGATACTGAACTGGGTTCAGGCAATTCATATTTTATCATAGTCGAAGGATTGAATGGATTTGGATGGTTCTGCAATAAGGAATAAGACTCTGGGACTGAATTATTTATTTCATTTAAATCGGCCAATTCCTTGTAATAACTAAAACCCCAAACGGAATCGGAATTTGAGGGGGCTGATTCCCCCACAATATTTACAGCCGTAACACGATAATGATATTCCTCTGAATCCCAATCATATATATTTCTTATCGTAACATCATTATCAGTATATGAGGTGGATGTTGTACTACCAATTAATTCCCATACGGGGTCATAACCTACCATTCTGTATACATTATAGGAAGTGGCTCCAGCACTGGCTGTCCATTTAAGTTTTGGAGAATTTCCATAATGGGTAGGATTTTCGACAAGGAAGTTAGTGGGAGGATCAGGTAATAATGAGGCTAAAACCTTATAAGTATTCAACCGGCCATAGCCATAATAATTTGTAAAATCTTGTCCACCCATACCAGGGACTTTATCCGCTGTATTTTCAATAACATCTCGAATTTCGGAAGGCGTTTTGCTGGGTGCAATTGATAACATCAAGGCTGCCGATCCCGAGACATGAGGGGCCGCCATGGAAGTCCCTGGTAGGTAACCGTAGTTCTTGGTTACATTGTAAGGGGAACCATTATAATAAACGGTGTACGAAGGCATGGTTGAGTATATATCGCCCGGGTCTACAGGATACCCACCATCGTGGGCACCTCCAGGGGCTACCACGTTTAACTGGGTTCCATAGTTTGAGTAGCTCGCTCTATCATCATTATATTGAGTTGAACCGACTGCAATTACATTTGAATAGCTTGAAGAATAAGCAGCAGGCCACCTTACATAACTGTTATTATTCCCAGATGAAGCTACAATGAGCACATTATTATTATATGCGTATTCTACAGCTTCTAATGCAGTTGATGAGGCGATATTACCTCCTCCGCTGAAATTGATGACAACCGCACCGTTATCCACAGCATATTTCACACCATTATAGAAATACGACCAAGAACCGTTGCCAAAAGCATCGAAAACCTGAATCACCATAACCCGGCAATCCCCACACACACCTGCAATACCCGTGCCGTTGTTGGATTCTGCGGCAGCTATACCGGTTACGTGCGTGCCATGGCCCAGTTCATCTTTAACACCGTTTCCATCTCCAACATAATCCGGACCAAAGATAAATTTGTTCGAGTCGTCTAGATCAGGGTGGGTAAGGATATTGTTGCCATCAGTAGGGATTCCAGAGTCCAAGATGGCAAGAATTACAGAAGAACTTCCCATGGTGATATCCCAGGCTTCCGGCGCGTCAATATCCGCATCTGATGTCCCTCCTGGAGGATTTTGCCCGGTGTTTTTCAATCCATATTGATGTGGATAAGTCGCCGGTGAAGTCCCTTGATAGTAGGGATCATTGGGGTTGAAACCAGCTCTAACTACCATATTTGGTTCAGCCATTCTTATATTGGGATTTCCCTTTAACAATGTAGCCAGTGGTATAACATCCACTGTGGCCGGTAACTCGATCAACCCCCAGCCTAACTCATCAAAGTCACTTTTTATGTATGCACCATAACTCCGGAGTATGGGTAGCACGTCGGATTTGCCTCTACCAGGTTCTAAGATAACGGCAATTTCACCTTCTAGGTATTCTACTTGCTGGCCTTCCCAAAGGTCTGTTTTAACTAACTTTCCGCCAATCGTTTCCTGGGCGGATACAACGGCCCATGGCAATACTATTAGCATCAGACAGAAGATCAGCTTATTAAGTGGATTGTTCATTTTATACCACATAGTGTTCTCCTTTACTGTTGTTTGGACATTGAGATTATAGAGTGATTCCCGGATTAATTTATTTTTCATTTAATTACTGGGTCTCCGCAAGCATATATATTCCAGAACTACCCATAAGTAATTTTTCAGAACCGTATATATACTTAACTGACCTAATCCTTTGCTTAAAACCATGCTCGCCAACGACAACCCAGTTAATGTTATCTTGATAGCTTGTAAAAACTACTCCTGTATCACGAAAGCTTACGGCAGCATAAATCTGAGTGTGAGATACATCAATTTTTAAAACCTGACTGGTATCCAATAAACCATTGTTAACAACATTCCAGCTTTCCCCGCTATTTCTACTAATATAGAATCCCGAACCCCATGTTCCGGCATACACCGTTTTAGAATTATCAGGGTGAACTAAAAGATCATTGATAATGCCCACTTCCGGAAAGTTTAGTCGGTTCCAGCTGCCACCGCCATCTTTGCTCTTGAGAATGGCCCCGAACCAGGGAGTTCCGACATATATGATATCTGGATTGGAGGGATCTATGGCTATCGCTGTTATGCCATCCTGAAGATAATCCACATCAGTACCGATTGCTTCCCAAGTCTGACCTCCATCGGCGCTTTTATAAAGTTTTCCACCAAATACCCCTCCCGTTCCCAGGTACAACGTATCGGGATACAGTGGGTCAATTGCTAAAACCATTAGCCCCTCTTCAGGAAATAGTGTAAGATTAGTATCAGCCCTAAACCAGTTTACTCCACCGTCAATCGTTTTCAGAAGACCTTGAGGTGTAAGATAATTGATACCACCAGTTACAAAGACAATGTCAGAGTTAACGGGATGAATATCAATATCACGAACGGTAATACCCCGGACTAATGTGTCCCAGGCAGTTCCGTTGTCATTGCTTTTGAATACCCCACCTACTTTCCCAGCACTGAAGTCACTAGAACTACCGGCATAAATCACATTTTCATTAAACTGATCCACTGCAATAGCGTTAATCGCTTCCCCTTCCAATCCAAGCAGTTCCCATTGTTGGATACTCTGATGATTGGTTGGCTCCACAGGGTCTTCTCCACATGATATCAGCAACAATAAGACCATCATCGTAATTGTAAAAACGGTTGACGTGTATTTTCTCATACAGTCTCTATCAACCGGCCATGGGAATGAGAGGGATACAATATTCCATTGAATTGGTACACTTTGGTTAACAAATCAAACGAAAATCCTATGCCGTAAATACTAAATGTCTTATCGATCATCATGATACATATATCAATTACATTACAGTGTTTTAATAAATTGGGCTTACACTCATCCTAATTTTATAATTATTCTTTCTTTTTTTCACACTGTTCTACCAAATCAGAATATGTCGAATAGACGTTGTATCATTTTTAGTTGAAACAAAAGGGAAGCTCCTTGCAGATTAGGGT
>CAZJUP010000009.1:0-90000 GCA_964549275.1 uncultured bacterium | reverse complement strand
ACTCTAATTCGATCCCTTCCATTTTAAAGAGCTTTTTATATTGCTTAACCAGAGAGTTTTTGGGCTGAATCAATACTGTTTTTAGCGCAGTTTCATCCAACTTTTCTAAAGTTGTTGTTACCGGCAATCGTCCCACCAACTCTGGAATAAATCCATACTGGATTAAATCTTCCGGCTGAACATCTTTCAAATCGTGTTCGACATTATTTTTTGAGCTTAGTTTTGACCCAAACCCAATCTCACTTTTTCCTTTTCGAGTTTGGATTACCTCCTCCAAACCGTCAAATGATCCCCCACATATAAATAAGATATTTTTCGTATCCATAGGAATTAAACTTTGTTCCGGGTGTTTGCGACCTCCCTTTGGTGGAAGTTGAGCAATAGTTCCTTCCAGTATTTTTAGGAGAGCTTGTTGAACCCCTTCACCGGAAACATCCCTGGTAATAGAAGGGCTGGATGTTTTTCGCGCTATTTTATCAATTTCATCGATATATATAATTCCTGCTTGAGCCCGCGATATATCATAATTTGAAACCTGCAAAAGCCGCACCAGAATATTCTCTACATCCTCACCAACATATCCGGCTTCTGTAAGAGTCGTGGCATCCGTCAGGGCAAAGGGAACTGCAAGAAAACGGGCAAGGGTTTCTGCAAGCAGGGTTTTACCTGTACCCGTACCACCTATAACGAGGATATTACTTTTTTCCAGTTCTACGTCATCTTCAGAAGTATGAGACAAAATACGCTTATAATGGTTATACACTGCCACCGCCATGGCCCGCTTAGCCGTGTCTTGGCCAATAACATATTGATCAAGATATTCCTTTATTTCTGAGGGTTTGTGCAGACTGGGCGGTGCATTATCTTCCGGTTTTTGAGAATCTTCCGGAAATCTCTTTGTTAATCTTGATAATTTATCCGGCACTATTTTCTGTGGGTTAGGATTGCGTCGATTAATCCGTAGGATTTAGCTTCGTTCGCACTCATGAAAAAATTCCTATCAGAATCTTTTTCAATCTTTTTCAGAGATTGTTTTGTATTCTTAGCTAGAATCCTGTTGAGTTGAGTTTTCATCCTCAAAATTTCATCAGCTTGAATTTTAATATCTGTAGCCTGGCCTTCTGCCCCACCCAAAGGCTGGTGAATCATAATTCGTGCGTTGGGTAAAGCAGATCTTTTCCCTTTTGCGCCTCCCGCCAATAAAAAAGCACCCATACTGGCCGCTTGCCCCATGCAGATTGTTGCCACATCAGGTTTAATATATTGCATGGTATCATAAATACCCATCCCCGATGTTATAATTCCGCCTGGGGAATTGATGTAGAGAAATATATCTTTGTCATTATTTTCCGCTTCTAAGAATAATAATTGTGCGATAATCAGTGATGCCACTGTATCATCAATGGGCGTTCCTAAAAATACGATGCGCTCCTTTAAGAGACGTGAGTAGATGTCATATGCTCGTTCGTAGCGGCCTGTCTGCTCTACTACCATGGGCACAAGTTGATTTTTTAATTCTATATTCATTGTTGTTTTGCTTCCGCCTCCGCTTGTTTACGTAGGTCTTTTGTGTGAACTTTTACGTTCTTGATTTTCGCAAATTCTTTTAAATAAGCCAAGATTTTCTTTTCCATAATATCATCTTCTAAATGAGAACGATTACTGGGTTTTTTATAGTACTTTTCAATTTCTTTGGCTCTTTCCGGTGACTTGACTTTTAACCCTTCAATCTCGGCATCCAAATCCTCTTTCGTCACTTCAAAGTCTTGGCTTTTTAAAATGGATTTCCTTAATAAATACCATTTTAAATTACGTTCAGCAATTGGTTTATAAATCTCCCGGACTTTTTCCTCTTCCAAGTGTTGTTTTTGGCCTTTCTGAATTTCTTCCACCATATGCTCAAGGTAAGACTCCACCATGGACGGTGGGTATTCCATTTTTGAAAGCGAAATACACGCATCCGATAATTGACGATCTAATGCCTCTTCTGCACGATTCGCATATGCCTCTTCCAACTTCTTTTGGATACGAGACTTAAATTCCGAAACATTTTTGGCTTCAGCGTCCACCAATTTCACAAAATCATCATTGACTTCAGGGAGCAATTGACGTTCTACATTCGTGACGCTTACTTCATAATCACCCAAATTCCCTTTTTCATCGACTGGAACAGTCACCCGAGCATTATCACCTGGTTTTAAACCTACTAATTTGGACTGGTTATCTCCACCAAATACTCCGTCTCCAATACGAATGTACCGTGTTTCGAGTTTTTTACCAATAATAGGAACCCCACTTGCATCCATTTCCTGGAGGTCGCAAACCAAAAAATCGTCCTTTTTTGCGCCATCTTCAACGGTTTGTACTTCCACGTGGGACTTTCGCATATCCTCAATGGCTAAGTTAATATCCTCTTCATCGGTCACATATTGGGTGAATTCAACTTTCAGGCTGTTTTTCTTTAGTTTAGGCAAAGGAATTTCCGGTTCAATTTCGAAAGTCACCTTAAAATTAAAATGTTCTTCAAAATGGAAGTGAACATCGCTGACTTCAGCTTTATTCACTGGTACAAGTTTTTTCTCGTTTAACGCTTTAAAATAATAGGTATTGACAGAATCTTCAATAAACTCCGCTTCGATTGCAGGTTGAAACTGCATCATAAGAGTTTTACGAGGGACTTTTCCGGGTCGAAATCCGGGTAATTTGATCTTTTTCCCGAATTTTTTTACGGCTTTTTCAAAATCTCCGGCAATTTCGTCCCAATCCAAACTAATTAAAAATTCTCGCGCGTAACTGTTTGGTTCTATAATATCTATCTTCACTGTAAATCCTTTAAAAATTGAGCGGGAATTTAGGGCTGTTGAATCAGGATAAGGATAACGAATTAGAGAATTCTATCAATTAGTTGGAACTGAAAAGCCCAGTGAAACAAATTATCCTGTCTCGCTGATTAATCTTCTTTCAATAATTTCCGAAGTCTTTCAAGAAAATCACACCCCGATATAAACAAGCCATTGATCCCATTTGAATGACATGGTAAATATCATTATGATTAAAATGCTTGTGGAGTGAAATAGAACCCACCTGAATGCCAGCACCAAAAAATGCGATAATTACACTGATAATCACCCAACCGGTTCCTGACGAATTATTGGCAAAATAACTATAAAGCATGACCCCCAACATTATCATCATGGCCGGAATGTAAAATCTCACCGCATTGATAAAACGGTCATCGTTAATAACAACTAAAACGTAGCCAATGACTAAAGTAATCAGGACCCACCGTACGAGATGTACTGTTTCAATTTGGAAGCCATGATACAGGGAGCCCATGATTAGCGAAAAACTGGTAAAACCTATAAAAAGCATTGTGAATTTCCAGATGACTTTATTTAAAACATCCGATAAATGGGGGCCTACCCCATGGGCAATTGCGCCAAACAACCCTGCAGCAGCCATGAGCCAAAATGCTTTACCGAATTGCCAGTGAACAGCCATTGAACTTTTTATGTGGAGGGCGTGGATTTCTTTAGCGAACCAAATCCCCAGGCCCATGATAATTAAATCAGTAAATACGGTCATGGGTTCATGAATTTCGAGTCGGTGCATACAAGAAAATACATTTAATATTTAAAAATAGATATGGCATTTATCCTATAACTAGGTTTTTAAGCAAAGAGGTAAAACAGAAATTAATCTTGTGAGGTAAGGCGATAATCCATACAGAGCAAAACTTTATCCTGTGTTTTACCTTGCACTTTGATTTTCAATTCTTTTCGGTGTCACAATATATACACGTGTCTCCCATCTGTACATGAAACCCGCATTCAGGGCAATCCCATTCTTCTGTATTTATTTCCAAATCATCAGATTCAACTCGGTTTGCCCGGGCAATCATGATAGCTGCCCCAAAGATGAGGAGACCAATTAAAATCAGCAAATATAGCGATACACCCATGTTTGAATTTACGTCTGTCGTATAAACCGGTTTGCTTTAGAATTCCAATACAATTCCTCCAATAGGAAAGGTTTTAAACTGCCAAGCCATATCTGTTGAGCCATCTTCCTTATAAATCGTTTCCCATGGGTTGTCCCGATTAAAGACATTCATGATATCCCAATAGGCGACCATATTCATCCGCTTAAAGAAGAACCGCTGTTGGAGGAGAATATCAAACCTTAAATAGGAGTCATACCGAGCAGTATTCCATGGGGCAGATGACTCTACACCCCACTCCCGTATGTTATGGTCATACGATTTAGGCGTATAGGGCCGACCACCCAAATATCGAAGCTTAATTCCGATTTCAAATTCATCTGCTGGAGCCACAGGCAACCAGCTTGTGGCTTTTGCCACCCATGTTTCCTTATACTGCCTGTACCAGGGGTATTCCATGTAGCGTATTTTATACCCTCCAACTAAAGTAACCACATCACCGTAGTCATATTCTCCCGGAAACTTCACACCCGTCCTGGGGTCTATTTCTTCAGAAATCGAATGGGACCAAGCCAGTGAGCCATACCAATTGTTCGAATATTTTTTCTGAATAAAAAATTCTATTCCTTTGGTTCGGGATTCATCTCTATTGGTCAAATTTCTATAGTCTAAACTATCCCGGCCTGAGATATCTTCAAGAATCTCAAAGCCAATCATTTCCTGATACTGTTTATCAAACCCTTCTAAAGTCAGGCGTGTATCTGCGCTTAAAAAATATTCAATGCCCCCTACAACTTGATCCGCATAATAATGTTTTAATTCTTTCGTATTCCCTTGAGTTGAATTTAAATGAATATTAAAGGGTGCCTGAAAATATCGACCGCCGGCAAAATTCAACTTTAATGTTGGTGTCACATAAAAAGAAAACCCAACCCTAGGGGACAGAGTGCTTTTCCCTGTAAAGCTTAGAGACTCAAATCGAAGTCCGGTAGAAATTTCCACTCGTGGCAATGGTTTTAAATTCGCTTGGGCATACAATCCTGTATTATGGTAATCCAACACAGACCGGGTAATCACCGTATCGTAGGTACCAATAACGGCAATGGGCTTTACGATGGCATCAGTATTGCCGAAATAATCTGCCCAGAACTCTTCAGAACTGATAGATTTTACCGATAATGAATCTTGGAGGGAATAGCCATAAATTTTTCTCGGTTCCCCTTCCCACCAATTGTCATAATCCAGGTGAGTGTATTTAAAGTTAAATCCGGCACTTAATTCCAATTTTGAATTCAGTCGAAACACCCAATCGCTCTTGAACGTCGTTTCCCATTCTGCATCCTTTTGTCCATAGTATTGGTCTTTTTCATTTTTTTTGAGATACCGATAAACATCCGTATTGAGTCCGATACGACTTGTGCTTAGAGAAAATATTCCATATCCTTTTTTCGAAAACAGGTTTTTATAGGTTGCACCCAAGGTGAGTTGATTAGATTTAAAATCCACGTTTTCTGCACCCCTAAGCTGAGGGTCATCCTCTCCTTCAATATTAATGGCATCCAATCCGCCAATCATATTAAACGATAATATTTTCGTAGGACTTAAGCGATAAGCAAGTTTTCCCTGTCCAGTCCAATATTGAGGAATAGCCATGAGTCCAGACTGCTGAATAACAAAGTCTAGGAACGATCGCTTTACTGCAAAGATATAAGAGCCGTTTCCTGGTACAGGACCTTCAAAATTAAACCCAAATCCTGCCATATTAAAATTAAACTCGGATAAATGGCGCTCCCGGTTTCCTTCCCGAAGGGTTACATCCATGACCGACGATAATTTTTCCCCATATCTTGCCGGAAATGAGCCAGCAAAAAAATCGACTCTTTCGATAAAATCTGTTTCAATCATCGTTACGGGACCCCCGCCTTTTCCTTGCTCGGGAAAATGATTAGGATAAGGAATTTCTATATGGTCCATCACAAATAAATTTTCTCCAGGCTTTCCCCCTCTTACGATGATTTCGTTATTTTGGTCTGCGCCGGATATCACCGACGGGAGGCTCTGCATCATAGCCATGATATCGTAGGCCCCTACGGGGTCAGAACGAATTTCTTCAATGTCAACTGACCGACTGCTGGTTACGGCATCTCGAACTCGTTCGAAATATCTTGCTGTAACTTCTACACTTTCACCTTGCAAGACTTGTGGAAATAGAGAGAAGTTTGTTTGTTTAGATCGCTTTGAAACAATATGCACATTGGCCCTTGAAATGGGTTCATATCCAATCATCGTAATCGTAACAGTATAGCTCCCCACCGGTATATCCTGTATATAAAAATGCCCCTCCATATCCGTTGCTGCTCCCACATCCATCCCTTTCAAAATAACATTTGCACCAATGAGGGGCTGATGTGTAGAGGCGTCACTAACCCGTCCGGTTAAGTTCCCATGTTGACTCAAGATCATCTCGGTAAAAATTAAAAGTGATATAATATGTTTCATCTTTTGTTTTCCCCTTTCATATTTTTTTTAGGGTCATGACTAAAATGCATAAGATAAAAGGCTGTAAGTTCTTGTATGACAATGAGAAACAAGTATGTTAAGCGTTCCCATATTTCTGAGAAGAAATTTAGACAGTTGGTTAAGCTGTTTTCTTTGGATCTGGATGCTGTTCAAATCAGTGAACTTTCCCATCTTAATCGAAATACTGTTAACCGTTACCTTAAGTCCATTCAAATCAGAATCGCAGAGCTTTGTGAAATTGAATCGCCACTTAGCGGTGAGGTGGAAATAGATGAAAGTTACTTTGGCGCAAAGCGCGGTCGCGGTGCCAGCTGTAAAACAATTGTATTTGGAATCCTCAAACGGAAAGGTAAAGTTTATACAGAAATTGTTCAAGATGCTCGTCGGAAGACGCTCCAGGATATCATACGGGGGCGTGTAGATATGGAAACAATTATACATTCAGATGGCTGGAGAGGTTATAATGGATTGGTCGATTTGGGATACAAAAAACATTTTAGAGTTCACCATGGGAAGAATGAATTTGCAAGAGGACGGGCACATATTAATGGAATTGAAAGCTTCTGGGGGTATGCTAAAACCAGGCTTTCTAAGCATCGTGGAATTCATAAAAATTCGTTCTATTTACATTTGAAAGAAAGTGAGTTTAGGTTCAATTACAGGCATGATAATATCTACCAAATATTACTCGAAATCTTTCGAAATAACCCGCTAAACTAGTCATGACCCTTTTTTTATTATTTAAAAATCAAATCCATCACATCCCGTCGCGGGCTGTGAATCACCTCATTTGCTCTGCCCATTCTCACCAACATTTGAATGGTTTTTCCGTTTTTTGAAAATTCTTTGTGAATATTGTTATACAATTGAGACATTTTAGGATATTCTTGTAATGCTTGGCTTAACGGCTGCATACTTAATCCTAAAGTTGAAGCTTTGAGTTGAAATCGAGCATAAAGCATTCCCGTTTTTACCTGAGTTGTTCTTGAGTTATCATTTGAAATAATCATGGCAAAGGTGGTTGCTGATTGAATATTTTTTGTTTCTGATTTCAACCAAATCTCACCCATTTTTTCCCAACTCATAGGAAATAAATTTGAAAAGAATTGAACCATTTTAAGATTGAAACCCCTTAATCCACCGCTCATCATTGTAATCCCATCCCGATGATATTTTTTCTCTTTTTCTGAATCACGAAATAGCCGTACCGTCTCTTTCATGGTTTCTTTTGTAGTTGATTCTACTTTCACGGCATCCATGGCAATGGTTCGAATATTATCAAGTGATTCTGTGTCATTGAAAAATACCAATCTCAATTTGGGATTATCATTTAGTGATTGTAATTCTGTCATTTCATCATCATTTAATGGCTCTCCGAAATAAGGAGTTCGATTCGTTACACGATGAAAAATTTCATCATATAGTTGTGAATTTATAATTGAGTTTTGAAATCCATCTGATAAAAAAATACGTGCAACAGGTTTTTCGTTCATTTCAGAATGAAAAGTAATTTGACTGTATTCACCTTCAGGAAATAATTCATATTCAAAATTATACCCCAATTGATTAGCAGCGATTTTTCCTGTTTCCAAAAAGGTCCCCTGACTAATGGTTATCTGACGAGAGTGAGGATCTGTTTCTGGTAATAATCTTTTCGCATCCGTGAACAAGGAGAAGACCAATGGATTATTCCCTTTTAATTTTATAATCCAAGGTTGTGTATTGTGTGCACTTGGTGATAATAAACCGTGGGCTGCTATTTTAATTCGTACATCATTGAATTGCTCATGATAATCACTCTGCCATGGTTCATAATAGTTAGGTTGGACTGCAACACCTAACGAACTAATAATAACGAGAGCTACTCCTAAATTTCTCATAAATGTTTCTCCAGATTATCTTCCCATACTATGATTAGAATTAATTCTTTTTATTTTTGTACTTTGGGAATTAATTGAAATTTTACCCAGCTGTTTTTCGGATTGATTTCAAGTGCTTTTTCATAATGAATTACCGCAGACAATGTATCTCCCAAACTCAACTCTGCCTGACCCAGCCAGGCATAAACATCGCTATCCCCCCAGTCCGGCATGATGGATTCAGGATGGTCATTTTTAAATAATTCTGCTGCTTTAAAGAATAATTTTTTTGCCTCAGTCTTGCTTCCTCCCCATTTTTCAGGTGTAAACATGGCCGATATTCCCTTTATCATATATAGTCTAGGATTATTCGGTTCCAACATTAAGGCTTTCCTCATCAGTGTGCTGGATCGTGAGCCATACACAATTCCTGTCCAAGACTGTAACCCGATTTTTTCACCATACATGGAGGAGAGCAATCCATACCCTTCTGCAAAATCGCTGTTGAGTTTGATAGATTTATTCAAATGTTCGATGGCATTATTCACATACTCAATCGCCTTTTTCTTGTCCTTCTTTCCCTGAACGAAATGCCCCAATTGTTGGTCACAATAGGCGATATAATAATGAAAAAGCCAAGGCTTATCATTCAGGGTTAATCCTCGTTCAAAATGAGCTCGAGCTTCGAGCATTTCCTGTCCGTTCCAATTCTGAATGCCTTGTTCAATTTTTTCTTTTCCTGCCAATAGATAGGTATCCGTTGATTGTCCAAAAACACCAGTAACAATTAAAAATATTACCGGGATAAATATTTTGTGTCTCATATTATTTCCTCCTCTTAAACTCGATAATTGAAATGCGGTCTATGATTGAGATTGCACGCATTAGAATTAGTCTCTTTTCTATTTGATTTAAATTTTTGATTTTTCATTCAAATCTGAATACTTAACGTCCATTAGGCAATTATTATAAAGTTAATGAAAATCCGAAGTAAACGTTTCGGCCATGGGTACTTTTCAACTCTGTTCTCTCCGAATAATCCGGAGAATAGATGTATCCATAAATGTTTGTTCTATCCAATAGGTTGGATACGGAGGCGTAAAGCACCAGCAAGCCTTCTGCTCTAATAGGGAATAATCTACTGAACGACACATCCAACCGCTGCATAGCCGGCAGACGAGCTCCATTCCAATCGTCCAAAGCCGGTGTATAGGGCTTCCCTGTCGTGTAGCGGTAGGTCAAGCTCAAATTGTTTAATATACCCAGTTGTGTTTTAAGTGCAGCCGTGATATTATGATTAATATCATAATCCGTTGGAACTTGTCTCAGGCGATCCAATTCTTTACGCCGGGATTGTAAAAAGCTGTAAGAAATCCATCCGGAAACAACAGGAAGCGTCCCTTTTAAAAAGAAATCAGCACCGTAAGCATATCCATGGCCTTCATTCGTGTATTTCTTCATGTCATCCTCAAGCACCAATTTGCGGTATTCCTTTCGATACACTTCCGCCTTAAAATCAGAAATTCCAGCTTTATATTCATAACCTAGGATGTAATGAACGGCTTCCATCGCTTTTAAATCCGGATTTCCTACCCATTCGTCCCGGTATTGTGCATTAGGGTATTGATGATATAGGCCTGTGGCCGCTTTTAAAAACTGGTTTTGTGAAAGACGATAATTCAAAGAAACCCGAGGATCAAAAACCTGTTGACTTGGTGTTTCCAAAACATCTCCCCGAATCCCGGCAATAAGAAATAACCGTCGAGTTAAGTTCATTTCTCCTTCTCCATAAAAACCGTATCGTCGTGTTTTATAATCTACATTATAGATATCCGTATCAGCTTTTGGATGTAAATCATTGGGGTCTTTCGGAAAGGTTGCAGAAAGCACTGTTTTTAAATCATCAATAACCCATCCAGCGTTTAGTTTTAGGTTTTTCGAAATAGGAATAACAACATCCGTTCTCCATTTCAACAATGAATCCTCTAGGTCTTTACTCAGATTTCCCAATGCTAATCCCTGCCCAAAATTATTTAGGGACAAGCTGGATTTGACTAGGATCCCCTGACTAAACAAATGACGCCATTGCAGATTGCCTAATCGAGATTGATTATCATTCAGCATTGTTCCATCAAAAGAAGGACTATATACCCGAACCCCTATTTCATCCACATTGGCATAGAAAAACAGTTTCACCTGACCCCATGAAGAGTATTTCCACACTGCACTGAAATTTCCATCCCAGCTGGTGGGAACTTTTTCGAAACGGTCTTCTCCTCCATTCACTTTAAACAAATATTTAGTGTTTGAATAATTACCAGAAAACTGCACTGCTAATTTTTCTGGTGTTATGAGCCAGGATCCACCTAAAGACAATGCAGCCAGCCCTGCCCCAACCGTTAGGGAGGACCGGCTTGGCAAATCCAATGACTCCATGGCCAGGACGCCTGACAATACATTGCCATATTGTGCAGAAAATCCCCCTGAGGAAAAATAGGTTCCCGATAAAAGCCATGGACTAATCATCCCAAAATATCCGCCTGTATCAGACTCATATTTATAGGGATGGCTGATGGTAGCTTGATCCAGAATCACTGAAGTTTCCGAAACATCTCCGCCACGAACATACATCCCTGCTCCTTCATCAACTTGGTTCACTCCAGGAAAAGTCTGAACAGCCCGAAAAATATCTGCTGCTGCACCGGCGGTTGTGACCACATCCAGGCTGGTCAAAGTTTGACCTTCTTCATCAGCCATTGTAAATGAACCGGCGCTAACAGTTACCGGGTCCATTTCCATGTAAGATTTGACAAGAGTAACCGTGAGGATCTCCTTCGAGTTCCTGCTCAGGTTCAGCTCTAAATCCTGCGGCTCAAATCCGATATGAGAGAATCGCAAGGTTCTGGCACCTAACGATTTTGTCTGAATAGAAAAATATCCTTCTTCCGAGGTCATAGCGCCTTCAAGTGTGTCTGTAAAATAAACGTTAACAAAGGCCAGAGCATTCCCCGATTCATCCACTACTTTTCCTGACATCAGATGACTGCCCTGTCCATAAATAGCGAACGAAAAAATAAACCCAAACATTACTACTCTAATCATCACTCACCCTTGTCTATAAGCCCGCTCAATCGATTCACATATTCTTCGAAGGCTTGTCGCCCCAATTCGGTAATACGATAGGTTGTAAGCGGTTTTCTATCTATAAATGTTTTATCCGACGAAACATAATTGACCTCCTCCAGTTTCCGAATGTGCACACTGAGGTTTCCATCACTGGCCTTAACTTTTTCGCGGATATAAACAAAATTTGCTGAATCTACTGAAACGAGCATGGCCATAATTGCCAATCGAATCCGTGAATGAATAATATCATCCAATTGCTGATAATTAAAATCAGCCATGTATTAATTCGCCCAAGTTTTCTGAATGATGAAACCTGGAATTACCTGAAATGCTATCATCATTCCAGCCATAAACAATACATGATACATACCAGGGAATAGAAACATAATAATAGCGCCACTCCACCAACCGAAGGCTAAGTTGCGCATCCATTTTACTTCATAAATTATTCCGGACGAAAAGTATCCGATGGCGAGAATTGTTGAAAAGACGGGGGAGATATAATGAGGATGAATGGCCTTCGTACCAATGCCTAAAAATCCTAATAGAGTCATGGTGATTCCGATGGACAGCCATAAATATCCATCAATCTTTTCCGCATAGGTTCGAACAGGTTTTTTCCTGTCCACTGTTCTGCCATATATTATTTCGAACAACCATCCCCCTCCAATGACCAAAGCCCAGTGAAGCCATTCACTGGCATTCCATTGAAAATAATGATTCGCCCATGTCACGATTAATGCAATAGAAACAAGTATCCCCCACACGATGAGGTGATCACCACTTAATCCAATATTTTTTCTACTTTCTTCTACAATCTTCTTTATGTAGGCCAAATCACCCTGAAGCGTATCTGTATTCATAATAATCCTTTATTAAATTATACTTTAATTTATAAAGTACTTTATATTACTAACAAACTAAAAATTTATATTAATTAAATCAGAGCCATAATCTGAAGGAGGAGGATAATACAATTTAGGGTGTGTACAGCAATGCAAACTGGACAGATCACCTTCAATCTAAATAATCCATAAATGAGATAAAGTCCTATTCCTACAGTAAACAGCCCTATAATAAAGGGAATATTTGGCAGAACAAACCCCAAGGGTACTCCAATGAGCACCCCGATATATATAACCATGATCGCGAATCCTGTTAAAGCATTCGGCAGTCCTCCAATGTGTCCATATTTTGTTTCTGCTATGGATGTGCAGGTTTGAGATTCCATTCGGCAAACTTTTGGAATCCACCACTGATCATGATGCAGCCATTGTTTATATACACCGTGGAAATAAAAAGAAAAAGCCCCGCCAGCAAATGCCAGCAGGGCTCCAATCCAATAGTAAATCAGGTTCACTCTATTGTTTCAGTCGGTAAACGCACCCTTCAACTGTCCCTAAAAATTTATCTACCTGGGAATAGGTTAGAAATAACTCATCCATGGGTTCGTAAGTATCTATAGGGTACATATCTTCGTCATAATCTCTCAGGAAATTAGACTCAAGTTTCATTATCATATCCCGCATAACTTGCTTAGGAAGTTCCTTACTACGCAGAAAATTAATTTGGAGATTCAGTTGACCATCTGTAGTCATATGAAAGATAGGAAGCATCCCAAAATCGGAGTCACACCTGAATGTAAGTGTTCCATGATCTGAGCCCCGTCCCCATGATGTTTCTTTAGAGTGTTTTTCTGCAAATTCTATGATTTTTTCACCGATTTTTGCCACCTCTCGATTGCAATTTTTACGTAATTCATCGGTAAATGATTTTTTATTCCATTTGGCCATTTGAAGTAAATCCTCTCGAAAAAATGTTAAAACTCCGCTTAAAATGTAGGTGAAATTTACAAAAATGGTGTGGGAAAGAAAAAAGGTATTCCACAGCTATAGAACAAATCCCATCCGTGACATTTGTTTTCTATCCTTCGTTCTAATCGAATATTTCTAATAAAACATTATTGGGAAAATTTTATAAGCCCATCAAGTTTGAATTGAAAACGGATTCTATTGAATATCCACATCAAATTATTCGGTGTCTTGTTGTCTGTTTCCCAACTTTGATATAAGGGAATAATGAGTCCTCCAATTTCAAATCCTGCCGTGACATAAGGAGTTTCAAAATCGCCTCCACCATAGTCAAGGAATACAGTTCCGGGCATGTAAGGAATCGTTTGATCAATTTTCACTGAATAAGCATATTTCGTTGTAGCAAGGGGTAAACCCTGACTATCCAATACGAGGCCTCTCAATTCAGGGCCACCTTTATGAATCATATTATTGAGTACCCGGAGATTTTTACTTTTCCCGGTTCTGTCTAATACCGATTCATTAAAATCGGGGTTAACCCCACCGCTCAAATATGTTCGATATTGCAAGGGAACCTTTTTGTCCGAAATAAATGTTTCCCCAAAAATTCGAATTTTAGATTTTAACTTCTTGTTAAATCTATAGGAATAATATCCAGAAAGGATGGTCTTACCGAATCCATTTCCAACTTTTATTTCTGTCTCTACCCCAAATCGTTTTGAGATTCCAATAGTCCAATTACTGGACACCTTTATTGAACCAACCACATAAGTCCCGCCCGAATAGAGATTCGGATCGAGGGCGCTTGAATCCAAATTGTGGTAATAAATCACAGAATTAATTTTGGTAATGGGAGACCGGCTTAACCTTTTCTTAATCGTTCCGGTAAAGCCAAGATTTGCTCCTTGTCTCCCTGCAAATCGTTCAATTTTCAACCCACCACTCGATTTATGGAAAATACCTGATGACCCCAGACCTTTTAAAAAGGATACGCCCCCCACCGGGGTGTTATTTTTAAAATCATAAAGAATGGATAGTGAATTGCTTATATTTCCATATCCTGGTAAAAACCCGCTGAAGGCCACGATCCCCGGAGTAAATCCATTATAATAATTGTATGAAAAAAGCCAGGGAACTATATTGATATCTCGACTGTAATATGTAGGCTTATCCCAGACAAAATGAAATTTTAATTTTTTTCTTGTTGTATTATTTGTCCGATCGGTATCGGGCATATGTTGGTCCGGGTCTATTGTAACAAAATGTGTACCCACAGGATGGTGTAATAATTTTTGCCATTGAAATCCTTCGACCCACTCCCTTTGTAAAAGTTTCCCGTCCCGTTTGAAATATCCAACTTCAACTGGACATTTAAATGTACCTACGTTTGTTAAGATAAACTTTTCGTTTTCTTGAGCTATTCCATAATCCACAAAAGTTGTTTGATTAAAAACTCCATTAAAAAACCATTTTAAATCCCGGTCTGTATGCTTGGTAAAAATATCTTCTAAATCTTCAGGATAAGGATGGCGAAATTTCCAAGTTTCGTAATAATCCTTCATAATTTCGTCCATTTTTTCTTCCCCGAGATAATGCTGAAGGAATCGCATAAATACAGCTGTCTTGGCGTAATGCTGACCATAATTGCCTCGGGTATATTCATTAGCTGTAAGATTCAATGGTTGTGCATCACGACTTTTAGCATTTCCTGCATATTGCATATAATTAAACCAGCTAAAAGACAAACTTTTTCCAACTCCCATTTTATTCTGAATAAAGTCCTGTATGACAAACTGTTCATTTCTATCCACATATTTTTTCTGCCAATATCGAATATTAGTATACTCGTTCAGCCCTTCATCCATCCAGGTATGGTCTCTTTCATTGGACCCCAAAATTCCGTAAAACCAATTGTGCCCAACCTCATGCATTATAACCATTTCAAGCATATCTTTCGAAGGCATCTTTGCTATAACTGTAATATTCGGATATTCCATTCCGCCACCAGCTGAAAGATCCCCGTCCACTGCTGTGATATGATTATATGGATAATCGCCATAAAATTTGCTGTACCAGTAACCCGAATCATGTAGATATTCTATACCGTCTTCCCACAATTCTGCATTTTTTGGCAGATAAAAGCTCCAGAGAGTTATCTCTTTTGTTGAGTCAGCCAAGAATAACTTTCCTTTTCTTACAATCCATTTTTTATCCGCAAACCAGGCAAAATCATGGACATTCTCCTGATGAAAATGGAGGGTTTTCGTTTCCGTTTTTAATGTTTTCGAACCAGTTTTTTTCTTCCCCTTTTTCTTCATGGCCTTTATTTTTTTCTTAAAATCTTTTTTGGGAAGCAAATATAATGAATCTCCCTCTGAAGCAAGGGAATCAAGCCAGGCATATTCCTTATCCCCATTTACTAAATCGCCCGTTGCCATGATACGATATTGCTTTGGAAGAGTAATTTTCACATCAAATGTTCCAAACTCAGAGTAAAATTCACCCTGGTTTAAATAGGGCATGGGATGCCACCCTTTATGATCGTAAACTGCTGGTTTGGGATACCATTGGGTAATTTCATAATGTTTCCCGGTATGACCTAATCTGGAAAATACAATTGGGAGTTTCACAAAAAATGGGGTATCAATTGTGATGGATTGGCCCGGGAAAAGGGGTTGCTCTAAATCGAGTTTCACTACATCAATCCACTTGGGATGGTAATTCCATTCAATGGGTAGCCCATCAACAGTAAAATTGAGACTATCAATAAATCCTCTATCTTTTTCTTTCGAATTTATAAATCTTGAGGGCGAGCCATTCTTAATGGATTGTTTTCCAAAAGCTGTGGAATCGTCTTTATAAGCATTTGGCCAAATGTGAAACCAGAGAAAAGACAATGTATCCGGAGAATTATTTTTGTATATAATAGATTCAAATGCGGATAAAGTATGAAGAGAATCGTTCAGCGTTACATCAATGGAATAGGCAACTTCCTGCTGGAAATATTCTTGCTTACTTGCAGCAAAACTTGCCATAATAATGAATGAAAGAAAAATATGTTTCATGAAAGTTTCCCAATTTATGTTTTCATTAGACAAGAAATCATAATAATTAGTTGTCATTAAAAATTACGGATTTTCACTCAGATTATCAGAGCGAAAAGAGGATACCCGTTGCGGTTAATCCAGTGCTCAAAAGCGGAATAAATATCTTTCCCCTGTATTAAGTGAATTATTGATAATTTTCGGCAACAAATTCCCAATTGACCCTTTCCCAAAACGCTTCCAGATAAGCAAGTCGAGCATTACGATAATCAATATAATAAGCATGTTCCCATACGTCACAAACCAAAAGGGGTGATTTACCAGTTCGTAATGGTGATTCAGCATTTGATGTACTCAATATTTCAAGACCTTCAACAGATTGAACCAACCAGATCCACCCGGAACCAAAATGAGTAACAGCAGAATTGATGAATTTCGTTTTGAATTCGGAAAACGATCCAAAGTTCTTTCGAATGGCTGCGGCCAATTCACCCGATGGGTCGCCACCTCCTTGTGGACTTAGGCAATTCCAATAAAATGTATGGTTCCAAACCTGGGCAGCATTATTAAAAATTCCCCCTTCAGATTTCTGTATAATATCTTCCAAAGATTGACCTTCAAAATCCGTATGTTGAATCATTGCATTTAAATTCTTCACATAAGCAGCGTGATGTTTCCCATAATGGTATTCCACAGTTTCTGTGGAGATTTGGGGTTCCAGTGCATTCATTTTATAAGGTAACGTTGGTAATGAATGTTTCATTTATAAACTTCTTTCTTAATTATAATCAGATTTTATTTTTCTTCGTCCTCGGATATATTTATCCGCATATAATGCTGCTATAGCCCCCTCAGAAGCGGCCACGATGACCTGTTTAATTTCTCGACATAAAATATCTCCCACGGCATAGACTCCTGGAACAGACGTTTCAAAATGTTTATCTACAATAAGACAGGATTCTTCAGACACTTCAAGGGCTCCTGCTAAATAGTCGATAATGGGTTTTGTTCCCGTTAGATATAAAAACACACCATCAACATCCAACCTTTCACCAGATCGGAATGTAATAGATTTGACAGAAAAATCTCCATTTACTCTTTCTATGCGTTTCCCATACTGAATCTCAAGATTTTTCGTTTCTTCCGCTTCTTTTAATAAGGCCGCATTGATATCCAGTTTTCGTTTTGGGTTTAGTAAATATACTTTTTTAGCAAATCTGGATAGAACAAGTGCTTCCTCAATCGCTTCTTCATTTGAGCCAGCCACAGCCGCCACAGCGCCCTTATAAAAGGCCGCATCACAAGTAGCACAATAGCTCACACCTTTTCCTAAGAGTTCATCCTCACCCGGTATTGATTTAGATTTTCCCATCCCCCCTGTAGCAAGAATAAGAGCTTTTGAGGAATAAACATCACCAGTGTTGGTATAAACTAACTTATCGCCAGAATCATCCAATCGGACACCCTGCACTTTTGTTTTTTTAAATTCTGCCCCAAAACTTGTGGCTTGTTCATGCATTTTTTCCAATAACTCTTCCCCAGAAATTTCTTCTGTCACCCCGGGATAGTTTGCAATTTTATGAGTCATCCCCAACGCGCCGGCAGTTGTGGATTTATCCAAAACCAACGTATTAAGGTTCGCACGAGAGGTATAAATTGCTGCAGAGGCACCGGCCGGACCTCCACCGATAATAATGACATCGTAGGTCATATTACCCCCATTATTAATTATGTGTTAAAAGGGGGCATTGGATATATCCAAAGCCCCCTCTATAAGTACGTTTTAGAGATCTTTCGAATGGTCACTCAGATAGGAAGCAACACCTTCAGGATTTTCACCCATGGTATCTTTTCCTTCTTGCCACCCAGCTGGGCAGACTTCCCCATGTTCCTGGTTAAAGGACAGAGCATCGACCATACGCAGCATTTCATCAATATTTCTACCTAAGGGTAAATCATTAATAACCGCATGACGTACAATCCCGTCTTCATCAATCAGAAAGGATCCTCGGACAGCAACATCACCTCCCACGGATGATTCATATTCTTCTTCATCTGTTATGATGGAGGCCTCTTTGGCGTCTTGAAGAACATCATATGCCCTGGCAATTGATTTATCAATATCTGCAATGAGAGGATATTGAATATTTCCGATACCGCCTGAATTAATATCGGTATTTTTCCAGGCATAATGCGTCCATTTTGAATCCACAGAACATCCAATGACCTGGACACCCCGTTTTTCAAATTCAGCCAAACGATGGTCAAATGCAATAATTTCAGTTGGACATACAAAAGTGAAATCCAACGGATAAAAGAAAAGAACAACCTTTTTACCCTTATATTCCGAAAGGCTTACTTCCTTAAATGAATTATCACCCATGATAGCGGTAGCTTTAAAGTCTGGTGCTGGTTTTGTAACGAGCATTATACTGACTCCTTTTTACTTTTTATTGTTTTTTGGCAAATTGTACATATTCCCCGAATTTTCAATTGGAAATCGGAGACAATGTTGTTTGTTTTTGTTTCCAGAATAGAAACCGTTTTTTCATCTACAAAATCGATATCCTGAATATCTCCACATTGATTACAAATGAAGTGGTGATGTTCGGCAGTATTTCCATCATACCGAACTACACCTGAAATCGTATGAGATCGAATAATCTCATGTTCTACTAATTGACCGAGATTTCTATACACTGTACCCAAACTTATATTGGGAATAGTTTTTCGAACTTCTCGATGGATCCAATCTGCTGTGGGATGTGATTTTGTATTGACCACAACATTCAGAATTTTTTCTCTTTGTTTACTGAATCGTTCCATACGGCGGCAGGATATTACACATTATTAGTAATAATTCCTATTATTATTAATTATAAATAAAAAAAATCCCCGAATTTTTAAAGACGGGGACTTTTCGTTAAATCTATAAGGAGGTTAAAACCCTTTGATGGTCCCTGATTTTTTATAGAGTTGCCATACAATATGCCAACCCAGAACGATAATTACCAGTAAAACACCATAACCATTTAAATAATGCGATACACCGACTGTATGCTCATTAATCATAGTCCAAATCAAAGGAACAGACATATAAGTGTTATGCTTGGAACGTAATCCCGCCATTCCGACATCTGCAGGCTCGGGAACATCTCCATTTTTAATTGCAGTAATAATCCGCTGTTGTGCCGGCCAAATTCTAAACCAAACGTTAAAAGCCATCATTGAACCAAACATAGTTCCAATATGGATATTATATGCTCGATAGGCATTCATCTCTGCTACATATATCAGGAAACACAAAACACCTGCGATTCCCAAGAAACTGACGAGAGTTGAAACACGTACATTTTTTGCCAATCCGCTTTTATAAAATGCATCATAAACAAATACCATTAAGAAGGGTAGCAAATACGCAAAGTGTTTGAATTTGCTTGGATCATCCAGATCTTTAAACATGGAATCGTTCATGGCCATCCAATAAACGAAAAACATCAAGAGGAGCCCTGTTACCCATGTCCATGCAGCTCCCCACCTGAAAAAATAAAGTGTTCGCGGCATCAATTCTGGAACCACTTTTTTCTTGGTGTCACTATCCATTGTAGCAGCCACATGACCGTTAATCCAATTGAAAAAATACAGCAAGCCGATCCAAAGGACACCGGCAATGACATGTAACCATTTTAATACTGGAACAATGAATTCCATTTTTTTCTCCTTAATTCAATAATTATATTGGTTGCGAATCGGGTGAAGTTACGGCGACAGATGTTGTGGATTCAAGAAAGAGGTACACTCATATTTTTGGATAAGGGAATAAATCCGATAATGAATTTACTCTCCCATGCTCATCTTTGTAAATGACGTGTTCGCGAGTGAATTGGGTATAGTTTTCCAATCCCGTTGCAGCAGCCAAAGAGTTCAACCCATTCCTAAGTGTAATAATATAATTCAATACTCTCCATTGTTTTTCTTTAACAACGAGAGCCTTTTGGTGTGCGGGGTCTGTTGTAGCAACCCCTACAGGACATTTATTGGTATGGCATTTTTGTGCACCGATACAGCCTACAGAAATCATCATTCCCCTTGCAATATTAATCAAATCTGCACCCATACCCATTGTGATGGCTATTTTATCAGGGCTGAATATTTTCCCACTTGCAAAGAGTTTTACCCTTTCTCTCACTCCATAGCGCCTGAAAGCATCATCGAGATATATCAACCCAGATTTAACAGGTAATCCCATGGAATCGGCCATTTCTTGATATGTTGCACCTGATCCTCCTTCTCCGCCATCAACGGTTATGGCATCTGGTCCTCGTCCTGTTTCTGCCATTAATTTTGCCAATTCATTAGCGGAATCAGCACCACCCATTACAATTTTAATACTAATGGGTTTTCCACCCAAATCCCTTAAGCGATCGATGAAATCGAATAAAGTCGGCAAATCTTCGAATTGCCTGTGGCGATTGGGAGAATCAATATTTTTCCAGGGCGTAACTCCTCGAATAGAAGCAATTTCAGGGTTCACTTTGCTACCCTCAACATGCCCTCCCCTAATTTTCGCTCCCTGTGCTAATTTTAGCTCAAACAGTTTTACCTGAGGGTTGGCGGCTTTTTCTTTAAATGTATTTTCGCAAAATTCACCAGCTTTATTTCTCACTCCAAACAAACCAGGGCCAATTTGCATAATCACATCACCCCCGCCCAAAGTATGGTATGGTGCTAACCCTCCCTCGCCTGTATGCACCCAGGATCCTGTGGCTTTCCCTAACCCTAAACTCATGGCACTTATTGCATTGGCCCCCAATGCACCGAAACTCATGGCACTCATTCCAACAGGGCCCTCCACTTTCCATGGATTTGGGCAGTCTGTTCCAATGATTATGGCATCCTCCGGGCTAAGACGCCAAGGCTGTATGTCCACTTCTTCCAATTTTTCTTTTCGAGAAAAAAGTCCCTCTGTTCCTACATATCTCATCGTTTTTATTTTTGGCGTACATACAACATGCATTTCTTCAGCCAGTTTTGGAAACATGGCATTTTTGATATACCACCCCGGCTGGTTAAAATCTCGCTTCGATCCAAATGCGATAAGAGTTTTCAGGTATTTACCTGCCACGACAATATTGGCAAAATCTGTACGGCTAAAGGGGCGCCCTTCTGTGTCGCTGTCAAACATATATTGACGCAATTCTGGGCCCATCATTTCGAAAATATAGCGAATACGCCCCAGCAAGGGGAAATTTCGTAATACACTATGCTGAGATTGACGCTTATCCTTTATATAAATTAAGAACAGAACAATTGGCGGTACCGTAATTACCACCACGAAAAGAATGAGGAGGATTGTTGTTAATATCTCCTGCGCGTTCATGGGATATTAATTAAACCGGAGTATGAATTTATTTTACTATCAGTATGGGGCATTGACATTCTTCCATTACTTTTTGTGGTTTGCTACCTTTGAAGAATTTTTTTATCGGACTTTGGGTAGATGCCCCCATAACAATAATATGATTATCCCCAGCTGTTTTTTTAATGACCTTTATTGGGTCTCCAACTATAAAATGTTTTTGGAATGAAATACCGGCCCTTCTTAAGAATTTTGCCGCATGGTCTGCTGAATTTTTATACTCACTTCCAAAATGTTTCACTTTGCTTACTGTTAACAAATCCACTCCTATGTTAAAGGCTTGTGCGACCCTTGCCCCATACTTCACGGCTCTGCGGGTACGTTCGGAATTATCAACTGCTAACAAAATTCGATATTCCCTTTCAGGATCATACTGATTCACCACGAATATTGAGCTGTCAATAAATTGGATTAAATCATGGGCCATTCTCCGTTTTTTGCTCCCGCCAATAATGGTGACATCATAAAATCCTGTTGCAACTTCATCCCGAAGTTCTGCAATGATATCTCCATTCCTCAGAATGAGATTAACATCTTCACAAACCGTTCCTTTTAAATAAACTTCACATCGGTTCCCTCCTGTTTCTATTAAGGTATTTTTTGGGAAACCAGCATCAATATATTGAGGTTCAATAAATTGTTCATCAGCAAGATAATTAAATGCCCATTCTAAGACATCCACACCTGGCCTATTAAAGTCCCAAGATTCCATTCTTTCTTGAGCCAACCCAACAACCTTTGCAGAAAATTCACTCACCTTTTCTCCAACGTCCACAATGGTTGCAGAAGCATTAAATGCCCTTGCAACCTGCATCCCAACTCTTAAAGTTGGACCTGAATATTTTTTGCTACCGACTGCAATTAAAATTTTCATGATGGATTAATTTTAACCTCATTTTAGTTGAAAACAAGCCAATAAGTATTAGCGTAGATTACCAATAGGATGACTGAAACTATACCCGCTTTCCATCCTACTTTCAAAAAATCTTTAGCTCTCACCATTCCGCTTGAATACACAATGGTACACGCGGGTGCAGCCACAGCTGTAAAATAACCAAAGGCAGAGGCAATGGCTGTTACCAAACCTAAATGTAGAGTATCACTTCCCATATTCAAAGTAATAGGCCCTAGTACGGCAACTGTAGCAGAACTTGAGAGTACATTTGCAAGCGTTGTGGTCATAAATACAATGACAGCATCTGAAATAAACGGAAATGATTCAGTTATATTTCCAAAAAAATCTACTACCAAATTTGCCAGCCAAAGAGCAGCTCCAGTGGACTTTATGTTCGATCCCAATGAAATTGTAGCTCCAAATAAAATAATAACTCCCCAGTGTGTATTGCGATTTAGGTCTTCCCATCGGACAAATCCTGCTACTAAATACAATAAAACACCTGTCAATGCAATAGTGCCTAATCCCACAGTTTCGCTTAAAAATACCCATCCCAAAAACACGAGGATAAATATAAAGGCTGCAATAGTATTCCGCCCTGTAATTTCTCCGGATTTTGCCACTTGTACTACAAGCTTACGCACTCCGCTGTCTAGATTAGCATATTCTGGGATAAAGGATTTCATCAACATCCATGCTATAATTGGGATTTGAACCAGAACAAGAGGATAGACACGCACCATCCATTCCAAATAAGAAATAGACAGATCATAATCCCGCAGATAGGTCATCATAATGGCATTTCGCCCTCCCCCAGACGGTGTCCCGATTGATCCGATCAAGGCTCCATAGGCAATGGCAAATAATAATACTGCGGAAAGCCCCCTGACCTGCTCCTTATCTTCAGAAGTATAGCGAATCAAAGTCATTCCAATAGGAAGCATGAGTGCCGCAACTGTATGTTCTCCAATAAAGGAAGAGAGAATCGCGGAAATAGCGGTAAAACCAAAAACAATATTCCTTGTTTTATTTCCCGTAACTTTAAGAATTCCCAGGGCAATTCGAGTATCCCACCCCTGCTTAACGATGGCAACTGCAAGCATCAGAGATCCCATTATAAAAAAAACAGCATCGTTCATAAAGGATTGTGCAATTTCATTTGGCGTACCTATCCCTAAGTACACTTCCGCGATAAGGATATACAGGGCAATGGCCGGGAGCGGGATTGGTTCCATTACAATCATCACTAAAGCAGTAATAACAATGATAATTATTCGATAGCCTTCCACAGTTAATCCAGACGGTGTAGGTAGTAAAAAAAGAATAACACCCAAAATAATAGTATTAATAAACCATTTTTTCTGGGTTGCCCAAAAAAGGAAATTGGAAAGGGATTTATGCGAAAAACCAAACATTAAGTTTGGGAATTTATGATGGAATAGCTATTGATGCGAACATTCACTGGGGATTCTTGAACCATCTTCCAGAATTGCCCATTTCCATATAGGGACACGTTTTTTCAATTCTAAAATAAACCAATCCATGGCTTCGATGGCTTCTTTGCGGTGCTTAGACCAAATCACAACGTGGAGGCTTGTC
Source organism: uncultured bacterium (assembly GCA_964549275.1). Classification (GTDB taxonomy): domain Bacteria; phylum Fidelibacterota; class Marinisomatia; order Marinisomatales; family TCS55; genus CAZJUP01. The sequence goes on along the minus strand of CAZJUP010000009.1, from coordinate 65,787 downwards.
TCACCCACAGCCACTTTCCCTATCCGATGCTTACAATATATATCATGTATAGGGAATTTATTGCACGTCTCGTCTGCAAGTAAGGTGAGTTCAGATTTAGTCATGCCTTCATACTGCTCATACTCTAATGCAATAATTTTTTGCCCATGTTCCGTTGCCCGAACGCGGCCATTAAAAATAAGTTCTGCCCCCTTTTGCACCATGGTATCATCATTTGGAAAGAAGGTAATAGGGCCTTTTATAATTTCGATTTTAACCATTTAACCACCCTGAACCGGTGGAATAAACGCTACTTCATCTCCATCTTTTAATTCAATATCGTTGGGAACATATTTTTGATTTACAGCAATTCGCAATGGTATACCCATTAACTTTCTTCCAGCTCTTGATCTAATGATTTGTTCTAATTCTGAAGTCAACAATCCTGCTTCAAGTTTTAAAATAATTTCATCCACGCCCAAAGCATATTTTACTTGAGAAAAACATTTAATCGATACATTAATCATATTTCAATTATTTGTGTTTTATGATTCATCCCATCATACATTAATAGTTTACCCACCAAGTTTGGTTCGATACCCACAATTATTTTTACTGCTTCTAAGGCCTGCATATGACCAATAATTCCCGGAAGCATACCCAATACACCTGCATCTTCGCAGGTATCTCCTCCTGAAATAGGGTTGGGAAATAATTCTTGGTACCCTGGACTTCCATCTACATTTAAAATGGATACTTGTCCTTCCCACCTATATAACCCACCATAAATCATGGGCACCTTGGCGTTCTTTGATAATCGGTCAATTCTTCTTCTTGATTTTATGTTATCCGTGGCATCGATGACCACATCACACTTCTCAATCATATCCAATCCTTCATACTCATTTAAATAAACGTCAATGGTCTCAATGACCGTTACAGATTGTATTTTTTTTAATGCCTCTTTGGCAGAATGAACTTTCATTTTCCCTATGTCGTTAATGCCATACAAGGGTTGACGGTGAAGATTGGATAATTCAACAATATCTCCGTCGATTAAAACTATTTTCCCAATTCCTGCAGAAACGAGTACCTGAGAGGCTGGACACCCCAATCCACCCAGCCCTACAACAGCTACCGTTGCAGCCATAAGCTTCTTCTGCCCTTCTAAACCCATTTCCGGTAAAACCATCTGGCGAGACCAACGGCTTAAATCATCTTTTTCAGATTGGAAATCAATCCAGGACTTGGCGCCCCCCAATAAACTAAAAGTGTCTTTCAAATCATGTTCAATAATCATGCCTTCTGTCACAATACCAAACTGACACACCAAAACCTTTTTCCCCTCCATATCCGAAATTGCTCTCTCATTTGATATGATAGGATTCAAACCATTCATGGGCCATTCATTTCGCTGTGTTTCAGGACGAATATCAATTACGGTGAATTCGCTTTTTCGGTCAAATAATTCTTTTGGTGTGATGATCATATTATCGAGTGCTCGTGCCTTCACATTTTTAAGTTTCAAAAGGGTTGATGACGTGAATTCCCAACCACTCTCATATTAATTAATGTTTTCCCAGGGCAAAATATGAACAGTAATTTTTTCTCCCGGTTGCAAAGATCTTTCTCCTTGAGGTGCCCCAAGTATACAATTGGTCTTTAATGATGATGTCAACATATGAGACCCAACTTTGGGTGTTGGTTCACAGACCAACTGTCCATTTTCAATCCAGGCTTTCCCAAATAAAAATCGATGTTTTACTTTTTCTATCGGAAATGGTTTTTTTAATATTCCTGTTAAAGGGGTTGGTGCAGGCTGGCCTGTCATCGTATTGATGACGGGCCAAACCCATTCCATAAATCCGATATATGACGAGACTGGATTTCCCGGCAGACCAAAAATTAACGTATTATGTCCCGTTCCGAAAAAAAGTGGTTTCCCCGGCTTTTGAGCAACTTTCCAAAAATGTTCTTCCACACCCAATTCTATAAATACATCCCTAACATAGTCATGCTTTCCCATAGAAATACCACCGGAAGAAATGACAATATCACAGGAATTTATTGCTTCTAATAGAAATGTTCTTAATGAAGATAAATCATCTTTAATCACCTCCCGCAGGATCACTTCAGTGCCTGCACGAATCGCTAGTTCCGATAAAACATATAAATTAGAATTATAAATTTGCCCCTCTCCCAATTGATTCCCGGGTTCAACCAATTCATCCCCTGTACCAAATATAGCAACCTTGGGTTTTTTAAATACCATAAGATTATCATATCCAAACGTGGCACAGGTACCTATCTCACTTGGAGATAAATTTGTTCCTTTTTGAATGAGTATTTCACCTTTTTTAATTTCTTCACCTTGGTATCTAACATGCTTGCCAGGAAAACTCTCAACCATTATTTGAACAAATTCGGAGCCGGAAAAACCACTGGTATCCTCCACCATTATTACAGCATCTGCACCATCAGGAATCTTGGCACCAGTCATACATTGAATACACTCACCCTCTTTTAAACTTACATCACTTGGGGTTCCTGCAGAACTCACCCCCGCCAATTTTAATAGAACCGGGTTATCTGGACTTGCACCATAGGTATCTTTAGACCGTACAGCAAAGCCATCCATCGCTGAATTATCAAAAAGAGGTGATGGAAATGTTGCGATGACATCTTGGGTTATTACACACCCACCGGACTCACGTAAATGAACCTGTTCTGTCTCTAAAGTGAAAAGGTGTTTTTTTATAATTAATTTAGCTTTCTGAAAAGAAATCATAATAGTCCTTTTAATAAAAATAGAATAGCAATAATGATGACACCACCCATTACCTTTTGAATGGTTTTTGATGTGAATTTAATCGCGCCCATGTGAGATCCTGCAAAGCCACCTACGAGTACAGCACCGATTAGAGGTAAAATTAAATCAGATTCAAATGTGCCTATTTTTGCCCGTGCAATAACTCCCACAAGTGAATTCACCCAAATGAACATGGCACCGGATGCAGCAGCTTCCTTTTCTGACCCAAGCCGAAACATTATTATCAGGGGAACAAGGTAAATACCACCACCAATGCCCACTGCACCAGCGATAAATCCTAAAATAGCCCCTAAACTAAAAACAAAAACCCACTTTTGTATTTCAGTTAGTTGAATGGAAATACTCAATTCATTTACAATGTATATCCTGATTGCAACAACAAAAAGCGTTACCAGTAGTAATATTTTAAAAAGAATTTCTGGCAGAGGTAATGAGCCGGCTAAATAAGCCATAGGGATGGATGTAATGAGAAACGGTCCGATTAGGTCCAACCGGCCAAACCCATTTCGCCAGAAATTGACCACACCTATAAATGTCACCACCAAGTTTAAGGTGAGGGAGGTGGTGGGAATTATAGTATAATTCACTCCCATGATGGCCATGAGCGCCGTATAGGATGATCCGCCACCCAAACCGACTGAAGAGTATATGAAGGCAACAAACACAAATAGTAATGGAAGAATTAAATCGGTCATATTAATTAAACTTTGCGGAAGTTTCACACTTCCGCAAAGTTTCCAAAACTCCAATTATCCAATACTCCATCTTCTAGTGTTTTTCTCCCCGCATCATATGAAATGAATGAAAAATAGTTGGAATTAACACCTGCAGTGAATCCTTCGCCGCACCGGGACTCCCCGGTAAACAAATCACAATCGCTCCATTTACCACACCTGCCATCAACCGGGAAAGCATAGCCGTTTTCACTTTTCCCCGACCATAGGCATGGAGCGCCTGTTCGATTCCCAGCAATTTTGAGTCAAATAATTTTTCTACTGTTTGGATGGTCAAATCTCGCGGACCCAATCCAGTACCACCTGTGGTTAGAATGAGTTCAATACCGGAATCAACCCAATTTTGAATAGTGGGCACCAATTGATCAGAACCATCTTCCAAAACAATTTTTTCAATTAACTCGCATCCAGAATTCGTAAATCCGTCACTTAAAATTACGCCGGTCTTATCTTCCGAGTCACCCGATGCCACACTGTCACTCAGGGTAATCACACCTACTTTGGGTCTGTATTCTGAAGTATGGTCAGACTTCCCACCCACTTTTTTCACCAGTTTGATTCCACCAATTTCCATGGTTTTATCCACCGCTTTGCACATATCATAAATGGTGAGTGCCGCCCCGGACACAGCTGAAAGGGCTTCCATTTCTACGCCCGTGGCTTCCTTGGTTTTCACCGTTGATCGAATCAGAACAGAATCAGATGCCAACTCAAATTCAACATTCACGAATGAGAGATTCAATTGTTGGCACATGGGAATGAGTTCAGCAGTCTTTTTCGCCGTTTGTATCGCAGCGATTTTTGCAGTAGTGAGTACATTCCCTTTCGGAAGTGTTTCATCCTGAATGGCTAAAACTGTTTCCGGATTCATGGTAATTTTTCCTTCTGCTTTGGCCATTCTGGCTGTGGAAACTTTGTCCGTCACATCCACCATTTTGACATTTCCGTGTTTATCTAAATGTGAAAACTCGTTCATGATTTTTTCTCTGTATTCGCTGGGTCTTTGTGTTTTTCTTTCAAGGATTTTTGATAACCGCTCTTCCTATAAACTTCGCTTACTGACATTTGATATATATCTTTCCAGGAATTTTTACCATTAGTTTTTATATAGGATTGACATATCCTAAATCCAATAAAATAACCAATTGCTCCCGGCCCCCAATTTAAAAATTTTTTCTTTCTAAAATTGAATAGTTCAATATCATTTTTATTTGATGAATTCAGATATTTTTGTGCTTTATCAAAAATTTCCTTTTCATGCAATAAACACCAATTCCATTCATCTTCACTGTATGCGACAGCTTTTGCCTGAGAAAATTTCTTATCCCAAAAAATGTAATTAAAATATGAAGCAAATCCTTCATTAATAATACTGTAAAGAACAGTATTATCGTCTTCATCAATGTATTCATCATGGTAAACTTGGTGATTTAACTCATGGGGAAGCAGAAAAGAAATTTCTTCATTAGTTGGATTCATTCGTGAAAAATCCAAAAGCATAATTCCATTCTTCAATCCACCCATATTTGTCCAACCAGGGCCGTAAATTAAATACCAAGTACCTTTAGGGTATTTTCCTGAAAAACTCTCAAACTTTTTTACCGTATTTGTAAAAATCTTTTCAATATCCAAACTAAGCAAAGCATCAGCATTTTTATAAACAGGATGGTTTTTACTAAATAGTTTTGATTGCACCCATTTAATAAAAGACCGTTTATTTCCGATATAAGGTCCCCAAAAATCTATGTAAGGGTCATATACATTATGTACCATTTCGTTGACAACATCACTTTTTGGATTTACGGAAGACTCCTGTAAAATTTTGACCTGTTTCAAATACAGATTAATTATTTTGAAATTTTCATTCAAATTGATAATTGGTTCAGTCTTTTCTAAAGTAGAAAGAGATTCTGGTTTTAACTGAATGATAGGTGAATGAGAATTCATAAGAATACACCCTGAAAAAATCAGAGTGAATAAAATAGTAGTTAGTAATATTTTCTTCATGTGTGTTTTATCTTTGCGGAAGTTCCACTTGCCCGCCGTCGGCAGGAACTTCCGCAGAGTTCTCCATTTATCCAATATTCCAATACTCCCTTTCTGTCGTCAGGCTGGCAATACTCCATTATTTCACCCCCCAATTTGAGTCATGGATTCTCTATGTTCATCCCCGTGATGTTGAGCTTCCCATCCATCTCTCTTTTTGTTCCACATTGCATCACGAATCATGTTTTGTATTTCAGGATTAGATTCCCCATTTCGAATGGCATCACGCAGGTTTAATTCATTTTGGCTATAGAGACAGTTGAGGAGTTTCCCATCTGCTGTAATTCGAATTCGATTACATTTTCCGCATAACGTCCTTGAATAAGATGGAATAATAGCGATTTTTCCTCGGTAACCCTTAACACGGAAAACCTGATGCTCGGTTTTAGAACCCTCTGCAGGCATAAGTTCTCTTAATTCATTCTTCAAATCAGAAATGATTTGTTCAGCACCGTAAAACTTCCCAGTTTTCCAAATTTGGTGAGAGTCAAAGGGCATAAGTTCAATAAAACGAACTGTAATATCATTCTCTTTTGTGAGGGAAACGAAGTCTAATAGCTCATCATCATTAAAATTGCGCATGGCAACTACATTTAATTTTATCGATTTAATTTTAGACTCCAATACTTTTTGTAATCCATCCAAGACCACCTCTAATCCTTCTTTACGCGTAATAACTTGATACTTATTTTTATTTAGTGTGTCCAGGCTAATGTTAATGCCAGACATACCCGATGCTTCCAAATCAGCAATGTGCTTAGAGAGCAACAGACCATTGGTTGTTAAATGAACAGATTTGACCTGTTTCAGCTTGGCTGCAAACTGAATGATGGAGACAATATTCTTGCGAAGCAATGGTTCCCCTCCGGTCAAACGAATTTTGGAAACTCCCATTTGGGTCGTTAATTCCATCAGTTTAAAGATTTCACTAGTTGAAAGAAGTTTGTCTTCACTGCGAAAATCAATACCTTCTTCCGGCATACAGTAAATACATCGCAGATTACATTTTTCATTCAGAGACAAGCGAAGATAATTGAAAGTTCTGCCAAATGGATCAATGATGGGAAATGCTGATTGATTCAGCAGATAATTTCCTGGGGTTGGATTTGAAATATTTTCAGCCATTCTCTTTCCAAGTCACCCCGGTTTCACGTCGGGGATCGGGAGCTAATGACATCGTTTCCAATGTCACCGTACCGGCTTCAAACCTTATCAATAAACTTAGGTTTTTCAGCTTTGAGATTGTTCCACAATGTTAAAATTTAGCCAATCTCCCTGAGATATAAAAACATCTAATCTTTCTACATAAGAATATTCAAATTTTTCCCTATTCCAAAAAGATTAAGATGCTTTTCTATTTATCAAAAGTAAAACTGCAATATCCCACTTCATCGCATCTTTTCTTTATCTTGGCCCACTGTGTTTTTTCATTAATCACTTTTAAAGCCATGGGAAATAAATCAATATTTTCTCTACTGATGTGGTCAGTTAAAATATAAATGATGCTTTTTGAAAAAAAATCTAACCGTGCAAGAAAATCCCGGATCGACATCATTGAGAAGGAATTGATTGTTTCCAATAATTTATTTTTATAGTCTACAATAGCCTTATGTTCCAATTCCATTGCATCTGTCGGACTTTTTATTCCAAGACTCCTCAGAACAGAAAACACCCCTTTTTCCTCTCTCAGATGGTGGCTTTCGCTTTCAACAAGCATTTCAGCATATTCCTGAACAGCGATCAAGTCCTCTTCTGAAATATCATCAATTTCTTTAGATAACAACGTCTTTCGCTCCTGTTCAAGGCCCTCTAAAACAGTTAATAATTTATCATGCTCAAGGGTCAGCGTAAAAATAACATGAGCAGGGTCTATGGAATCCAAAATCATTTTTCCTGCACTTCTAGGATCAATTTGTAACTTAGAGATTGTTTTCATCTTTAATAATTGGAGTATTTTCTAGACGGATATGATGAGAATTTCCCCTTCCCCGCGATCAAGTTTAATGACCTCAAATAAGGATTGCAAGACCTTTTTATACTAATATATCTTAAAAGAAAATTAAGTCTTTAATAATGAGAGAAATTAATTAACTATTTTAAGTAGAATTGTTTCTTTTGTGGGGTTAAGGGCCGTCCCATCCATAAGGGTCTTCGAAGTCCATCAGGATGAGTTTCTTTCTCCTTGGCCCATTCATTCCATTTTTTAAAGTGTTCAAAAGACTTATTTGTATCCACAAAAATATCGCCGTATTTCTCATCCGGATTTGGCTTTGAGATACTCACTTTTTGCAGCCAGCAATGGGCACCGGAAATGGGATCGGGATTAGCTGCATGGGTAATATTCTGATGAACACCCCCATCTCGCCACCAGACGCGATTCGTGTCCGGATCATCCGTTTTCCACGCTTCAATGCCAGTCACCGTTTCCATCTTCCATTGGCCATTCCCCATATTTTGGATATCCACCGTATTAGTCATGAATCGATTGCCTTCATCCTGCTGACGGCGCCAACGGCCTATATGATGAGAGCAGGCGACTACGCCCGGTTTGATGGCTTCCGTCACCCACACCTTATCCACGAACCACCCGATCTCGGTAGTGATTTTGAGTAAGTCTCCATTATCCACACCGAGTCGTTTCGCATCTTTGGTATGAATCCAAATTGGATTTCGATGGGCGATTTCTGTGAGCCATTTGGCATTGGCAGAACGTGAATGAATATGGGTAGGTAGTCTGAAGTTCGGAAGCAAAACGCATTCATTTTTGTCCTGATCCATTTCATCTAAATGGACGTGGCTCTTAATTCTGTATCCCGGTGTAGCATGTTCCGGATAGCCAAAATCTACCATGGTTTGTGAATAAATTTCTTGCCGTTTGGATGGTGTAGGGAAACCGGCATATTGTTTACCATTCACTTCAAGTCCAACCACATTTCCATCTTTCTCAATTTGTCCATTAGGCTTCACCGTCACATCCGAATCAGAAAATTCTTTTTCATTATTCCGATACACATTGTCATCCACCATAAATGCCCCATACTTCCGCATATACTCTAAAGCAGTGAGCCCTTCCTTTTCTGCCACTTCAGGGAGTCCTTCCGTATGCTCAAAAATGTATTGATAATATTCATCAATGTTAATTTTTTCACCTTCACGATAGGGACTCATAAAATGCTTCCGAATGCCCAAATCGCCATCTTTATCGATTCGCCAGGACAGCTCAATCCAAAATTCATCTTCTTCCCACACTTCACCGGGATTCACTTCATAAGTGAATTCCACTTCCTTCCCATCGCGACGGGCTTTTTCTCGAAGGACAGGTTGACGAAACGCGATCCAAACGCCGGCTTGTGTCTCATAAGAATTGATGTCATGCCGCTCGGATGCGTGGCCCATGGGCAATACATAATCAGCGAAAAATGCTGTTTCATTCCATGTAGGTGTTAGCGCAATATGGCATCCCACTTTTTCTGCATCGGACAGCATTTCAATCCAAGAAAATCCATCGGGATAGGTCCACACCGGATTGAACACACGGGTGAAATACACATCCAACTCACCTCGGCCATCTTTAATTAAATGGGGCAGAATCTGACTCATTTCGAAATGGGCCAAGGTGTACTCTTTAGGCCAATTCAATTCATTCCAAGCATCTGGCCCAGGCGGTGAGTCAAAAAATTCTGGATGAAATTTATTCCAGGCGCTGGGAGATGTACCCCCTTCTGTGCCCACCGAACCGGTGAGTACATTGAGCAAATGGAGCGTCCGTGACACTTGCCATCCGCCCAAATTTCCGATGGATGCGCCCCGCCAAACATGAGTGGATAATTTGCTGCCCGCTTTGCCGATCATCCTTGCCACGCGGACAATTTGTTCTGCATCAATCTGGGCTTCATTTGCAGCGAACTCCGGTGTGTATTCTGCCCATTCTTCACTCAATCGTTTGATGAATTGATCAAACTCCACCGGATCATCGGGATGGAGATTTCGCAAATACTCATCCCAGTTCACCCAATTTTCTAAATAATTGCGGTCGTACAATTCTTCATTCAAAATGATTTTTGCTATGGCCATATAAACAGCCGATTCAGATCCGGGATAAGTGGGCATCCACTCATCCGCCATGGATGCCGTGTTTGACAACCGCGGATCCATGACAATCAACTTGGCGCCTTTCATCATGCCTTCCATGATACGCTGGGCATGTGGATTAAAATAATGGCCCGTTTCCAAATGAGATGACGCCAGCAAAATCACTTCTGCATTGGTGTGGTCCGGACTCGGGCGATCGTATTTATGCCAGAGTGCATAGCCGGTTCGGGCGCCGGCAGAACAAATATTCGTATGGGAATTGTGGCCATCTACACCCCATGCTTTCAGGACGCGTTCTGTGTATCCTTCGTGTCCAGGACGCCCCACATGATAAACCACGCCATCTTTTCTTTTTCGGATAGATGCGGCAATTTTTTCGGATATTTCATCTAATGCTTGATCCCATGTGATGCGCTCCCACTTCCCTTCACCACGTTCACCAACCCGTTTTAATGGGTACAGAATCCGTTCTGTATCATTGATTTGGTTGATGGTGGCAGGACCTTTTGCACAATTCCGTCCACGGCTGCCTGGATGATGGGGATTCCCTTCAAACTTTCGTACTTCATCGGAATCTTTATCGATATAAGCCAAAAGTCCACAAGCCGATTCACAATTGAAGCATGTGGTGGGGACAATGGAATAATGTCGCTCTTTTTTGTCCGGCCATGCGGCAGGGTCCAATTCGGTAAAGTCGTCCCATTCGCTGGGGTCGGGATATTTATAGAGCTCCCTGGGACCTTCCATGGCAAATTCTTCAGACCAATCCGGGCGATCAGAGATATTAGGAATGAGCCCTAATGACTCTGAAAATGTTTCTATCCAACTTCGTTTCATTTTATTCTTGCCGCAGAGTCGCAAAGGAGTTACTCTTTCTTTTTATCATGGTTTTATCCTATATCTTCGCTGTGCTTATCAAATGATTGTTGAATTAAAAACATGATATAATCCAATTCATCTGAATTGGTCAACCCAATTTCCACATCTCCGTTGCCCCAGCGACCTAATTTGGTAACATTTCGACAAAACTCTTTTGGGTCGTTTATTTCATCAAAAGCCATGTTTAACATTAGGAGAAGCCGTGACCTTTGGGGAATTATATCGACGAAATTGGTTGTTGTTTTATAAGCTATGTATAGTTTTTTGAATTCTTCCTTTACAGTAGGATCCAAATTTAATACCCTATTTCTAATTAGGTGGTAAAGCTCCAGTATTTGACCTTGTAAATATTCAGAATGATCTTCAATTGAATATTTAGGTTTTTCTTCTTTTTCTGGTGCTCTCCTATAATGAATTAACAATGCTTCGGATAATGTTGGTGCTGTCCAAATTGTTAATGCCTTACCCGATAATTCATTTGATCTATGTAAAATAGATTCTTCATTCCAATTGTTTATGTCAGCTATACTTTTATTTAGACGAATTGGACTATCTGCGAAGCCACCTTTCATATTTCTTTTTTCTAAAAATGGTCGGTCACTTAATTCAGAATTGTACCCAGTCAGAGTTAAGTTGCCAAGTGTATGTAGGTATGTTGCTTGTATTGATTGCCATTTTTCTCCAAGATCTTGTCTCCATTCCATCGACAAATTTTCATTTTGTGGCATAATATGTTCAATGGTGTAATCATCTACTTGTACCAACTCTTTCCGTTTATAATTTTCCAGCTTCCGTAAGAGATAGTTCCGGGGTCTAAAATTGTACACATCTTTTGTGGTGAAAGCTTGTTTAAATTCTTCATCGGTTGGAAATCTTCTGTAAGAATCCAGCAACAAAAATTTGGCTTTTACACTTTCTAAATAATTCTCCTTATCCAATATAGATTTTGAAAAAGTTGCAAATGTCTTATTCATTGAATTAGTCGGGATACCACAAATAGCTCGTCTGAATAAATAGCTTTCAACCAATAATAAAATCTCAATTAACTCTGACTTATTGATTAATTCATTCTCATAATCTTCAAACACTTCCATTAAAAACGGGTAGGGTACATCGTATTTCAAAGTATCAATATCATACAGAACCGTTCGAATTGTGGGGTCGTCTTCTTTTTGTAACATCAACTTTGTGAAATGCTTTGAATAATGATGAATATCTTGGACAATCTCTTCAATGGGCGTGCCATTTTGATTCGAATAACTTTTAAATGCTTCATAAACCAATGCCAATGTCGGTATGGTTCCTGCATTGGATTTCAAGGTTAAATAATCACGCATGAATCGATCAAAATGCTTGGTATAGTTGGCATGGCCAAAATCCTGTTCCATTCGATACCAATAGGTCTCATATAGATGTTTTTGTTTTTCTGGCTCAAGACCCATTAATATGAAATTTCGTATTAGGTCTGCTTGTGAAAGATCTAATCCCGTTGAGTTAAGACTCTCAAATATCAGTTGTGGATTATCATGATCACGGTCGAGAGAAATATCCACGATAACCAACTTGCGTAAACCCTTTATAATTTCTTCAAGAGATATTTTACTTTTCGCAATCTTATCTTTAAAGAACTGAAAATTTTCCTGAATCCGGAAAGAGTGTTTTTGGGGTATGTCATTATTTTTTAGCAGATTCCAATATGTCTCCTTATCGCTTCGAGTCAGTCGTAGTTTAAAAAATAAGTCATCCATTTCTTCACTATTGAATAAATAATAGTTCTTTATTTTGGAATTGGTCATACCACCAATATTTTCATCATCTTTTATTGTGTCTGCAACAGCAGAAAGTAGTAAAGACAAGGTAGTTAATCTTTGTTGGCCATCAATAACTAACAATTGTGATACAGATGCAACTTGATAGATGCCTTTTTCGATATAAACAATTGAGCCAATAAAATGAGCGGGTATTTCACCATTTTTCGCAACGTTTAGTATGTCTTTCCAAAGCTGATTGCACTCTTTAGTGGTCCAACTATAGGTGCGCTGATAAATAGGAACAACAAACTGTTTAGTTCCTTCTAAAAATTTTAGAAAATTGACTTCAGTAGCTTTCATTTTTATTTCTTCTTATAAATTTTATCTCTTCGCCCTACTTCAACAACAATGATAACAAGTTCTTCATCCAATACGCGATAGATCAGTCGGTAAGCGCTGGACTTGAGTTTAATTTTAAAATGACCTTTATAGTCACCGTGCAGTCGGTGCTTCTCAACAACCGGATATTGTAATCTTTTTCGAAGTATTTTTTTGAATTCACTTTTGATAGATCCGTCTAATTTTTGAAAATCCTTCAATGCCTTTGGCATGAACTTTAATCTATAGCTCATCCAGATCGACTTCGACTGCTTCGTTCAAATCCATTTTATCGATTCTTTCTAAAGTGTCCTTATCCGCTTTCGCTTCCAAAAATTCTTCTACCATTTCCGGTGAAATCAAATAAGAAATCACATCGCCGTGGTTCATAATAGCAATCATTTCGCCGTGAGAATCACGAATTATTTTGGTTGGGTTTTTCCGAAGATTAGAAATATTTGTCATGTATGGTGCAGGGTTTTTCTTCATAACTAAACCTATTATTTGTCCTTTATTATGTACATAATATAATACATTATATTGTATGGTTCACCACTATTTTAGGGATGAGTCTAATGGGCTCTGAAAATGTTTCTATCCAACTACGTTTCATTTTATTTTTGCCGCAGAGTCGCAAAGGGCACAGAGAAAATTTTAAAATATCTTTGCGATCTCTGCGTCTCTGTGGCTATTTTTTTCATCAACTTAACGGTATCATTTGCGGTACGCGGATTCTAACGTACTCGGTTAAAAATATCCCCACCATTACCAAAACTCCAGCTACAATGGGCCATCCTAAAAAGATCAGAGCTGCGGGCACCATATTCCCCATAATAATCCCACGCCAGAAATATTTGGAATAGTATCCCTTTGTCATCATTCGGACGGCTTCTTTTGTGTCCGGTGTATCATGGGGTAACAAAATTTCTTTACCGATGGTGAGCAAGTTCAGACTAATTCCCACAAATAAAATATTCGCCATTATTCCAATAGATTCCGGTGCAATTACCATCATGACCACTGATCCCATCATGACCGCATGGACCAACATATGGATGGCGGACTGAATAGGCGTTTGCCATAAATCCCGTGCTCGAGCTTGGGCAAATAAGAATGCTGTATAAATCGCCCCAAGAATAGCGAACACACCGCCGGCCCACCAAATCCAATTGGTGTGGAATGATACAAAATGTCCCAATAATTTTAGTGTAACCAATCCGCCAAATAAAGTAATGATGTAGGCACCTTTCACCAACCACGACTTCCATTGGGGACGAAGCAATACATAGAGAAAACGGTCGGGACGATCTAGATCTTTTACAAGAAATGCTCCAGTTAGTCCCATAAAAATGAGTGAAATAATGAGTCCAGTCAATTCGGATGTTGGTGACAATTCGCCCAAGAACAATTGCCAAATGGCCATCATGAGAAATGTGCCTGTAGCCAGTGCTTTCGTCCACACATAGGCCGGGACTTCCCATCCCCAGAGCACTCCCTTACTGGGTGAATCATAAACACGGCGTGCTTCCTGCGTATCCACATCCTGTTGGATTTCTTTCGCCACATTATCTATGGCGCGATGATCGATAGGCTTGCCCGTTTTTGCTGAATTTTCCATGGCCAGCTGAACCAATAAATTCTCTGTATCGGACTCGGCCAAACGCACTTCAGCATATTTTGCAAAATGCCCCACTCCTTTCGATTGCTCGGACCACAGATAATCCGAATCTCTATCCGTGGCGGTGGCATTCAGCATTTCAGATGTACCATTCACATAATACAAATTGGGATCCGTCATCTTTTCCGGTTTTCGGGTCATGGTGTCTTCATTGGCCACCAATTGAGCAATCTTGGAATTGGTATCATCCAAATCACCGGAAACAATGGCTTCCACAGGACACACCACCACACAGGCCGGCTCATATCCGTAATCCACCTTGTGGGCGCAATAGTTGCACTTGGCCGCCGTATTCGTGTTGGGGTCCATGTAGAGCGCATCATAAGGGCAAGCCTGCATGCAAGATTTGCAACCAATGCAGCGGTCATTGTCAAAATCCACAATCCCGTCCGCACGGGTGTGGAGTGCGGTGGTCGGACAAATTTCAACACAGGGCGCATCGGCACAATGGTTGCATCTATGGACGGAAAATTCTCGAGTGGAGTTAGGAAATGTCCCCTTTTCAATATATTTCACATGGGTGCGATTTACACCAATAGGCACGTCGTGCTCACTTTTGCAAGCGACCGTGCAGGCATGGCATCCAATGCACATGCGGTTATCTATGACAAATCCGTAATTCATTTTATACTATTAGTACCACAGGTATCACAGAGTGTTTTTTCATTCTTAGTCATTAAATAAAAAAGTGCTAAAAAATAAAATGCAGCACAAGCAAAGTTAAACCATGCTTCACAGGCATATATTCTCCGAATAATCATATCATTAATTTCATCCGTCGTCAGCATACGAATACCAGAATAAAATGCACCAACAATAAAATGAACGAATATTGCCGCATGAATCCAGTTTGCCCAATTTTGTTTTCTATTTTTTATCCATAATCCGTAACCGATCATTAAAGTTAGGACCACATAAAAAAGAAACTTTGACCACTCTGCTGCAGGTGTATAAAACATTTCCATACGATCTCTCTTCTATTTTTTAAAGACTCTGGGCTCTTTGTGTCGTATTCAATCTTCAAATAGATCTTCGATACTTCCCGATATAATACCTGGAATCATGGTGTATTTCGCAAAAGCTGCATAACCGGAATCCCAATAATACAATTGCATTCTCCACATTTGTCCATATTGCACTGCTTTTACATTCCGTCCATCTTTATACACTATAATTTCCATTGGATGCGCCGGAGTGTGGTCATAACCGGGTAAAGGTGCATCATCCGATTTCCCTTGACTTCGAAAATCTGAATTGATGCTTGTAGTTCTGTTTTCTGTATATTCATTGGTGATACCAAAATACACTGCATCCTTGAATTCGATTTTGGAAATGATTCTCCATCCTTCGCAATCATCAAACCCTGCGTCTTTACTACCATTGATGATGGACTCGACTTTCGTAACGGCAGCTTCTATTGATTTTTCTTTAAATAAGTCATCCTGACTTTCTTCCCAATTTTTCCACATTGCCATCATTTTTGCAGGACCATCACCATTAAATTCATTCAAATCTTCTTCGTCTCGCATCGGTTCCATTTGCTCTGACACAACTTCACCAGGAACTTTTGAAACAACATTTCTAATTTCTCGAGCTACTGATTCAGATGCTGCTTTTAAACGATTATATTTTCTGGAATCTGCATAATATACCATAGCATGTGCTACAGGGTTTGCCATATTAATGAATGTTTTTCTTCCAGTATCATATTCATAAATCGCTACACGTAACACTTGAGCTGAAACTGTATTAGGCGCTTCATTCTCAGCTGCTTTCATGTATGAAGGAGAAGTCAGTATATACAACCGTGACCGTTGCCCCCCAACATTTGATATATTAAAATCATATTTGTTATGTAATTGGAAATCTGATTCACTTAATGCAGATTCAAAAGCGGATTTGGTCGCTTCAAACGATCCGGACGCATTCAGAATTTTTTCAAAAATACCTATATCCGGACCGGCTAAAAGAATCTGGATAAAAACGGTTAGAATTGTTATTCGTTTCATAATTGAACCCCTATTGTTAGTTAGTAATAAAATAACTATCCATACATTTCTTTAGCTTTTTTGGCAGCTTCAGCTTCTTCTTCTGAATATCCCTTTCCTGACCAAAGCATATCATATGCAATTTCCTTATTTCCATTTTCACACAGTTCTAATACTTTTAAAAATAAGGGTTGAAATGTTTCACTTCGATGAGATGCTTCATGGTCTTCCATGGTATGCCAAAAAGTAACAATGAGTGCTTCTTTATTCTTCCCTTCAGTATCCACTGCTTTACCAATAGTACTGCCTTCATTGGAAATTTGGCCCGTGTTCAAGCACACAAATCCACCTACAAACCCTGTATCAGAATGATATGTTTTCACATTTTCGCATAATTCTGCCACTCGCATTTCTAAATCATCCAATGTGTATTCTGGTCGCAGCATTACATAATTAATTGTTACAACACCATTGTGTGGAAATCCTGGTATTAATTCAGCCATGATTCTTCCCTTTTTATTATTTTATTCATTTACATCAAAAGTAAATCTATGAAGTATACATAAAATTATTACCCTTGAATTTGATTATTCGACTGTTTCTTTCCATTACAGTTCTCTTATGAATTTCAGGCAGGCGTTTTACCCCATTATCGTAATCCACCAATCTGTTGATAAGATAGAATAGATACATGCTTGTTAGCCAATATGTGAATTCCTGTATTGACCCCAAATGCTTTTTCATATTCAACATCACCCAGGAAAAATGCTGCCACACATCCAAGCAAGAATCACACGACCGTTCAATGCCAGTGCAGCATCGCCTGGTTGTTTTAAAATCTGAATTATACGCTCGAAAATGGGGACTGTATGAGTTTCCATTTTTCATTCGTTCTTCATTTTCAGCCAGATTTGTACTCACAGTTGTGCATACATCATAACCCCATTTTTGTCCATACAGTTCACCTATGGATATCACATTGGTCAAATAGGATGATAGATAAATAAAATTCGGATATCGTTGAATCACTTTGTCAATTTCATTTCGAACTTTCTCAAAACCTTGACGATGGTCCATGGTGCCGCCCAATTGAGTAATATCACTATAGAAATTGAATAATACACGATTTCCATTTGCTACACATTGGTCCACTACATTTTCAATTTCATGGGCATTTCCGGCAGAAACCGTATAATACCAAAATGCACGAGAATCATTTTTATAATTGTTTAAAGCAATGGAAAATATATCTCGTTTTCCATTACTCCTTAACTGTGAATCCGTTTCATGATTCCCCCAAATAGATACACCAATGGGCATATGTTCAAATCCGTTCTTTGGAATGGGAATGATACCATTGGTAGAAACATTCATTTTGAAATTGTCATAAATCTTTTTTAGTCTATCCAATCGTAAGGTCGGTTCTCCCCCAACGATTGTGACAAAATTAGTCCCCCGAGCCAATTCTTGTTCAATAAATGAATCAAATTGGTTTTCATCTGAAGGCGTTTTTACTTTATCCATTTCTTCAGAATAATAATAACATCCCGCACATTGGATATTGCATTCATCTGTTAAATCCAGTGAGATAGATTTTATAGGTCCTGCTTTACGAATTTCCTTATACAATCGGTGTAAAAATGGGTCCTGCAAGTATGATTTCAATGAATTCATTTCACTAAATCTTTAAATGCTTTTCCAACTAATGCTACTTCCATTTCACCATTTCCATTATCCAATTTTGCAGAATGAATTCTTCCATCTTCTACACGGAAACTGCCCACAAGCTTTTTACCATCTACATCTATATCGTCATAATGAATAAAAACATTCCGAGCAATTTTCAATAGTTTCCGTTTGGATGATCCATTCCCTTCGTCCATAGAATTCAAAAATGATTCTGACCGCAATACAACACCCACTTGTCCCGCTCTCTCAATTTCAGTAATGGTCATGCCACCAGGATTTAATTTCCGACCTAAATACGTTTCATATTCTTCAATTAATTGATCTGCCAATTTATCCATCTTAACCATGGAACCAATATCATCCAGTGTAATGATATGATCCTTCATTGCTTCCTTTGCTAAATCACGAAAAGATTCATTGGGAACACTCCATACGGATGCCATGGTATCATAATCAAAGTCAAAAAGAATATTTCCTACGACAATACTTGCTTCCCCCATTTGTCCGCCACCGATGCCAGCCACTCGTTTACCATTCATTTCTACTTCATGACTTCCCACTAACTCCGCTTTTACATCAAAAAAATGTTTCAATGTATTCACCACCGGTGACAACATCATTTCATACACTTTATCCGAGTTTGCCGGCACACGACTTTTGTGAAATACACATTGATAAAAGAGTTGATTTGAATCTAAATAGGTTCCACCACCGCCAACTTTCCTACGTAAAATGGGAATCTCTTTTTCATCACAAACTTCTTTGTCAAATGTTTCATCCAATTTCTGATGATAGCCCAAACATACATACGTATCCGACGGTTGGGAAATAATGATGGTATCCGGCGTATCTTCTGTCATGAGTTCCGCAACGGTATGATACACCGCTTGCGTTTGCCATCCGGGAATCCGTCCCATATGAATTAATCGAATAAATTTCATTTTGGTCTGACGGGATTAACTGGATTTACAGGATGGTAAAAACATTTTATATATTTCGTTTTTTGTTTCGTGATTTTTATTTCTTTTATCAAGTTCATCCTGTTATCCTGTCTTTAATTGCCCATTTAATTGCATTTGTTCACGAATAATATTCAGTTCATCGCCAGTAGGTTTGAATGGATAATCCCGAAATTCTTCTCCTGGGCGATAAGACCCATATGGGCGATTACACGCCATAACGCCTTCTCTATCGGGGCATCCATTTGTCATGAAAGGCAATCCTTCATCAATGGAATTTTGAATCAACTCTTCTTCTGATTCGATTGAAGCAATGAATCCATTTTTATCAAATTGAAACACATCCTGTTCCACATTTTTTTCTTCAATTAGGAATTTTGCCAGCTGCACTCGACGATGGCGTTTTATAGGTTGCCGTGTCTGATGTTGTAAGGTAGTGCCCGATTCAGGGTTAAACGAAAATAAATATCCTGCAATTTCTTCAGATTTCAATTTGTAAAATATATTCACTAAATCAATGTCCGTCTCGCCCAGCCCAACAATCAAATGGCAATTTACATTCATGGGGCCATAAATCTTTCGTGCAGCTCTTACCATTTCCCAATGGTAATCCCAATCGTGGGGACCGCTTGCTTCTTTTCCCCGCGTTTTGATGAATAATTCTTCCGTAACAGCGTCTAATCCATAACCAATTATATCAATCCCTTCTTCTTTCAATTGCTCTAAAAATGGAACAGTCATTGTGGTAGCATTTACTAATCCGGACAATGGCACTTCAGGGGCCACAGAGTGTACACAACGAGTAATGTCAATTAAATCATCATTTGCTCTATGGTCTTGAACTTGAGAAATACACACACGCCCCACAGAACTTTCCGCTTCTTTTTCTGCAATCTTTTCTGCTATTAAATCGGTTGAGAACAAAGGCCAGTCCACACGAATAAAACTATTTTCTTCTGCTAATCCGGGACGCTCACGCGCTAATCCACAATAACTGCAATTGGCAAAACAACCTTCAGGATAATTTTGAAGCAGGTTGATGCACCCGCATCCGCAACCATGAATTCGACCGGGCTTAAGTCCCAGTTCAATGGCAGCCGCCATACTAATCCGAACATAATCCGGACTAATATTTAGCAATTCAGCTTGTCCTTGTGATGATAATTTTGGTTGTTCAGCATTCATTTTTCTTCCTTTACCAAGTAACGCCACAGCAGGCATTAATAAATGATGGTTCTAATCCTTTTTCCTGTGCATACCCCACAATACCTTCTGATGGAAATGCAATTCCATTCAAACCGGCGTTTATAGCGGATTTATCAATATCAATTTTTATGTTCCCCAATGGACGAGCGCATCCCAACAAAATGGGTGTGGATGGCAATGATAATCTTGCTGTTTCAAAAAAACCTCCAATTTCTTCCATGGATGGTGGAATGACGCCTTCCATCCCCGTACCCGTTAGGGGTAATAAAATCACCAGCACTAATATTTTTGGTGGATATTTTTTAATCATATCCAAAGCGGCCCACTCGCCATTCATTTTCCCAAAATAATGTCCCAATACAATATGGGGAATAGCAGGAATATTATGCCTTTGCAATCGTTCTAACACCGCTTCATAATCGGACGGTTCTGCATCCAAATGGTATACATCTGAAATGGTTTCCTGGTCACCAATAATATCCAACATTACACCATCTACATCCACTTCTGCCAATGCTTCACAGGTTTCTTCGTCAGGCAAACCGGGATGAACACGAATCACCATACCCAATTCTCTGCGAATGCGTTTCATATCTTCGATATGTGGAAGCAGCGGTACTTGATTTCTAATATTGCTTCCACCAGAAACTAAAATTCCCTTTGCCCCTTTATTCTTTAAATCTTTTGCCATATCAAACAGGCTGCTATCAAAGGAAGGTAAATCCAACATATTGTCCAACATTTTCGTATTGCAATGTTCACAGTTCAGGGCACATTTACTTCCCGTAACGCTGATGGATACAAATTCTTTCATAGAACCGGAAAATTCTGATGTGGTGTGTGGTTTTAGCCCAGGACCGTAAAATGTAATTTCATTAGGGAAATTTTCTTTCCGGATATCAAAAGGGTTTCCCAAAGATATGTTCATTGATTCAACATTAGTTTCAAGCATGGGCATTTCCCGGCGTAACAAAACAACCATAGGGGTCTGATGAATTATTTCGTGACATGAGTTCAGCTTTTTGAATGGCGGACATCAAGCCTTTGATGAGAGATACCATAGGCAAATTCGCCAAATCATCTGACCATCTATTATATACTTGATACAATGTTTCTTGTAAAGATTTATCCTGACTCGAATGCCAGCGCAAACTTTGCTCTAAATCAGCAATGGCATGCTCTGATGTAAAGAAGTCCCCACCTATATAAGCAGATTTAATCATTTTTCCTGCAAGCACTATGCGAATATCCAGGAGACCACCTTCCGTTTTAATTGAAGATTTGCCAATGGCATCTGCCACATCTGTAGATTGAAATATCCAATCTGAATCCATGTATTTATCTTTTTCTAATTGGCGGATTTCATCCATTTCTTCATGGGTAAACCCTGACCAATCACTTTCGGAATCAATATTATTTTGACCCCTTTGTATTTCCCCTGTTACAGGGGAAATCGAAGGGTTTGTATAATCCTTTTTGTCTTCTCCCCTGTCATAGGAGAGAATTAAAGTGGGGTCATTAGAATTATTCATTGATTGAATCTCAATCTTAAATGCTGTTTTGTAGCCATTTAAAATAGTTTTTCTTACATCATTCATGGTTAATCTTTGCGGAAGTTTTGAACTTCCGCAAAGTTCTAATTCTCTCCTAATTGTGGTAGTCCTTTCTGCTACAGATGAAATTTCTTTATCTGAAATCTTTTCAAAAGGTGTTTTTAAAACATTGAGCATATAAGGCACATCTAAATCCACTAATAATGATGCGTGAAATAACAATCCACCCGTGGTTGTTTTATGTAATCCCAATCCAGCAATCTTTTGCCCATTGACTTCTAAATCATTCTTACGGCGAAATTTCACATCGATTCCCAACGTGTTCAATCCTGATATTATTCCTTGGGAAAATTGAGCCATTCGTTCCCGAACACTGGCATAAGATTCATCTGATTTGCCCGGTATCGCTAATGCTACGCCTAATTGATTTTCTCCCATAATGATGGCACCACCGCCTGTGGGTCTCCGATTGACAGGGATTTTATTTTGGGCGCAATATTCCAGATTCAATTCATTCTCCATTGTCTGGAATCGCCCTACCAATGCACAAGGTTGGTATGTATAAAGCCGAAGTGTGGGTTGGGATGTGCCGGCGCCAGCACGATTGGCAAGGACTTCATCCGCCGCTAATCCAGCGGACGCGGTTACATGGTTATTTTCAATATAGCGCCAAGTGTTCACCCAGTTATGCCTTGGGATTCAAATCGTTCAATTTCAGCTTCCATCCACCCGGGAAGGTCATCACCAGAAATCATTGAACCTGATTCTTCTGCCCAATTAGTCGGTTCAATTTTAATCAGCCACCCCTTCTCAAAAGGGTCTTCGTTGACCAATAACGGATTTTGCAAAACAGCATCATTTTTTTCAATAACAATTCCTGAAATTGGTGCAAAAAGTTCGCCTGTCATTTTTGCCGCTTCCATGGAACCCATGACTTTCCCCATTTCTACGGGGGTGCCAATAGCGGGTAGAGTTAAATAAGCCATTTCGCCCAGTGAATCCAAACCCAATTCATCCATGCCTATGGTGATGCGCCCATCATGTTCTTGTTTAGACCAAAGATGGTTGCTGTTGTAATAACGGTCTGGTTTATAATCGAATTGTTTTTTCATAGTTTTTTAAGTTTAGTTAGACTTTGCGAAAGTTTCAAACTTCCGCAAAGTTGCGTTTTGATAAAAATATTTTTTAATCAAAGAGATATTTCCCCATTTTATTTTCTAACGATTCATTACATACATATTCATTGACAAATGTCTCATATTCATAAAATGACCCATATCTTTCATTGATAAATTTTTTATCCACCATTACTCCATCTCGTTTGCCGATAGATTCCAGAAAATTAGAGAATTTCCATTCTTCAGGATTTCTAACCAGCCCAGCAAAAACAGGATTTGTATGAATATACCACATCAAATGGTCCATATATTCTTCCTTATCAATGACTATATGTTTTGGGCGACCTTCGAATAATGTCCCACTTCTATTTTGCTGTTTATTAATGGCTTGTGTGTATCCAACAAATATTTTTCGAAGCCATTTGGAAAGTTCCGTCTCGGATAATTGTTGAACAAGAAAATGATAATGATTTGGCATTAAACAATATGCAATCACATTGGCTCCATATTCTTTGAAAGAAGCTCTCATTTTTTTAAGCAAATAATAGTAGTTGTCATCATTGTAAAATATTTTTTCTTTGTTGCATCCGCGATTATAAATATGATAATACTGTCCTTGAACATATGTCATTTTATTATAGCTTTGCGGAAGTTTGAAACTTTCGCAAAGAATAGCTATAGCAATTATTCTTCATGGGGTTCTCCATCTGCCGAATCTGGTTCTCCTTGTGTTTCTGTAATTTCAAGTTCTGAAATAACAGCTCCTTCAACCACACTTTCTGTTGGAACGGGTTCCACTTTTTCAGGTAAATCCATTGCTTCAAGGACAAAATCAATAATATCCTTCACCGCCATTGTATCTTCATGCCCGGATGTTTTTGCGGCATCCGCATACATGGTCATATCTTTCGGACACGCAACTGTAAAATTATTTACACCAACTGTGACAGCTTCTTCAATTCGATTTTCACTGGGACGTTGCGTCATATCATCGTGGTCTGGAAGCCAAACTCGTCCACCGCCAGCACCACAACAAAAACTATTTTCTTTGTTTCGGGGCATTTCCACCAAATCAATTCCACAGAGTTCCATTACATCACGCGGATCATCATAAATACCATTGTAACGCCCCAAATAACATGGGTCATGATAGGTGGCTTTAATATCCAATTTTTTCTTGAGTTCTATATCGCCACTTTTAATGAGTTCCAGCAATAAAGTGGAATAATGTTTCACGGAATAATTTCCGCCTTTATCCGGATATTCATTTTTCAGCGTATTAAATGTGTGGGGGTCCGTGGTGAAAATTTCTTCAAAGTCACATTTTTCAAGCATTTCGATATTTTGCTCTGCCAAGACTTCAAAGAGTCCTTCTTCTCCTGCGCGACGCACATCGTTACCGGCAGATTTTTCCTTTTTCCCCATGATGCCAAAGTCCACACCCGTAGCTGTTAAGACTTCTGCTACTTTTCGTGTCGTATCCTGACAATTTTGATTGAAACTGGCAAAGTCACCTACATACCATAAATATTTCACCGGTTCTTTTGTGGCATCTTTCAATTTAAAATCTAATTTTTTGGACCATTTTTGGCGACGACGTACCGATTCATTAAATGAATTTCCTTGCTCATCCAAACTTCGTAATACGTCGGCTAATTCGTCCGGCATTTTTGCATCAAATACCTGATTTCGACGCATTTCCAAAATGTCCATCATGGGTTCATTTCCAACGGGACATACTTCAACACAAGCATAACACGTGGTGCAAGACCAAACCGCATCTTCAGAAATTGCATAATCCAATAGAGCTGTTTCGCCGGCACCGTTGAAGAGTGCATTCCCTTGTTCATTGATGAAATAGCGTTTATTGATTTCCAGCGCGGATGGACTTAATGGCGTTCCACTTGCATAGGCAGGACATACTTCATGGCAGCGAGTGCACATGATACACGCCCAAGGATCTAACACTTGCGACCAGGGTAAATCGGATAATGTTTTTGAACCGGGTGATACGGTATTTGTTACACCATCCATGGCACCACGAGCCGTTCTACGACCCAATGCCAAGTTCACCGGTGCAATCATGAGATGAATATGCTTTGAACGTGGAAAATATGGCAGGAACATAACAATAAGTCCCATCGCCAACCACCACGTCACATGAATCCCCGTTTCCAACGATGCATGAGACCAGTTGGAAAAAAGTCCGGACATGATACTTGCCGTAGGAAGCCAAGAATCTGTGTGCCCATTTTCGGCTAAATGCATAGCCGTCCCAAGCCAGCGCGACCCCACATGAATGAGAATAAAAATACCCACAATGAGTGAATCTTTTTTCAACCCACCGGCACTAACACCGGGATGCAATTTCACATTACTGTTAAATTCCATAACCTTGGGTTTTTGAACAAAACGTCGATACAGAAAGAACACCATCCCGACCAAAACAAATACGCTGAAAATATCTGCAAATATATTAAATAAATTTGCAATTATGTTCTCACTTCCAATCGTTGTCCAACCCGGCACATATGCTTCCAAAATATCATTCACATTCACCAATAGGTAAAAACTAAATCCAAAGAAAATGAATGAATGGAACAGGGATACAATGGGTCGCGCTTTGGCAATGGGTTTTTGCAGAAATACGTCAATCAAAGTAGTGATAAATCTTCCCACCAGATTGTCACTTCTATCCGCCTTTGCGCCCGATTTAACCGTTTTGAATATTCGGTTAAATCCCTGAAATGCCAATGCACCACAGACAACAACTAATAGAATAAATGCAATTTGTTCGTTAGGACTTAACATGGATTAATCTTCCAACTCTTCGACCAATTCTTCTACCACATCGAATAAATCTTCAGCCATCCCGTAATGGGCAACATCAAAAATAGGCGCATTTTTATCAGAATTAATGGCAATGATTGTAGACGAACTTTTCATCCCTTCAATATGTTCTGGTGCTCCGGAAATACCCAATGCAATATAGACTTTTGGCTTCACTTTCATTCCAGATTTCCCCACTTGATGGGCTTTTGACATCCATCCCGCATCCACTAACGGACGAGAACAAGCCAAATCTGCATCCAAAATGTCTGCCAATTCTTCCGCCAGTTCGATGTCATCTTTACATCCAATTCCACGGCCTACCGCTACAATAATATCGCTTTGAGTAATATCCACATCGGCAGCTTCCGGTTCTATGAGTTGTTTAAATCGAACTTTACCTGCACCTGATTCTGCTGCAAAATCTTCCACAGATGGTGACCCTGCACTTTTGCCGGAATCGGCATTAAATGCACCTGCCAACACCATCGCTACGGCAGATCCACTCACATCAGTGACAACATTCATTTTTCCACCATACATGGAACTGGTGACTGAAAACCCGCCACCGCCTGCACTCATATCTGCGCAATAAGAAATCGTTGGTAAATTCAACATGGTGGCTACCGAATTGGCAATATCCATTCCCATGGATGTGGAACCCACCATCACCAAAGATGGTGATTTTGCACTGACCACAGACTTCACAGCTGCTGCATAAGATTCCGGATTGAAATCATCGCTTCCGCCCACAGAAACAACAGAATCAGCCGCGCCTAATTCACCTGCTTTACCATTCATACTTCCAAAAGTGACTGCAATACACTGGCCACCGGACGCGCCGGCTAAATCTTTGGCTTTGCCCAGCATTTCAAACGTAATGTCCTGAAATTCACCTTTTAAATGTTCTGTAATTACAAGAATGTCACCCATTAGATTGCTCCCTTGTCTTTTAATACTTCAATTAATTCTTCCACATCGTCCAGCATTTTCGCACCAGACCCTTTCGCAGGTTGCGCCATACTTGATACATTACTTCCACTTCCTGAACCAACATCGCCCATAAATACGCCCACAATGGTTGCTGTTTCTTGAACTTGTCTAATTTTGCTTACAGGTGCATATCGTGGTGCTTGCTTCGCAGCTTGGATGCCCAATACGGCTGGCATATCCACTTCAAATTCACCCATCATTCCACCGGAATATTCTTTATGGACCACTGCCGTCCCACCTGAAACACTTACACCGGATACAACACTTACACAGGGTGCGCCTAAATAGCTTGCCATAATTGGGCCTAACTGCCCATCTCTGTCATCTACTGATTGAACACCGGTAAATACCATATCAAATCCTTCTGATTCCAGGGTATTGGCGAATGCTTTCCCAAGTTGATGGCTGTCAGCAGGACTTCCACCTGTGAGTTTGACACCCTTATCCGCACCTTTGGCAATAGCCGTAAAAAGCATTTTATCTGCGCCATCACTATCTATAGCCATCGCAACCACTTCATCAGCAGCACCACTTTCTTTTAATAGAATTGCTTCTTCCAAAGCATGGTCGTCAAATTCGTTTAATTTAAATTTAATATCATTCTTATCTAATGCTTTCCCGGAAGCATCTACTTCCAGGTCTTCCACCAAATCGGGAACCTGATTTAAGGGAACTACTATTTTCATTTTATTTCCTTTTCTATTTTATTTTTTGGACAAAAAAATGTCGCGTTTGTCCATCTTCAAGTATGTTTAATAATTTTTGTCCAGTCGACCTGCACCAGGCTTCCATATCTGGAACTGCTCATGGATGAGAACTGGTTAATTGTAAAATATGTCCAATCGATAATTTTTTCATGGCTTGCCATGAACGTATCACTGGCATACCCATACCGCAATCACCTGTTTCAATATGCATATCTACATGATAATTATTCATCTGTTAATTTATGTAGTTTTTTATCAATCATATTTATTTCTAATGGAATACCCATCTTTTCGGAAGTATGGTTCGGCAAGCTCACCACAAGAACTTTCGCAAAGAAGCCACTTCCCCTTTATCCATTATTCCATTCTTTCTCTGCGATCTCTGTGGCAATAATATTAGGCTTCAGCGTCATCATCTCCCATGCAATAATCCATGATTTCAATTATATCCATGACAATCAATTTGCCATCATTATTCGTTGATTTAATGGCATCTTCGAAACGAGATACTTCATAAGGGCAACAAACAGCTAGCACTTCTGCACCCACTTCGATGGCTTCTTTCACTCGGTTTTCCGATAAGCGTTCAGTGGTATGGTCAGCGACCAAACCATCCAACCACATTCCACCCCCGCCACCACCGCAGCAATATCCTTGCTCTTTGCAACGATACATTTCTCCAAATTCAATTCCCGGAACAGCCTTTAACAATGTCCGTGGTGCGTTGTATTCTCCATTATGACGGCCCAAATAACAGGGATCATGAAAAGTTACTTTCTTGGGAAATGGTCGTTTCATGAGTTTTGAAATATCATCGATCTTTTCTGCCAAGAATTGAGTGTAATGCTGAAGGTTATATTCTTTCCCTGTGATAGCTGGATAGAATTTCTTAAAGGCATTGAAAGCATGGGGATCGCTCACCACTAATTTATTATGGTCATAGTTATCAAATTGGGCGCCATTATGTTCGGCTAATTCTTCGAATAGTCCCGTTTCACCCACGAGACGTTGAGAATCACCATCACATTTTTCTTCTTTCCCCAAAATTCCGAAATCAATATTCAATCGATTAAAAACACGAACCATGGATTTTGCTGCATCATTCCCACGACCATGAAATGAAAAATAATCACTTACATACCATAACACATCCACAGGTTGGGGATCATCTTCTTTGGATAAATCGCGAACCGGTTCATCAAATTTCTTCAGCCATTTTACACGCTTCCGAGCCGAATCGCCCATGGGATTTCCATATTCTGCTACATTTTGAAGCATATCTTGAAGTTCAGCAGGAACATTTCCATTCAATACAGCTTGTTCTCGTGCAGCAGGCATGATTTTCATCATATCCACTTCTTTCGGGCAAACACGTAAACAATTGGAGCAGGTGGTGCACATCCATAAATCGTCATGCGTAAATAAATCCATGCCTGTTTGCAATTTCCGAAAAATCTTCCGTGGACCATAACTGCCTACATTATCTACAGGGCAGACGCCAATACATTGAGCGCATTGATAACACCAATTCATGGATTCGCCACCTGGCAATTCCCGGACTTTTTCTAATCCCGTAATATCATATTCCATGATTTCCCGGGGTTCGTACATTTTATTCCATTCGCCGGAAATATCAATCCCATCGATAACGACATTGTCTTTTTGTATCCACTTTTGATATTTATGTTCTGACATAATTAATTCAACTCCATTTTATAAACACCCAAGACTCTTTGGGCTAATTCTGATAATTCGGGTAAAATTCTATTGAATTCTTGAGAAAGTTTGACACGGAAAACGGTATACATATAAACGGCATATACACAGGCGAGAAAAACATCCGTCCCAAATAAACCTTTCCCGGAATCTGAAAATCCAATACTGTGTCCTACAGCATTTACCAAGGCTAATGATTGTCCCACTTTTCCATATATTTCACCATCTGATTGTCCGGAAAGGTCGACCCCTTCTTGAATAATTAAAGGTAATGATCCGGTTCTTGTATTCGAATCCCATATCCAATTGGTCCATAACCAATATTTCTTTGGATTTGAAAAATGCAGAAGCTCACTGGCAAAATTGACGCGCATCGGACCATCTAATTTGTCCACGGAATCAATGAATCTATTAAAGCGTAAATCAATAGAATCTTTACTATATAACAAATCGATTATGAATTGTTGAAGCGATTCAAATCCGTTGGCTTTTAGAATCCGATTCGCCTTCCGTTTTATGGAAAAGATAGAACCAACCAGTTGGCGGAATTCATCTTCTGTTAAATCAGAAATATGATCTTCCGATAATAAATCAGAAAATAAATTGGCCTTTTTTTCCAACTTTAAGCCAATATCTTCTAATTCGGTTGATGTGGCCAATTTGGTGGCTTCCTTCATGAATTCCATGGCAGCTTCTGAATCCACCACTTCTTGCACATTGATTTCGTCGTAAAGCATTTAGGCAGGTTGTAGTTCAGATTTCCTTAAAAAAGAACATGCTTTCATCACCGCAGCACCGCCCATAGAAATGGAATCTTCCAAATCAGCAGGACCCGCAGCAGCACCAGCTACAAACACACCAGGGACTTTGGTTTGAACCGTATTTAATGCACCACCCGTTGTTTCAATAAACCCATGTGATTCAAGGGGAAGCTTAAATGTGTCCGCCATTTGGGTGGTCCCTTCGCTGGGCTCCATTCCCACGGATAATACCACCATATCCATTGGGATTTCCATTGGGCGACCCATGGTAGTATCTTCACCTTTGACCAACAGTTTGTCTCCGCGTTTGGTGATTTCTGTCACGATACCACGAATGTAATTCACATTCTTTTCTTCTTGAGCCTTCCAATAGATTTCATCTTCCCAAAAACCATACATACGCATATCGATATAAAAAATGAATACACGTGTTTCAGGTAAAATGTCTCGTACTTCAATCGCTTGTTTGGACGCAATCCCGCAACACACTTTTGAACACCATTGATTTCCAATTTGGCGATCACGACTTCCCACACATTGGATAAAACAGATTTGCTCCGGTTTTTTCCCAGTGGACGGAACCACAAAATTTTCATCTTTCAACATTTTTTCCGCGTCCACCAATGTAATGACATCATCGTGCTCATAATAACCGTACATTTGTGTTTCTTTGCCCGGGTCAAAATGTTGAAATCCTGTTGAAACAATCACAGACCCCACATCCACTTCTTCTTCACCGGAACCATTTTTCAAAGTTACTTTCAGGTTCGGAGCATCACCTTCCGATCCAACCACGGTTGTATTCATTCGAATATCCACCAAAGGATTATCCGTAATGTCGTTTATCATTTCGCCTATAGCATCTTCGGCACTTCTCATATCTGGCGTTAAAGCTGCATAATGAGCAGAAATAGGATTACCACCCAATACATCCGATTTATCCACCAAAATGGCATGATATCCAAGGTCTGCAATTCCACGAGTGGCTTCCAATCCAGCGGGTCCACCTCCAATAACTAAAATAGGTTTATTTGACATCTGCGTCCTCCCAGGTCATAAAATCAAGTTCGCCACTTTCGATTCGTTCGGCAATGGCTTCAAATTCTCCCCATGCTTTCTTATGGTCTATTCCCATCTTTTCAAGCACTGGCTTATTATCAACACCGTGCCAGTGTAACTGACACACATTATACGGATGAGCTCCCATGGCTAACGCCGCAAATTGCGCATCAGACATAACAGGGATTCCCACATTTCGCCCATGGGCCTGCGCTGCAAATTGACTTTTATCCAACGTAGTAACACATCCCGTATCGTGGGTTAGTGTTATATCTGGATCTGCTTCTTCTTTCATCCGTTCAATTTTTCTTATAGTAGAAAAGGATCGCGAAAAATCACGACTCACCAAAATATGGCGAAATCCAAATCCACAGCAATCATGCCAAGTGGAATAATCAGCAGCATTCGCGCCCAAAGCTTCCACCAATCCTGTTACAATGGCTGTTCGTTGCCCATCGTATAATTCTCTATCATAAATCGCATCTTCCACCACCAATTTATGGTAATGACACGCAGGATGAACTGTAATCGTCAAATTGCTGAAGTCCAATACTTGTCGCTCTGCGATGCGATGGCGCATGGCATGAACCCATTCTGAATAATGAACAATTTCTTCCGGGAACACGAATGGCATTTTCAATCGATCCATAATACGACGCACTTGATCTCGCAATTCCGGATGATGAATAATTTCTTCTCGAGTTTCTTTATAATGGCCAAAACTGGTGCCACAATGAATGAGTGGAAAATATCCATCTAATTTAGCTTGTGCAAAATTTCTTACTGCGATAGCCGCTTGAGCCGCAGAATTAGATGTAGATGATGCATAATAATTCCAAGCTGTGCAGGAAGATTGATCTTTGGGGTCAAAATAATCCAATCCAAATTGACGATGCAGCCAAAAAATGGATGTGGAATATCCAGGAATGTGTCCACATTGGCCACAGGATTTATGATGCCATGTATGTTCCACCGGAATTTTCTTTTTCCGCCCATACTTTGTATCCACTTCCATAATCGGTTCTGGGACACGTTGGACTTCTAATTCGCCTTTTGCTTCCAGTTCAAATAACTTTTCCCGATAATCTTCTGTGGGTGGTTCGCCTTTTCTAACAAATTCCTTTAAAGGAACTTTAGATTCAGTGTGGACGGCAGGAGTTTGGGTTGCTGTAGTTACCATAATGATATTTTCCTTTAATTTTGAAAAATGATGACGCCTTCTTTTTCCCGTTCAATAGGATCAGGAATATTCAGTCCATACCCTACATTTAGTATATAAGCAACAGACCATTCATCTGGATTAAATGAAAGCGAATCAATTAATTCATTTTGAATTTTAGATGAAGCCATTGAAATAATTCCAGTATGCACACCCTCTGCTTCAGCTTGAATCATCATATTTTCCGCAGCGCACCATGCTGAACCAAGATTGTGTCCAATTTGATAAATGTGAGGATTAAATTTTACGAGACAAACGACTAATACAGGAGCATCTCCTAATGTATGACTGAAAAATTTTGCCAATTCTTTCCATTCTCCACCTTGGCCTATGGAAGAATGCTCATACATATAACGCACATACTTTAAAATAGTATGGTCCTGAGTAATTATTTCTACAGCATTATTTCTTTTTTGCCCTTCAAGCACAATAAATTTCCATTCTTGAGGATTATAGATACTTAATGGTGCCCAAATAGCCGCTTCTGTTATTCGGGTCAGAACTGCCAAGGGAACTGCTTTATTCTTATCAAATTTTCTTACAACACGCCGCTGTTTGATTATTTTCAATAAATCTTTTTTATCCATGGATTTTAATCCTTACGGTTTGTTACTCTTCCAAAATATTTTCAAAATCATCGATGTCATACCCATTGTCATCTAAGAGCTCTTCCATCACTTCTTCTAAAATCATATAGATTCCTTCATCGATGCCTTCAATGAGCTCCAAATTCCCGGTGAGTTTCCATATCATATAAAGTTCTAATCGGGTTTTTTCCGATACATCCCAAGCTAATTCAGTGGTATGAAGCGTCTCTGGTGGGATCGCGCGACGCCATACATCCAAATTTTCAGCAACTGCTTTCACGTCTGTTCCCCAATCCGGGAAAAAGTCTGGTTGAAGCATATCCGGTGCCACTTGCGTTCCAGTTGACATCACTTTGTATATAATGCGACTATAGGCACGAAGCGCATCTTTGGCAGACTGTAATCCTGCACGCACGGCTGCATCGCGCATCATCAGAATAATACCACCAGGACTATTCTGTCTTGGGCACCGTGTGCAAGAATAACATTGAGAGCAGTCCCATACATTGTCATTTAACAATTCATAAAATGTGTCTACATCTTCTCGTGCCATGATTTGAGCAAATACTCGGGGACTGAAATCATAAAACCGAGCGGATGGACATGCTGCTACGCAAATGCCACATTCATAACATCCGTATAAATTGTGATCATAACGCATGTCATCTTTCACTTCTTTGAAGAGTTTTAATTTCTCTTCATATGGGACATCCATGTATTTAGCATCTGTATATATTGACATATGAATTCCTAATAATTACGAGTTCAATTCTAAAAAATATTTCTTTAACTGGTCTTCTTCAGGCAATCCAACGATTCGTTTCACTTCTTTTCCATTTTGGTAAAAAATCATGGTTGGAATTGTTTTGATTCCGACTCCATGTGCTTTGGCTAATCCTTCTTTATTTTCCAATTTTACAGTCTCTAAAGTCAAATTTTCGTTTGATTCTGACAGATTCCATCCCATTTCAACGGCAGGTCCGCAACCTGCGCAAGCTGGGTGAGTGAAAATACGAAGTGTCAAATTTCTCATTGGAATAATGGAATAGTGGAGTACTGGATTGGCGGATTGCTGAAATATCCAAATCTTTGCGGAAGTATAAAACTTTCGCAAAGAAGTCTATTCCCATTAATCCATTCATACATAAATCCAACATTCCAATTTTTAGCCTTCAAATCCTTCGCAATGGATGCATTCGCCCATTTCTTTTTCAGCCATATACCCATCAAATCCTGAAATAGCATCATCCCCTACAACTAATTCTTCAGAATCACCCTCATAATCATTGGGCTGAATCCGAACGATCCATCCCTGTTTATAAGGGCTTTTATTTAATACGGTTGCATCGCTTTCTACGGCATCATTTTTGGCAACTATTTCTCCAGCAAATGGTGTTTTTACCGGACCGACCCATTTCCCACTTTCTACTGTGGCAACACTTTTACCTTTTTTCACTTTTTTGCCCACTTTTTTGGGTCTGCAATGAATAATATTTCCAGCCATTGTTTGGGCAATATCTGTCATACCCAAATCAACGGTGCCATCATCATTTTTTTTGATCCAAATATTATAATCCACATGATAGGATAATTCATCCGGGAGCATACAATTTTTTAATTCAGCCATAATATTCCTTTTTTACTTTTGATTCGTGGATAAATGGATTGTTGGATATTTATTAATAAATCTTTGCAGCAGTTTTGAACTTTCGCAGAGAATCTTTTTTCCAATAAACCAGTCATCCAAAATGCCATCATTCCAGTTTTTAATAAGTTAATACCATATCACTGTCGAGACCTTCGTCAGTCATAAACGCGGCTCCGACGACTCCGTCACATTCTTCGATCAAATCATCTTCAGTCATATCATGAAGTTGAAGGGCTGCGGAACAGACATACATTTCGGCGTCTGCATCTTTTGCATCGCGAATAAAATCCATAACCGATTTACCTCCTTCTTTTGCATATAATGCATCTGCTTCACCCTTTTTCATGAGCAACACTCCATCAATCTGAAAAATGATCATGACTTCATTATCCATAGCAGCGGCGACACTTGCCATATAAAAAGGTGTGGCACAACGCTGTGGTGTTGCAGGTCCTGATGTAACAAATATGGTTACTTTTCCATCGTCTGACATTTAAATAATCCTCTTCCTTAATTTAGTTTTTCAACAATATTAATGGATTAGTGGATTACTGGATTTTTGTAATGAACTTTTTTCCATTAATCCAACAATCCATAAATCCATTACTCCAGTTTTTTAGATAAATAATTGAATATCCGCATCTGCTGCAAATTCCAAAAAGGTTGCTGCACCCCCTACATCTACTCCCTCAACAAATTCTTCTTTTTCAAATCCGAAAACATCCATGGTCATTTGACATCCAATTAATTTCACACCTGATTCAATACATATTTCACGGAGTTCTTCAATAGTAGCCACACCCTTATTTTTAAATGTTTTCTTCATCAAAGTGGTGGCCATCGTTTCAAAACCCGGAACATTGCCCATTAAAACGTTTGGCATGGGCCATTCAATATTTTGAAAGCCTTGTGGTCCGAAAGGCATTTTCATGGGCATTGCAGGGTTGGTGGCTGGTGCCACTTTGGCTTTTATATCTTTTTTCAGTAAAGTTAGTCCGTAGAACGTAAAGAAGACTTGCACTTCCATATCTAATGCTGCTGCAGTTGATGCCAAGATAAATGGCGGATAAGCCCAATCCAAGGTTCCTTGAGATGCTATAAGGGCTACTTTTTTTTGATCACTCATTTCAGACTCCTTTTACTTTTACTTGATTATTGATGGTCGGGAATTGAAGGATGGAATTAATTCAGGATTTTTTAACGAAAAATGTATAGATCCCCTTTTCTTCCGAATGGGATACTAATTCGTTTCCTGTGCGACGAGTCCATGCATTCATATCATTGATAGATCCTGGATCTGTGGCTACCATTTTCAATACTTGGCCTACAACCATTGTATCAATTTGCTTTTTTGTTTTTAGTATAGGTAAAGGACAATTCAGTCCTTTACAGTCCAATTCCTGGTCAAAAGCAATGTTACTCATATGATAATCTCCTTTTGGTTAATTTGAATGGAACTCCATATTCCATTCGCCACTGGTAAGTTTTCCCTGAACCTCCGCCATACAATTCAGGATTTTGAAAATAAATTCGTTAGCCAATTGGTAAAAATATCGGGTTCCTTCCTGTCGATATATAACAATCCCTCGTTCATGCATTACTTTAAGGTGTTGACTAACAATTGGTTGCTTCATATTTAATTCACGATGTATTTGCCCCACGGTTTTTTCCCCATCTACAAGGAATTCAACGATTTTTATCCGGTCTGGATGACCAAGTGTTTTTAAAATCCGCGCAGCCTTTTGTATAAACTCCGGAGAAATATTTGTCTGGTTGCCAACCATGAGGCAGGGAATATAGTAATAATACTATATAAAACAAATACTATGTTTCAACCTGTATTTTAACAGAAATTATACCATGAATTCAGCGTCAGCATTTATCCTCATCGGAGGAAAAAGTAATCGGTTTGGATCACCTAAATGGAAAGTTATGGTCGGTACCCGATCAGTTTTAGATCGGATTTGGGATGCTTGTAATGCATTCGAAAATCGGGTGGTTGTCGGGAAAAATTTTTCTTCAGAAAATTCTTATCCATTCATAAAAGATATTCTAAAAATTGAAGCACCTGTCAACGGTCTTTACACGGCATTGGAATCCACAGAAACAGATTGGAATCTTCTTTTATCCTGTGACTTACCTCTTATTGATTCATTTATTTTTCATAGCCTTAGGACACACATTACGGAACAAACAGATGCGGTTCTTCCCATAGCCAATGGTATAACTCAAGTAACTTGTGGGTTATACAGGAAACGAATACTCCCTGTTATTGAAAATGAAATCCAAAAGAATCATTATAGTTTATTTCATCTGACAAATTTAATTAATTCTAAAACTATAGATTTTGGTGATGATCCTCGGTTTTGGAATATGAACACGGAAAAAGACTTTAATGAAATATTAAAATATTTAAATCGGTAGCCGATATTAGGGCCTGTCCAATTTGTCAATTCGCCGCTGGTGCCGTCCACCGCTAAAAGGTTCAGCCAGCCACATTTCTATTATATCATAGATTTCTGTTTCAGTCATAAACCGTGCCCCCAATGATAAAATATTGGCATTATTATGCTCCCTCGAGAGTTTTACGATATCATCTGGACCGTTATAAAATACAGCAGCTCTCACTCCTTTAATTCGATTGGCTGCCATGGCTTCTCCTTGTCCCGATCCACCTAAAATAATTCCCCTACTTTCAGAATCGGCTGCTACTGCTTTTGCACATGGAATAATAAAATCAGGATAATCATCCAAAGCATCATATTCATGTGCCCCATGATCAGTCACATCGTAGCCTTTTTTAGTTAAAAAATCCCGGATGATGTTTTTGAGTTCAAGCCCGGCGTGATCTGTTGCAATATGTATTTTCAATTTTTCTCCACGCCACAAGAGACACAAAAGTCACAAACATTTTTGTGATTTTTTTCTTTCTGTGGCTATAATAGGGTTTTTAAATGATCTCTGATTTTCTGTTCTACTTGGTCTACTGTAAAACCGAATTCCTCTGCCAAGTCTTTTGCTGGTGCCGAAGCGCCATAATGATTAAGACCAATAGAAAGCCCATTTGGCCCAACATATTTTTCCCAACCCATGGTTATCCCGGCTTCCAATGATATTTTCATTGCCCCACGGGGTGGAATCAACGCGTGGCGATACTCCACGGGCTGCGTATTGAATATCTCCCAACAGGGCATACTCACAACCCGAATTCGCTTATCCGTCATTTGGTTCGCAACATCCATAGCAAGTGATACTTCTGACCCTGTTGCCAATAACACTAGCTCAGGATCAGCCATATCTCTCACAGCGTAGGCTCCATTTTTTACACCTTTTTCAATTTCCGAAAATTTAAGATCCAACACTGGAACACCTTGACGGGTTAATAACAATGCACTGGGGGTTTCTCGACTTTCTAGAGCGATTTGAAAACAAACAGCAGTTTCCCGGGCATCTGCTGGACGATAAATATTAAAATTCGGAATCGTTCGCAACGCCATAGCGTGTTCAACCGGCTGATGGGTTGGTCCGTCTTCACCAACATAAAATGAATCATGGGTAAATTCATGAATAACCCTGCACTTTTGGAGACCGGCCAATCTAAGAGCGGGCCGTTCATAATCTGCAAACACCAAGAATGTCCCTCCAAACGGAATGACACCGCCATGAAGGGCCATCCCATTCATGGCAGCAGCCATTGGAAATTCTCTAACACCAAAAGCAAGGTTTCTCCCGGTTCTATTTCCCCTTGAGAAATCTTTGAAAGATTCAGCAAAATTCCCAGTATAATTAGATGGTTCAAGGTCGGCAGATCCCCCTACCAAATTATCAAGTTGTCCCGCAAGAGAATCAAGGGTTAATCCAAATGCCTTTCTTGTGGCAATAGATGTCCCTTGTTCAAAATCTGGAATAACTAATTCAGGCAATTGCTCCTCCACCGTGCACATCCAATAATCTTTTATCGTGTCATTCTTTAATTCCTCTTGAACCAGCTTCTTCCAAGATTCAATTTGGGAAGTTAATTCGCCTGAACGACTCATAAAATATTCAACAACCTTCCCTGGGATGTAAAATGATTCCTGTGGTAAACCCATTAATTCTTTTGTCTCATCAATTTCTTCTTGAGGTAAAGGAGAACCATGGGTTTCATGGTCGGTTTCTCTAGTTGCAGTTCCGCTGGCCATAATTGTTTTACCGATAATCAGACTTGGACGATCTACAACTTGAGCTTTTTCAATGGCTTCTCCAATTTGACCATGATCATGGCCATCAATTTCCTGCACATGCCATCCAAACCCTTCAAATACAGATGCATAATTTGTGGAATCTGACCTGTCAACCTTGCCGGATATTTGGGCATTATTTGAATCATAATAAACAACCAGTCGTGAAAGTCCCCAATGGCCAGCCATAGATGCTGCACCCAATGCAACCGGTTCCTGTAAATCTCCATCTCCTGCCAATACGTAAGTAAAATGGCCAACTAAATCATCCGCTTTTTCTGTGTAGCGACCAAACCCTGCCCTAAGTATGGATTCAGACAAAGCCATGCCTACTCCCATAGCAAACCCCTGTCCTAATGGACCGGTGGTTGCTTCAACTCCAGGAATTTCTACTTCCGGATGCCCCGGTGTTTTGCTATGTAGTTGTCGGAAATTCATAAGGTCATTTTTATCCAACCATCCAATAAAACTTAATAACGCATATAGCAGCATGGATTCATGACCAGCTGATAAAATAAACCGATCTCGCTTGAACCAATCAGGATTAATCGGGTCATAGTTAAGATAATTCTTAAATAACATAAAGGCAAAATCTGCCGAAGATAGTGGTCCTCCAGAATGCCCAGAGTTGGCATTTCGAACTCCATCCAAAACCAACATTTTTATTACATTAACAGTATATTGATCCTTTTCTTCATCCGTCCAAGTATCAAAATTCTGCAAATCTTCGTATGATTTCATTATGATTCATCCATTATATTTTTTACAAATTATTCGTATTAAATCTGTATTTGCTTAAACATTTCCATTGTTTTTGATGGATTGTCAGTACCGAATATAGCAGACCCGGCTACCAAAACATCTGCACCAGCATCCAACACGATTTTAGCATTATTTAATTTGATACCACCATCCACTTCCACTTTTACTTTATTCTGCAATCCTTTACTGTGAATTATCTGTTTTAATTCAGCAATTTTTTCCGTAGAACCGTCAAGATATCCCTGCCCACCAAATCCTGGTTCTACGCTCATAACCAAAACCAGATCGGTTTGGCCTAAGTAAGGATTTATGGTGCTGATTGGTGTATCCGGTTTTAATGAAATCCCAACATTCTTCCCAGTTTTTTTAATGCTTTGAATAACCTTTTCAGGAGAATCTGTTGCTTCTATATGGAACGTAATTCCGTCCGCACCTGCTCGGGCGAACGACTCAACCAGCTTTTCCGGATCAATCACCATTAAATGTATATCTAGATATTTTTGGGTCAATGGCCTTAATGCTTTTACAACAGGTGGCCCAATAGTCAAATTCGGAACAAATTGGTTATCCATCACATCCACATGGATCCAATCGGCGCCTCCATTATCACAATAATCAAGCGCCAAACCTAAATTTGCAAAATCAGCGGATAATATAGAAGGGGCTAATATGAATTCCGAGGCCATGATTAGGAAGATAAATTATGGGTTGAAAAGAGCTATGTCCATAGAAGATTTTTACAAATTTGCTAAGAATTCTAGCCCATCAGGAAGATTTTTTTGCTGCTGATTCCACTATTTTCCAAACCCGAAATATATTTCCATAACAGATTTTCCGAATGTCTTCATTAGAATACCCCCGTTTCAGCAAATGATAAATCAAATTTGGTAAATGAGACGCATCTTTTAGGTTATGCGGTAAGCTGTCACCTACACCGTCAAAATCCGACCCCAGTCCTACATGGTCAGTCCCAATTAAACTTACCACATGATCAATATGATCGGCTACATCAGAAACGTCAGCATAATGGGGATTTTCTTGAACAACCTTTTGGTAATACTCCTCATATTTTTTGTCGCCCCGTTTTAATCCATTCTCTTTTGCATAGGTTTTGATTTTTTCCCAATTGTCATCCGATTTTTTCGCTGAAGCAGCTCTTAAAAATGTTGAACCATAATTTATCATGATCACTCCTCCGTTTTCTCCAAGTTTTTTTATCATATCATCGGACATATTCCTTTCAAATCCAGGAGTAAATTTCCTGCAGGAGGAGTGTGATGCAATAACCGGTACACGGGTCAATTCCATCACCTGATAAAATGTATGATCAGATACATGAGAAATATCCACCATAATTCCAATCTGATTCATCTTTTTTACCACTTCTACGCCAAAGGGACTCAACCCCTTCCACGTTCTTGTTGTATCATAAGAAGAATCACAAATTTCATTATCCTTAGCATGTGTCAGAGTTATATATCTAATTCCCCGATGATAAAAATAGTCCAAATTTGACAAATCACTTTCTATCGGAGCGCCGTTTTCCATACCCATGGGCAAAGCAATTTTGCCGCTGGATTTTATTCTTTCTATATCATTTGGAGACAGTGCGACTTCATATTTATCGGGATAACTTTTACTTAATCCTTCCACGAGATCAATCAAGGAATCCGCTTTTGCTTTTGCTCCACCGGCCTTCTGATATGAGGAAGGAATATATATAGACATAAAGGGGGCATCAAGACCTCCCTCCTTTGCTCGAATGTAATCAAAATCTCCTTTTTCTGTACGACCGGAAACATTTTCCATCCCATGAGTAAGGCGCCAGGGAAGATCAACATGGCCATCCACAATAATATACTTTTGAGCCAAGTCTCCTGCTTTTTGTTTCAAAGCATCATCTTCAGAGGGAATTGTTGAACTGCACCCGGCAAGAAAAAAGCCGAAAATGATCGCTATCTGTATTTTATTCATCCCATTCATAACCAGTTACTTTCCGTTCTTGTTTGTTGAGTTCAATTGAATTGTAATCCTTTAAATGCGCACGATAATAATAGAGAATATAATATGCTTGTTCATCACTGACCCAAACAGAATCAGGCAACCCCAATGTACTTATGACATTTGCTTCGTTCGGACTATCCTTTAGAAATTCCCAAATATCATATTCAGTCAACAGACCTTCAGTGAGTGAATTCGGACTATCCGTTATCTGTCTTGTCGGTGGCGGGATAAAGGGATCTGGTGGTGGCGGAACACACGCCCAAAAAAGGATAAAGAAAATTAATTGTCGGTTCATTGTCATATAAAATACGACTTTGTAATTAGGGGTTCAACCTCTCCTCATAGTTACTCTCATCTCGTTTTTACCCATTTTTACGGTTTGCGTTTTATGATTCAGACTCATACCAAACAGAAATAAGATGTTGCCCGGGTTCCATACTCCCACCACAGGAAGATTGCTTTATATCAATCACTTTTAACTCGGGATGATTTTCTAACCAAGTATTAATTTCTTTACTGAATTTTTCAACTAAATCAGACTTCCCAAATAGTTTACCGTTATTTAAGAATAATTTTACTTTCATTTCAATTCCATTTCTTAATCTATATTATTCATATCCCCAAAAATGACCGCAACTACAATCCCAAATATTGGACCAAAGACCACGCCCATAGAAACCCAAAATGCAATATCCCTGGTTATGGCACCAATAATAGACCCAACCGTAATACCAAAACTTACACCCAGCGCCACATCGATCCCAATTAAGCGACTATTCATTCACTTAACCGAAAAGGAGGATATTGATCAGTAGTTAATAAAATTGCATAAGCCTCTACTCTCAGACCCCATCTCAATGCACCTACTACAAAATTAAAAATGCCCCTTGGATATTTCCCTGTAAACAAAATAATAACCCAAACCATAATTGTACACAATACAACTCCAATCATGATTAAACATAGCACAATGATATGAGGGAGAACTAACAACCATTTAATTAATGGCATCCATTGGTTTAGATCTTTTTCAACATTCGGGTATTCAATATGAACATGAACAGCCTGTTCTTCATCAGTTGAAGGATATTCATGACGCAACAACAACAAATAAGACCAAACGCGTAATGCAAATTTGGTTAAGGCCAAATTCCAATCAAACCACCAACGTGGATACTTTTTTCGAAAAACAATCATTAATAAAGTAGGTATAACCAAAATACCTATCCAATAATTTTGTTCAGGATCATAGCCATTAGAAGCTAAAAGTCCCAGAATTATTGATATCGGTATCGCAAGAATTATCCGAAAGAATACCGTTAATCTGTTTGCATTTTCAGGGTAATCAATGGTTAAAGATGCGGGGTATTTTTTCATAATTATTTTTTCCTTATGTGTTTGAATTCTTTGACAATATAAAATGTACTTTGGTTGTCAGTTATCCTGAAAAGAATCCAGTCATAAAATTAAGAAATATTCTAACACGTTTTTGAGGATTATCTACCCTAATTTCTTCGCCGACAAAAAGAAAAAAAGAATAAAAAAACACTAGGAGTGTAAGAAAATGATTAAAAAGAAAGACGATCGTTTCTATTATAATAAAGATTTTTTAGGCAGTCCGGAAGGACGATCCGTTAGGTTATTGTCTGAATATTATGGTCCATTACAACGATTCAAACGCAATAAAATTCAAGATACCATTGTTTTTTTTGGTTCCGCACGTTTGAAATCCGAGAAAGATGCCAAGGCTACCTTGGAGAATGCTCCCAAGAAATTATCTAAGAGAGAACTAGAAAAGTTAAAAACAGACCTAAAAATGAGCCACTACTATGAAGCGGCCCGTGAATTATCCTACAAAATGACAAAATGGAGCAAAAAACTCAAACATAAGAAAAAACGATTTATTGTCACCTCAGGAGGGGGGCCCGGAATAATG
The DNA here is from genome assembly GCA_964549275.1 of uncultured bacterium. Lineage (GTDB taxonomy): Bacteria > Fidelibacterota > Marinisomatia > Marinisomatales > TCS55 > CAZJUP01. The sequence continues at coordinate 22,466 of CAZJUP010000009.1, read as the reverse complement.
GAAGCGGCCAACCGCGGTGCTACGGAAGCCAAAGGTCTTGCGGTAGGATTATCCATCACTCTTCCGTTTGAACAATCAGGGAATGAATGGATCTCTGATGATTTGGAAATCAACTTTCATTACTTTTTTATGCGCAAATTTTGGTTCCTTTACCTGGCTAAAGCTATGGTTGTTTGGCCCGGTGGGTTTGGTACACTTGATGAAGTGATGGAAGTCCTTACTCTCATACAAACAAAAAAATTGCGAAAGCAGATTCCTATAGTTCTCTTCGACAGCCACTTTTGGAAACAGGTTGTCAATTGGGATTATCTTGTCGAATCCGGTGTAATTTCTGAGGAAGACTTATCTCTATTTCATTTTTCTGATACAGTAAACGATGCGTATAATTATTTGATTAAACATGTAACAAAAATCCATTTAAAAGGACCAAATTTTTAAATGACAAAGAAATATCTAACAACGGTTATAATCATTGTTGCTACACTTACCGGGCAAATCAAACCACCGAAAGACCTGCATGCCCATCCTCCAAGAACCTGGGTTCTTATCCATGGCCATCTTCATATTTCACCAGAGGTTCAGATTCCCGACGGGACGATTATAATTAGAAATGGAATTATTGAGGAGGCAGGTGAGTCGGTATCTATACCCGATGGTGGAACGGTTATTGACCTGAACGGGGCTCATGTCTATGCAGGATTCATCGATAGCTGGCTGGATGTCCACACAACCCAAAAAGACAGTTCACTTCGGAAACATTGGAATTCGAACATGAGAGCCCGTGTAAAGGTTGTGGACATATTTAAGCCGAAAAAGGAGGAGATAAATACCTTACGCAAAGCAGGGTTTACAACAGCCCATATTGTTCCTAAGGGTGGAATATTTGAAGGCCAATCCGCATTAATTCAACTCGAAAATACTCCTCTCATTCTTCAGCCATCGATTGCACAGAGTATTGCTTTTCGATCTGGAGGGTGGAGCAGTAAGGAGTATCCCACTTCACTTTTGGGAACTATTGCATTTATCCGCCAAGGATTTTATGACGCAACATGGTACGGGAGTTCTATGGAGATTTTGAAAAAATATCCTCAAAAGAATGAACCCATTGTTCAAAACATATCATTAGAAATTCTATCGATATTTATGGAAAAGAACTACCCGATAGTATTTCGAACAACCAATGATATTTTTAATCTCCGGGCAAAGTCTATTTCGTTAGAATTCGGTTTAAATTTTTGGGTGAAAGGAAACGGAAAGGAATATCGCAGACTCAAGGAAATAGCAAAAGCCAATCCTTTCATCATTTTACCAATTAACTTTCCAGGTAAACCAAATGTGGAGCACCCTCACGAAGCCCTTCAGTATTCAACCGAACAACTAAAACATTGGGATATGGCACCGGACAATCCCCACCAATTAGTTCAAGCTGGAATCTCCTTTTCGCTTACTGCTTCGGACTTAAAAGATAAATCTCGCTTTCAAAGTTACCTGGCACGGGCAGTCGAAAGAGGGTTAAGCGAAAAGGATGCACTGGCTGCCTTGACCACTACTCCTGCAGAAAAATTCGGAGAATTCGACAGGCTGGGTAAAATATCGCCGGGATTTATTGCAAACCTCACCGTTGTGGATGGGAACTATTTTGAAAAAAATTCCACCATTCAATCCGTTTGGATAAACGGAAATGAAATAAAAATAAATCCTATTCCAAACATTAATCCTGTGGGCTCATGGACTTTAAATGAAACCAATACGTTTTGGAATCTTTCCATTCGAAAGAAGCAAAGTAGGTTTTCCGGTGAGCTCAAACAAGACAGTATTGCTGTACCTATTGATTCAATTCATCTGGAACAGGATAGAATTTATTGGGTTGTTAGGTCCGATTCCCTATTTCAAAAAGGTTTTGTACGGTTTTCAGGCACAATGACAGATTCTTCAGCCAGAGGAATCATGGTTTATCCTGATGGAAATGAACAAATTTGGACTGCGCAAAAGGATTCTTCAGACATCAAAAGAAAAGAGCCAACTAAAAGAATAGAAAATCAAAGTATTCTAAGTTTGACTTATCCTGAAGGTGCCTTTGGCTGGGATGCACCGCTCCCCAATCCTAAACGCGTTCTGGTTAATGATGCCACGATTTGGACATGTGGCCATAAAGGAATCCTTAAGAATTGGGATTTGTTGATTGAAAACGGCCGAATAAAAAAAATTGCACGTAATATTTCCATGCCCAAAGGAGGCGCCCTATTTATTGAGGGAAGAGGAAAGCACATCACACCCGGGTTGCTGGATGCCCATAGCCATATGGCTGCTGCATCCATTAATGAAGGATTTCAAAGCGTTACTTCAGAAGTCCGAATGCAGGACGTAGTGGAGCCGGATGATATTGCCATGTATCGGGCGTTGGCCGGGGGACTTACTACAATTAATTTGCTTCATGGATCTGCCAACCCTATCGGTGGACAAAATGCAGTGTTAAAATTGCGATGGGGAAAACGGGAACCCGAGAACCTCATTTTTAAAAGAGCTCCACAAGGTATCAAATTTGCTTTGGGCGAAAATGTAAAACGATCCAATTGGAATGACCCCACTAATCGATACCCTAAAACACGAATGGGGGTCGAACAAATCATCCGAGACGCATTTCAGGCAGCAGTCGAATACAAAAAAACATGGAACGTCTATCATAAAAATAGCCAGAGACAAAAAACTAAAATTCCTCCGAGACACGATTTGGAATTAGAGGCACTAGTAGAGATTTTAGAGGGGAAACGACTCATACATTGCCATTCCTACAGGCAAGATGAAATTCTTATGCTCACACGAATCGCTGAAGATTTTGGCTTTACCATTGGAACGTTCCAACATGTTCTTGAAGGGTATAAAGTTGCAGAACGTCTTTTGGAGCATGGCGCCGGTGCATCAACATTTTCTGATTGGTGGGCCTATAAATATGAAGTAATTGATGCTATCCCTTTTAATGGTGCTCTTATGACAGAAGTTGGTGTAAATGTTTCATTTAATTCAGACAGTGATGAATTGGCTAGACGAATGAATCTTGAAGCCGCAAAAGCTGTAAAATATGGCGGTCTAAGCGAGGAAGAGGCTCTGCATTTAGTCACAATTAATCCTGCAAAGCAGTTAAAAATAAATGATTGGGTTGGGTCTCTTGAACCGGGTAAAGATGCTGATTTTGTCATTTGGAGCGGTCATCCCCTTTCAACTTTTTCGAAATGTGAACAGACCTGGATTGAGGGCATCCAATATTTTTCTCTGGAACAAGATAAGTATTACCGACAGCGAGATGAGAAATTGAGAAATGATCTGATTCAAAAGATACTCAGTTCAACAGAAAAAAGCGGAGAGCCTCTTCAACCAAATGGAAGTCTGGGTCAGAAATACCATTCTTGTTCTTTATCTGAATCGTTTATCCAAAAACGGGGAAATTAAAATGAACGTATTGCGAATATTTATTTTCTTCCTGTCCATTGCCCTGGCTTCTGACCAAGTTCCAGCCCCACCCCAGTCGAACCCTGTACTTTTAAAAAATGGAACAATTCATACCGTATCCCATGGAAGTATCGAACAGGGAGATCTGTTATTTTACCAAGGGAAAATAATAAAAATTGGAGAGGCAATTTCCCCACCGGCCGATACTGAAATTATCCATTTAAACGGAAAGCATGTTTACCCCGGATTTATTGCTGCAGTAACTTCCATTGGTCTCATGGAAATTGGCGCAGTTAAAGCAACTGTTGATTATGCTGAAAAAGGAAAACTAAACCCCAATGTTCGAGCCAATGTTAGTTACAACCCTGACTCAGAAATAATTCCTATCACCCGTTCAAACGGTGTTTTACTGGCAAATGCTACTCCATCATCAGGCTTAATTTCAGGACAATCCTCCTTGATGATGCTGGATGGCTGGACATGGGAAAATGCCACCCTTAAGCACCCCACCGGGATGCATTTGAATTGGCCGAAAATGGGACTAAATCTGAGTCCAAACGCCAAAACTCCAATCAAAAAGCAAAAAGAAGATCGTCAAAAAAATCTTGAAGAAATCGATGAACTTTTTAGAACTGTACGGGCTTATGCCCGGTTACGGCAGACCAATCCCAAGATGGATACTGATTTTCAGGGTGTGGATTTACGCTTGGAGAGCATGATTCCATTTGTGACTGGAGAAAAACCTATATTCATTCATGCAAATGAAGTTCGCCAAATTGAAGCGGCTGTCCATTGGGCAATCCGCCAGGATATCAACATCGTTATCATCGGTGGTAAAGATTCTTGGAGACTGACAGACCTATTGAAGAACTATAAAATTCCTGTGATTTATGAAAGTGTTTTGGATCTGCCCCAACGCAGATTTGAGGATTATGATCAAGCATATAAAACACCTTTAATCCTGAAAAAGGCCGGAATTCAATTCTGTATTTCTGCGTCAGGGAATGCTTTTGAAACACCTCACCAGCGAAATCTCCCCTATCATGCGGCCATGGCTACTGCATTTGGACTGACAAAAGAGGATGCCATTCGAGCCATTACTCTTTCAGTAGCCGAAATCCTTGGAGTGGAAAAAGATGTTGGTTCATTAGAAGAGGGAAAAGACGCTACCCTCTTTATAACAGATGGGGACCCTTTAGATATTCGAACCACGGTTATTCAATGTTACATCCAAGGTAAAAAAATAGATATGGGGGACCGCCATAAATCCCTTTATGAAAAATATACAAAAAAATATCGACAATTAGGGTTAATCCCTTAATTTTTAATACGAATCAAGGCTTCCCAATAAAAGTGCGGTGATCCACGTTTTCCAAAACCTCGTGGAAAACCGTATATCCTTGTTTCATCATGGCCTCATGCATGGGGAGAGGGGCAAAATTTGTATTTAAAACAATGTATTGTCCGGATTCAATTTCTTTCATCTTACTGTTAATATAATTTAAGGGATGTTCGCCCTGTTCAAGCATGGCTACCCCATCCACCACTTCAAGGGGCTCTCCCTTGAGCCAGTCAGGTGCAGTTTTTGGTAATTGTATTTTTTCTGATTCACGAATTCCTTCAAGGGGTTTTTGACCTGAAAGTTTCCGCAATTCATTAACAAAGTCTCTTATATCCAATCCTCCTATTTGAGCTACTTTGGACAATGAAGCCAGTTTCCCCACTGTTTTTCTCAATATGGGATTTTTAAGGTTTTTAAACGGCGGAGCCATTTTAATCACTTTTTCTTCCAATTCAGGATATGCTTTCAGTAAGTCAGATAGCTTAGTTTTAGGTGTAATATCCATTTTTAATCCTTAGTGTTCACCATTCGAATCATAAGTGAGAATCCTCCGTTCTCCTTCTATTTCTTTTATATCTGTTATATCCTGGGTTACCTCCAATATTCCCAAATAGTTTTGGGATTTATCCCGGACGGCATAGTAAACGATATAAATATATTTACCACCCAGATTTATCCAAAATCGGGCTTGGGATTCTTTTCCGGATTTAAAATCCTCTAAAATTTGATTCACAATATGTACACTGGATGGTGGATGGCAATACTGAACTTTACGTCCGAGTATGGCACGCGTTCTGTCAAAAATCCTATCTGGACTATCACTAAAAAACCGAACATTATCTTCTTTGTCTACAAAGGTTATATCAAAGGGTAATGTTTGAAACATGGAAATCATTTCTTCCATTGTAAAGGTTCCTGTGGGAAGATGAACTTTACCATCGATTTCTTCTTTTTTCAGCAGTCCTGTATCAAAGCCTTTTGGTTTCCATTCAAATTCCGGTACATAGATACAAAACCCAATTTCATGGCTTTGCTGATAAATCTCAACCCATTCCACTTCAGTTAAAAGATCCAGTGCTGTGGGAAACAGAATTTTTTCTTCCTTATACACCATATCTTCCAATGCTGTAAGGGCAGGAAGAATAACCACATCGCACAATAATTTTGCCTCTCCACCTGTCAGAGCGTCCACCTTTTGAAGGGCATGTAAACTTTCCTTAAGTAGGATTCGAATTTCATCATCCTTTCCCCACATAACAGTGGGAGGTCCTGTAACTCCTTTTTTTTCGAAATAGGGAAACAGGAGGTTCTCTTTTCTCGAATAGTGTTTTTCTATATCCATTAGGAGATTCAGATTTCCTTGGATATTCCTCATTGGCTCAAGTACATCCTCATCGTCTTTAGAGTGGTTTAACTCTTTAATTTGAAGACGAACGGTTGAAGATACTTTTGTTAAAGCTTTATTCTCATTAATAAACGTGTGTACGGGGTGGCCGGGAACAGTTTCAGGGGTTTCTTGTAAATCCAGGTGTTTTTTGAGAACATGGGTATGCGTATCACAGAGATCTTGAATACTTTCTTGGGGAATACCTTCTTCAATCAGTTGGATTTCCATGGTAAAGACATCAGAATAATCCGCTTCATCCAGCATTGTTTCCAACTGATGTTTTATTTTTTCCGGTGCATTCCCTTCATGAAGTTGCCGAACCAACGCTTTCATTATTTCAATGCGCTGTTGACGGTTATTAATTAATTCACTCATAGCTTTTCCTCACTAGGGTAATTAGAGTATTTCTAAAAGATAATGTTACAAAACTTAGGAAGATCATCGAGAATATTTAAGAGGAATTATAGCAGGGGTACAGCACCTGACCTGAGGAGTAAAGAAGGGCTGGTTGGCAACAAATCAGGCTGTATCGCTAAATGGCTGCACCCCTAAATGCTAAATTAATCCGCAACTAGATATTTCCAATTGATCGTAAAGACTCCAGATCGTCCATAATCGTCATAATAATTGGTAATTTCAAATGCCGGGTATTTTCCGTCCGATGTTTTTACAACATATACAAAATCCTTTGGAGAAATGGAATGATCTGAGCTATTATAATTATACCACCCCTGTGTAACGTAATCGCCATTACTATCAACCTTAAATAAGGTTCCTGCTGGAACGTCCGTAACCGAGGACAAATCTGTGGCATCCACTTTTGCTATTGATACAGAATTGCCGGTAAGAATGACCGGGTCCTTAATGGTTGGTGCTTGAGGGCTTGGTTGATAATCTACTGTAGCAAAAGCTACATCCCATGCTGTAGGTTCTTCATTAACTGCTGCATTATTGGCAAAAGTGAAATACTGTGCCGGTTCAACTTTTACATTTTCTGATTTAAACGTATTCACACCCAAATCCAATGGATTGGGTTCTTTTAAAACATCTTTATCTTCACATCCTATGGCTAAAAAGACCATTATCCCCAATAATGGGATTGTTTTTTTCATAGTGTATTCCTTTTGTTTCAATTCTGTTGATTTGTGAGATCATATTTCAGTCCGATATACCATTCCCTTCCAGGCATGGGCCCCCAGACATTATCAACATAATCCGTTAAGTTTTTTCCTCCGGCATAGCCCCGTAATCCCAGCGGCATAGGGAAACTCATATGACCATTAATGAGAGTATATCCATCTATCCAGGATTTTTCAGGTTCTGCTCCCTCTTGAATATCATTCCAGTAGAACCGCTTACCGGTGTATTGAATACGCATATTAAATTTGATATTGTTTTTCATGGTCAGGCGAATTCCTCCATTTCCCTTATACCTCGATTTAAAAGTTAGAGCCGACTCTCGCTCCTCATCCCAGGAATCCAAATATGCCATTCCAATCCATGCTTCTAAGTTTTGTGTAATAAAATAGGTATAATCCATTTCGAATCCGGCAGTTCTTGCGGACGTCAGGTTTTCGCTTGTATAAGTCCCATAACCATCGACCATTCCCAAATATTTATAATCAATCAGGCCCTCAATTTCATTCCAGAATAGATTGAGGCGACCATGATATTTTCGAGTATGCCACCTTTCGATATCGACATTAAAATTCCGGGAGGTCTCTGGATGTAGTTGTTCATTCCCCACAATATGGTATCCTACAGAGATATTGCTGTAGTCAAGAAATAATTCTTTAAAAGATGGCGCTCGAAACCCTTCACCATAAGCCACACGAATACGCGAGATCATTTCCGGTTTATACATGATGGATATTTTAGGTGAAATATGTTGTCCGTAAATGGAATGCATATCTAACCTCATCCCTGTAAGAAGTGTCCACTTATGAGTTAGGGTATATTCATCCTGTAAAAATAAATTTGTCAGAATAGAGTTCCTTTCAGCATTTTTGACGCGGTCAGACAGTATCCCTTCCCATTCCCTGCCGAATCCCCCATTGAGCGAATGGCGTCCAGAATCCCTGGCAACAACAATCGATGCTGTTTTTCGGGTATCTGTAGTGATAGATCCTTTTTTCAAAATTCCCGAACTGAGTACCAGCCGATCAAACTGGTGATCATAAACTGCATAATCTCCAATACCTTTTAATTGCCAGTATCCAATTGTTTTTCGCAATTCTACCCTACTCGAAATTCTGTCATTAACAATTTTATCCTGAAAAACAGAACTGCTCACAAGGTTTTGCCTCTCATTTAATATGAGGGCATCTAGATTAAAATCCAATCCCTTCCCCCAATTTTTACGTAATTTGAATTGGCCATTGGCCTTGTTGTATTCGCTCCCGTCCTCCCAGACTGAGGAAGGGTCAATATCATATCCTCCAAAATGGCGATAACCCCCAGATAAAAAATAGTTCCAACCCTTTATTTGGTTTCCAAAGGATAAGGCTCCTTTTATCCGCCCATATGCTCCGAAAGAAGTATCTGAATTCAAAATTCGATTTTGCCCCGGTTGTTTGGTTAAAATATTGATCACCCCGCCCATGGCTTCACTACCGTACAATGCGCTTGTAGCTCCCTTAACCACTTCAATTCTATCAATATGATCCACAGGAATTTGAGCCACATCCAACTGACCATTAACCCGGCCGATGAGTTTCATTCCATCGACCATGACCAGAATATGGTCCGTATCAAACCCCAATAATTCAACCCCGGTGCCAAACTGGTTTTCCACAATATTAATTCCGGTCATCTCGCTAATGACATCAGATATATCCGATGCACCAGATTCCTTCAGCTTCTCTCCCTTGATAACTTGAGTCGTCACAGGAGCATCCTTTAAATATCGCTCTGTCCTGGTACCCGTAACCACAAGGGCATCCATTTCTATCAGGTTTTGATTCAGGGTAATTTCCAATGAATGGCTGGAGGGAATAAAAACAGTTTTTTCTACCATCTCGAATCCAATATGAGTAAAGCGGATTAGCTGTTCACCTTCTATTAAACCCGAAAGAGTAAACTCCCCATTTTCTCCCGTGATGGTTCCACGGTCCTCTATTCCTGCTTGAATATTTACTGCTTGAAGAGGTTTCCCGGTGTTACCATGAATCACTTTACCATATAAGGTATGAGTTTCTTGTGCATATCCAGATTCTTGACTCACGATGAGGGGACTTATAAGAATCAATAACTTCAAGTGTTTCATCTGCAATTTCATACTTCTCATGAGCTTCCAACCGTCCCCATAAATGTTGTGATTAAAGATTCCATACTTTTTTTAGAAACTTGTTTTTTCCCTTGACCAAGAAAGAAAAGTCCATGAAAAAGCCCTCCTATCGCCCGCATCATTAAATCAGAAGGCATGACGGGAAACTCTCCTTCTGCCATTCCTTCTTCCAATAGCCCATGAAATACCTTATACATTCGATCCTGATAGACTTTCCAGGTGTTTTTCCCCTCCAGAGTAGAAATCATTTGAGGCGCAGCAAATAAAAATTCATAGCGGACAGGGTCTTCTATCACTAGTTCACCAATTCGATTTAATAATTTAATAAACGTCTTTTTTGGAGTGTTTTTTGCTTGAATATCCGGTTCAATTTCTTCCCAAATCGTTCTCCAGCCACTTTCAAGCAACTCTCTAAAAATATCTTCCTTTGATCCAAAATAATAATATAAAGTCGCTTTCCCAAAATCAGCTTCTCTTGCAATTTCATCCATGGTGGACCCTTCGATCCCCTTTTCTTTAAATACCGTTAACGCTCCCTCAATAATCTGCTGTTTTCTATACTCTCTCTCCATTTCTTGTCTTTTTGAAATCATTGGAACTCCTAATTTTATATTTCGACTATTGGGTCGAAATATATTAATAGGAGTCCATTGTCCACAATTCATTTTTATACCTTTACTGTTTTTTCCCGCTCAGGTGTTAGAATTGTGAGAAGTGATACACCCACAAAAGCCAAAAAGATTAAGCCCATTTCCAAAGCATATTTCTCCGGTTGAACCCATATTTCATCAAAAAATTGCCATCGGCCTAAGATTTCAACGGCATTCCAAAAAATGATAACGGTTGGAATGGCATAGCGAACGGCTGGAGCTATTTTTTTAAATTTTACCAATCGTACAAATAAATATAAGGACCAGACTAGGGAACCATAAAATACACCATAGGTTACTGCGTGGCGATCTCCAAAGAGAGCTTTGTCATAGACTAGAAGTAAAACAATGTAAAAAAACCACGTGACATAAATGGTTTCCATGGCAGTAATGGTGGCAAAATTTCTTTTCTTGCCCGAAGCAGGTTTTCCAATTTTCATGTTAAAATTCCGATGAAACCATTTAAAAAAATGACATCGTGTTTCTTTATTGAAGAAGAAAAATAGCAGCGTCCCCAACAAGACTCCAATTGAGGATGGCATAATAAGATATTCCGGTTTAGTCACCACCTCACTATTTTCCATGAGAGGAGGCACCCCTAAATGGTTTGCATAAAATACAAAAGAGAATTCCACCCAGCCCGTCCAAATAAATAGTCCGGCAAAGAACCCTAACCAGGTCGCTGTGGTTTCTTTATCCATTTTTGAGCCCAAAAATAAGAGGATCATCCCTCCCAACCCCATTAGGGTTGCCGCTGTATATTGATGGTTATGTCCGAACAATTTTTCCATCAAAATCATAACGGTATGCCCCAAAGGCATGGTCAGCAAAACCACCACAAATGCCAATAATCCGATAAAAGGTTTTTTTGTTAATTCCATTTCAATACATCCATATATTTATTCAGTTTGCCAAACTCCTGTCTAATGCCTTTTTTCATTTGTCAGGCATTTCTCTAAATTCCCTAAAAAAATTACCCTGACTAAAATGAAACTCTTTTTGCATATAATCTCGTGTTTTATGCAGCATCCGTTTAAATTCCAAAAATTCCGGTTGGGTAAATATCGAATAAATTTGTTTCCCGGCTAAAGGTAATAAAATACGATCTCTTCCTCTCGGTTCTAGTTTAATCCTGTTCACAAATTTTAACAAGGTCCAAAATTTACAGATATCAACTTCAATTTCAATATTTCCAAATTCAATTTGAAGTTGCGAACACTGACTGCAACGAACAATTTTACCCTTTTCAATCTGGATTGAAAATTCACCCATATTAGTCTTTCCTTATCATCAAAAACAAATTATCACTATTGAGACTAATTCTCATTAGCAATATTAAATAGGATGCCTTTATCCCGTCAACTGTTTTTTTATAATTATTATTAAGTCTAAAAGTCCAATGTTTATTAATAATTTATACTAATCCATAAACTAGATGACAAACCGAAAACCAAAAAATTTCCCATACAATAATTAAGACCCAATTCACCTCGGAATATCCAAATAGAAAAGCATAACAAATAGGAGGTAGATAATGAAGATCATGATGACGAGCATCTTTGTAGATAATCCTTTAAAGGCTCATAAATTTTATACAGACATCCTGGGATTTCAATCTAAGGAATATGACCCCAATGCACAAATTTGTGTAGTGGTTTCACCGGATGATCCCCAAGGCGTCACTCTTTTATTGGAACCTCGGGGAAATTCCTTTGCCAAGACTTATCAGGAAAAACTTTATACCAATGGATTACCAGCCATTGTATTCGGGGTAAAGGATATTCAGATGGAAATAAAACACTTAAAGGAACGGGGTGTTGTGTTCAGAGATGATCTCGACAAACCTGAGTGGGGAATAAAAAATCTATTTGAAGATACAGTAGGCAATTTGATTATGCTTCAATCATGGAATTAATATTTATAACTGCATTTCATAACTGTCTTTTAATTCATAAACCTGTTCCAATGCTCGGTTAAACCGTTCAGGATGATGATTCGGTTGGCGCATCATTTTTTTACAGAGCATTTTTTGGATTAATGACGTGGAAGGTTTAGCATAGAGCTGTAATGCAAATCGAGAAAAATCTCGAATAATTATTTCAAAAATCTGCTCCAGAATGTCCTCAGTAGTTTTTTCTTGCTCTGCTTTTTCCAAAATTAATTGTCCATATACAACCAAGGTGAATAATTCCCCCAAGTTAAGTAGAAAATCAAAATCCTTCCTCTGACCTTTTGTGGGCCGTCCCGCAAATAAAAACCGTTTCAACCATCGCACCTGTTTATGAAACCGCTTTACATTGGCCAGATTACTTTTGTTGTATATAGGCCGGTAATCATGGAACTGAATTTTCCCCAATCCTTTTGTAGGCCCCTGGTTAAACAGAAAATCGTCATTTTTATCTGCATCAACCAACGGGATTTCCGGAAATTTCCCCGGTTTGAAAAAGTAATTTTTCATGAATTTTATGATAAGAGCCATATTAACATGAACGGTCCCTTCCAGTTTCGGTAAGGCACGAATATCCCTAGCCGCCATTTCGAAAAACATATCTTTTTCGAATCCTTTTGCAGCAATGACATCCCACAACAAATCTATCACCTCTTCCCCTTGAGTAGTAACTTTCATTTTTACCATAGGGTTATACAGAAGATACCGCCGATCACTTGCTGAAGCGGTTCGCATATAATCTGAAGCCCGAAGGGCAAACATTTTCATGGCTGTTAATCGGGCATATGCATCCACAAAATTTTGCTTAATATGAGTAAAATCCGTCACATAGGTATCAAAAAGCCGCCGATGAGAGGCATGATTTAACGCCTCATAAAAGGCATGGCTGCACATGCCAATGGATGCCCATCCCAAATTATATTTCCCCACATTAACCGTATTAAGGGAAGTGTCCCATGCTTCCCGTCCCACGGAAAGAATATTTTTTTCGGGAACCGGGTAATCATTTAGTTTGAATTCTGCCACATAATTTTGTGAATTGCAGATATTCTTGACGCATTCATAATTCTGGTTTTCTGGGTCAACAGCAAAAAAAACATAGTCGTCCTTCATTTTTCCAAATACAGACACCAGAGCAGCCTCATTCCCATTTCCAATATAATATTTACTGCCATTTGCAACGAAAGCCCCCCCCTCTTTATGAAGGGACATTGAAGTAGAATATATATCAGCGCCATGTTCCTTTTCTGAGAGTCCAAAAGCAAAGATTCTCCCATTTTTTAAAAAAGCTGCTGTTCGCTCTTTTATGTCCCGATTTTCGCTCATCCAAATGGGTCCTAAACCTAAAATTGTTACTTGCCAAGTATACCAGTAACAGAGTCCATAAAACCCGAGAACTTCATTTAATGCACAATTGCGATATGTATCCCACCGGGTAGTACCGTCACCATATTCACTTGGTGTCAGAAAGGTATAAAACAATTTCTCTTGTTTAATAAAATTTAAAAAATCAGAATACCATGCCCTTTCGTGGTCATCTTCTTTTAATTTTTGTTTTCCACGGTTTTCAAAAAAATCAACAACTTTATGGAGCATTTTTTTGGAATTGATGTCCAAATGATCAAACGGGCTTATGCGTGGATTTAGTAAATTCATAGGATTCACCTTCAAAATTTGTTGTATTAATTTTGTGACTATTTAGCGAATTATTCTTGCGTAGCGATCCAGAGTGTCGTAAAATAGACCGACCAGTCGGTTTAGTTATGAATCAATCTAAGCAAGATCAACGAAAAGACCAAATTTTAGATGCCGCTCTTTCTGTTCTGATAAAAAATGGATATGACCGCGCTCGGATGGATGATGTGGTCAGTCAATCCAAAATGAGCAAAGGTGCCATTTATTGGTATTACAGCTCAAAAAAAGATTTGTATTTGGATTTAGTTAATTTTTGGGTCCTCCAATACAGCGCTGTTTTAAACCATATTGTCGAAGAAGATGCTCCAGCAGAAAAACAAATTGAAGATCTGTTCGATTATTTCATTTCTCAATACGATAAAGATCCTACGCCGTTTAAGGCACTCTCCGAATTTTGGTCTATGGCTCAGCGAGATCAGGCCTTTAGAAAAAAACTCCAGAAAGTATACACCACATTTTTAGATTTGATTGAAGGCATTCTTTCCAAAGGTGTCAAACAGAACGAATTTAAAAATTTAAATATCCGGATAACCGCCTTATCCATAATGGTAAATATTGAATCCATAAACTGGTTTACCCTTTTCGACGTTCATGGCGTTTCGGCCAAAGAATACGTCAACACCATTAAAAATTTTATTTTGGCAGGTCTAAAAAAGAAGCATTAAGGAGATCAAGAGTATGAGTGAAACAGCATTAACTCAAAAAACCGGAGGACAATTCCTCGTCGAATCCATTCAAGATACACGCGTGTATTCCCGAGAAGATTTTACCGAAGAACATCGGGAAATTTATCAAATGATTAAAGAATTTGATAGAGACCGTATCCTAACACAGAAAGAAGAAATTGAAAAATACAACAAAGAGTTATCTCTTTCCCTTATCCGGGAAATGGGTGAACTGGGTTTGCTGGGGATTGATATCCCGGAAGAATACGGAGGTTTGGACCTGGATAAAATTACCTCGGCTATTGTTGCAGAAAGTCTGGTCTCCTGCCCGTCATTTTCCACAACATGGGCTGTGCAAACCGGAATTGGATCTTTACCTGTAGTTTGGTTTGGGACACCGGAACAAAAAGCAAAATATTTACCCAAAGTCGTTTCAGGAGAAATGATTTGCGCTTATGGTTTAACAGAACCCACAGCAGGATCGGACGCCCTGGCAGGGAAGACCACGGCTGTTTTATCCGAAGATGGAAACCATTATATACTGAATGGTGAAAAAATATTTATTTCTAATGGGGCATGGGCAGACTTCCATATTGTGTTTGCGCAGGTTGACGGAGACAAATTCACCGCATTTATTGTAGACTCTGACACACCCGGATTCGAAGTGGGTGCAGAAGAAAAGAAAATGGGCATGAAAGGGTCATCCACAACACCTCTCATTTTCAAAGATGCAAAAGTTCCGGTAGAAAATCTTCTTTACAAAGTTGGTAAAGGAGCCACCATTGCTTTTAATGTCTTAAATATCGGACGATTTAAGTTAGGTGCTTCCGGAGTAGGTGGGTCTAAAGTCGTTATTGAAGGGGCTGCTGAATACGCAATGGAACGTCGGGCTTTTGGTCAACCCATCAGCCAATTTGATGCAATCATTAAAAAAATTGCGAATATGACAGTGAGAGCTTTTGCAGCAGATAGCATGGTATACCGAACAATTGGGCTCCTTCAGGAAGAGATTGATAAATTGGATAAAACGGATCCGAACTATTATATCCACATGGGTGAAGCCATGGAAAAATTTGCCATTGAAACTTCCATGGCAAAAGTTTACGGAAGTGAAACTAGTCAATTTGCAATTAATGAAGGTCTTCAGATTTTCGGTGGTTACGGATTTCTGGAAGAATATCCCTTAGCCTCAGCCTATCGTGACAATAGAATAAACCAAATTTGGGAAGGGTCAAACGAAATCAATCGCCAGATCATTGCAGGGTTTATTATGAAAAAAGCCCTTCTTGAAGAACTTCCCATTCGCGATGCTATTTCCGATATAGAAAAATTTATATCAAATGGAGTAGCCCAAAGTGAAAAGGGCATTTTGTCTCATGAATGCAATACCATCGAAACTGGGAAACGATTAGCATTGTATGTATTGAATGAAGCCCTGTGTGAATATGGACAGGATTTAAAACACGAACAGCAGATAATGGAAATTTTAGCTGATATTTTTACCGATCTCTATACTGCAGAAAGCACAGTAGTGAGAGCCAAAAAAATCATGGAAAGTGAAAGGCCGATTCCTTCTGCAATCAGCATTGCTAAAATAAATTCTGCTGAAATGGTCCTGCGAATTTTGAACATGGCTTTGACAGCTCTAAACGGTATTTACCGAGGACATACTTCCCCTGCTGTGGTCGATCATTTAAGAACATTTCAGGCAAAAATGCTGCTATCAACCGATATTATCGGACTTAAGCGGCAAGTTGCAGAAACCATTTACCAAAGTAAAACCTATCCTTATTAGGAGATTATCATGAGTATTAAATCAATTATCATTGATGCAGTTCGCTCGCCCATCGGTATCAAAAATGGCCAATTGGTGGGTATTCGTGCTGATGACCTCACCGCCCAGGTGGTAAAAGTATTATTGGCTCGAAATAGTAAAATTAAACCTGAAATGGTTGAAGACCTTGTTGTAGGATGCGCATTCCCTGAAGGTCCTCAGGGAATGATTATTGGAAAATCTGCAGGTGTTCTAGCAGGATTGCCTAAAGAATCCACCGGAAAAGTTGTTAATCGATTCTGTGGTTCTTCTATGGATGCTGTACACCAATTGAGTGCGGCCATTGAATGTGGAGATATCGATGTGGGTATTGCTGCAGGTATTGAAGATATGTTTTCAGTCCCAATGGGAGGATTTGCACCGGACTTTCACCCCGAATTGGCCGAACAGGAATTTTATATTGGAATGGGAGAAACCGCTGAAAATCTGGCTAATGACGGAAATATATCCCGAGAAGACCAGGAAACCTTCTCCATCGCATCTCATGAAAAAGCACTGAAAGCCAATGCCGATGGAAAATTTGACAACGAACTTGTTCCCATTGATGTTTATGGAGAAATAACTGTTGCAAAAGATGAAGGACCTCGAGAACCGGATGTTGAAAAAATTAAAAGCCTGAACCCAGCCTTTATCGAGGGCGGTTCTGTCACTGCGGCTACAAGCAGTCCTATTTCAATCGGGGCTTCGGCTGTTCTCTTAACCAGTGATTCCTTTGCTCAAAAACTGGGGTTATCTGCCAGGGCAGAAATTGTAGCAAGAGCCGTTGCCGGTGTTGATTGGACCCACATGGGTGCCGGGCCACTTCCAGCAACAGAAAAAGCTCTTAATAAAGCTAAGCTGAACATGGATGACATCGAGACGATTGAATTAAATGAGGCTTTCGCTGCACAATCTCTTTATGTTATTCGTGAAGGAGGCTGGGATGAAAGTAAAATCAACCTGAATGGAGGAGCTATTGCACTGGGGCATCCTCTGGGATGTTCAGGTGCACGCATCCTGACTACTCTTCTTAATGTGATGGAACAGCAGGATACACACCTAGGTCTTGCCACCATGTGCATTGGAAGCGGACAAGGAATATCAACCATCATTAAACGGTAATCCTTTTCTGTGTGTAAACAATTAAAAGACCCTATGAGCGGACTTACCCATGTCATTGGAGCCATTTTATCGGTAGTGGGTCTCATATTGCTGATTGTAAAAGCTGTCAATCCTATAGACCCTTGGAAAATTGTTTCCTTTTCGATTTTTGGCACAGGACTCTTTCTACTTTATACGGCTAGCACCCTCTATCACTGGATTCCAGTATCCGGTCGGATGGAATCTTTTTTAAAACGATTTGATCATATGATGATATATGTCTTAATCGCTTCAACTTATACACCCATTTGCCTTATTCCATTAAGAGGTCCTTGGGGTTGGAGTCTTTTTGGCGTTATTTGGGGATTGGCTGTATTTGGAATTTTGTGGAAATTGTTTCAATTTAAATTCCCAAATTGGTTTTCTACTGTTTATTACGTTTTTATGGGGTGGTTATCTATTATTGCTATATGGCCGCTGATTGTACACCTTCAAACCGGGGCGTTAATTTGGCTTCTAGCAGGAGGACTGGCTTACACAGGTGGAGTTTTATTTTACGCATTGGATAGGAAATCCTCTCCTAGAAAAGGGTTTGGATACCATGAAATCTGGCATCTGTTTGTCCTTATCGGGAGCGGCAGCCATTTTTGGGTCATGTACCGTTACCTTTCACAATTTAATTAATCCTAAACCTTGAGGATATTATGAGTCAAAACATTGAAAAAGTTGCCGTTCTTGGCGCAGGCGTTATGGGGGCACAGATTGCGGGTCATTTGGCCAATGCAGGAATCCCCGCTCTTTTATACGATATCAATCAGGAACTGGCAGAAAAAGGAGTTGCAGGTTTATCCAAACTGAAACCGGCTCCACTATACAAACCAAAAAATTCCACCCTTGTTGAACCCTGTAATTACGACGAACATTTAGAAAAACTTAGCGAAGTGGATTGGGTCATTGAGGCGGTAGCTGAACGGTTGGATATCAAACATACGGTGTATAATAATGTGGTTCCGCATTTGAAATCATCAGCCATGATTTCCTCAAATACATCCGGAATACCTCTAGCCGATTTGATTACCGTCCTACCCGATCCCTTCAAAAAGCGTTTTATGATTACCCATTTCTTCAACCCTCCACGGTACATGCGCCTACTCGAATTGGTGAAAGGACCGGAAACAGATGACCGTGTATATCAATCCTTGGAAACTTTCGGAGAATCCATTCTTGGAAAGGGAATTGTCCATGGGAAGGATACACCGAATTTCATTGCAAATCGTATTGGAGTTTTCGGCATGATGACGACAATCAAGGTGACCCAAGAGATGGGATTGACCGTTGAAGAGGTGGATAAACTGACTGGTACTGTTATTGGTCGTGCGAAAAGTGCCACATTCCGCACCGCAGATGTTGTGGGGTTGGATACCATGGCTCATGTCACTCAAACCTGTTATGACCTTTGTGTGGATGACGAAGAAAGAGACATATTCCAAGTACCGGATATCCTTAAAATCCTAGTGGATGATGGACGTCTCGGACAAAAAACGAAAGCCGGGTTTTATAAAAAAACTGAAGAAGGTATTTTGTCAGTGGACCTAACAACCGGAGAATATGGTCCTCAAAAACGAGTGAGGTTTGATGGATTTCGACTTGCAAAAGATCGGCAAACAACCGGAGAAAAAATAAAAGCCATGGCGTTTAGTGACGATAAAGCCGGCCGATTCTTCTGGGAAATTCTATCCAAATCGCTCATTTATTCTGCCAACAGAATCCCCGAGATTAGTGATGATATTGTCAATATTGATAATGGATTAAAATGGGGCTTTGGATGGGAGATGGGCCCCTTTGAAACTTGGGATGCTTTGGGAGTAGAACGGGTTACAACCCGCATGAAAGAAGAAGGAAAAAATATACCCAATTGGATACAGGAAATGCTTGATAGCGGATATAACCAATTTTATTCAGTAAAAGACGGTGTACGGTATTATTATAATATTGAATCTAAATCTATGGAAAAAGAATCGTCCGGAGAGAAAACTCTAAATATTTCCCTGAAAAAATCCGCAGGGAATCTCATTAAAAAATCATGGAGTGCCAGTTTAGTAGATTTGGGTGACGATGTGTTAAACGTAGAATTTCATTCTGTCCTCCAGCCGACATTAAACCCCATTGACGGATCGGTTGCCCAAACGATAAATGAAGGAATCGATTTATTGGATGACGGGAAGTTCAAAGCCATGGTCATCGGTCATCAGGGCCCGAATTTTTGTGCAGGGGCTAACTTGGCGAATATCCTCCAAGTCTGTGAGAATAAAGAATGGGAAAAACTGGAAAACGCAGTAAAGCAACTCCAGGATTTAACCCAACGGATTCGTTTTTCAAAAGCGCCCATCGTGGCGGCACCCCATCATCTGACCTTAGGTGGGGGTTTTGAATTAATTGGCCCCACAGCGCACCGAGTCGTTTTAGGAGAACTTTATATCGGTGCGGTGGAAGTGGGTGTAGGTCTAATTCCAGGAGCTGGGGGCAACCTGCGGCTCATACTGAACCTTATGGCCAATAGTGGCAAGGGAAGAATGAATGCATTTCAGGTGGTCCAAAAAGCTTTTGAAACCATAGGATTCGCCAAAGTAGCAACCAGTGCTGATGAGGCAAAATTCGTCGGATATCTCCTCAAAACTGACACTGTAGTTTTAAATAATGATCAGCGCATTTGGGCTGCAAAGCATAAGGCCCTGGAACTGGCAGAGGGATATGATCCACCATCCTTCAGAGATGATTTAAAACTCCCCGGTGCCGGCGGCCGCACGGCTATGGCTATGGCTTTGAAAGGATTTAAAGCACAAGGGAAAATTTCTGACCACGATGAACTTATTGGGAAGAAACTGGCCTTTGTCCTTACCGGTGGTGATAAAGCCGGACTCACCAAATCCGTTGATGAGCAATACCTACTGGACATCGAAAGAGAGGCATTCATTTCTTTGGCAGGAGAACCACTTTCTCAGGACAGAATCAGGTTTATGCTGAAAAAGGGGAAACCTCTCCGGAATTAAGATAACACATCTCCTATTCTCAACATGAAAGAGGCAGAGCACAGGCTTTGCCTCTTTTGTTTACAATTTATTAATATATGTCCTATTCGGAATTCGATGTAAAATTCGTACTTGTAATCAGGTGCATTTCCCTTCATTTAATAACTATAGTAACTTAAACGGTCTAAAAACTCTTTGAGTCATCAATTCCAAACAAAACTTATTCGTACCCTTACGGTAATAGTAACGGTATATCTTTTTTTGCTCAGCATAAAGCTTTTAGGCCATTCCTTCAAACTTTTTGGTAAGGGGTTCGCTGAATCTCTTATTGAACTCACTTCAAACCCTTTTGCCGGATTAATTATTGGAATTGTAGCTACCAGTTTAATTCAGAGTTCTTCGACCACCACCTCCCTTGTCGTGGGCTTAGTTGCCGGAGGTGCCCTAAATCTGACCAATGCCGTCCCCATAATTATGGGTGCAAATATTGGAACAACTATCACAAATACGTTAGTTTCTCTCGGACACATCACAAACCGTATTGAATTTAAGCGCGCCTTTTCTAGTAGTGTTGTTCACGATTTTTTTAATATATGTGCTGTTACCGTTTTATTTCCATTAGAACTGTTTTTCCATCCCATCACTAAAACAGCCATTTGGATGGAAGGACTTTTCTCAGGTGCCGGAGGATATAAAGCATTTAATCCCCTGAAGTTTATTCTGAAGCCGATGATTAAAATCATCGACCAATTGTTTTCTTACCTGCCTTTTTCCAATATATTATTAATGCTCTTTTCTATTGTTCTCTTATTTATTTCCCTCTATTATTTAATAAAAACCGTTAAATCCTTAATGGCTACTCGACTGACCATCATCATTAATGATTATTTATTCAAAACAGTTCTTTCCGGATTTGTATTCGGTATTCTCATGACAGTCCTTGTTCAAAGCAGTTCCGTCACTACATCGATGATCATTCCTCTTGCCGGTGCAGGATTGGTGACTATTCGTCAAATTTTTCCCTATACTCTAGGGGCAAACATTGGGACAACAGTTACAGCTCTATTGGCTGCCATGACAACCCAAAACCCTGTAGCAGTTACAGTAGCATTCTCCCATTTGGTCTTCAACATTTTTGGTATCTTAATGATTTATCCTCTAAAATCTATTCCCATTAATCTGGCAGAATTTGTGGGAAAAAAAGCAAGCGAATCATCCAAAAATCTAACCATATTTATCGTAGTATATATTCTGCTTCATTTTATTCCTGTTATATTTATTTTCTTAACTTAATCATGGAAAAGAGGTGCACTTATGTCCATTTTTAAAGATATCATCCATCTTTGGCGAGCAGAAGATTTACTCTCCAGAGCTTGGGAAGAATCATATGAGATGTTAAATCTCTCACGGGAAATGTTTGTTCAAGCCATAAAAAAACTCAGTAAACATGATAATATTCAAACTTTAAAGGCATTGAAAAAGCGAGACAAGGAAATCAATTCTTTTCATAGAGATGTTCGACGAAAAGTTGTATCCCATTTTTCTTTAAAACAGGATAATTTGGATTTTTCCAATGGATTTGTTCTCATTAGCATGGTTGTGGATATAGAACGGATTGGAGATTATTCAAAAAATATTCTTGACTTAGCCATCAATTATAAAGATCCGTTTCTCCCTAAGGAATTATCTGAATCATTGTATGAAGTTGAACAAGAGGTGAAAAATCGCTTTGATAAAACGCTGGAAGCCATTCACACCCAAGACCATGAGGTGGCAAAATCACTATTAGATGGTTATAAGGAAAATGTAACCCATGCCTCTGATAAAATTGTTAATGATATTATTTCAGGGAAACTTACTTTTGAGTCTGGTGCCCAAACCGCAGCCATTGCACTTTACGCAAGATATCTCAAACGAATTGGGGGCCATTTAAAAAATATCACAACCACAATAGTCAACCCCATAGACACTATAGGATATATGCAGTAACTATCACCATTTTCTATATGCTTATTCAATTTACATAGAGTTTATTTTAGCTTAATAATGACGTTGTATCATTTTTAGTTGAAACAAAAGGGAAGCTCCTTGCAGATTAGGGTT
>CAZJUP010000008.1:0-98846 GCA_964549275.1 uncultured bacterium | reverse complement strand
ATCAAGTTAAAAAGTTGCTTAACTCATTGTATACTTTTTTATACTAGGTCCAATCTAGAACAATACGACCCAACAAATCATAAACAGTGATTTGGACCATGCCTCCGTCGGGTATTTCCATATCAATTTTGGTAGAAGGATTAAAAGGGTTTGGGTAGGCCGGTTTAATTTCAAACGATTCTGGAACGATATTTTTATCATCTGTTCCTAAAGATGTCCACCGTGCGATCCAACCCCAATAGCCAGAAGAAATTTTGTTTTGGTTCGATTGAGATAGGCCGATGACGTTTTGTCCTACGGTGCCATTCAATGTGTATTCACTCCCTTTAGCTTGAATATGACCGGACGATATTTTCGATCGTTTAATGGACTTATGTTGTGCCCCCAAACTTGTCACAAGCATCAGCGCAACGATGGTTGGCATCCATACGATACGTTTATTTAGGTTATATTTATTTGGATGTATCATTCTGCTCCCTTGTTATCGTTTGAGACCAATTGATTAATTAGCTGATTCAATTCTGCGGATTTAATGGGTTTCAATAAAAATGGAATACCCATTTTGTCTGCTATCTTTTTTATCGCAACATCAGCAGAAACAATAATGGTTTTATGAAATAGGTCTAATGCTTCAGATATGTCTAATCCGTTCCCATCCCCCAGGTGGTAGTCCAATGCCAATATATCGATATGATGATTATATGAAATGTTTAAAGCTTCACTCACCGACTTTGCTGTGGCGCATTGCTTCACATTCGGCATGCTTTGGATGATATTCGTTAATGTAGCCAAGCCGTGGGATTCGTCATCGACAGCCAAAACGGATATATTATGGCCGGACGAATTAGAAAGAGAAATTGATCGATCATTTTCCACACATGAAAATTAGCGGAAAGCAAATTGAGTCAATTACAATATGATGTAAATGGCCTCATTCCTGATGTGAATGGGCGCCCGGCAGATGTAAACGAATAAAGAAAATTATTAATCGGCAATATTCACCGACCAACAAAGATTGTTATATTATTTAATTAATCGTTTTTTTAATTCACCGGCATATGCTTTACTCATGGACAAGGGTTCTTCAACGCCATCTAAATAGACCTTATCAGTGCCCTTTCCATAAGGAGCGATATGTTGAATGAATTTAATATTTACAATGGAAGAACGATGGATCCGGATAAAATGATTATGGGGTAATATTTTAATCCAATCCATTAACGATTTTCGAACAAGAATCGACTTTTTTTCAGATGTGATAATCATTGAATACACATCTTTTGCTTGAATATACTTAATGTCTGTTAAATTGATAAACCTTATGGCATCATTACTTTGAACAAAAATTCTGTCGTCTAAAGAAAATTCTTTCAGATCAACTGGCTCCAGACCATTCTCATTCAATTGATTAACGGATTTCTGGATTCGTTCTAAGGTGGGCGGTTTCAAAATATAATCTAAGGCATTGACTTCAAAGGCACGAATGGCATATTTATCCAAAGCAGTAATAAAAACAATTTTAGTTTTCTTTGGAATAAATGGGACTAAATCAAATCCCAATTCACCTTTTAGATTGATATCGAGAAATATTAGAGAAAAAGTATTGACGTCAATGGCATGTTTTGCTTCAGATAATGAAGCTGCAGTCTTGATAATTCCTTCAGGACAGGCCTGACTGACCAATTCTGCAATCCGTTTGCGTGCCAAAGATTCATCATCAACAATGAGTATGTTTAAAGGATTCATTCAAATGGTATGGTTAATGTAACGAAGACTTTTCCACTATCTTCCTTATGTTCTAAAGACCAACTATCTTCATAATGATGCATCAATCGTTTCCGAATATTTTCAAGCCCGATACCACCACCATAAGCAGCGATTCGCGGATCTGTTTTCATGGGGTCTTCTTCAACCCATTTTCCATCATTCTCTACAATAATCATTAATGTTGAGTTCACTTTATTTACGGAAAGATTTATGTTACATACGCCATCGTAAGTTGCATATCCATACTTGACAGCATTTTCAATTAATGGAAAAATGATTAAGCCAGGTATATCATGATTCATAAGCGAATCAGGACAAGAAATTTCTGATGCCAACCTATCTTCAAAACGTATTTTCTGCAATTCGATATATTCTTCGATGAGACTAATTTCATTATTAAGCTTTACCGTTTCAGAAACATCTTCACTTAAAATATGTTGAAAATATCTTGCAAGATGCAACGTCATTTCTTGCGCTTTATCTGGGGCATTTCCAATTAAATAATGAAGGGAATTAAGCACATTGTAAAGAAAATGCGGTTTCAGTTGAAAACGCAATGTCCTCAGCTCCTCCGTTTTAATTTTTTCTAGTATAAAGGATTGATTTTGCTCTAGAATTAATTTTTCTTTTTGCACTAATAATTTTTCCATTTCTTTTCGTTGGTACATTTCACCCAAATCATCCTGAATGCTTGCCACAACAGCAAACAATTCTGCGAATGGGTCTTCTTGGGGTAATTTTGGTATCTTTTGTGCAAACTCCTCCAACCAACTCATTTTCCCCAAATATAGAATAAGTTCATCGATTCGTTCTAAATCTTTCTTTCCCAGCGGCTTATCTATATCTTCGCTTGGACTCAATATTTCAGAATTCAACCTATCTTCATGGTCTATTCGATCTTGTCCGTTAAATTGAGATTTATGCGCAATAAATCGATTAATACCTTCCTCATAACTATCAACCACATCCATCATATCAAAATTTGAAGAAAATGTTTTGCCGATTTTTATAATCGTTCTCATCGTAAAGCTCACATTGTAATACAGAGAAGAATGCATTTGTTTTGCAATAGTCTCCCCCCATTTTACGTATGGTTTTCTCGTGGCAAAATCAAACCCTTTCGCACCGGATAAATCAGAGATTTCATAAAACTTTTTTCCATCATTAAAGTGCGTATCAATTATACTTTCAACGGTTGCCATATATTGCTTCATACCAACAACATTTAAAACACCAGATCCGCGATGAAAAAGTATATCGTCACCAATCAGGTAAAACAGACAAGAATATGTACCATCTTCAGTTTCAAACTCCCAATCTGGATTTCTTGTAATGGGTAAACCTGATACTGGACACTTCTCACTCATTTATTAAACCAATAACTGCCAGAATATTATTTAGAAGTCAATTTTGTACCATCAGGGGTGTCCTTTACAGTCCACCCTTTTGATTCAATCAAATCACGCAATTCATCAGATTTGGTCCAATCTTTATTTTCCCTTGCCAATTCCCGTTCGGAAACAATATCCATTACTTCTTGAGGAACAGCTGTGGTTTCAGACAAGACGCCGAATACATCATTAAAATATGAAATAAAATTCAATCCTTTGGTGACGTCATCTGCTGAAAGATTTTCATTATCCAATGCAAAATTGGTGGTACGAATCCAGTCAAAAAACACAGCCAATGCATTGGGGGAATCCAAGTCATTCTCTAATGCTATATCGAAATTAGATTTTTCATTCGGGAACTCATCTGAAGCATTTTTGGGTAAACCCAATAGCCGATCATTTAAGGATTGAATTCGTTGAATACTCGCTTTCGCTTCTTGTTGTTTATCCAACGTAAAATTAATTTTGGTTCGATAGTGTCCACTCAGCATAATAAATCGAATTTCTTCAGCTGAAAACCCTTTATCCATCAAGTCTGGTATTGTATAATAGTTCCCCAACGATTTACTCATTTTTCCCCCATCAACCATTAAAAACTCAGAATGGAGCCAATAGTTAACAAAGGGGGTATCCACAGCACATACTGACTGAGCAATTTCATTTTCGTGATGAGGAAATTTATTATCTACTCCACCACAATGAATATCAAAGTGGTCTCCCAGATAGGTCATGCTCATGGCTGAACATTCTAAATGCCAACCCGGTCTCCCCTTCCCCCAGGGCGAGTCCCAAACCACATCACCATCTTCCTCTTTATAGGCTTTCCATAGTGCAAAATCTTGTGGTGAATCTAAATCATATTCGTCAGACTCAACCCTCAAAGAAGATTTTTGCTCATCTTTTTTTACATTGGCCAGTTGACCATACTCCGGGAAGGAATCAATTGAAAAAAAGATAGACCCATCTTCTGTTTTATAGGCATGGTTTTTATCCAACAATCTCTCAATTAAAACAACCATATCATCCACATGCTTCGTTGCTTCCGGATACACATCTGCAGGAAGGATTTTCAAGGTTTTTAAATCTTCTTGAAATTTGGCAAAAAAGTAGTTCGTGATTTTTGACAGCGGAACTTTTTCCACATTTGCTTTCTGAATAGTTTTATCATCCACATCTGTAATGTTCATGACATGGATAACTTCATACCCCAATCCCAATAAAACTCGTTTTAATAAATCTTCGAATAAGAAGGTGCGAAAATTACCGATGTGTGCATAATCGTAAACGGTAGGGCCACAAGTGTAAAGTTTTATTTTCCCCTTCTCTATGGGTTTAAAATCTTCTATTTCCCTGGAAAGAGAGTTATAAAATCGGAGCATTCTTCTTTCCTATTGATTTAAGAAATTTCGTATCAATATGTACTGCAATAGCTTGCTGCAAAGCTTCAATCTGAATAACCAGTCTTTCTTCACCTTTATGTTGTGTAACAATTCCATTGGCATGTTTCATAGGACCCTCAATTACCTCAACCTCGTCACCGATAGAAAAATATTCTGTTGGTTCAAGTTTGTATCCGCCTTCTAGGGCAAGCCTGATGGAGTTAATCACCTCCTCCTCAACGACAGCAATTTCATTCCCAAATTTTACTATGGAACTCACCCCATGAGTTTGCATCACATAAATTGAATTTTTTAAAGGGATCTTCGCAAAGAGATATGCACTGAATAATGGAAGTTCCACCCATTTCATTCTGTCGCTCCATTTACGTTTTTGTTTGACCAAAGGTAAATAGGCTTTAATTCCATTTTTCTTTAATTGCTCAAAAGCAACTTTTTCTGCGCGGGGCTTTGTCCGAACTGCAATCCAGTGTTCCATCAGGTATTTAAGGCTTCATTTAAAATAGTTTTGATCAACTCCGGAAACTCCATTCCCATCGCTTTTGCTGCTTTTGGGACTAAACTGGTCTCCGTCATTCCTGGTAATGTATTCACTTCTAAAAACCAGGCTTTATTATTATTATCCAAACGAAAATCCACCCGGGAGTAATGCCTGCATCCTAAAAGCTTGTGTATGTACAGAGCTGTAGTCTGAATTTGTTGTGTTAATGCATCGCTTAAATCTGCGGGGCAAGAATATTGAGTCATCCCTTTTGTATATTTACACTCATAATCATATAAATCATGGTTTGGGACAATTTCAACGATAGGATATGCCCGATTCCCAATAATCGTTACAGTAATTTCCCTGCCTTCAATATAGGATTCAATTAACGCAATTTGGTCAAATTGAAACGCCAATTCAATCGCTTTTTTCAAATGGGATTCTTCATGGACAATTGTCAAACCAATTGTGCTTCCCTGCCCATTTGGTTTTATCACCACAGGATAATCTAAACCGTGGTCTTCAAATACGCTATCTTCCTTCGATATAGATATCCATTCCGGGGTTAAAATTGATTTCCGATGGACCAGGGCTTTGCTCAATCGTTTGTCCATACAAACTGCAGAGGCTTCGTTTCCTGAGCCTGTATAGGTCAACCCTAAAGATTGAAGAAATCCGGGGATAACACCATTCTCACCTTCCCCTCCATGTAAACCGTTAAAAACAACATCCGCCTGAGCCAACTCCGGAATTAGAGACATCATATTATGATTCAAATCCAGAGCAGTTACTTCATATCCTAATTGATTGCAAGCATTCACAATTGCCTGCCCGGAGTTTAAAGAGACTTCACGCTCCTCAGATGTACCGCCATATAATACGGCCACTTTCATTTTGAAAGATGTTCAGTGATTAAATTTGCCCCGTCCAAAATATCTTCAGCAATAAAGGTTGGTCGTATGGTTTTTAAAGAATCTACTGTTTTCATTCCTTTACCCGTTAATACCAAAAGAGTTTCCATTCCTAAATTTACACCTGCCTCAATATCGGAAACAGCATCCCCCACCATGAGGCAATTCTCCAAATTTATTCCATGTTCATTTGCCGCTTTTTGGAACATTCCCGGGCCGGGTTTTCGCATTAAAGTTGCATGTTCTGGATGGTCAGGACAATGATATATTCCAATTAAGGGAAGGTTATTTTTTTCAAATTCTTCTTCTATATAATCATGTATTTTTTTTAAATCATCCTCTTGAATTAAACCCCGACCAATACCGGATTGATTTGTAATAATGCAAAATTGATTTCCAACGCATAATAAATGATTTAGCGCTGGAATAGTATTGGGGTAAAATTCGAATTGGTCTAATGATCTGATATATCCAGGATCAGGATTTATAGTACCATCTCGATCGAGAAATATTGTATCATATTTTTTCATCCAACGATATGCTTTCCGGACATGTCCTTTAAGTGCAATCCACTTCTAATAAAATACACAGCACCAATGAAGACCAAGGGGATAAAACCGACGGCATGAATAATAACAGAAAAGGTTTGTGCCTCAATTAAATTTGCATTAAAAAGTTCGACCAACACATACACTGCTGCCGCATGGTATGTTCCTACGTAACCCGGTGCCGCAGGTACAGAGACAGCTAATGATGTAGAAATCAATACAATACCGATACCGACCCAATCGAGGTTTATTCCTGTTGCAAGAACTGTAAAATACACCATGGAATAATAAATGACCCAAAGAAAGATCGTATGAATAACGATTTGCCCTACATGTTTTGTTTCTTTTATTGATGTTAAGCCCGATAAGAGATTTTTTATGAGAATGATACTCCTTTGACCAAAAGGATTTTGGAAAAAAGTCATCCTTTCAAATTTTTCTAAGAGATGAGACTGCGCCCGGCCAAGAAACAGGATAAATAAAAAGGCACTTATTGAAAGAATTACAATGGCCATCATAACTCGACCTCCCCAATGATGAACGGGATAAAAAAAGGCGAAAAGAATTATACCGGCTACCAACCCCAAAAGGTCCAGAATACGTTCTAAAATAATGGTTCCGAAAGCGGAGGATGCATCCACACCTCTTGCTAAAGAAATGGAATAAGCCCGTAACACTTCTCCCAATCGA
Source organism: uncultured bacterium (assembly GCA_964549275.1). Classification (GTDB taxonomy): domain Bacteria; phylum Fidelibacterota; class Marinisomatia; order Marinisomatales; family TCS55; genus CAZJUP01. Next base: position 91,658 of record CAZJUP010000008.1, on the reverse strand, counting down.
AAAGGCATAACCCCATTTCCAAAGTATCCAATCATCGTAGAGCTAAACAGAGGTTGGAAACGAATGGAACGGATGGGTTCCAGAAGTAATTGCCATCGTTCTGCGCGGACGGCAATACTGAAAATGATTAACCCCACAGATAAAAGAATATACCATCCATTAACTTGAACCAGTGTTGATTGAAGTTCATTAAAATCCACTGTCCCAAAAGCATAGTACAGACCCGCAACACTGATCATTAAACTGATGAGTAATTTTATCCACTTATTCACGAAGGTCGATCACTTCCAAATTATTTGGGTTAAATGATTTAAAACGGCTGTTTCCTTTCATATTGCTGATGGATTTTATCTCCATATCGATACGTTGGTCCGGACCATATTCAATCGAAATGTTTCGGGGTTGTCCTGTTTGAACATTCAAAACGATTTGCCCTTTTATTCCCATTTCTTTCACGAAATATTGAAGATGACTCCAAGGGGCTTTTTTCACGGTTGTTTTCCCGAATTTCACCCCATGGAAATCTCCTGATAATAACTTAAAGTACGAGAACTCTCCCGGAATAGTTTCATCAATTATTAATTGTTGGTTCATTTTGTTCCAAGATCTTATCACGGTTCCGTTTACTAAAATCATTTCGTGCTCAGAATCAAATACATATTGTCCTCTACCAGATATTTCCATTGTTCCAACCAGTTGGGAAATTTGGTCAAATTGTTTCTGTTTAATAGCAATTTTCATTTCTGTGCCCGTTTGCTGAGATAAAAATTGTTTCAGTTTTTGCACAGCAATATGCGTTTGCCCCCATACTCCTCCGAATAATAGGAGAATTATAAAAAACCTGCCTATCATTCGTTTAATAATCCAAGCTGTCTAAATAGGAATCATCAACTAATACTTCTCTGGCTTTACTTCCTGTAAAGGGGCCGACAATTCCTGCCTGTTCCATCTCATCAATCAATCTTGCTGCACGAGAATAGCCAACCTTCAATCGTCTCTGGAGAAGGGAAATTGACCCCTGCTGATGCATAACAACCAACCGTACAGCCTCATTAAATAGATCGTCATGTCCTCCGTTTATGGGTCCTCCCTCTTCATGGACTGTTGCCTCTCTGACCGTTGGAAGAATTAGTTCTTCCGGCTTTGGTTGTTCTTTAATATGATTCATCAATGCTTCGATTTCTTCAAGAGAAAGGAATGCATTATGAAGGCGCATGGGTTCTGAGGATCCGTGTCCTAAATATAACATATCTCCCCGTCCAATTAACTTTTCTGCACCCGGTTGATCTATAATCGTTCTGGAGTCAATTTTTGTTGCGACTTGAAATGCAATTCTTGAAGGGAAATTTGCTTTAATGACACCTGTAATGACATCAACAGAAGGACGTTGAGTGGCCACAACCAGATGGATACCAACCGCCCGGGCAAGTTGAGCTAACCTTGCGATGGGTGCCTCAACTTCTTTGGCATTCATCATCATTAAATCCGCGAGTTCGTCAATCACAACAACAATATAAGGCATGATGGATTCAGACTTTTGTTTCATGCGTGCATTATACTCGCCAATATTTCGAACAACCGCATCTGCCAATGTATCATAACGGCGTTCCATTTCTTTTTCAACTGCTCTTAACGACAAAACAGCATTATCCGGATTTGTAACAATAGGCTCATCAATATCTTCTAACCCCAATAAATGATAACCGTCTAAGGCTCGATAAAGTGTCATTTCTACCTTTTTCGGGTCTATAATAACAAATTTGACTTCATCTGGGGTAGCTCGGTATAACAGACTGGAAATAATTGTATTCATACAGACAGATTTCCCCGAACCGGTCGTACCTGCTATCAATAGGTGGGGCATTTTATCTAAATCCAGTGTTGCAATTTCACCCGATGTTGTTTTTCCAACAGCTAAAGTTAAAATTGAATCGGAGGAAGCAAATTTTTCTGAATTGATAACTGATTTGAAAAATACCATATCAGGATTTCGGTTCGGAATTTCAATTCCAACAGAAGATTTTCCCGGGATTGGCGCAATGACCCGAACCCGACTAGCCTCCATCACTCGTGCTAAATCATCTGACAGAGCTACAAATTTATTAACGCGAACCCCTTCTGCCGGTTCAACTTCGAATAAAGTGATAACCGGGCCGGGGCTGACGTTAACGACTTTTCCTTCGACACCAAACGTGAGAAGAGATTGGGTTAAAAAATTTGCTCTTTCCACTAATTCTTCCCGGCTCATGCCTCCTTGAATATTCACAGGTGTCGCCAGTAAATCTGCTGCGGGAAGATTATACTTACGTTTTGGTGCCTGTCGTTCTTTAATCTCGTCAAGATCAATTTCTTCTTCAGTTACCATTTCTTCTACAATCATGTTCTCTGTTTCAGAAGAAGCAGCTTCATCTGATTTTTCTTCTAGGTCTGTATTTACCTCAATCTCTTGCGGTATTTCTTCATCGACTTTCTCTTCTGTTAAGTCCGGAGTGCCTTCTTCACCCGGTGTTTCAATTCCTTCATCAGAAGAGACGACATCTTCCTCTTTCAACTCAAGGTTTTCAACTGGCTTTTCGTCTGAAATATCCTGTTCAACTGAAGAAACCGAATCCGATTTCCATGCATCAGTATCTCTTTTCCTTAGTGCATCAATCTTATTTAACAGGTTTTGGGTATGCTGTCGTTTTTCCTCATTTTTTGTCTTTTCCATTGAGATAAGATTGCTCTCATCTCTTTTCTTTTGAATTTTTTCTTTAAGCTTCTTGATAGGTCCGTAAAAACTCCATGAGAAATATCCCCGAATCAAAACCATCCAAAGTACAATCAGAAGAATAGCTCCACCGTATGCGCCTAAAAAGTCATGAATAAACTCGGCCATCGACCAACCGAACAATCCACTATAAACATAAAAAGAATGATCTCGAATTAATTCAGCAAGTCCTAATGATACCGAAGATAATATCACCACTCCCAATCCGTATCCGGAAATTCGAGAAAGAGGGTCAAATTCTTTATGACTAAAAAACCACCACCCCCAAGCTATACCTAAAACCGGGAGTAAAAGAGATGCATAACCAAATGAAAGCTTTATAAAGATGTGGCCAATCCATACACCCATTATACCCAATCGATTATCAATTTGCACATGGGGTGAAATACCGGGGTCTTCTAAAGGGTTGTACCCGGCTAAACTGGCCAATACCAAACCAGAGATTAATATCGTCAACAATCCTAGAATTTCAAGACGCCGTTCTTTCATCGATATAATTCTCCGTGGTTTTGGCACTGCTGATCAAACCAATCAACGAACAAAGCCATCCCCTCATCTATACGGGTTGTGGGTGTATAATCCAACCTTTGTTTGGCACGACTAATATCTGCAAATGTTTGTTCCACATCTCCGGGGGGGACGAGTTGCATGTCTTTTATCGCGGAGACTCCTGTTGCCTTCTCAATCACTTCAACCAATTCTGATAATTTTACCGGTTCTGAATTACCCAAGTTGTAAATATTGTAATCTTCCTTTCCCTTCATAGCTTGGAATATACCATGAACAATATCATCAATGTAGGTATAATCTCTAGCCATAGAGCCATCTCCATAAAACGGAAAAGAGTCACCTCTTCTCATTTTTCTGACAAACTTATGAATGGCCATTTCAGGACGCTGCCTCGGGCCATAGACAGTAAAGAACCTTAGGCACACCACTGACAGCCCAAAAAGGTGGGTATAGGGATAACATAAAATTTCTCCCATCTTTTTTGTCGCACCATAGGGAGAAACCTGCCGGTCCACGATATCATTTTCAGCAAAGGGTGTTTTTCTATTATTTCCATAAACAGAAGATGAGGAAGCAAATATAAATTTTTCTACTCCATGTTCTCTGGATGCGTCCAATAAAATTTGTGTCCCAGCAATATTTACATCTGAATATAACATCGGGTTTTCCACAGACGGTCGTACACCTGCCATAGCGGCTAAATGAATCACCATACCAAAATGATGTCTTTTAAAAATATCGTTGACTAAATCTTTCTGGCGAATGTCTGTTTCTATAAAAGTATAATTATTATAGTCAAAATGGGAGTTTTGATTTAGACGTTTTATCTCAGGGTTATAAAAATCGTTTAAATTATCTAAACAAACCACGGTACATCCTTCTGCTAAAAGTCTGTCAATCAAATGAGACCCTATAAACCCCGCACCTCCCGTTACGAGGATGGGTTTTTTAATGAAATTGTTCATAATGTTTTACTTTATGTATACAGTGTACCTTCCTTATATAATGGAGCTTTTATAATTATTGCATCAAAAGTTTTCCCTCGAATTAAAATTCCGAGTTTTGTCCCGGATTTTACATGATTAATGTTTACATATCCCATCCCAATCCCTTTTCCCAGCGTAGGGGATTGCGTTCCGCTTGTGACAAAACCCACAACCAGATCTTCGGACGTGATTTCATATCCTTTTCGGGGAATTGCCCTATCCACCATTTCGAAACAAACCAGTCGACGAGTCTTTTTTTCTTTGGCAGTTATTATTGCCTTTCGACCCATAAAATAGCCCTTATTCATCTTTGTTGCCCAGCCTAACCCCGCTTCAACAGGGTTTGTGGATTCATCAATGTCGTTCCCATAAAGGGAGTATTTCATCTCCATCCTCAAAGTATCACGACACCCTAATCCTGCAGGGAGCAATCCGTGAGGTTTACCGGCTTCCATAAGTCCGTCCCAGATTTCTCCCAGAAAGTCTGGTTGTGCATAGAGTTCAAAACCCAACTCGCCGGTATAGCCTGTTCGAGCAAGAAAGGTTTCAATGCCACATACTTTTCCTTTTTGGAACGAATAAAAAGGCAATGCCTCTATATCCGTATCCGTAAGGGAGGTGAGTATTTTTCTGGATTTTGGTCCTTGGAGTGCAAGCAAACCGGTTTTATCGCTTACATCTTCGCAAGAAACCTCTCCATTTATATGAGATTGGAGCCAGTTTAAATCCTTTTCTCTATTAGTACCATTAACAACCAGCATAAACTTATTTTCAAATCTATACACAATTATATCATCAATGATTCCCCCGTCATCGTTACAAAAAGCAGAATATTGTGCTTGTCCAGCCTTAAGGGAAGCAACATCATTAATTGTCATCCGATTTATGAACGCTTCTGCATCCTTACCTGTAATAAAGAATTCACCCATATGGCTAACGTCAAACAATCCGGCTGCTGTTCGAACAGCTTTATGCTCCCTGTTAATGCCAATATATTGAATCGGAAGTTGATACCCGGCAAATGTTACAAATTTTCCTCCAAGGGCGACATGCCGGTCATACAAAGAGGTTTTTTTCATGCAGATTCGAAATAGACTTTCAATTTAGACATTCCTTCTCGAATATTTTCTTCCGTAATTCCCGAATAGGCAAATCGAATAAAAAATTCTTTTTCATTGGCGTCTGGGCGACCAAAATGATTTCGTGTGCAAAAGGAAACACCCGTATTTTCTAATGCTCCGATCTGGAGTTGGTCAATGGATGAAAACCCTTTTCTTATCATGATTTCGCTCACATTCGGGAATAGATAAAACGTGCTTTCCGGTGCTGATATTTGAATTCCATCAATGGCATTTAATCCCTCTACCGCTGCATCTCTTCTTGCTTTCAATGTGGATAATATTTTTTCCGAACCACTGGGATCTCCTGTTAAAGCTTCTGCCATCGCATATTGTATAAAATGATTAGAACAGGATTCGGCATTTACATTCATTTTAGAGATATATTTTATCACATTTTCCGGTCCAACAGATGCACCTAATCGCCAGCCGGTCATGGCATACTTTTTTGAGAATGTGTACAAGATTACCGTCCGTTCCTGCATCCCCGGCAAATTCACAATTGTCTGAGGAGTCCCGCCAAAACGAATTTCATAATATGCATCGTCTGCTAAAACCCATAAATCATATTTTATAGCCAATTCCGCCAAGGTTTCCATTTCTTCTTTGGAAGATTCAGCACTCATCGGATTCTGATAATTATTATAAATCAATATTCGAGTTTTATCTGTTATTGACGATTTTAATCGATCCATATCTATATCAAAACCCATATCTGTTTCGACATAGCCGTACGGAACAGCAATCCCGCCCTGATATTCTATTTGCGATTCATAAATCGGATAGCCAGGATTGGGATAGAGAACTTCATCACCGGGATTCATGACAACGGCTATAAATTTGCCAATAGTGGGTTTTCCTCCCGGTTGAACGGACACAGCATCCGGACTGTAAACCACCCCTCTACGAGATCCCACATCGTGAGCCAAGGCTTCACGCAAAGGCAAAATACCTTCCGAGGGGCAATATCCTGTTTTCCCGTCGCGCATATGGCGCAGGGTTGCCTCCATAACAATTTCCGGTGTAGGAATATTAATATCTCCCAAATGGAAGGGGTATATTTTATTCCCTTTTTCTCCCCAGGCTCTGGCCTGAGCAGAGACTGCAAAAGCGGTTTCGGTTCCGAGTTTATTCAGTTGAGTAGCGAGTTTCATTGCGTCCCCCTATCGTATTTTTGTGAGTGCTTTTTTAATGGTGGATTCTAAACTTCCGGATAAGTTCCCGGCTTTTTCTAAATCTTTTAAAACCATGTTAATCTGGTTTCGTTTATATCCCAGTGATACCAATGCCTGTATAACGTCCTTAGCAAGGGAAGAGTCTTCTTCTGATAAAAATTCGAGCCCTGTTTCTTCATCAGAAAAGTCAGCAAATTTTTCCTTGAGTTCAACGATAATGCGTTTGGCTGTTTTCATTCCGATTCCGGGAATAATGGTGAGTGATTTCACGTCACCGGCAATAATGCGTTTCTTAAATTCTTCCGGATTAGTTCCGGATAAAATATTCATGGCTGAACGGGGTCCAATACCTGTTATGGTAAGAAGATTGAGAAAAAGAGATCGTTCTTCTTCACTTCCAAATCCAAATAAATCCAGGCTATCTTCTTTAACATTTAGGTATGTTAATATTTTCAATTCACTCCCGGAATCTGGAAGAGATTCAAATGTCGATATGGTTATCAAAATATTAAAATGTATTCCTCCAACATTCAGAATTAACCGGGTGGGTTCCTTACTGATTAAATTTCCTTCTATGGCATTCATTAAACTCATAAGTATTTATTCTGATTTATGTGGCACAATCCTACAGCCAGGGCATCGGATGCATCTAAAGGGGTAGGTGGATTTTCCATTTTTAAGATTTGCCTAACCATATATTGCACCTGTTTTTTATCGGCAGAGCCATTCCCTACCACAGATTGTTTCACTTTTCTTGGTGCATATTCCACACAAGGGGTACCTTGGGATGCCGCTGCCAGCATCAACACTCCCCTGGCCTGCCCTAATAACAGAGTGGATTTTACACTTTTCCCGTGGAAAGTATCCTCAATGGCCACCATTCCGGGTTCAAATTTTCCTAATAATTCCTGCATATGAGTATAGAGATATTCCAGTCTGTTGGGCAGAGCTTCGTCAACTGGAGGTTTGATGGTGCCATAGGCCACCAATCTCATTTGTGTTTTCTTGGAATCAATAATACCAAAACCTGTAGTTCCCAACCCCGGATCAATTCCTATAACTCTTTTCACGTCTGACATAAAAAGTTAAACTCGAATAATTTTGATTATCATAAATCTTCGTCAATATCAAAATTAGAATAAATATTTTGAATATCATCATGGTCTTCAAGACTTTCCATGAGTGTCAGTAATTTTTGAACGTCACCCCCTTCAACTTTAATTGTATTTTTAGGGACCATTTCCACAGCAGAAGAATTAATCTTATAACCCATTTCTTCCAGCGACTCTGTAACTGAAACCGCCTTTCCGGGTTCAGTTGTTACAAGGTATTCCCCTCCATCTCCAGAAAAATCGGAAGCACCTGAATCAAGAGCATCTTCAAATAATTTATCTTCATAAACTCCTTCGCTGTTTATGGTTAACTGTCCTTGCTTTTCAAACATCCAGACTACGGAACCATTTTCACCCAAATTGCCGTCATATTTGTTCATTAAATGCCGTATTTCGGCAACAGTTCTTTTTTTATTATCGGTAAGAATTTCCATATAAATGGCAACACCGCCGGGTCCATATCCTTCGTAGGTAGATTCTTCATAGGTCACACCTTCCAATTCGCCTGTTCCCTTTTGGATGGCTCTGTTAATATTGTCCTGAGGCATATTGGCAGCTTTAGCAGTTATCATAGCCTGCCTTAGCCTGGGATTTGCATCCGAGTCCCCACCGCCCTGGCGAGCGGCTACCATGAGTTCTTTTATAATTTTAGTGAATATTTTACCGCGTTTGGCATCCGTTGCTGCTTTTTTGCGCTTAATGGTTGCCCACTTACTATGTCCGGACATGAAATAACCTTTTATTTTCCGAGGGATTTTTGAGTGCAAATATTACGAAATTCGATTGTGGATTCCCAAGGATAGGATCCCCTCATTATTCAAAATTAACCCAACATTTATTGAATAAAATTTTCATAGACGATTTTTACAGGATACATTACATTCAATTTGTATTTAGGACATTTTTATCGGTTTTTAAATATTAAAATGAGGTTGGAACAAATATGATTACTTTCAGCAGCAAACAACTCAAAATACCCACCATGCAACGCCCTGTATATCTGGTAACCGGAGGAATGTCAAAATTTGACCGATCAATACCGGAAAAAAGAACGGAAGAACTGGTTGTCGATGCTTTTGTCGAAGCGGCAGAATTCATCAAAAAATCCCCGGCAGAATTAAAACAGTATATCCATTCCTGCTATTATGGACATTTTGCTGACCATTTTGGAGACCAACTCCTTGGAGAAGCCGTCATCCACGATAGACTGGGGTTGGATCCCCTGGGGAATGTGGGTATTAAGACTGGGGGGGCCACTGGGGGGTCTACCCTTTGGGAAGCATTTAAAACGGTCGCTTCGGGCTATTCCGATTGCGTTTTGGCCATGGGTTGGGAACGCATGGACGAAGTACCTACTGATGAAGGAAATCATTATATCGCATCTGCTGCTGATAAAGATTGGGAAACCCCTCTCGGACATATCTATACAGGATACTATGCAGTCATGGCGCAAAAATACTGGCAAGTCTTTGCAAAAGAAGAAGATTCTTTTCGCAAGACTATGGCAGAAATTGCGGTTAAAAACAGAGGATATGCCCGGATGAATCCTCATGCACAAGGTCCCATGGATATAACTATCGAAGATGTTTTGAACTCTCCTGTTGTCGCTCATCCTCTTCGAGCTCTGGATTGTTGTCTCATGAGTGTTGGGGCGGCTTGTGCAATTCTTTGTGATGAAAAAACAGCCTACGAACTGACAGATAATCCTCTTCTTGTTTATGTCTCAGCAGGTAGCCATACACTGCGTGTTGCGGATAGACGAAATATGGAAATCCCCCTACTGCCTAATGAAACGCCTGACCAATATAATGACCTGGGCACCCGTTTCCCGGGAGGGGATCGCTATCCCGGATTTACCGGTTTTCTCGCTGCCAGGATGGCGGCGTATTATGCATATCGGATGGCCGGTGTTGTAGACCCCACCGAAGATTTTGATTTGGTTGAACTTCATGATGCGTTTACCATTAGTGATATCCAAACATATGAAGATATAGGAATCAGACCCTATGGAGAGGGACGCACCTATGTAGAATCGGGAGATTGTTACCATACAAACCCCAAAACTGGGAAAGCCGGTAAACTTCCTGCCAACCTGTCAGGAGGACTCATTGGATGTATGCATGCCGTAGGGGCGACGGGTATTATGCAAACCATTGAAGTAGGACAACACATTTGGAACCGGTGGGCTGAAATGCATGGCAACCCCAAAAAATGGGAGAAGTTTAACCGCAAAAAGCCTGAAGATTGGACAGATTTACAAGTGATCGGTGCAAAGAGAGGATTGGCTATCAGTCACGCAGGTGTTGGATCCCATGTCACAGCGACAATCCTCGTCCACCCGGATCATCAATTGGAAAGGAGTGTATCATGACGATTGGAAACAGAGGAAAAGTTCGCGTAGAAAACGGAAAATATCGTCTGAATGGCCAATTTCACTTTTTGTATTCAAACGACCCCATACGAAATGAAAATGGAGATCTCATGGGGGTAACCAACCCAAGGGATGTTACTCATGTCCATATGTACGGCGGAGAAGCTCCGTTTTTCGAAAACTTAAGTCAGGGAAAATTTCTTGGAACACGGTGTGACAACACAGACTGCCAAGCCAATGGATCTGTTTTTATCCCCTTCAGAATTCATTGCCCCGACTGCCTATCTAAAGCTACCATCGTTGATATGACTGAAGCAGCCCGACGTGGAGCCTACGTCCATACTTTTATGATTACGGAAAGAACGGGTGCCTTTAATACTTTAGAAAAACCTATTCGCTTTATTAATATTGAGTTTGAAGGTGTTCCTACGATACTCATGGGGTATCTTTCCGTCGGTGAACCAAAAATCGGGATGAAAGTGGTTCCTATTTTTAAGACCAATAATCCCACCTTTACTATTTTAGATTTATCTTGGGTCCCTGATGGAACATTGAATTCAGAACTGCCAGATGGTTTTACTTTTTGATAACCTAAGATTAGAGGAGGATTTTTATGTCCGAGATCATGAATTCCTTTTGGAGTTGGGCATCCCCAATTGGATTAGGGTTTTTTCTCATTGGATCGGGAATATTCTTAGCCGGTTTGGGTATTTTTTACTGGTTAATTTCCAAAAATGATAATAATTAAGCCCACCAAGATGACTGAAATAGTTTTAATGGTCAAACCATAATCGTATTATAAGGATGATGGCTAGACCTGCTAACTATTTCTTTCTATTTGTTTTTATTCTTTCACCAATAACTGGAAAAGAACTTCGGATAAATTTTCAAAACAACTTTGGTTACACTATCGTAAATGTGGGCGAAGCGATGGAAATCCCCGAATATTCTGAAATTACGGATGAAGGTTTGGTGAGTTGGAATCAGTTTAACTACAAAGGACTGTTGCAGTTTTGGTTTGTTAAAAATGATCAGGTCTCATTGGGGCCGGAATTGGGTATAAACAGACTCTATTATTGGGAAGAAAAATATATTCCTCAGGGAAGCAGCCCTCGTTGGAGGTGGGGAACGATTTGGACGGCCCAAGCCGGGTTTCAGTTTCGGAGAACACTGGCCACCCATTATTATATTTCTACTGGAACAAATGTACATTTATTTTTAAACGGTACTGGAATAACGTTGGGTATTCCTCTTTCACTCGGACATGAACTCCCTATTTCTAAAGACTTTACCATACCCATCGAATTTAGAATTGATATTATTTTTGGAGATGCTGTTCCAATCGCTCTCGGCGGGGGAGTTGGACTAAAATTTCGATTAAAATAGAATCAAAAATTTTCTTTTCAATACTTAAAATATCTAATTTCCTCTTGTGTTCAGGAGGCAACCACACCTAAAACTATATTTCCTTCTCATCATTGCCATGATGGTATGGGGTTTATCCTGGACCAATGCGAAGATATTGGGGCAATACACTTCTCCTCCGGTACTCATGTTCTGGCGATTCGTGGTTTCAAGCCTGTCTTTTTTCCCAATTTTATATTTCTTCGGGCAATCTATAAAGTTGTCATTGCGCGGGTTCCTGAGTGTATTCACCGGTGCCATTATGATTACTGCTTACAATTACTTTTATTTTAAAGGTACTCAAATTGGACTTGCAGGAGCCGGAGGAGTAATCGTTACATCCATGAATCCGCTCCTTACATTTTGCTTATCGGTCATTTTGTTCCGTGCAACGATTAGAAAAAAAGATGTAACTGGATTGGTTTTGGGGCTTTTTGGAGGTCTTATTATAATGAAGATTTGGGAATTTAGCCCTGAATTGATTGGGTCGAGTGCTAATACTCATTTTGTTTTGGCCTCCGCTTCCTGGGCAATTCTTACCCTTATTACCAATCGCTCAAAAGAGGAAATCCCTGTACTTGCGTTCAGTTTTTGGGTCTATACCTTGGCCATTGTATTTTCCCTTTTCCTGGTAAATAATTACCCACTAATGTCTATTTTTTATTTTGATAAAATATTCTGGCTGAATTTTATCATTGTTTCCATAGGGTCCATGGCCTTTGCAACAACTATTTACTTTCTTGCAGCTATGAAATTGGGGGCAGACAGGGCAGCATCATTTATTTTTACAGTTCCTGTAAGCGCCATGGGATTTGCCATGGTATTTTTGGGAGAACGGCTAGAGTGGTCTACAGCAATCGGCAGTACAGCTGCTATCGCTGCTGTATACCTCATTAATCGGAAATAAATTAAGAATCGAAAGCCGCTTTAAATCGGTCTACAAATAGTTTCGGAGGCTGGGTGGGTTTTCCCTCGTGGTTCGTAAACCCATGACACGTGTACCCCCTTACAAGAAGGATACCTTTAGTTTTTAGTTTTACTTCATAGTCAAATTTAACTTTGACTTTTGGTGGGTTTTTCATGATGACTGAAATGATAATTTCATCCTCGAAATGAGCTCCGTTTAAATATTCACAATGTGATTCGACCACGGGTAAATAATAGCCCTTTTCTTCTACATCTGCCCATCGGAGACCAATATATTCCATAGATTCTGTTCGAGCTTGTTCAAAAAACTCCAGATATCGGGAATAATATACCACACCCATTTTATCCACATCCTTGTAGAAAACCTTCATTGGGTAGTCATAATGGAACATCAGGCTTCTGTATAAACACCTATTTTTTCGTATTTGGCAATTCGCCGAGGCAAATAAGTTTCCGGATCAATTCCCTCAAGAGATTCTATTTCTTCCAGAATCACTTTTTTTATGATTTCAATGACTTCTTCTTTGTTGCGATGAGCACCACCTAAGGGTTCTTTAACAATTCGGTCACAAATCCCCAATGTCATTAAATCATCTGGAGCAACTTGCATGGCATCAGCAGCTTCTTTTGCTTTAGAGGCATCATGCCAAAGAATCGAGGCACATCCTTCTGGACTAATGACGGAATACCATGTATTCTCCAACATGACCATTCTATCACAGATTCCGATTCCCAAGGCACCTCCACTGGCTCCTTCGCCAATAACAATGGAAATAATAGGAACCCTTAGTTTGGACATTTCAAAAAGGTTTTTTGCGATGGCTTCTCCCTGACCTCTTTCCTCGGCCCCAATGCCTGGATATGCTCCCGGAGTATCAACCAAGGTTATAACAGGAAGATTAAATTTTTCTGCTAATTTCATGACACGAAGGGCTTTCCGATATCCTTCGGGACGCATCATCCCAAAATTTCGAAAAAGATTTTCCTTCGTATTGCGTCCTTTCTGCTGAGCGACAAATGCCACTTTCTTATCCCCAATGGAACCCAGTCCCGCCACAACAGAAGCATCATCCGCATAATACCTGTCCCCATGGAGTTCTATAAAATCCGGCGATAGATTAGATATGTAATCCAAGGCATAGGGTCGTTGGGGATGGCGTGCTAATTGTACTCTCTGCCACCGGTTGAGTCCTGAGAATATTTTTTTGAGGATTTGGTTACGTTTTTCCTTCAACCGGGTCAACTCTTTTATTACCAAAGCACCCGGATCGGTCTCTGCTTCCAATCCCATAATTTTTTCATCGATTTCTTTGACCGGTTTTTCGAATTTTAAGTAGTAATCAGCCATTATTTTTCCGAATTAAGCGCAGAATTTAGGGGTTTTCTTCAAAGAAATTAGAGAGTCCATTTAGTTATTTATGCCAACCGAAAATACGCCATATTCGCAGTCGCCAAACCATGACTATAGCTTCGAACATAATGGTTTTATTCATTTTCGACTCTCCAACAGTTCTATCTACAAAAATGATTGGGTGTTCTACGATATCAAATTTTTTGGTCCATGCGCGAAAATTCATTTCTATCTGAAAAGAATATCCCTGGGATCGAACACCATCCAAATCAATGGCCTCTAACACAGATCGATGCCAAGCTTTATATCCTCCCGTTGCATCGTGGAGGGGCATTCCCGTTACAACCCTGGAATACAAATTGGCTCCATAACTCAGAACAAGCCTTCTTATGGGCCAGTTGACCACACTAACACCCCCATGATATCGGCTACCTATTACAAGATCATGTTTTTTTAGCAGGTCGGTCATGGCCGGAATCTCCATGGGATCATGGCTCATATCTGCATCCATCTGAATGACCGCATCATAATCCCGTTCCAATGCCCACTTAAATCCATGGATATAGGCCGTCCCCAATCCGCTTTTTTTCTCCCGTACTTCCAAATGAAGATTTGGGTATCTCTGTTGCAATTCATTAACAATGCTCCCGGTTCCATCAGGAGAATTATCATCAATAATGAGCAAATGATACTCTCCATGGAGGGAAAAAATATGCTGAATCAGAGTGCGAATATTTTTGCTCTCATTGTAGGTAGGAGATATGATTAAGGTCTTCATGAATCCATCTGTGTACGAATTATTTGTAAACAAGTTTCAACTGATTTTGGACGATTTCCAAGCGTCTTTTCTATTTTATCCGTTTTCATCCCACTTTTTAAAGGGCGGGGTGCATCCTGATTCAATTCTATCGTTTTAATGGGACGTATCAATGTCACATCCAACTCAAATATACGGGCAATTATTTGTGCGAATTCGTAACGGTTCATCACCCGATCTCCTCCGTAATGGTACACACCCAGTAATTCTTTTTTTATGATTGAATCAATCACTTCTGCCAAGGCCACAGTCCAAGTGGGGTTATTCCATTGGTCATCTACAATATTCACACCTTTTTTTGCTTTCAGGGATTCAATAATCCATTTAACGAAACTAGCCTTTGTGTATTGGGTATAGCCAAACACGACATTGGGACGTAGAATCGTGACCTTGCAGTTTGCAGTCTCCAGCCAACGATCGGCTTCCCATTTTGTCTTACCGTATACTGAAATCGGGTGAGGGTTATCCTCTTCATCGTAAGGACCATTTTCCCCGTCAAACACATAATCTGTCGATATCTGTATAAAGTGTCCTTCAAAACCTTCCGCCAGTACTCTCACGGCATCAACATTTGCCGATTGTGCCGCTGCCGGGTTTCGCTCACACCCATCTACATTTGTCATGGCGGCCAGGTTTAGTATAACCTCCGGTCGAAACGATTCCTTTACCTTTTTAATTTCTAAATGATCCGAAATATCCAAAGCCAGGGATTGAAGACCTTTCCTGTCTTTCGGGATGAACAAGTCAATCGCCAATAAGTTATACTTACCGGAGAGCTGTTCGACACAGGCTTCACCCAATTGCCCAAATGCACCAGTAATTAAGATATTTTTCATGGCTCGGAATTTGTCTCTTTTTCGTAGTTCAGAGGTTATTTTTTTATTCGAAAAGAATTCGCCACAATATCCACCTGGCGCAATAGAAGGTATTTATCCTGCCCCGGATAAAAAATCATGGCATGGATAAAATAGGTTCTATCAGTGGTTTCATCGTAAAACAGATAAGAAATAAATGGACCACCTTGGGCTTCTTTTACATGTTCCCACATCCCCGTAATCTGCCAAGCTCCCCATTCCAAAAATCGCACGGGTTCCATCTTAAACTTGTAATCAATATATCGGATATCACCCAAATAGGTTGGTGGGAAATTACGGGTATACTCCCCAGCTGATGCACTATCAGAAAAGGCAAATCCATCTTCCCAATGAACAGCTAACCAGCGGTACGGGATATCCCTTCCCATCCAAAATAACCCCTGTTCCGCGCTGTCTCTTACCACGGTATATCCCCATGGAATTTTTACCGACCACCCATATTTATCCATGAGTGATTTTTCTAAATCGGTTTGTCGGGCAGCTTTAAACAGATGTTTTCCCTGTCTTTCAAGAAATAAATCATTGAATTGTTTTTTCAACCAAGGTCCTTGCTCTTTCGCTGCAGTCATAATTTTTTCCTGAGTTGGCCCATTGATGATGAGATAATTCTGGTTGCGCGCAAAAACGTTTTTTGCAAAAATCATATGATTATTTCCATTTATAGAGGAAGAATATTGCTCTGCAGTTAAAATTTGCTTCATCAATTTAACTCCGAAATTCCTTTTCTCACTCCCTACAGCACCGACAATGACATTAACATATTTTTTCATTTCATGAAAATTTGCCGGTTCTACGAATTTTATCTGGTAATAAGGTTCCGGCTGGGGAGTAAATAAAGTATCATTAAACACAACCCTAAGTATATGTTCTAATTCCTTCCGATTTTCCTGGGAAGCAATCACGATCAATTCATTGTCTCCCCCTTCCGCTCGGGGCTTCATAGACTCACATCCTAAAAATACGATGGCAAAAATACATCCAAGTGCAATTAGAGATTTCTTCATGATATTCCTGTAAAAAGGGTTAATTATCCAATACAAAATTAGCCCGCTGTTTATCAAAAAGCACAGAAAGAACACGAACGTTTACACGGTCTCCCAAGCGGTATTCTTCTTTATATTGCCTCCCCCTGAGGCAGTAATGCTCTTCATCAAAGCTGTAGTCATCTCCCTCTAATGTGTCTATATGAACCAACCCTTCTGCCAGCGTTTCCTCCAATTCCACAAAAATCCCAAAATTCACTACTCCTGAAATTATCCCCTTAAATGATTCTCCGATAGCTGTATTTAACCATCGCAATTGTTTCATCTTGATATACTCACGTTCTGCTGATAGGGCCTGCAATTCCATTTCGTTTGAAAGGGTTAAAGCTTTTTTTGTAACTGCATTCCACTCATTTGCTCCTTCAAAAGATTGCGAATTAATTCTTTTAATTAAACGGTGAACCATTAAATCCGGGTATCGCCGGATGGGAGAAGTAAAGTGGACATAGTGAGGGAATGCCAATCCGAAATGTCCATGATTTTTTGTTGAATATACTGCTTTGCTCATGGTACGGAGAGCCACAGCTTCAATGAGGTGTTTGAAAGGAGAATCCTCAACTTTGGCAAGGATTTGCTTAAATGCTGATGGAGACAACTCTCCTTTTGGTACGGATATTCCCAGGTTTAACCTCCGAATTAATCCTAAAAATTGGTTTACATCTTTTTGATCAGGTTTATCATGGATTCGATAAGGAATTTTAAAATTTTTAGGGAGTTTTTTAGGGAGTTCCTGGGCAACCTGTCGATTAGCTAACAGCATACACTCTTCAACTATTCTGTGGGCTCTCAATCGTTCGCTGGGACGAATTTCATGCGGGATCCCCGTGTCATCCATAGAAAAAATAGGTTCTGGTATATCAAAATCGATACTTCCCTCTTTTGACCGGGATTTAAATAAAGCAATACTTAATCTTTCCAACAATTTAAGCGGTTTATACAAGGCATGAGTGATTTCACCCTCAATAATGGATTGGACTTCCCGGTATGTAAACCGTTTTTTACTTTTAATCACGGACGGAAAAATTTCCGTTTTTTGGACCTCAAATTTACGATTTAATTTCATTACACATGATACGGTCAACCGGTCCACACCCGGTCGAAGAGAGCATAAATCCGAAGACAAAGCTTCGGGTAGCATATGAACAACACCTTCTGAAAAATAGACTGAAGTTCCTCTTTCCATGGCCGTTTTATCCAAAGCTGTGCCTCTCAAAACAAAGTGACTCACATCGGCGATATGAACCCCTAATTGAAAGCCGTCCCTTACCTGTTCAATGGATATGGCATCATCAAAATCCTTTGCATCTTCAGGATCAATTGTCACCGCAGTCAGATTTCGGAGATCCCGTCGTCGAGGGATGGCCTTCTCTATCATTCTGTCATCCATATTTTCAACTTCGCGTCTAACCTTTGTATTAAACTGAGTTCGATATTCATATTTAGCCAAAATGAGACGTAAGTCATTCAATGCTTCATCCGCTTGGCCCAAGGATTCAATGAATTGGGCACGAATAGGAGTATTCGACTTTCCCCACTCTTTAATCCGTGCAATAACAATTTCACCGGGTAGGGGTTTTATTCCATCTTTTCCGTGAAGTCGTACACCCCGTTCCGGAGTTACGGGAGTTAAGGTTAACCACAATTTTCCACGGATTTCAGTCGAGACTCCGATAAATTGGCGGGTGCCCCTTTCCACAATGTTTAGAATTCGTCCCCGTGGGCCAGCAGAGCGTTGTCTCCCACTAAGTTTGACGGACACCGTATCACCATGAATAGCATCCCCCATTTGTCTCCTCCCGATAAAAATATCAGGACGGCCATCTCCAACTATAACAAATCCAAATCCCTTCTGAGTAACCGTAAGTTTTCCCATATAAGTATCCGGGTCTTTTGCAAGTTTGTACCGCTTCCCCTTCATCATCACTACTTCTCCGGATTTTACGAGGGTATCCAGGTGTTTTTTAAAATCTAAAATGTTTTTCTCGCTAATTTTCAGATGATGTAAGAGGTCTTTTTTTCGGTATAGTTTATCCGGATGGGTACGGAAAATAGATAAAATTTTATTCTTCATTATAATTTCGTGGTTATTCTTATGTGCAATTTACCGCCATTTATTCGGTCATCCCTGCTGATTCCATAGGCAAGAGAAAGAACGGTTCGTTGACTATTCTGCCTGATTCCAACCCCAACTCCATAGGGAATTGGAGAAACTTCTCTTTGGAGAGCACCATCGCCAAAAATATATAATTGAGTTTTGTTCTCGTAGGTAATTCCCCATTCTATGATTCCAATACATACTTTTTCCGATTCAAATTGGTTTTCTCTATATCCCCGTAAAGTTGTAGTTCCACCATATCGAATTTTCTGACCGAAGTGTGTGGGAGACTCAGAATAAACCCCCTTTGTAATATATCCAATATATAGTTTTGATGTTTTCCATGCAGGGATAAAGACTCCACCTTTGCTATTCCATTGAAGAATTTTTGATTTTGTACCCTGCCTGTTCTCCCACCCGGAATGAATATGAATACGCCACACCGCTCCTGAAGTAGGCAGCCACCGATTATTCCGTGTATCCCCCTGTAACCCGGTTATGACAGATCGCACTCTAGAAGAGGTTATTCCCAAACTATCCCCATTTTCTGTTGGATGAAGTTCCACTGTATTTCCTCCAAATGACCACCGCCCCCAATCGCTTACTCCTGTAAGATATCCAGTAGTAGAATTAGAAACATAAAGCCCCTGTTTAAGGTCTTGAATAATCGTAGCCCCCATTCCAAATGGAAGATGAAATATAAAAGGAATTGCATGAGTCAACTCAACATATTGAGACTGACGGTCCGGTCGCCGCCATCGAACGGCGCTAACCCCACCAGAACCCCCTATATTTTCCAGATGTATATCCAGTTCTCCTGTTCCACTCCATTCACCTTCAGGAGATTTACTGATTCCGGCAATACCGCTCATATAACTAGAAAATGATGGAAGTAAATTTACTCCCGCTGCAGTTTTCATTTTTTCGTACCGTCCAAATTTCAATGAGGAAGAACCGGTTAAAAAAGAGTAATTCCTCTTTATTTTTGAAAACTCGTATTGAGATTCGCGCAGGGGTACCGTTCCTAATAGGGGCGATAGCATACCCATCCTTACACGAGGATTTAGTCCTCCGTCAGATATAAAATAAATCGAATCGATACTTATGAATTCCTTTAAAGGGACATAGGTTAAATTGAGTGAATCTCCTGCCGAAATATCTGTAAGTATATAAGATTGGTTCCAGAATTCACCCTGACTAATTAAATCATCTAATCTGTTCGCAATTCCCAAACTGTCCTTTGCGGAATGTGTCATACCCTTCACCCATAATCGATATTCCTGTCCCTGTAATCCACAGTAAATAAAAACAAATAATAGGATTCTAAAAATAGGCACGAATCTCTCCCTTCATAGTGATTAGGTTTGAATATCGTGCATTATCCACGTAAAGGAATGACCCATTGATAGACAGGTTTTTTCCTACGATGAAACTCCCCTGAATTGATGTCCGTAGAGTTCTTCCCAATGATAGACCATTCAATGCTTCTGGTGGAATTTGTGCTTGATTGCTGTTGGAAGAATACCATGCTGTTTTTATGTCCAATCGACTTTTTTTCCCTAGGAAAATTAACAGGTCGGAACTCAGTCCCACAGCTGAAGCAGTAAAGGGGATAGCGGATACTGTCTTACCCAAATCCTTCAATGATTCAACCTTAAAAGACCATTGCCATCCTTTGGCCATTTTTCCTTTCATACCCAAGGATCCCTTCACCCCCTTACTCTCCCTGTTTCTCAAGGGGGAGATTAAGGATTCAACTGAAAAGTCATAAAGGGAAGAATTAAAAAATAATTGCCCTCGTTTCCCAGAACGGCCTTGAATAAATAACCCAGCTTCCTCTTTTAATCGTAATTCATTGCCTCGCGGATCTATTCCGGAAAAAGAATGGTTACCCAAAATCCAAACCTTTACTCTTTGTGCATTTACCTTTGGAGAATAATCGAATTCATGGCGCATATACCATCGGCTCAATAATGCACTATCTGAGGTCAGACTTGGATGAGTGACTTGGATAATTTTGAAGGAATTTCCCCTAAATTCTGTTGAGTAATCTCCCCGATAGAAAACCGATTTGAAGAGGGAAAAACCGGTTTTTGAAAAATCAACAGTTAGACGGGAGGTTCCACCCAGCCGAGTGACAGATTGCCGTTCTCCAGAGAATACAGACTGTGCCCTGTACGCGCCATTGGGATCAGAGATATATTCCTGATAGGTTTCATCGAATCGGTAATGCCCTAACCCTGTTCCAACAAAATCATAAACTACAGTCATTTTCTCAGAAGAAGATTCATCCATATTTGCGGTTAAATCCCATTGAATCGGGTGAATGCAATCCCGGAAAGAAACCATAATTTGCCCGAGAGAAAATCCCTTATCCTCTCCTTCATTCATATGATTTAAAATTCGCTTCCTTAAATTTAATCGTTGTCGCCACCCGGATTGAGAATGCAATGACCAGTCAAATTCTCCAAAATACCCCTCTTTTTCAAGCGTCATTGACGAATCAGGCGAACCACTTACTTTCCAATCTTTTCGGCGCCCAACGAAAAAAGATGATGCCAGTCCCCCTTTTGAATATTGATACCCTGCTGATAGGTGATTATACTTAGAAACCGATCCATTTTCTTCCAAGTCAATGCTGAATATAGGATGAAACTTCCCCGGAAATAATTTGGCATCAAATCGGGATTTTTTAAATGTATCTTCTGCATTAACAATATTAATGTATGACTTTAATTGTTTTATGTTTTCTCCTTTATATTTAGTTATTTGAGTTATTCTCTCTTTCGTTTTTCCTTCGACAGTATACCGGGAAACCGATAAGTCAGCTTGAATACGGTCTGTGTTTTTATAAGACCCGGAAAGGGACAGAAGTTTTTCCTGTCCGGATTCTTCGGTACGGCTATTCCACCCCCGGTAAAACAAGGGGTCTCTATCCCGGCCCATCCCCTTAAACCTCTCGTTTTTTTGCCAGGTTTCAATGGCGTATCTCAAGTGTCCCTCACGTCCAATGGGCACATCCTTACTGCTAATTTTGAGAGTATAGGCCATATCCCGGTTATCGGAATCATCAAGAGACGAAAGGGTATTGACATCATGAGATGATAGGGCAAAAGTACTATTCAACTGTAAAAACGGAGTGATATCTTGGGTCCATGCCAAATGAGCCAACTGATGGTCTTCCGGTCTAGACAGTGGTTTTTCCGGAAGATACAATTCCAAATCAGGGAGGCGATCTTCTTCCATCAAATATTCATAATACAGTATTCCCTCGGGAGAAATTTTCTTTTGATATACCCCCCTACTCCCTGCATAATAAAATACAGCTGAATATCTTTTATCCACACCAGTTGTATCTGAACCCATAAAAGTTAAAATTCCGTTTTTTAGATGATACATCCCATTTTCATCCGGAACCCAAGTATTAAGAGTCGTTTCTCCATCTCCTAAAGATGATAATAGTACCCGTTCTTCTTCAGACAGACCTGACTTGTCGTTATCTTTTTCCCGGGTAAAGGAGAAATCAATCGTTCCGGTATTCGATATTCGTTTCTGAAAAGAGGTTCCAACCAAATTGCGATTAAACTGAAATACTGAATATTCATATTCCACAACAATATCTGAATCGAAATGAATCAGGTTTTTAGGGGTAAATGTTAATTCTGCTGATGCGTAATCAACTGTGTAGTCATGATTCAGTCCCCGTAACATGACCTGCCCATTTAGCCAAACCTTCTCGGACCCTGCTATCACGGACACATCCCTATTTCCATTCCTTCCTGTAAGAAAATAGGGTCCCTGGTGTCCGTCCTGCCCCTTGAATTCCAATTGATTATAGGTCCCCTTCATAGCGCCGACAGATCCATGCGCATCCCAATTTTCACCGGAATATTTTCCGGATACACCACTTATGTTTCTTTTGATATTGTTATACTTATGTCCGTTCTTCTCATATGTTACATCGCCTGCAGATACCTGACTGACAGGGTGGGAAACCTCCAAATATATTTTATCTACCTCCTCCAGGCTTTGTGTGGTACCCTCCGGTTGAATCGGAAAACGTTCATCCGTAATCACTCCTGATACATTGAGTTCCTTTCCTAAATTTCCTGCCAATTGCAATCGAAGCCCACCTCCCAATCCCGCTCCACCATTTGTGGACATATCTATAGACCGAAAAAAAGAACCGGATGTAAAGAGATAATCCGAATCACTTTTTATGGTATTTCCAGATATCGATGAGTGTGCCTGAAAAGTCTTTTGGTTAAATAACGAATCCAAAGGTTTTACATAAGAAGGATATGGACCCACAATCACAGGTACGGAAGTATTCAGGCGTCTATAGGAAATGGAGGCGATCTTGGCCATACCCTCATTGGAGACATACAAAATACCCAGTACAGTTTGAAGTGAATCTAAATGTAAGGAGTCTTCTTGTGTGATAAACTGAATTGAATTTCGAACCACAAACTTGTGTTTTAACGGATAAGCGTGCGTTCCGGGTTGAAGTTTAAATGTATCACGGACAACAGTCGTTTGGGAAAGGATTATCCCTACTCCCACTGCCGGGAACAATATTTTTTTACCGAATTGACGAATCAAGGACAAGGCTATATTGCCCTATTGCGGTTAAGATATGAATGGCGTCCTCTTGAGCTTTTACATCAAGAATTTCTTGTTCAAATTCTGGAAATTTTATAGGATTTCCGCTTATCAGAAACTCCCCAACTCCTCTACGGTTTAAAACAATCCAATCGTCTTTAAAACTGCTTAAAAATACACCGTGTTGACTTTTGAGTTTATATCGTCGCAGTAACTGTCCCAGTCGATTAAAAATATGAACTTCATCGATACAAGAATATAAAAGCCCAATTTCTCCTTTCCGGTTAACTGCCATTGCCGACACGCAGGTTGGGGCAGCATTTTGGATATCTAAATTGATGTGCCGTGTTAAGCCTACGGATGAATTCAAGTAAACTTTATGCGTTTCTTCAGAATAAATCAACAGTTCACCCCATGGATTAATTTCAATAAATTGAGGATAAAGCCATGTGTTATCAACAGGGTCGGTGGGAATAAAACTTCCCAAATAGTTCAATCGCTTATCATATTGCAGTACTCGGTTTTCACTTTTATCACTAAGGATAACCATTAATCCATCTATAGCAATATCCACTGGTGATATGAGGGCATCTCCTCCGGAACCAAATCCTCCGGAAAAGATGAAATTCCCTTCAGAAATTTCCGCAGCAATTTGTCTTGAATCTTTATCGAGATAAATTGAATTTCTCTGATTTAAAACAAAAGTGTGAGGGATAAATCCTCTTTCTTCAAAAGAGGGTGGGAAGGAAATATGTTCAAGTATCCGGACGGAAGATTGCCCTGATAAAATACAGATCATGGCTGTACTGATAACAGCCAAACGCATGATTTTCCCCTCTATTCGGATTTTTCCTTTGAGTGCACGGGATGAATAAGAAACCAGGTACCCACACTTATCATGACCATGGAAATTACCTGAGCACCGGAAAACCAAAGAATATATTTAGGGTTTATTCTAATGAATTCAATAAAAAACCGTTCCATTCCGGCCAATATAAGATAAGTAAAGAACAAACTTCCGGTTACTGTGATTTTTTGCCGTTGTTTCCAAAGATAAAGGAAAATTAGGAGTCCCAGCGTCGTTTCGTACAACTGGGTGGGGTGGACGGACAAAACACCCGGTTCAAACCCGGTTAAATCCACCCAACTGTAATACGATTGAAAAATATGGTAGGTCGAGGGTGGCAGCCCGTTTTCGAAGGAAACTGCCCAAGGCATATGGGTGGGCAATCCATAATCATCTCCCACAAGAAAACACCCCACTCGTCCTATGGCATATCCCAAAATTAAAAGTGGTGCCACAATATCAGCGAATTGCAGCCAGGAAAGTTTCTGTCTTTTAATCACCCAGGTTACAGCAAGGGTACCGCCCATAAGTCCCCCTAAAAAAACCAGACCCGCTCCGGAAAATATCATTCCGGCCGGATCGACTTTCACCCGTTCATAGTTTTCGACCAAATAATATATTTTTGAACCAACGATTCCCCCCACCGCTGCTGCAAAAACAATATCGGAGGCCAGTTTTACTTCAAATCCTAACCGTTTTAATTCCTTTTGTAGAAAATAATAACAGGTATAAAATGCCACCATGAGCATAAATCCATAAGAATTAATAACAAGATGGAACGAAAATCCGAAAATATTAATTTCACCAAAATCAGCTATGACGGGATACATTTATATTTTTTCTCCACAGTTTGCACAAAATTTATGCTTTTTACTTACTGGTTTACCACAGGATGTACAAAATTTTCCTTTTTCCACAGGAATAACTTTTTCCCTTTTTTTATGGGCGTTAAACACCCCTCCGACTAAGAGCGCCACCGCAAACAATACTGCCATCGGCTGCCACAAGGGAAGAGTATGTCGCTGAGGTTTAGATTCTGTTGTATGAGGATTTTCACCAGGAGTTCCCTCTGAACTGCCGGAAAGCATTTTCTGGAGTTGAACGATGGTGGTCTCCCCCGTCGGATTATCATAAGAAAAAGAGACTGTTTTTACGGATCCTGCTTCTTTGTCATGAAGGTGAACACGCCGAAAAGATAGCCCGTGCTGGTCTTTAAAGGGTTCTGCTCCATCTTCAGAATATTTAAAATTTTGAGCCATAATCGGTTCTTGTATAACCAAATGAGCATCTCCCAAGTGATGATCGACCTGAAAGGTGAATTTTCCTTTTCGCTTTTGGCCATCTGTCTCCATATTGTAAAAGACAAAAGCCCGAAATTGCTCATCTTTTACCTTGAGGACAATAAAATGGCGATCACCCTTCTGCCTGACGGTTAAAGGTATCACTTCTGCCTGCTGGTCCGGTTTGCCGGCTACATAAAACACAGAATCCGTACCGGCAGGAACAGTGAATTTAATTGTAATGGGGACTGCATTTGTGTCGGCAGTTCCGTTTATTTCTACCATGATGCCCGGGAAATAATATTCCGGGTAAATCATCACATCAAATTCCTTAAAGACTGATGTTTGAGCCCCTAAAACAGTGGCATAGAATAAAAAAGGTAGAATTGTCTTTTTCATGGTGTAAATCCTTGAGAATTAAGTGCGAAAATTACGGGAAATATTTTCCGATAAAAACCTATCTATCGGAATGTGATAAATTGGAATAAAACAAACAAATCGTAAATTGTATGGGTGTAGGCAGAAACACCGAAGCCTCTTAACACATAAATTCCACCTAAAAATATTCCTGCCATAAATCGGATGATAAATAATCCCAAGCTCGGAGTATCTCCAAATTCCCCCAAAAAATGAAACAACGAAAATAGCGCTGCTGCCAGGATCACAGCACCAATCCTGCTTGCGCCTCTTCCCCATTGAAAAATAAATCCCAACAGGGCACTTAATCCCAAAATTAATATCACACGAAATACAAATTCCTCGTAAATCCCGGCGCCAATGGCCAGAACAATCTGCTGAAGCAGACGTTCATCTTTGCCATTCATCAGGAGGACAGGAACCCACCTCATCAAGACCAGCAGACCCAAAGCCCATCCCAGGCTTTCTGCAAGCATTTTCAGCAGATAATCACCGCGAATTGCCGTGGATTTTAATCGATTTTTCTGTCGTAAAAAAGCCGCCATAAACCCCACAAGAAATGATCCGCTGAACCCGTACATTCCATACACACCTAAGAGACCCAGAATCTGCCGCATCAAAACATCAGCGCCATTTCTCAATAAGGGTAAATCGTTAGCTGATATGGCAAAAACCCCAAACTCATAGATTAAAAAAAGCGGAAGTGTAAAAACAAAACTGTAAAGGGGTGTATGGGTATCGCGCCAATAGTTGGGTTTTTCCGTCATCTTTAGTGATAGTATTGGGAGTTAATTTTAATCTGTATCAATTTGAAGTACCGCCAATAAAGCTTCTTGGGGAATTTCAACTTTTCCGATGGCCTTCATGCGTTTTTTTCCTTCTTTTTGTTTTTCCCAAAGTTTCCGTTTTCGGGATATATCTCCACCATAACATTTTGCGGTTACATTTTTTTTCAGGGCTTTTACAGTAGATCTGGAAATAATTTTATGTCCCAGTGCTGCCTGGATAGGCACATCAAACATTTGCCGAGGAATCAGTTCTTTCAGTTTAGAACAAAGAGCCACACCGCGGCCATAGGCGTTTTCTCCGTGTGTAATTATGGATAATGCATCCACAACTTCTCCATGAATCAAAATATCCAACTTTTTTAAATCCCCGTCCTTAAAATCTGTCAAATCATAATCCAAAGAAGCATACCCCCGTGTTGTTGATTTCAATTTATCGTAAAAATCAAAAATAATTTCACCCAGCGGAAGGTCATAATGCAGCTGTGCCTTATCGGAGGTTAAATAAGCTGTATTCTTATACAATCCCCTCTTTTTTTGGCAGAGGGTCATGATGCCACCTATATATTCTTTCGGTGTCACAATCTCGGCAGAAACAAAAGGTTCCATAATGGATTGAATTTCTCCAGTAGGAGGCATTTTAGCTGGAGTATCTACTTCCACTGTTTCCCCTGTTTTCAGCAAAACTTTATATCTCACATTCGGCGGAGTGGTCACCAATCCCAAGTCAAATTCCCGTTCCAACCGTTCCTGGATAATTTCCATATGAAGCAAGCCTAAAAACCCGCAACGAAATCCAAACCCCAGTGCTTCGCTTGTTTCTGGTTCATAAACAAGTGATGCATCATTCAAACTCAGTTTATCCAGGGCTTGTCGGAGCTGATCATAATCATCTGCGTCAGAAGGATATAGACCTGAAAAAACCATGGGTTTAATTTCCTTATATCCCGGCAGTGGCTCTTGTGCAGGATTTTCCTTAATGGTAATCGTATCTCCCGGTTGGATATTGTTTACATCCCTGATGCTGGCCAGGATATACCCCACATCTCCGGAACGCAATTCTTTTCCTTTAACCTGTTTTAAAATAAAGTGCCCCACTTCGGTTATATCATAATCGTTTTTATGGGCAAAAAACTGTGCTGTTGTCCCCGGTTTGAAGACACCGTCAAACACCCGGACATAAGGAATCGCCCCTTTATAATTATCATACATGGAATCAAAAATCATTGCCCGGGGCGGGGCGTCTGAATGGTCCTCCGGGGGAGGAATCCTTTCTATAATGGCATCAAAAACTTCTTGAATCCCCTTACCGCTTTTTGCACTTGCCAAAAGAATTTCTCCCTCTTCGCATCCAATTAATTCTATAATTTGGGCTTTAACCTCTTCTAATCGAGCACTTGGCAAATCGATTTTGTTGATAACCGGAATAAGGGTTAAATCATTTTCAATAGCCAGATACGTGTTGCTTACGGTCTGAGCTTCGACCCCCTGGGCAGCATCCACCAGAAGCAACGCCCCTTCGCAGGCAGCAAGGGAACGGGACACTTCATAAGAAAAATCCACGTGTCCCGGTGTATCAATCAAGTTAAATATAAAATCCTGGCCATTTCCGCGACGGTAATGCATTTGGATAGGGTGACTCTTTATAGTAATACCCCGTTCCCGTTCTAAATCCATACTGTCCAACACTTGGGCTTTCATATCCTTCTTGGCCAGGGTTGCTGTTTCCTCTAGAAGACGGTCAGCCAACGTGGATTTGCCATGGTCGATATGAGCGATGATGCAAAAATTGCGTATATGGTTTGTAGACATGGGGCAGAAATTACACGCGCCCCCTTATTAAGACATAAGAAAGAATATGTTAATTCAAGTCATAATCGTCCAACGATGATTTATTTTATCCCCTAAGGATAATTCTATTTCTTCATCAATCAAGTGGTCAATTATCAATCATTTGTCCATTAAACTTGACAGAAACCAATTTAGATACCCCTTTATTTTCCATAGTCACACCATACATATAGTTCGCAGCTTCCATGGTCAGTTTATTATGGGTAACCACAATAAATTGGGTTTCTCCGGCAAACTGATCCAGTACCCGTGTAAATTTACGGATATTGACGTCATCCAAAGGGGCATCCACTTCATCTAAAATACAGTAAGGACTGGGTTTATACTGGTAAATCGCAAAAAGCAGAGCGATGGCCGTCAGGGATTTTTCCCCAGCAGACAGCATTCGAAGACTCTGATTCTTTTTCCCCGGAGGTTGGGCATGGATTGCAATATCCGCCTCCAAAGGATCCGGGTCTCCTATAAGAGTCAATCGGGCATTCCCTCCTTCAAAAAAGAGGGTAAACAGTTTTTCGAAATTCAGCTTAATCTGGTCAAAAGTTTCTATAAACTTTTTCCGGGCAACCTGATCAATTTTTTGTATGGTCTCCCTCAAATTTTCTTCGGATCCTATCAAATCATCCCGCTGCTCGTTAAGCGTAGTTAATCTTTGAGATTCTTCCTCATGTTCCTGCTGTACAGCCATATTGATAGGACCAATATTATCAATACTTCGCTGAATACGTTCAATCCGTAATTCCAGGTCATCTTGATATTCATCCACCACAAGATGCTTAGGAACTTCGGCGTTATACCTATCATGAATCCGCTCCCGAATAAGATTTATCCGCTGCTGCCATTCAACGATATTTAATTCACAGTGTTTAAGTTCTTCAAGTATGGACTCCCGGGATTGCTGTTCGGCCCGAATTTTAGCCTGAAGTTCTTCAAGAGACTGATAAGTATCCTGTGCAGCTTGCCGTTTTAGTTCTAAGACTGATCGTTCCTTCTTCAGTTTTCCGCTCACTGAGGACAGCTGTTCTTCCCCATCATCGATTCTTTTCTTCAAATCTTTCTTTCGGATTTCCAGTGAAGCCACCTCACGAACTATTTCTTCATTCCGGCTCTTCAATTCTGTTATTGTCTCCAGAGCCACCCTGTTCTGAAAATTCAGATTATCTCGCTTATTCTCTAAATTCAAGAGTTCAATTCGCAAATCCTGAACCTGTTGATGGAAAGCATCTCTTTCCTGCTGGACAGTCATTAAGGACTCTGCTGCCGAATCTGCTTTTTTCTTTAGTTTTTCAATATAGCCCTGGCCTTTTGCTAACCCCGGTTCAAGTTTTTTAGATGCCGCCGTTAATTCTTCAATATTCGCATGGGTTTCCGATAATTCCTGCTGAAGTGAGTTTAACTGTTCCAAGACTTGGGATTGACCGTAATGATTTCGAATTAAAGCGGTTTCAACTTGATTCAATTCTTGTGTGGAAGATTCCAATTCACCTGTCATTTTTTTAATGTCAGATTCAGTAGTAGAGATTTTTTCCTTCCATTCAGCAATTTCAGATTCTCTTTTTGTCAAGGATTTTTCAAGAATTTGAATTTCCTTAGCCAGGGCATCTATTTTTTTCTGACGGCCAATTATACTGCCATCTGTACCTGTTCCGCGGGATTTCATGATAAATTCAGAGGCGATATACGCTCCTTTTAAATCCGCTAAATCCCATCCAAAAAGAGATTCATCTTTGATCACAAGTTTGATATCCTCCACAATAAGCAGGTTCCCTACAAGGATTTTTGCCAAAGCTACATACGGTTTTGCCACACCGGCTAAATCGAGACCTGTTCCTAATATGGATTTGTGTTGAGGCACCGATTGAATATTCGGAACCTTGGTTGTGGCTTCCTTTATAGGAAGGATGGAGACCTCACCCCCACCCGCATCCTGAATGCGTTTTAATACGTTTAGGGCATCCTTTCTATCTTTAACCACAAGACATTTTGCCAAGTCGCCTAGTGCGCTGTCAAAGGCAGCACTATATTTTTCGTCACCCTGAAAGAGATCTCCTATAGTTCCCAGAATTTCCGGAAAATCTTTTGGTGAATCCAGGATAAGGCGTGTTCCCTCAGGATAACCGTCTTTTTGGGCTACCAATTCTTCATAAAATTGTAGCTGAGATTTTAGAGTCTCTATTTTTGCGCGAGATTCATGAAAGTCTAAAGAAAGGGATTGGTATTTTTCTCTTGAATCTGATAACCAGCTTCGGGATGTGGTTAATTTTTTAGTCAAATTATCCACGACTTTTTGAGCAGAAGATTTTCCGGATTCCAACGATTTTTGTTCGGCACGGTTCTCTTTTTCCATTACCGCTAAAGACTCGATTTTATCTTTCAGTTTTCCTGATGTTGTTTTCTTTTCCTCTACAAGGGCTAATGTTCTTTGCAGCAGAGACTGATCATCGGAAAGTTTTCTTTGAGCTTCCCACCTTGCTGATTGTGCGTCTTCTAAGGATTTTTGCGCAGTTTTGTATTGGGCATCTACTTTTTCGAATGAATCTTTTTTACTTTTATACTCTGCAAGCTTACGATCAAGAGCCGGTGTAAGCGCTTTTAATTCTGCTTTATATTCCCTGGACTGCCCTTCCATTTGAGCTGTTTTATCTTTTCCTGCTTCCTGTTCCCGGCTTAGCCGCTCGATAGTGGCCTGGGCGGCTTTATGCTGTTCTGAGCTCACCAGAACATGGTTTCGGAAGGATTCACGTTCCTCCTCAAGGAGATTCAACGCCTTTCGTCCTTCTTCCAACTCGCCCTGTTGTGTCCGATAGACATCACGGAGATCCTCCAGTGTTTTTTCATGAACAGATTCGTGAGAGACTTTTTCTTCCCGTAGATGTTTAAACTCTTCCACCTTTTGTTTTATGGGGGCAATACGGGATTCATAATCATGAACTTTAATAAAGGCCAGGGAGACTTCTTTTTCTTTTAATTCTTCGGATAGTTTCGCATGTCTTTCATATCGTTTTAACTGTAGGGCGAGGCTATGCACTTTTCCTTCAACTTCGTTAATGACATCACTGATGCGCTCTAAATCCTGTTTTACCGCATCAAACTTTCTGAGAGATGACCGCCTCTGTTCTTTATACTTGTTTATACCCGCTGCTTCCTCCATCATATGTTTCCGATCACCAGCAGACTCAGAGAGAATCTGCTCAATCATTTTCAGTTCAATAACGGAATAGGCATCTGCCCCCATTCCCGTATCCACAAATAAATCATGAATATCCTTCAGGCGGCAAGGTGTTCGATTCAAAAAATATTCGCTGCTCCCGTCCCTATACACTCTCCTGCCGATCTCAATATCGTTATATTCAAGAGGCAGTTTCCCCCGGTTATTATGCACGGTTAGGGTAGCTTCACAGACAGAAAGGGGTTTTAAATTTTCTGCTCCATTAAAAATTACATCTTCCATTTTTCCGCTTCTCAGCACGGAATACTTTTGCTCCCCCAATACCCAGCGAATTGCATCAACTATGTTGGTTTTGCCGCATCCGTTGGGACCGACAATAACAGTGATGCCTTCGCCGAATTTCAGTTTTTCTTTTTTGGCAAAGGATTTAAAACCGTGAAGATTGAGTTCAGATATATACATTTCCGAGGATTAAAAAGACCGTCGAAAATAACAGTTTTTCCTCGAGAATCCCAACGATGAATATTTAGATAAATTAGAGATTGGGTGCGGTAAAAACAGAGAGAACTTCACCTTGTACATTGCGCCCGAAGAATTACCCCGGGGGCCACGTCATTTGCCGGCCGCCTAATACATGAAGATGAATATGGTATACCTCCTGACCGCCTTTTGGATTACAATTAAATACCGTCCGATATCCCGCTTCTGCTATCCCTTCCTCTTTTGCCAACTCCCGAGCTTTCAGAATCATGTCTCCTGCTAAATTCTGATGGGTCTTATCTAAGTCATTTAAGGTTGGTATATGTTCTTTAGGAATAATCAGAATATGAGTCGGAGCCTGGGGATTAATATCCCGAAAGGCATAAACGGCATCATTATCATACACTTTTTCTGAAGGAATATCTCCCTTTACTATTTTGCAGAATAAGCAATTATCCATTTTTTATTCTCCTTAATTTGACGATTGACTCACCAAAGTTAAAAATGCAATGGCAGCCGTTTCAGACCTAAGTCTTCGCGGTCCCAATGAAATGGTCGGAATAGCATTACGTTTCAATTCACGCTGCTCCTGATCGGAAAAATCTCCTTCAGGACCTACGAGAATATGAAGGGATTCCCAGGTGGAACTTCCTGACAATAATTCCTGGAGAGTTTGAGTTCCGGTCTCGTGGGCAACTCCTCGAAATTCGTCTTTTGTTGCCTGAATCCAATCCTTCAGAGGTTTTACTTCATGCAGGAGAGGGAATCGGCTTCTTCCACATTGTTTAATTGCAGACCGTATAATTTTTTCGGTGCGATTCTTGTTGAGTTTTTTTCGTATACATCGATTCAACAGCAGGGGTTGGATCGACCGGACCCCTAATTCCACAGCTTTTTCAATGGCTGTTTCCATTCGGTCTCCTTTGATGAGCCCCAGGGCAAGGTGGATATCTTTTTCAGGCTCACCAAAATTTTTACGGGAGGATATGAGACGACCTGAAACCTTTTTTTCATTAAGAGTTGTAACGATTGCTTCATACCCTGTACCCTGTCCGTCTAAAAGCCAAATCGTCTGCCCTGTTTCTCCTCGCAGTACTTTAATATAATGGTAAGATTCTGCTTTATCTAAAGAAAAGGAATTTTTATGAATATTTTCCGGATGTACAATAAAAAAACGTTCTTCCGCCATCAGCGGGCCCGAGTCAAAGACAAATTCAACAGTAAACCACTATAATGGGATTGCCCGTCGATTTCCTTTCCCATGGGTAAAATATCGTACCCCATGGATGCAGAAATAACCATGCCGCCCATATAACGAAAATCCACACCCAATGCTAAATTTCCTCCAGCCGTAACTCCCGTAGCCGCTTTTCCCCATCTGTTTTTAAAAGAGTCTTCATTTTCTTTTCCATCTAATGAAAATACAGGGCCTAGTTTTAATGATAAAAAGGATGAAAAATTATTGGCAATTTTTCCTTCGAATGGAAAGTATTTTACCATCCCCATGACAGGAAAAAGAACCAATGCTTTATCGTCTACATTTTGGGTTGTTCCGGTGTAATAATCATACACAGGAAATTCTCCTTCATTTTTTATGTCATAAATACGTCCCTCCACACCGGTTTGGAACCCCTGTTTTACTGTCCAAATAACAGAATAAACAAGTCCTGTTCCCCGGGTACCCATATTAAACCCAAATCCTTGAGTCTTATCTTTATATTGGGCGGAGGCCGATGAAAGAACCACTAAAAGTAACAATAATTTCTTCATTCCGATTGTTTACCCTTTCTCAAAATTTCCAATTCTGCCCAAGTTTCTTTTTTGGCCACCAACCGATCCACAATCCTATTTCCTAAAATCGATGTTTCAAATATTTCTTTTACATCGCTTTTTTTGACATGGGTATACCAAATATTATCAGGATAAATCACAAGGGCAGCCCCCATTTCACAGGCATCCAGACAGCCACTTTTATTGGCCCGTACTTTTCCCTTTAAACCATATTCATTTATTAATTTTACAAAAGCCATCCTTATGTTCATTCCACCACACCGGGCGCAACTCCCTTTGGAACTGTCTTCCCTGCGTTCGTTGACACAAATAAAAATATGTTTAGTGTATTTCCCATCCATCATTCTT
This sequence comes from uncultured bacterium, assembly GCA_964549275.1. GTDB lineage: Bacteria > Fidelibacterota > Marinisomatia > Marinisomatales > TCS55 > CAZJUP01. Next base: position 57,537 of record CAZJUP010000008.1, on the reverse strand, counting down.
ATTGGGGCAATAGTATAACTTTACCGACCTGTTCTCCTTTTTCGAGATACTCATGAGCATGACGAATTTCCGACATGGCAAAAACTTTGTCTATCACCGGGCGGACTCTTCCTTCTGACACGAGCCGAATGGAATCTTCAAAAGCGGCTACATCTCCCATAGTGGATCCCATGATGGATTGCTGTTTAAAAAACATATGCCTGAGATCAATATCCACTTTGGGGCCGGTTGTTGCTCCACAGGTTACTAACCTCCCACCTTTTCCCAGTATTTTAAGGCTGGTATCCCAGGTGGCAGGACCCACATGTTCAAATACGACGTCCACCCCATTTCCATTTGTAAATGCTTTCACCTGCTTAGACACATTTTCTTTCTGATAGTTAATCACAGAGTCTGCCCCAAGAGACTTCCCTAAAGCAACCTTTTCATCATTTCCCGCCGATGTGATAACAGTACACCCTTTTACTTTGGCAATTTGAATGGCCATGGATCCTACACCGGATCCGGCTCCCCAGATAAACACTGTTTCTCCACTTTGAATTTTTGCCCGTCTCACCAGCATGGCATAGGCGGTCTGGGCCGTTAAGGAAAATGCTGCTGCTGCTTCAAAAGAAAGTTGTTCCGGTTTTGGACGAACATGATCGGCTTGGATAACCATATTTTCACACTGAGTTCCATCTTTATGTTCACCGTAAATCCCAATAGATATACAGTAATTTTCCCTCCCGGTTTGGCAAAAGCGGCAAGTTCCGCAATAACTCAAGGGCTGGATTATCACCGGGTCACCTTCAGAAAATCCAGTGACACCCTCTCCGACTTCACTGATGACCCCAGCCCCATCGCTCCCCAAAATCATTGGCAGGGGCAAGCCAGGTAAACCCTTCCTTACCCAAATGTCCAGATGGTTCATGGCCGCGGCTTTTATTTTAACTTTTACCTGTCCTGCATGAGGTGATACATCCGGGCATTCCTCCCAATTCAGAACATTTACTCCCCCGTGTTTTTGAATGCGTACAGCTTTCATTTTTCCTTATGAAACAGGTGGTAATCCAGACTGAATTTACCCGGACCCACCCACATCAGAACTAAACAAACCAGACCATAGAGCATGGCTTTTTCAGGATTTCCCTGTCCGGACGAGAAATGAAATAAGGTGGCCACAAGCATAGTGAGAAATAACATAATTGAAGACGATCGCAGGAATAATCCCAAAGCAATAAACAAGGCGGCAAAGGATTCAGAGAATGCAGCGATAAATCCGAAAAATGTCGGTAAAAATTCGATTCCCAGCGCCTTGGTTCCCAAGATTCCGGCATTTTCCCATTTTTCCGAACCTCCAAATAGTTTTTGCCATCCATGATTATATATCATTAAAAATCCCAATCCGACCCGAAGCCACATAAGCCCCCAATCTCTATGTTCGTCATTCTTCATCATTAACTGGTTAAACATCGACATGATCGTTCCCTTTCTCATTGTTCACATCTTCGTATTCGGCATCGCGAATATCGTATTTTTTATATATATTTTTTTTCTTTTTTTGTTTAGACATTCCTGAGGATAAAACTTTATATCCTTTCAGAAGTGTATAGGCAAAATATATTAGCGCCCCGTAAAGTAGTGCTTTTATCATCGTTACATCCCGGAAGCTGGATTAAAGAATTTTGTACCCGTCACGGGTTGACGTATATAATTAATGACCTCATTCAAATCTTTTTCGTTGTGAACAAAATCAATATTATTGGTGTTAATGATCACCAATGGGGTGTCCTGATATCGGAAAAAATATTCATTATAAACTTGGTTTAGAGCGTCGATATAATCCCAGGACATATTTTTTTCATAATCCCGTCCCCGTTTGGAAATGTTTTTCATGAGCGTTTCTGTATCCGCTTGCAAGTAAATCACCAAATCCGGATTAATAACATTCCGCTCCATCATATTCGCCACTGAATCGTATAGCGTCATTTCTTTTTCGTTTAAATTCAGGGAGGCAAACAAACGATCTTTTACAAACATATAATCCGATACCACAAGGTTGTGGAACATATCCACCTGGCGCAGTTCCTGCTGCTGTTGATACCGCTGAAGTAAAAACCACAACTGGGTCTGAAAGGCAAACCGTTCCGGGTCATCGTAAAAGTCCGATAAAAATGGATTATCCTGAAAAGTTTCTAGCACCAGTCGGGCGCTGAGATGTTTAGACAGGAGTTTAGCCAGACTCGTTTTTCCTACGCCTATGGCTCCTTCAATAGCAACATAGTACAAATTTCTCATGCAGATTTTTCCATACGATGCAAGGTGACTTTTGACTGGTCCGGACAAAGACGTAATAATTCGTTTACGGTCATGCGAAAACCGGGGATTGTGAAATCAGATGCAATTTCGTTAAAGGGTTCCAGTACAAACCGTCTCAGAGGAATTTCCGGGTGGGGAATTTTCAAGTGGGGTAAATCCACCTGAACGGTTTCATAAGCTAGGATATCTATATCAATGATCCGAGGCTGGTTTTTTTCATGGTCTGCCGGACGTCCCATGAGTAATTCCACAGCTTGGCATTCCAACAACAGAGTTTCAGGTTCAGCAGGGGTTTCAATTTCAACTACTGTATTTAAAAAATCTGGCTGATTGAGGTTGACCAGCGGATCCGTTTCGTAGATAGAGGCTGTCTTGAGCACAGTGCACGGTTCACGTAATTCCAATGCGGCAATGGCAGAAAACAGGTTGGCTTCCCTGTCACCAATATTGGATCCTAACCCGAGATACACACGATTAGGCATAATCGGATTTTTCCCGTTCAAGTTCAACTTCCACCGTATCCAATACGCCTCTGACTGGTGCATGGGGTTTCCGTACCCGAACTTTCATAGACACGATTTGGTGATGGGTTAAAATTTCCCCGGCAATGGCATCTGCGACAGCTTCCACCAGGTAATATTTTTTTTCTTTAATACAGGATTCCACTGAGCGGTAAATAGCTTCGTAATCAATTGTATCTTCCAATTTATCTGAGTGACACGCTTTTCGGAGATCCAAAGACATTTCAAGGTCCACTTCAAATTTTCCGCCAAGATGTTTTTCAGAATCGCTGACACCGTGGTACCCGTAAAACTGCATGTTTTTTAACCGTATGATTCCCATGAGAAAAAGAATTTACTCGACTGAAGCTTCGTTAGTCAAGGTAGTGTATGATAAAAACACACTAAAAATTATACATAAAGCTGACGGATAAAAAAAAGCCCCGCAAGATGCGAGGCTATTAAAAAGAATGAAGTAATCCTCAGATTACATCATACCGCCCATTCCACCCATACCGGGATCCATAGGAGGCATAGGTGGCGCATCCTTTTCAGGAAGTTCAGTCACAGCGGCTTCTGTGGTTAGAATCATTCCTGCAATGGAGGCTGCATTCTGAACTGCAACACGAGCCACTTTTGTGGGGTCAATGATCCCTGCTTTGAACATGTTCACATATTCATCTTCTCTTGCATCATACCCGTAGTCATCCTTACCGCCGCGAACAGCCTGTACCACGATGGAAGGCTCAACACCGGCATTGGTGCAGATTTGACGAATTGGTGCTTCCAAAGCACGGCGCATGATGTCAACACCCACTTGCTGTGATGCAGAAACATCTACTTTATCCAAGGAATCCACTGCGCGAAGGAGAGCCACACCACCCCCGGGGATAATACCTTCTTCAACCGCTGCACGGGTTGCGTGAAGAGCATCTTCTACGCGGGCTTTCTTTTCCTTCATTTCCACTTCTGTTGCTGCACCGACATTAATGACCGCAACACCACCAGATAATTTGGCCAGGCGTTCCTGTAGCTTTTCACGATCGTAATCGGAGGTTGTTTTATCAATCTGAACCTTTATTTCATTGATGCGTGCTTTAATGGAATCTGAAGACCCGTTACCACCAACAATAGTAGTATTATCTTTATCAGAGACAACCCGTTTGCAAGTTCCCAGGTAATCCAAGGTCGCATTTTCAAGTTTGTATCCTGCATCTTCAGAAATAACTGTTCCGCCGGTAAGAACTGCAATGTCTTCCAGCATGGCTTTCCGTCTGTCGCCAAAACCCGGTGCTTTCACGGCCAAGACTTTAAAGGTTCCGCGAAGTTTGTTCACCACCAATGTGGCCAGGGCTTCCCCTTCCACATCTTCTGCAATAATCAACACCTGTTTCCCGGTCTGGACAACTTTTTCAAGCAAAGGAAGGAGATCCTTCATGTTGCTGATTTTTTTGTCGTGGATCAGGATATAAGGGTCATCCATTTCTGCTTCCATACTTTCGGAATTGGTCACGAAGTAAGGAGAAAGGTATCCCCGGTCAAACTGCATCCCTTCCACTGTTTCCAAAAAGGTGTCTGCAGTTTTGCTTTCTTCCACAGTAATTACACCGTCTTTACCGACTTTATCCATGGCTTCAGCAATTTTATCACCGATTTCACGGTCATTGTTTGCTGAAATGGACCCCACATTGGCAATCTGTTCAGAATCGGGGAGATCCTTACTTTGCTTTTGGAGGGCAGCTACAACGGATACTGAGGCAGCATCAATTCCACGTTTAATGGACATAGGGTTGGCACCAGCCGTTACATTTTTCAGCCCTTCGGCAATCAAAGCCTGAGCCAAAACGGTTGCTGTAGTGGTTCCGTCACCGGCAACGTCAGAGGTTTTAGAAGCAACTTCTTTTACCATCTGCGCACCCACATTTTCTAATTTATTTTCTAATTCAATTTCTTTGGCAACGGTTACGCCGTCTTTTGTAACCGTAGGTGCGCCAAACTTTTTCTCGATGACAACATTACGCCCTTTTGGGCCTAAGGTTTCTTTTACCGCATTTGCCAGTTTATCTACACCGGATTTTAATGCAGTGCGGGCTTCGAGACTGTATGCAATTTCTTTCGCCATGATTCTTACTCCTTATAAGACAGCGAGAATATCACTCTCGCGCATGATCATATATTCTGTTCCTTCGAAGGTCACTTCCGTTCCGGAATATTTCCCGTAAAGAACCTTATCACCGACCTTAACGGTCATTTTAATTTCTGATCCGGCATCACTGATTTTACCGGGACCAACAGCAACGACAGTTCCCTGTTGAGGTTTTTCTTGAGCGGTATCCGGAAGGATGATCCCGCCGGTGGATACTTCCTCGGCTGGGGCCGCTTCAACAACAACACGATCTGCCAGTGGCTTGATGTTTAGACTCATTGTCTTCACTCCGTTTTATTAATAGTTGATTAAAGTTGCAATTATGTGTTTCACTGCTAAAATGCAGCACGAAAGTTAGAATTCAACCTGTTTCTTTTCCAACACTTTTTAGCACTCTTCACTTTAGAGTGCTAATCCTCGTTTAGGTTACAATTATCGTATATACACCAAATAATATTCGGATATTTTTTATTTACCCGTACTGCCAAAACCGCCGCTCCCCCGTGTGGTTTCTGTAAGTTCCTCCACAATTTTAAAATGGATGTGTTACTTCATGAATAACATTTTCTTTACTTGTCGAAAGTTTTTGGCCTCCAGCATGTAGAAGTATAATCCCGAACTCACTGGAATCCCCCTATTATCCATCCCTTGCCAAGTCACTAGATGTGTTCCCATATTCATCCAGCCTTCTTTTAGGGTAGCCACTTCCTGTCCCATTAGATTAAAAACGGTTAAAGTAGCATGGGACGGAACCGGAAGGTCAAAAATTATAGTCGTGATTGGATTAAAGGGATTGGGATAGTTTTGTGCCAATTTAAATGTCTTTGGAATTTCTGCCAGGATAGTCGCAACTTTTGAATCGACATAAGAGGCTTCTCCCGCTAATACGGTCAATGGATAGGAATATTGGTCATTTTCTTTATTTATCCCAATCTCTGAAGTTTCTAGCACATCATAAACTCGTCGGGTAATTCGGTCTAACAACACTACCTTATGTTCCGAAGGCAGACTTCCAGAATGATTCAATGAAAGGCGAAAGAATCCCCATAGGTTTCGGGTATCAAGATTCATTTCCCATATTCCATTCACTTTATCCGTGGAACGAATGTCGCTGCTCATAGGCGATTGGACTCCCCATTCCACCCTATTCATATTCAATGAAATGAATTTGTCTATCCCGGGGGGCTCCGGTGTATCATAAATATCCAAATATTCCGAAGCTTCAGGCCTCCTGCCGATTCGGTTAAACCAGTCTCCGTACTCTCTATGAGTTACGGCAATATTTACTATCCAACCCGGATTACTGCTCTGTCGGGCTAAACTCACTTTGGGCGAAACCAGTGGCTTCAAAGTTAAGGGAGTCGGAAACTCTGAATAGTTATAAATTGCATATCCCAAGAATGGTTTCAATGTTGTCTGGACATCTGACCATCCTTCAATTCCATCAACCCCATAGGTTAAAGGGCCGTGAAATGCAGAAGCATCCAACTCTATCAATAGTTCAAAGGGATAAGGATTCCCCAAAAGACTCCATCCTGAAGGAACATTCAGGGTAAAAGCGGTTAAATCTACGGAAGTCCCCGAACCTACACTGAACGGCATTTCTGAATCTACTCTCTGTTGAATCCAGTACCCGTGTCCTAATACAAAAGATCCTGCTGAAGTCCAATTGGAGTTTCCCGGGTCGGCATATATCCGCCAAGTATCATCGGAAGAAGGTACCTCCAGTTCATCGGCCAGTGTATTACTCAAAGAAGCATTGTCTAGATGTGTAGGTAAAGAAATCAGGCGCCACTTGTCCTCAGGAACACCTTCGGGATAGGCTGTTCCCTCTATATCTGTTGTAAGAACATCGGCAGGAAAGTTCACAGGTACAGACATGGTATCACTAATTCCGATATTTCCAAACCGATCGGTTACCGAGACAAAATAGGCAACACCTGTTAAACTTGTTTGACTTCCGTCTATGGTACCGGAATAGGAATTACTGCTAGTCTCTACAGCGGAAACCGAAGAAACATCATTCACCCCTCCACTGACATAATTAAGTACCACATCTGTTATATCGGTGTTATCTCCAACCGAGAAACTTATTTCAATGTCTTCTCCCATATTCACGACCTGAGGTTGTGTGATTTCGTTAATAACAGGAGGAATATCATCAGGAAGACCACGACCAGTGACAATAATTTGATACACAGGATTAAGTGGATCATTAGAAAATATCTTTGCCGTATCTACTACCCATCCAGTATCTGCCGGAAGAAATGTAAAGGTAAAGGCAGTGGTGTCACCAGGAGTGAGCACAAAAGGCAGGGAGGCACCTGATAGACTGAACGGATCCATCCCCACTATAATCGAATCCACTGCTAAACTGTCATTCCCGTTGTTGGAAACGATGAAGGATTTCTTCACATTTTCCGCAACCATCACTTCACCAAAGTTAAGGGTATTTTCTGTCCCTAGACTCCATGGAGCTTCCACGATCAAAAACGGCTCATAATCCATATTGGTCACAGATACATCCACGGGGTCAAATCCATTATAGTTCAAATCCTTTGATATAACAGGAGCGCAAACAACTGTAAACGATTGATCGCCATCAGCCACATTGTCATCTACACCCGCTACTGATACCGTGTGAGGAGAAGACCAGTTTTCTGGTAAAATAATGATCTGCCCAGGATCCACGATTCCTTCACTCTCATCGGTGGAAGAAAATGCAAGAATCACAACTGAATCAGGTCTGGAGGTTAATGAAACGGTGAATTCTGCATCGGTACCTTTCTCAGTGGTAATTAAACCTCCCTGGGAGTCAACTTTGACAAAAGCGGAATCGTTATCTTGATTGATGAATGAAAAATCAATAGGATCCAAACCATTGTATTTCTGATCGTTGGATATTGCGGCGGCAGTAATGACTTTTAAAGTCTTATTTCCGTCTACGCGATCGTCATTTAATCCCTTAAGCGTAATGGGTGCCGGAGTCATGCTCACGTTCAACCAAGTTGTTGATAGTTCCGCTTCTGTCGGGTCAGACACAGAAAGCAGTAGAACGACATACCCCTGAGGTTCCGTTGTGGGTATGATAGTAAATTTATGGGTACTCCCATCTTCACTGACTGCCACATCACTGATGGGAAAAATATTAAAGCCGGGACCGTCATTATCCACATTTGTCACCGTCACATCCATGACGTTTGTACCATTATAGCTTTGGTCATCTGATACTGCCATTCCGGTAATAATTGTAAAAGTGACGTTTTCATCATCTTCGGCGTCATCCACACCGGTAACTGTAACCGTCACCGGAACATCCCAGTTATCCGGTGTAATCACAACCTGAGCAGGACTTACTGTGCCTTCACCAGAGTCACTGGATTCCAGTCCAATAGTAACCGGCCTGTTCGGAATAGAAAGTATGGACACCTTGAATGTGGCTGTCCCCCCTTCTTCGGTCACCAAAAGACCGGTAAAAGGACTAACCGTAATCCCTGGAGGATCTTCATTAATACACGTTAATAAAACATCCGGCGGATTAAGTCCATTGTAGGACAAATCATCGGAAACTGCAGGAGAAGTCACTATTGTAAATGATTGATCGCCATCCCCAATATTATCAACAACCCCTGTGATGGTAATCACCTGTTCTTTATGCCAACCTTCCACGGTAAACGTGACTTCTTCCGGTGAAATAACCCCTTCGGTTGTATCGGAGGAAGTCAAGCTGACAGTGACATTCGCCGACGGTTGAGAACCAAGAGAAAGCCGAAAGGTAGCTGTTCCGTTAGATTCTGCTATCTCCAATCCTTCGGATGGATGAGTAAAAATACCTATCTCATCATCATCCAAGTTTACACCTGTAATATCCAAAGGATTAATTCCATTATAATTGGCATCAGCAGAAATAACAGGTCCCAATAGCAATGTATATTCCACAGAACCGTCACTCATGGGGTCGTTCACTCCCATGAGAATTATAGTCTGGAGTTCGGTCCAGTTTTCCGGATTAAAGACCAAAGTATCCTGCAATGCTCTCATTTCTGTTGTGTCGCTTGAAGACAGAGGCAGACGCACTTCTGCTTCCGGAGCAAGGAGTGCTTTAATAAAAATTGTATCTGTTAAACCCGCTTCCGCTGTGACCAAATCATCAACAGAAGTCAGTTCAAAACCGCCCAGATCATCATCCACATTGGTCACCGAGACATCTACCGGTTTTAACCCATGATAATTGGGGTCTGCTGATATGGTGCTGTCAAAAATAATGGTATAAGAAATATCTTCATCCCTTATGCTGTCATCTGTTCCCGTGACCGTCACAACCTGAGGATTATTCCAGTTTGTTGCTGAAAAAACCATGGTATCCGGTGACACGGTTCCTTCCGTTAGGTCGGAAGAAGAAATAGGTAATTTTACCTCTAAAACCGGGGCAGATTTCAAGGCAACCATTAAGGTATCTGTTTCCGATTTTTCACTTGTCACCAACCCTGTCGTTCGGCTAAGAGTTATACCCTCCACTACATCTGTAATAGTAACGACATGTCCGTGATGAAATGTTAATCCCCCCTTATCCTTTACTTCCATATGGATATAACAAGTGGGTTTATTCTCATAATCGATGATTACTGCTGTTTTCAGGGTATCTCCGGAAATCCTAAATAAACCATTGTCTCTGCAGTTCATTCCGTCACCTGGAACCAAATCGTAAATAAACGTCTCTCCGCTATCCACATCCACGGCGGACATAATACCCACTATAGTACCATCGGACATACCCTCAGATACAATCTCGGAAGTAATGGAACACTCTGTTGGAGCATCATTAATGGCATTTACCGTCATAGAAAAAACTGACGTATCTTTCAAAGTTCCCGGATCTGTAACGATTACCGTAAGACTTCCTGTCCCATTCCAATTGGCTGCGGGAGTGAGGGTCATGGTCGTTCCATCAATAGTCGGAGTAATATTGCTCTCCTCTGAAACCACTGTGTAAATTAGGTTACCTCCATCAGCATCTGTGGCGGATAAGGACAGGATTTTGGCTGTATCTTCATTTGTGGATTGATTGGGTATTTCTGTTAATACCGGTGCCCGGTTGGCTATCACAACAAATGTTGCCGAAGCAGGTGCAACAGTATTATTAGCGGCATCCTCTACTGTTGCACCAACAGCGGCATACACCACTTGAGAATTTGAAAAATTACTGGTGGGATTTATGGTAATGACTTTTTTATCTGTATCCAACGTAGCATCAAAAGCAATATTGCTGCCATTGGCATCGGTTTCCATTAGTGTAATCAGAGCATCAACATTATTGTCATCAATGATACTGTTATCAAGGTTTCGAATCGGTTCGCTAAATGCGAGGGAAATGTTACTGTTCAATTCTACACCGTTTGTCCCGTTGGCAGGTGTAAAAGTGACAGTGGGAGCTGTTTCATCGGCAGACATAAAGTCCCAGGTTGTGGCATCCGAAATACCCGCATAGCTGTTTCCTGATGCATCATCAAATGCTGTGGCATCAATCTGAACATAATAAGCTGTCTGTTCTGATAAATCCGAAGAGGGATTAATGGTAATTGTCGTGGTTCCTGTACCGGTTACCTGACTCGAAGTCACATTTATGGTTTCTACTGTGGAATCATCCGAACCCAGCTTTAATGTAATATTGCCACTCTCCACATCCACCACTTCAGTAAACGTCATCACCAAATTAGCGTTTGTAGCAACTGTTGTGGCACCGTCTGAAGGAGATAAAGAGGATACGGTGGGATTCGTTTCATCGGCAGACATAAAGTCCCAGGTTGTGGCATCCGAAATACCCGCATAGCTGTTTCCTGATGCATCATCAAAGGCAGTAGCCGCTATCTGAATGTTATACATTGTAGAACTGGCAAAAGTACCAGATGGATTTATAGTCACCACATTACTGCTAATACTTACCTTCGCATTCTCCACCGCTATGGTTTCAAAATCACCATCACTACTGGTACCGGTGGAAATGATAATATTGCCACTGCCGGCTACCACTGTTTCATTAAATGTTAATATAATATTGTCATTCACACCTACGCCCGTGGCATTATCTACCGGGGATGTACCGGTTAATGTGGGCAACAATTGATCGTTTAAATTAACCGAATTATTTGCCTGTGTAGTAGAAGCAGCATTATCCACCCCATCATAAATCGCTGTGGTTGAAGACGGTACTACTGTTATAGTTTCACTCCCATCCGGAGTACCACTTAAGGATAAGCCTAATGTGTACACATTCCCATTTGAAGATATGCTGGAAGGTGTATCGCTGACCAATGTGGCAGTACCACTGCTAATGGTTAAGGCAAAGTCTGAAGCTTCCAATGGACCGCTCCCTCCTGTGGCATTGAAAACAGCCTCAGAAAATGTAACCGCAATTGTGGTGTTGTCTGAAGCAACAGTGGTTCCTAAAATCGTAGGACCTGTACTGTCATAGGTCCAGTTAAACTGAGTCGCTGGTGAGTTATTATTACCCGATGCATCTGTAAATGTATTCGCTACAACATCGATGGTGGTGGCGCCATCCGTATTAGGTGTAAAAGTAGCGGTATATAAATCTCCGTCTACCATCACGCTGGGTGTCATCCAAGTCGGTTCTGCCCCGTCACCAACAGATGACGTTCCTAAGATACCCGTATTTGAATTACTACTATTATCTGATGCGGTTGATCCTGTTCCTTCATTGAACTTCCAATACCCTACCAGGTTATCTGCATATTCATCATAATTCCCAGAGTTTGCAGTGGCATCTAATCCATTACCGGAATTATACAGTGCCACTACAGCATCAGCGTCCAGAGCATCGTTCCAAATGGCAACATCATCTAATGCACCATCAAATTCATTCGCAAGAGTGGATCTTGCTCCGATAATTAAATTATCAGATGTAGAAGCAACGCGATCACTCGATCCAGTAGATATTTCTTCCCCATCATAATATAAGCGAATTGTCGTGCCATCGTCTGTGGCTAAAAGATGATGCCAGCTACCTGTTTCTGACGCAGTGGTAGATCGGACACTCGCATCGCCAAACCCAAAGCCGTACTTTATGTCCGATGAAGAATTTTTATCAATTTTAATGTAATAACCATTTGTTCCGGGAGTTCCTTTACAAAGCATATAGCCACTCGCATCGGTGTCGTCCAAATTAAACCATGTTTGAATCGACATCGTCTGTGACGTTGTGGGCATTTGTAACGCTGCTGGATTCCCAACAGTCACATAGTCATCAGAACCATCAAAGTTTAAAGCACGACCTCCCTTAAAGTTGCCAATAGATCCATTTCCTGTAGTAATATCGCCCAAAACAAAATCTGTGGTTGATTCACTGGCGGTAAACGTCAAAGATAGAGTGGCATCATTTGATGAAAATCCACTTAATCCTTCTATCGCGGATATGGTCATGGTAGGGTCAGTTTCATCAGCAGACATAAAGTCCCAGGTTGTGGCATCCGAAATACCCGCATAGCTGTTTCCTGATGCATCATCAAATGCTGTGGCATCAATCTGAACATAATAAGCTGTCTGTTCTGATAAATCCGAAGAGGGATTAATGGTAATTGTCGTGGTTCCTGTACCGGTTACCTGACTCGAAGTCACATTTATGGTTTCTACTGTGGAATCATCCGAACCCAGCTTTAATGTAATATTGCCACTCTCCACATCCACCACTTCAGTAAACGTCATCACCAAATTAGCGTTTGTAGCAACTGTTGTGGCACCGTCTGAAGGAGATAAAGAGGATACGATGGGATTTGCCCCATCCGTTGAAGATGCTGGCGTTGCATCATCTGCCACTTCATTCCCTGCCGCGTCCACAATCGTATTTGAGCCACTTTGGTCATACACAATAGTGGCATTGCCGATTCCAGTGCCAGCTGTGTATCCCGTTAAATTTATAGTTAAACTTGTGCCTGTCCCGGCATAGTCCCCATTAACTATGGATGCGCCATTTCCAATCCCGCCAAGACAATCTAATCCATCGCCGGCATTCCCATCTGTAATGGTCACATTTTCAGAAAAAGTCAGGACAACTCGGTTAATGATCCCATCGCTTTCACTGTCCTGCCATTCGGCATCCGTTATAGTGGGGGAACCATCATCATAAATAAATGTCACTGCCGTTCCTTCCAAGAAATTCCCTGATTTATTTAATGCTTTTGCTTTTACTTCATATTCGTGGGTACTCGTCCAAGTGGGAAGAGTCACATTATCTGTCCAATTTTTATCAGTACCATCCGTGGTGGCATCGTGGGTCGTCGCCAACCAGGTTTCAGTACTTTCCCAGCTGTCTCCATCCCAATATTTATTTGAATTGTCCGTATCTTTTATATAAAAAGTTGCGGAATTGGCATTCATTCCGCTCCCGGTGGATATATCTCCTGCTTGCCCGGTGAACGTGGTGGGCATGGACGAGGAATTGTAAACGGTACTATTTACAGGGGAAGTTACACTGGCAACATCCGGTACAGGATTGTTTAGCCAAACTTTTTCTCTACTACTACTATTCGCTACATAAGCATCCAAATCGCCGTCACCATCTACATCTCCCAAGGCAATACCCCAACTGGAACTATTATCTCCTATATCCACGCCACTGTCAGTAAATGTGCCACTCCCATTATTCAGCCATACTTTATTTGCACTTCCATTATTCACCACAAAAGCATCCAGGTCATCATCACCATCTAGGTCTCCCAATGAAATTCTCATACTACTCGAACTGCCTAATGATTGCTCACTATCAGAAAATATACCACTTCCGTTATTGACGTACACTTTATTTGCTGTACTGCTTTCATTCGCAACGTAGGCATCCAAATCTCCATCATTATCAATGTCACCCAGTGCAACACCTCTGGCCTTTGTCCAACTCGAACCCAAATCCTGTCCACTATCGGTAAATGATCCACTTCCGTTATTCAGCCAGACTGTGTGATAACTCCCATAATAGCAACCGCCAAAAAAAATATCTAAGTCTCCATCTCCGTCAACGTCCCCTAATGCAACACCATAGTCTACAGTACTCCCCAGACTCTGACTGTTGTTATTAAAGTTTCCACTTCCATCATTCATCCAAACTCTATTTGCTTGGCTTTTACCAGACCTGCCATTGGCAACCACGGCATCCAAATCTCCGTCTCCGTCCAAGTCGCCCAGTGCAACAGCCTGGCTAATACTATAATTATAACCCGTAAATGTCCCGCTATTGGAATACGTGCCACTTCCGTTATTCTTCCAGATGACGTTTGGTTCTCCCGTTGTAGAGCTGGTAAAGTAGTTTGCTACAAACGCATCCAGATCTCCGTCGTTGTCTAAATCCCCCAAAGCAACATCAACTGTATTATCTGAACCCAGGGTTTGGTTATTGTCAGTAAAGTTACCACTCCCATCACCCATCATTATCCTATTCCCACGCCCCTGAAAGTAGGCTACGAATGCATCCAGATCTCCGTCATTATCTAAATCCCCAAAGGCTGGTTGGGCACTATAATTATTATTTAGAGTTTGCCCATTATCTGAAAATCCGCCGTGCCCTGAAGGTACATCCACTTTAAACTGCCAGGTGATGGGGTTAGCCAAATTACCGAGGATGGATTTTGTGAGTGTCACACTTATAGTTTCACCAGGTAAAAAATCAGAAGTAGGGTTAAAAGTTACCGTATTTGTGCTGGTCGTATATGTTCCCGCAATAGGGCCCGAAATAGACCCATCTACATTGAATGTGTTTTCGTCCACGGTACCGCTATTGATATTAATATTGAACTGCACCACAATATTGGAACTTTTAATTATTCCCAACGCATTGGCGGAAGGTGTTTTTGAAGATATGGTTATATTTTGCCAACTAAGATAGGGATACCCGCTATTGGTATTGGTGGCGCCATCTGCATCTTTGTTCCAATAGTCATTAGTGCCGTTTGAAGTTTCACCTACAAAATCCCAGGAGGAGCCGGTAAACGTAGTTAATGTCTTCATTTGTGATGTGGTTTTTGCCGTGGCACCACTTGCGGTAGACTGGTTCGAAACTTCGCTGTCAAAGAAATTTTGGGTTGTTTGGGAATTGCTTCCACCACCTAGGAATCCCTTGTTTGTTGGATCAGTGGCGTCTGTATATACTACATTACCTGTTGAATAGCATTTTTGAACAGGATAACCATATTGATTACTACCTATAAAACCTCCAAAAGTAGTATTTGTTGCTCCGCTTTCCCGAGTAACGTTACCCGTACTATAGCAATTATAGATAGTAAAATCACTCCCAGCATTATAACCAACAAATCCACCTACGGATTGTTTTCCAGACACAGACCCCACACTGTAACTGGTGTTGATATTAGATTCATTCTTGCCTACCAACCCGCCAATATAATATGCATCTGAAGTTCCGGTAACAGTTGCACTGCTATAACTGTGTGTTACGATACCAGCACTACTTACTATACCAACAAGCCCACCAACCGCCATTCGGCCACTTATGGAGCCGGTACTATAACAATTGTTTACTGTAGAAACCCAATTATTCGCAACTACAGCTCCAACATAATTTCTTCCAATTATATTTACATTGGTAACACCTAAATTTGAAATTGTTGCATTGTGAGCATATCCAAACAGGCCTACATAATCTGTAGAAGAACGACTGATGGTAAGTCCATCTATCATAAAATTTTGTCCATCATAGGAGCCGGTGAATTTGGTTGAGTTATCGCCGATGGATATAAACCCGTTACCACTATTATAAAAATCGCCACCACTTTCAAAATCAGTTGATTCAAATGAAATATGAGCCGTTTGAATAAAATGTTTCGACCAATCACTTGAGTGTTCAGAAAGATATTTCAAATCAGTTTTGCTTGAAATCTGATAGGGCGCTTCTGCTGTACCACTACCACCATTATAAGATTGCGCGGAAAGGATTGTACTGATAATTAGACTGGATAAGAGAAAAGTCTTTGGTGCTTTTTTCATAACAATTTCCTTAATAGATGCAGTTGTTGTATTCATTAGAGTGTCTCCGGATAATCTGGAGGAAACGAAATACCTGATTTGTCTTCTCCCTCGGCCCCCGAAATGATGGCATAGGTGCCATAGCCTCCTGCCAGTCCAAGAGCGGTAAGAAATACCCCCACATAAGCCATGCCGTAAGCCATTTCAATATTGAACAAAAGACTATCAAATTTCACTTTGCTCCACATCCATAATCGGCTCATCATGGTATCTTGAGGAAATCGTCCCAGTGGCGGTGTCGTACCCAAAAGAACCCAAGCGGATTTTTGAACCTGCTGCTCCAATATCTCTTTTTCTCGAGGGACACTAAATCTAATTCGCACTGTGCCACGCAGCCACCTGCTCTTCTTTTTTTCTCCAGATACAATGTTGTAATACTTCATATCCACATGGTATTTGCTTTCACTGTTCCACAGCGACCATGTTATAAGGTGTGTGGCACCGTTAGCCCTGCCCCTCTCTCGGGCTATGGAATCAGTTTTTACCCCATTTATAAATTCTTGATCAGAAAAGGACTCTCGCTCTTTATTGAAATCCACTAAATACACTTTATTGGATGTATGAGCTTCCCCACGAATCAGAGTGGTTAGGTTTTCCTTATGATCGACATGATCCACTGAGTCTGTAATATCTACTTCTAAGGGAATTACCGATACGACGGGCAAACCGGAAAGGGCAGCAAAATACCGCCCAAGAGTATCCAGTTCTACTGACGTAAGCTCAGGTGTGTTAACGTGACGTCCACTCAACCAGGGCCAATATCTTATTTTTCCCGGCACACTAAGGTCATCATTATTGTCAAAAACCATACGGGTAATATCTTCTTCTATAGTCGAACTCCAGAAATTTTCAATGGCCGTTATTTTAGCGGAAGTTTCACCGGAAGAGAGACTTAAGGCTGTGGCATGGGGGTTGGCAAAAGTATTGAGTCGCACAAAAGTTCTGGACTGATCATAACTCGCCATACACTGGATGGCATACCCAGAATCAGAATTTGGATTACTGGAGTAAAAATAATTATTCTCGATATTCACACGCCGACTATCATCCAAGCTAACCTTAATACTCCCAGAGTTATAAAAAATATTTTTTACGATTACACAATCCTGAATGGGAAACCACAGGTTTATATTCCCACCCACATGGTAGAGATGTGAATTAATAAGTCTCAAGCTCCCAAAGACTTCTTTAACTTTCGGGTCGTAAAAGCGTCCCTTTTCCAGATAGGCATAATTTAATTCGATACGAAATGGTTTTTCTGCTTTCCCGACTCCGGGCTGGAGATTAACATTATAAAACCTGATACTATTGTTAGGAGACCCCATTCCTTTCAAAGTTCCGAAAACTTCCAAAGTATGTCCATTTCCGTTTATAACTACCCCGGGCTCGATTATGAGTGTAGTTCCATAAGCAAGTTGCACCGTATTCGTAAGCTCATAAGGGCTACCGGTCATGTCCCATGTTGTGTTGGTGTCCAAACGGCTCGAAACCCGAGTCTGAGCCATTGACAGGCCACTAAGAATTAAAATAGTTAATAATAGCTTTAAAGATTTGTGTTTCATTATAGCCTCATCAGTTTTGCAGCCAGATTTTCGGAACGATCCAACTTAAATTTCTTTCTAAGTCTGTATCTGTGGTTTTCCACAGCACGGCTGGATAGATTTAAATTTTTTGCAATATACACCGTAGAATGTCCAGCCCTGAGATAAGTACACACCTTAAATTGTATGTCTGTCAGGTTTGGAATTTGTTTGGTAATCTCCTGAATAAAGGATTGATTATGCTTAGATTCTGAGAAGGATTCAAAAAATCTTATCCAGTTTTTTTCATTTATCATGGCATTCCTATTACTATACTTATGGATAAGTTTATCTTTTTATAGAATATAAATCACTACGTCATTACTACTTATGTTGAGAATATTCTTAGAGGAAAGGAGAGGTATTTAAGTAAAACTTGCTCGTCGCTAAAATAATGGCTTAACCGCTAAATGTTATTGAGAAAGAATAAAATCGTTTCCCCTTCCGGAATACCCATTTTCTTCCTCAAACGATATCTGCGGGTTTCAACAGAACGCACCGCTAATCCCGTAAGTCGAGAAATATCCTTAGTAATCAAGTTCATTTTTATATAGGCACATATTTTTAAATCCTGGGCGGATAAATTTGAGAATTTTTGCGACAAATCTTGTAAAAAACTGGGAAAGACTTCAATGAAATGCTTTTCAAATTCCTGCCATTGATCTTCAGTATTATCCAATTCTTTAATTCGTGCCATTAGAGAGCGAAAGCGTCTTTTATCCTGCGCTCCCGCCATGAGACTAATATGATACTCCAAATCATTTCCAATTTTTGCGATAATATCATTCTTTTGCTGTAGATATGTCGTTTTAGTAATTAGGTCCCGCTTTTTCATCACCAATTCTTCCTCAAGTTGGCTCTCTTTCATTTCTTCTATTTTGATTTTTTTCTCATAAATTTCTTTTTGATTCTCTAAAGCTATGGCATTTGATTTCTTTTTATATAGATAATAGCGATATTGACTCCAAACCAAAACCACCAGGAAAAGCCCACCCACCGTACCAAATATAATAATCACAGTCGCCCTAAAAAGTTTTGTTTCTTTTTCTGATAAGGCCATCTTTTGGAAGGATAGAACCGACCTCATTTCACTTTGTTCTATAGATTTTGATATTTCATTAAAATAAAGTTTTTTCTGTAAACCGTTTAACTGATGGAACAGGGAATTTAACTTCAATGATGGGTCATGTATTTCATGAATTGAAATTATATTTTCTAATGCCTCAATATTATATTTTATAAATCCTTGCTTTTCTGAGACCTTCATCATTTTTCTGTAATAATTCAAGGCTTCCTTTGGATTTGCATTCTTCTTAAAATAGACTGCCAAATATCTATAAAGTTCTGCAAGGTATTTTGAATCATTTTTTATAGTATAATTATGTTCAGCTAACTTATAGTGTTCAATGGCTTTATCTTTGTATCCTGTTTCGAAATATATTTCCATAAGCGCTTGATGGGTTAGACCTTTAATATTGCCCTCCCCTTCTA
Source organism: uncultured bacterium (assembly GCA_964549275.1). Classification (GTDB taxonomy): domain Bacteria; phylum Fidelibacterota; class Marinisomatia; order Marinisomatales; family TCS55; genus CAZJUP01. Next base: position 38,476 of record CAZJUP010000008.1, on the reverse strand, counting down.
ATATTCCTAAACTTAGAACTTTATCATAATATTCTTTGGCCAATGTTTTTTGCCCCAGCTGAAAATATAGGTCTCCAATATATTTATAGGAATGTCCTAATAGATAAGGTTCTTTACCAAAGTCAATTCGTATTTCAAGTGCATCGTTAAATAATGTAAATGCTTCATCGAAGTTTTCTTCTTCAATGGCAATTAACGCCAGATTATTAATTCCCGTTGCTTGTCCATGAAGATTACTATTTTGTTTAAACGCATCAATCGCTTTAAAGTATTGTTTTTTGGCCTTTGGGTACATCTTCTCATAAAAGTATATATTCCCCACTTCTATATAATACCATCCCAGCAATGAAGAGTCTCCCTTTTCAATATAGTGATTCATACTTTTTTGCAAAAAATCCATGGCTTGAACAATAAATCCTTGATTTTTTAGGATGACACCAATTTGTCCTTCAATGGTTGCCACGACATTGTCCGTCAAGTCATGAGGATTATTTAATACCTCGATACCGATTTTAAGTGCTTTTGAAGGATGAGAAGATTGATAAAACAAAAGGGTATCCAATGGTGCCGGATACTTAGGCCGATTTTTTCCCTCACCAAAAGCTGCCGATAAAACCAGAAAAAAAATAATGATGCCCCTATTTAAAGTCATCAGCATAGTTAAAATTTACATAAGAATAATTAAGAATATGAAAGTGTCACTTCCCCGTACTGCCAAAACCACCGCTCCCCCGTGTGGTTTCTGTAAGTTCCTCCACAATTTTAAAATGAATGGGCGATCCATCCATGGCCACCAATTGAAAGAGGCGCTGCCCCGGTTCTATGGTATAATCTTCCGTCTTTATATTATCCACCGCTGCCATAATTTCCCCTCGGTAACCTCCATCAATCAATCCAATGGAGTTACACATGCGTATAGGTGTTTTGGCAATGCTGGACCTGGGCATAAGCAAATAGGGACGGTTTTCAGAATTTTCGCAGGCAATTTGCATATGAATTAGAGAGGTCTCTCCCGCACTGATGGTTTGCTCATTAATAACAAATAAATCAATCCCAGCATCTCCATCATGGAAATGTCCATGGTTTTCATACATCTGTTTTACTTCTGCGGTGAAGGGTTTAATATGTAAATGCATCAGGTGCCTTCCTTCCAGGATTGACTGTATTTTTTTTGTTCTTCTGTGGGAGGGTCCAGGTTAATTCCCTGGGCCTCCAGAGCGATTTTTGCCACAGTGTCGTCAATGTATTTGGGTACATCGAAGACACATGCTTTCATTCCTTTTCCATTTTTAGCAAGATATTCCACACACAAAGCCTGGATACCAAAACTGCCATCCATAATCTCAATCGGATGCCCTTGCCCTGTGGGCTGAGCCAAGTTCACCAATCTGCCTTCAGCCAGGACAACAACCCTTTTCCCACTTTCTAATTTAAACTGATCAACATGGAGTCCCCTGTTTTGTTTTTGACTGATTTTTTCCAATCCATCTACATCAATTTCGTGATCGAAGTGCCCGGAATTGGCCAGAATTGCCCCATCCTTCATGACCTGCATATGGTCCACAGAAATGACATGTTTGTTCCCTGTTGCCGTGATAAACAGATCTCCTTCTGATGCTGCGTCTCCCATGGCCATGACAGAAAATCCGTCATAGAGAGCTTCCAAGGCACGGTGGTATCCAGAGGGACCTTCCACCAGGGATCCTGCAGTTTCAACCACAATCACCCGGGCTCCAAGCCCTTTTAACCGATCGGCAATACCACGGCCGCACCATCCATATCCCACAACCACAGCTGTTTTTCCTGCAATCAAAATATTGGTGGCATTAAGGATGCCTTCTATCACACTCTGGCCTGTACCATAACGGTTATCATAAAGATGCTTGGAATAGGCATTATTCACGGCCATCACCGGGACGGCCAGTATCCCCTCTTTTTCCATAGCCTTGAGACGAATCACACCTGTGGTTGTTTCTTCGCAACTGCCTATCACCCGATCCAGGTCATCCCTGAATTTTGTATGGAGAAGATGAATAAGATCACATCCATCGTCAATGGTAATATCCGGTTTTGAGGCGATAACCGTCTCCAAGCACTCATAGTACTCCTGTTTGGTTTGTCCGGCCCAGGCAAAGACATTCATGGATTTACCTAGTGCTGCAGCAACCGAATCATCCGTTGTGAGAGGATTGCAGGAAGAAATGGTGACCTCTGCCCCTCCGGATGCCAGAGTTTCCATAAGAACACCTGTTTTTTTCTCAAAATGGAGAGCTACCCCTATTTTTAATCCTGCAAGGGGTTTTTCTTTTTCAAACCGATTTCGAAGGCTGGCCAAAACCGGCATGTTGTCTTTTGCCCAATCCAACAGTATTCTCCCCTGTCCTGCCAGGGAAAAATCTTTAACTTTACTCATGCCAAATCCATTTTTTCCAAATAACAAAAACAACACTGCCAAAAATAAGAAATCCTAATCCCCAAACCGGAAGAAGGCTTCCTTGAGATAAGTGAAACTGTATCACACCCCAACTCACAAATATTGCACTGAAGATATAAGCTGCGGGGACCAAAGGAAAGAAAGACGTCTTATACATATCCCTGTTCCCTTTTAATCCGTTTTTTGAATAATTGACCTTGATGAGGGTCGATATAGACAGAGCGGAAAACATAATCATCACCACCGTGGTTGAATCCACTAAACTTTCAATATCCAAGGCAAACATGAGGACAATAGTCCATATTGCTTGGACCAAAATGGCATTTACCGGTGTTTTAAATTTTTTATGGGTCCGTGCGGTGAATTGAAAAAAGACGCCCTGTTCTCCCATAGCCTGGATAACCCGTGCTCCTGCTGTTTGAATGGTGATGGATAAAGAACTGGCTACACTCACAAAAATCAGAACGGATAAAAAAGTAGTCCACTGTCCAGCCCCAACCGCTTCCAAGGCAATTAATGGGGCCATTTCCTGTCCCTGAATACCGGCCAAACCCACAGATTTCAGAAAGGCAAGGTTCACGATCACATAAATAATCGTGGTAATCAATGTACCTCCAATCAATGCTCTGGGAAGTGTTTTTCGCGGATTTTTAATTTCCCCTCCAATATACCCGGCCACATTCCAACCTGTGTAGGCAAAAAAGATGGGGATCAATGCCCTTGAAAATCCCATAAAAGGGTTTTCTCCAGAATCTGACCTGGTGTGTGTAACCGTTGGCGAACTCTCTCCACCAATTAGAAAATAGACCATGAGAAATATTCCCGCTATTTTTACAACGGTTAAAATGGATTGGAACCGGGAACCAACTTCAACCTTTAGACAGTGAATTCCTGAGAAAAATAATACGAGGATTGAGGCAAGAAACGGAACAGATACCCCTTGTGCCGCAGGAAAAAACTGCTGTGTATATTTCGCAGAGAAAAGAGCCAGAACAGCAATTGACCCCGTTTCAAATATAACCAGGCTCATCCAGCCATAGAGGAATGCGGGAAAGGGTCCGTACACTTTATGAAGATAGAGGAAGTCCCCACCAGTTTCCGGGAACCGTGTGGATAATTCCGCAATGGCAAAAGCCCCAAGCAATGCCATCATTCCCCCGCCAACCCATGCCATTATTAAAGTCAAATCGTCGGGAACCGGAGCGGCTGCATATCCGGCCAAGAGAAAGATACCAGACCCGATCATATTGCCCGTCACCATGGAGGTGGCATCGAAGGTTTTGAGTACGCGTTTCGGGCCGGGTATCAAGAGGTTATGAGGCTTTCATTATTCGATAGGCCAGAAGTAGCCACCCCCCAACCATTGCCACGCCACCAATGGGTGTAATGGCTCCTAACCCCCGCATACCGAAAAGAACCAATACATAGAGACTTCCCGAAAATATAAGCATGCCAATAGAGAGTAAAACCGCCGGGGCTTGAAGGATGTCTGACGGATAATGAAACCCTAAAAGTCCGAGTAGGATTAATCCCAGGGCATGATAAAAATGATAACGAACCCCAGTTTCAAAAATAATCAAATCTTCCGGAGATACTTTTGCTTTAAGCCCATGTGCCCCAAAAGCTCCCAGTATGACAGCTAAAGCAGCTAGTCCCGCTCCTGCCGCTATCCAGTATTTCATTCCGCTTGGTTTCGATGGATTAATGTTCGTATGGGGAATGGAATTTCAATATTTTCCTGAGCATACCGTTTATGAAGTCTTCGCATAAATTCATCGATAATGACATGATGATCCCCATATTTATTCCCTCGAAAATATACCTTCATATTGACACTGGAATCGGCGAATTCAAAAAATCGGACAATGGCAGGATTATCCTTTTTTGCTTCCGGCAGGTCAGTTACGATACTGTCGGCAACATCCTGAGTCACGGCTAATACATTTTCCAAATTACTGTCGTAAGATACACCCAATGGCACACGAACAGAAAAGCTGGGGTCTCCTTTATCATAATTTTTTACAGTTGCTGCGGAAAGTTTAGCATTGGGTATGGTTATGACATTATTGGTTCGCTCCATGAGGGTGGTATGCCGCCAGGTAATATTTTGGACGTATCCCATATCTCCCGTATCCATTTGGACAAAATCCCCGGGCTTAACCTTTTGCGACAAAAGAATATGAAGTCCGGCAAAAAAGTCCGAAAGGGTATCCTTTAATGCCAAAGAAATCGCCAATCCTCCCACACCCATGGCTGTGAGAACCGGTGTGATAGAAATATTCATGGACTGCAAAATCACCAAAACACCAATAGAAATAATAAGAATCCTTGCCAGGTTAACAAATATGGTAGTGGAGGGAAGATTGGTTCCTTCCCGCTCTGCCCAATAATCCAGAAGTCCCACAGCAATTTTCGACAGGGCTAAGGTCACAGACATAATCAGGATGGCTTTAATTAAATGTCCGAGATATTCATTATAGGGGCTGGCGATGACAATTCCGTTGGCTGCGATGTAAAGCGCTCCCAGAAAGAACCATAAAACAATATGGGATTGAATCGCTTCAAACACCACGTCATCTCCCTTCCAGGAAGTATTATCCGTAACTTTTTTTAGTCGATGGATAATAAATCGTTTAAAAACCCAGCCAAAAAATAAACCCAGGGCCAGCGTTAAAACCGGAGGTCCCCAAGTCTGTAGAAAGTGTATCATTTCAGTTTTCATAGGCCGTGAAGTTAAGGGTGTTTAAGGAAATATTCCTTGAATGAATCTAAGATTATTTAATGACCATAATAGAATCGGCAGAAATGGGGTTTCCTTCAGTCCATTCCCTGTTTAGGAGCCATTCCCCTTTGTAAAACAGGTTGAGGGTCTTAAGGCTTTTGTACGAATTAAACCACCATTCAATCCCGTGTTTATCCTCCCCCTTGTAAGTGCACTCATATTTCAGGAATCCCGATGGAAAGTAATCTGTTTTTTTGTGGGTTCCTGTAATATAAACTTCATCCGTCACCTCCACCCCCAAAGCATTCCACTGTCTTTCATAAATGGTGTTACCGTCTTTCAAAAGCTGCACTCGGTTTATCCGACCATTATCAAAGTAGGTGAAATGAGCTAAGACCCAACCGTTTCTGAAAATCCATTCTTTTTTTATGATATTAGAGGGAGAATACACCCGCATCACGCCATGAAGGATTCCATCATGAAAACTTGCGGTGGAAGATGGGATTCCTGTTCCATACCATCGCCGGATTTTTCCATGGGGCTTTCCGCTTTTATACACACCGACTTCTTCCTTTTTCCCTCGGGGCGTCCAAACTTCAAAGGGACCACTTTTTTCCCCTTTTTCATAGGTAATTTTTGAGGCAAGTTTTCCTGATGCAAAATAGGTTTCTGCCAACCCATGGAGTGACGCATTAACATACATCCTGGAGGAAGCCAATTGTCCGTTTTTATAATAGATTTCAACGGGGCCATCCAAGAACCCATTGTTAAATGTTTTTAAAGAATCCAGAGTTCCCCCTTCATTCCACCACCGCCAGACTCCATCTTCCAATCCTTCAGAAAATTGGCCATTCATTGCCGGCTGCTTATTTCGATGCCATACTTTAAAGGGACCATGGGGAATTCCGCGAGAATAGGTCACCAAAGAATCTAAATCCCGTTTTCCACGAAACCACTTCCAGGTTCCTTCCCGAAGGTCACGATTAAATTCTCCATCCAATACTTTTAACCCTTTTTCATTCCAAACAGTGACCTCCCCATGTTTTTGCCCCGAATCGAATGTCATTTTTCGTTGTCTGGTCCCGTCACCCCTCCACCAAGTCCATTTCCCATGGGGTAGGTCATTGATATAATTTCCTGCTGCTTTCTTATGTTTATCCTGATAAAATTCTTTTGTTTTGCCAAACATCCGACCCCTCTTATAAAAACGTTCTGTCATAAGGATACCGTTGGAATAGGTTCTCCAAACTCCATCCAAGAGTCCCTGTCTAAAAGTTCTTAGAGAGTCCAATTCCCCTGTAGGAGTCATCCATTCCCATCTCCCTGTTTTTTGTCCATTTTTGTAATGTCCAGTTATGGCTTTACTCCCTTTCTCGTGGTAAGCCACAAATTTTCCATTCGGCGTGTTTTGATGAAGCTTTACTTCAGATTTAAGGGAACCGTTTCGATAATATTCCAGTCGCCTTACAGGGACATCCTTTTTAACAAGGTTTACAATTTTTTTCTGGTTTGTATCGTAGGATTCAATGGTTTTGGGCACGGGGGCGCATCCAGGTATTCCCAAAAAAATCCCTGACCAAAAAACCGCCTGGCATTTTCGGATCATTTTAATAAGATGACTTTTCGTGTTTGACGAAATTCCCCGGCATCCAATCGAATAAAATACACTCCGCTGCTCACGTCGGTTCCTTTCCATTGAACGGTATATTGCCCACGTTGCATTTGCTGGTCCACAAGGGAGTCGACCTGTTTTCCAGTTATATCATATACCTTTAAGGACACAGGGGCGCTGAATGCCAGGTCGAATTGAATCGTTGCCCGGGCATTAAAAGGATTGGGATAAACCGGATATAAGGTAAACCCATGGGGAAGGGTTAGTTCATCTTCAGCACTTAATACGGTTGCAGATTTCAAAATCCAATCATCGGGGTCCAATATAACGGAGTTCACCTTATCTCCTGAGGGGAGAGGGATAAAAGCTGTATCTACAGATCCACTGTTTTCCACAACTGCAATAAATACGGTATCTTTGCACTGAATTTTGAAATCAATGGGCAGAGTAAAATAACCGGTCTTCTGTTCCTGTCGGATGATCAGTCTCAGTGAATCTTTCATTTGAAAATACCGCACATCATATACAGGGAAATATTCACCATAAATCCATTGCTGGAAAAAATCATCCAGGTTTTTACCGGATACAGCAGCCATAACATCCCTGAATTCTTCAGTCACAGCAGATTTAAATTCATATTTCTGACGATATGCTTTTGTCCCGTCAAAGAATAGAGAGTCACCTACCACATGCCGTAGCATATGCAGAACCCACGAAGCTTTATCATACGATAAATCGCCGCTGAAAATACTGCTGACATTTGAGGTATCCGGCCGGTAAACTGTACCGCCTCCAAAGTATTTTTTAAATTGCATATCCTGTTGAAAGGTTGCTTTCCCATAGTGGGCTTCATACCAAAGCGCTTCTCCATAGGTGGCAAATCCTTCATTAAGCCAAATATGATGAAAATTGCCGCAGGTTACCATATCTCCCCACCACTGATGGGTTAATTCATGGGCAATAAGCCCTTCACTGGTTCCGCCCATACTTGAAAGGGTTTGATGCTCCATACCACCTCCCCATAAAAAATCAGCGTGACCATACTTTTCTTTAATAAAGGGATATTCTCCAAAATGGGCTGCATAAACACTTATCATGTCCTTTGTCTTCATATAATTAGGGCGAGCATTATTGTAATTATCCGGAAACACATAATAATCCAATCGCATAGAATCTGTCTTGCCATAGGTGTACCAATCATAAAAAACCCGATAGGGGTAAACAGCCAAAGACACCAGATAAGTTGTAATAGGATACCGCTCCTCCCAATAATAGGTTGCTCTGTCGGAATCGTATTCTGTTTTTTTCAATAAACCGTTTGAGGCAACAATAAGCGTATCAGTGGATAAGGGAACCGAAACAGTGATATTGACAGAATCTGCTTTATCTGTTGGAGTATCTTTGCATGGCCACCAGGATCGGGCTCCGTATGGCTCACTTAGGGTCCAAATCATTGGCTTTCCACCATAACTGTTAAACCCAAAAGACCCAAACCCTGTACTTTGCGGTTTCCCGTTATATTCAATGGTCACTGTATCAGATTTGCCCTCCCCAAGAGATTGATTTAATGTCACATTCAATTTATTTTTATCATGGCTGAATTTCAAGGCAGCTTCAGAACCGGAAGAGACCCTATCCACAGTCATGGCACTGGCAAAATCTAACTCCACAGACGTGAGTTCATCTTTAGCTTTAAAAACAACCCTGACTTTTCCATCTAATTTTTGCTGAAGGGGATAAAGGTCAAGATTAATATCATAAAATGAAACATCATAAGACTGTTGATTCAATGACGGTGTATGGATTTTTGATAACGATGAAGCGGCGCGTTTCAAATGTGAGCAGGATTTTGAATTTTCCTGGGCATACAATTCTCCTGTTATAGCAGAAAAAATGATTAAAAAACACAAATTAATATGGATTTTCATGACTGTTTATGTTTGAATCCTTGAACGATTTAGGTTAAACGAATATGAGTATTAGGTGTTAAACTCCTGTGGAGATTATAAAACAAGGAGGATAAATGCAAAACAGATTATTTGGACTCATCTTGCTATTCACAACACTAAACGGACAAGAGTCCCAGTCATCACTCACCGCATGGAAAGCTATAGCACAGACACCTGAGATTGTTGAGTATTTTAGTGGAATGTTTGATAAACTGGGCATTCAAGTGGAAGAAACGGGTGAAGCATTTACGATTCATCATCAGGGGAATAAAATGAATCTCTACAATGGAATTGATCCAGACATTGATTTTCTTGTTCCCCTTAAAAAACAAAATATTGATAACATGATTTCCCACAGCAAGGATGGAAAAATAAACCCTGAAGAATCCTGGAGGATTTTGGATGTTTTATTTACGCCCCTTACTAAAGTCACCCTGGAAACGCCCATCCTATCCGGAAATATCAGACGCAAAATTGCCGGAGTAGAAGATTTAACCCATGTGTATCTTCTAAACCCCACCGGGGGTGAGGCTTCTCGCCATACCCTTATTTATGTTAAGGGTCAATGGTTGGTTATCAAAGGAATCCATGGCAAACCCCGTAGGACATATAGAATGACTCCGGAAGAATCCATTTTATACCAACAGAAAATATTTTCAGCCATAAAGAAAAATTCTTTTTGGTCCTGGTGGATGTTTTCTCGATGGTATAAAAATTGGAGAAAAGCAGTATCTGTTACTCATAAGTGGTAAAGAAAAGCGCATCCTTAACTTGGAGTAAAAACAAATAAGAGAAAGTAATCTTATTTTTTCTTGCATATAGAATTTCTTCTTTAAATTCTGGTCTTGCTTAAAACCAATTTTTGAGGATTTCTCCATGATTGTTGCCATACTAAAAGAGTCTATTCCGGGGGAAAACCGGGTTGCGGCCATTCCAGCTACCGTAAAACAAATGGTTAAAAAAGGAATGACCGTTCACGTTCAGTCCGGTGCCGGTTTTCAATCTCATTTTTCTGATGAAGCTTATACTCAGGTCGGAGCGATCATCAAACCGGATTCAGCATCACTCCTTTCAGAAGCAGACTTAGTTTTGAAAGTCGCTCCTGCCACCCTTCAAGAAATGTCCATGATGAAAAACGGATGTACCTATACTTCCTTTTTTCAAACTACAAAACGTCCGGAACAAGTAAAAAAGTTAGCTGAAAAAAATATCTCCGCTTTTTCCATGCACTTGATTCCACGAACAACATTAGCTCAAAGTATGGACGCCCTGAGTTCCCAAAGCAATATTGCAGGGTATAAAGCTGTATTAATGGGGGCTGCCCATTTAGGAGTGTATATGCCATTATTAATGACAGCTGCAGGAACGATTCCGCCGGCAAAAGTATTGATTCTTGGGGCGGGTGTTGCAGGACTCCAGGCTATTGCTACAGCAAAACGCCTCGGGGCACAAGTTGAAGCATTTGATGTTCGTCCTGTCGTGAAAGAACAGGTAGAAAGCCTTGGAGCCAAATTTGTGGAGGTTGAAACCGATGACGAAGATGGCGTCGGCGAAGGGGGATATGCCAAAGAAACAACTGAAGACTATAAGCGCCGCCAACAAAAATTGATAAAAGCCCACATTGCCAAATCAGATATGGTGGTCACTACTGCTCTTATCCCAGGGCGTCCGGCTCCTATCCTCATTCCAAAAGATATGGTAGAAGGTATGAAACCCGGCGCTGTTATTATGGATTTAGCCGCAGAAAACGGCGGAAACTGTGAATTGACTGAACCGGGACAAGTGAGTCATTATAATGCGGTGATTATTGATGGAACATTAAATCTTCCGTCAACACTTCCCGTTCATGCGTCTCAGCTATATGCCAAGAACATTATTACGTTTATTGATTACTTATGCCCGGAAGGGGAAATAGCTCTTAATCTGGATGATGAAATTATTTCAGGTGCCCTGTTTACCCATCAGGGTAAAATCACTCACGAACCTACTCAGGAAGCATTAAAAACTCTTTAAGGATTAGAATATGGATATGATTAATATTTTCACCGTTTTTATTCTGGCAATATTTGTCGGATTTGAAATAATCACGAAAGTCCCTCCTACTCTGCATACGCCCCTTATGTCCGGCTCAAATGCGATTTCAGGAATTGCCATAGTCGGGGCTATCATCGCCACAAAAGTGGGAGGTGAAATCGGATCCTGGCTTGGTCTTATTGCTGTAATATTTGCCACGATTAATGTGGTAGGTGGTTTTATGGTCACAGACCGAATGTTAAAAATGTTTAAGCGGAAATAAGGAATAACCATGGAATACACTAATATAGCCTACGTCCTGGCCGCTGTACTCTTTATCTTTGGTATCAAGCGCCTTAGTTCACCCAAAACTGCCAGAAGTGGTAACACCATTGCTTCTGTGGGAATGCTGATTGCCATTATAGCTACCCTCATTTCCTACGATGTATTGGATTTCAAAACGATTGCAATGGGTATTATCATAGGCACTATTATCGGTGCAACGTTTGCCATTAAAGTTGAAATGACCCAAATGCCTCAGATGGTCGCTATATTTAATGGATTTGGCGGTGGTGCCTCTGCATTGGTCGCCGCTGCCGAATTCATGACAAAAGTCGGTACTCCGGACCAAACAACATTTCTTACTTCCACAATTGTCATCAGTGTATTTGTGGGAACGCTCACCTTTACAGGAAGTTTTATTGCCTTTGGCAAACTCCAGGGATTTATCAGTGGAAAGCCTATTGTATTTCCCGGACAGCAAATCCTGAATGCATTATTTGCTATGGGATTGGTTTTTATGGGTATTTATACTGTGATGACCTTTGGCAGTGAAATCAATTCCTTTTACGGCGTTTTAATCCTTGCTGCCCTTTTGGGAATCACCCTGACTATCCCCATTGGTGGTGCGGATATGCCCGTTGTCATCTCTCTATTAAATTCTTATTCCGGAGTTGCAGCAGCTGCCACAGGATTTGTACTGATGAATAACGGCCTTATTATTTCCGGTGCATTGGTGGGTGCCTCCGGGCTCATTCTGACAAACATCATGTGTAAGGGGATGAACCGTTCTTTGGTCAATGTGATTTTTGGTGCTGTGGGATTAGAACAGGAAACACCCGGTGAAGGTGGTAAACAAATTGCTGTTAAGAGTTCTTCCACTGAAGAAGCAGCTATGATATTAGACGCTGCTGAAAAAATTATCGTCGTTCCCGGTTATGGACTGGCCGTAGCCCAAGCACAGCATGCTATTCGGGAAGTCGCAGACTTTCTTGAGGAAAATGGTAAAAAAGTTCTATATGCCATCCACCCAGTAGCTGGCCGTATGCCTGGGCATATGAATGTCCTGCTTGCAGAAGCAAATGTTCCCTATGACCAATTAAAAGACTTAGACCAAATTAACCCGGAATTTGAAGATTGTGATGTGGCTATTGTTTTAGGGGCAAATGATGTGGTAAATCCCGCTGCACGTCATGATAAATCCAGCCCGATTTACGGTATGCCTATTTTGGATGTAGATAAATCCAAGACGGTTCTGGTCAACAAAAGAACTATGAACCCCGGGTTTGCCGGCATTCAAAATGAACTGTTTGGGTTTGAAAACACCCTCATGGTTTTCGGTGACGCTAAACACATGCTCACCGATCTTCATAAAGAGCTAAAAGACCTTTAACCCCTATCGTTGAGCCGTAAAATCTTACGGCTCAACTCCTTTCTTCTACCCTAAAATAAATAGAAGGTGCATTGCGTTTATAGCTATTGATAATTTCTAAGGGTTCAACCCATTCAATTATGAGTAGTTATTTTTGGATATTTATAATTCTTGTTGGAATTTCAAACGGACAGGATAAGGAAAAACATATCATGGCAAAACCTGAGAGTAACACCGCAACATTCGCAGGGGGATGCTTCTGGTGTATTGAAGCTATTTTTAATAAAATTGACGGCGTAGAGTCTGTGATATCCGGGTATACAGGGGGATATAAAAAGCATCCAACTTATGAAGAGGTGTGTTCAGGATATACCGGCCATGCTGAAGTCTGCCAAATACAGTTTGATTCTTCCAAAATCACCTACGAACAATTATTGACTATTTTTTGGCAGGCACATGATCCCACAACTGTTGACCGCCAAGGCAATGATGTGGGTTCTCAGTATCGGTCAGCTATTTTTTATCACAATCCCTCTCAAAAATCAATGGCAGAACAATCAAAAATAGAAGCAGCTCAATTGTTTAAAGACCCTATTGTTACCGAAATTTTACCGTTACAGGCTTTTTACAATGCAGAAAATTATCATCAGGATTATTTTGAAAATAATCCCAATGTTCCCTATTGTTCTTTTGTCATAAAACCAAAAATTGATGGCCTGTTAAAAAAAGGAGATTTCTGGAAATAAATCCCGGGTACCGGTTCAGAAAGAGTTATTCGATGATCATACATGGAAAGCAATATCGCACAATTTGGATGGAAGACAATACAATCAAGACAATCGAACAAAATAAACTTCCCGAAAACTTCAAAATCGTTTCTATCCATTCCATAGAAGAAGTGGTCAATTCTATTCAAACCATGGTCATTCGAGGTGCGCCTGCCATTGGGGCCATGGGAGCCTATGGGTTGGCACAGGCTATTCAATCTATACCTCAACCCAATGAGGAGGCGATTCAAAAGAGTTATGACTTTCTTATCCAGGCTCGTCCTACGGCTTATGATCTTCAGCATGGACTTGATTATGTAAAAAAACGAACATTAATAGAATCCAATCCCAAAAGGATGAAACAAACAGCCATATATTCGGCCCAATCCTATGCAGATACTTCAGCGGAAGCATGTAAAAAAATAGGGGTCTACGGGAATGAACTTATTCGGGATGGATATCAACTCTTGACCCACTGTAATGCTGGAGCCTTGGCCACGGTAGATTACGGAACGGCATTGGCCCCCATGCGCATGGCCCATGAAAGTGGGAAAAAGATCTTTGTGTATGTAGATGAAACACGACCTCGCCTTCAAGGAGCAAAACTCACAGCCTTCGAACTCTATGAAGAAGGAATCCCTCACGCCGTAATTGCCGACAATGCTGCAGGATTTTATATGGCTCAGGGAAAAGTAGATATGGTGATTACCGGGACAGATCGTGTAGCTGCCAATGGAGATGTTGCCAACAAAATCGGAACCTACGAAAAAGCCGTAGTGGCCTGTGAAAATAATATTCCAGTCTATATCGCTGCACCTATCTCTACCATCGATTTTTCCTGCCCGACTGGTCAAGATATACCCATTGAAGAGCGAGATCATAACGAAGTTTTATGTATAAACCATACACGAGTAGCAGCCGAAGGAAGCTCCGCATTAAACCCTGCTTTTGACGTTACTCCAAATAAATACATTACGGGAATTATTACTGAAAAAGGAATTTTTAACCCCTCTGAATTAGGTCTCATTAAATAGAAACATGCCTGAAATTTATACCGGAACAAAATTTAACACTGTACATCTGTCTAACCATCCCTTATATGAAACAGGAGTTCACCTGTTATCATCATGGGGGCTCCAATTTGCAAAAAAAGGGTTAGCGCCAAAAACGGATACGGGACATTCGGGTAATATCAGTATTCGAACAAAAAACGGTTTTTTAATTTCAAGTACCGCCATCTCTTTGGCAGATTTGAATCCAAATACTGTTTCAGAGGTTGTTTCTTTTTTCATCAATACAAAAAAGGTTTTATCCCATGGGCAATTGGAGCCAAGTTCAGAATCATTCATGCATGGATTAATTTATTTATACCGCCCGGATGTGAATGCTGTATTCCATGGTCATAATGAAACTATTACGTCCAAAGCGCCTCAACTCGGGTATCCTGAGACAGAAAAAGAAGTCCCTTATGGAACAATCCCCGGTGCTGAAATGGTGGCAGACTTGTTAAAAACTTCAGATTTTTGCATCATTAAAAACCATGGATTTGTTTCCGTTGGTCCTTCTACGGATGAAGCCGGGGATTTAACCCTCCGGGTATATTCAGAAGTTAACAGGAAAAATATTTAATATTCGGAAAATTCTATTTTTCCAAAAGGTCTAACCAGATTCGAATCTATTTACCAAATTTTCTGCTGCTTTTCTAAACGAGAAGATGGCATCATCTTCTCCGGGGATTACCCCATTTTCCATTAAAATTCTCCCTTGACAAATGGTGGTATCAATACAGCCGCTATGGGCAGAATAAACCAGATTCGAAATGAGATGGTGATTTGGGACCAAATGGACATGGTTTAAATCTACAAGCAACAAATCAGCAGACATTCCTTCTTTAAGTTGACCTCTGCTTAGTTCAAACAAGGATGCACTTCCTCTCGTACCCAAAGCGAAGGCTTCCTCTGCCGATAATGCCGTTGCATCTCCTGTATGTGATTTCTGGAGTAAAGCAGCAATTTTCATTTCATCCAGCATATCCACATTATTATTTGATGCTGCTCCATCGGTTGCCAGTCCTATTCGCAATCCGGCTGTTTTTAATCTGTCATAAGGGAAGACACCGGAAGCTAATTTCATATTGGACGTGGGACAATGAACGATACCCACGTTGTACTCCGCTAAAAGTTTAATTTCATCCTCTGTTACCCAATTTACGTGGGCTGCAATAAGATTCGGAGATAATAGATTCACCTCTTTTAAATATTCTATAGGCCTAAAACCAGTTTCTGAAACCCATTCATTCACTTCCCGTTCTGTTTCAGAAAGATGCATATGGATTTTTAAGTTATGTTCTTTCGCAAAATCCCTTGCCCACAATAATCCGGATTTTGAAACGGTGTACAGGGCATGAATTCCCTGAGTAAAAATGATGGAAGGGCTAAATTCATTCCGGTTGCTAAACAAATCAATTTGTTCGGAAATTTGATGTTTAGATTTTTCTTCATCCCCCAAATCCAAAAATGCACTTGAAAGATGAGCCGTAAGACCGGAATCAATCACTGCCTGAGCCGTACTGGGATAATGCCAATACATATCATTAAAATGGGTAGTGCCGGAACGAATCATTTCAATACAGGAAAGCCGAGCGCCCCAATATACATCCTCTTCTGTAATATGGGCCTCCAGAGGCCAAATTTTATTTTCCAGCCAATCATGAAGATGCATATCATCCGCAAAACTGCGAAATAATGTCATGGCACTGTGAGTATGGGCATTGATAAAGGAAGGAATAGCCGCTTTATTTTTTCCATCAATCAATTTTTCTGCTAATACAGAAATATTCTTTCTGATAGATTTTATCAATTTCTTTTCGATATAAATATCGGTTTGCTCACCATCCATTAGCACATTTTTAATCAGAATGCTCATTTTAATAATTTTTCAGGCATGGTTAACATAACGCCTCTTCATAGTCCTGCATGGCTGCTATAAGCGAATCCACCCCTTCTTCCGGCAGGGCATTGTATATTGATGCACGAAATCCTCCCACAGACCGATGGCCCTTCAAACTCACCAGCCCTCTTTTTTCACAAAAGAAGAGGAAAGAGGTTTCATCTCCGCCATGGGTAAATACGAAGGGTACATTCATAAGAGACCTGTCTTGTTTTTCAACGGGACTTGAAAAAAGGGAATTCCGTTCAATTTCACTGTACAGTTTTTTGGCTTTTCTTTCATTGATTTTCTTAATGGCTGGAATCCCGCCCAATTCCTTTAGCCAGTGTAATGTACGATTTACCACATAAATAGAAAATACAGGCGGGGTATTAAACATGGATCGTGACTTAATATGGGTCTGATAATTTAGCATGGATGGAATATTTCTATCCACTTTACCTAAAATATTATCCTTAACAATGATAAGGGTTACGCCTGCCGGACCCATGTTTTTTTGAGCCCCTGCATAAATCAGTCCAATGCGACTCCAGTCAATTTCACGACTCAAAATATCAGAAGACATGTCCGCAACCAAATAGCCATTTGTATTCAGTGGCGTGGGAAAACGATGCCATTGTGTTCCGTAAATAGTGTTGTTACTTGTCAAATGCAAATAAGTCGCATCTTTAGTTTGAGTGAGCTGGTTCGGAATAGAATTATAGTTCTTTTCTCCTGAAGAACAGACCTCATTTATGAATCCATAATTTTCAGCTTCCTTCATGGCTTTTATGGACCAAATTCCTGTATTGGCATAGTCAGCAGTTGCATCGTCTGGAAGTAAATTCATAGGAACCATAGCGAATTGCAGAGAGGCACCTCCCTGTAAAAATAGAATGTGGAAGTTTTTGGGGATATTTAATAATTCCCTCGCCAAATATTTCGTCTCTTCTACCATTTCCACAACAGGAGCAGATCGATGACTCATCTCCATGAGACTCATTCCATGATTGAAATACAAGGTTCCGGCCTGCGAAGCTTCTTGAAGTACCCTTTTGTTCAGAACTGCAGGTCCCGCACTGAAGTTATATATTTTTTTCACGACTTTATCCAGATGTTCTAATTTATAGCTTGGAAATTATATCGGATAATTTATCCCTTCCCAATAAAAGAAAACCCCCGGAATCAGCAGTTCGTGATTCCGAGGGTTGAATAAATAAGCTAACTCAGGGCTTAGATATTAAAATCTACGATTTTTATTTGTGCGTCTCATATCCTTTTGTCTAGGATTTTGATGTTCTCTTATTTTATCCCGAATATCCTGCTTCAGTTTCCCTTCAAACATGAGGAGTTTTGCTTGTTGATTTGGTGTTAAGATATCACCAGATTCTTTGACAAATTTCAGACGACCTTTCAACTTCTTTTCTTCTAAAGATTCCAGGCGAGACATTATTTTTTTCATTTCAATTTCAGAAATTTCTTCACCCTTTTTAATTTTTTGTGCAAAGGATTTGAAATATTCTAACTCTTCTTTTTGGATAGCCTGAATATTTTTCCGATGTTCACGCATTCTGGGGAAAAACTTTTCTGCCTGATCTTCTGTTAAATCCAGGTGATCGGTTAATTTCCAAATGGTCATCATTTCCATCCGCTGGCCATATTGCCCACCGGGGCCGCCGGGCCGTCCCGGTTGAGCCAAAACAATTCCTGATAAAAATATGATTAGGGCTATAGGTGTGATTCGTTTCATTGATATTCCTCCATCATCATCAAAATGGGTTTTACATTTGTTTCTTCTAAAAAGGCAATTGTCCCCCACACATCATCGCTTTCCTGAACGAGGTAATCAGCCATTTCGTACAAAAACAATTCAGTTTCATTGTCAATTATTTCTGTTTGAAAGACATCAACAACACTCATTTCTGCTGGATTTTCCTGAAGTTGTGATGCCGTAAAAATCCCCAATGAAACCACCATCAAGGTAGCAGTTATACCATTGAGAAACCCCTGTCTTTTTGAGTCCCTCTTTATCCTTTCCCCATGCAGATTTTTTATAAATAAATCTGCATCAACGGTACTGGTTTCTAAAGAGACAATGTGTTTGAGACTGCTTTCAAATTGTGTATCAAACATGTTGTAATAATTCCTTCAAAGCTGTGACAGCATGATGATAATTCACCTTTGCTGTATTTTCTGATATGTCTAATATTTCTGATATTTCCCTGTACGGTAATTCTTGTGCTATTCTCATGGTAACAATCATCTTTTGTTTCGCAGGGAGTTTGCCCACTGCATCCCATAATTCTTTTCGTCGCCAAGAATCTTCGAGGGTATCATCCCGATATTCCGGTTCCGGGGCTTGGTCCAGATGGAGAAGGTTTCGCCACTTATTTCGTTTAAGATAGGTATTCCCCATGTTGATATTGGCCCGGTATAAATAAGTTTTGAATTCGGATTGAAACCTGAATTTTTTAAGGGCTTTATGCATTTTAAGGAAAACATCCTGCGCCAGATCTTCTGCTTCCACATTATCGCCTGTAAGTCGAGAGAAAAACGTATGGGTGTCGGGAAGATGTCGTCGAACCAATTCGTCAAACGATTCTCGATTACCATTCTGAAATTCTTTAATGAGGTCATGGTCTGGTTTCATTCATGTGTCCTTTTAGACGGCTGAAGTACGATAAAGTTAAAAAGATTCTCTTCTAATTATCATAAAAAAAGGGGTCGCAAATTTGCGACCCCTTTTTAAGGGGAGTACAATAGAAATTTACTTCGATCCTCTTTGTCCCTGGCCTCCGCCGTGTCCCCCGAATTTTCCTCCTTTTTTACCATGATTTTTCTTCATGCGGATTAAAAGCGCCTTATGAATTTTAATAATCTCCAATTGTGTATCATTAAAAATAGCTTCCATTTTTTCACTACGAGATTCAAAAAGTAATTTTGCTGCTTCCCGAAATGCAGTCCGATCAATTTCGCCATTTTTGAGTTGGTCAACTAGGGCTTGCATTGATTCCCTTTTTTCGGAAACAACAGATTCAAAGCTGGCAACTTGGTCACCGGTCATATCTAATATTTCAATCATAACCTGTTTTGAAGAGTCTTTGTACGCCTGTCTCTCTTCTCTCCGTTCATCTCTTTTGGCTTCAAAATCCGCTTTCATTTGCTCAAGTTCAGCTTTCTGTTCTTCAGTGAGCAACGCCTCTATTTCAGCTTTCATGGCTTCACCAAGTGCCTCTGCCTGTGTTTTGGCTTCTTCTCGGGAAAGCGCTCCTGATTTGACTTGTTCGAACAGGGATTTAAATTGTTCTTTATAAGTATTAACAATTTCATCAAACACTGCAATTTGTTCATCTGTTAATACTTTTCTTACAGCCTGAAGAGCCATTTTTACTCCGTGATGACCTGTACCCTTTGATCCTTTTGACGAAAATTTATGTCCAAAATAATCGACACCATGCTCATCCATTTTATCAAACAACGTGGCTTTTTCCTCTTCTGTCAATGTTTGTTGAAGTTCACCGGCTATTTTCCATACAAAACCTGGTTCACGGTGTTTTCCATTTTTACCGTGTTTATATAATAGGGTATTAACTCCATCTGCTGCAGATCGATTTAATCCTAAATCTGAAACCAACCCATCAGATAATGCTTGAAGTTCAGGCGAGTCTAATGATTCATTTTGATTATTTAGCATTGGATTATCGCATCCGGAAGCAATAAGTAAGATTGAAATGAAAGGTATGATAAATCGTTTCATGCTATGATTTCCTTTAATTATTGTAATTCATGTCGCCTTATTTGACATTCTTCCCGGCAAAAAGTTAAAAAGAAATTTTAATGAATGTCTCTAATTTCTCTCATGTCCTACACCTATGGAAACTTTAAAGCCAACCCCAGTCAAAACTTAGCCATTTCCCATCCTCCGGCTCCTTTGATGATTCTGGCCGGTGCCGGTACCGGAAAAACCGCAACATTAATCCATAGGATTATCTATCTCATTACGCATTACAAAGTGGATCCCCAATCCATATTGGCCATTACTTATACAGAAAAAGCCGCCCGTGAGCTAAAAGACCGTATTGTTTCCCATGTGGGAGAGCGAGCAGAGAAAATGACTGTATCTACATTTCATTCTCTCTGTTTCAATATTGTTAAAGAGTATAAAGATTCTGGTGTCATACCTCAATTGCTTGAAGAAAGCGAAGCCTCCTTTTTAATATTAAACCGGTTTAATGAATTGGGACCTTTTCAATCTCGGCAATTTCCCTTGGATCCAGCAAGAAGTGTTGTAGAAAGTTTTATCCCCTTCTTTAACCGAACCCGAGACGAGTTGATCCTGCCTTCTGAGCAATCACCAGTTGATGCCTCTGATTTAGAACTCCATGCACAATATGAAGATTTAAAGCGAATTTATCCTCTCTTTCAAAAATGGAAAAATGAGATGAATGTCGTGGACTATGGAGATATGATTTTATGGGCCCATGACTTATTGAAAAATAATCCCCATGTCCGAAAAATATTACAGAATAAAATCCATCATATCATTATTGACGAATTTCAGGATAATAATTTTGCCTTAAATGAAGTTATGGGATTTATTGCTGATACTCATGAGCATATTACCGTTGTCGGAGATGAAGACCAGGTGATTTACAGCTTTCGAGGAGCCAGTATTCACAATATTCAAATGTTTCGGAAACGGTATGGCACCCATCCGAAATATAAAGAAATAGCACTGGAAGAAAATTATCGCTCAAACCAGGAAATTCTGGATCTGGCCAATACCTCAATCAAAAAGAATACAGACAGAATTAAAAAAACACTAATTTCTCACGCAGGAGATATTCATTCGAAACCCCAACTAACTTTCGCAGAAAAACCTCTGCAAAATTTAGCCATAGCCAATGAAATTATTCGTCTAACGGATTCGGGAACGGCTTTTCATGAAATTGCAGTCCTATGCCGAACCCATAGCCAGGCTTCCGGGTTGACCGCCTACTTACAATCACGGGGTATACCCGTTCAAGCCCGATTTCCCAATTTTTTTGAAATTCCTCTTGTAAAAGATTTAAACGCGTGGTGTCAGACCGTTGGAGGGGGGCGGTATCAGGACATCGGTTTTTATCGGCTATTAAAACGGTATACTACAGAAAAATTTGCCTCGACCTACTATAATCAATTTAACCGAAAAGAACCGACGTCCAGGTTAGACCATGCATTGGTTCATTATCAATCCAATTCATTCGTTGAAGGGATGGGAAAATTATGTGAACTCATATTGGAGATTCGCCATCATCCCAAACCTCAATCAGCTGAAGAAGTCCTTAATTCTATTTTAATTAAAACCAGCATACTCAAGCCCTACAATAGTTGTTATGAATTCGACGACCAGGTTGGCTTACTCAACGCAGGACAATTCATTCGGAAGACACAAGAATTTTCCAGAAGAAATCCCGGAGCAAATGACCTTCGGCAATTCAATATATTTGTGGAAGCTCTTATGAATACAGGAGGTCCTTCAGCCCTATACCCAGATGTGATTCATACTTTTAACAGTGTGCTTGTCCAAACGATACACGGTGTTAAGGGCGGAGAATTTCCGGTTGTATTTATTCCTTACAACCGTTCGGGTAGTTTCCCTTTAAATTATAAAAGCCAAAAACGGGTAAACCGCCCACCCGATGATTGGTTAGAATATATAAAAAATACCCGTTTAACCGAAAAAGAACACCATATTGAAGAAGAAAGACGATTATTTTATGTTGCAATAACACGGGCAAAATCCCAGTTATATCTTTTCGCACCCAAACGGGCGACATCACCCTTTATAAAAGAACTCCCAAAAAACTTAATGGAGATAAATGAAATGGAACACCCTCAGGAAGCACCGAAAACCCTTTCAAAAATCCGAGTTTTGTATGAACAGCATCTACAAAAAGCTATTAACCAAAATCAATTTTCCCGAGCTCATGACCTTACAAAATCACTGGAAAGAATTCACCAAATCGAAAAAGAAGAAACGATTTCCTGGGAAGGAAGTGAATGGGAAAAGTCACTTCAATTGGATTTAAAAGATGATGACCAGCCTTCGCCCCCTCCAGTGTTGTATCTTTCCGCCAGTTCCATAGAAACCTATATCAGTTGCCCGTTAAAATATCGACTGGGACGAATAGATACCATTCCGGAGTCTCAAAGTAAACCACAATTGGTTTTTGGGAATATTATTCATCGAACTCTTCAGCGGTTTCACGATCCTGAAACTGAGGCTTCCCAAGAGAAACTATTACAACTGATGGCTGAAGAATGGGATAGCAGCGGTTTCTTCTATTCTGACCAGGAAGAGGAGTTCAAACAACAGGGGGAAGAGATACTCAGCAGGTATTTTATACATTTTCAATCTTCTCCCCCCAATGTTATAGCTAGAGAAGAGAAATTTAATTTTAAGATTGATCATATTAAAATTACGGGTGCAATTGACCGCATTGACCAGCTGGATGGCGGCACTCATGTTATTGATTACAAAACCAGTAATACCTTTTCATCAGCTAAATCCAGCATGCAATTGGCCATTTATAGTCTATACCTGGAACAGTCCTCGGATACAAAATTTGGAGGCCTTCCCCAAAAGGCCAGCTTGTATTTTTTACGGGATGAGGAGAAGCTTCAGCGGTCTCATTCTTTTTCCACTGATGAATTAACAGATAAAAAGGATAAAATACGCCAAGTTGCAAATGCGATTCAAAACCGGGAATTTTCACCGAAAACAGGGCGCCACTGTGATTGGTGTGATTATAAAAATTTCATATGCCCCGCCTGGGAGACATCCTAATTCCTTTTTAATGCTTTAGGCCATAACATTTTCTTCTCCGCTTTCACGGATAAACAAACAGCCTGTATCTAGATCACGAGCAATGTTTCTCATCATTTTTAAATCGAAAGATTCCGGAATTCCAAATATATTAATATCTGCATTTTTCCCGTTTTCTAACCGATCTAAAAATTCACCTTCCCATACCTGAAACTTTGTATCCAAAGGTAGCCGTGCCTGTTCGGAAATAACCTGGAGCCTTTTGCGAGCCCTGGGAATTCTCTCCTTATCTGAAACAATCTGAATCAAATTTAAATAGCCCTTCCAATTCCGCTCAATTTGAAGAGCCGTTAGGATGGAAAGATTTCGATTTGGACTTTTTGTCCCTAGCCATAGGTTTATTTTCTGTTTTTCCCCAAAGCGTTTTTCGTTATGGGGTTTGACCAATATTAATCCCATATTTTCCCTTTTGGCGATACTCATGAGCGCTTCTAACCGCTCATCTTTGAAAGCATCATCACTCATGGAAAGAAACATCGTATTAGGAGGCAAAGTGGCTCCACGCATGGCTTGTGTAGCAATACTGATTCCTTCGATAAAATCGTTGGCCTCCAATACCGTATTTGTTGATAATATTTTTTCTGATTTCAAAATTTGTGATAGATCGTCCAATTGTCCGTACAAGACATTTTCATCTTCGGATCGGGGTTCCCGTTCTGGATTTTTCTCCCTTTCCAAAAATTTTTCAACCAAATCTATAATACCCTGCCGTAATCCTTTTTTGACTACTTTTACCGTAATCAGTCTGACACTTCCCTTGGGGTAAATGATATCCCTAACCAACCGAAGTCTTCTTCGCCAATATCGGGGGTTTTCGATGGGGACCAATAAATTGGGTTTCCATGATTTGGCGCTGGTGGGCATTTTTGCTGCAGTTCGAACCGCCCACTCCGCTATGGCATTAAATAATCCTTGGCGAACATCTCCCCAAGGCGCTTGATGGTCCAGGCGTATTTGCCAGGCATATACCAGTAAAATCACGATGATGGCCAAACCCGCAAAAACAGGGTTGATAAGAAACATGGCAATACCGCACCATACCGTTCCGATGAGCGGTACAATAAACGGAACCTCAAACGTGGGACGATAGGAGACAATTCCTGTACCCTTTTCAATTAATACCACGAGATTTATGGCACCGTAGGTTATGAGAAAAAACATGGTTAACAGGGGGGCAATGGTATTCAGGTCTCCGAAAATTAATGCCGTTTCTACTATGAGAGCCGTTAAGACGATTGAAATTCGAGGTTCCCCGTTTTTGGATCTTTTTGCCAAATATTTACCAAAGGGTAAAACTTTGTTTTTTCCTAATGCCAATAATGTTCTGGGACCTCCTACAATAGCTCCCAGAGCAGAAGATAAAGTTGCTCCCAGAACTGCGGCTAAAATAATCCATCGCCATTTAGAGATATCCATCATCACCTGATAATTATTTCTCAAAACTTCTGACGAAACTTTATAATCCAACCAATACGCGATGAGGATGTATACTATAAAGGATATTCCAATAGACCAAAGAATTCCTCTTTTTAAACTGGTTTTTGGATCTGCCAGTTCACCGGACATGGCCGCTCCGGCTTCAATCCCCGTAACAGCAGGGAAAAAGATAGCAAACACGGTCCAAAAAGGAGCAGTATCGTATTTCCCCCAAATCACAACAGAATCCGTAGCTTGTCCATTTCCGGCAAAGAACGAAACCAAGGAGGCTCCGATTAAAAACATGATGAAATATTGGGCTCTCATGGCCACCCTGGCACTGAGGAGAGATGTTAGTGTTAATAGGGCTAACACTGAGGAGGATACGATAAAAGGGTCATGGTCCGGGAAAATTGATGACCATCCTTCGGTAAATCCGACGATATACATTGCGGCGCCTAACGATTGAGATAGAAAAAGAGGCAGACCCACAGCTCCTCCGATTTCTATTCCCAACGATCGGGAAATAATGGCATAAGACCCTCCATCCCCTATTTTTATATTTGAAGCCATGGAAGCAATAGCCAATCCTGTGGTTACAGTGACGACCTTAGCTAAAATTATGATAAGAAGTGCACCGCCAAATCCGGCATTCCCCACAACCCAGCCGAGACGGAGATACATAATGACTCCGAGGATAGTCAGAATCGTAGGCGTAAAGACACCCTCGAAAGTTCCAAAACGTTTGCGTTTACTCATTTAGATTTGTGAATACGGTAAACGGGTTCAATCTCTGGCCAAAACCAGATCCAAAATTCCGGTGAATTTATTCCCGCTCAGTTCCACCTTTTTGGGTGCTACGGTATTCCCTGCATCTACTCTAACGGTATTGGCCATCATGTAGAACTGGTTTAGAATTTGATTTTGGTCGCCATAAATAATTATGGTGGTTGTATCCGCACCAACCTTTTCAGAGAGGACCAAAGTTACAGAATAGGACTGATTCTCCATGAGAGTTAATTTCACATCATAGGCTTCTTCAAAGGAAAAATCTTTCCCCCGTAAGGAATAGGTAAATGCATCTGTAGTGTTGACGACCACAGACATATTTTCAACTAAACCATGTACCGGGTCTGCCGGGCCGACACAAGCTGAAAATGGAATAATGAAAAATAACAGGAAGATTAAGACGGGTACACCGTTTTTTTTCATGACTCTAATTCTTTCTGGTTTTCCCCCTGACCCAACTGCAGTTCACTAATTTTATCCATAGGTTTTTCCAATTGATTTCGACGAGTGGAAACCAATTTTTCGAAATGGGATTGTACAGTATTCAGGGTGTTTCCCAATTTTTCCATTTGATTTACAAACTCATCCCATTGCTTCCTAAACACGCCTACCAATTGCTGCATTTCTCCGGCTTTCTGCTCCATAGAAAAATTGGCAACGGATTGGCGAATGAGAGACAGCACCGCATACAGAGTAATGGGTGAACACAATAACACTTTTTTTGACAGTGAAAAATCGATGAGTTCTCTATCTTCCTGATTTAAAAAGACATAAATACTTTCATTAGGTATAAACATAAGCACATAATCTACCGTGCCTCCTTCCGGATCGATATAGGTTCGTTTTTCTATGGCCTTAACGTGTTCACGGACATCTGTTAAAAAAGCCTTCTTCTCTTCTGCCATTTCCTTTTCATTGTCCGTCCCTAAATAATTTTCATAATGGGTCAGTGGAAATTTCACATCCATGTTAATGGATTTTTCATCAGGAAGTTTAAAAGTAAAATCCGGTCGTCCTTCTCCGGCTTGGGATTGTTTCTCGTAATTGATCCCTTCCACCAGCCCCATAAAATTCAAAATATCTTCCACCATTCTTTCTCCCCATTGCCCTCTGTCTTGAGAACTGGATAAAACGCGGGATAATTTTGTAGTGGTTTCTGCAAGATCACCAATTCCCTTTTTGGACAATTCCACCTGTCCTTTTAACTCATGGGTGGATTGATCCAATCCTTCCAATTTTTTCTTCATCTCTACCAGAGACTGGTCTATTAACTCTTTTTTCTGATCTAACTGCCCATCTGAAGTTTTTACTAATTCCTTAAATTTACTTTCAGCCAAAGTCAGAAATGTTTCAAGGTTTTGGTCTAATGCTTGTTTAGAAAGATCGCCGAATTCTGCTTTGAGTTGGTCCCTATTCGATAATTTTTCATCTTTTTCTTTTTGCCACAAAACCCAAATGATGCCGGCACCGGCGCCAAAACCGACTAAAAATAAGGTAATGCTAATGTAGACGTTCATGATGTTCCAGGAGGACCTTTCAGGCCCAATTCTTCTGCATTCTCAGATAGTGCATCAATTACAAATTGAATATGTTCTGTCAGGTCAACACCCAATTCTTCTATCCCCTGATATATATCATCCCGGTTTACACTGGCTGCAAAAGAACGCTGCTTTAATTTTTTCTTTACAGATTTCGGTTTAACATCCAGGACAGATTTGGATGGACGAACGTAAGTTACCGCAAAAATAAAACCAGTAAGTTCATCTACAGCAAACAGGGCTTTTGCCATATCAGAATCCCGGGGAACACCGGTATAGGTTGCATGCCCCATTATGGCTTCACACACGGAATCGGGATATCCTTTTTCTTTCAGAATTTCATTCCCTTTATACGGGTGTTCTTCCATCGTCGGAAAGCGTTCATAGTCAAAATCATGGAGAAGGCCGGTCATTCCCCACTCTTCTATATTTCCGCCCATTTTTTCTGCCATTTTTCTCATGACTTGTTCAACCCCTAATCCATGGCGCCGAAGTGAATCTGATTTTGTATATTCGTAAAGAAGATTTAAAGCCTCTTCTCTGGTGGGGGTCTTATTCATAGAAAGAAATTAAAGAAGCCCCGACTGTAATGCAACCAACCGGGGCTTTAAGACTAATCCGATGGAAAGGGTTATACCTTCAACAAGTCCAAGACTAACCGGATCACTTCTCCTGTTGCCTGCCCTTTGTTGTGATAGGGTAAATCCCGATCTCCCCAAGCTGTTCCGGCAATGTCAAAATGGACCCAGGGAATATTTTCTCCGACAAATTCCTTAAGAAATGCACCCCCTGCTATGGTACCGGCCTGTCGGGCAGCGCCAGTATTTTTAACATCGGCAATCTTAGATTGAACCTGGTCACAATATTCTTCCCAAAGAGGAAATTCCCATACCTTTTCACCTGTACGTGCAGAGGATTCTTTCACTTTGTCTATTAATTTTTCATTTGTTCCCATTACTCCGGTGGCAATATGTCCTAACGCAATGACCACTGCGCCGGTTAAAGTTGCGAAATCTAAAATAAACTCCGGTTTATAGTGCTTGCTGGCATAAGAAAGAGCATCTGCCAAAATGAGACGGCCTTCCGCATCTGTATTCAAAACTTCGATAGTTTTGCCGTTATACGCTTTTAATATATCTCCCGGTTTATAGGCTTTAGCTCCACTGAGGTTTTCCGTAGATGGGATAATACCCACTACATTCATTTTAGGTTTTGAAGCAGCCACAGCCTTCATCACGCCCAAAACCACACCGGAACCACACATATCGAATTTCATCTCATCCATTTTTGCAGCCGGTTTTATAGATATACCACCGCTATCAAATGTTAGCCCCTTTCCCACGAGAACTTTCGGTTTAACCGTTTTATCCGTTCCCCAATATTCCATGATAATAAACTTAGGTGGTTCATCAGTACCAATGGCGACACCTGCAAGAGCACCCATCCCCATTTTGGTAAATTTCTCACGATCAAATACGGTAACTTTCATACCGCCTTCCTTCCCGATTGCTTGGGCTTGTTTTGCCAAGTGGGAAGGCGTAGCAATATTTCCGGGGCGGTTTTCTACATCACGGGCAAAACAAACAGATTGGCCGAAAATCTTCCCTTTTTCTACTCCTTTTTTGTGCCCTCCGACTACGGTTGCAGACTCAAGTAAAAAGGACTTTTTATCCTCATTGTTTTCTGCAGTTTTAAATTCAAGAAATTGGTAACTGCCCAAGACAAGCCCTTCTGCTACAGCCTGACTTTGTTCCACACTGCGGGCTTCCAATGGAACGATAAAAGTAAGATTTCCTAATTTTTTTTGGATAGCGGCTTTTGAAGCAGCAGCACCAGCTTGTCTTAATGCTTCTACAGACAAAGGACGTCGCTTTCCTAATCCCACAACAAATGCCCGTAATCCGTTTTTCCCAACCAAATCAACGACTTCCCCTGCTTTCCCTTTTATCATATTTGCAGATAAAGCGTTGGACAGGGCTCTCCCCAAAACACGATTAACCTGCTGAAACTGACGGGTAAGCTTTAGATCGTCATATAGTCCTACGACTATGACATCCCTTTTTATGCTTTGCCAGTTTTTTGTTGTATGCTCAACTGTATTTAAATGTGCCATATTATCCTCAATGATATTAATTGTTTAATAAATGAATAAAAATCGGGCCGAAAATTAAGTCAGTCCATTTCTTTTCTCAATACCTGTTGCCTTCAAAACTAAAAATTCACCACCATCATGAGGTAAGCCCAAGTGGCCTTGTGATCTTTAACCCCCATAATATCACCATTGGTAAACATGGAATATCCCCCAACAATATTAACAGCATTGTATAGTGTATACTTCAGTGTAATATCAATTTCTTGCCCAAATTCACCGCTTTGATCAGCATTTTTAAAAGAATGAATTGCCAAAAATGGTCTAATTCCTCCAACCGAAACAAGTGCCGCTTTGATATGCATATCAATCAATCCCTGCCCGTTGGTATGGAACGGTAAATTCAGAAAATAATCCATAAAGCCATAATATTTATGATTCGTAGCATAAAGTGTGTGGAAGGATTCGATTTCTGTAGTGGTGCTGTCATCTCCTGAAATATAATCCGCACCGGCTGTAACGGTGTTACCCCCTAATGTGTAACTAAAATTTGCTCCCCACATCATCCCATTGTATTTAATATCTTGATTAGCCCAGGAATTTCCCTTTTGGATGGCTGATTCTAATTCGTATCCGATACCGGAAATTTTTCCTTTTGCATATCCGCCATAAGTCATTCTTTCCCCATCCTGGATAATAAACACATCCGTTTTCATCCCGGGCATGACATAAAATGAACTATAGGCTCCCCTGACCATTACATCGTCAAAATCCTCATCATAGATATCCATATAGATATCCATTTCATGTTCAATAAAATTAAAGATATCCACCGTCATTTTATCTTTCGCAAACTTCAACACGAAGCCATCAAAACTTCGGCCAATATTATGCCAACCTACAGCACCCATGAGCCTCTGAGGGCCATAAATAACCTCCATTCTTCCCACTTTAAGACTCCACAGTGGAGCCAATTGGATTTTTGCATAGGCTTGATGGAGGTCCATGTTATCTGCGGAACCGTCACTCAGTGTGCTCCCTTCTTCACCCAAAGTTCTTGAATCCTGGATTTGAATCAGACCCGATACACTTTCGTTTGGAGAAAAGGAGAGATTCAGCCGAGTTCTCAGATATGAGAATGTGGCAGATTTTGATTCTGGGGTCAGCCCTTTATCATTCTGTTCGGAACGATAGCGAATCTGCCCTCCTACCTTAAATTGTTGTTGTGCACTGATGAGAGTCAATCCTATAATTATACTCAAAAGATATCGTTGTATGTGTTTCATTTTATTCCTTACTTTATTTAAAAAGAAGCTCCCGAACAGAAGAACGAGAGCTGTCTTAATATATTTTTATATCCCCCTCTAATTTCTTAATTAATGAGACAGGGTTCGTAGACTCTCTGCCATTTCATTTATTTCCGCCAAATCCATTTTCATTTCACTCCAACCGTACCACAGTGAATAGTCAGGATTCGCATGAAACGCTCCTTGAAACAACCGCATACGATGTTTGAGAAACATAATAAAAAGCTTCTGTTCGATAGGGCGGGGTGCATCATGAAAAGTAAGCAGGTCCGGAAAATCATAACTGTAGGACTCCGGTTTTACCAAAATGCCGTCCTTATATAATGCCGCAATGGTTTTAATGGCTTGAGCCATGAGTTTGTCTCCCTCCCGAATTAACCCATCTGCTTTTTCTAACTCCTTTTTTGCATAGTTTTCCGAATGGCAATCACTGCATATTTTAATCATTTTAGCACGTTCTTGATTAAAATCATCTGCATCGAGGCGAGCAACATCTGCGGCTACTACGGCATCCAATCTCCCTGTGGGGTTACCAGAGGGGTCTAATACACCCAATCCCTGGAGAATGGTTACCCGATTGGCCCACCATTCTTCATCATCATCCGGATGTGGTGCTAACCCATGGGTACGCACTCCCAGAAATCCCCAAGCCGTCCGCACAGCGTGGTTTCCTTCAGACATATGGCAGGTTTGGCACGTGGGAGCAGAGGTATTTTCGTTAAGGATACCCTGCTGTTTCAATAAATATCGAACCCCATGCTTGGATGAGGAATACATTTCCCACTGAGGATGGTCAAACCCCATATGGCAGGTTTGACAGGCTTGAGGCTGTTGCGCTTCCACTTTAGAAAAAGTATGACGGGTGTGGCATGCATCACAAGACGCAGTACCGAAACCATGACCATCTGCTTTTAGTTTGGCAATCTCTTCTTCGGATTTGACTCCAATTTTATGGCAGCCGCCGCATCCCTTTTGACCGTCGACCAATTCCATGGGCAGCCAATGGGTTGTTGGCATGGCCTTTAGGGCAACCCACGCTTTCGAATGCTTCCCGGTTAAAAACTGATCAACTTGTTTTTCATGGCAGTCGTAACATGTGTTATGTGTGGGAATATCTACTTTGGCAAAATCCGTCATAGTATTATGGTCTTCCCCGTGACAGGATTCACAAAATACGTCATTTTTACTGTGTTCACTTAACCGCCAGTCTGTTACAATTTGCGGTGTAATCTTCTTATGGCAGGATATACAATCCTGATCGGCAAAGGCTAGCCCGGTCAGGGCTGATAATGTCATGAAAACAACTATGAGTTTCTTCATATGGACACTCCGTTTAATGGTTAATATTTTTATAACGAAAGGAATTAATAAATTCATCCTGTAAATATATATGCATGTCATAGTTGGGTTGTGTGGAATCGGCAGGGACCAGATATTTGAAGGGAACATCTTCATCATTGGCTAAAATAGAATGACATAACGTACAATCATCAGAAACTTGTTTTCCATCTATGTCAATCATATTTTCATTATGACAGCGAAAACAGCCAGGGCTTTCTGTATGACCGATATGATTGGGATATGTCCCCCACTCCACACCCATTCCCGGATGGATATTTCGAGTATATATTTTCTGTAGTGCTCTTGAGGCCTGTTCCATATCTTTCAGAGATACATTTTTATACTCGTCCCTGTAAAACCCGAACAAGTGCTGGTCAATAAATTCTCGGCCTTCTTCTTTATTTTTATATCCCATTCGGAGAGCGGCCAATCCTTCCCGTTTTATGAAGGGAATGCGAGAATCAATTTCCCCCTTGGCTATGGCCTCATCAATGGCAAATCCCGGATCCTGATAAATATGCGTGGCTCGGTTATGACAATCAACACAATCCATAGTGCGGACAATTTCATCCTTTGCCTGTTTGAACTTTAATCGTCGATTTACAAACCGTTTCCATGAGCCATCTGGTTTTTTGACTTCGACCCATAGAATTTTTTTCCTCTTGTCATCCACAGACGCATAGCGCACTTCATTCTCTTCTCCAATATGCCAATGCACTCCCGTACGGATGGCTTCGTGGGAATCAATTTTTATATTCAGGGTGGTATATCGCGGAGTATTGGATTCGTCCTGATCATATCGGACAATTTGTTTAAAGCGGCTTCCGTAAAATTTATCCGGCCAATGGCATTTTTCGCAGGTTTCTCTCGCCGGACGTAAATCATGAACCGGTGTAGGAATGGGTCGGGTATACGTATTTAGGGATGCTTTGATCATCATACGCGCCCCGCTCAGTTTTGTCTGAATAAGCGCCCCTACACCTTCACCAACATGGCAGGAAACACAAGGGACATTGGCATGAGGAGATGCTTGGTAAGCGACATATTCAGGACTCATAACCGTATGGCAGGCTGATCCGCAAAATTCAGCAGATTCCATGAAGTGAAGAGCCCTGGTGCTGGCTCCAACCATGAATATGACATTTAACCCTGTGAGTCCCAACAGCATGAGAAACACTCTTGACCCAAATAATTTTGGTGCGGACTCTTCTTCACCAACCCGTTCCACCAACAGGTCTCGTGTGGTCTTCCCTGTTGACTTTTGGTAAGAAAACCATCCTATGGGTATCAATACCAATCCAATAAAAAATAATGTTGGAAACAGCAGATACGTAATCAACCCCATATAGGCGTTGGTGTATATACCGACCAGACTTAGAATTTCCAGAAACGAAAAAGTGATAAAGGTTGAAGTTGCCAACACGACACCCACCTTTCCGTACCAATTCACGGAAAGCCCTTTCAGGATATTAAGGTATATCCGACGCATGC
The DNA here is from genome assembly GCA_964549275.1 of uncultured bacterium. Taxonomy (GTDB): domain Bacteria; phylum Fidelibacterota; class Marinisomatia; order Marinisomatales; family TCS55; genus CAZJUP01. The sequence goes on along the minus strand of CAZJUP010000008.1, from coordinate 5,561 downwards.
CATTTACTCCGAATCAGCTTTAAATAAATCCTGATATACCTTTTGGAGTTTTCCTTCTCGAATTTCCCCTTTCAATTCTTTACCGGATCGTTTCAGCCACGTATGCATTTCGTTGTCAGACAGTAGATTATCGATGTAGGCATTCACTTCTTTATCGTCATATTCGTAGGCGCTGGGTAAAAATTCGAAATAGAAATTATGAGCCACATCATAGATGCCGTGCCACCAGGTATAATCCGGAGCCATCATGGCCGCTCCCATTCGGGCACGACGTCCTTCATGATGCCATAATTCCCAAAATTGCCAATCAATTTCATTGGTGAATCCTGCAGAGTTTTCCCGAAGTCCTTTTTGTTTTATCAGGTCATAAATGGCTTTTGCGGGTTTGGCAAATTTTTCATTGTAAAGCTTTACAGTGGCATCGTACTGATAGTAATGTCCTTCAACAAATGCATCCTGATGGCAAGAGAGACAAACGTTTTTCATATTTTCCTTTTTTTGTTTCCAATTGTCTTTACGTTTAGAAACAATGGGACGTAGAGTCCATGTGATTCTGTCTCCGACATCGTGGGTTACTTTTTGGGTTTTTGTTGCGGACATATGGCAGGTGGCACAGGTAGGCGCCTGATAATAATCCTCTCCTACAATCCATTGATCCCGGTCCATATTCATTTCATCTTTGAACGCACGATAGGCAATGCCGTGCTTTGATTCTTCGTAGATTTCTTTTTGCGGATGGTCCGGGCCTAAATGACATTTTCCGCAATTCTCAGGCTGGCGCGCCTGTTCCTTGGAAAAACCATGCCTGGAGTGACAGGCATTACAGGAGCCTTTGGATCCATCGGGGTTAAGCCGTCCGATTCCGGAATTGGGCCAGCTTTCTTTTGATAATTTATTTGGTGAGTTGGGATCGATTTTAATTTTAGCGCCATGGCAGCTTTCACATCCGGTCATCACAACAGGATGTCCCCCCGCTACATGGGCTAAAAAGGCATCTTTTGATTCTAAAATTTCTCCTGCATGGGCATGATAAGAATTTTCAGTTTCCTTTGTTTCCTGGGGATGACAGGAAGAACAATCTTTTGGTGTGACTAATGTGGCAATGTACGCGCCTTCGTGAAAAAATGCATCCGGTTCATTTTTCTCTGCCTTGTGGCAATCATAACAGGATACGTTTGATTTTCCATGGCTGGAATTTCGCCACTGCTGATATAACCCTATATTTTTTTCTTTATGACACGTTACGCATTTTCCTGCGATTTTGGACTCTTTCGACGCCCATGCAGGTACTACGATAATTACAGATATAATGAATATGATAAATTGTTGAAGATTTCTCATAAAATGACCCTCAAAATTTTTATGATTTGCCAACCTAATAATTGTGAAACAACTTGTTTCGACCTCTTATATTAAGAGTAACTTGTCTTATTTTGCAAACCCTTTTCATTATCTAAATAAAAAAGGGGCTCAAAGAGCCCCTTTTTTCATCGATATACTGAATGATTATTGTCGGCCAGTAACGAGATTATCTACTACCGTTGGATCGGCCAAGGTGGAGGTATCGCCCAGTTTATCCACTTCGCCTTCAGCAATTTTTCTTAGAATTCGGCGCATAATTTTCCCTGACCGTGTTTTAGGCAGGGCAGGTGTAAATTGAATTTTATCCGGTTTCGCATGGGGGCCAATTTCCCGTTTGACCATTTCACGGATATCACCTTCTATGCTTCCGTTTTCTTCCATTCCAGTCATGAGGGTAACATAAGCATAAATACCCTGACCCTTGATGTCATGAGGATACCCCACAACAGCCGCTTCAGCTACGCCATCGGCTTTGCCAATGGCTCCTTCTACTTCGGCCGTTCCGATACGATGGCCTGATACATTTAGAACATCATCAACTCTCCCAGTAATCCAATAATAGCCGTCTTCATCTCGCTTTGCGCCGTCTCCAGTGAGATAATAACCGGGATATAACCCAAAATAGGTTTGGCGAAATCGTTCATGATCTCCGTAAAGTGTTCGCATCATTCCCGGCCATGCGGATTTAATGGCCAACAACCCCTGGACACCATTCCCGGAGATTTCTTTTCCTTCTTCCGTCAAAAGAACCGGTTCTACACCAAAAAATGGAAAGGTGGCAGACCCCGGTTTTAGGGGTGTTGCACCGGGTAGGGGTGTAATTAATATACCGCCCGTTTCTGTCTGCCACCATGTATCAACAATGGGACACTCTCCTTTACCGACGATATTATAGTACCACATCCATTCTGGTTCTTTTATCGGTTCGCCCACAGTTCCCAGTAATCTTAAACTGGATAAATCGTGTTTATTAACCCAGGAATCTCCTTCTTTCATCAGGGCCCGTAAGGCTGTGGGTGCCGTATAGAATATATTGATTCCATGTTTGTCCACAATTTCCCAGAATCTGCCAAAATCCGGGTAATTTGGAACACCTTCAAACATGACGGTCACCGCTCGGTTTGCCAGCGGCCCGTAAACAATGTAAGAGTGGCCTGTTACCCAGCCAATGTCTGCCGTGCACCAGTACACATCCCCTTCATGATAATCAAATATATTTTCATGGGTATAAGACGTGTAGACTAAATATCCTCCCGTCGTATGCAGAACCCCTTTAGGTTTTCCGGTGGATCCGGAAGTATAAAGGATGAATAACGGATCTTCTGCATCCATGGGTTCCGGTGTGCATTTTGCATGGGCGTTTTCCATTTCTTCGTGCCACCACAAATCACGGCCTTCTACCATATTCACCGGTTCGCCGGTTCGTTGAACAACAAAAATGTGTTCAATTGAAGGGCATTCATCAACAGCCTTATCGGCATTAACCTTCATGGGAATATTCAATTTTTTTCCCCGCACACCTGTATCCTGAGTAATGAGGATTTTACAGCTGGAGTCGTTAATTCTGTCTCTGAGAGAATCGGAACTAAAGGCGCCAAATACAATGGAATGAATGGCACCGATTCTTGTACAGGCCAACATGGCAATGGCCAATTCGGGAATCATTTGCATGTAAATACAAACCCGTTCTCCCTTTTGCACACCATTGGATTTCAACACATTCGCGAATTTTTCTACTTCAACCAATAATTCGCTGTAGGTGAATGTTTTATCCTCGCTGGGATTATTCCCTTCCCAAATAATGGCAGTCTGATCTCCGTGACCGGCCTCTACATGCCGGTCCAGACAATTATAACTGACATTTAATTTTCCTCCCTGGAAAAAGGAAATATTTGCCCCAACAAAATCATAGTCAACCACATTATCCCACTTCTTAAACCAGGTAAGGCGTTCGGCAATTTTCGCCCAAAATTCATTGGGGCTCTTTATGGATTTTTCATAGGTTTCGTCATAAGTATCCATGGAAGATACCCATGCACCATTTTGTGCTTTTTCTGAGGGATTAAATATTTTTTCGGACATGGTTAATGCTCCTTTTAAAACATGTGTAAATACATTTGTAAGATGACGATAAATTAAGACACATTTATCCTGTTTCCAATATTTATTCGGAAGATTCCGCCGATTTTCTCGTCTGTTTTTTCAACTTATATTCAATAGTTTTATGGCGATCGATAATGATGATTTTTTCATCAATCACTCTCTCATTTCGAAGGGCTTGAAAATGATGTTCTCCTTCTTCCATCACCAAGTCATTCTTTCCTCCTTTTACGGAATCGATTTTATTAAAAACAAACATCACACCTTTTTCATCTGTCTTAAATGTAATGTGGTATAATTTTTTTAAATGAAACGCCAATCTTACCGATTTGGCTGATTGGATATCCATTGTTTTAGCGGCTGGCGCATACCCATCCAGTTTTAATTCAAAGGTTTGCTTCCCGGTCCCTAACCGGTAATCATTGATGGGTGTGGTCCCAATAGAATTTCCATTTATGGATACCAGTGCCCCGGAAGGAGTACTGGTAATATGTGCGGATATTTGACCAAAGGCCCATCCCAAAAAGAACATTTTTGCCACAAAGGAGTTCATTCATATACCTTTAAAAATTTCTTGAGAACCCACCCGGAAAATTTCACAGGATTTGCATGAGCTTCTATATAGACTTCTGTACTGCCGAATACTCGATCTCCGGAAATTTTTGTCACTGTTATTCTATCCCCTTCCGAAAGTAAAAATATGGATTCAGAACCATTTTCGGGTCCCCTGCGCAGTGGAACCAAATCTGATATAACGGTATAGACTACACCTGAAGAATCCGTTTCGGGATATGAACCTAACCAAATTGTTTTTTCTCCTCGTCCTTCGGAATTCAACATTATCCGTCCCAACCATGGTGGTGTTTTCCCCTGGGTGTCTACGGATATTTTTACGTCATCATCTACTCCAGGCCGACTCGTCTCAACCCTGGCGTATCCTGTTGAATCCGTATTGAAAATCTTCGGTTGCCCTTCTTCATCCACCACAGAAATCAGAGCCTCGGCAATAGGGAGACTGTCTCCACGGGAAAAACAATATATTTTTAGAATTGCCGGGGGCGGTTTTATGATAAAAGGTGGTAAGGTTAATTCTTCCTCTTCCGTTAAGGAAAATAAATGCTCAAGGGGATTAAAATCACTGCCAAAAGGAGTCAGGACAGCCCGGTTACCCAATTCTTCTGTATCAAACACATTCCTTGGGAGTACTATTTTAATGGGTTCTCCGGGGAAAAATACTTTTTCAATAAAAGGTTCGGCAGGATGGGATCGCTTAAACAGACCCAATTTATAGGCTGTGGGAGAAGACTCCTTAATTTCTATGGGCGCAGTAAGGGTGACCACATCGTATTCATATTGGATGGAGACTTCTGCTTCTTTGTTTAAATAAATGGGGTTAGAAATAGTCGTTTGCGGAGATTTTCTGCCGGCGCAATTCCATATCAAGGCAAAAGATAAAAGAAGTAACCCTTGTTTAAGGTAGTTAATCGCAGGATTTGCCATGATGAAATTTAATATATTGCCCGTCCCCATCTTTTTTTACTGAAACCATAACAACGGTTGCCATACACGCGATTCGTTTACCCGACTTTCTGCCTTCGGCAGTGGCTTCTACTTTAATGGTTATTGAAGATTTCCCGGCATGTTCTACCGTAGCCACAAAGCTCACCCATTCCCCAAGATAAACAGGGTCTTTGAATTCCACTTCTTTTATGACCCGTGTTACGGCTGCATCTGCCCCGGATCCTTTCAAAAAGCGAAAGGCTACCTTAGCCGCAGCAAGATCAATCCAGGCGATCATTTGCCCACCAAACAGGGTCTGGACAACATTAATGTGGTTCGGCATAACAAACTGTGAATAATGGGCAGAATATGGGGTCATTTTTCTCTCGATTAGTTGGCAGAAACTATGGATGACAAACGGTAAAATGAAAGATAGAAGATATTCTCAAAAGAAGGCAAGAAACCTGCATTTATTTTAACAAGACCATTTTACGTGTTTTTACAAAATCATTGGCTTGAATCTGGTAAAAATAAATACCCGCTGGACGTTGTATCATTTTTAGTTGAAACAAAAGGGAAGCTCCTTGCAGATTAGGGTT
>CAZJUP010000007.1:0-104563 GCA_964549275.1 uncultured bacterium | reverse complement strand
CTTTTTCATATGTGTAATTTATCAACATTGGTGGCTAAACCAGTACTTTACCCTAATTTATAAACCAGCTTTAAGATAAACGACAAAGAGCATAGCAACGCTTTACATGAAATCAGGTTATTTACTCTATATTAATGTTTTAAGTTATATATAAACGTGCCCATCCTCAATACGGCCAATTAAGTATTTTTTAACTACGCAATTACGTATTTTTTTATGATTTGCTGATCCTTTTAGAAAATATCCATTTCTACCATTAATTTCAGGTTCGTATGACTGGTATTAATAAGATTATCCTTGCTGGTTCCCTTCTCTTTTGTCCAATACTGGCGTCTGACTTTGTTGATCTTTCTAATAATCCCGTATATGTAAGGGAGGGGTTTCGACATCACTGGACCACCATTGAGAAACCTGAGGATGAAAAATGGCACACTATTTTGCCGACAGATAATACACCTCGGCTTTTGTCCATAAGAGATATTCCTATTGCCTCTACCCCAAAACACATTCCGTTTAATTTTTCCCGCCAACCGGATATGCACTTTACATATATTATCCCATTCTCATCAGACAGCGCAATATCTTCTTATGAAAGCGTATCCCTGTTTTTGGCCAGCATTGCATATAACTGGGAAATATATTTAAATGGTTCACGCATTGAAAACGAAATACATCTTGACGTAAACGGTCGAATATCTCAGCGCTTGCGCGCTCGCCACCATATGGTGACCCTGCCTAAGCACATTTTACTTCCGAATGAAAACATTCTTACTTTTCACATTGTGGGAAATCCAGCCGATCCTGAAACCGGATTTTATCTATCGAAACCGTATTTAATCGGGAACACTCATGCACTATATCAAACCCAGTGGGGTGGCGTTTCTCTTGTTTTGCTAGTTCTTTATATTCTGGGTTTTTTCTTTTGGCTTTTTCTTTTTATCAGACAAAACTCTATTTTGTATTATATATATCTTTCTCTTTTTTCGGCGAGTATGGCTCTTTACCATTTTGCGCGGGCATTTCTATTTTTACCTGAATTTTCTCCGTTTACAAACTGGGGGCAATTAGAGCATGTATCGCTGTTCTTTGCGGGTGGGTTTTTCCTCTCTTTTGTTGATCGGTATATCCGCGACACCAACTCTGTGCTAAGCATAGTTTTACTTATTTACTCTTCTATATTTTCAATTTTTTCCACCTTAGCTCCATTTTCTGTTTTGCCTGATATATTACGATTATGGCAATTAACAATTCCACTCTTTGCTGTCTATATCTTGATTTTTGTTGTTGGACGAGGCGTCGTAAAGTCGTTATCAAAATGGAAAAAGTCTAAACCCTTATCGCGTCTACTCTTACAGGATCCTACAGGGCAAATGGTCATTCTACTTCCGCTTGTTATCGGAATCTTTTTAAAAGACGTTATTCACTCTTTTCAAGAACGCATCATTATTGATACGCTACCCTGTGGTCTAATTGTTATTGTTTTTTTCATGATTCACCTGAATCAATTTATTCGCGCTCAACATTGGACAGGTGCCTTAGAGAGGCAGGCTGAAGAACAAACACAGAAAATGCTGAAGACGCGGTCAAATATAGAAGCGATATTCCATACGTCCGGTGATGGGATTGCCCGTTTTGATTCACGATTGTATCTACTCGAATGCAATAAGGCATTTACGGACATGTTCGGATACACCAAAGAAGAATTTAATCAAATGGAACTCCAGGATTTCTATGATAAAAAAGATCTTGATTTGTTGCTCCGCTATAAAAATCTTGCGCTAAAAGATGGGCATGCAAACGTTGAGTTGCGAGCAAAACACAAACATGGGCATTATATCAACCTTTCGGTTACAGCAACACCCATGTTTGATGAAAGCGGATATCCAAAAAGCTTTGTAGTAAACATGAAAGATATTACCAAAGAGGTTTTGGCTGAAAAACAACTTCGTGAAGCCAAAGAAAACATGGAAGCCATCTTTACAGCATTACCAGATTTGTATTTTCGTGTCGATAAAACCGGCACCTATCTGGAACAGCATGGGCCCGATGAATTGTTGTATCCCCCCGGCATATCTATTGTGGGAATGAACATAAATGACCGACTACCGCCAGCCGTAGCAAAAAAAATTATGAATGGAATCAAATCATGTCTGAAAAACAAACAGCGGAAAACTATTGAATATTCCTTAGACATTGACGGGAAACCTATGCGATTCGAGGCTTCTATACTGCCATTTCGAAAAGGGGAAATTGTCGCCGGCGTCAGAGACATTACCGAGCGTCACGCCCTATTGAAACAACAACAGAGGTTAATTGGCAGGCTCGAAAAACAGCAGGAACAACTACGAAGGCTTTCTCATGAAGCTGTTCAAATTCAAGAGCAGGAAAGAACCCGAATCAGTCGAGAACTCCACGACGAAATTGGGCAGGCAATGACGGCTGTCAGTTTAACACTAAAGAGTATTCGACAGACAAATGTTGGTGAGCCCAATTTAACCGACTCCAAACTGAGCGAATGCCAAGAACTTGTCCAGACTATTACTAACGACATTCGCCAGTTTGCACAGGAACTTCGGCCCACAACCCTTGACGACTTAGGAGTATTACCAGCTATGAAATCTTTAGGTAAAAACTTTTCTGAGCAGACACAAATTTCTGTGGATTTTTCCGGTGATGATAATATTGTTTTACAAAACACTGACTCCAGAACAGTGCTGTACCGAGTGTTTCAGGAAAGCTTAACCAATGTTGTAAAACATGCTGGAGCCAACAAGGTCTTCGTACAATTATCCAAAGAAAATGGTTGGGTAAATTTGATGATACAAGACAACGGTAGTGGGTTCAAAAATGAAAACGTTTATGATTCCAAAAGAGGAATTGGCTTACTGGGGATGCAAGAGCGCGTGGAAGGGGTTGGTGGTCACATTTCCATTGATACCGCACCAGGCAAAGGAACTAAAATCTTCATTAACATTCCCGACTCATAACGCTTAATTTATGTTAGGAGAACCCGGCTAGTGACTTCAATTTTAATTGCAGATGATCATGCCATTGTAAGAGAAGGGTTAAAGCTTCTTTTACAGTCTGAACACGATTTCGAGATCGTAGGAGAGGTTGAAAACGGCCGCGACGCTGTGCACATGGCTGAATCGGTCCACCCTGACATAATCCTAATGGATATTGGTATGCCGGAATTAAATGGGTTAGAAGCAAGTCGAATAATTTTAAAAACAAACCCCAAAATAAAAATCATTATTTTATCGATGTTTTCAGATAGCGCTTATATTAAGGAAGCGATTCATGTTGGTGTCTCTGGATACCTTGTTAAGCAGTCTGCAGCAGATGCCTTAATCGAAGCCATTCGTGAAGTTTCTTCTGGTGGAGCCTTTTTCAGTCCAAAAGTATCGAAAGTTATTCTGGATGAGGCCCGTAAAACGCCAGAGGAAAAACCCTCCCGCCCTCTGGGATCCCTAACAAAGAGAGAACGGGAAGTTCTTCAGCTTTTATCTGAGGGGTTTTCATCACCAGAAATTGGAACAAAACTATATATTAGCACAAAAACCGTAAACAAACACCGTCAAAACATTATGAACAAGTTAAAGATTCACGATGTGGCTGGATTAACCCGATATGCGCTCGAAAACGGAATTTCCTTTAAAAACCATTAATCCTTTCATTTAACATCATTCAGTATTTTTTGTAACTTTTCTTCTTTTATACTTTCGAAAAACCTGGGATACATGACACAAAGACATAGACGGCTGGGCCGATTTCCAACCCCTCGACAGCATGGCGCGTGGGCAATGTTTCTAGTTCCGTCTATTATGACTGTTTCACTTTCCGGCTCACAGTGGATACCTTCCGCCTTCCTCATTTTTTCGTTTGTCTTTATTTTCTTATCTCATCAGCCCGCATCCAAGTTGTTGCGCAGATGGAAAAACAGGGGAGTTGTAGATTCTGGTTCTTCATTGTGGACAATTATACTTGGTGGGTTGGGTGTGCTTTTAGGGTCAATGTGCTTCGTGTATAATGGTCAGTGGCTCCCTTTTTTATTTGGCGGCATTGTTGCTGTTGCGTTGGGTACGCATTTGTGGTTAACAGCCAACAAAGAGGGCATGTCAATCCTGGGTGAATTGATCGGCGTTTTTGGTTTAACTGCCAGCGCTCCCATTCTATACTTGTTTAATTATGGGGCCTTGGATGCCCGAGGTTATGTCATTTGGATGGTTAATTTCCTTTATTTTGGCGGAAGTATTTTTTACATAAAATTAAAATTGAGGATTCAACCTACAATAAAAGCACCGAGTTTCTATGAGAAAATTTGGGCAGGTGTTCCTCTTATTGCTTACAGTGGTCTTCTCTTTATATACTTGTTTTTTGCCCTATATATTCGAGGATATTCTTGGCTTTATTTATGGGCATTTTCCCCCTTTTTTCTGAAAAATGTTATGGGGGTTTTTGTTTGGTATACCAAAAAACAGGCCAAACCTAACCGTGTAGGAATCTATGAATTGTTTCACTCTCTCTTTTTTCTCCTTATGAATATCATGGCCTTCCAACAGTCCTGGTAGGCTAGAATCGTGCTACCATATGTCATTTCAAAACCGTAAACTTCGCCCTCAAAAAAAGACCAAAACACTATGCTACTATCTCTAACCATTGTATTAATTTTAACAGTTGTCGTCCTTTTTATTCTGGATTCAAACAAAGACCCCATTAATACCAGTCAAATGGGGACCTATTTCAGCCCGTTTTACTCAGAAACAGTTGTAAAACAGGATTATTCTGTTCAGTCTGATACCATCTGGAAAACCCTTACGGATTTCGGTCGGTATAACGCTTGGTTTCCGGGTATTCAGCGATTTACCCCAGTTGTAAACAGTGGCCGGTATGCTCATCGATTTTCATTTGACCAATTCACGCTGGAGCCGGGAGCCTCTGTTTGCCTCAGGCCGTTTAGTCTTTCCCCCTCCTTTAGGGGGCAAATTCTTGCTGTTGAAAAAAACGCTCAATTGTCATTCGAATTAAAGTTTAATCCTTTATACAAAGAACTGGTATCCTTCGATTTGAAACCAGCCGGCGATGGAACATCGGTAACCTGTCGTCGATCCAGCCGTGGACCTTTTTCCTTTATGGCACTTTTGGGGTTTTCAAGTAAAAAATCCTACATTTTAAACAATTTGGGCTATTTTATCCCTCCAGAAAAAGTAAAAACAAAAACAGATGATACTGATGAAAGTACGACACCTTCGTTATCCCGTAACGCAATTATTGCACAGGCTGTTCAAGCGGCCCTAGGTGGAAACTTAGACTTAATAAATGCCATTCCAGATAAACCAACCCGTGGGTTGGCCAAGGCTGTCCATATCCGGGCGCAGCGCAAAGAAGGCAATCTACCTCCTCAATATCAAAAAGCGCTGACTGAAAAGCCACCAGAAGCTTCAACGGCCAAATCTCCACAGAATACAGGTGAAGGGAGAGGTTTCAACACCGAGGATTTAATAGCTTATGTTGTGAACAAAGCCCTAGATGGCGATGATGAACCACTTAATGCCATCGAAGACAGGGTGGCCCGTGGAAAAGCAAAGGCCATGATGGTCAAAATAAAACGGGGTTCTTTAGAAAGGCCGCCCATGCCAAAGGCATTTAACGCCCCATCCAATTCTATCGATACGCATCAAGAATCGCCTCAAGAAGAATCCACAAAATCCAAAGAAACCGATGAGGTTATGTTTGAGCGCTTAGTAAAAGCAGGCGTTGCTGGCAATATGGATGAAATTAATGCTATAGATAACCGTGTATTGCGCGGAAAGATAAAAGCAGCCATTGTAAAAGAAAAGCGCACTAATACCTCTTAGATTGTTTTTAGGCTAACCAGCTGCCCTGCTTTTTACCCTCTTTAAGTGATAAAGAGAAACAATTTGAATTTAAACCAGTAGAAACTTAAGTGGTGTGACAATTGTCACGTTTTATTCTATATTGTACTTGATATATTCCTGCTTCCGGCAACACAGGAACGGTTGCCTTATACTCCAGGGTTAGCTCTGTTTCCAGTCCATTAAACAAAGAAACACCGTTTCCAAATACAACAGGATGATGTGTTAAATACAAATGAGTAAGGTATGGCGCAAACTGGGCATTGGTTTTTCCGCCACCAGCTACAAAACATTTCTTGGCACTGATTTGATTTAGAATATCTTCCGGATTGATTTCTCTGTGATACACAATTAGGTTGCGACCCTCAAGAGGTTTGTACAGCGTATTAAATGTGTTGGAGCCCACGATAACATCATAACCCATTGTTTGTTTTTTAAACAGCATTAAGTCTTTCGACCAGGTAATTTTCTCAGCTGAATGTCTTGCAATATACCCGTCTGCCGTAACAGCAGCTATTAATATTATTTCCAAATATTTGTCTGGTTACTGGGTTAAGATTATTTTATGTCATTCAATGTGCCGGCTGCAACGAAAGTCAGTGTTTCTGGGTTGATATATTTTTGAATTGTCCTGTTCACACGATTGCATGTCACAGATTTGATAATTTCTGGAAACTTGTCTAAATAATCATTAGACCGATATCGTTCCGCATTTGTTAAAACTTGATTTGCCAATCCGCCAGTAGTATCTAAACCAACCTTGAAAGCTCCAGTTATGGTAGTTTTTTTCGATGCCAATTCTTTTTCCGAAATACCTTTTTCATACCACAGGATTACCTGCTCCATTGTTGCCTGATGACCTTTTTCAAGCACATCCGGGGCAAACGTTCCCCAAATATTCCAATATCCATCATTTCCAAAACTAACCCCAGCCACTGACGAACCTATTCCATAGGTTAAGCCTTGATTGTCTCTCACTGTCTGCATTAATCGCGCAGAAAAATTTCCACCAAGAATATAAACGCCTAACATTAGGGGATAATAGTCCTCGTGATCTCTATGGATTCCAACAGCCTGACCCAAATAGATATCAGCACTTGTTTTCTCGGGAATATTTACTTTTTCTGAGCGGCATTTGTTTCTATTGGCCTCCAATAATGGTTTACCGATTTCTAGTGAAGATGTTTTCCACCCGGTAAATGTGTCTTCGGCAATTGTAATTAAGGTGTTGTGTTCTACATCACCTGCGGCTGCTATCAGCAATTGGCCTTGCCCGTAGGTTTCCTCATGGTATTTTTTTAAATCTATTGTGGACAGGTTTTGTATTAAATGAATGCTCTCATCTGTGGATTGAGGACGGTTTGGGTGGCCATGCGGATACAAGAATTGTAAAAATTTTATGGCTGCCTGTTTTTTTGTGTCTTCCTTTGCCCGCTCAAGATTTCCAATAAGACGGGTTTTTAACGTTTCAAGCTCTTCTGATAGAAATGCAGGTTCACGAAGTTGCTCTCCAATTAAAGAAATTACCAGTGGTAAATCAGGTTTAAGGCAATGTCCTAAAAAATGAACATGGTAATTTGAACAAGAAAAAATTACAGTTGCCCCCACATTTTCTAGTTTTTCGCTAATATAATATTTATCGTGTTTAACTGTTCCCTTGTCAAGCATCGCAGTTGTTAACGATGCCGTTTTTAGGTTTTTCTTCGGACTAAACATTTTTCCACCCAAAAGACTTCCAGCAATCGTAACAACATTCTTTGCACCTGTCTTAAGTGACAGGGCTCTGTTTTCTCCAAAGCGCCCATCTTGAATAATATCTTTAAAAAGAAAGGGCTTAGCCATGTGGTCCGTCGCCTTCTTTAGGAATAAACCAACCGGTTGTACTTTGGTCTTCATGAAAATATTTATTAGCCACTCGTTTTACATCTTCCTCGGTTACTTTTTCTATTTCTTCCAAAAATGTTGTGAAGAATGTCCAGTCGCCAAGAGCGATTGCTTCATTCAAACTTCCAGCCACAGCATAAGAACCATCTCGACTAAAAGCAGCGTCAGCTTTTATTTGTGCTTTTGACCTCTCAATTTCTTCTGCTGAAACACCTTCTTTTTTTATGGCCTTGTATTCTGAGAGTATAACATTTTCAATCTGTTGGTGGTTCGTTCCTGGCGTCAAAATTACATATGATATAAAAAGACCATTGTCGTGGAACGGAAAATCATACATAAATAACGATGTACTGAGCCCTTGGTCTATTAGGCGTTTATAAAATCGGCTTGTTTTACCGTTGCCCAAAATATTAGAAAGAATATGAAGAGGATAATAATCTTTTTGTCTCCCCGGGGGGGTCTTGTGGGCCACACCAACGATACCTGTCTGGCCCATTCGTTTTACAATTATACGGCGGGGGCCTTCTTGTTTTGGTTCTTTGGTATACATCTCAGGAATGGTGTGTGGTGACGGCTGGTGTTCTCCAAAATATTTGTAGATTGTTTTCAGAGCATTTTGCCAATCAAAATCTCCTATTAGAGTTGCTGTAGCATTGTTTGGCCAATAAAATGTGTCGTAAAACTCTTTCAATTTACCCGTGGGAATATTTTCGATATCAGACCGCCACCCTATTGTTGAGTGATGATAGGGATGGGCTTGATATGCTGTAGCCCAAATGTTCTTATCTAAGACATCAAAAGGGTCGTTTTCTCCTCGCTCAAACTCATTTCTTACAACGGTCATTTCCGGCTGACGATCTTCATCGCGTAAAAAAGCGTGTCGCATTCTATCCGATTCAATTGCAATAGCCTTTTCCAGGTGCTCACTGGGAACAATTTCAAAATAGTTGGTTCTGTCGTACCATGTGGTGGCATTGATTTGGGCTCCGATATTTTGCAGTTCGTCCCAAATTGCTGTTCCCTTTTCTTTGTTAAAATTTTTAGAGCCTTTAAACATTAAATGTTCTAATAGATGCGTGGAGCCGGTATGACCAACGGCTTCATTTCTGGAACCAACATGATAAGTAACCATAAAGGTGACGACGGGCGCGGAATGGTTTTCCAACAGAAGGACCCGTAACCCGTTTGATTCTAATATATACTCATCAATGCCACCAGACGCCTTAATATGTTTTAACCCGGGATGAGCGGTTTCTTTTTTAGATATTAATCTTTTCAAGGTTCTCTATTATTAAAAGTTGTGGTTTTTGTCGGTTACATCACATTTCGCCCGGACCAACAGAGCTGTGTTCGTTGTCGAGCCAGTCTCCGATAAAGTTTTGTGCCTTCCGAAATTCCTCAAGAGACGCCACCATTATGACCATGTCCTGATCATCGCCTTTTTGATCTTGAACATAATCCGGCAATACCCCTTCAAGACTAAATCCTAGTTTTTGGTAGATATCTTTTAAGTCTTCTTGGGGCCGCATAAACTTTGTAACGATTTTTTCCAACTGTTTATCATGGGCAAGATCATACATGTCTTTGGCTAGAACATACTGAACGCCTTTTCCTGAATGTTTAGGAGCAATCACTAATCGTAAATGGGCTGTGCCGCTTTTCCAAGAACCCGTTTCAATCTCCAAAGAGGCATCTCCAACAATCGTATCGTCAATTAATGCAATTCTTCTTATTATATTTCCTTTTTCCGCTTCAACGGCCCGAGCAATTAGATGTTTTTTAGCTAAAACGTTACTTCGAAAATATTTTCTTTTTTCTTCAGAAAAGGTCTTAAAGAATTGAAATGATTTTTGAACATCTTCATGGGTTAGGTCTTTAACAAATATCTTATCATCGTTTTGAATTCTATAGGTTTTCTTATTCATTTATATCACTCCTGCCAGCTCCTGTAAAAGTCGCCAGTTACCCAGCCTTTCTTTTTGTGTAAACATCATGCTCTCATCCGGATTTCCCTCTTTATCAAAGTGTTTGGCAAACCGACCTTCTGTTTTGGCGAAGGAAATAAAATCGACCTGTTCTCCTGTCTTTGGGTTCACATACCAGTCTTTATTTTTTGCGGGATTGCCCTGAAGGGAAAGTCTTTCTGACATCCGATTCCCCTTTGTCGGATCGTAGATAAAAACGGGAAAAGCCCTGGTGTCTGCAGCCAGCTTTGCCTGGTGCATCGCCATATCATCTGCCACGCCATGCTCGGGCTGACAGGTGGTATATACATTTATCACAGCTGGGCCGGGGTATTCATTTGCAGCCATAATCGCTTTGTAAAAGTGATTAGTGTGTGCTGAGGTTGTTTGTGCTACAAATATTTCCGGATGCATCATGCAAAGGTTAGCTATTTCTTTTCGTCTTTCTGTTTTTCCTCCAACCGATTTTCCAACTAATGACATTTTAGCATCTTGACCTGTAAAGGTCGCGGTGGATGTTTGCCCTCCCGTATTAGAATAAACCTGAGTGTCTAAAATCAGAACATTGATATCCATTCCTGAGGCCAACATTCGGGATAGGGCCTGAAAGCCTATATCCACCATAGCGCCATCTCCCCCAATGGCCCATAGTTTTTTATCCTGCCAACCCATTTGATTCCACCGGGCGCGGATGCCCATTGCATCAGCTGAAACATTTTCAAAAAGAGAGTTGGTCCAGGGAACTAAAAATGGATTATAGGGGTAGGTTGATCCATATACGGTGTTGCATCCCGTGGCCGCAACAAGCCCCATACTTTCTTTGCCATAGACAAACCCTGTGGCTGCAAGCATCATTCTCAACGCTGTTCCCTCACCACACCCCATACACGATCCGGCTCCCCCGGTATACAGCATTGAATCGCTCGCCAACATCATGTCTACAAGAACTTTTTCATTTACATACTCAGATGGGGTATCGCCCAAAGAATTAAAAAATTCAAAAGCTTCTTGATAGGTGGGAATTGTATCGTCCTTTTTTGTAATCATCGAAAGAGCGTTGTGTTCACCACAGGCATCGACACATTCTGCACAACCCTTACATTTTGTCGGATCAATGAATATACCAAATTTTGCAGGTTCTTTCCCTTTTCTCGCCGGAACCTTAGAAAACTTGTTGGTATCTGCCCATTGGTCAGATATCCATCCTTTTATTTCGCCCGACTCTAACCGGTCAATGGTTTCCTTAAGCTTTGTTTCTGGTATGGCTTTTCCAAGAATTGCTGTATCAGGGCACTGTGTAACACATTCCATACATGCCACACAGTTGCTGGAAGTGAATTCCGGTATTTCCGGGGCAATATAACTGAAATCTCTCAACGAAGCTGTACCCGCAGGAATCAAGCTTCTGGCCGTCGTATCATCAGCGGGCAAGCCTAGCTCAGCCATTCCGTCATTATAAGCGCCTACAATACGCTCATTAAAATCTTGAACATCTAAAACATCAAACGCTGTGTATTTATTTAACTCCGATGTGGATGCTTTCATGCCAACTCCTCTACTTTAGCCGGATTGATTTCAAACACGTTTTCAAATCCGCGCCTTACCGCATTCAGATTATCTTTCACAACCTGTTCTCCTCGTTTTCCAAAATATTTGCGCAGGGATTTTTCAACACCGCTCATTAGCTGATCCTCTCCAATTCCTGATTTCTTTAGGAAGGGTGTTACTTTTAAAAATATTCCCAACAAAACAATTCCCTGCATCCGTTGAATCAAATCGGCTCTGGTTGAAACTTGCTTTGCAATTTTTACAGTATCTAGCGCAAAGACTTTTATTTCTTTTTCTTGAATTGTTTTTCTTGCCCACCTTGGAATATCTACCCAAATTTTTTCCGCAGCAGTTTTCGGTGACTGAATAAACAGGGTTCCTCCGGGCTGAATCCCTTTGAGTGGGTTTGCCAAATTAAAGGCATTAACATCATTCAGGGGTACAAACTCTACAAACTCAAGTTCATTGTGTGTTTTCACGCGGTCAGGACTTACGGTTAAATAATATGTAGTGGGCAGTCCCTTTTTCTCTGAACCATATTTTGGATATGCCTGAACATACATATCAAACAAATCCGCAACAATTGTAGCTATAATTTTATTGGTAGTGACGGATCCATAACCACCTACAGAATGGCCTCTCATTGAAAAGGTGCCTTGAGACCGAACGTCTGTTGATTCTTCTGTTGAAAGGGCCAAATCGTGTTGGATGCCAAGTGTAAAATATTTTTTCTCTTCCTTTATCATGTTTTCTACAACCGCCATAATGTCATCGGGGCGAACATCTCGAGAGCCCAACCCTGCAGATCCTGAATATATTGCCGGCAGATTAACGTCCTTCGTTTTGTTCTCAATTATATAGTCAGCAAAAGCGGCTTTCACTTCAAGCGTAAGGGGGTTGTCATCTGCAAGGGGGTTATCCATTCTTTCTAAAACAGAGACCGCTTTAACATTTCGTAATTTCTCAACAATTTGCTTTCCTGGAAATGGGCGGTAAGATGTCACATGTAGAATACCCACATTAATGTTTTTTTCTTTTCTTAAAAAATCAACCGCCGCTTCTGCTGTTTCAATCATAGATCCCATTCCTACAATTGCATAGTCAGCATCCCCCAATTTATACTCTGAGACCAACCCGTACTCTCTACCTGTAAGTGCGTAGAACTCATCCATGGCATCCACAAGGCTTTGTTCTATTTTACTTGTATAGCCTCTTTGGGCAATTTTTCCCTTCATATAAGAATCTTGATTTTGAACAACACCAGACATAATAGGATGATAGGGGTCCATCATATTTATAAGTTTATCTTGTGGTTTTCCTATGAACGTATCCATGAGTTCCGGCTCTGGGAGTTGCACATTCTCTATGGTGTGGGTAGTTAAAAACCCGTCCATTATATTTAAAAACGGTGTGTGTGTATCTTCCGCTACCCGCCGAGCGATAATAGCCAGGTCTCCTGTTTCCTGAGCGTTTCTTGCAAATAACATACCCCAACCACAATCCGAAACAGCCATTACATCATCGTGTCCGGCATGGACATTTAAAGAGTGAGAGGTTAAAGCCCGCGCCCCAATGTGGAATACAACTGGTAGGCGTTTTCCTGAAATTGTATAAAGAACCTCCTTCATTAATACCAGCCCCTGGCCCGATGTAAAATTCGTTACACGTCCTCCTGCTAAGGCGAAGCCCTCACAGGCTGAAGCAGAGCTGTGCTCCGATTCTGATTCAATAAATACCATGTGTTCATTCCAAAGGTTCGTTCCACCATTAGAGACAACCGCCTGGTATCCCGAGCCCATTGTGGTTGACGATGTGATTGGATAGGCACAGGCACCTTGCGTAATGTGAGTCTCCACCCATACAACTATCGCCGCTCCATCTGCTGTTGATTTAATTCCTGGAAATTTTGCCATTATTTATTTCACTTGCTTGTCATAAATGTTTTATCTCACCCATGGGATGGTTGTTTTTTATCATCACAGTATAGGGTTGCTTGTATTTTAATTAAAATTTTTAGCGGTGAATTTACTGTAAAATTCTATATGTAAAAAGAAACGGGAGGAGCTGTCTAACAGATAGTTATTTTATATAATAAATTTTTCGATTTTAAAAATTAGGTTCATCTGATTTATACTGATTCAAAATTTTTACATAATTTGCTCGAACAAACGACTCTGCCTCGGCCGTATTTTTCATGCTCATACTGCCTCTCATCTGAGATATACTATCATACTCGTTTTCATTCATCCATTCGACCAGCCGGATCTGTAACCCTCTTAAATATTCCGGGCCGAATTTAATCAAAGCCGAGGTTAACATGGTAACATCTGAGCCAGCCATTATTAATTTTAATATATCTTCAGCTGTGTGAACACCGCTCGTTACAGCAATATTTGACTTTATTTTATCTCGCAAAATAGCCACCCACCTGAGAGGTAATGATATTTCTCTTGAAGAACTTAAGTGTAAGGTCGGCTCCACCTGAAGCTGTTTCAGGTTTATATCGGGCTGATAAAATCTGTTAAATAAAACCAGAGCGTCCGCTCCAGCAGATTCCAGTTTTTTTGCAAAGTTTGGTATTGCACTGAAAAATGGACCAATTTTAACAGCAACGGGGATGGTAATCTGTTTTTCCACAGCTCTTAAAATTTCTAAATACCTGTTTTCTACATCTTGTGGGGTTTCTTCTATTTTTGTTGGTAAATAAAAGATGTTTAATTCCAAAGCGTCGGCTCCGGCCTCCTCAATCAGCTTTGCCTTCTCTATCCACCCTCCGACAGAAACACCGTTTAAACTCCCAACAATCGGAATATCAACAGCTTCTTTAATCGCATATACCTGTGTCAAATATTCTTCGGGCCCCTGGATAATATTTGCGGGTTCCGGAAAGTAGGAAAGGGCCTCTGGGTAGCTGTGAGTTCCTCTTTCCAGGTTGTACAGAAGTTCATCGTCTTCATGGTAAATTTCTTCTTCAAAAAGGGAAAACATAACCAGCATGGGCGCTCCGGAATCTTCCAGTCGTTTCACCATGTCTAATTCTCGAGTAAGAGGAGAAGAGGATGGAACCAGCGGGTTTTCAAGCTCAAATCCCAAATAAGAGGTTTTTAAGGATTTCATTCGACCTCCTTAGGGCGATTATCTTGTTCCGTTTCTGATAATTTTTTAAAATAATCAAATCTGGCGTGTGCTTCTTTTTTGGCGCGATCTAGAAGTTGTTTTGCGCGGTGCGGTTTTGTTTTTATTAACATTTTATACCTGTTTTCATTGTATATATACTCATCCATAGAAATTTTTGGTTTTTTACAATCTAAAATAAATGGGTTTTCCCCTTTTGATTTTAAGGCGGGGTTAAAACGATACAAAGTCCAGTGTCCACTATTCACAGCAGCCGCCTGTTGTCGCATACCATGGACCATATTTATACCATGCGCAATACAATGGCTGTAAGCAATAATTATAGACGGGCCCGGGTGAGCCTCTGCCTCAATAAATGCCCTTACTGTTTGGGTGTCATTAGCCCCCATGGCTACTCTTGCCACATAGACATTTCCATAGCTCATGGCAATCATTCCCAAGTTTTTCTTCCCCTGGTCTTTTCCGGAGGCAGCAAATTTTGCAACAGCTCCAATTGGGGTTGATTTGGACGCTTGTCCTCCTGTGTTCGAATATACCTCTGTATCTAAAACCAATACATTAATATCTTTTCCCGAGGCAAGCACATGATCCAACCCGCCGAAACCAATATCATAAGCCCAGCCATCTCCCCCAACAATCCAAACGCTTTTTTTAACCAAATTATCTGAAATTGAAAGAAGCAGCTTTGCTTTGGAATCTTTAATTTTTTTTAGCTGTTGATTAAGTTTATTAATCCTTTCTCTTTGTTCGAAAATTTCCACTTCTGTAAATTGTTTTTTCAATAAAATTTCGTCCGCAAGCTGTTTTTCCAACATTGGCTTCAACTCCTCCAAAAGTTCTCTGGCATGGTCTCGGTGTTTATCAATGGCCATTCTAAAGCCTAAACCAAACTCTGCGTTGTCTTCAAAAAGAGAGTTGGACCATGCCGGACCTAGCCCTTTATTGTTTTTTGACCAAGGCGTTGTGGGAAGGTTTCCCCCATAAATTGAAGAACAGCCCGTAGCGTTGGCTACGACCATCCTGTCTCCAAAGAGCTGTGACACTAATTTTACATAGGGCGTTTCTCCACATCCAGTACAGGCGCCCGAAAACTCAAACAGGGGTTGAAACAATTGGGAACCTCTTGGGGTTTCAGCTTTAACTCGGCTCCTGTCAACTTCCGGAAGTGAAAGGAAAAAACTCCAATTGTCTCGTTCCTGATTCCAGAGTGATCTGTGGGGCATCATATTGATAGCCTTGAGGCTTGTGTTGGATTTGTTTTTTGCAGGACAAACATCTACACAAATTGCACAGCCTGTACAGTCTTCAGGTGCAACCTGCAAGGTATAAACCTCATTTTCATTCCACTCCCTTCCTTTTGCACCAAAAGATTTAAATGTTTGTGGCGCTTCATTTAAATGGGATTTATCATATATTTTTGGCCTAATGACCCCATGGGGACATACAAGAGCACATTTGTTGCATTGAATACACACATCCGGATCCCAAGCGGGAATTTCGCTAGCTATGTTTCTTTTTTCCCACTGGGTGGTTCCTGTGGGCCAGGTGCCGTCTTCTGGAAAAGCGCTAACAGGGAGATCGTCTCCAGCGCCAACCATGATTTTTGCAGTAACGTTTTTTACAAATTCCGGCGCTGAATCGGAAACAATTTTGATGTCTACATGTTTTCCGGTTGTTTTGTTTGGCGGATTAATTTTTGCAAGATGTTTAAGCGTTTCATCAACGGCGTTATAGTTTTTCTTTACAATTTCATCTCCCTTTTTACCGTAGGTCTTATTTATGGTTTTTTTTATCTTGAAAATTGCCTCCTCTATTGGAAGAATACCGGATATGGCAAAAAAACAGGTTTGCATTATAGTGTTGATTCTGACACCTAACTCTGTTTCTTGTGCAACGCGAACAGCATTAATGTTATACACATTTATATTTTTATCTAAAATTTGTTTTTGAATCTTTTGTGGAAGATTTCCCCAAAGGGTGTTTTTTTCAAAAGGGCTGTTCAACAACAACGTTCCTCCAGACATCAGTTTATCCAGAGGATTCATAGTTTTTATAAACTCAAAGTTATGAACAGCAACAAAATTTGCTTTGTCTATCAGATAGGTAGATTGTATTTGTTGAGCTCCAAACCGGAGGTGTGAAACCGTAACGCTCCCAGACTTTTTTGAATCATAAACAAAATATCCCTGTGCACAGTTCTCTGTTTCTTCACCTATAATTTTAATGGAATTTTTATTTGCCCCCACAGTTCCATCTGCGCCCAAACCATAAAATATCCCGCGGTAAACCTGTTCATTTTCAATGTTATATCTTGGTTCATAGTCTAAACTTGTTCGTGAAACATCATCTACAATCCCAACCGTAAAATGATTTTTTGGGTTCTCTTTTTTTAATTCATCAAAAACACCCTTTACCATTGCCGGAGTGAATTCTTTTGAAGATAAACCATATCTTCCACCAACAATTTTTGGGATAACATTTTTATTTTCTACGAATGCCGTTAACACATCCTGATAAAGAGGTTCTCCGGTAGAGCCGGGTTCTTTTGTTCTGTCCATTACCGCTATTTTTTCTACCGTTTTCGGGATAGCATCTAATAAACCTCTTCCAGAAAATGGTCGAAAAAGACGGACTTTTAATACACCTACTTTCTCACCGCTTTTTGCGTAGTGATTCACAAGCTCCTGAGCGGTTTCAGCGCCCGATCCCATGAGTATAATAATTCTATCGGCTTTTGGATGTCCCGTATAATCAAATAATTTATACTGCCGGCCCGTTAACCTTGCAAGCCGATTCATTTCATCTTGTACGATATTGGGGACAGCGCTGTAGTAGGGGTTTATTCTTTCTCTTGCTTGAAACCACGTGTCCGGATTGTGGGCTGTTCCCCTAATCACCGGACTGTTTGGATTTAGGCCCCTCTTTCTGTGGGAAACGACCTTTGCGTCATCAATCATTTTCCGGATATCTGTTTCTGAAATCAGGTCAATTTTCATTACCTCGTGTGATGTTCTAAATCCATCAAAAAAATGTAAAAAGGGTACTCTTGTCTTGAGTGTAGCTGATTGGGAAATAAGAGCAAAGTCCATAACCTCCTGTACACTGTTCGAACATAGCATTGCAAACCCAGTTTGCCTAACAGCCATGACATCAGAATGATCCCCAAAAATTGACAAAGCATGGCTCGCCACTGTTCTTGCGGAGACGTGAAAAACAGTTGGTGTAAGTTCTCCGGCGATTTTATACATATTAGGAATCATCAACAACAGGCCTTGAGATGCTGTAAATGTCGTTGTTAATGCTCCTGTTTGGAGCGCTCCATGAACGGTGCCCGCCGCACCGCCCTCACTTTGCATTTCTATAACGGAAGGAACGGTTCCCCAAATATTTTTTTGCCCCAATGTTGACCAAGCATCTGAGAGTTCACCCATTGAAGATGATGGGGTAATTGGATAAATTGCGATAACCTCATTAGTTTTGTGGGCAATGTATGCGGCAGCTTCGTTTCCATCTACAATAGCTTTAGTTCTTTTTTTCATCTTTGTTTTTACTCGTTTTTTATGCGTTATCACCCTAGGGCAGTACTTAAATTTAATAAATTAAGACCCTTTTATCCAATTTAAGGATTTAAAAATTAGATGGCTTTATACTTCTATGTCTTTCCAGTCTCCCTGAAGCACTTTTCGCGCCATTAGTGCCGCAAAAAGTACAATGTTTAGCCCAAAGGCCAGCCACGGCCCAATAAACCCCCAATCCAGATACACGCCTGAGAAATAACTTAAAGGAAGACACAGTCCCCACATTGTTGTGCTTTCAATAATGGCGGGATACTTGGTGTTTCCCGCACCAGACAAAGCAAACCACAGAGTTAAACCAATTGCATCAGCCATTTCAACAAACCCGGCGATTCTCAAGGCCGTTATGCCGGTCTTTATCACTTCTATGTCGTTTGTAAACAGGGGGATAATCCACCCCGGAATAAGAAGAAACAATAGTCCCATTGTTCCCATAATTATAAATGACAGCCTAACGCTCTCAACAATGCTTGTTTCTGCTTTTTTTTCATCTCCTTCTCCAAGAAATTTTCCAACAAGAGTTGCACAAGCCTGACCTATTCCTGCCCCCGGCATAAACGCTGCGTGCAATATTGTAAAAACAACCTCTGTTGCTGCCAGCGAGACTATGCTTATAAGACCAACTATTTTTAAAAATACCGCATATCCCAACGTTACAATTATTTCTTGCGATCCCTGAGGAACAGCAAGTGAAACTTGTTTTCTCAGCATTGCCCGATTAAATGTCCATTTCATCACGGAGAACCGGTCTTTAATATCATCGCGAAACAAATAAAACGTATAATGTAGCATTAGCCAAACAGATGCGATAAGCGTGGCAATGGCCGCGCCTTTAACGCCCAGAGCGGGAAAAGACCACCACCCCCAAGCCCACCCCAACCAGGAAATATTAAAACGAGATAAAATATCTGTAATTCCATCTTGACCATAGATTAATCCCGCATTGAGGTATATATTTAATAGGTTGGATACCACTGTTACTTTCAGATGAATCTGTGGCTTTTCAATACCTGTAAAAAAGCCTTGATACACAAACCCTATCGAAGAAAAGAAAACACTAAGAGACGCAATTGATGTATAGTCAACACAAAGTGGTGTTACAACACTATCGCTTATAAACCAAGGAACAAAAACGGGTGAAAAATAATAGCCCGCAGCTGTTATTGGACCCGCAAGTAGGAGCGCAAGTAAGTGGCCATTGTGCATAGCAGTGCCACATTCTTTATAGATTTTTTGCCCGAGGCGACGCGACGATACCGTCTGGGTGCCCGTTCTCAACCCAATGGCAAAACTCAGCGCAACCCACACCAACATTGAGCCCATTCCTGTTGCGGCAAGAGACGGGGCCCCCAGCCTCCCCACCATTGCAACATCTGCCATATTCATAATTGTCCTACTTAAGTTGCTGGCAATTACCGGCAACCCTAAGCTTAACACATGGGCTGAAATGTTTTTGTCAGAAACGAAAAGCAGCTGCTTTATTTTATAACCCATTCTACTGGCAAGTTATATCGATATTGTTATTTTTAAGGAATTTTTTTGTTTTGCTGCATACGGGGGTTGCAGTGTAAACAACTACTCTGGTTTTTGGTCGTTTGTTCTTTATCATTTCAGCTTGGCTTAACAATTGGCGACCATCTTTCAAAGTTATTCTGCTTTTTCTCATTTTAATAATTATAGCCGTTCCATTTGGTCTTGTTTTCAAAACCAACCTCCTAGACAAGCCAAATTGTTTTGGATCTGTATATTTTCCAAACTGTTCCATTTTTTCAGTGTTAAATAGTGGGTAAATTATCCAAGTCTCTTTTAAAAGCCTTCAACATAATCTGAGAAATTACTCCATGTACAATGTGCCTCTTATTTTGAATTCAAGCGTTGAGTTGGCCTTAAAATCTGGTCGGCCTGTTTTGGCGCTGGAGTCTACTATCCTTGCGCACGGCATGCCCTATCCTGAAAACCTTGACTTTGCTGTAAGTGTGGAATCGGAAGCAAAGTCTCATGGCGCCACACCCGCAACAATTGCTATAATTGATGGCAATGTTCACATTGGGCTTTCTCTTTCTCAGTTAAAGTTAATTTGTTCGGGTGAAAATATTTTTAAACTATCTCAACGCGATTTAGGATGGGCTGTTTCAAAAAACATGTCAGGCGCGACTACGGTTTCTTCTACAATGCAGTTGGCCAATCAGGCTGGCATACAGGTGTTTTCTACTGGGGGCATAGGTGGGGTGCATCGTAACGCCGAGATAACCGGCGACATATCTCAAGATCTCATTGCTCTTAAAAAAATTCCCATGATTGTTGTCTCGTCTGGGGCAAAAGCAATTTTAGATTTACCCAAAACCCTTGAGACCTTGGAAACGCTTGGCGTTCCTGTTCTAGGGTATAAAACAAACGAATTTCCAGCTTTTTACTCCAGAAAGTCTGGACTGACCCTTGGCACATCCGTTGAATCACCAAAAGAGGTCGTGGATTGGTTCCGCGCACACACAGGCCTCGGTCTTTTGTCCTCCCTGCTTGTGGCTAACCCAATACCAAAAAACCACGAAATATCGTTAAAAAAAATGGAGTATTATATTTCGAAAGCTGTTCAAGCGGCCGAATCTTTAAATATCACAGGGAAAAACCTTACACCATTTCTTCTGCGCGAAATATCCAAATTGACAGAAGGCCGAAGCTTTGAGGCAAACCGTGCCCTTGCTTTTCATAATGTCGTTGAAGGGTCAAAAATTGCTGTTACCCTTTCAGAACAAAACTAGTTGCTCCGCAACTGTTTAAGGTGTTTTAAACCGTGTTCGTCAAAGTATACAGCAACAAATTCATCCAATAGTTTTTGGGTTTTAATCAAATAATCTGAATCCACGGTTTGTTTGCACTTCATAGTCGAGACAAGAATTTTCTGCAAAAGCGTTGTTTGCTTTACATAGTCATTATACTCGGTGTTTGAACTTTTAACAGGAACAATTCTTTGTGTAAGAAAATACTCAGAAACAATATTTTGGATTTTTTGTGCGTAGTTTTCTTTTGTATTTACCCACCGAATAAGTTGGTTTTTTGATTGAAAATCATCGCCCTCCGAAAGGCCACGAATTGAATTCATTGCCCTCTCAACTGTTGTTAGGTGCTCTTCTATTTGAAGAATTCTTCTCGCATCATCATAAATTCCACAGGGAACCTGACAGTGGGCAAACAGGGCGCCCGTAAACATGACACACAAAACGAATCCTCTGATTATTTCCATTGTTTTCTCCTTGTAATATCAACCCAAACTTTTTACAAACTCTTCCAGTTTAAAGTTTTTAACTTTCAATTTATTAGGCGGTATGCCTAACGCAGTAACATTAACGCCCACATAACACCAAACCGCTGCAACTAGCCCAACCCACTCAGATAGTATTATATTTGTGTTGCTAGCTTCACCAAACCTGTTGGGCCCAACGGTAAAGACCTTATGGGTCCTGCTACCTTTTGGCCAAGAGTAAATATTGCTGATGTCCGGAAAGGTTGGGTGGCTTCCAAGCGGGGTTTTACCAACCAAATAATTATATCCCGATTTGTTTATGTGGCCACTTATAAAACCATGATCTTTTGTCCCTTTAATGCGATCAACAATCCAAGCTTTATTAATATTAAATTTCATTTTAAGCTTTGAAAACGATTCTGGATTTATCGTGTTTGGATCAGAATTTTTTGGCCAAACAAATGTTGCATTTTTTTCAACAAAAAAACCGTGCCCACTTGTAGTTTCGTATTCTCTTGCGTTCCGACTCCAAACAGTAGGCCCTGCGGGTAAATATACAAAAAGATTCACAGGATTCTCTTTCCAAACAGTTTTGTCCCTAGTCGAACCATCGTGCTTCCTTCTTCGACTGCAACCTCATAATCGTCGCTCATTCCCATTGAAAGCTCAGTAAGTTCAGGGTATTGTGGTTGTTTATTTCTATTTAAGGTATTTATTGTTTTTCTCAACTCTGTAAAAGCACTTCGGATTTTTGTCGGGTAATTCGTCAGGGGCCCGATGGTCATTAATCCTTTTATTTGAAGGTTTTCAAAAACAAAACAAGACAACATCTTGTCTTCTTCAAATACAGAAAACCCCTGTTTTGAGCTTTCGCCGCTGGTATTAATTTCTAAAAGAATGGGTATTTTTATTTTTAATTCCGTAGCCCGGCGATTTATTTTTTCTGCTAATCGTACAGAATCAACCGAATCAATTGTATCAAACAAATCTAATGCTTTGTTTATTTTGTTGGTTTGAAGGTGTCCGACCATATGTCGGGTTATTCGGTTTTTCGTTTCGCTGGCAAGAGCACGAAACTTTTCTCCTGCTTCTTGTACCTTGTTCTCCCCAATATGAAACAAGCCCAACCTGTGTGCATCCTCTATTACAGATGTTGGGTGTGTTTTTGTGACAGCAACGATTTTAACTTCGCCTTGTCGACCCGATCTTTCCTGGGCTTCTTTAATTTTTTTTTGAACGATCTCGAGATTTCGACTTAGGCTCACGTTTCTATTGAGACATCCTCACCTTTTGATTTCTCTACAGAAAAATCTTCTGGTTGCCTATCGCTTTTTTCTACGTCATTTTCGTGAATGACCCGTGTAATCGATGAAATTGTAGCGCCGTCGTCAAGTTTTACCAACTTCACGCCTTGTGTGACTCTCCCTATTGTGCGAATAGCTGCTACAGGTTGGCGCATTAATACGCCTGAATCTGTAATCACAATCAAATCGTCTGAATCAACAACCTCCATAATGTTAACCATTTTACCTGTTTTCTCTGTACACCGCATAGTCATCACACCTTTGCCTCCTCGCGATTGGGTGCGGTATTGAATAACGTCAGTTCGCTTTCCCATTCCTTTTTCTGTCGCTACTAAAATGGTGCCCTCCCTTCGAACAACCAGCATTCCAATAACGCAATCATCTTTGGAGCTTAATGATATACCTTTGACTCCCATCGTTTTTCGTCCACTCGGGCGTATATCATTTTCAGAAAACCGAATGGACTTGCCCTCTCGGGTGCCTAGAAGAATGTCGTGTTCACCATTTGTAATGCGCGCTTCAATGAGTTTGTCTCCGTCTCGAATATCAATTGCGTAGATACCGCCTTTTCTTGGCTTACCATAGGCAGACAAAACAGTTTTTTTCACGATTCCGTTCTGAGTGGCCATAACAATATAATGGTCATCATAAAACTCTTTTACACTAACGAATGCTTCTACTTTTTCTCCAGGCTCACAACCTATCAGATTTACGATTGCGCGCCCTTGGGTAGCGCGACCCCCCTGGGGAATATCATAAACTTTTAGCCAGAAACACTTCCCCCGATCGGTGAAAAACAGCATATAGTTGTGTGTGTTTGCAATAAAGAGATGTTCAACAAAGTCTTCATCCTTGCTTGTGGCCCCTTGTACACCGCGACCCCCTCGCCGCTGCGTTCTGTAAGTGTTCAGCGCTGTTCTTTTAATATAACCGTTGTGGGTGATGGTAATCACAACCTCTTCCTCAGCAATCATATCTTCCATGGAAAAGTTAGAATCTACCGGTATGATCTCTGTGCGTCGTGAATCCCCATACTGGTCGCGAATTTCATTAAGCTCTGTTTTAATTATATCCATTCTCTGGCTTCGGCTTTCCAGGATTCCTTTTAAGTGGGCTATAAGCTTTATGACTTCTCGATATTCCGCAACGACTTTTTCCACTTCTAACCCGGTGAGCTTCTGAAGTCTCATATCTAATATGGCTTGTGACTGAACCTCAGAAAGGTTGAAACTGTTCATGAGACCTTCCTTCGCATGAACAGGATCTTTGCTGTTGCGGATTATTGAAATAACCTCATCAATATTATCCAGCGCGATTTTTAGCCCCTCCAAAATGTGGGCTCTGGCTTCTGCTTCCTTTAAATCAAACTCTGTTCGTCGAACAACAATGTGATGTCTAAAATCAATAAAATGGTTTAAAATGGTTTTCAGAGGCATCACTTTGGGCACCCCATCAACAAGAGCCAAAAGAATGATGCCGAAGGTGTCTTGAAGTTGGGTATGTTGATACAATTGGTTTAAAATAACTTCTGGAACAGCGTCCCTTTTGGTTTCTATTACAACGCGAATGCCGTCTTTATCAGATTCGTCCCGGAGATCTGTGATACCCTCTACTTTTTTATCTCGAACAAGATCTGCAATTTTCTCAACCAGGTTTGCTTTGTTCGTTTGATAGGGTACTTCAGTAATCACGATACTGTCTTTTCCACTTTTGGCCGTTTCAATATGTGCTTTGGCTCTCATTTTAATTTTTCCGCGACCTGTTTTATAGGCAGCTTTTAAACCATCAACACCCAATATGAGCCCTGCGGTTGGAAAGTCCGGCCCTTTTATGTGTGTCATAATTTCTTCTGTTGTTATCTCTTTGTTTTCTATGGTCGCAATTAATCCATTTATAATTTCTGTTAAATTGTGTGGGGGGATTTTAGTTGCCATTCCCACAGCAATCCCCTCTGAACCGTTTACCAGCAAGGCTGGTACAGAAGAGGGAAGCACCGATGGCTCTTTTAGGGTTTCATCAAAGTTTGGATCCCAGTCTACCGTATCTTTGTCTAGGTCTTTAAGCATCTCGCTTGAAAGTTTTGTCATGCGAGATTCTGTATATCGCATGGCCGCGGCGTTGTCTCCGTCTATTGAGCCAAAATTTCCCTGTCCATCTACCAATTCATATCGCATTGAAAAATCCTGTGCCATACGAACAAGGGCATCATAAACAGAGCTATCACCGTGGGGATGATATTTTCCTAAAACATCACCTACGATTCTCGCGGATTTTTTATACGGCCTGTTCCAGCTTGACCCCAACTCGCTCATACCATATAAAATCCTGCGGTGTACTGGCTTTAGGCCGTCACGTACATCAGGTAGGGCGCGGGACACAATAACAGACATGGAATAGTTAAGATAGCTTTCTTTCATTTCATCCACGATATCTCGCGGAAGCGTGTTGTCTCTGTTAAAATCAACCATAAATATTTTCTACACCTCTATACATCTAGATTAACAACAAATTTTGCGTTTTTTTCAATAAAGTTTCTTCGCGCTTCCACATCGTTTCCCATTAAGTTTTGAAATGTCTCTGCTGCTTCCCCTGCGCTTTCCACCGTCACCTGCATTAAGGTCCGACTTTCCGGGTTCATTGTGGTTTCCCAAAGTTGACCCGGGTTCATTTCGCCCAATCCTTTATATCGCTGAATAGAAACTTTTGTGTTTTTGTTTTCCTTTTGCATTCGTTCAATCATTAGATCTCTTTCATTGTCATCATAAGAATAGTGCACCTTTTTTCCTTGAGACACGCGATACAAAGGAGGAAGTGCAAGATAGAGATATCCCCCGTCTATTACTTCTTTCATTTTTCGATAGAAAAAAGTTAACAGTAGTGTTCGTATGTGAGAGCCGTCTACATCCGCATCTGTCATAATAATTATTTTATGGTAGCGGAGTTTTTCTATGTCAAAATCTCCGGCAGATTTTTCTCCCGTATCTTCATCAGATCCGCCAAACCCTGTGCCAAGCGCAGTAATAATGGCCTGAATTTCATTGTTTGACAATAACTTGTCCACTCGGGCTTTTTCTGAGTTTATCACTTTACCGCGCAAAGGAAGTATAGCCTGAGTCCTTCGGTCACGCCCTTGTTTAGCAGAGCCTCCAGCAGAGTCTCCTTCAACCAGGTAAAGTTCGCAAAAAATGGGGTCCCGGTTTGAACAATCTGCCAGTTTTCCGGGCAATGAAGATCCGCCAAGGGCGCTTTTTCTTCTGATCAGTTCTCTAGCTTTTCTAGCGGCACTTCTGCTTCTTGCTGCCAACAGCGCTTTTTCAACAATGCGTCTTCCTATGGATGGGTTTTGCTCTAGAAAATCTAAAATACCTTCATACACAGCTTTGTCAACAACACCTTTTACATCACCATTCCCCAGCTTTGTTTTTGTTTGACCTTCAAACTGGGGTTCTGCAACTTTAATACTAATAATAGCCGTTAGCCCTTCGCGAAAATCTTCTCCGCTTAATGAAATTTTCTCATTCTTTTTAGCTTTAATCAGGTTGTTTTTTGTGGCGTGGTTATTCATGGCTCGCGTCAATGCAGAGCGAAACCCGGACAGATGCGTTCCCCCTTCAATAGTATTAATATTGTTCACAAAAGTCAGGATATTGTCATTGTAGGTGCTGCTGTAACGCAGAGCCACATCAACAGGAACCTCCCCGTCTTCCTTGTTAACCGTGATAATTTTGTTGTGCAAAGGGTTGTTGTGTCCGTCCAGATACTTTACAAAATCGCTTAGTCCCCCTTTAAATTTGAAGGTGTCTGTTTCACCATCATCAGTGCGTTCATCTCTTAATACAATTTCTAA
Source organism: uncultured bacterium (assembly GCA_964549275.1). Lineage (GTDB taxonomy): Bacteria > Fidelibacterota > Marinisomatia > Marinisomatales > TCS55 > CAZJUP01. The sequence continues at coordinate 78,189 of CAZJUP010000007.1, read as the reverse complement.
CCCACTGTTTAAATAAGCAAGCTCGCGGAGCCTTTCGGCAATGATATCGTATTCAAATGTTGTGGCTTTAAAAATGGTACTATCGGGAAAAAAGCATACTTTTGTCCCTGTTTTTTTTGCGGTGCCAACGGTTTTTAGTTTGTTTTGAGGGTTGCCCGTTTTATAATCTTGTTTGTGAACTTTTCCGTCGCGTTTTACTTCTACCCACATCCATTCAGAAAGTGCGTTTACAACAGAAACACCAACACCATGAAGCCCGCCTGAAACCTTATAGGATCCTTTGTCAAATTTTCCTCCAGCATGCAGCACGGTCATGACCACTTCAACTGCCGGTTTTTTTTCTTCTTTGTGAATATCAACAGGAATTCCGCGCCCATTATCTTCAACGGTGACAGACCCGTTGGCATTAAATGTAACAATTACTTTTGTACAATATCCCGCCAATGCTTCATCAATTGAATTATCTACAACTTCATAAACAAGATGATGGAGACCCCGTTTTCCAACGTCTCCAATATACATGGCCGGGCGCTTTCGTACCGCCTCCAACCCTTCTAATACTTTGATGCTTTCTGCGCTATATTGCGTCGCTTTTACTTCTGCGCTCATATGAATCGAATGTCCTTTATCGTGTGTTTTCCAAGCTGTTTATTGATTTTTTTTACAATGTCTTTTTTTTGAAACTGGAGCTCTTGCCGCCAAGAAGGGGTCGAGGTTTTTACCGTTATAACGCCATGTTCAACGCTTTCTGCTTCCGTGTTCTCAGCAATGGTTGGACCAACGGTTTCGTTCCACAAAAACAGTGCATTGTTTTGAGAAACACCTTGCTCTAACCCTGCGTTTCTTAAAAAAGATTTGATGGCACTTTTTAATGTCTTTGTCATCGTTCGAGAAAAAACGATTTATTGTCACCGCCATTTAAGACAATCCCATGTCTTTCTATTTCAACCATGTCCGTATTTGTCACCAGCGTTTGGGCTTTTTTGTTCAACAGTTTCAAGACAGAGTCTCCTCTTTGAAAATCCAACTTAGCAAACAAATCGTCGAGTAGAAGTGTCGGTGTTTTTTGTATTAGCTTTTTAACAAGGTTAAACTCAGCTAATTTTATTAAGACTAAGCTGAGTTTGTGCTCACCTTGGGATCCGTACGCTTTAAGGCATTTATCGTTATAGCAAAACCCAATTTCATCTCGGTGGGGACCAACTGTGGTCCTTCCAACCGTCTTGTCTTTCTGTTTTGACTTTTTCATCGCTAATATATATTCTTGTTTGTCTATTGGTTTTGCTTTGTCCGAATAAATATCGATGTGCACTGCTTTGTCTTCGTAGTCTCTTGTCACGTCCACCAATTCCCTTTGAAAGGCCAACAAAAGGTTTTTTCTTTTTTTCCAAAGGCGTGTCCCGGTCTCAGCGATTGGCTCGTCCCAGACTAAAAGATCGCGGTCGCTTCTTTTTTCTTTTAAACAGGTGTTTCGCTGTTTCAAAATTTTTGTATACCGAACCAATGTGTTCATATATTCGGTGGAAACCACTGAAAAAAGCTTATTAAAGTATGTTCTTCGGTTTCCAGCTGTTCCTTTTGTTATGGTCTGTTCTTCCGGAGAAAGCAAAATAACGGGGTTTTTTCCCAACAGCGCCTTTGTCCCTTTTATTTCTTTTCCATTTATTTTTAGCTTTTTTCGACCATCTGTTGCCAACCCAAACAAGATATGCTCATCCTCTCCTTTAATATCAAACACTCCCTCTGCCCGCACAGAATCTTCGTTGTTTTTTACCATATCTATAAGGCGATTTGTTCGAAAACTTCTTCCCATTGATAAGAGATATACCGCCTCAAGAATAGAGGTTTTCCCGGAACCGTTTTCACCCAAAATAACATTTATTCCACTTCCGAATTCCATTTGTGTTTTTGTGTGGTTCCTGAAAAAATGCATGTCGATTGATTTAATCGACATCAGAAATATAATAGCCTTTTTTCGGTGGTCGGCGGAAAAAAAGATAACCTGCTCTAATAATTCTTGGTTCTCCTTTAGTCGTTTAACCTTATGGGCATTAATAGCATCGTTAATTCTGATCCACTGTCTTGTTTTCCGGGGTAGAACAACGCTGCGCTGATCGGGGTTTTAAGCTTCACAACCAATTTATCTGATCCAACATGAGAAACAATATCTTTTAAATAGGAAGCGTTATAGCCAATAACTAGGTCGTCTCCTTTAAATTCGGCACCAATGTTTTCCTGTGCTTTAGATGATTTTTCCGGGTCTTCTGTGGTAAGCTGAGTTTTTTCATCGGTTAATCGCAATGCAATTTGTTTTGTTGATTTGTTAGAAAATATAGAAACTCGCCTTACGGCTGACAAAAAAAGGTTTCTGTCTACCGACAATTCTTTGTCGTTGTCTTTGGGAATTACACTTTCATAATCAGGAAATCGCTCATCAATAATCCGCGTAAAATACGTGTCAGACCCTATTGTTGCTGTCAAGTGGTTTTCTCCCAACCACATTTGTATTGAATCTTCATTTGATAAAATACCGCCAATCAAACCTAAAAATTTCCTAGGAACGATTACATCGCCATTGAATTCTTGCTGTTCGTATTCAGAGCGGATATAACGGACCAGTCGATGTCCATCTGTTGCTACAGCTGTAAGATTCTCTTGTCCAAAACGAAAAAGGACGCCCGTCAATGCGGGCTTCAACTCATCCCGACTAACTGCAAAACTTGTTTTTCTAATGATATCTTGCAATGCCTCTGCTGAAACACCTGTTGCTTTTCTGTTATCTACATCGGGTATTGCAGGAAACTCTTCCGGCGGCTTTCCCATAACATCATAAACACCCATCTCTGTTGTAATTTTCACTTTATAATTTGTATCCACACTTATCCCAACCCGCGTTTCTTCTGGTAGTTCACTCGTGATATCTAATACTGTTTGTAGGGGTATTGCAGCAGATCCGGCCTCCTCAACGCTTGCAGCAAGATTAACAACGATTGTTATTTCAAGATCCGTAGACCTCATCACAGCACCACCCTCAACAGCCTCCAATAAAGCACAACTGAGAATTGGAAGCGTAGAGCGCGATGGAGTCGCCTTAGAAAGCTTTTGAAGTGCTGTATATAATTCTGTTTTAGATGTAGAAATTTTCATTATTAATTCCAGATAATTTAAGTGGGTTTAAAGCTGGTTCAATTGCTCTAAAAAATCAGACAATGTTACTTCTTTTTCAAGGTCTTGAACAAGGTCTTTTTCGTCGATAAAACCAAAGAGTATTTATAATAAAAAGAACATTAAATAATGTATTATTATTAATACTGTTTAAAAGTTTTTAGCCGACTGTAAAAACAGAAGCAAACACCTTCGGCTTAATACCTTTTTTAACCGAACATTTAAACAATTACTTTATGTTGAAAACTGAATGAATGCTGTGGAAAAACAAATGAAAAAAAACAAAAAAAATCAGATACTAACGAAAACTTTATTTAAACAATCGTGTGGATAAAACTGTTGAAAACAGTTTATACTTAAAGTTCCGCTCGACTTATGTATACCTTTTTTCGAGCATTTTTCATCCACTCCTGAAACCATTGAGATTTCTTATGGTTGAGAGCCATTGCTTCAATTTCAGCCCAGTGATTTTTTAAAGATGGGGCGCCACCAGGCTTAAAGGCTTCAATCCAAATAAGATGATACCCAAGTTCCGACCGGACAGGCCCACCACAGGTGTTCATATTAATCTGGTTAATTACCATTCCGATTTCTTTTATCGGAAAACGCTGTGGATCTATCCACCCCAAACTTCCGCCGGTTTCTTTTGTTTTTGTGTCCTGTGAGTGTATCCGAGCGATTTTAATAAAATCATCAAGGCTTCCTGCTGAATCTCTTAATGATGACGCAAACCTGAACGCCCGAGATTCGTCTTGTTCTGTAATTTCGGGGGACAGCAAGATGTGTCTCACTTTAATTCTATCACCCAAAACTTCTTCAGTTTCAATAATGTGATACCCAAAAACAGTTTTAACCGGATCGCTTATTTCTCCTGACTCAAGCGTGAAAGCTGTAGCTTCAAATTCTTTTACCAAATTTCCTCGCCGGACGAAACCCAGCGAACCGCCACTTTTTTTCGAACCAGGATCTTGTGAGTATTTTTCAGCTAGCTCTGAAAAAGACGCTCCGCTGAGGATTTTTTCTTTGATTTGTGACAACTTTTCAACAGTAGATACTACAGCATGGCTATCTGGCTCTACATTAATTAGCGCGTGGCGAATTTTCACCATTGATGGAAAAGAGGGAAGGCTGTCTTTAAACGATTCGAAAAAATGGGTCACATCGTTTCTCGTAATAACAATATTAGAAATTAGTTGCTGTCTATAGGTGTCTGAAACCAAATAGTCTCGCATATCATACCAAAATTCTCGCCTGTAAGACCTTAACGGTTGCCCAAGAGCTTTTTCTACAGCTTCCTCGCTTCCAAGCTGAGCTATGAAGCCATCAACCCTCTGGTCAAGAGCACGATCCACATTTTTATCATCAACTTCGATAGAGTCAAGCTCTGCTAGCTCAAGAATTACTTTCTGATCAACAAGATCGGATACAATACCCGCCTCAATTTGTTTGGTTGTTTCTAGATCTGTTCTTGGATCAACTCCCTGTTGAATTAAGGCCATGTTCAAATATTGAGCCACTTCACTTTTTAAAATTATGTTTTCTCCAACAATAGCCGCAATGCCCTCAATTGGAGCATAAACCGGTGGTTTTTGGCACAAAACAATAGCGAAAATAAAAATGCTTTTAACAGCACTCTTTAAAAAATAGATTTTCATGGGGCTCCTTCCAAATAAATTTCTGCTTGATATTCATATTTGAGGCTGTCAAGAATTCGGTTCGAAGAAACAAGGGCTTTGGACTGTAAAAGCCTCTGCTGTATTTCATCGTATACTTCTAAAAACCCACGGGGTGTTCCAGCCTTATTTTTGTTCAACACCTTTATAACATGAAAGCCGAGACCGCTTTTAAACGGGGCAATAAGCGTGTGGTTGTTTTTCGAAAAGACTTTTTCGCCTATCTTCGGAAAAACTCGGCTGCGAGTAAGCGTTTCTGCTTTCACATTATATTCTTTTAACAACATCTCAAGCCCAGCGCCGGTTCCTGATTTTTTTAATCGAGAAAAAATGTTATTTGCCTCTTTGATAGAAGAGACCAGAAAATGAAAAACCACCGCCTCATCGGCACTCCGAACGTAGGATGTTATATTTTTTTCATAGTAAGCCTCAATTTCTGCTGGCTGTATTTGAATGTTTAGTTTTGATGTGGACATCAAATATGCTTTTCCCAACATAAGCTTTTTATAGTTAGAGACCGCAGAGAGAATGGAAAGATCTTTATCATAACCACTGCTTAACGCGGCGCGATAAAGCAACTCTCTCTCTACCCATCGTACCACAACATTTTCGAGGTCAGCTTCAGTAACTGCGGGATCTGCAAGTGCAGCCCTGGCATCCTTTAAAGAAAGAAAAGACGATCCAACACGAGCCACGACAGGAGGTGTGGACTCCTGTTTCCCGCAGGCAAATAAAAATAATGCGGAAACGAAAATTAGGTGATGCTTATTCACGGGGCGAAGTTACCCTTTTTCTTGCGGTGAAAACAATTCGGCAAACTGAAAACATAACCTTTGAGATTTTTCAAAAGATGTTGAACTAAACTCAACAGAAAGCCGGCCACCCGAAATATCTTTTACTTTAAAAACAACAGCTTTTGAATCAAACCACTCTTTTATTTGATTAATAAAAACAGGAGCGTCTATTGCCAAAGGAAGATCTTTAAAAATAATCCTTGTTTCTTTTTTTGACATGAAAATTTTTGAGACAGGCAAAGATGAAAACACCTTTTTTGTTTCGGCAATATGGATAAGGTTTTTAGTTTCTTTTGGAAGCGGACCAAAGCGGTCACACAATTCAGATTCAATGGCTTTTATTTCGTCGCGATTTACAACCTCAGACAACCGTTGGTAGAAAGATAAACGATCTTGAACAAGGGGAACATAGGTGTCCGGAATAAATGCGTTTCCGGAAAAAGAAACAACTGGTCCTGTAACTGGAGCCGCTATTTCATTGTTACTTGCCTCATCGATTGCCTCTTTTAGAATTTTATTATATAATGCATAGCCAACCCTAGAAATATGTCCACTTTGTTCGTAACCAAAAAGGTTCCCAGCGCCGCGAATTTCAAGGTCTTTTAGGGCAATATCATATCCTGCCCCAAGGGAGGAATAGTGTTCGATAGCTTTGAGTCGATTAAACGCATCTTTAGATAGGGTTTTACCTCGAGGGATTAACAAATAACAATAGGCCTGTTTGTTGCTTCTTCCAACTCGGCCACGAATTTGATAGGTTTGTGATAACCCCAACCGATGGGCATTGTTAATTAGAATTGTGTTAGCGTTGGCCACATCGAGGCCTGACTCTATAATTGTGGTGCAAATTAAGACATCGATCGATCCTTCAAAAAATGAAAGCATGGTCTTTTCTAAATTTCGGCTTGGCATTTTTCCATGAGCCATCGCGATTGACACAGAAGGAAAAGACAAACAAAGGCGCTCTAAAAAAAACGGCATACTTTCGATATCGTTGTGTAAAAAGTAAACCTGCCCCCCACGGCCTGTTTCAATGAGAATCTTTTCCTCAACAATGGCCCAGTCAAAATATTTAACCCGCGTAATAATTGGATGCCGTTCTTTTGGGGGTGTTTCGATTCTGGATAAATCTCTTATACCCAAAAGAGACTGTTGCAGTGTTCTGGGTATTGGGGTTGCGGTTAAGGTTAAAACATCAGCTTTCTTTTTCAGGTGTTTTAACGCTATTTTGTGTTTCACCCCAAACCTGTGTTCTTCATCTACAATTAATAAACCCAACATAGAAACAGGCAAATCCCCGGACAAAAGCCGATGTGTTCCTACTATAAGATCGATTTGACCAAGCGCCGTTTTTTCTAAAACAGATGCCTGGTCTTTTTTTGAGCGAAACCTAGACAATAAATCCACTCTAACACCCAGCGGCTCTAGACGCTGTTTACAGGTGATATAGTGTTGATCCGCTAATATTGTTGTAGGCGCAAGAAAAAATACTGTGCGACCGCTCTCAACTGCTTTTAGTGCAGCTCGAATTGCAACCTCTGTTTTTCCAAAACCGACATCACCATAAATCAAGCGGTCCATAGGGGTGGGCTTGTCCAAATCCTCAAGAACAGATTTAATGGCCTCTGCCTGATCTTTTGTCTCCACAAAAGGAAAAGAGCTTTCAAGATCTCCAAGGAATTCAACGGTTTTGGTGTAAGCAAACCCTCGTTCGACCTTTCTGGTTTTATATAGCGAAATAAGCTCGTCTGCTACGATTTTTACAGAACGTCGTGTTTCGGATTTTTGTTTCTCCCAAAGGGAAGACCCCAGTTTCGATAGTTTTGGGGAGGTGTCCCCAGCTCCGACATATTTATGAACGCGGTTAAACCTGTCGATAGGAACAAAAACAAAATCCCCACCTGCATATTCTATTTTTATGTTTTCTGTTTTAGCTGTTTCGGGTCCAACCTTCTCTAACCCACGGTAAACACCAATACCATAATCTATGTGGATAAGAAAATCTCCCCACTCCAACGAATGAAGCCCGACAATTCTTTTATGTTTGATTGTTTTTTGGGAAACATCCCAGCGGTTCCGCGCAGGTGCACGAACACCATGAATTGAGCTCGAGCTTAAACAAACAAGGTCCAACTCTTTAGAGGTAAAACCACAGGGAAGAGAAGCCCTGACAATCTCAAACCTGTTTGACATAAGGGGGGAGACCAAACCGTTTGTACTTAAATAGAAAAATTTTGCTGAACAATGCTCTTTAAACAATTGATTTAAAATGCTTGTTTTTAGGTCATTAGAGTGTTTGGATATGTTAAAGGTTTGAAAATCTGTTTGGAAAAAATGTTTTGGGTTTTTAACTCCAGATACAATGAATCCACCATCTTTTTTATAAAGAAATATTGGTAGGGTGTTGTTTGTAAACAATGAATTGATAGGAACCCCGATTTTCTTGGGGATGTACCCCGGGGGTGGTTCAATAGAAATGTTCTTCAGGGGCCTAATAGATCTTTGTGTTGATGGCTCAAAAAGCCGAACAGACTCCACGAGGTTCCCGAAAAACTCTAACCGGACGGGGGTATTTGCATAAAGTAAAAAAATATCAACAATACCTCCCCGCACAGAGAAGCACTTTGGCACCACAACAGAATCAACAAGATCATATCCCCAGCGCGAAAGCGCCTTAACTAAACTTTCTCGGCTTATTTCTTTTCCGCTTTGAATTAAAAAAGATTCTTCCAGGGCTTTTGTTTTGTCAAGAACAGTGCGTTCTAGCGAACCGGACGAAAAAAGGTATAGCCCCGGTGTTTTTTTAAGAGCTTCTCTGTAAAACTCTGAAAAATGTTGTTCAGAAGAAACTTTAAACCCCGGTACATCAGATGGATTGTTCTCAATGTTCGGTAAAAAAAACACTCCCCCATCCAATAGTCCACAAAGAGAATCATAAACGGTTCGGGCCAAGCGGCTTGACTCTAAAGATACAAGAAACATATGTGGGCTATATCTGACGGAGAGAGCACACAACAACAAAGAGAGAACATCGGTTGGCAACCCGCTTAGAGTGGATGGTCGACTAGAAAAAAGCGACTCCGAAAACGGCTTAATGGGATTCGAAGATAAAAGCCGGGAAAGAAGCGGCTTTAAGCCACTTTCGGTGGCTGTTTCACGTGAAACAGCTTTCATTTGTGTTTTGTGAGCAGAACAGATAAAACTGATAAATCTGCGGGGCTTACGCCGGATATTCTCATGGCCTGACCCAATGTCTCTGGCCGAATCAAACTTAATTTTTCTCTGGCCTCATTTGATATTCCGTTCAAAACTTTATAATCAAACCCATCAGGAATATTAAAGTTTTCTTGTTTGCTTAGTTTTTTAACGGCGTCTAGTTGGCGCTTAATATATCCACGATATTTAATGGTTGTTTCTGCTTCAAAATAGGACTCAGCCACAAACGAAGGTTCAAGATCGTTTTTAACAACGTCTTTAAATAAGGATTTTGGCAGGTGTGAAATGGTAAGCTTAGGGCGCATCAGCAGCTTTTCTGCCGGAGTTTTGTGTGAAATTTGTTTTTCATTGAGATCGGAAAGAGCGCGATTAATATCAGGTGGCCCTACAGGCCCTTTTGCGAAAGAAAGAATTGATTCTGTAAGCACTGTGGTTTTTTCCACGGCCCCATACTCTTCGTCCGTTAACAATAAAAACGAGCGCGCCTTATCAACAAGCCGACGACCAGCGCTGGAGTAGCGAAGCAATATTCTATACTCTGCTCGCGATGTAAACATACGGTAGGGTTCGAGCGTATCCTTTGTGATTAAATCGTCAACAAGAACGCCCAAATACGCCTCGTCTCTTCTTAAAACAAGCGGCGGGCTATTGTTGATGTACTGAATTGCATTCACTCCAGCAAGAAGCCCCTGTGCGGCAGCCTCTTCATACCCGGATGTCCCATTTATTTGTCCGGCGAAAAAAAGACCCCCAACCATTTTTGATTCAAGAGAAGATTTGAGCTGGGAGGGTGAAAAAAAGTCATATTCAATTGCATACCCTGGCCTAAAAAAACGAACAGACTCCAACCCGGAAACGGTTCGCAAAGCCCTCAATTGAACCCTTTCAGGCAAACTGGTAGAAAAACCGTTAGTATAAATTTGGTCTGAAGCTGCCCACTCCGGCTCAAGAAACAATAAATGTGATTTGTGATGAGAGAAGCGGTGTACCTTGTCTTCGATAGACGGACAATATCGGGGACCAACACCAAGCACATCTCCAGAAAACATTGGACTGGTGTGCATATTTTCTTGAATAATATCTCTACAGTCTGGTCCTGTTTTTACCGTATGGCATGGGAGGTTTGGCGGCTTGAAGTTTTTTGTTTGATAAGAAAACGGCGTTGGTTTTTTATCGCCATGTGAGGGTGTTGTTTTTTGCCAATTAATTGTTTTTTTGTCAATTCTTGGTGGGGTCCCCGTTTTTAATCGGCCAGCAACAAACCCAAGAGACACAAGAGCTTCGGTAATTCCATGAGATCCAGACTCACCCATTCTTCCGGCCCGTATTTTGCGCTCACCAATGTGGATTAAGCCATTTAAAAAAGTACCACAAGTCAATATAACAGCTTCAGACTTCAGCCGCGCACCATCTCGAAGAATCACACCGAAAACAACACCAGATCTCTCGAGAACATCAACAACCTCTCCACCAAGGACAGATATTTTAGGGTGTGAAAAAATGAGACCATTTACAGTTTTTTCATACACGCGCTTATCAACCTGGGCCCGTGGCGACCACACAGATCTTCCTTTTGAGCGATTTAAAACCTTGAATTGTATTCCGGCCTTGTCAGCTGCCCGGCCCATCACGCCACCAAGAACGTCTAGCTCCCGAACCATTTGGCCTTTTGCCAGACCACCAACAGCTGGATTACAAGACATTCTCCCAACGGCTCCTTTGTCCATTGTAACAAGCGCAACTTTTTTATTTAGTTTTCCGGCGATTAAAGCAGCTTCTACACCGGCATGCCCACCACCAACCACCACCACATCAAACTTGTTTGAGGACTGTTTCACGTGAAACCTATTTTCCTACGCAAAAAGAACCAAAGATGTTTTCTAGTATATCGTCCGCGGTGGTTTTTCCTAAAACCCTATCAATTGAGTTGAGCGCATCCCGCAGCTCCAGGGCAACAATTTCTAAATTGTCTCCTGCACCGGCTTTAGAAGCATTCTTTGCGGCAACAAGGCAATTAAGACATTGGGATAAAGCCTCCTTCTGTCGGGAAGAAATAAGCAGCGCGTTTTCTGAAATAGATCTCGATAAGCCAAGAGCTGTTTTAATCTCTCTTTTGAGCTGAGACAGTCCAGTGCCATTTATTGCTGATATGGGAATAACGCCGGGCTTTATCTTTTCTTCCTTATTAAGGTCAGTTTTGTTTTTTATTTTAATATATCGAACGTTTTTACTTTTAAAAAAAGCGTCTTTGTTGTTGTCCACAACGGAGAGAATGAGGTCTGCCTGCTGAATATAGTTTTTTGTCCGCTTGATTCCTTCGTTTTCAAGTTCTTTTCTTGTGTCTCGGATGCCCGCAGTGTCCACTATACGAATTGGGGTTCCACTCAAAACAAGTGAAACATCAATCGCGTCTCTTGTTGTTCCAGGTAAATGGTGGGTAATTGCACGATTGGTATTTGAAAGGGCGTTGAGAAGAGTTGATTTGCCCACGTTGGGTTTTCCCACAATAACAACAAGAGCGCCTTTGTTTAAAAGGCGGTTTTGCCTGTAATGCTTCAATAGCAGGCGGTTTTGTTCAATGAGGGTTTCAAGGTTGTTGATTAATCGACTATAGCCTTCAGGTACAACCTCATCTTCAGAAATATCAATTTCAAATTCAACATGTGATAGACATTCAATTAGGTTGGTTTTTATTTTCATCAGCCTTTTAGACAGTTCTCCATGTAAAACCCTATGGTTTAACTGTGCGCTTTCGATTGTTTGTGACTCAATTATATTTGCCACAGCCTCTGCCTGTGTTAGATCAACCTTGCCGTTTAAGAAGGCACGCTTCGTGAACTCCCCGGGTTCAGCGATCCGGGCACCGTTAAAACAGACAGTTGTAATTATTTCTTCAATTATCGCAGGGTTTCCGTGGCAAGAAATTTCAGCTAAATCTTCTCCGGTATATGATTGCGGTTTTTGGAAAAAAGAGACAACCGCTTCATCAAAAGGCACCCCACTTATTGAAAAAAGACGTACTCGCGAAATACTTTTATGTGTAAAAAGAGGCGCCTGTTCTCTGGCGTCTGTCAGGGCGGAAAGAATTGGGATTGTTCGCTCTCCACTAACACGAACAATCGCCAGCCCGCTGAACCCAAAAGGTGTTGCCGGGGCAACGATTGTATCGTTAGAAATCATTTTTTCTTTTTCGGTTTTTTACCTTTTAATGTGGTGTTTTTTGGCTTGGTCGGTTTGGGGGTGAAATATTTTTGCTGAACAATTGTTAATACATTAAAAACAGAGTAATAAAGGTTTAGCCCGGATGGAAAACCGTTAAACAAAAGAAGAAAAAACCCTGTCATAAAATATCCCATCATTTTTTGCTGTGATTGGGCTCCGCTTGTGGACATAAGTTTTTGTTGAAGAAACATTGTTATACCCATAAAAATGGGTAAAACAGCAACATGGCTTCCATAGAGGGGTACATTAAATGGCAGGTGAAAGATAATGTCAGGAGTAGAAAGATCCTTGATCCACCAAACAAAAGGTTCACCTCGAAACTCTATTGTCGTCCTAAAGACAGTAAACAGGGCAAACAACACTGGCATTTGTAATAGAACCGGAAAGCATCCACCCATAGGGTTCACACCCTCTTCTTTAAAGAGGGCCATTTGGGCTTGGTTCATTTTTTGAGGATCGTTTTTATACTTTTCTTTTAATTGCGCAATCTTTGGCTGAAGATCCTGCATTCGTCTGCTGGATTGATAGCTTTTTTTTGTTAATGGATTTAACAATACTTTCATCAAAATGGCGAACAAAATCAGCACAACGCCGTAATTTGGTATTGTTTTGTGCATGATTGTCAGCGACCAGGTAATAAGGCGACCAATGAAACGGATGGGAGCCCAACCAAGGTTCATTGCATTTTCAAGGCCCACACCCAGATTTACAACACGATTGTACTCGAGGGGGCCAAAATAAAGAGTGTACTCATTGCCAGAGCGAACATCTTGTAAAAGGGTTAAATCATAAGTTGGGTGATCCCCTCTTTTTTCTCCATCGACTTTTCCACCAATTCCGAAATTTGAAGGAATTATGGCAGAAATAAAATATTTGTTTTGTGTGGCAACCCAACCCGTTTTTCCGGACTGTTCCTCAGAAACCACATCTCCGTTTTTGATTTTGGGCTCTAAAAGTTCACCCCCAAGGTAGGCCAAACCCTTGTAGTAAGTATATTCTTCCTTGGTGTTTTTTTCAGTTGAAGGCAATCCGCCAACCCACCCAACAGAATAACGACCTTGTGAAATTGATTTTTGAACAGATTCGAGGTCCACAACCAATTTAATTTTATATGTCCCGGGATAAAACGTGAAGGTTTTTGTTAAGGATTTTCCTTGAAAAGATGTTGAAAAACGAAGTGTTTGTTCCTCAATGCTTGCATCAACAGATTTATCGTTTGAGTGGACAGTCCATGGTTCAAACAGTGTTATTTTATCGCCATCAGTACTTATAAACTCCAACCCCAAGTTGTTTTTATTATATTCATATATAAGATCAACTTTTGATGAGTCATGCCTATCAAATTCGTTTAGAACAAAGGATGAAAAAGATCCCCCGTTTTTATTGCTAAGTTGAGCTGTATACACACCGTTTGACACAGAAATATAATTTTCTTCAAAGTTTTCAACGGAAATTTTCTCCTTTGGTTTTTGAGGAGCCACAACCGATTTTTTCGGTTGTACTTTCGGCGTCGAAAAGACAGAAGATGTGTCTGTTTCTAACGGCGATGGCACTGGGGACACCTTATCCATATACCATGGATAAAGTATCATTATAATGGCGATTAAAAAGAAGGCAAGTAGTGTTTTTTTATCCATTGTTTTTAGGGGCGGGGTCAAAACCACCAGGGTTAAAAGGGTGACACCTTAGAATACGCTTTGTGATAAGCAGTAGAGCCGAACAAAACATATGGGTTTTAAGTACATCCAAAGCATAACGAGAACAAGTGGGTGAGAAACGGCATGACGACCCCAAAAGGGGCGAAATGATGCTACGATACAAATAGACAAGACCGGTTGCGAGAGCTCTCAATAACCGGTCTATTAGTGTAATGGGGTAATTCGTGGCCAGGCGCACTTAAGCGGATAAGACTCGACGGCCTTTTTTTCTGCGGCGACGTAAAACGTTTCGACCGCCGACACTTGCCATTCTAGCGCGAAAACCATGTTTGTTTTTACGTTTTCTTCGGCTGGGTTGATATGTTCGCTTCATTCTTGCTCCAAAATTAGCCCGGGAAGTTAGGGATTCTTCCGGAAAGGACAAACGAAAATAGTCTTAATTGAAAACAGGTCAAAAACGGGAAAGAAATTTGTAAAAACAATAAGAAAATGGAATTGATGCGGATTAAGAAACGTTCATAAATTGAAGAAACACCAAATGTGGATAACTTGTGGATAACCAATAAATGAAACATGAAAATTTGTGGAATAAGGCAAAACTTTCTCTCAAAAAGCAATACCCTGAGCATGCGTACTCAACTTGGTTCGAACCGGTAAAATCGATAGGGATGGGACCCTCGGACTTGGTGCTTGAGGTTCCAAACCAGTTTTTCTTCGAGTGGATACAGAGCCACTATGGCCCGGCTGTTGAAAGTGCGGTTAAAAATATATTTGGAAAAGATATAACGGTTAAATATACCGTATCGCCTGAGGTTGGGAAAATATCAGGTTCAAATGTAAAAGACCCACAATACAATGCAATGTTTTCCTACAAGAAAAGAAGAGGTCCAGACCTGAACGAAAGAAATACTTTTTCCACATTTATTGAGGGAGAAAACAATCAATTTGCCAGAGCCGCATCATTAACAGTTGCAGAAACGCCCGGGAAACAGGCTTTTAACCCTCTGGTGATATATGGAGGGGTAGGTATGGGAAAAACACATCTACTTCATGCCATTGGGAATAAAATATGCAATGAAAAACCAAACCTTAATGTTGTAAATGCATCAAGCGAGAAATTCACGTTAGATTTTATTTCATCTATACAAAAAAATAAAACAGTGGAGTTTTCCAAATCCTACAGAAAAGCAGATATTCTTCTTATAGATGACATTCAGTTTTTTCAGGGCAAAGAACAAACACAAGAACAGTTTTTTCATACATTTAATGAGCTCTTTCAAAGCGGTAAACAAATCGTTATGACGGCGGATAAATATCCCGGCGAGATGATGGGGTTACAAGATCGTCTATTGTCACGATTTAAATCGGGGTTAGCTGTAGATATTCAACCTCCGGATTTTGAGACAAGAGTGGCAATTGTATTAGAAAAAGCAGAACAGAATGGATTAAAATTATCATACGATATTGTAGAACTTATTGCGACACACATAAAAAACAATGTTAGAGAACTGGAAAGCACAATAATCAGACTGTTGGCACATTCTTCGTTAACAAACGCTGAAATAGATTTTGAATTGGCAAAAAAAGTTATAAAAGAAAGAATGGGGAGTAAAATGTTGTCTGATGTTTCCATTGAAGACATTATTAGAAGAGTCTCTGAAGCAACAAATATATCGGAAAGGGAAATGGTTGGCCCCAGTAGAAAAATGCAAATTACTCAGGCAAGACAGATTTCAATATACTTGTGTAGAGAGATGCTTGGTGCACCGCTCGTGAACATAGGAATGCATTTTGGAGGAAGAGACCACAGCACCGTTCTGCACGCCTGTAAGACTATAGAGAAAAAATCAAAAAAAGATATCAGAATAAAAACAATATTAGATGAACTAAAGAACGAATTTTCTTTTGCAATAGGATAATAGACTCCAAGCTTGCTTTATATCTATAGCTTCATTAAGTTAAACACAAATTATTTTTAATGTCACCCCGTGACATCTTATAAATATGAAATGTGTATTCTTATATACACGGGAGCTCTGCTTGAGTTTTTTGTTTGGGGGTGTTACCGCCGGTTTCTCCCAATCGGTGGGCAGCGGTTTTACGCTAATTCAGGAACTAGAAATTGGCAGTACATCTACTGGGGTTATAAATGATTTAAAAACCGGAATCGATTTAGATAGTGATGGATATGGGGAATTCATTATCCAGATAGGACAGTCTTCAAACGCAAAAGCAATGATTTATGAATGGAATGGGACAGACTCCTACGATGAGGTATGGTCGGTGTCACTACCGGTGAATAATGCGAGCTCAGACCAGATTCAAAGACTTGTTTCTGTGAACGATACAGACGGAGACGGATATTTAGAACTCTTTATTGCATCAAATTCAACCTCAAGCTCAAACGCTAGAGTCTATTGTTATGAAATGGCGTCAGGGCAACTTTCTTCTACAAACCCGCCAACATCGTCAAAAGGTCCAGATGGTGGATATTTTAAAGCGAATGCGCGCATACGTGCAATTGTAACAGGAAACGCAGATGGAGACAACTATAAAGAATTGTATGTAGGGAACGCAGGAAACACAACAAGTCTTGAAGTTTGGGAAGCGGACGGAGACGACTCGTGGTCGAAAGTGTCGTTGGTTGGTGCAGAAAAAAACATTGGAGATGGTATCATGGATATGGGACCACCCAATGATTTAGATAATGATGGATATATAGACGACTTACCAATTTGTGAAGAGCAGGGAGCGCTAAGGGTTATGGATTTTTCAACATTAGCTGATCCAACTAGCGCAGCCATTAATAACAATATGGATACAGGTACGAATACTTATGGAAAAATTGTCACCTACAATCTTGATAATTCCGGCAGTCCAGAGATTGTAATTTCTAATAATATTGATGATGGCATTTTTGTGTTCGAATGGGAATCTGGATCAAATGCTTTTGTTCGAGACAAAACAGATGCCGTTTTATTATCTGCGGGAAACGATATATACGGAATGGGTACCTCAGACTATGATAATGATGGGAAGGGAGAAATTTATTTTACATACCAGGACGATGTTAAATATTTTGAATATTCGAGCTCTGGCGGAGATTTTGACGCAGCATCAGACTTCTCGTCTTCTACAGACATGGTTGTGGGATTATTAAACAATGCATATGTTTTTCAACCATCACCTAATTTGAGCACTACCCTGCTGGATGGAGACAGTTATCGGGATATTGTGATTGGCACCGATGGACATGGAACATCCGGAAGGGGAGAAATCTTTATATTTGAAAGCACAACACCATCAATTATACCAAAAGTGGAAATTTCAGGTTCATCAGGGTTTAGAATGATGAGCAGTCCTGTCTCTGGATCCATATTTACCGATTTGCTCTCTGAATTGTGGATACAAGGAATGTCGGGTGGAGACATTAGTACCGGCACAGCTAACGTATGGACCTTTAACAAAACAAATCAAACCTGGTCTGCTTTGACCAATCTTTCAACAGCAACGCTAAGTGCGGGCGAGGGATTTTTGGTATATGTCTATGATGATTCAGACGGTGATGGAACAGGAGATCTGCCAATTTCATTAAGTGTTGAGGGCGCTGGAAACACCGGGAGTGTATCCATAGAAAATGTCTCAGATGGTAATTGGGCCCTGGCTGGAAATCCGTACTCTGAAACAATCGATTGGGATAATGTTTCAAAAACGAACATTCTATCATCGGCTTATATCTGGGATAATGTCACGGGAGCCTTCAAAAGCTGGAACGGAAGCATTGGATCGTTAACGGATGGACACATTGCTCCCTATCAGGGGTTTTGGGTTCAGGCCAGTGGAGGAACTGGAAGTTTAACGATAGAATCGTCTGATATGTCGAGCACGACCAGCGCATTCTTTAGATCGGAAAAAGAAAGTGCAGGTGGAGTTTCTTTAACTTTTACATTTCATGAACATGAAAAAACGATTTATCTGTCTTTTACAACAGGGGGCGACATCGATTTAGATATAGCAGATGCCTATCAGCTAATGCCATTGGAAGCTAAAAACCATTTGATTGCCATGACTTATACAGAAAAAACAGCCTTAGCCATAAACAATCTTCCAAGTTTTTCAGAGCGCCCAATCCATCTCCCGGTTGATGTTATGTTTTTAACCGTGGATGATTACAGCAATTTTTTACCTAACAAAAAAGAAATAACCATACAATGGGATTTGTCGCGTTTGCCTGAAACTATTATAGGATTAAGCCTGAAGAACAATAACACAGGGGAAACCGCAAATCTATTAGAGGAAAGAGGATTAAAGATTTTAACCCAGGCCAAAGATAAATTTTCTATCCGCAATTCTAAAGGAGTAAATATTTATCCCAAAGTGGGTGAAAGTCTTTTAAGCTTGATCGTTCAGTATCTCTCTTTATCTGTTAAGGAAGAATCGACTTTTCCGACTAAACTCAGATTACACCCAGCTAATCCAAATCCGTTTAATCCATCCACATTCATAACGGTAGATATTCCAAATACAACAGAGGCACACCACAAGATATCCCTACGGATTTTTGATATTAATGGCCGATTGGTAGAAACATTAATCGACGGCGAATTAGAGCACGGAAGGCATTGTGTGCGATGGAGCCCTATTAACTTGTCTTCAGGGCTATATATTGTTCAGCTAAAATCCGAAAACCATGTTTCCACACAAAAATTAACATACATGAAATAGGAGTTAATATGAAGTCTAATGCAATAAAAGTGATCTTGTATTCATTTCCATTCATTGGCATATTAAGTGCAAATCCTCCGGATTTTCCATCTACTCCAAATCAGGCACCCATTGGGGGGCTTGGTTTGCTTGCAGCGGCCGGCGGTGCTATGGCTTTAAAAAAGATAAGAAATAAAAAGAAGAAATAGAGTTTAGCGGCAAAACAAGACATTCTCCGCACTCTTTTGATATTAACACCGGAAGGAGTTTCTGTGTCCTCGGATAAAAGTTTCTTTGATAAACCTATGCGCCTTAGTCCGCTTGCCAGGTTTTTGTTAGCCGCAGGAGCGATTTATGTTTTGTGGTATCTGGTCTATGATTATTATTTACTTCCAAATGGGCGGCTGGATGAATTATTAAGCCTTTCTGGGGTTGATTTGGCCGGGAAATTTCTTAATGTATTCGGGTATGAAACCGTATCTGATGCTCGGATATTAGCTATAGCCGGTTCCAATGGTGTTGAAATACAAAACGGGTGTAACGGGCTTGAACTTATGGGATTATATATTGGATTTATTTTGGCCTATCCCGGAGGCCCCATTCAAAAAAGGCTAATATTTTTAGCGGGTGGAATCCTTCTTTTGTATTTCGCAAATATATTTAGGATTATGGTGTTTGTACTATCAATTTATTATATCCCGACATTTTGGGAACAGGTGCACACCTATAGTTCATATTTCATCTTTTATCCTATGGTATTAACATTATGGTATTTTTGGACAGTCGTCAGCAACGAGGAATATCCGCTGATATCAAACGGCTAGTTTTAAGCCTTTTAGGGATATCTATTCTGTATATCGGTCTTATAAGACCGGTTCAGGCGGTCATTGTCACAAAAGCAATAGTACCATATTTTGAAACAAAACTGTCTGTCAAGAGCCGGGTAGGGATAGGCAGTGTTGAGGTGGATCAGTTTAATCTGATTGGACCCTTCAAACCTGTGAAAATTGAGTTGCCTTTTAATGGCTGGTTTTGGCTATCCTTGGGCCTGTTCTTTTCTTCAGGAAACGCAAGGCTGATTAGGATTTTAACCTTGTACCATTTGTTCCTTTTTTTCTTGTTGCTTATAAGTGTTTTTATCATTGCAGAGGGGTTTTTCGTCTGGTCTGTGGTGATAAACATTCACGAAAACACCTACAAAATTTTATTTTTAATATTATCATTTATGAGTCTTGTCTATAACTTTCAAAATAAAGAAAGGTGTGTATCTTAGTTCTGTACCGTTGTTGTAATTAAAAGCCCAATGGTGTGGAAAAAAACTATTGACACGAAACAAATATTATATGTACAATAAAACATACGCGTTTAAATCGGTAAATAAAGAAGTTAGGAGTAACTCATGCAAAAAGGTAGCGTAAATAAAGTCGTGTTAGTTGGTCACCTGGGTGGCGACCCGGAAACCCGGTATACCCCATCAGGGGCTGCTGTGGCGAATCTTAATCTGGCAACAAATGAATCTTGGCGTGATGCCAATGGTGATATTCAGGATAAAACCGAATGGCACCGTTGCGTTATGTTCGGGAAATCAGCTGAAATGGCAGGTGAACTGCTAAAAAAAGGTCAGCTTGTTTATATGGAGGGTAAACTCCAAACCCGCAATTGGGAAGACAAGGATGGCATTAAGCGGTATACCACAGAAGTTGTTGCTGACAGCTTCACCATGCTCGGCCGAAAAATGGATAGAAATGGCGGCCAACCCGAATCGGTTCCTTCTGGGGACGACGAGGACGATTTGCCGTTCTAGACTTTTTAAGTCAGATAGAAAAAGGGGATCCTTTTGGATCCCCTTTTTATTTATAACTATTACCCAATCTTTTTTTAAACTCACGGGCTGTTTTACCCAACCTTAGAGATTCTACATGAATGTAAAAAAACTTCAAACCAGCCTTGAATTGTTTTGGGATAAGGAAATTGTCCCCACCCTTATTGACTACATAAAAATTCCCAATAAATCACCGGCATTTGATCCTTTATGGGAGGAGTCCGGGCACATGAATATGGCATTGAATATGGCAAAAGATTGGATAAATACCCATAAACCACCCGGCAGTACGATTTATATAAAGAAAGATGAGGGGCGGACACCACTTTTATTATTAGAAATTCCCGGCGAGCGGGAAGGAAGTGTCCTTATGTATGGACATCTGGATAAGCAGCCGGAAATGGAAGGATGGAGAAAGGGATTTGGTCCGTGGACGCCGGTTATTGAGGGTGAAAAATTGTATGGTAGGGGTGGAGCCGACGACGGGTATGCCCTTTTCGCGTCTCTAGGGGCAATAAAAGCCTTGAAGGAGCAAAACGAAAACCTACCGAGAATTGTAATTCTTATTGAATTTTGTGAAGAAAGCGGTTCACCCGATCTGCCTTATTACATCGATAAATATGAAGATATTATAGGGAAAGTGGACTTAGTCTTTTGCCTGGATTCAGGAGCAGGTAATTATGACCAGTTTTGGACAACCGTTTCCTTGCGTGGGTTGGTTGGATGTACCTTACGGGTTGATGTTTTAAAAGAAGGTGTGCATTCGGGGGCAGCAAGCGGGCTTGTTCCCTCTTCGTTTAGGATTATTAAACAGTTGATATCAAGAGTGGAAAACGAGAACACCGGTGAAATAACCCTAAAGGAATTACATGTGAAAATCCCGGATCGTCGAATAGCAGAAGCAAAAAAAATGGTTAATACTCTTGGAGAAAAAACAGAATCAATGCCTTGGGTTCAGGGGATGTGCCCGTCGACGGACGACTCTCTTGATGGTACTTTACGTAGAACATGGAAACCGGCCCTATCAGTAGTGGGTATGGATGGAATTCCCGCAATTAAAGACGGGGGAAACGTCCTGAGGCCTTATACAGCCCTAAAGCTATCAATGCGAATTCCGCCGGGACTCGACAGCTTGAAAGCACAGGAAGCACTAAAAACTGCTTTAATTAAAGATCCGCCTTATAATGCAAAGATTACGATTGACTTTGAAGAACCAGCATCTGGATGGAATGCGCCGGGGCTAGCAAAATGGCTTGAAGATGCTATTCAAGATGCATCAAAAACTGTTTTTGATAAACCGGCATTAGCTATGGGTGAAGGAGGCACTATTCCTTTTATGTCTATGTTGGGTAAAAAATATCCTAAAGCACAGTTTGTAATAACAGGTGTATTGGGGCCTGAATCAAATGCTCACGGTCCAAATGAGTTTTTACACATAGCTTTTGCCAAAAAACTCAGTGTTTGTATTGGTATAATACTGACAAAATTTCAAAAATAGTTAGCCAATGAGCGCCAGAACAAAGCTTGATCACTTCAGGCCCAGACCAAGATGGATCCGTTATCTAGCAACATATGTCAGTTTGTTTTTAGGAAGTTTGCTAACGAGAACCAAAATAAAAAACAGGCATCACTTACCGAAAAATGGCCCATATATTTTAGCAATAAATCATTTCAGCGTTGTTGATCCCCTGTTTGTTATTTTTAGCACAATGCGACCTATTAATTTTCTAGCCGCCAGCGACCAAACAATCGATTGGTTCAATTATTGGGCTGTGTGGTTATATGGGTTTATACCGACGAATAGGACGCAATTTGCCCCCTCAACCATAAAATCATCGAAGCGCGTATTAAAGAATAAAGATATATTAGGAATTTTTCCGGAAGGAACAACGACCTCAAACATTCTTCGTCCCGCAAAAAAGGGGGTTGTTTATTTATCTACGATGATGAATGTGTCTGTTGTGCCTATTGGTGTTGCCGGCCTTGAAAATGTTTGGACCCAATGGTTGAAAGGTGTTCGTCCAAAAGTAACAGTTAAAATAGGAAAACCCTTTGGCCCTTTCGCCATAGAACAGGGAGCGAATAAGGATGAAGCTATTTCAAACATTGGATACGAAGTCATGTGCCAAATTGCAGCTCTTCTCCCCAAAAAATATAGAGGGGTTTTTAGTAACGAAACGCGAGTTAAACAGATTGAAGAAGAATTAGTTGGTTCTGGATAGTATAATGTAGATACCTGAAAGTGTAACAACACCACCAATAGTAACACCCAACAGAATACTCTCGCCAAAAAACAAAAAAGCAAAGAAAGAAGCTAAAATTGGTTCTCCGAGCGGTATGGTGCTCACGACCGTTGGCCTAAAGTGCCGCAGGGTATAATACAGAAGAGAATGGCCAAGAAGTGTAGGCACAACCCCCATAAGGATTAGCCAAATATAATTATCTGAAGCTACTGTAAAAATCGGCAAATTCATAGAAAGCCCTACCCCCAAAAGAAATAATGCCGAAGTAAAATATAAGTGACGTGTAAAAATCACCAAAGGAGTGTTTTTTCGTATATTTTCAGATAGAATAAAGACAATCGATAAAAAACCAGCACCTAAAATTGCCAAAATATTTCCCACCAGATTCTTATCATTAAAAATTAAACTTCTCCACTGAATTAGAAAAATACCTAAAAAAGCCAAGAACAGTCCACAAATCACGGGCTTGGCAAAAGAACGCTTTAACCACCATCTTTCAAAAAGTGCAGAAAATATTGGTGCCGTTGCGGTTAGAAGCGTTACGTTGGCAATGGGTGCAAACTTTAATGCGGCGAAAAAACAAATAAAGTGCAATCCCAAAAAAATTCCCGAAATTCGCATTTTTGTTCTATATTTTCTATTAAGAGCACCCTGGTGAACAAAAAAACTGTAGAACCAAAGAAACCCCCCACCAACAAATAGCCGCCAGAAACTGATGGTTACAGGAGAAACGAGGGGCATCATTCGCGCGAAGATTGATGAAAGGCTTGTCGCAACCAGCGCAACAGAAAACACAACGATTATCCTAGAGGTTTGTATCATAAGATTTTTATGAAATCGATGTTTGGAAAATAACCGAATAAACTTCAAACTTCATCATATTTAATTGATAAGAAACACTGCTAAATTCCCCCCTAATTTGAAGGGGACAAATCAATGTCTAAAACAAAACCAATCCACTATGTGGCTGTTCTCATTGTTGTGGGGACATTTCTTCTTTTTATGCGTACGTCGGCAGATCAAGAGGCTATTGATATAACAGACGGCTCTGCAAACACATTTATTTTGGAAGGAGAACGTCATTTTAAAAACCTTCGACAACTGACATTTAGCGGAGAGAATGCAGAAGCATATTTTAGTTCTGACAGCAAAAAACTGATTTTTCAAGCTCATGACGGAGATGATCTCTGCGACCAAATATATATCTTAGATCTTGTTACGGGAGACGTGAAAATGGTTTCTACGGGAGAAGGCGTAACAACGTGTGCTTATTTTGAATATCCTCACAACCAAAAAATTGTTTATGCATCAACACATCTTGCGGGAAAAGAGTGTCCACCGCCACCTGATTTTAGCAAAGGATATGTTTGGAAGCTTCATGAGGGCTATGATATTTTCAGAGCAAACAATGACGGAGGGGATATTGAGCGCCTCACGGAAGAAGCAGGATACGACGCAGAGGCAACATATTCAGAAGATGGAAAAAAAATAGTGTATACATCGATTTCCAGTGGAGATTTGGAAGTGTGGACAATGAATCCGGATGGTTCAGGGAAAAAACAGCTTACAGATAAACTAGGATATGATGGGGGCCCTTTCTTTAGCCATGATGGTTCCAAAATTGTTTGGAGGGCTTATTATCCGGAATCTGCCGAAGAAATTGCGGACTATAAACAACTGCTTGCAGACAATGCTATTCGCCCCATGAACCTACAAGTAAGGGTTATGAACTCGGATGGAACGAACAAAACCCAGATCACCCATAATGAAGCAGCGAACTTTGCACCATTCTTTTTTCCTAATGATGACCGAATTATATTTTGTTCGAACATGGCTGATCCAAAGGGAAGAAATTTTGATCTGTGGGCGGTAAATTTGGATGGAACAAACCTAGAACGGATTACAACATTTGATGGTTTTGACGGGTTTCCCATGTTTAGTCCGAATGGTAAATATTTTGTGTTTGGCTCCAATAGAAACCAGGCAAAACAGGGTGATACAAATATTTTTATTTGCGAATGGATCGATTAAAATATTTTATTGTTTTATTAGGACTGTTAAAAGGCTTTATTGTTTGCGGTCCACACCCAACAAATGGAGATCTCGCCTATGATCGAACGATGGAGTACTTAAAAGGGTCGGAGATTCCAGAAGAGTACATTAAAGACGTCTTTAATAATAAAGACATTGTCCTCTACGAAAAAATTGCAGATAAATTTAATTTTGCCTATGAGAAAAAACCTTATCGTGAATACCGTAAAATTTTTATAACCCAATCACGCATAAGTGGCGGAAAGGCTTTTTATAAATCCCACAGCTCTATTGTTGATTCTATATCAAGACAATATGAAATAGATCCGTTTGTTTTGGTCAGCATTGTGGGGGTAGAGAGCAATTATGGAAACCACCATGCAGACTATAGCGTGTTTAACGCATTATATTCTATAATTCACACTATGCCAAACAAAAGACGGTGGGCCTCAAAAGAACTGGGTGAGTTTTTAAAGCTTTGTTATGCGAATAAGTCTGAACCGTTTTCAATAAAAGGATCATATGCAGGTGCGTTTGGATTTGGACAGTTTATACCCTCTAGCTTTAACTACTATGCTGTGGATTTTGATGGTGATGGTATCCGCCATCATCTTGAGTGGCCGGACGTCTTAGGCAGTGTTGCAAATTACTTGCTCAAAAACGGCTACAAAAAGGGAGATAAAAACTTTAGAAAAGACTCCAGTGTTTATCGCTCTATTTATGCCTATAATCACTCTGACAACTATGTCAGGGTCATATTGGAATTGCGCAGCAACATAATGGAAAAGGTATCTAACTAAAAATAACTATCATTCGCCTCTTTTGAGCAATTTATACAAAAAGTCTGCCAATCAAAGTTGTATAGACAATTCTAATAAGCGGTCACCCCGTCTGATTTTTACCGCTACGACCTGTCCTTTCTTGAGTTCCGCAAGGCGGTACATATAATCATATATGTTTTTGATTTCTTTTCCACCAATTTGTACGATGATATCTCCCTTTTTCAACCCCGCTTTTGCGGCAGGGCCGTCTTTTTTTGCGCCATCAATTTCCATTCCCTCTTCTTGGCTTCCATAAGAAGGAATAATCCCAAAGGTTACTTTAAATTTTCTGCGTGATGCTTGAGGGTTTTTTGGACCCGCCTCTGTAAACTTTGGTTTTTCTTCGAGCGCACTGAGGCGCACAGTGGTCTCATAAATAAATTCTGAAATTTGTTTTTCGCCCTCAAAATTTATTTTTTCCCAATCATCACTCGGGCGGTGGTAATCGTCGTGGGTTCCGGTAAAGAAAAACAGAACGGGAATATCGTTCACATAAAAACTGGCGTGGTCACTGGGTCCATATCCCTCAGGGCTCATTTTTAGAACCAGATTGTGATCTTTATTAACGTTGTTTAAGAGCGTCTCAAAGTTGGGTGCGGTTCCCGTTCCCCCGATAGTCACCTTGTTCTCTGACATACGGCCAATCATGTCCATGTTTATCATTGCAGCGACAGAACCCAAGGCTATTGTGGGATTTTTTGTAAAATATTTTGAACCTAAAAGACCCTCCTCTTCAGCATTGTAGGCCATTAAAAGGACAGATCGCTTTAAGAGGTGTTTGTTTGCTGCCAACCGTTCTCCAACCTCTAAAAGCCCTGCTGTACCAGACGCGTTATCGTCAGCACCGTTGTGTACAGCAACTGTATCTGGCTTGAGAGATCCGCTTCCTTCACCGCCAAAACCCAAATGGTCAAAATGGGCGCCCAAGACAATATATTCGTTTTTTAGTTTCGGGTGATTTCCTGGAATTATACCTAAAATATTTGGTACACTATTTGTCTTCTTTTTTAGTGAAACAGTTGCAGATATCTCTGTTTCCGGCAGTAAAAAACTTTCAGAAGCTCTGGATGATTCAAGTTTTTTCTGAAGTACCTCAAGTTTAATGTTCTTTTCGGAAAGCAAAGCGTTTGCTGTCGCTTGAGAAATGTGAATTGCGGGAATACCGGCTCCGGAAAAACTCTGGTCGTATCGAAGGCGAATCAGTTCATCCTTTTCTTCTGGGTCGATTGGAGAAACAAACAAAACACCTAAGGCGCCATTATCTTTTGCTGTAAGAACTTTTTTTCGAAGCGGTATATGCTTCTCGAAATCGGAATGGGGATTGTCTCTTTCGGGTCCTCCCCTAAGAATCAACGCCCATTTGTTTTTCATCTCAATGTTTGCGTAATCATTCCATTGAATTGAATCATTGATGGAAAACCCATATCCTACAAAGGCAACTCCTCCGCTATAGAATCCTGTACCAGAAAACCCCAGGGGCATATAGTCGCTCGATACAGAAAAAGATCTGTTTTTGGTGTACAGTGTATTTTTTTCTCCTATTTCAAGATTGGAAACAAAATCAAAATACTGACGATAATTTTCTTCTCCAGCTGGAAGGATGCCAACTTGTTTCATTTGATCTGTAATATATTTCGCAGCTATTTCAGATTCGGGTGTTCCAGGAAACCGCCCCTTTAAACTATCCGAGGCTAAAAATTGAATGTGCGCTGAAAGCTCTTCAATTGAAATTTCAGGATTATTTTGAAATTTGTTTATTGTGGGAAGGCTTCCCACGCAGGAAATTAATATCAAAACAGTAGATAATATGGTTGTGGTTTTCATGGTTTCTCCAAACAATATTGTATTGGTAAAAATTTGTCAGAATTCACGTGTTCCTCGTAAAAGGAGCTTTGTAATTTACCGTCTTTTAAAACAGATGTCAGAACCAAAAACAGACTCAATAGTTATCGTTTCTCGCCCTCAATACGTGCCGGAACGAAGTGACCCGTCGCGTCCAATTTATTTTTTCTCTTATAATATTGTAATAAAAAACAATGGAACATGCGGCACTAAATTATTAAACCGATATTGGCACATTACGGATGGAAATGGGAACATTGAAGAAGTTCGAGGCCCTGGAGTTGTCGGTCATCAACCCCATATAAAAGTAGGAGAGACTTTTGAATACACAAGCTTTTGCCCGCTTCAAACAGCTTTTGGTGTGATGCAGGGACATTATGAAATGATTGATGATAACGGAAAAATTTTTAATGCCCCAATCGACCCATTTCAACTTGCGGCCCCCTTTTCAGTAAACTAACCAGCAAAAAATTCAAATGATACAAAACAGAACAAAAATTTTAGCAACAATAGGACCGGCGTGTGCAGAAACTTCAACACTTAAATCCATGGTAAATATTGGTGTAAATGCTTTTCGAGTAAACTTATCACACGGTGATGAATCCTCTAAGCGCGCCGCTTTTAAGCTTATTCGAGAGTCCCTTACCCCAGATGGTTGCCGACCCTGTATTTTGGCAGATTTAGCTGGTCCAAAAATAAGAATAAAGGATGTTGTTCCAAACTTGATGTTAAAAGAGGGGGACACAGTTTTTATAACAAACGAGAAACCAGCAGATCAAAACCACATTTGTGTCTCTAGTGGTTTTGCATTTACCTCGGTTAATGAAGGTGCACAAATACTTATCAATGATGGGCGAGTTGTGTTGGAAGTTGTCAAAGCGGTTTCAGAAAATACCATCAAATGTTCCGTGTTGTTTGGTGGCGAGGTAAAAAATAGGAAAGGGGTAAATTTCCCCGGTATTACCCTTGATGTTCCAACCCTTACAGAACAAGATAAGGTCGATTTAAAAATTGCTCTTGAAGGTGGCGCAGACTGGATTGCACTTTCTTTTGTTCGTTCAGCTGAGGATCGAAAAGAAGTTGATACCCTTATGGCATCTGTAGGAAAAACAGTACCAGTTATGGCAAAAATAGAAAAGTGGGAAGCGCTGGAAGATGCCGAATCGATTATTGAAACTTTCGATGCTGTCATGGTTGCACGCGGAGACCTTGGTGTAGAAATCCCTTCAGAAAAAGTACCATCCGCTCAAAAGAATATTATAAAAACTGCACACAAAATGGGGAAACCTGTTGTCATTGCAACACAGATGCTTGAATCCATGGTGGACAACCCGACGCCAACTCGCGCTGAAGTAAGTGATATTGCCAATGCAATTTATGATGGCGCAGATGCTTTATTGGTTACAGGAGAAACCGCTGCCGGGAGATATCCAGAGGAAGTTGTCCGTGTATTAAAAAAGGTAATTTTAGAAACAGAACAGTCTCTCGCAAAATCAAGCCAAAGCCTTTCAATAGGGCAGCAAAAGCACACTGCTGACGCCATTAGCCATGCAACGTGTCAAGTGGCGGAAGATTTAAACATTAGATATATTTTGTCCATGACACATAGCGGCAGCACAGCCAGAATGATTTCACGGTATCGTCCCCCGTCGGAAATTTTAGCCTTGACACCTTTAGACGAGACCTGTCGCCAGCTGTCCATTGTGTGGGGGGTAAAAGCATTTTTGGTTTCAAACTTTGAAGATTTAGACCAGATTCCGGATTTATGCAGAAACATTTTAAAAGAACATCGACTGCTATCCTCTGGAGAAAAATTTGTCATTACAGGTGGCGTTCCTATGGGGGCAATAGGAACCACGAATTATCTTTCGGTCCAAAAAATGGAACAACAAAACAGTTAGTTTATTACAATATTACTATTACTATAGAATCTGGGGAACTTTTTGTCTAAATCGTGGGCTAATAAAATCGTGACTGCTAAGGAGGCGGTATCGGTTGTAAAATCTGAAGACAATATTTTTATTGGGGGTGGGGCTGTTGTCCCGAAAGCGCTTATTCGGGCCTTAACAGAAAGACACCAAGAACTATCGAACGTTCATCTTTACCATATTTTAACCTTGGGGAAAACGGAAGAAACGGCCCCATATGTTCTGCCGGGAATGGAATCCTCTTTTATACACCATGCCTTTTTTATCGGTCCAAATACACGTAGAGCGGTCAATGAGGGAAGGGCATATTATCTTCCAATCTTTCTATCGGAAGTCCCTTCTTTTTTAGAAAAACTTAGGCCGGATGCAACCTTGATAAAGGTTAGTCCACCCGATTCGCGAGGATACTGTAGTTTGGGGACATCCGTAGATGTCAGTTGGACAGCCTGCCGATCCGCGAAAAAAATAATTGCAGAACTTAATCCATCAGTTCCAAGAACGCAGGGTTATAGTTTTATTCATATGGATGATATTTATCAATGCATTGAAACGGAGGAGCCTTTATTTGAAGTGACCCCACCTTCCCTTTCCGATCGATATATAAAAATTGGAAAAACAATCTCAGAAATTATTCCGGATGGTGCCTGTCTACAGGTCGGAATCGGAAAAATCCCCGATGCCGTTCTTTCCTTTTTAAACGGGCATAAAAACCTGGGGGTGCACTCTGAGTTAATCTCTGATGGAATTATGAACTTGGTTGAGTCTGGTGTGATAACTAACAGCCAAAAGTCACTAAACAAAGGCAAGGTTGTCACCGGCATTATAATGGGTAGCCGATCATTGTATGAGTGGTCAAACGAGAATCCTATTCTAGAAATGAGACCGAGCCACTATACAAACGATGTCTTTAACATATCAAGAAACGATAACGTCATTGCCATTAACCAAGCGATTTCTGTTGATTTAAAAGGACAAGTTTGTGCCGATTCAATCGGAAAAAAGTTTTATAGCGGTATTGGGGGCCAGGTGGATTTTATTCGTGGTGCGGCACGATCCGAAGGCGGAAAACCGATTATTGCTTTACCATCTACGGTCCAAATTAAAGGTAATACTTACTCCAGAATAGTTCCGTTTTTGGAGAAAGGTGCCGGAGTGGTTACAAGCGAAGGAGATGTACACACGGTCATTACTGAATTCGGCGCAGCGGAACTTCATCATAAAGGAATGGGTGAAAGAGCCAAAGCGCTGATTGAAATCAGTCATCCAGATTTTAGAGACAACTTAGAACGCTATGCGGCAAAAGCCGGCTTTAAAATAACATAAAAGACAGACGAGGTTTTTATCTATTGTCTTAAAAACAAATTTATCCGAATTACTGATAAAGCTTCTTAACCCAATCATAATCTTCATGGCTCAGCACCTGTCCCAGTTGAGCAGCAGCTTCCACTTGTTTTGTATCTCTTTGTCCGAGCAACACACAGCCCGTCGGAACATCCGTTAGCAAGGCATCAACCAAGCCGTGTAATACGGGCTCTGTGTGATAAGAAAATCGGCTTTCCAAACACATTTTATTTTTCATCAGTTTATCAATAAGATCTTGGTTTGCAAATTCTTTTACAGTTGTGCGAAAATCACCAGATTCGAACGAGGTGGCTTTAGAATATTTTCCTGTAAGCAGGCCATGTTTAATAGGGGAAAAAAAACAAACCCCCAAATTGTGGTTTTCTATCCATTCTTTAAGACCGCTTGATTTGTAGGTGTCGTCCATGACATTTCTGTATGGCTGAATTACATCGGGGTCGACCTGCTTTATGAAGGCCATTATTTTTTCGGAGAACCAGTCAGACAACCCGATGAATCGGGTTTTCCCTTCTTCCTGAAATCTACGGACCGTTTCAATGGCATCGTCAAAATATTCTTTACTGTCACCAAAGTTGCAATGGTGGAGATAAAGAAGATCCAAGGTATCGGTATTAAGATTTTTAAGGGAGGATTCCATCTGGCTTCGCATATGCACAGGATGATAAAAATGCCTAAACGGCCCCTTATGCCAACCCACTTTTGTAGCGAGAAAAACATCATGTCTGGGTATGTCTTTCCACACCGACCCAATTATTTTTTCAGAGTGCCCGCTTCCATAAACATCTGCTGTATCCCAATGGATGATTCCTAGTTCATATGCTTTGTGCAAAGCTTTGATGCTGTTTTTATCTGACTGTCCAGACCAACCGACAGAAATGTTTTTATTAATTGTTGCCGATCCACCGTATGACCATGTTCCGAGGCTGATTGCTGACACAGTCGACCCCGTTCTTCCTAATGTGATGTGTTTCATGAAATCCTTTTTTATAATTGTTAAAATTATGGAAACTTCCACCCCAAATAAATAAAAGACTTTGGCAACACTACTTAAAATTTTGGACATTGGCCACAAGGGATATTCTCTTGATCAAGCAATATCTGTACTTGAAACAGAGGTGAGTACTGCAATTTTTGAGGGTAAAGTAAGGGGTATAAAAATTATTCATGGACATGGCTCGGGAACCCTAAAAGCTGGGGTAAGAAGTTGGTGTGAAACACAAGCCGGAAGGTTTCAGGCCGTAATCAATGGAGAAGATTACGATTTGTTTCATCCCGATGCTGCTGGTATGCGGGCTGAGTGCCGATCCCCGCGGGATGCGGATTTGGGCAGAAAAAATAGCGCAGTTACCTATATTTGGTTATGGTAATTTGGTATTAAATAGAATTTTTAGGGACGTTTAACCAAAGAGCTACAATTATGACAGAACAACACACTCAGTACGATCACCTTTTTCAAAATGTAGTGCCACACGCTGTACGGGGAATTCAAATATTTGGGACTAAGGATGATTATCTCAAACCCCAAGACTACGGAAATGTGAATAACTTAGAGAACAGTATTTGGGAAAACCTTTTTATTAATTTAGAACCACTGTTGAATCAATATGCATCAAGAGAATATCTTATGGGAATGAGAGCTCTTCCAATACCCCACGATCGATTTCCAGAGTTTGAAGCTATTTCACCCATCATAGAAAATTCTACAGGTTGGGAACTTATTCCCGTATCGGGTTTTTTAGATGAAGAATTGTTTTTTGATTTGAACAGGCGGAGAAAGTTTCCCGTAACGGATATCATAAGAAAATCCCCGCGCTTTTCTGAAAAGTACGAAGGGGTAAAAATACAAAACGATGAAGGATACACCCCAGAACCGGACATATTTCATGATATTCAAGGACACGTCCCCTTTTTAATGAATAAAAAGTATGCGGACTTTTTGCACGACGTGGGATTGCTGGGGTTTAAAATTTTAAAAGATGAAAACGATTTAGGCCCCGAGTTGGTTTCTCACAATTTGAAACGACTTCAGAATTTTGCCTGGTGGACCTATGAATTTGGATTAATAAAAAATACAGGATCTGCTGATAAATTCAGAAGAAAGGACAATGATATTGAGTTTGAAATATACGGAGCTGGAATTATTTCCTCTTTTGATGAAACATCCAACATTGTAAAATGTGCAAAAAGAGAGTCGAACCGCTCGAAGTTTTTGCCTTTTGATATTGAGGAAATTGTAATGACACGATTCGATTACAGTGAAATTCAGGATCGTTACTATGTGGCCGATTCCATGTCGGCGGTATATTCTGCATTTAAAGACAATAATAATTTGTTTAGCTTTGCAGGATAGGCAAAGACAAACAGCGGAACATTATAATGCTAAATAAGCACAATTTTTTGGGTTTATTGGTCATTGTTATTATCTTCGGGTGTGCCCCGTCACCCATGGTGATGGCAAAGAAAGATCCCGCCCTATTGGTTGCGGCAGAAGATTCCTTATTGGCAAAACGCCCTGGTGATGCAGAACTGAAATCTGCTTTAGTTACTGCTCATTTAAATTTAGCGAAAACTTCCATAGGCGCCGAGTTTGAGTATAAAAAAGTCCTCAAGTTGGACCCCAAAAACACCGTGGCACGATATGAACTTGCTATGATAGATGGTCACCGGTTATTACAAAAAAACTATAAAAATGCCCAATGGGAAGCTTTGGTTTGTTTTGGTCAAGCTGCCACAGCAATTGATACTGCCGGAGAACCCCACTATTGGATGGCTAAGTGTTATGAAAAAAAAGATGATTCAGATTTTGAACTGGCTTTAGAATCCTATGATAAAGCTCTTCAACGCACCTTATCGGACACATTGAGACAGCGCGTTGAAGCAGAGAGAAGTGTGCTTCTTCGGCGAAAAAAAACATTTGAAGATTTTTGGAAATAGATT
Organism: uncultured bacterium; assembly: GCA_964549275.1. Taxonomy (GTDB): domain Bacteria; phylum Fidelibacterota; class Marinisomatia; order Marinisomatales; family TCS55; genus CAZJUP01. The sequence goes on along the minus strand of CAZJUP010000007.1, from coordinate 44,771 downwards.
TCTGTTTGGGTAAGATAAATCGGGAAGACGGCTATCTTTTTTCTTGATTCAAGACTAGAAAGGGGCTAAACTTTCCAGCGCCTGATGGTCGGAGTCCTTCAGGTGCTATACAATCCGAGGTTATTATAATTGGCAAGAGATACGCTATGAAAAGAATATTATATGTGGTGGCCCTCACCGTATTTGTATCTAATATATTTGCTAAGGATTCCTTCAAAGTTTCAGGACAACTGATCGATGAAAAGGGCAAGGGTGTTGCAAAAACAGCCGTGCTGCTGTTGAAGGAAGACGGAACAGAAGCGCAGAGGACCGAATCGTCAAAAAAACGGTTAGGCCGGGGTGGTGGCAAATTTGAATTTAAAAAAGTACTTCCCGGAAAATATATTATTGAATCTGACGCAGGTGAATCAGGAAAAGTTCACCTTCCCCTTGAAGTGGTTGACGATAATGTAAAACTGGGAGAAGTAGTATTAGGGCTAGAACAATCTACTACTAATGTATCAACAGATACAGTAAACGTTGAAGGCCCAGGTCCGGAGGATATTGAATTTAAACCTGACCCGGGGAAAGACTATGTTTTAAATGAACTCAGTTTTGAGGTTAAAAAAATGACCGCAGAGTTAAAATATCTTAACGAGGAACTTGAAAACCTAAAAGCATTAAGTAAAATGTGGGTTAACCCCCTGGCGATTTATTCAAAAGAGATTATCCTTAAAAACGGGTCCACGGTGTTTGGAAAAGTGGTATACCAAGACGAGGAATCGCTAAAAGTCGAAACGCTGGTGGGGTATTTAATTATCCAGCGAAAAGATATTGTTCGAATAATTGATAATGTTGTTACCGAAGAACAGCAGGAATATGTACCCGAACAGGTTCGCGATAGCTATACACCGCCCCCAATGCCAAAGCTCGCAGAGCCGAAATATACCTCGACAGCCTCAGAAAAATCCGGAACCAAAAAATATTCTGCAAACTGTGTCTTAGTCGGAAATATAAGTGAAAAGAAAGACGCTCAGGGGAATGTTGTTTTTACAGGTGAAATAAAAAACATTGGTGGCCGAAGAGCAGATTTTGTGAAAGTAGATTTCGTATTTAGAACAAACTGGAGCGGAGAGACTAAGACACTAACAACATTTATCAGAGGAGGGTATCACACATTTGATTCAGGTATAACAACTGATGCCACGTTACTCCCGGGCGCATCTGGTGCATTTGAATTATATGTACCCCACGATTTTGGGTCATTTATTGGATATTCTTATGTCATTGATTGGGAGGAATATGAATAATGGGTAAAGTAGCCTTAAGTTGTAAACCCTGGATAAAATCCGTTGTCGGGTTTGCGCTTTTCGGCGCTGTTTTTACCCAAACTGAACCGGCTCCAATTTCTGATATATTTTTTTTGGATTTGGGTATTGTTATCGAACCGGTGGATGAAAAAGTCACCTACTCTCGTGTAATTAAACCGACATCAGAAGAGGTTAATTTCCGTGTTAAAAAGGTGGAAAGCGGCTCAGTATATATGGCGTCCTCAAAAGAAATGATAGGAGCCCTTGAAAGGATTAATCGTCGAATTGAACTACTTGAAACATCTTTTCGAAAAGAAATGAAAGAGTTAAAAATCGAAAACACTGAACTTCGAAAATCTCTTGTTGCTCTTCAAAAAAACCCTCCAAAAAACCAAAAAACGGACAGTTCAGCTGATTTGGCTGTGGATAAAGAAATAATCCTGCAGCCTAAACAGAAAAAACCAGAAAAACCAATAGGTCACAATCTGGATGTTGTTGAAGTCAAAAACACCAGAACTCCAGCCAGGCTTTTTGATTCGTCGTTATATATGTCAGGAGTTTTTGCGTATCAAAGGGAAGACTTTGAAAGCGCATTGGATAAGTTTAATCAATTAAGTCTTGATTTAGCTCCAAAGAAAACAGCCGAGAACATTCGCTATTGGATGGCCGATGCCTACCAGCAGATCGGAGACTATTCATCTTCTTTGTCTCTGTTGAAGAGGATTGAAGAGGATGGGGCAGAAAGAACTGTGGACGCCATTGTTCAAAAAGGCCTACTTTATAGAAAAATGGGAATGGAAACAAAGGCGCTTAATGCTTTCTCCAGTATTGTGAATCAGCATCCCGCAAGTGAATATGTGCGATTAGCACAAATGGAAATAAAAAAAGCAGAAGTCATGCCATGAAACGATTTTTTGTATTCGTAATTATAATAATTTCTTTATCCTCTGTAGGATTTAGCGCAACCCGGGTCGCTTATACTCGACCTGGTCCTATGATGAGAATTCCGTTTAGCTCAGTGTCTAAGTCGCCATATTTGTTCAGGGTGGGGTTTGGTTCGGAAATTCATAATATGGCTCCCTTTAACACAGCCAAGGGTGCGTACTTCAATATGGAGTTCGGGAAAAATACAATTTTCGGTTTTTCATCTATTCAGGGTGCAGACACAACCTCCCTTGCAAACCTTGAAGTGTCAACCTATAGGGCACCGGTTGAGTTTGGGTTCCATTTTCAACAACGGGTGTTTATATATAATGACGTCTCCTTTTCTGTTGGGTTGCAGGATATTGTTTTTGAAAATGCGGGCACAAGCGGATTAAGACTTGACCCGAAAGAATTGTCGTTTTTCGGTGTTGTGAATAGTGAGAAAAAACTCGGTCAATATGACATGAATACGTTTATTGGCTTTGGAACTGGGGGCTTTGGAGCGGCTGATACATTATCTGTAGCAGATACGAGCAGTTCCTCTGGTACCAGAGCCGGCGTTTTTGCGGGGGTTATTGTTAACACACCTTATTTTGAAAAATGGGGTGGAATAGATATTGTGGGTGAATTCGATGGTACAGGTATCAATGTGGGACTCCGCATCCCCCTTACCTCGGATTACCGCCTGAACCTTGGGTTCACCCACATAGAAAAATTACCTTCATGGAACTCTCGTTATTGGAAAGGACATCCGGGAATCACCTTGGGCATGGATATGTCGGTTCCAAGGGGAGCATCTCTTCGTCGTCTCCCTGGCGGTGGGCCGGCACCAACACCCGAACAGCCGGGGCTAGTTCTTCCCGGAACGCGCTCAGCAGGAGGCTATCCAGCAGATATGGACTCAACGCTCCTTATGGCAGATGTTGCTGTTCACACGTTGCGAGACTCCATGGGAATGATGACAAACGAAATGCGCAATCTCATGACTCGGCTTGCCGCAATGGAGCAGCATTCAAAGTTTTTAGAAGATTCATTGAAAGCCGTGAAGCTAAATCGGAATGTAAGCGAAAAAAATATGAATGATGCCATGCGGCATTTATCAAGATCCCTTCGCTATTTTTATGCCGGTGACTATCGTGGCGCTTTAGAATCTGTAGAGGCAGCATTGGACCTTAATCCAAATTTGGCATTAGCCTATGCAAGGAGAGGGTCCATTTATTACAAGTTGGGAGATATTCAGCGCGCTACAATTAATTGGAACCTTGCCTTACGCATGGATCCGGAATATGATGATGTTCGCAATGTATTAAAGGCATTGCACGAAAATCGATTAAAATCTACCAGTTTTATTGAGGATTAGATATGGATATTGCAACCCTGATTGGAATTGTTCTTGGTTTAGGCTCTATTGGAGGGGGGATTTGGTTGGCCGCAACTGCAGCTGGCGCGGGAATGGGAGGATTTTTATCTCCTTCTAGTTTTGCCATTGTCTTTGGTGGGATGGTTGCCTCTGTATCTGTGGCTTTTCCTTTGTCGGATGTCTTAAAGCTTGGATCGGCAATGGCAGCTGTCTTTAAAGGAAGTAAATTGACTTTAGGAACAGTTGTGGAAGATGCTGTTGCTGTATCAGAAGTAGGGAGAAAAGGGGCTGCTGAACTTGAAAAATCGATTGATACCGTTAAAAATCCGTTTTTTAGGGATGGGGTTCAAATGGTGGTAGATGGATACTCTCTTGAGGAACTAACAGAAATTTTATACACAAGAATTGATTATAGAGAAGTCCGCGAAAAAACACAGGCAAGCCTGTTTAAATCCATGGGGGTTATGGCGCCTGCCTGGGGAATGATAGGAACACTTATCGGGCTTGTTATCATGCTTTCAGGATTTGGTGGAGATGGAGGTGGAACGGAAGCATTGGGATCTGGAATGTCAGCAGCATTAATCACCACATTTTATGGAGCGGTGTTTGCTAATCTGTTTTTTCTCCCCATGGCGGATAAACTCAGAACTCGGATTACCTTTACAAGCACGATGCAAAACATGCTTGTAGAAGCTTCTCGTTTGATTCATCAGAAGAAACACCCAATAATTGTCAGAGAAAAATTAAACTCATACATTCCGCCAAAAGAATGGAAAAAAGACGAGAGCTAATCTGAATGGCAGTAACACCACAGGAAAAAAAGAAATTTTTGGAAATGGGAATGCAAGAGGTCGATGAAGGGCTTCCGGGGTGGTTTGGAACTTTTGCTGATATGATGACTCTCCTGTTTGCCTTTTTTGTTTTGCTTGCAGCTATCTCTACGATCGATCCTGTAAAACTGCAGGAGATGGCAGATTCAATGGGAAAATCTGTTGGAAGTAAAATTAAAAAAGACAGCCAGGCGATGTCATTATCTGATATTAAGAAAGCGGCTGAACAAATGGTTAAAAAAATGGAGGCAGACCCCAAAACAGGTGAAAAACCTGTTGAAGTTTCGACGGGACCCAAAGGGGTGACAATTGGAATTTCGTCGGATATAAGTTTCAGATCTGGCTCCGCGGAAACAAAACCAACCTTTTTAGAAATTTTAAAAAAGTTGGTTCCCACAATACAGGCCTCTCATTTTTTAGTAGCCATAGAAGGCCACACAGACAGCGATCCCCTTCCCAAGGCATTAAGGGTAAAATATCCGAGCAATTGGGAGTTGTCAGGAGCCAGGGCCGCAGCTGTGGTAAGGCTACTGATTTCATTGGGAATTTCTCCGACTAGATTAGAAGCGGTTGGTTATGGTGAGTTTGTCCCAAGAGATAAAAGTACAGCTGAAATAATCACCCCAGAATTGATTCAAAAATATAACCAGACTGCAGAACAAAAAGCGAGAAATCGAAGAGTAGAAATTACATTTTTAGCACCCCGGGGTGGACCCGTTGGTGTTTCTGAATCCGAAGTTCAGAATACTAAAAGAAAGAAAAAACGAGGATGATTCCTCTGAGAATGAATAAGGGAGTTTATATGATAATGCGGATTAAAAGAGCAATTATAACCGCTCTAACTTTCATAATGATTATCGGCATTGGATGGGGACAATCCGGAGGGTATCTTGCACAAAAATTAATGGTTGAAAACAGCCTGCGGAAACGCATTACAGATGCTCTCGAAAAAATAATTGACAACAGAAAATATGTAGTAGATGTTAGTGTGGACCTCGAACTCAGCAGTGCAGTAGAAGAGCAAACCACCTTTAAATCCGGAGCGCCGACCCCATCAGATTATGAATTAGATGCCAGCAAGTTAGAATCTACAAGCAAAGAGGGTCAAAACATCCTTCCTTCGTCTGGTGTTGGACTTCCCATACCTGGGTTTGATTTTGATACTGAAGATTCAAGACCTTTAGAAGAACCTGTTTCAAGTAATGATATAGAAAACAAAATAGAATCCGGATGGTCTAGTGACAATGTATTGTCTCGAACACACACAGAAAAACATCCGGCTTTGGCAAAGATACGCAACATAGAGATCAGTATTATTCTACAAGAAGGTGCAGCTCCAGAGCTGATTGAAAATATTCGTCAGGTCGTGATGGTTGCTTCAAGGTTTAACCGCGCTCGAGGAGATGTGCTTAGTATAATGACAGCCTCTTTTAAGGAAAGGCGCGATGAAAAAACCGCAGAACAAGTTTTATTAAAAAGCATTGCAGAAAAACTCGAGTCTCTGGAAACACAGAGAGAACGTCTGGGAGAAGTCGATTGGAAGGAGGAGTTGGCAAATTACAAACAGGAAGAAGCAGACCGTCGCCAAGAAGATCGCCTGTATTTTCAATCAAAACTAACAGAGTTGGAATCTAGCGCAAGGGATAGAGCCTATGAACAGCAAAAGCAGGATATTTTAAGGGGAGACTCCGTTCGATTAAATGCACTTAATGAAGAAATTCAGAATTTAAAAGCATTTTTAGGCGCGGGGGGTGTTTCCGATTCAGCTGTAACGGAGGCCGAATCTTCAATTCAGAAAAAACTTGGTGAAAAATCAAATCTTGATCAGCAAATTGCTGAAAAATTAGCTATGTTAGAAACAGTACAGGAGGACTTAGATCGGCAAGGTGGTTCCGGAAATACCGCGATGATCATTTTTATTGCTGTGTTGGGGGCTCTGGTTATTGTCTTGATTGTCGTCCTTGCTTTTGTGTTAATGAATAAACCAAAGCAACAAATGATGCCTCCACCACCTTGGATGTATCCACCTCGACCGAAAAAAAAAAGTGATAACGGAACAAAAAAATCCGTAAAAAAGCCTGATGAAGCTGTTCAAAGTCCACCAAGCAAAGAAGATATTGCTGTTCTCCAAAGCGAGGTTAATGATATGAAGCAGGCGGTAGTCTCAATGAGCGTAGGTCAACCCTCTGCAGCACAAAAGATTGTAAAAGAGTGGATACAGGAAGAAGCACCAACAGAACAGGAACAACAAGCGCCCACGGAACAGGCTCCCGAAGATGAAAGTGGCAAAAATAAGAAAAAGAAAAAATAAGAGGCCCCCATGATTACCGATTATAATCGTCTTTCTGGACTGCAAAAAGTCGCTATTCTTTTTTCTGTATTGGGAGAAAGCCTTGCTCTTAGTCTAGTAAAAAACCTGGACAAAACCGAGGTTCGTAAAATTCGATCGGCAATGAGAGGTGTTGAAATGGTATCTTTTTCAGTAAAAAAAAGGGTAATGGAAGAGTTTTATTTCAGCTTTGTAAGTGAGAAATTTCAAGAAGAGGACAGCGACGAACCAAAAAAGCCATTTGCCTTTTTGGAAGAATTAACTGATGAGCAAACTATTGCCATGCTTAGCGCGGAATCTTCAAGGGTTATTGCCATTACAGTCGCGCAGCTGTCTTCTGAAAAACGGATGGTGGTTTTAAACAGAATTCGCCAAGAAATTAAAGGGAAGGTGCTGTTAGAGATTGGGAACTTAAACGATGTGCCATTAGAAGCGGTTGTTCAGATAGCAAACAGATTAAAGAAGAAATCTCAATCTTTGCCAAAAACTGTATCTTTTTCTCGTGGGGGAGGAAAAGATTTAGCCGATATTTTAGGTGAAATGGATCCTGAAGATGAAATACGGTTTTTAAAAAACCTTACTCAAGAAAATCCCGATTTAGCAGAAGAAGTAAAAAAATACCATCTGACCTTTGAAGGAATATTTGATATTATGCCGGACAACTTACTGCGCGATCTCATGAACTCAGTTGAACTGGATTCGGTGGCCCTTGCTTTAAAAGGAATGCCAGAAGCGGTCACAAAGAGGGTTATCGAAAATCTCCCACAAAAAAAACAGGCTATGTATGAACCTGTAGAGGGAGCCATTCCAAAGCGAGATGTTGACAATGCCCGAAAAATAGTAGTTCAATCCGCCAAACAAATGGAGAAAGATGGTGCGTTCCGTTTGGAAGATTTGCTGGGTGGGGCGGAGATGGTCGAGTAGATCGTTAGAGTAAAAGAAAAGCCCCCTATTCGGGGGCTTTTTAATTTCTATTAAATTTGTGAGGAAACCATGTCTATTAAACACGAGTTTAGAACTGTAATTGAACCGTTTATTATAAAATCTGTGGAACCAATACGAATGACCACTAGAGACGAAAGGGAAAATGTTGTTAAAAATGCTAATTATAATTTATTTAAAATTCGAGCTCGGGATGTACTCATAGACCTTTTAACAGATAGTGGGACAGGTGCGATGAGTTCTAAACAATGGGGAGCCATGATGCAGGGGGACGAATCCTATGCAGGAAGCGACAGTTTTTTGCGTTTTGAAGCAGCAATAATGGATATATTAGGTTTTTCCAATGTTATTCCAACCCATCAAGGCAGAGCTGCAGAGCGCATTTTGTTTTCAGTGATGTGTAAACCGGGAGATATTGTTCCGAATAACACTCATTTTGATACCACAAGAGCCAATGTTGAGTTTCAAGGTGCCACTGCGGAAGATTTAGTAATCGAAGAGGGAAAAGATCCTGAGGTTGTGCATCCATTCAAAGGTAATATGGATGTAAAAAAACTTAAATCACTTATTCAAAAAAATGGACCTGAGAAAATTCCTCTCTGCATGCTAACTGTTACGAATAATTCAGGAGGCGGGCAGCCTGTTTCTATGGAAAACATCAAAGCAGTGAAAGCGGTATTAGCCCCTTATAAGATACCGCTATACTTTGATGCCGCTAGATTTGCAGAAAACGCATATTTCATCAAGCTGCGCGAGCCGGGATACAAAGAAAAATCAGTTAAAGACATTGTGAAAGAAATGATGTCCTTTGCCGATGGATGTACCATGAGCGCCAAGAAGGACGGGTTGGCCAACATTGGAGGATTTCTGTGTACAAACAATGACGAGTTGGCAAGAGAAGAAAAAGATTTATTGATTCTGACTGAAGGCTTTCCAACTTATGGGGGATTAGCCGGGAGAGATTTGGAAGCTATAGCTGTTGGTCTCGAAGAAGTCTTGGAAGAAGACTATTTAAAATATCGTTTGGCCGAAGCCCAATATCTTGGTGACCATCTCTCAGAAATGGGATTCCCCATTATTCAGCCACCTGGTGGGCATGCTGTCTATTTGGACGCAAAAGCATTACTTCCTCATGTTCCGCCCAGTCAATATCCAGGGCAAAGTTTGGCCGTTGAGTTATATTTAGCGGGTGGAATAAGAACATGTGAAATTGGTTCTGTAATGTTTGGGAAAAAAATAGAAGGATCACATCAGGAAACCCCAGCAGCAATGGAGTTGGTCCGGCTGGCCCTTCCCAGGAGAACGCACACCCAAAGCCACATTGACTATGTGATAGAAGTAGCTCGAGGTATATATGAAAAGAGAAAGGCCATGAAAGGATTCAACATTATTGAACAACCTCCTTTTTTACGACACTTTACTGCGAAGTTCGAGTCGATTTAATATAAAGAGATAACGAGTTACTTTAGTGCCGCATGGGCAGCTGCAAGCCGTGCAACGGGAACACGAAATGGAGAACAGCTCACATAGTTTAATCCATTTTTATGACAAAACTCAACACTATCAGGGTCACCGCCATGTTCTCCACAAATTCCTATTTTTAAATCTTCTCTGACAGACCGTCCTTTGTCTACTCCCATAGAGAGCAATTGTCCAACTCCGCTTTGATCCAAGCTTTGAAACGGATCATGGGTTAGAATTTTTCTTTCGAGAAAATCTGGTAAAAATCCTCCAATATCATCACGACTGAACCCATAAGTTGTTTGTGTTAAATCGTTGGTGCCAAAGCTAAAAAACTCTGCTGTTTTTGCAATTTCATCAGCCGTTAGGCAAGCCCGCGGTAGTTCAATCATTGTTCCAACCAAAAAATCAAATGTAATATTTTGTTCATCAACAACTTTTTTCGCGACAGTTCTGATAACAGCTTCTTGGTTTTCAAACTCTGTATATGTACCGACCAATGGAATCATGACCTCCGGATAAACAGATAGCCCAGTTTTGGTTAACTCAGCCGTGGCCTCGAAAAGTGCCCGAGCTTGCATTTCAGTTATTTCCGGGTAGGAAATTCCTAGGCGACATCCTCTATGACCCAACATAGGGTTCAGTTCATGTAAATTTGCGATTCGCGCTTTTATTTTTTCATTGGATGTCCCAATTTCAGAAGACAGATTATCAACTTGTGAATCCGTCAGAGTTATAAACTCGTGTAATGGTGGGTCTAAGAGGCGTACCGTTACCGGAAGCCCTTCCATCGCCAGAAGAATTCCTTTAAAGTCTTCTCGTTGGTAAGGCAGTAATTCCATTATGGCCGACCGGCGATCTTCAGTAGATTCTGCAAGGATCATTTTTCGAACTGCAAGAATTCTTTCTGGATCAAAAAACATATGTTCAGTTCGACAAAGTCCAATTCCCTGGGCTCCAAATGTGCGGGCTTGTTTTGCGTCTTCAGGGCGCTCCGCATTGGTTCGAACCTTTAAGGAGCGGAATTCATCTGCCCAACCTATAAGCTGTTTATAGGCTTTATTTGATTCCGGATCGGCGGCTGAGAGCGTGATTTTGCCGGAGTAAACAGTTCCTTTTGTTCCGTTCATCGATATCCAGTCACCTTCTTTTAAAAGAGAACCATTTACATCAATTGTTTTATTCTTTGCATTGATGTTTAAAGATCCACAACCCACAATACAACATTTTCCCCAGCCTCGAGCCACAAGCGCTGCATGAGAAGTCATACCTCCTTTGGCTGTTAAAATAGCTTTTGCTGCATGCATTCCATGAACATCTTCAGGAGAAGTTTCGTTTCGAACTAAAACGACTGACTTTCCTTCTTTTGCCCAAGTCTCAGCATCGTCAGCGGAAAAAACTACTTGGCCAATGGCTCCACCGGGTCCTGCCGGCAATCCTTTAGCCAAAAGTTCCGTTTTAGTTTCTTCTTTTGGATCGAGCATGGGATGCAGTAATTCATCAATTTGGTTTGGTAAAACACGAAGTACAGCTTCTTTCTTGGAGATTAGTTTCTCAGCAACCATATCCACGGCCATTTGAATGGCAGCAGGTCCGTTTCTTTTCCCTGTTCGGGTTTGAAGCATCCACAGGGTACCATTTTCTATAGTAAATTCAATATCCTGCATATCTCTATAATGTGTTTCTAGCTTGATACGAATTTTATCAAGAGTTTGGTAAATTGTCGGTAAAAAAGCTTCTAAAGATTCTCTATGGGCCGATTCTTCTGTTTTTGTACTGTCATTAAGGGGGTGTGGTGTGCGAATTCCAGCGACAACATCTTCCCCTTGTGCATTTTGAAGCCACTCGCCATAAAAATTATTCTCACCTGTGGCCGGGTTTCGGGTGAAAGCAACACCCGTTGCTGAGTTTGTTCCCGTATTTCCAAAAACCATTGCCTGAACGTTTACTGCAGTTCCCCAATCGCTTGGTAACCCTTCTATCCTCCTATAATTGACAGCACGTTTTCCGTTCCAACTGCGAAAGACTGCGGTTATTCCTCCCCATAATTGCTCTAGTCCATCATCAGGAAAGTCTCGGTTGAAAGTCTCTTTTATTTTCCCTTTAAATTCATCGGAAATGTGTTTCCAGTCATTTCCAGACAAATCAATATCGTTTTGATATCCTTTATCTCTTTTAAAGATGTCTAAAATTGCCTCCAGCTGATGACGGATACCAGCGCCATCTTCAGTCTCGATCCCCTCGGCTTTTTCCATGACAACATCCGAATACATCATAATAAGCCTTCGGTAAGCGTCGTAAACAAATCGCGGGTTTTGTGTTTTTTCTATCAGACCCGGAATGGTCTTAGAGGTGAGTCCGATGTTTAGAACAGTTTCCATCATGCCGGGCATAGACTGTCTTGCACCCGATCTTACAGATAATAAAAGAGGGTTTTTCTCATCACCAAACCGCTTATCCATAATAGCTTCAGTTTGTCGAATTGCATCGTGGACTTGAACCTCCAGATCCTCAGGATAGGAAAGATGATTATCATAATAATAATTGCAAACCTCTGTTGTCAGAGTAAATCCCGGCGGAACCGGAATCCCAATGTTTGTCATTTCAGCCAGGTTTGCGCCTTTGCCACCCAGAAGATTTTTCATATCAGCCCGCCCCTCGGCATGACCATGACCAAAGAAATATACGGATTTCATGTAAACAACCTCATTGAATTAGGACAATATTGTCTGAATAAAAGCTAGAAATTAATGAGGATCGAATGATATATCAAAACTGCTAAAATCAAAAATTCCTCATGCCAGGTTAATGATTGATTTGTTGTAATTTTTTGTTGATTAAACCGGACAAAAAGCATGGACAGGCAACCACTGAAAAAATCACTTTTGAAGTATAAACAAAAATATTCCGAAGAATCTGAAACGATACGCGATGTTTTGGGTTTTTTGGAAACAAATAAAAACTGCTTCAATCGTGACAATGAAATTGGGCATTTTACAGGATCTGCTTGGGTGATTGATAGAGAACGAACATCAGTTCTAATGACTCATCATAAAAAGCTAAACTTGTGGCTACAGCTGGGAGGACATGCAGATGGTTGCCCACACCTTCAAGATGTTGCTTATTCAGAAGCGAAGGAAGAATCGGGGTTAAATCGGTTTTTATTTCTTTCGAAAAACATTTTTGATCTCGACATACATCTGATACCACCCAATGAATATGAACCACAACATTTTCATTATGATATTCGGTTTTTGTTGGAAACAGACCACGGTCCGGAAGATATTGTTATTAGTGATGAATCCCATGATGTGGCTTGGGTTCGATTTGAAGATGTTAATAGTCTGAACCCAGAAAAATCCATCGAACGGATGTTGAAAAAAACGCAACTAAGATCATGGGAATAATGTAAACTAGAGACTATGAGTATTCAGGAAAAACTGCAATCTGTAATTTTATCTAACAGGGTGTCAGCCAAAAAGCGGCGTATTGGCATAGAAGTTGAGTGTTTATTCTATGATAAACATTTTAATAGAATTCCGGTAAACAAGGGTTCGAAATATTCCGCTTCAGATTTATTGGTGGATATTTTGAAAGAGACAGATGAATCTTCCTATTCCTTGGAACCTGGGGGACAGCTAGAGTGGGCTTCCCAACCGACCAAAGGGCTTCACGATATAAACAAGAGTTTACAAAAACATAAATCCAGAGAACTTTCTCTCTGTCATGAAAACGACTTATATGTATTAGACCTGTCTCTTGAGCCACTATATTCGCCGGAGGAAATAGACCTCATTGATCAAAATAAATACAGGATAATGGATAATCGTTTTCGTCAAGCTGGTCAGCTGGGGCCATGGATGATGAGGAACACAACAAGCATTCAAATTAATTTGGATCTTGCTTCGAAAAAAGATGCGGAAGAAATGGCTTATATTTCAGATGTATTGCAACCTTTTTCATCTCTTTTATTTGCCAATAGTCCATTTATGAACGGAAACTCAACGAAGACAAAAAATGTCAGGTATAATATATGGTCAGATACAGATCCTGTTCGTTGTGGTTCTCTTTTAGAACATGGGATGGATGACTCTAAATATTTATTGGATAAATTTTCAAATTATGTAATGAATGTGCCTGCCATTTTTGTCTATGAGCCTAATGGAAACGCAAGTGGATTTGAAGGAACATTGGGTCAGTATTTAGAGACATGCAAAAACCCGGGCCGCGAGGAAATATTGTCCGCGCTACACCAAATATTTACACACATTCGTTTTAAACATGTCTTGGAAATCCGGGGAGCTGATCGTCCTCCCAGCGGATATGAACTGGCTCCTGCCGCATTTTGGCTTGGATTATTAACCGGAAATAAGACGCGGGAAAAAGTCAGGGACTTTGCAAACGGTTTTACGCTAAATGATCGAAATATGCTCAATCGTCGAGCTAAAAAATTGGATTTAAATCAGAAGGGACCTCATGATAAACATATTGGATACTGGTTGGAACAAGTCTGCATCTTAGCCTTGGATGGGTTGGTAGAAAGAAAAGAATGGATGGGCGTTAAAGACGAGTTGACATTTTTAGACCCTTATTTAAATGCATTTTTTAACGACGGTTTCATGAGTTTACAATGTCAAAAAGCTTATGAAAAAAGTGGTCTCACACTAAATGAATTTTTAAGGAAACGCTGTGAAGAAACCCTTAATTGGAATTAACCCGTATTATTTTGAACACCGAAATCTATTTTGGAACGGAACTCAGGAAAAATATTACAAAGCCGTTTGGATGGGCGGAGGGATTCCCGTTACGCTCCATTATCCGGCTAATGGTGGTACCATAGAAGAAATTGTTCAGTCTATTGATGGATTGCTTACCGTGGGTGGACCAGATCTACCCCATGATATTTATGGCGGAAAAAGCCCAGAACTGCTAGATGAAGATATTATGCATCCCACGCGGGAAAAATTTGATCGATCTCTTTTCCTGGCGGCCAAAAAGCATAAAATACCCATTTTATCAATTTGTGCTGGATTTCAACATATTAATGTGATTTATGGTGGCAGTTTATACGAAGACTTGAACTCCCAGATGGGTGGTGCTATTTATCATGGAGAATTCAATGGAAAATGGGTTAACCATCCCGTTACCTTAGTAGAGGACAGTTTGATTTATAGAGTAATAAATAACAAAACACCAGAGGTTGCAAGCACTCACCATCAGGGGATTTGGAAGCTGGGAAAAGGGTTAAAGGCTGTCGCTCATTCAGAAGATGGTCTAATCGAAGCTATAGAAGACATAGATGAAAGGAATGCGTTTATTGCTGTTCAGTGGCATCCGGAAATAGGGTTAGACAACCCAGAGCAAGTTCGACTGTTTGAATGGCTTTCTTCTGAATCCTTAAAGAGAAAAAACATGAACCTTACCTAAAGAAATTCACATTGTCGGGTACCCTTATACCATGTAATCCTTACAGCACAATTCCATATCCATCTCTTCTTGGATCTCCCACAGCATCTGTTTTCGTTACAGCGTGTACACCGCCAAAATATAAATTTGGACTCTTCCAACGATGAAGATGAATCCATTTAGGCAAACCTTTTGAAAATGAAATTTCCGGCTCACAATGAAGGGTATTCCCGTCAAGGTGCATTCTGGGAGCTTTAATTGCTGATTGCAAATCCAGTTTATTGGTTAATACGTGAAATATAACTTGAGAAATAGCAGAGCGAATTCGATTACTGCCACCACTTCCCAAAACCAGTTCAGGTCCATTCTTTCCCACGACCATAGAAGGAGACATCATTGTTGGTAACCTTCGACCACCAGTCCACCGATGAAACCCTAAAGGGTTTAAGTCTTCTTCTCCAAGCATGTTGTTCGGCATAATTCCCATTCCTGGCAGAACATATCCACATCCTTCTCCATTTGTTGTTGTAACGCTTGCAGCATTTCCGTCTTTATCCATAATGCTTACATGTGTTGTCGCCCCGCGTGATGGAGGATCATTGTCAAAAGTGTCCATAAAATTTATCCATGGGTTTATAATAGAAGTATTGAGAATTCTTGATATTTGATATTCATCTGTGGGATCTAAACAGATTTCCGCCCGGGTTAGATTTGCAGCATGAAAGGCCATAGCCATTGAACTGGATGATTTTATTTTTGCCCTGTCCAAGAGTTGAAGGATAAATGAAATGAGGGTTCCTCCAGTAGAAGGCGCTGGATTGGATAATAGTTGTTTATTGGCAAAAGCAGACATAAGCGGTTTTCTTTCGATAACGCGGTAATTTATCAAGTCTTTGGGTGTAACGAGTCCTCCATCGTTCATCAGTGATAAGAAATCTTTTGCACCCGCCCCGCGGTAAAAATAATCAGAGCCTTCTGTTTGAACTGTGTCTAAAAAATCGGCAAAATCGATATTTTTAAACTTATCACCAGCGTGTAATACTCTGTTGTTTGGGTGAAACAATTTTTTACCCTGTGGCTGTAATGATAGAATTGGATCGAGAATTTTATATAAGTAAGCGTGGGCGTCATTAATTCTTATTCCATGTTTTGCTGCAAATATGGCGGGTTCTAAAACTGTTTTTAAAGGAAGGCATCCATGTTTTTTATGTACATACAATAAACCAGCCAATGTTCCCGGAACTGCGACAGATCCTAATCCAATATGAAAATCTTGAGAAGAGGGTCCAAAATCCACAGTGATTTTAAAAAAATCTGTGTTTTGACTAGGGAGAGACGATGGAGTGTTTACAAAAAAATCATATACCAAAGGATCAGAATCTATTGGATATGCCAGAAGAGCGCCTCCCCCGCATGGACCGGTCAGAGTGAACTCTGATGTCATAGACGTGAAGACGGCACCCACCGACGCATCAAAAGCATTTCCACCGGCCTCTAAAAGAGCGGCGGCAGCTTCTGCGGTATTCTTTTCACCGGCGGCAATGGTTCCAACGCGCATGGTATAAAACTAATGGTGAATATTGGACCAATCAAGCATTTGGTTCAAAAGCATAAATATGATTAAGTTTATTTTATGACATCTAAGATACTCCATAATTTTACTTGGATTCCATTAATGTTAATTGGATTAACAGCTATAGGATTAGGAATAGTGTGGTGTTGTATTCAAGAACCTTGGCTTATGGACAAGTCAGCCAATGAAGCGCTTTTGCAAACATCTTTTGACAACTTATTTTCTGAGTCTGTTAATCGTTACTTTCCCGATTATTTACGGTTCAGCTATAGATTTTTTGGTTTATTGATTATTTCAATAGGTCTATTATTAATTGCTTATGTTTTTGTCACCAGAATGGGGACGACAATGGCAAGGAATGTTATACATTTTGTAGTGTTTATTTTTATGCTAGGTTTGAGTTTAATTGCTTTTGTTTATATCCCAACATCTCCATTTAATGTTGTTCTTTTACTTTATTGGCTTATGTGGTTCATAAGTGTTTTAGCTTCAATACAATTGAAAAAATACGATTAAATGCCTTTTTCCGAATTTCATCCCCTATTTATTCATTTTCCTATCGCACTTCTGTCAACAGCCATATTATTTGATTGTATTTATTTTATCACGGACAAACAGGATTTAGAAATTGCAGGACGTTGGACTATGCTAACAGGGTTACTATCTGCAGCTGGGGGAATTGCAACCGGAATTTTGGCAGACACCCAAATTGGACACTTTGGGTCTGTTTTACCCATTTGGAACAACCATGGGTGGATACAGGTGTTCTCAATAGTAATTTTTACACTTCTCTTTATTTGGAGGTCAAAAAAGGGGAGCCTTCCGAAAAGATCAGATAAAAAATGGACCTATCTGTTTCTTGGGGTTATGGCAGTAATAACTTTATTTTATGGTAGCCATTTGGGAGCGAAATTAGCAAACCGAATTTAGATAATAAAAAAAAGAGAACTTTATCCGCATAATGTCGTTTTAACTCTCAGCCATCCTTTATAATTTTGACCTTCACTTATTGTTGCGAACGAGGTAAATATGCGTTGGTTCACCACTTTTTTAAATTCCTCTATCGGGAAAAAAATCTTTATGGCCACAACGGGGTTATTATTGTGTCTTTTCCTGTTATTTCATTTAATAAACAATTTGGCTCTTTTTGCAGGTCCAGATGTGTTTAACCAGATTGTGATAAGTTTAGAGGCTGTAAAGCCACTTATTCGAGTTATGGAAGCTGGCCTTGCGCTCCTGTTTTTTATTCATATTGTTAACGGAATTCGTCTTACAATTGAAAACAAAAGAGCCGGATCTGTTCCATATAGTGAAAATGAAGTGAATGAA
Organism: uncultured bacterium; assembly: GCA_964549275.1. Taxonomy (GTDB): domain Bacteria; phylum Fidelibacterota; class Marinisomatia; order Marinisomatales; family TCS55; genus CAZJUP01. Next base: position 27,328 of record CAZJUP010000007.1, on the reverse strand, counting down.
AACAGCTCTTTTTTTTCCAGATATATGTTTGTTACAGGCAGTGTTATTTTCATTTTTCTTGTGACTCACCTTTCCACATTTTGGTATCAATTTCAGGTTATCCATGACCATGATGCCTATTTCCAAATTGTTACAGCTAATACGTCCATTGGGTTTGGGAATCCATTAATTACTCTCCTTTATGCCATCGCTATGATCCTGTTGGCTTTTCATCTAAGGCATGGGTTTCAATCTGCATTTCAAACCTTTGGTATTCGGTATAACAAATACAGCAAACTCATTGAATGGGTTGGAGTTCTGTTTTGGTTTTTCATTCCTTTAGGGTTCTTTTTTATCACGATTTATTTTGGTCTGATGAAGGGAGGGATTTGAAATGATTTTTGATTCAAAAGTTCCATCGGGATCACTGGCTGAAAAATGGACAAATCATAAATTTGATTTAAAATTAGTTAATCCGGCAAATAAGCGTAAGTATGATATTATTGTTGTGGGGACTGGCTTGGCAGGGGCTTCTGCGGCAGCATCATTTGGAGAACTGGGATATAATGTACAGGCATTTTCTTATCATGAATCTCCGAGAAGGGCTCATAGCATTGCTGCCCAGGGCGGAATTAATGCTGCCAAAAACTATCCCAATGACGGTGACAGCATATTTCGTCTTTTTTATGATACTATAAAGGGAGGAGATTACCGAGCAAGAGAAGCTAATGTCTATCGGCTGGCAGAGGTTAGTAACAATATTATCGACCAGTGTGTGGCCCAAGGAATCCCTTTTGCGCGGGAGTATGGAGGCCTTCTGGACAATCGGTCTTTTGGGGGTGCGCAGGTATCCAGGACTTTTTATGCTAGGGGTCAAACCGGACAACAGTTATTATTAGGAGCTTACTCTGCGCTCATCAGACAAATGCATACCGGTAAAGTAAAATTTCATCCTCGAACAGAAATGTTAGATTTGGTTATGGTTGAGGGCGAGGCCAAAGGGATTATTACCCGAAATTTGGTAACGGGTGAAATTAGCGCCCATGCTGCAAATGCAGTGGTGTTAGCAACAGGGGGCTATGGAAATGTTTTCTTTTTATCTACGAATGCAATGGCCTCCAACGCCACTGCAGCCTGGAGGGCTCACAAAAAGGGAGCTCTTTTTGCAAACCCATGTTATACTCAAATTCATCCTACATGCATCCCTGTGGCAAGCAGTCATCAATCGAAACTCACTTTAATGAGTGAAAGTCTTCGAAACGATGGTCGCGTCTGGGTTCCTAAGAAAAAAGAAGACAGTCGCCATCCGGGAGATATTCCAGAGGAAGAAAGGGATTATTACCTTGAAAGGATGTATCCGTCCTTTGGGAATTTAGTCCCTAGAGATGTTGCAAGCCGACGGGCAAAAGAAATGTGTGACTTAGGCCATGGTGTAGGGCCAACCAAACTTGCAGTTTATCTTGATTTTGAAGATGCTATAAAAAGAATGGGAAAAGATGTTGTCGCTCAGAAGTATGGAAACCTGTTTGACATGTATGAGCAAATAACAGGAGAAAATCCTTATCAGGTTCCCATGCGTATATATCCGGCAGTTCATTATACTATGGGAGGGCTTTGGGTTGATTACAATCTTATGAGCAACGTCCCTGGGCTCTATGTGCTTGGAGAGGCAAATTTTTCTGACCATGGCGCTAACCGGCTAGGTGCTTCTGCCCTTATGCAGGGATTGGCTGATGGATATTTTGTTATACCTTATACCATTGGAGATTATCTTTCTGGGAAGCTTGGAGAAAAGGTAAACGAAAATGATGAGGCGTTTACTTCTGCGCAGCAAGCTATCGAAGAGCGCCTCGATACACTGTTGTCTGTTAATGGAAAACGGACGGTTGATGATATCCACAAAGAATTGGGTCTCATTATGTGGGAAAATGTCGGAATGGCTAGAAACAAAGAAGGGTTAACAAAGGCCATGGAAGAAATACCAAAACTAAAAGAAGAGTTTTGGGCTAATGTTCAAGTTCCGGGGAAAGCAAATGAGTTAAACCCAGAGTTAGAAAAGGCGGGACGTCTCGCAGATTTTATAGAATTAGGAGAGTTAATGGCACAGGACGCCTTAGATAGAGAGGAGTCCTGCGGTGGTCATTTCAGAGAGGAACATCAAACTGAAGATAATGAAGCAAAGCGTGATGATGAAAAATTTGCTTATGTATCAGCATGGGAATATAAAGGAGAAAAAACCCCTGCAGAATTGCATAAGGAAGAGCTGGTGTTTGAAGACGTGGAATTAACCACGAGGAGTTACAAATAATGCGGGTAATTCTAAAAGTTTGGCGTCAGGAAAACTCCCACTCCAAAGGTGGTTTTATCAGCTATCCTGTCCATGAAATATCGGAAGATATGTCCTTTTTTGAAATGTTGGATAAGCTTAATGACGATCTGGTAAAGTCTGGAGATGAACCCATTGCGTTTGATCATGATTGTCGGGAAGGTATTTGTGGAACCTGCGGTGTTTTTATTAATGGGCGTGCTCATGGGCCATTAACTGGAATAACAACCTGTCAGCTACACATGAGAAGTTTTAAAGACGGAGAAACGCTTGTTGTTGAACCATGGCGCGCAAAATCATTTCAGGTAATTAAAGATTTAATTGTGGATAGAACGGCTTTTGATCGGATCATGGAATCTGGTGGATATATCTCAGTAAAAACGGGAGGTACGCCTGATGCTAATGCAACCCCAATTCAGAAAATAGCTGCTGAAGAAGCCATGGATGCCGCGGCTTGTATTGGATGCGGTGCCTGCGTTGCAACCTGTAAAAACTCATCAGCGATGCTGTTTGTTTCGGCCAAAGTATCTCAGTTTTCCCTTCTTCCCCAAGGACAAGTTGAAGCAACAGACAGGGTGAAAAATATGGTGGCAGTCATGGATGAAGAAGGATTTGGAAACTGTACAAATACTGGTGCGTGTGAAGTTGAATGTCCAAAAGAAATATCACTTGTTCACATTGCAAGAATGAATCGGGAATATTTAAGGGCTAGTTTTTCAAACTAAAAATAAAAACCCCCGAGCCAACACGGGGGTTTTTATTTGAATAATTTTTTCTATAAAATCAACTTTTTAATCTGAAGTTTACAGGAATTGATATCCAAACTCCAACAGGTCGCTCTCGCTGTTTTGCTGGTTTAAACCGAACAGAACGAATAGCATCAACCGCCGCCTCGTCCAATCCAGTGTTCGGAATCCCTTTTAAAACAGATGTTTCTTTAACGCGCCCCTTATCATCAACAAAAACTTGGACAACAACAGTTCCTTCAATACCAGCCTCTTGAGCAATTTCAGGATATTTCGGTCTTATGGGGCTCAGAGGTTGTGGCGGGTCATCATAGGGAATAAATTTTACCCGGGGTCCTTCTGGGGGTGGCGGTGGAGCATCCCAGGATTCAAACTCATCCAACGAAAATTCATCCAGAGTTACATCGTCTGCAATATCTTCGCTTTCAGATTCAACGGGGACAGAAGGTCTTGAGGGGGGTGGCGGGCGATCAAATTGTTGCGTTTGTGGAATATCAATTTGTTCAATAACGATTTGCACCTCTTCTTCCAGCTCCATTTTGGCAACGAACCGGGGAAAAAGCAAAAATGCTGTTATAAGCAATACAATACCGAGCAATCCGGTTGCACGCACCACGAGCGGGTATAAATATTTAAGTGAAGCTGATTTTTCAGATCTCATAAAATTGCCTTAATCTACAGCTGTTTTCGATGAGTAGTTTAATTTCAGGGCATCCGCTTTTCTTAATTGCGAATGTACTTCTGAAATGAGTCCCATTCTTGCTCGTTCATCTGCTTTGAGAGAAATAACTATTTGGGGATCTTCAACACGTTTATCATACATGATGTGTTTAATGGCTTCTGCCTCATAGAGCTTATCTTCGATAGAGATAAGACCGTCTTTTGAAACCCATATGTGAGAAGTGTGGCGCTTTGATTTAAGTTTTTCAATTCGCTTTGCTTTTGGTAAATCTATGGGAAGCCCGGAAAATTCACGAAGAACAGTTGTCACCATGAAGAAAATAAGTAGCATAAAAATAATGTCCGGCATAGATGCTGTTGGAATGTCACTGCTTATTTCGGTTTTTTTCTTTATTTTCATATTATCCGGTCTCCGCAATGGAAATTCGGGTTGCGTTAGCCATTTTTAGTTGATCAATGACAAGAATATAATCTTTGTAGGGCGTTTTTTCGTGGGCCTTAACGGAGATAACCATTTTATCATTTTCAGCTAATTTTTGGCGGATAACCTTATTAAGATTTCGGACCTCAACAGGTTCACCCCCAAGCAATACCTTCCCAGTGGAATTAATCAGGCAGTTTACAATATTCTTTTTGCTAATTTCAATTTCTTGTCCCTCTGCCGGCAAAACAATACCCAACCCCTTATCCATATCAATAGTGGTTGTCACAAGAAAGAAAATAAGCAGCAGAAAAGCAATATCCGCCATGGATGCGGTGGGGATCTCTCCCCCTTTAAATCTGCGTTTTCCGGTCATGGTTTAATTATTTCTTGTTCTTTTTAGAATCAATTTCGTATAGCTGGTCCAACAATTTAACGGAGTTTTCTTCCATGTCTAAGACCAACCTGTCAATTCTTGAGACGAAAAAGTTCTGAAAGATTTGAACAATCATTGCTGTAATTAAACCAAATGCGGTAGTAAGCAGTGCCTGGGAAATCCCTCCGGCCACAACAGCAGGAGAAATATCATTCGCAGCTTTAATGGCATCAAATGCCGCAATCATTCCCACAACAGTACCCGTGAATCCAATCATGGGTGCAACAGTAATGACGGTGTTGAGCCAAATCATGTTTTTTTCAAGAAAAGACATTTCAAGGGAACCTGCATTTTGCACCGCTTTTTCCACTTCGTCTAGTCCTCGGTGTGTTCTTGAAAGCCCTGCGTGAAAAATTTCTGCAACCGGACCGCGGGTTTCATTGCATAAAGTTACTGCAGCATCAACACCGTTTTTGTCCAAAGTCCCGGAAATGTCTTCATAAAACTTCTGGGAGTTAATTGATGACATGATGAGAGAGTAAAATCGTTCAAACACGAAAGCTAAACCAAAGATCAGCGAAATTAATATTGGCCACATAAAGGGACCACCATCTATAAAATATTGAACCATTATTGTCCTCCGTTTATTATGATTTGAATTTTAAAAATATCCCTTACCTCAAAGGAATGTCCATAAATAAGGCCGGGTAATTTAATTTTTTTCATTAAGGAATGCACGGGCTTCTTCAAAATATTTTAAAGAATTTTCTATTTGAGAATCTGCCTTTACCCGGACCCCAAAAAGTTCATCAATACCCCATTTTGCACCAGCAATTTCAGATTTAAGCATAATAGTAAGGTATGCTTTGTTTTTGGTAATCAACGAAGTATCAATTTCTATTTTTTCATCAGAAATATAGTTTAAAAAATTGTCATAATCTGAACTGCTTAAATTCCAGTTCATTTGAAATTCGCGATAGTTGTCTGAAATTTCAGGATGGTTTCGGACATAATTTGCACTCCAATTAAAAAGAGGTCTCGAGGGGGTTGCCAATAATTTTCTTGTTTCCGGGTTCAAAATCATATCCCAGGGAATATGAATATCGGGTGTAATTCCACCGCCACCGAACACGGTTCTTCCTGATCGGGTTTTATATTTGGGCCGAATTTTCTCTGATGAATCAATTTTTGATTCTCGGTCTTCATCGTGAAGCCCTTGGTAATAGTCTTCATAATCTCCGTTTTTAAAGGGGCGCTGAATCAATCGACCGCTTGGAGTATAATATTGAGCGATGGTAACGCGAATAGCTGAACCATCTTTCAAGGTTGCCTGCCTTTGAACCAAGCCTTTCCCAAAACTGGTTTCTCCCACAATCAATCCGCGGTCTAAATCCTGGACGGCTCCAGCAACGATTTCGCTGGCGCTGGCAGATCCTCGGTTAATTAAAATTATGATGGCAAAATCTTCATTTCCCCGTGTGGGATTCGCAATAAAAACCTGTTCTGCTTCCTTATTTTTTCCCTTGGTATAAACAAGGGTATCTTTCCTTGCTATGAACAGGTTTGTTACATCTGCCGCTTGTTCTAAAATACCACCGCTATTGTTTCTTAAATCCAACACCAGTTGTGTCATCCCCTGATTGTTAAGATTTTCAACTGCTTTATAAATCTCACTGCCGGATTTAGATGAAAATCGTGTTAACCAAATATAGCCGGTTTTATCGTCTAGCATTATACTGGCTCGTACACTATAAATGGGAATGTCGTCTCTGATGATGGTAACCTTAAAGGGTTCAATCCCCAATCGTTTAATTTTTAAATCTACGCGAGTACCTTTTGGGCCTCGTAATGACTTGAACACCTCATCGCGTGTTATTCCCTTTGCGTTTTGGCCATCAATCTCAATGATTTGGTCTCCAGGTAAAAGTCCAACCCGTTCCGAAGGGCCACCGGCAACAGGGGCAATCACTGTGATAAATTGATTTAAGATATCAAACTCAATTCCAATTCCTTGAAAGTGACCGCTGAAGAGTTCATCGATATTTTCCTGGTCCTTTGCTGGAATAAAACTTGAGTGGGGATCGAGTTCATCCATGATGCCGTGGAATGCTCCCTCCATTAAAGCGTCCATGTCCACATCTTCATAATACAGCTGGTTGATATAATAGAGGATTTGGTTCATGACCTCAAATTTATTTTTGATAGCAGCATAAGGATTTTTCTGATTAGAGTATACCTGCTGTGAAAGTGGAATCATCACCAATACCACTATAGTCACTCCAGCCAGCCAGGAGTATATTGTGAGCCGGGGGTGTTTTTTCATGAGTTTAAGCTAGATGTTAAACTGGTTAAAGCCCGAAATAAACCATGGCACGAAGGGTAATTCCCTGGAGAGCAGATTTTGGAGAATCACTGATAGGGAAATGTCCATTGAGCTTCCAGCGACCGGCACCAATCGTTCCCTTGTTAAACCCTGTACTCAATCGAAGTCCCATTCTGTCAAGAAATTGCCACTTAACCGCAACGTAAGGTTGAAAATTAAAAAAGGTACCACTCAAATCTGTCATGGTGCCGGTTACGTTTACTGGTCGAAGGTGATTCTCTCTGGCAAAATTGGCGGCGTCTTCTGCGTTTCTCCCTGTGGTGTCAACCATATAAAACAAATCATTGTCTTCATCGATGTACCCATACATGTGCTGAGAAAACTGTTCCCAACTTGGTGTCCCGATGTGCTGGTCTATAGATAAATTATACCGTCCAAATCCCATAAGCGCACCGGCAGTGACCTCTAAATCTCTTGTTACAGGAACCACATATTCAGCTGTGACAGCTCCCAGCAAAAAACTGACCTTAGCTTCGATGGATAAATCATCTGCATAATTAAACAGTGTATCTTCCTCAGGATGATAGCCGACAGTATCATCTCGATTGACATATAATGAGACATTGTAAACATTGCTGGATTGAGCACCGCCGATACCAGCATATCCTCCCAACCTCCAAGGCCCGGCCATTTGGGCAAATCCCTCACCTCCGTGGAGCACAAAAGGTTTTGATTGTAAATTATCCATTGGCAAGCCCAAGTCGTTTAAAATAGACTCTCCCGGAACGGAATCCAAAATCATATACATGGTGCTGTAGCCAATTCCGCCGCCATATGTATCTTCAATTGGATACAAATCGCTTTGAGCTAAAACCACTACCGGTAAAAAGAGGGTAATAAATATGCGTTTCATGAAGTAAGATTTTTCTGTGTGACAAATGACAAAGACCCTCCAATTTATTCCTTATATCTTGAAATTAGAAAGCATTTATATAGAAAGATTTCGCCAAATAGGTTTTTAATTTTTAACATGACTATTTATGCTGTGAATTTACGGGCTTTTGCTTGAATTATTCGACGGTGAACACCTATATTCATTGCATTCTTGAGGTAAGGGTATTCGTATTAAACACGTGTATTTTCAGCAAAATTTATTTTGATTTTCGGTTCGATCTTGATGAGTCCATTTCTGCGTATCACCTATAAGCGCACTTTATTGCTGTGGCTTTGGGGGGCATCCGTCTCTTTTTCTGGCTCTTATCTTACCGTCGACGGAACCTATGATTTTAATGAAAACACTCAGAGTGAAGTCCTGATTTTCGGAGGAGAAAGCGGTTCTATTCGGTTTATAGAATTGGACTCGGTGGGTAATCATGTTTTGATATGGGAATATACTCCATCAAAAAACCAATTCATTACAGATGTGAAAATATCTGATTTGGACAGAGATGAGATCCCGGAGTTATTAGCCGGGGTTATCACGATTGCAGATGACGGCAAAGCTTCCCAACCGTGGCTTTTAGTCTTTCCCTGGGAAGGGCGGACTTTTGCCACAAGCCCAAAAATGTTAAACAATATGCCCGGCACAACAGACCGATATCGTCCATTGAATTTAACCCCGACAGAAGGATTGGGGCAGATCGCTGTTTCTTTGTCCAGTCCATCTCGCAAGGTGGTTTTAACCACATTAGATATTTCAAATAGCGAGATTAATCTTATTAACTCCTTCTCAGCAAACACATCAATCATTACCAATGGTTATGGCCCTGTATATACGGGAGTGTTTCGTGTTAATGGTCGTTCTTTTCTAACTGTATTAAGCCCCGAAGGCAATATAATAAAAACGGCACTATTCTCTATCGAGCGAGATCTGAAGGAAGTAACATCGGATGTCTTGGTGGCAAACGGGGCAAGAGGGCTTTTGGGTCCAGCCATTCAAGCGTATGATGGAGATCGGGACGGAAATGAAGAATTGTTATTGCCTTTTGAAACCGGAGATGTCCTTGCTCTTTCGTTTGATGGCGAAAATCTCAAATTAGAGAAAAGCAAGTTTCATGAAAAAGGATTGTTTGCCCTTCCGAAGAAGTCCAACGCCAATCAGATTAACAACCGTCTTCTTTCTAGAATAGAGGAAGGATTATATGAATCCTCTTTCTTAACAGCATCGGCAGAACCCTCATTAACATCTCTACCCAAAGACACAATAATGCTTGGAGATACTTTGGATCATCATATTCTTCCCGACAGCCTTATGGAGTTTTATGGATTTCAGTGGAGAAAACCTCCTCCAAGCGGGATGCATTTTGACCCAAAAACCTTAGCAATAAAATGGATTCCTCGGCGGAGCAATTTGGGATTAGCAGAAGCTGCTTATAATCTTGAAATTCGTACAGAAGAAAAATTGATAAGCACCTTAGACCATATTGGAGACCGTCACCAGATGACATCTGTAATTAAAGTTATTCCGGATTCAATGGTTTTATTCGTTGGTGATACACTGTTTATTCAGAAAAAACTTAGCCCTATGGTTTTTGTAACACCCCGATATTATTCTGTAAATCTTTTTTCGACAAAATTGTCGGATTCGGATAGATATGTTTTTGAAGGAGAGCCCCCCTATGGCGTAAACACAGCGTTGTTTCCCGATAGCTTAAAAGGCACTTATACCAGCATAAAGGCGAATTTGAACAGTATAAATATAGATAAAACAGCACACTTTACCTTTAAATCCAAGGAAGAAGCACCGGAAAACATCGCTACTCTTTCATTAATTCACGATATGGAAAACAACGTTTTGTATTCCTCTATTCAACCACCTTTGGATTCATTACCCCAATCATTTCATCCAGAAGACTGGAGCTCAGACCTTTTTACTTTTCCTGAATATTTTTATGAAGGATTTCCTATGGGTATGGACATTGATACCACATCGACTGGATTAAAGTTTTCTCTGCCAAAATATCGTGCTCATGAAGAAGGCGTTGTGGGGCTTACCTCTCCTTTAGGAGACAATCACGAATTCCAAATTTATTACACCGGTGGGTTACCCTATGCTGTTCGCGGAGAAGTTCGTGTGAAGGAAAATGGATTTCATAAAACAATGACAAAAATCGATTTTACAGAATTTTTCCGACCCTTGCGGATTGTGGCTTCTTTTAGTCCCGAAGAAAAAGATACCATAGTTTTTTACCCAGACACCACAACGCGGGACACGTCTTTTAATTATTCACCTGCAATAGAGTTGATAACAAAACCTGAGATACAGGAGAATGAAAAGTCAGGCATTGTAGAACAGGAAGAGATTGACATTTCTGTTGTGCCTACCGGGGCTGATACAGTAAAAAGGAACATTCAGCTTGACCCAACCCCTCCGGCTGATTTATTAAATTCATCGGTCATCGACACTCTGAGTCAAAAGTTAACCATAAGTTCCCCAACAGAAACCCTTGAACCGGATACCCTTATCAGCACTAAGAAAGACAGTTTGTGAAACGATTGATACACACATTACTTGTGTTTTTTACTGTCAGTTCGCTGCCGGCGCAGGATTTACAAATCATCCATATGGAAGGGACTTATGATTTGGATGGAGACGGATTACAGGAGTTTGCTACAGTAGAAGAAGGATTTGACGGAGAAAAGAAGCTTTCTGTTGTTCGATTTTATGAAATGGACGGCGAAGGATACCAAAGGATGACTTGGGAGTTGGAAGCCCCGGACGGTCTTTTGGGAAACTTTGTCGATGTGGAACTGGCAGATTTGGATGGAGACGGCACACCGGAATTGGTAACGGTAACCAACTTGGCGGAGCCTAATGGTAAGTCTTCAGAAACCAGTGTTTTACAGCCCATCGTATTTTATTATTATTGGGACGGAGAGCGGTTTAGTGAAGAAGCGGGAGGAATTATTAATTTAGCTGGGCAGCGAAAGTTTCTAAGGTGCCACAATTTTTCAGTTATGGATTTTGATGGAGACATGGACCAAGAGGTCGTTCTTTCCTTGGGCAGCCCTTTGAGAGAATTTGCCGTTTTAGATATTGATGAAGAAGGGGATTGGCGTATATTGCAGGAGTTGAAGCCAAAAGGTATGCAATCTGGTATCGGGTTTGTTTATGTTGCGGTTACGGATTGGGATCGGGACGGATATGATGATATCATTGGATTCTCTACCGAAGGAGATATTTTGCGAACCCAGCCCTATTATAATATTGGTGGCGAACTTAAACCGGGGCCAGACATGGAAACGCCCATTCCGGGATTAGACGGATTAATCCCCCAGGCCATTACCCAAACAGATTGGGATGCTGATGGGTTTAGAGATGTTCTTCTTGCTTTTCGAAACGGAGATGTGGTTGCTTTAACGCTTTCTGATGAATTATTGGCCATAGAAAAACTCCCTGTGGAGGGGGGTCCGCTTTCAGATTTAAAAACAGCTGACTTCAACCAGGATGGATATAGTGATATTCTTCTTGTTTCGGGAGATATGAATATTTTGACCTTATCTCGGGGAGCTAAGAAAGGGCTGGTAGAACCGGCAGATTATTTTGCACTGGAAGAGGCTGAGGCCGCCCAGGTATTTACAATTTTACCTGTTGTTGTGCGAGGAATTTATACCGGCTCTATTATTGCTGCCGGGTGGGATGGCTTTGAGACAAAACTGTTTATTACAAATCTTGGGCATGGACCCGCTCCTGAAAAGCCGGAAACAATGGCTCATTTACCCGAAACAGAAGAAGATGTTTTAGAAACAATTCCTAAAATTTCAGATGAGAGTTTTACTCTACCTCATATTCCGAAGCCACTGGAGACCATGGGGCAGCCTCTCCCCATAGGAACACTTCCCCGCCATGTTTTAACAGTAAACCAAGCTTTTGCTTACACCCTTCCGGAAGAAGAAAAGAAAGAGTTTTACAGTTTTAGATGGCTGCAGCCACCCCCAAAAGGGATGTTCTTCCATTATGATTCCCGTTCTATTCGCTGGGTACCAAACAAGGAACAACTAGGAGCCTATAAATTAGCCTATCATGTTGAGAGAAAAACGGGAGAAGAAGTGCATCCCATTATACCAGAAACAGATACGCTTACAACATATAAAGTTGTTCCCCAATTAGAAGGTGATGATGAACGACTTTGGATTTATGTAAATGATCCGCCAATTATTATTTCTGAACCGACAGGAACCGAATTTGTTGCCACTTCCCTGTTTGAATATAGCCCTATTATTATTGATAGAAATCCAGATGTTGAACTGAGATATGATTTGGAGATAAACCCGGAGGGAATGACAATTGATGATTTAGGGAAAATTCAATGGCAAACAGATTCATCTCATGTTGATATCTATGATGTTAGACTGGTGGTGAGTGATGGGTTTGACCGAACGACACAGAATTTTAGATTATTTGCACGAGCCGGTGTAAAGATTTTGTCTGAACCACCATTTAATGCCAAAGTGGACGAACCCTACCGTTACAAAGTTGATATCTGGCGTCCGAACTTGGAACATATTTTAAGTTATACTTTACTGGACAGCCCCGAGGGAATGGTGTTATCGGACAGTGGCGTTGTAATGTGGACCCCCTCTGTTGCACAAGTGGATACACAACAATTTTCTATTGAAGTAAGTCATGGTGTGGCTCGAGACACACAGCATGTTTCAATATTTGTCAACCACCCGCCGGTTATTGAAGAGAAGCCTTTGGCTATGAATGTCATAAAGCTTGGCGAAGAATACCGGTTCCAGTTGAATGCCTATGATCCCAATAAAAAAGATGAACTTATTTATACAGCCATTGAAATGCCTAAGGGGATGCGCATGGATCCCTATACCGCACTCTTGGTTTGGGAACCCACAAGGGAAAACATTGATTTTTCTCGATTAATTATAGAAATAAGCGATAGCAGGGAAACAAAAAGCATTACATCCGATTTCTTTGTGAATGCCCCTATTAATGTTATATCTATTCCCCCGATGCAAGCCACAGTAGGAGAAAGTTACCGTTATCAGATTATGCATTCGGATATGAATCGGGGAACCTTGCTTCCTTTTGATCGCATTATTCCAGTGGATGATGCAAAAAACTATCGGATTTATAAGGTAACTATTTCCGATGATGTATATATAGAAAATATTGATCGATATATAATGGATTGGGAAAATGCGCCAGCTGTATATCTTACTGAATCAGATACTACAGATACACTTCAGGTTTCGCGATTGAATTTGAAAAAATATGTCAACTCCATTTTTTGGGAAAGCGATCGCCTGGTCGTGATAGTTGAATCTATTGATGACAGAACAGTGGCAATTAAAGATGTACTCTGGGAGTTTTTTCAGGGTGCAAAAGGAAAACCACCAAGGGTGGTGGTACAAAAATTGAGTAGTGTTCGTTACACTTTAACGGAGTTTCCAGATGGTATGGAGGTGGATGAATATACAGGAACAATTAAATGGACACCGGGTGGAGACCAGGTAGACGATCAAAAGGTTTCCTTTGTCATATCTGATGGATATGCGAAGGATGAACAATCGTTTAATCTTTATGTCAACCATCCACCAGCTATTATTTCTAATGCTCCCGTCACAGGAATGGTGGGCGAGGTTTATAAATATCAAATGCAGGTTGAAGATAAAAATGTCGATGCAGATTTATTGTTCACTTTGGTGAAGGCACCCCAAGGGATGCAAATGACAAAAAGGGGAAAAGTAGTTTGGATCCCCAAATCTGCACAAATCAACGAAAACAGTTTTACCGTACAAGTGTCGGACGGGTATAAGAGTGATACACAAGCTGCAAAAGTTTTTGTAAATATTAACCCCAGTGTTATTTCAACACCAAAACCGGTAGCCTTAACGGGACATCATTATAAATATAGAGTTGTAGCAGAGGATTTAAACAGAGATAAGGTTGCTTACAAAGCGGTAAAATTGCCTAAATATTCTACCTTTAATAAGAAAACCGGTGTTTTTCGTTGGAAACCAAAACCAAGCCAACGGGGGCCTAATGATGTTATTATTACTGCCATCGACGCAAGGGGGGCAACCACAGCGCATGAGTTTCAAATCCACGTTTTTGAAGATCCCGGCGCTCGCCGTATGATCAATACAGGTTGGCCCCTTCTCCTTACCTTTGTCGGTGTGATGTTTGCCTGGGGTGTGGCTCAAATTTAATCGGTAGATTTTTCTGTATTATTCTTAAAATGGAATGGATGTTTTCTATTCCAGACATGTTCTAAATTTTGACCATGCCTATTAAACGAAAAGACCCCCTTTTCACAAATCCTTTGGAGGCCGCTTCTGGGCTTACTATAGCAGATCTTAATCGATATTTGCCTGCAGTTCGGCGCGTTGAAGATATGACACTGGCAGCTGATGCCATGACTAGCGGTATATATTTAGGGCTTTGCTTGGAGGGATTGAAACGAATACCTGAAAACACGATAGATTTAATTATAGCAGACCCACCGGAATCCCCTTGGCGGAATGTTGAAAATCAAGGTGCGCCCATGACCCTTCAGGAATATTTTCAATGGAATGAAAATTGGTTGAAGCAAAGCCATAGGATTTTAAAAAGCACAGGAGCCATTTATCTTATAACAGGGTGGCGGTATTCCGGAATGTATCATTCGCTTTTGAATCACCAGTTCAAAATTCAAACAAGGATAACATGGAGAAACAGTGAACCCAAAGACAGATCTAGAAAACAAACGTGGGTAAACCGTTCATCCGATATTTGGTTTGCGACGAAAACCAATGATATTCTATTCAACCAAGAAGCTCTTCAAAGTGAAAATGATACGGAAATAATAATCGGTAAATCTGAACTTGGGATAACAAATTTATGGAGCGATATTTTGGATATAAACTCCGGTTCGGATAAAATGGGTGGGGACAAACCCGAACTCCTGATTCAGAGAATTTTAAATGCCAGCAGTTTTAAACTCAATTGGGTTGTAGATCCTTTTCTTCGGAATGGGGGTACTGGGAAAATTGTAAAACGGATGGGCCGGCGGCTTATTGGGTTTGAACCCAATCAAGACAGCCTCCTTATGGCCATGAAACGAATTGATAACGAACAATAAAGGAGAAAAAGGAAGAGATGAGTCTGTTTGACATTATTCAAAAAGATATGTATGCTGCAATGAAAAGTGGAGAGAAGGAAAAAGCCACTACCTTGCGAACAACAATTTCAAAACTTAAAGATAAGAAAATCGAAAAAAGAGAAGAACTCACACAGCAAGAACAAATTAAGGTAATTCAATCTCTGGTTAAACAGCGAAAAGAGTCAATAGAGTTGTATTTAAAAGGAGGCAGAGATGATTTGGCGGCCGTTGAAAAAACTGAAATGCTTATTTTAGAAACATACCTCCCTGATATGCTCAACGAGTCAGATATCAAGGATATTGTTGTTTCTGTGATTCAGGAAACGGGAGCCTCCTCCATTGCTGATATGGGTAAGGTCATGCCAGAAATAATGAAAAGAGGCAAAGGTCTTATTGACGGGAAAACAGCGCAGATTTTTGTGAAGGAATTTTTGAGTTGAAGTCAACCGGATTAGCACAAATTATTTATTTCAAATGATTCTTTTTCTTGACGCTCTGGCCTTGTTTTTTATCGTGATCTTAAGTGTCATAGGATTTCGTCGAGGGCTTGTGGAAGAATTAGGCCGATTATTAGGCTTAGTTATTGCGATGTTGGTTGCTTTTAGATTTTATGTGGAGCTAGGGCAGGTATCCCTAAAATGGGTATCTTTGGATGTCTGGGTCACTTTTATGATAAGTTTTATTGTTCTGTTTTTTGGTGTTTTATTGGCTGTAAGGTTTTTAACAAAATTGATACAATTTCTCTTTTTATCAAAAGGATCGAGATGGATAAACAGAATAATGGGGTCTGTATTTGGGTTGGCTAAGGGGTTGCTGGTTGTGATGATATTTTTTTGGCTTGCAGAATTGATCCCCGATAAAAAATCAGTAAATATTATTAAAACACAATCACATCTTGCGTATCGTATGATTGGGTTTCGAGAAACTATTGTTACGACATTTAATTTGAAGGACCCTGTAAAAAAAGGAGAAATTTTTATTCAAGAATTTTTGGGGGCCATCAAAGAGAACGATGTCTAGAATTCCCCAAGATACTATCGACAGAATTCGAGAGTCTGCCGATATTTATGATGTGGTATCTCGCCACGTTGATTTAAAAAAACGAGGGAGAAATTTCTTTGGTTTGTGTCCATTTCACCACGAGAAAACACCCTCGTTCAGTGTGGCACCAGATAAAGGGATCTACCATTGTTTTGGGTGCGGTGCCGGCGGGAATGCCATCAATTTTATTATGGAATTCGATAAGATATCCTTCGTTGAAGCCATCAGTGATCTGGGGAAACAGTTGGGCATTTCCGTAAAAATGGTCGGTGGAGACGAATCCAAAGAGTTTTTTACCCACCTTTATGACATTCATCGGGTAGCCACAGAATTATATCATCGAACCTTGTTTTCGGCCCGAGGCAAGAATGCTTTAGCTTACCTAAAAGACAGGGGCATCAAGGAAGAGTCTCTAAAGCTGTTTAAAGTTGGGTTTGCCCCGGACAGCCATGAATTTTTAGTGAACAACACTCAGGATAAAAATTACCCTTGGGATGTGCTTGAAAAATCTGGATTATTCGGGAAATCAGAAAGAGGGGTTTTTGATCGTTTCCGAAGTAGAATTATGTTTCCCATATTTAACCCTTCTGGGAAGCCTATTGCTTTTGGCGGGCGAATTTTTGAATCAGATGATTCGGCGAAATATATGAATTCTCCGGAAACACCTCTTTATCACAAAAGCGATGTATTTTATGGGTTGCATTTGAGCCGGGATGCTATTAGGAAAGCCGGGTTCGGGGTTCTGGTGGAAGGGTATACGGACGTGATTCAGCTTTATCAGGCCGGAATTAAAAATATTGTTGCTGTATCGGGCACAGCTTTCACGGATCGCCATGCACAGCAAATAAGAAAATTTACAGGGAAAATTATCTTGGCCTACGATGGAGATGACGCTGGGAAAAATGCGGCCATTCGAGCAGGATACGCCCTTTTAAAAGGAGCTGTAGAGTCAAAAATTTTGGGCATGCCAGATGGTCTTGATCCGGATGAATGGGTAAATCGTGATGGCGCAAAAGTATTTGAAAAAGGGTTTAATTCAGCATCCCCCCTACTTCATTTTCACTTGAAAACAAAAAATGTAGAAAACCTTCCTTCACCGGAGCGATCTGTATTCGTAAAAGAAATATTAAATGAAATCCTGGCGATTACTGACCCCATTATTCAAGGAGATTTATTAAAAACATTAGCCAGCGAACTAAAGATAGGGGACACGGAAATAGTAAAATTATTTAAACAGCAAGCGCGTAAAAAGTTCCGTCATCCATCTGAAACAACAAAAGAAAAAGAACCAGACCTGTTCACCTCTCTAATATCCCGCGCAGAACTAGGTATTGTTAAAGTGCTGTTGAGCAGCAACAAACAAGCTAAAGATTTTATTAGAGAAAATCTGAATCCTGAAAATATTAAAAGTGATGTGTTAAAATCATTAATTAAAGAGCTGTTCAAAACGGAAGAGCCTAATTTTTCTGAATTGGCCGGCCAAGTCGAATCTGTGGAGGAACGCGATTTTCTCACAAAAATTTTTATGGAAGAGGACTCACTTTCTGACCCGCAACAAATGGCCATGGACTGTTTAAAAACATTAAATCGTGTTCCTTTGAAAGATCAAATAAAAGCAGCTCGAGTGAAAATTCGCGAATTAGAATCGGCTGGGAAAGATGCAACGGATTATATTCTAAAAGTAGCGGAACTGCAACATCAACTGAAAGTAAATCAGTGAAATTTTTAATGATAATTATTTTTACTCTATCGATGAGTGCAGGCCAGGAAATTGTTTGGCCAGATAATCCGGGCCCCGTGACTGCTTTATCTATTTTGTGTGACACAAAAAACATCCCGATTTATATCGATGGTGAGCCCGTGGGGATTTCCCCTTTATCGGGGCCAATACAGGTTGCACCGGGTTGGCATCAGGTGAGTTACTTTCCCAGCTCGGTGACCGTTCATCATGAATCTCCATCCGCAAAAAGAAAAATGAATGACATTATCAACTTGGCTCGTCAGGATGTTCTTGTAGAGAAAGGGAAAACAGTAAAGGTTGTTTTAAGTTATCGCTCCATTGAATATGATGTGGAAATGTACCAGAGAAAATTTGAAAGCAGCAAATGGGTGGGGTTTGCCATCATGATCCTAACCATGACGCTGTTTTTATGGGGATTAACATGACCCCCTTCCGGTGTATTATATTTTATATTATTGGTATTCCTTTATTGATCGCTCAATCCCCCAAATCCGTATCCATCGACAGTGCTCTGGGTGAACAGGTTATAAAATATTATCCAACCTCGCTGACTAGAGAAAAATTGCTCAAAAAAGATGTCCCCCACAAATCAGTTAAAGGTCAACCGCATTTCAAAGCCACATATAAACCGTCCGGCGAATTGAAATCTGTAGAATATATTCCTGCGCCCTGGGATAAAAGTTTCCCCCGGGAAAAAAGAGCGTCTAAACTAAAATTACTATATAAAAAATGGAACCCTCGAAAGCAGGAATTGTTGGAGGGGATTACAAAAAAAGAAGCCAGGGGAAAAAATCATTATAGAGCAGCTTTAGATTCTCAGGGACGTGTGAAGGATGTGGAATATTTTAACAGAAGGGGAATTCGTCTTTGGACCTACCATATGATTTGGGATGAAGAGGGTAAAACGACAGAATATGATCTAGAATTTCACATGCGTCGCCCATTGAGTATTTTGGATAAATATTTGTATGCTCCGGATTTAAGTGAAATGCGTCCGGGATGGCGGGCACGGATTAAAGTAAATAATCGTTTTAAACCTGAGGCTGTTAAAGTGCTAGACCATCACGGTGATTTGGTGTATTTCTATGAATTTAAATATGGGAACGGATCTGTAATATCACGGTATAGCCGAGCGGATTCTGTTCAAGTAGGAAGCCATAAAATTTTCTATCGATCGAAAAAAGAAGCGAGTAAAATTACCTATTACAATGCCCATAATGTTATGACTCGAGAAATTCGGTATGAATATCCTCCAGGGGTCGAAGAAATGATTATCACTCAACTGGATGGTAAAGGAGACGTTATTGAACGTCGTATAGTAAATCAACCTCAATCTTCCAGAAAATAAGAAAATAAAAAACCTGACAGATGAATAATCCCCAAAACTCAATGATGAAGGTATAAAAAAGCCCCCTGAAACCAGGGGGCTTTTTTATGCTATGCGTCGTATTCTACTAGTCTAAATTAGAATCGAACCGACAGACCTGCGTTAAAGTAACGAGGCGTACCAAAGAAAACTTCGGCGCTGTCTGCATCATGGTCTTTATCAAATGCATTATACTGACTGTTATCTGTAGCATCCTGAATATAGACTGCATCCGTCAGGTTAAAGACATGAACAAAAGCCTGCAGTTTTGTATTCCCCAAAGCAACGGGGAGGTTGTAGTAGGCGTGGAGATCCATTTTATTGTATCCCGGCGCCATCCAAACCTGTTCTCTATCCGGATCTTTTCCGCTTTTGATTTCACGAGCGGCAGGGCTCCAGTCGGCATAGTTTTTGTCATATTGGTTGAATAAGACTTGAACTTTTAATCCGGAGATTGGAGTAAGTGTAGCACCAAACACCATGGCGGTTTGGGGCATGTCGCCTACCCAAAGGTCTTTAAGGGCATATTCATACGGTGTTGTTTTTACACCAATGACCTGACCCTCTTCGTTGAATTCATCCTCCTGGTAATCACCTTTTGCATCATCAGCAAATGTCCAGTTTCCAAAAGAAGCGGCAAAATCCAAACGAAGCATATCCATAACCTGAAAGGACCCTTCGGCTTCAATACCGCTATGACTCTGGTTAACACCGGTCAAGAAGATAACATCCGTATCCCCGCTTGATCCTTGTCCGGAGGTGACGGATTTTGTCAGGTTTCTGTCTTTCCACTGTGTGTTATAATAACTGACCTTGGCAGCCATTTTAGATGCTTTATAGTTTGCACCAAATTCAGTACTGACAAACTTCTCGTTAATGGGGTTTGAAGTAACTGTACCATCAAAGTAAATCACATTATCCATGATGGGGGGTTTTTCTACAATACCAAAGTTTCCAAAAACACTGAGATTATCGCTCATGGTGTACATAGCGCCACCTTTCATTTGGATGGCAGCAATGGGGTCAGCGACAATTTTCTTATCAGCAACAGTAAAGTGGTCTTGGTAAGAGTAGGCAATAGAAGAGCGTCCGACCATTCCATAAGCCGAAATCGGCCCGGCATTGTATGCAGCCTGCCCATAGAACCCTAACCAGTCCACTGTTGTTTCGTTATGGTAGGCAATAATATCACCCAACTTAACTTCTTTACCATCAGGAAAATTATCATCGGCATAATCCACATAGTAATCGCCACCAAGAAGGTCGCGAACTTCTCGGGCATGCTCAATACCGGCTGTCCGCCAATCAATCCCGAACTGTAGCTTTACCGCATCACTGAGGTCGTAGTTCAATTTCGAAATTGCACCGATGGTCCATTGGCGGTTAATACTGTTTCTTAAGATACCAATGGATTGCCCTGCGGGCTTTGTTTTGTCTGCACCTTGGAAATGATAGTCCGTTCCCTGGTTGATGGCAATGGTGGCATCCCAGTCACGAGTCCAGGGAGAAGGACCATAGTAAAACTTGTGTTTTCCGGGTGCATCATCACCTTTACCTGTTGCATCCCGTGTTACAATTTTCCCATAGGTTCCGGTGCCGCCCCCTGAGCCGCCAGACCAGTAAGCAATAGATGAAAGTCTCATTTTATCATTAATGGTCAGGAAGTGGTTCAGGTTAACGAGAGGTTTATGGAAGAAGTTTTCCCTTTCATTCAGGAAATTCGGATCGTGGCGGTCAGTTGTGCGGGCACCATACATATACCAATATTGCTGGCCTTTGTAGCTGGAGCTAACAGGAGCCCAGTTTTGGTTGAACAACCGCGGGTCGCCGGAATAACCATCAATATTTTCAGGCGCAGTAAATTCACCTTCTGAATCAGGATAGCTTTTACCGTTCCAAATTGCTTCAGCATCGTATCCGTCCATTTCTTTAGAAAAGTCAGGATCATAAACACCGGCATTTTGCTTATACAGATTTTGACCGTGGCGCTGGGGAGCTCCGATGGCATAAAGCTCAAAACGGTTTTTTTCACTTACCGCATAGCTTGCGCCAAAATAGTAAGCCCATGCATCTGTCCAGGTTTTATCGATAATTCCTTCGCCTGTTTTACGGACAATGGTTCCGCTTAAGGCAAGTTTGTCACCAATTAAGCCGGTATTGTAGTTGACCGTCGTTTTTAAGAAGCTACCGGCACCAAACTCTTGTTTGAATTTTCCGCCGCGTTTCAAAGCTGTCGGGTCGGTGATGATATTCATGGTTCCACCAATGGAAGGGGTAGCCAAGTTTACAGCAGACAATCCGCGCTGCATCTGGATTGAGGAAGTGGCATCACCAACACCATCCCAGTTAGACCAATAGACCCAGCCATTTTCCATATCATTCTGGGGAACACCATTAATCATAACGGCAACATTCCGCTGGTTAAATCCGCGAACATTGATACGGGCATCCCCGGCACCGCCACCTTGTTGTGTTGCATAAACACTGGGTGTGGTGTTTAATACCATGGGGATATCCTGAGAACCCAGACGGGCTTCCATTTCTGCTTTTGTTACATTGGTATAGGCCACAGGGGTTTTTTCACCCGCACGGGAAGCCAAAACCTCTAATGCAGACAGTTCCAATGCCGAAGTTTCCAAGGCAAAGTTAACTGTCACATCACCGGAAACATTTACAGATTTGCTTACGTTGGCATATCCGATTACGGAAGCTGTTACTGTATAAGTCCCGGCAGGGACGTTTGAGATAGTAAAAGCGCCCTCTGCATCAGCAGCGGCACCCATACTTGTTCCATCAACAACCACATTAGCGCCAGGAAGGCCCTCACCTGTGCCAGCATCAGTAACCGTACCGGATACGGAATGTTGCGCAAACAGGGTTAGTGGCAGGAGGAACAGGGTTAGAACTCGTGCAGTTCTATTCATATTGAACTCCTTGATTTACGATTTAGATTGATTGAATTGTGGGAGAATCCCACAGGGCAACTCAAGGGGGACATCCCCCATTTTGCCGTCGAAATGTTATGATATTTATCTTTTTTCACTTAAATGATCCGAGGTTGGACACTTGAGTTCATGGAAATTGGTTAAAAAGGTCTGTTTGTAGCAAGAAAAATCCATTAGTTACAAAATATTAATATTTGCCCTGTTTTTTATTAAAATAATCTCAGGTTTGATTCGGGATTTGCAGGCCGGTTACAGTCCGGTGAATTATTGTGGGTCGAATTAACATAAGATGAAACAGGATACCAGTCCAAGTTAACAAAATATGGATTTAGAAGCGTTACAGCCTTCTGGGTTGAATGGGTATCTGATTTAAGCCAAATGTCAAAATCAGCGTTTTTTAAAATCACGGGCATTCGATTATGAATATGGGCAATGGACGTTGCCGGAGTGGTGGTGATAACGGTGTATGAGAATATTCGTTTTTTTTCCGGCGAATCCCATGTGCTCCAAAGTCCGGCCATGGGTAAAAGCTTATTTTCCGGATGTTTGATATAATAGGGAATGGATTGCTTGCCTGATTTTTTCCATTCGTAGTATCCATCTGATATAACGATACAACGCTGTTTGGGGACCAAATTTTGAAAAGAAGGTTTTTCTAAAAGTGTTTCTGCCCGGGCATTGATCATTTTTGACCCGATTGATGCTTCTTTGGTCCATGAGGGAATAAGCCCCCACTTCATAGGTTTCACTTTTCGATGAGAATCATGGATGAGAATTGGGGACAGTTGTGTAGGGGCAATATTATAACTGGGAATATACCCTTCCGGATCTTGCCATTCTTCGATGGCCAACTCTTCGATGATAGATCGCATATCCCGGGTGAGTGTTTTTCGTCCGCACATATCACTAATTTACGATGATTTTGGTTTTTATGGTTGAATTTGTGTCTCTTACCTAGAATTTAACCCTTAAATTCCACACCCATTTTGGGCCCATAGCTCAACGGTTAGAGCAGCAGACTCATAATCTGTTGGTTCGGGGTTCGAATCCCTGTGGGCCCACTATATTTATCTCCTGTTTTAATGGGAGCAGGGTACTGTAACTTTCTACCATGAAAAAATATCTCCCGCCACTGGCTATTATTCTTGCTGCAACCCTGTGGAGTTTTGACGGGTTCTTGCGTCAAAACTTAAGCGCCATCCCTTCCTTTACTATTGTTGCTTTAGAACATGCGTTAGGAGCAGTTCTTTTTCTCCCTCTGCTGTTGAAAGGGTGGAAAGAAGTTAGTCAGGTAAACCAGAGAACTTGGGTGTCTGTATTGTGGATAAGTGTTTGTGGTGGAATTTTGGGCACATTCTTTTACACCAAAGCTTTGAGCTATATTCAGTATATAGATTTATCCGTTGTTGTCATCCTTCAAAAATTTCAACCACTGTTTGCTATTGCCTTGGCCGCAGTCATATTAAAAGAACCCATCACTAAAAGATTTACTCTACTGGCCGCCGGGGCTATTGCTGGGGGATATTTGGTTACCTTTGGATCTCATCCCATCGCGGAATGGGATGATAAAACTCTTATAGCGGCGCTACTGGCTTTGTTAGCGGCTTTCAGTTGGGGGAGTTCCACCGTTTTAGGAAAACATGCTTTAAAGCGCTTATCTTTCTCTACCGTTACGGCTCTTCGCCTCACGGTAACAGCTGTGATTGCTTTGTTTGTTCTTGTCTCTACCGGACAATCCGGTGTTATGAGAAATCTATCCTGGCCACAATGGGGAACCATTTTGTTGATTGTGGTTTCCACCGGTTCAATTGCTCTGTTTATTTATTATTACGGACTCAATCATTTGCCAGCATCTCATGTCACTTTGTATGAATTATTTTGGCCTTTGTCTGCTGTGGCCTTTGATTGGTTTGTTCGGGGACAGGTATTGCAGTCTTCCCAGTGGGTTGGTGCAATACTGTTATTAACATCAATTATATTACTGACCCAGGAAAACAACCGTGCCCAAACTCAGCCGTAGCGATCATCGTCATAATCTTACGTTAAATATCGGCCATGAATTTTCGTGGGGTTTTGCAGTTGCTTTTCATGATGCAGCAACAATTTTACCGCTTTTTTTAACTCAACTTGGAGCTCCATTGGGGATTGTGGGTTCACTTGCAGGACTGTTTTACGTCCTGTTGGCAGGCCCAGGTCTTTTGTCTGCCTTTCTTGGTCGAAATATTCGAAATATCAAATTGTCTGTTGTGGGGGTTCATATCCTGGTGTGGCCTCCTATATTTATTGCAGGCTTCATTTTTGCATTCATCGCTCCTACAGGACCGGGAGCATGGGTATTTTATTACATGTGTTTTATTCTGTATGGATTGGCCGTTGGGTTTATTATTCCTATTTGGGCTAATTTTTTAAAACACGTTACACAAAAGAAAAAGAGGGGCACATTTCTCGGTATTTCATTTATAGGAAATAGCTTTGGGGGGTTTATCGGTGGTATTTTAGCCAAGGAGCTATTGGGTAGTTCTCTGGAATTTCCAGTGAATTTTGGCTGGGGGTTTTTAATTGCATTTGTTTCTATATTTTTTGGAACCCTTCTCTTTTTTGGATATCGGGTGAATACTCCAAAAGAAATTCAACCCCATAGAAGTGTAAGGGGTTTTGTCCGCGATGTGAAGCATATTTTAAAATCGAATCAAAATTACAGGCGGTATATTTATAGCAGGGTTTTTCTAACAGCACAATTCCCAGCTGTAAGTCTGTTTGTGGTTCAGGCTCAGCAAGCATTTCAATTTGAAATCAGTGAAGCAGGGTTGCTCACAGCGACTAAAGTAGCGGCTTTTGGTATTGGAAGTTTTTCTGCAGGAAAAATTGGAGACAAGTTTGGGCATAAATCCGGCCTAATATTATCCTTTAGCTTTCAATTGGCTGCACTGATAACAGCATTGATGGCATCATCAATGGTTTGGGTGTACGCTATTTTTATCTTTTTAGGTGTAGCTCAAGGTGCTTTTCTTCCAGCTATGATGGCTATTGTTTATGATTTTGCCGGGGAAAAAGGCGACAGTAAAATTTATCTGGCCCTAACGGACACGGTATTGGCTCCATTTGTGATTATAGCCTTAATTCTCAGTGGAACACTGATCAGAATCCTTGGAATTTTGACCATTTTTAAAGGGATTACTATATTTATGATTATTGGAATCCTTCTGTTAATATTTATGGTAAAGGACCCTAACCATGAGAACATTCCGGCATAAAGCAACCTTTTTACTTGCATTGGAGATTACCTCTTTGCAATTTTGAGAGGATAAAGTGATGAAATTTACTCCTTACAGACTAATGATGATATCCCTTGCGGTTCTAATCCTTAGCGGATGCAACGCTGATCCAAAACGCCATTTAAAGCTTGGAGAATGGTATGCAAAAAAGGGGCTAGTGGAAGAAGCCATACTTGAGTTTCGGGAAGTAGCTCGACTTTACCCCGACTCTTACCAATCTCTCAGTCGTGAAGACTTTCAGACTTTAAGTAAAGCTCATTACAACCTGTCTTTGATGTATACAAAAAAAGGCTGGTGGAATTATGCCCTAGATGAAGCAGAAATCTGTTTTAAAATGCAACCCACTAAAGACAATTATGAGTTGGTGGATTTGATCAAAAAACGGGCATCTTTGGAATCAGGGCAATCTGATTCCTAAGCTCAAATTCGATTTAAATACAGCCAGCCCTATATTGTCTCCATAATACATTTTTTTTGATTGGCAATTCCACCCGTGTTCCTTCAGAATTCCAAAAAGGCCGCCGTTTTCCATCCAAGCTTTATAGTGGCAAAAATGGTCTTCTCCTGCCAAACGCTCAATTTGCCGAATTCCCCAATTAAAAATCTTGCTGAAACGCCTGTTGAAAACCGGCAGTGAAAAATCAACCACAATAAAACGACCTTGAGGTTTTAGAACCCGGTTGACCTCTGAAAGTTTTTTTTGAATCGTTATGGGATCTTTCTCGTGAAGGGCGAACTGAGACATCACCACATCAAATGAGTGGCTTGGAAATGATGTTTGAGTGGCATCTTCTTTTCGGCAATTAACATTCCCATTATTTTGTGCAACAGCTAACATGGCCGGGGATAAATCAACGCCAACAGCATCAATTGTTTCTGGAAGCATGGAAAGCTGTTTTCCGGTACCACAGCAAAGATCTAATACAGTTTTAGCCTGAAGGTGAAGAATGGCTTCAACCACAGCCCTGCGAATAGGATGAATGAAAGGTTCCAGAAAAAAATCATAAAATTGCGACACCGCACGGTAATCGTCATCTTGTGTGTTGTCCGCGTTAAAGGGTGAATCCAATTTCATTTAAGGAACAGAGTTAGATATGATAATCGTCGAATATTAAAATGAGCCGGACCGGTGTTCTCCTCCGTCGCAATATATAATGGAACAATTAATAAAATCTGCTTCTGGCTGAAGAAGCATAGCAATGGTTCCCGCCACATCATCCGGGGTCGTTGTTCGTCGCATGGGATTTCGTTTTTTTGTGTTTTCTACCCAGGTTTCCCAATTTTCGGTAATTTTTGTTAGTGCGCGCGTTGGCGTTACTCCGGCCTGAACCGCATTCGCTGTAATGCCAAACTGACCCAACTCCCACCCGATTTGGCGAATAATGGCTTCCATGGCAACTTTAGCCACACTGACAGGACCATACCCTTCCATGGCTAAATAGTTTCCTTCGCTGGTCAGCCCCATGACGCGGGAGCCTTGTCCGAGTAATTCTTCTGCAAAAAGTTTTTGCGTCCAGTATAAAAGTGAGTTTCCCATAACGTGAACCGTCATATCCATTTGACGCTGGGTCACCGGTTTATGGCCAAACAGGTTTGTGGTGGTGCCAAAAGCAATGGAATGCAGAAGAAGTTTTAAAGGTTTTCCTTCTGTGATATCCTTGATTTGGGGAATATATTTGTCCATCGTTTCTTCTGCTGCGGCATTGGTGTTAAAATAATGGCAACGTCCGCCGGTGATTTCATTTACCTCAGCTATGGTTTCTTCAGCAATCTTTTTTGCTTCACCCCGGTCGAAATGAAACGCAATAACACCATAACCATCTTTAGCCAATCGTTTAGCTGTGGCGGCACCATGGCCAGTTGAACCACCTAATAATAATACCCATTCAGACATTTTAACTCCGATTTTTAAAGGGCAAATTTATAAACTCAAATTTTGGATAAAAAGCGTTCTTGAATTCAACTCTTAAGTGCAACTCAAAGACTGTTTGTGAAAGAAGCGGAGC